>NZ_JBIOTA010000001.1:1990000-2575000 GCF_051715045.1 Enterococcus sp. AZ063
CCCCCGAAGGGGAAGCTCTATCTCTAGAGTGGTCAAAGGATGTCAAGACCTGGTAAGGTTCTTCGCGTTGCTTCGAATTAAACCACATGCTCCACCGCTTGTGCGGGCCCCCGTCAATTCCTTTGAGTTTCAACCTTGCGGTCGTACTCCCCAGGCGGAGTGCTTAATGCGTTTGCTGCAGCACTGAAGGGCGGAAACCCTCCAACACTTAGCACTCATCGTTTACGGCGTGGACTACCAGGGTATCTAATCCTGTTCGCTCCCCACGCTTTCGAGCCTCAGCGTCAGTTACAGACCAGAGAGCCGCCTTCGCCACTGGTGTTCCTCCATATATCTACGCATTTCACCGCTACACATGGAATTCCACTCTCCTCTTCTGCACTCAAGTCTCCCAGTTTCCAATGACCCTCCCCGGTTGAGCCGGGGGCTTTCACATCAGACTTAAGAAACCGCCTGCGCTCGCTTTACGCCCAATAAATCCGGACAACGCTTGCCACCTACGTATTACCGCGGCTGCTGGCACGTAGTTAGCCGTGGCTTTCTGGTTAGATACCGTCAAGGGATGAACATTTCACTCTCATCCTTGTTCTTCTCTAACAACAGAGTTTTACGATCCGAAAACCTTCTTCACTCACGCGGCGTTGCTCGGTCAGACTTTCGTCCATTGCCGAAGATTCCCTACTGCTGCCTCCCGTAGGAGTCTGGGCCGTGTCTCAGTCCCAGTGTGGCCGATCACCCTCTCAGGTCGGCTATGCATCGTTGCCTTGGTGAGCCGTTACCTCACCAACTAGCTAATGCACCGCGGGTCCATCCATCAGTGACGCAAAAGCGCCTTTCAACTTTCTTCCATGCGGAAAATAGTGTTATACGGTATTAGCACCTGTTTCCAAGTGTTATCCCCTTCTGATGGGCAGGTTACCCACGTGTTACTCACCCGTTCGCCACTCTTTTTCTTTCGGTGGAGCAAGCTCCGGTGAAAGAAAAAGCGTTCGACTTGCATGTATTAGGCACGCCGCCAGCGTTCGTCCTGAGCCAGGATCAAACTCTCATAATGATTTGTTTGAATGACCATACGGTCATTAAGCTCATAAAAATTAACTTTGCTAGCTATTGCTTGCATGTATTTGTTTCAATAAATTGAAACGTCCTACACATTGGTTCGTTTGCTTGCTTTGTTCAGTTTTCAAAGGTCTACCGTGCTGTGTTAGCAACTTTTATATCATATCAGAGCGACATTTGATTGTCAACTCTTTTTTAAAAGTTTTTTTCGCTCGTTGTTTTTCAACTTCGTAGCGGCTGTCTCAGCGACTTAATTAGAATAACAAATGATTTGTTATTTGTCAACAACTTTTTTCAATTAATTTTGTTGATGTATCAACATTGATTAACTGTTTTATTATTGCGACTTCGTTATAATATCATCTGTTTCATTTTTGGTCAAGTCTTTTTTGAAGATTTTTCAACTGTTGTTTTGACCCGCTGGCTCAATTGCCAACGTTGAATACTTTATCACTCTATGAATGAAAGAGCAAGCTTTTTTTCTGAAATTTTTCCAATTAACAAAAACAAAGAAAAAAACTACCCAAAAGGTAGTTTAATCAATATCGATCGTACGGAAACGGATTTGATTTTGATCGTCTCGTTTTAAGGTTGTTTCTTCTTTCAAATAAGAGAACTTCTTCTCATCGATCGCTGGATTTTCAAGCATTTCTTCATAACCTGCAAAAATATCATGGATGTATTTTTTATAAGCTTTTTTCTTTTTGATTCTTTTCTTCATTTGGCACCGTCCTTTACGTGCTTATCTTAGCAAGCCGAAAGGATTCTGACAACCATTATCCACATTTTCATACCAAAAATTCACTTTGACACACCTTTTCCATTCTTTCAGCCAAGTGACAAGAATGGAAAAAGAATGTTTAGTTTGTGATCAAACGTTTTTGAAACGCCAATCGCTCTCCATTCGGAAAAGGAAATGTTACCTCTCCTTTATATTGATAGCCAGCTGCTTGGATATTCTTTTGCATCCCAATATTGGCTTTATACGTATCGATACGCAAATCAACGATTCCTTGCTCTAATGCAACCACTTCAAGAGCTTGCAGCAATTTGGCACTTAACTTTTGCCCTTTAAAATGAGAACTGACAACGACGCGATGAATGGATAGATACGGACCGTTTCCATCCCACCCTGCGCCGGTAATTGCGTTGTAGACAGGATCATCACCAGAAACCAGTGCCGCAGACGTTGCGATTTTCCCATCTTTCACTAACACATAGCTTTCGCCTTTTGCAATATCTTCTTTGATTTGAGTTTCTTTTGGGCCATAGCCATTTTGCCATTGTGGTGATCCTTGAGCTTTTAAAAAAGCAATTCCTTCCTCAATCAGCGCCATTAACTCCGTTAAATCGTCCTCAGTTGTTTTACGAAATTTCTCCATTTAACCCCACCTTTCTTCTATCACTTTCTTCTATAAAAAGAAACAGAGGATGATAGAAAGTCGTTTTAATCAATCGTTTTTAGTTTGCCTTGAAATTCACTGATTGATTGATATCCTTTTTCTTTCATGATCGTTTCTAATTCTTTCGTCAATCGTTCAAAGATCGCCGGCCCTTCTTTTTGCAACTCTGTGCCGATCTGCAACATAGAGGCACCACACAACAAATGCTCATACGCATCTTGACCATTACGAATCCCACCTGTACCAATAATTTTGATTTCTGGCTTGAGACGTGTATAGAAAGCCCGCACATTGGCTAATGCCGTTGGTTTCACATATTCGCCTCCGAGACCACCAAAACCACCTTTTGGTTTGATGACTACCGAGTCAGTAGCAGGATCGATGAATAAAGCATTCCCAATACTATTGATTGAATTGATGTAGGTTAACGGATACTTGTTTAATATCTTAGCCATCTCATCAAAGTGAGCCAAATCAAAGTATGGCGGCAATTTGACACCTAAAGGTTTTGTGAAAAAACCAAAGACTGTTTCAAGAATTTGATCGGTCAAAGGAAAATCATAGGCAACTTGTGGTTTTCCTGGCACGTTTGGACAAGAAAGATTCAACTCAGTGATTCCTTCAAAATCACTTTCTTGGATCTTCTTCAATAACTCAATGTTTTCAGCCACACTCATACCAGCGACAGAGAAAAAGAAAGGCGCTTGCTGAGTCATTTCCTGCTGTTTTTTGATGGCATAATCTAAGTAGTAGTCCACCCCTAGATTTGGTAATCCCATCGAATTGATGCTTCCTAAGGGTAAATCGGTATAACGTGGTTCTGGATTTCCGGCACGTGCTTCTAGCGTTGCACTCTTTGTGATAAATGATCCAGCTGCTGATACCGCTAATTCATCTAATTCCTCGATCGTCATACAATGGACTCCTGAGGCGTTCATAAACGGATTTTCGTATGTAAATTTCCCAAAATTCGTAGCTAACATTGATTCATTCCTCCAATCTTTTCAACTAGTTTACCGTTTCATTTCTGAAAATGCAACGGTCCTTTTACAAAGCTCCTCTTTCAATATAATTGTTCATTTTTCGGGATGCTCAGATTGAATGCCTATTTGCAATTCTATTAGTTACACGAGTCGGGTACAGTATCAAACTGTCCGTTAAAAAATTAAAAACACTTTACTTTTGAGAGTACTTCCATAAATTTGTCTGGTTCATCAATAAATGGCATATGAGCGGAATGAGAAAATGTATAGAAATTTTTTTCATTTGCATCGACACTGTGAAAGAATCGTTTTGCCTCTTTATACGATGTTGAACTATCCAATTCTCCATGAATGATATGAATCGGGATTTCAATATTTCTAACTACCTCTTGAAGTGGTGTATCTAGGATTTGACTGATGAGTTTTTCAGAAGCTTGAAACATTCCTTTAAAGAAGCAGATTTTTTCATTAACAGTATAATACGGAAATAGAAAGACCGCTTTTAACAGCTTACTATTTTGATAGCCTTCACGTGTCACTCCAAATCCATACTTTTCTGTATATTTCATACTGGCACTTCCATAAAGCATACTTTCTTTATTGATTTTATATGTATCGAAAAAGTTGTCTGGCAGATCAAGTTTTTCAAATCGGCGTAACGCTATTTTGTCATTTCTTCTACAAGCCTCTTTTAAAATTGCCTGATATTTTTCTTTTTCTGAATTCCTCATACAATTTATTTGTCCCACACCAATATATGCATAATAATATTCTGGTTTTTCTTGAACAGCGAGACTCGCTATGTAAGATCCCCAAGAATGGCCCAAGACATAAATTTTGTCTTGATTAAACATATACCTCAATTGTTCTGTCACTTTGAGGACATCTGTTGTAAGTATTTCAATATTAAAAGCCGCTTCATCAGGCAAACTACAAGACATCCCTACCCATCTCTGGTCCCAATAGCAAGTATGGAAATCTTGATTGAATTTTACTTGCCGCTTCCATATAAAGGGTAAAATTGGTGCAGTTCCATGAACGAATAATAAAACTGGAGCATTTTTGTTCATATTTCTTTCTACAATTAAGCCTTGCTTCACTCCGTTTATTTCTAAATATATTTTTTCAATCATTAGAACCCCATTTCTCTTTTTCATTTATGAGTACGCTATTTTCGTTTTGATTTTTCCACGCCTTGAATTAAAGTTCTATAAGAACTTATTATAACTGCCTTAGTTCCTACTTTATCATAATTCTAACTATAATATCATTACTTTTTATAAAGTTTAAATACCATAAAATAACTACTAAATTTTCCGATATCCAACTATTCTCTTTTTCATTTTCGTTTATTCACCTTTTTCTGAATAAAAAAAGACACTCAATTTCTTGAGCATCTTCAATGGTTCTTTATTATTTCTATCATTATCATGCTTATTAACGAATCCCCAAAGCAATCCGTGCGTAACGACTCATTTTATCGGTCGTCCAAGCGGGATACCAGACTAGTTTTACTTCTGGATTTTTGACTTCTGGAATATCGCTTAATGCTTCGTGTATCGATTCAGTCAATACGTCGGCTAAGGGACAGCCCATTGTTGTTAAGGTCAAGTGCTGTTATATCAGCATTTCTATCGCTTTTTCCTGCGTTAAAGCGATAGTATCTCATCGATTCCAGTGCATCTTAGAAACCAAAATTCTGTTCTTTTTATTAACTTTTATAGATTCATTATACCTCAAAAAATGGTTGAAATGTCCCTTAAAATGGCTTGGACTACATACTCAATGAGGATTTTTTTACGCATCTCGTCTGTAGTCCAATTAAATTTCTTCAAAAAAACAAACAATTCATAATCTCAAATACTTTCAGAAATATGTCCTTAAATACAGCTCAAAACCATCGCTAATTTTTCATTTTTTTATAACAAAGAGACAGATTTAAAATTGATAAATTTTATTTTAATGGATGAACTTTCTTTTGTCTTTAGGGATTAATTCTATCAATAAAATTGCTGAAGGATAGTATTTTTGCATATATTCCTTTGCACCTAATATATTGGCATCTTCAGAAGCGTATAGTTCTTCTTTTAATTGTCTCATATCTATTGCAATACTACTCAGTAAATCAACTGCATCTGCAAATTCTTTATCTTCATGATAAGCATCGTAAAAGTCGTCAAGCTGTTTACAAATAATTACTCCACTTGCAACAAAATTTAATAGAGATTTATTGATGTCCATATCTACTTACTCCAGTCTGTTTTCGGAAATACTTCTTTTAATTCCTCTACAATTTTTACTCTTTTAGACAAATTTTCATTCATACCAGAATATATAATCTTCTCTACTTCTTTATTTTTATTATTATTCAGATTCTTTCTCCCAGTATTTATGCTGAATTATGTCATAACAATTCTGTTTTTAGCTCTTCAGGCACTTTTCTTCGCATGTTCACCTTTATAACGGAACCTTCTTTTACGTAAAAAGTAGATACTATACCAATGTTATCTAGATTATTCACTAGCTCTACATTTTGAGGCGTATTTTCTATTTCAACTGATTTATTTTTTCCATTTTCATCAATAGTCAATTCAGAGATTGGTTTGTTTTGTGTTCCGAGCCAATATGTTACATTTTTTATAGAAATCTCATTCAACTTTTTATTTTTGAAAAGATTATTAAGTAAATCAACGAATAATTGTGTGTTTGATAAACTTTCAAAAATACAATTATAATCTTCTACTGTAAAATCAGTAATATTATTTACTAAAAACGAACTTAAGGTTTGTTCAATTGTTGATTTATTTAATGTCATCTCTTGTAAGTTAAAGATAAAATATTCTTTTAAGTATTCAACATCTATATTCTCAAACAATTTTACAAACAATGTATCATTAGAAGAAACTCCTCTTTCGAACATAATATCCACTAATCTAGTATTTTGGAAAAAGTCATCTGATTCTTCATTAACAATAGTACTTAGCAACTCTTTAATTGATTCAAGTTTCCAATTCTTTATGAGAGAAAACACTTCTTCTTCTGATAAATCAATCTCAGAATAATTTTCAAGCAACTCATTTGGGTGATTAAGTACTACCTCGACAATTATACCATCTTCCTTAAATTTACTAACGTTTTCCATATTAAAATCAATTAAATTATTTTTAGCTAAGATGTGAGTGCTTTGACTTGAAAGCTTTCCTGCATCATATGTTGTAATCCCTAGTAGCTCAACATTATTCTCTGTAATAACTATCGCTTGATTATCAACCATCTTTTTAAGCAATACTTTTAACTTATCTTTTGAATCAGATTTATCATATTGTTCTTTAAGTGAATTCACTTCATTCTGATTAGTGAATATTGAGTTCATTACAGACAAATCAATTTCTACTTCTTCATAATAATCTTCTATATTTTCCCATGTGATACTACATTTTCTCTTCGCTAATAATGTTGACCAAAGCGAAGAATCCGTTACTTGTCTAATTTTTTCTACTGTAACATTTGATTTATCTATTAGGTCTGTCCTTATAGCTAGTTTATTAAGTTTTTGAGAATTTAATATACTTAAAAAACTTTCCTCTGTTTCAGACAATTCGTCTAATGAAAAGAGAACTTCATCTACAAAATGATATAAGTTCGTATTCGTATTTCTGATTAAATTATCTATCTTAGAATTTAATATATTTGCGTAAGAGACCGCTTTTAATTCATCTGAATTTTTGTAGTTTAAAATTTTTGAATACATATCTTTATCATATCTATACAAATTATATTGAATAAATTTATTGTATTGTTCTTCAGACAAGTTATTTAATTCTAAATCATCAAAATAGATTTTCGCATAATCAAATGCCTCTTTATTATGTTCAGATAAGACTTCCATAATGGTATTAGACTCTACATAATCTTCTATTTCTATAAAGAAATTAGGTCTATTTAAAATGTTCTCACTTATTAAGAATTCATAGTCAGTTGCATCTTCATTGTCTTCAAACTCTTCATTACCTTCATAAACTGGTTTTTGCTTATTTAATACTTGCATTAATAGTTTTTTCCTATTATCTTCACCATAATATAGGGTTATGTTCCCTAAACAGACATAAAAAATCAAGTCAATCAATCGGTTCTTTTCTGAAGCATTGCATTTTTCTATAAAATCATTCGTATATTTTCTTAATAATTCAAAAACTAAATTAGCGATATTCAATTTATTTTCATTTAAAATTATTTTCAAATTTTCTAAATAAGTACCTTCTTCTTGAATAAAAAATTTTTCTAAAACTATATCACGAATCTTATATTGGTCTTTATAGCTATTAGCAAATAGGTACTTTAAAATATTGATGTTAAGTATTCCCTGCTTTTCAAAATCTTGTGGTAAAAGTTCACTAACAAATCCTTCTGGATTATCAAGTTTTTCGTTAAATTCAACACTTTGATTAGATTTCAATTTAACTAATAGATTCTTATCATCAATAGTCATACTTTTTTCATAAAAAATAGAAAGATACGATGAGTAGTCTTCCGCTAAATAACCATTAGATAAAATATACAAAATAAAATCCTTATCTTTATTGTCGTATTTTTCTTTTGTCATTTCTGCATCTATTAATTCCACTAAATCAGAATACTTTTTTAATTTTTGTTCCAAAGATGCTCTGTTGAAACTATTTAACTCATTTCTCTTTAAATCGTACTCTTCCTTTTTCTTCTCTCTTCTTTCTTTTAAAACAGAATCTTTTTCTTTTAATATGTTAATAAAACTGCTTTTTGAAATTGTTTTTATTCCTCGATACGGGGAATTGAAATCAATATTCTCTTCATCGTTATCTAAAATGTAATCAATAATTGTCATATCTAAAGCTGTTAGATTTCTATAATCTCCGTTGATTATAATCTTGTCATTCCTAGAAAGTCCTTGTTCAAATAGAAATTTCTTTATTTCAGATAACTTATCGATACTTAATTGTTGCTCTATTTCTTGAAATCCAGTTTCAATTATTGTTAGCTCTTCATTTACTCCTTCAATTAATTCATCATCAAATTTTCCCTGAACAATTATTTCATAGATAAAGCCTTGTGACTTTTGTAATCCTGTAAATGCAGAAGGAACTAGATTTTTTAATGCTATTATTGAAAATAGGGCTTCTTTATTCATACTCCCAGATAAACTTCCATGTATATCTAAATAAGTAAAAAACTCATTAACGATATTTGTCAATAATCTCAAATCTGAAATATATAAGGAAATGTCTTTTAAAAAGCTCTCAAAGTTTTCATCTAATTTTCCCACTGATTTCTCTTTCATCATAGGTACTAGATATTCCCTAGAATTAAATGTATCTACAACTGGTATTATCGGAATAATCAGCTCAAAAAACTTCGTTCTAATTTCTGATTCATGTTCCTCAATTTTTTCTTTTGAATTTGAAAATATATCCTCTTTCACAGCATATATAAATGTAATTTCCCGACTGATTTGTTTTGAATTATTCAAAAGTAAATTAAGTTCCTTTAAATGTTCAAATACTCTAATGCTTTTAAATCTGTCAACATCTTCAATAACCACTACATCGAATTTATTCGTTTCAAAATAATATAAAATCTCATCAATATACTTATTAAAATAAGAAAAATTATTTTCGTCCTCTTCAAGTGATACATTCGCAAAGTTTAGTTTAGAAAGTTTGAATTGTTTCAAAACTGTCTGAAAAAATTGAAAAAATAAAATACTAGTACTAACTATTAGGACACAATACAAAATCAAATCAAGAAGCTTTGTGTTACTGGCGATATCTTCAACATTACTCAATACTATTTCTTTAAAATTTAGATAATCGTTTAAATAAAAAAAACTTATTAGTGATGAAAGAAAAAGTAAGTATAATGCAACCTTTCTTCTATTCGAAATATGATTTATTTTTTTGAAACGTGAGTATGGTAATTTAGAATTTTTTTCTCTATAAATCATTTGTTTTACCAAACTATTTTCTAATTTTTCATTCAAATCATCAATCTCATCATTTTCCCCATTATCCTTGACCTGTTTTTCCAATTCCTGTTTAGAATATGAACCTAACGATAAATTCAAAACCTTATATTCAGGATGCTTACATTCAAAATTCTTTATTATCGTACTCTTTCCTGAACCATAACTACCCATCAAAGCGATATTAGTAATGTCTGGATTTTTGACCCCATCATCTATTCTTTTAATATATGGATTTATTTTATTTAATTCTTCACCCGTTAAGAGTTTGGGTGACAGACTATCTTGAATAAAACTACTATCACCCAATCTATTCTCAATTTTATTTGAACCTATACGTAACAACACGTTTAATCGATTAAGTATTCTACTCCAAAAATTATTTATTTTATTGATTACTGTATCGGTCTTACTTTTGAAAATTCGAAAAATCTTTTGATGAAAAACCAAGAGAATAATAATTATCATAACAACCATAAAAAAACCATAGACCACTGTTCTCACTTCTTCCATATCTAATTTTAATAATATTATAGCTTATAGTTACGCTTCAGAACAAACATACTATTATTTTACTACAGTGTTTTTTAAAAAGTATGTTCAATAAGATAATTTTTATATTCTTATAAAAGAAAAAGTATCATTCAAAATATTCAGTTCTCTGCTAAATTGATAGGTTTCAAAAAAACTTCACCCTACAATCATGAAAATATTAGCAACAACTACTTCTCTTTTCCAAGCACCACAAAAATTGGTGAAAATGAATCATAGAAATTAATCTAAATTCTGTAATCAAAAATGATGATTTATTTTATCTCGAATTTCATGATAAAAATCATTTGAAAAAAGACCTTAAAAAAAGACAGTATTATCAATGGTTTTATACTTGTTGACAGGAATACAATATTATTGTAGCATCAACGATTTTTACGTCTATTTTTGAAAAAAAACCTCTCAGATTCATGAAAGAAATTTTTATGGGGAATTATCCACTTGAAGATATCTGAGAGATGTTTTGTGTATTAGATGTAAAATGCAAATGCTATGAAATACTGATATACCAACCTTTTTAAATATTCTTGTTTGAAATCTGTCATTGACGATATTTAGTTGAGTCTTTTTACTTTCTTCAATAAAATTTGTTGCATGCTCATTGTTGTAAAGAAAAAAAGTCTATCTATTTATTATTTTCATTAAATTCATTTGGTACAGAACTGCTGTTCAAGTGATAAAATAGATAATATCAATTTCATAATTCGGGAGGCACTCTGTAAATGATTACACCTGAAGTTAGTTCTACAAAAAGATTAAATTACGAGTTTCTATTAACATTATCTTACAAAGAAGCTACTCAACACCTCTTAAATAAGCACGGAGAAGTTTCTGATGATTATTTCAGAGAAAGTTCGTATGAAAGGTTTTTAAAAGGAGAGATTAAGTCAATAACTAAAGGGAAATACAGCAAAACATCTGACGGCTTATATTGTCATCATATAGACGAAAACAAATATTCAAATATGTCTAAACTACCCGTCATAAAAAGATATAAGTACCCTTTTGAATCTCAGAAAAAAGAAAGTTTGACTTACTGTGACTTATTTGAACACTTAATATTACACGCACTTATCATTAAAGAAACTAAAAGTACCTATGGAGTTTCTGGGTACAAGGGATATCTTTATCCAGATGCTGAAAATTGGTATGTGAAAAATAATGAGCCTACGTTAGAATGGATGAGAGTTTGTAAAAATCGTGCATTTTTAGCCCAAAGTGATGCTAAAGAGTTATTAATTAAAGTGGATGAATTTATTGAACCTTTTGTTTCCAAATTTGTTATAACTGAAGATGAGTTAGCTAAAAGAAAAGAACTTTTTAATAAATTGCTTATTGAAAGGAAACAAGAGGAAAAAGAGAAAAAAGAACAGGAAAAAATTGAAGAGATTGCTAGATTAAATGATTTCAACATGAAATACCCTAAACTCAGCGAAATAGGTATTACTGTCGGAACGTCTCGAAAAAAGATATTGAATACATTGTATGAATATAGTTACAGTAATCAATTTCCAAAGAGAAAAGACTTTTACGAATCGAAAATTACTATTATACGGAATGAATTATTAGAGGAACTGAATGATTTACTTTAGAAACTTCCCCTTCAATATACTTAGATTTCTTATAAAAAAATTTAAAATCAAAAATACCAAATAAACGAAATTCTTTTAGTTTCGTTTATTTGGTACATACTATTTATTTGAAATAACTTTTAAAACTTTTTCTTTTTCCATATACATAATATATAGTAAAAAGGTAATCCATGCGAGTATAAAAAATGGATGAATAATAGCAAAGACTCCCATTTATAATCTAAAAGAAAGAACCACTCTGTAAAGTCTTTGTTACTATAAAAATCAGAAAATAGTTCGACTAAAAAATATATCATTTAATTCTGAATTTTATAGGTTTCTATAAAATTCAGAAGTTATACCTTTTGTTGTGTCATTACTATCAAATAGTATGTTTCTTTGTTTGTAGTATTCTTGCCAGACACTGTTAAGATTATAATTATTCCTTTGTCCATGTCGATAAAGTTCAATCCTGTTGAATTGTTCATAAGATTCAAAAGAACCAACATAATCAAAATAATTCAACAGTCCTAAAGAATTGTCAGCCAAAACACCGGATAAAAATGAAATTGCATTGCTTTTAAACAACTTATCCATTTTCTGTATCAACTCGTATTGCAACTTACTTAAGTTAAACCAGTCTCTTTCTAAATCTGCAACGGTACCTAATGCGATTTCTTCATTTTCTCTTCTATTTATTTTCATTGAATTAGAATAAGACCTTAAGAGTTTTCCAAAAAATGTTGCCATCCAGTCAACAAACCTTAAAATCTCGTCTTCCTTAGAATCGGAGTCCTTGACTATCCCAATAGATTTATTACCTTTGACTTTTTCCTTAAAAACCTTAGTAGCTTTTGTTCCTTTATCAAATACGATGTTATACTTTTTCGAGTTTTTTTGATTATCCAAATATTCAATCATCAAATTTGTTTCTAAATTATAGTTCCATGAATAACTTTCTTTGGCATTAAAGCTGATGAATTGTTGTTCAATCATTTTCCCCATCGTTCTACCTACCAAAAATTCATTTTTCTTGAGAGGATACTTTTTCAACATTTTATTAATCCTTAAAATCTCTCTTTTAATCTTGTAATTAGTCTGGCTATTTTTTTCAGAAAAAAGAATTTCTAATAGGTTATCAGTATAATGATTTTGTATGTATTTTGCATAGGAGTATTTCACAGACTCTTCATTATATAATCTATCTATTTTTTTTAATCTCTTAATATCTATAACTAGTGATTGTTCGATAATATATTCTATCTTATTATAATTCACAATTATAAGTTTCATGCTAAATTCTCTTATCATATCTAGGCAGTTCATCAAATGATTGATATATTTATCCTCTACCTGAGTAACCCCCATTTTACCAGTTATTTTTAAACAATCAGTAGCTTTTATTTCATACGATTTATTTGTAGCCAATGGATTTCGTAATGTGTTCTCACTTTCAATAAATCTTTTTTTTAGATTTTGGTTTATCCCAGATGATATCACACAATATGACCGAACATATTCTCTAGATTGATTCTTCTTATCTATATTCAATACAGAAAATGTTTCTTCATTCTTTTTGGTAATTGAACGGTCGTGGTTAGACTCATCTGAATATATTAAATATTCCATCTAACATCCGTATCCCTTTCATAATTTTCAAATGAATATTAATCTATAATTATTGTTGATGTTGTTTACTATGAATTTCCTGTTTATATTGCTTCATATAACAGTTAAATTAGCATATAAATTTTCTTTAACTAGTAGATATATAGACATCATCAAGAAAATCTTTACAAAAATTATAAATTATTTAACACCTCGCATTAAACTACTTATTAAGTATTTACTTCAAAATTCACATCAATAACGATGTTTCACTTGTAGTATCTAAGGTATTGACATTCAAATCCTCAATAAATAAACTCTCAGGATTAAGTAACGCTTTCACCCCTCTGGTAATTGAAATAGAATCTAATACATTTCTTGAGAATCGACTAATACTTTTCACCATAATCAAATCAATCTTATTTATTCGGCAATCATTCAACATACAATTGAATTGTTCTCTATTTTTATAGTGGTACCCGATGCTCCTCTATCGGCATAAATACCGATAAACTCCCACGCTGGATTTAACAATATCTTTTCTTTATACGATTGAATTTGCAATTCAAAACTACCAGATTAAGCTTCGGCATAAGTACTTACTCTGCAATATGCAGCTACCCTTTTTTTCTGTATAGAAGAATTAGTTATTTTTGCAGGAACAACTTCTACTTCACGCTTATTATCAAACGCATCGTTTATTTCCTTTTGTTGCTTAGTTACTTTCTTCTTCTTTCCAGAATCATTCTTATTCATCAGTATCACACCTTAAATTGAAAAAACTACATTTCCATTATATTATGATAGTCTTTTAATACCAAGTAAAATTAATAAAAAGACAAGTAGATTAAATTTACTTGTAATCTACTTGTCTTTTTATTGTAGTCACAAAAATCCCTTTGCTTTTTTGATGGGGAAGTAAAGGAATTTAAACAGATATGTCTAAAGAGATTTTCATTAGATGACATCGGTTTCGTCAAGATACTTTTATTAAAGCCACCCTTTTTAAGGCTTATCTAGTAAAACAATCGTCGTTATTTGTTTTCATTATACTGAAAATGAACCTCAGTTTTTAGAAGTGTTTCCAGTATGCTGAAAACTATTTCTACTTCTTAAAAATCAAAATTATCATACATGGATTTTTTAGTTCCTATTATTTCTAAAAACACCATAAAAATTTATCTCAAAACTTATGATAAAAACCACTTAAAAAATGACCCTTAAAAAAGCCAGTAAAATCAAGGGTTTTATACTTGTTGACAGAAATACAAACTTACTGTAACATCAACGATTTTTCAATGTATTTTTCAAAAAACACCTCTCAGATGCAACGAAACTTTTTTTATGGGTAATTCTACGCTTATTTTTGTCTGATAGGTATTTTTTATTATAGATTTAAACTGGAAAACCAATAAATCGTTGACATATCAATATTTTACTAAATATTTCAGAAGATATTAGTTGGATGTAACTTTCTATAAAAATCTAAAAAATATTCATACTTAAAAATCTGGCATGGACTGCTTTTCTATTTCTGAAGATTTATCTTTTACTTTTTTTAATAGAATTTTTTCTCTTTCTTCAATAGAACTCGTTACATTTTCTAGAAATTCTTCTATTTCAGTTTTATTTTTTGGAAGGGAGCCTGCCTTACCGTATAAGTGACCATCCCATAATGAAATCGGAGAGTATTTTTCACTCTGATTTTCATCTAAATTTAAGAACGACTCTAAATGAAACTTGGTTACATAATCTTCCCAAGCATTAAATGAATCCAAAAATGTCCTTAAACTTTTTAATGCAAAATCTCCATAGTCATTCGCTCCTCGACCAGTATTAAACCCTTTAGGAACAACAATAATATTTCCGATGCTATGAGTTAATTTTGCAAAATCTTTTAGTTTAGGATACTTGTCATATACTTCACTAAATTTATCATTGTTGTATAGTAGAAAATCTATCCATGTGTATTTTTTAGGAACTTCATTGGGTAAATACTCTGGAAAATAATGCTGATAGTATTCAATATATTTTTTGTGAATAACTGAATACTTATCGGAAGCATGTGGTGGAAATCCATTATCAATTTTAGGTAAATTCCTTTTATCTGGTTTTTCTAAAGGTATAAAATTGTCCTTTTTTAAAGAACCTGAAGGTCTAAATAAATCTGGTCTTTCTAATTGCATCATTGTTTTATATGTATGCCAGAAAGAGTGCAATACATCAGTATGTTCGATAGGTTTTCCGTCAGTTAATTTTTCGAATGCCTTATCAACTACTCCATATTTTTCTATATGACCTTTTATTACTTTTCCTTCTTTATCCTGATAATATTTTCCTTCCTTTGCCATTAGTATATTTTTGATAGAATTATTCTTTCCAGTAATATAATTGCTACCTAATAGTTTTTTCTTCAAATCTTTGAGGCAATCTAAATTTTGTTTATTCATTTTCCGACTCCTTTTTAAAATTTTAGCCATTACAAATTTCATTATTAAGGATAGCACTTAACATCTAAAATATTTTTAAATTGTATATAACGTTATTTATTAAGCACTAATACATAAAAATTTCATGATGCTGTTAACGTTTTAAATTCTAATTTAGAATTTAAAGTCGTTATTACTTCAAAGTATTTAGAGAGCAATTAATTGGTTATATTTACAGGTAATTTGATAATATTTGAGTTTTTCATGTTAGTATTGTAGTAACGATAAAAAATAGAAAGTTGGGACTCAAAATGAACACTCACCAGATGCAATTTGGATGGACTATCGAAGCACCTAAGTATTTGTCTATACTAACGAACAAAAATGGCTTAGTTGCTATTGTCTCGGAATATGCTACTTTTGGCGACAATCAATCATTATTAATTACGTTATCAGAAACATCTGCTGAAGTGGCAGTAACTCCTCACTATATTTCATCTTTAACGATTTCAACAGAGAAAAAGATTAAAATAGCTACCTCGCCATTTTATGAACAACAAATGGTTGAAATTGAAAAAATGAACTCTGATAGTCAAATCACAGATTAATACTTCTAAAATCTTATTGACTACTAAAATCAATGGTACTTTCTTTGCTAAAATTCAAAATAAATTCTATGCTGCTTAAATTGCGTTCTAAGCGATTATAAATTTTTAAGTATAATTCATCGAAAATCATTCCCAAGACACTCAGGGATGAAGATAGACTGTTCAAAACACTTTTGTCGTTATTTATACACATGGATATTTAATACACAATAAAATATATCATTAAAGATATATTATTGGTTTGATGATGTTTAGGGATGCTTTCCTCAAAATATATTCAGACTTGAATTCATGATTAAAAATCGCTAACTTGTTATACTAATAAATATAAAGAACAATATTGCTGGAACTCAAAAATACGAACACTGGTATATCAACGTTTTATAGCTATGTCAATCACACTACTACCAAGTGTAAAGTTAGTTTTGCGTAAAGATATATGTGAAAACAGGTAAATCCCCCTAGATTCTATTGACTTTTTTTGACCTTCCCATTATACACATCTAGAGGGAATATCCTTATAGATGTGTATACTGATTTCTATCAATTATGCCAGTATTTTCTAGGGAAAAATATACGTATTTTTCTTTTTCAATACGCAGTTTTGAAGTGATATAAAAAGAGATAATATTCTTAATACATAGAAGTAATCCTTTACTATCATAGGTTATTAACAAAAAAGACAGATAGAAATACTACCTGTCTAATATACTAACTTAATTTATATATAACATTCTTAGATGAATACTTCTCCTTGATTCCTAACTGATTATACAGTTCTTTATTTAGTCTACACGTGTTTAATCCATATTTATTATATATATCAGCTCTTAGTTTCTTGAACCTTTCTGTATTATCACGAACCTTTAATCTCCTTGCTTTATCTACCTTAGAAATAACATCCTTTTCGTATACATAACCCTTTTCTTCAATCTCTCTCATAATTATACTAACTGCTGATTTTTCTAACTTCTCACTTGCTTGACTTAGGTTATTGTCTGTTTTACTCATCTTTATTTTTTTCTGTTCAACAAGTGGTTTATAGGATTGTGGAAAATCCTGATTAGCTTTTTCTTCTCCGAATAGTCAGCGAACCAACGCATTGCGAATTGGTTCTCAAACAAGAACGATGGCTGGTCGAAACGGTCTTTCGCTAAAATGTTACGACTGGAGCTCATACGCTCATCCAAGTCTTTCGTAGTAAATATATTGATTTAACAGTATTTAAATGAATATATTGGTTAAAAAATTAGAATTACTTCGGATTTGAATTCCTTTTTTATAGGTCCCCATCTTACACAGTTAAATTTGTTTATCAACAACTTTTTTTAGACAAACCAACGTATTATTGATATAGTTTTTCTCCAGTTTAACCTAATACCCCTGTCAATATCTTTTTGTAAAAAGATTTATTCTTCCAGAAACGCATATTATAAATTCGATATCCGTTTGTTATTAAATCAAATCATATTTATTGGATAAAGAATATAAAATTTATTGGGCATAAGTTGCTAAATGTCCATTTTCTCGATAAACGTGAAATCTTTTATTATTACTATTATGTTTATTATCCATAAGTTCATTTTGAAGTTTTGGCATACGTAACAACAAAGTGATAGTTCTTGAATAATGTTTAGATAGGTATTCATCTACTGTGATAAACCCTTCTTTTATATAGTTCTGTTCATATTCATCACTTAATTGAACAATATCAATTGCTTTATCAGAAAACGCAGAATCAATCATTTCATCTGAGCATTCCGATAATTTAGACTCCCATTCGTTCAATTCCTCAAATGTTAAACATGAATTGATTTGAAAAATAAAGTCAATTAAATGCTTATCATTTATAGAAACCATAAAATATCTCCTATATATTTTTTCAAAGTGCTTCCAATATATACAATAATAACTATACCAATTCAATTTTCTAAATCAAAAAATTTTACAGATTAAAAGCTACTGCAATTATGCCTACATAAATTCATATTCTATTGATAAGTAAAATTTCTTACGGTCTTTTAACCCAGCAATCTCTATATTCATATATATTAACAACTTCAAAACTCTCATTAAGATTATTTACCGCAGTAATCAAGTCATTATTATCGCAATCAATGTTTGCTACTAGACATAGCTCATCCGTAAATCCAAAACAATCTTTGTATTCTATAACGTAGGATATCACATCCCCCCAGTAATGTTCCAATTTAACATAATCATGAATGTCTTCTAATTCTGAAATATTTACAATACTGTATATATCCTTTGTTGTATAGTGGATAATATTTATATTGTCTATAGACTCTTCTAAGTAATTCAATACATCTTCTATTTTCTCATCCACATCTATTATCAACGCTCGTTCTAAAGTATTTCCAGCTTTATCACTAAAAAATCTTACATTAACCATTCTAGCTTTTCTGATTTTTTCTAATGTTTGTTTGTTTGTTTTCAAATTTAACATCTCCTATATAGTTTCTATTATTTCAATATTTATTCTTGATTTTACTTTCCAATCATTGTTAGATTTTTATATATACATTTTTCCATGATAAGAGATTGGATTAGTAAATTTAATCTCTCCCAATTCTCTTTTTTTTGTATACAATCCATAAAAACAACATTTACTTCTTTTGATGTATTTCCTATAGCACAATCTGATATTACGATATCAGCTTTTACAACATTAGTCGTGAATTGGATAAAATTATGAGAGTACATTTTAGACAAAATATTCTTAACAACGTTGATATATTCTGGCTGATTAATTCCAGTCACTGCTATATAAATTAAATCATCCTCTTGAAACAAAATATTGGATGCAATAATTTGTGTTAGTTTCTTAATATAAATCATATCTTTTTCATCAAGGATACCTGTTTCATTTGCTGATTCTAAGACTATTTGTTCTATATCCGTCATTCTTTTTTGAGTACTGCTTAGAATTTCTCTTGACAAAAAATTCTCTGTAAATAAATGAGTGTAACTCCATGTATTTATAACAATCTCATAAAAGATAATATTTAGCGTTTTAGTGTCTACAAAATATTTATTACGAAGTTTGTTAGTTACTTTTTCAGAAAAGTCAACAATGGTAATATGATTAAGCGATTTTAACTTTTTTCCTCTGTTACATTTTTCATCATCACTAATGAACTCAGGAATAAATATATATCCCCAGAAACTGTAATACACTAGCTCTTTTTTAATTGTATCTGTATTTTTCAGAGGTAACTTTTCTATAATGGGAAGACTATCATCTACATTTTCCATACAGCTTAAAAGCTCCAAATCATGATTTTCCACATTCTCCACAAAATACCCCTGAGATATTGCATTTTCCATTATAGAAAACATTAGTTGGTGATTTGCTCTTGTTGTATCCATCGCGTCATAATTTTCAGAAACAGGGTCTTTAATTGAAATAAAACTGTTGTTCAAATAAGTATCGCAAGCCATCAATTCAAACAGATAGTGATACATTCTTATGCATGCTTCAGCCCCTGAAATATGTATCCAATCTGCATTCTTCTTTATGAAAATAGGAATCTTTTGTGTAGTAAATACCCTTTTTATATATTCGAGCAATTTGTAACAATACGAAACACTGAACATCAAATCTTCTGATATATCTACAATCTTTGTTTTACGATGTTTAAATAAGTAATTTATCAACTGATAATATTGAGAGTATTTAAAATAAATTTTTTTTATTTTTCCGAAAACCTCAATTTTTTTCATATTATCTGAAGCTAATTCAAAGTATAATTTGCCATCATTTTCTTTCAAAAAGAAAATATCTTCCTCAATAAATCTATCAGCATCATGATTTATTTCTAAAACTAGGTGTTTAATTTGTGTGGTACTCTTATTCAGTTCTTCACATAAGCTTTTGACAGAAACCTCATCATTAATAAGTGTTTTCTTCAATATGATTAATTTGTTTACTTGCTTCTTTGTTATGAACAAGCTATAGACTTTTTCAATGTAATACATTTCAAATCCTCCGATTATTGTAATTTCCTTATCAAAAAAGAACTTAAAGCTTGTAAGGAATATAAGATTCAAATAATTATTAGATTTGTCATCTTAGGCACATACACTCCACTACTAAAAAAAAGCAGCTATACAATTAAATTTCAACAATCCATATATCTTTATCATCCAATCTATAAAAATTATCTTCTTAAATACTATAACACTATAAACAACCTATGGATTATCCTCATTTTTATGATTTTAAACAAAACATAATAAAATAAAAAGTTGACAAAAAAAAGTCTGAATATTTATTATTCAGACTTTTTTTGTTTGCGATACAGCAAAATAATGGTGATAATAAGAAGAGCAACGATTGCTGTTAATAAAACAATTACCCATATGTTTGAGTCTTGACTTACAACTACATTATTTGAATCTTCTGCTTGCTTTGATATTTCTTCCAATTCTTCCTTTGTGTAATTAAATTTAGTAATTTTTTCTTCACCATCAACAGTTATTTTGAACTGATATTCTCCAGACATTAATTCCGCATCACTAACTAAGGGAATGTTTAATTTCGTTTTTGTAACAGGAGTTAAAGTAAGTACTTCTTCTTCAAATTCACCTTCTGAAATTATATCTCCTTTTGGGTTAATGACTTTGTAGGGACCACTTTCTGCATATTCCACTATGGGATTATTATTAATTACAGAGAAACTTAAAACTATAGAATTCTGTGAATTGATAAATTCAAATTCACCATAGTCTTGCTCTTTTTCAGAATCTAACTCATTCATTTTGAGGCGAAACAAGACTACCTTTTCATAAACATGGACAATATCTGCAGAATTCTCGTTTTTTTGCTCACTCAGTGTTTGAGAAAAATTTAAACCACCTAGAATTTCTCCATCAAGTTCTTTGTTTAAGTTAACAACAACGGATATATCTTCACTTTGATTAGCCTTGACTTGGACTATACCATCTTTTAATTCACCGTTATCATTAGTTATCTTCACATACTTACTAAAGTCATAATCTTTATCCATTAGATTTTCTGTATTTTCCACATAAGTTATTCCAGCCATCGTCGATATAGCAACTGATGTATATACATTAACGTCTAAATCTTTATTACCAATATTGGTAATCGTCGCTGTAAACTCATAATTGTTGTTAAGTTCAGGAGTAAATTGCATATAGCTATCTCTATACTCATATTCTTTAGGATGAACATCTACTAATATTGATGCATCAGTATCCTCCGAAGCAACAACTTCCTGTATGTAAAATAAACTACCTATTACTAAAACGAATATAAGAGAAAACACGTTAACAAAAACGCGTTTTCTCATTTTACTTTTATTTTCCATCATGACTCCTGTTTTCTTATATCTTTGTTGTATTAATCATTTCAATCCTCAGGGCGTTACTGTGGTTGAATCAATTAAACTTACTGTAATCTTATACAATTCTTTCTGCTCGTCATTATACAATGTTGGGTCAAGAGTAGCTTCAATAGTAACATCACCTGTATTTTTAGTTCCGCTATTTGTTTCAGAAATATTTGAATCACCTGCATTCACAAAGGTTGCATCTAAACCAGCACCATCAGTTGATACTGCTATTGCGAAACGCTCTGCAATATTAGCAAAAGTTCTATTTTCAATATTATACGTAACAGAAAATGGTTCAGGGTTAAGTTTTCCGTTAGGCTGTTCTGACTCGAAATCAATTTGTCCAAAATCGAAATCTACAGAAGTAACATCTGGATTAGTTAATGCAAGACTTGCACTTACATTACCTTCTTTAACGTCTACTGTCTTTGTTGACTCCTCAGTCGCGTGAGCTGTATTCGTAAATCCGATTGCAGATAGAGCAAGTATTGCTGTTGATGCTAAAAGAGTTTTTTTCATAATAATATCCTCCTATTTTTGTAATTGTGAAATCTATTACAATTAAAATTATACAGGAAATCTCTAAGCTATCTTATCTAATATTTTCGCAATCTCAAAAAAAAGGGATAATAACCTCTCATAGCGTTATTCATTAATACATTTACTTCTTTTGATTCATTTTATAATGATAAAATTCAAGAAACCTATCTTATGAATTTTCACCAGAATTATCTTGGTCTGATATATTTTGATTGTCATTGTTATCTTCTTCATCTAAGTTACTTTCATCATTTTCACTTTCGCTCATATCCTTAACATCTGAATCATCTGGTTTTTCATCAATAATTTCCCCAGATGAACTAGTTGAGTTATCGTCCTTTTTATTATTGCTCAAAGTGTTTTCATCAAGAGAGCTACTTGTTTTGTCATTTTCAAACTCTGAAATATCATCAAAACTATCTACATTTTTTTTCACAAAAGTAAATGTAATGGCAGTTTCATTCTCTGGTGAATGTTCATATTCATCCATGCTCAAAACGACTTCATAATTTAAATTTACTTCTCCTTGGTTTGATGTTGGTAAAAGGATTCCAGAATAGGTATTGCTTAAAGTATCTATAAACCTAGCAGTAAGCCCCTTACCTTCAGTAGATATTACCAATGAATAATCTAAAGAAGAATTTACATCATATTTTATCTTCACAGTTTCAATTTGTTTTACTGTTCTAGTTGAAAAGTCTAAATCGTTCAATGATAAAGTAACTTCATCAGCCTCAATGTTTATCTCATCTTTAATTTCATTAGCTAAACTTTGTTTGCCGAAAATTATTAACACAAATAGTATACAGCAATTAAGAAATATTATTTTACTTTTTTGTAAAAACATAAAAATAGTATTCATATTGTTTCTCCTTTACCAATACTACTATCTAATTAATGGGACGATTTTCTATATTGTTTGCTATTATCTCACAGGTTTTTTCTAATAAAATAAAATCCGCTCTATTTTTCCTAGCTATTTTCACTTTTTTCATAAAGACTGATTTTTTCTTAGATTCATTCACTGTTTCACGAATATTATTTTCAACTAGATATTTCAAGCTATTCAAGTCACATTCCCTGAGTAAATTTTCACTTGTATTGTCATTTATTGTCTGAAAATGATACTCGAGAAATCTACTATTATTCATGACTTTTCTATATCTGTTTCTACTTACTAACAATTTCCCCCAACTTTCTTTTGGTAACCCAGATTTAAAATATAAAATTTGTTTTAATGAAAAAATATTTTAATATGATTAATAGAAGCTATTTTCTTAATCTCTGCACATAATTATTCCCCATGCTTTTCACATTAACCACATCTCCAATTTATACTTTTAAGTAATTCACATCCTTCTAACTTGGTAGAATCTATATTCTATAGTTTAAATGACAAATGTTAACTAAAACCACTTTAATCTCCTTTGGGAATTATCTCACATTTATAATACTCCACCTTTATATTGGACACTTATCTTCTTTTATTTATAATATTTAAATATTAGAGAATTATAATCTTTTTTGCGTACTCTTAAATAGAAAATTGTAAGTTGTCAGTATTTAATGTAAAAACAAAGTTATTCTTCCATGTCTTTTGAACTCAATGAATTCTTCAAATTTTAGATTTTTTTCAGATATATGAGTTTGTACCATAAAGATGTTATTTCCTAATCCTGCACATATTTTTAAGTTTGTATTTAGTCTAAATATATTATCCTAGTTTTGATATAATTCTTGCTTGAACCACTGAATTTAAATTATCCCAATGGTCCTTATTATGTATATCCCTAAAAAAAGCAAAATCCTGCGAATTGTCATGGTTTAGAATACCATCCGAGACTAATATATCTGCTTCATTATGATTAGAACTAAATTTAATGATTTTCTCATTGAAAATTGCAAGCAATTTATTTTGAATAACAGGTACATATTCAGGATGATGTAACATAGATATGGCAATAACCACAGTTTCTTTATTTTGAACAGGTAAAAAATAAGATAAGATGTGGGATAATTTATTTGCAAAAAGTTCTTTATCTCCAACTTGTAATTCGAAATTTAAGACTGTATTTAAAATAATATTTTGAACTTCATGAATTCTGTTATCATTACTATATTGACTAGTGGTGCCATTTAGATTTTCAAAATAAATATTTTGATAAGCCCAAGTATTAATAATACATTCATATAAAATAATATTTTCAACGTCATATTTTATATGAAACTTCTCCGACAATGCCTCTAAAACAGCAACTGAGAAATCAACTATTTTGTTACCTTTTATAGATTTAAATTTCTCCCCTAAAAAAACTTTGTCTCTTTTACTTGTAGTTTCTGGAATTAAAAGCTGTCTGCAAAAATAAAAAAAAGCAAGCTCGTTTTCTTTTTCTTCCATATTATTAATTGGAATTAATTTTGTTAATGAAATATCTTCATATAATTCTTTCATAATATTAAATATTTCGAGGGATTTTTTATCTAGGTCTTGAACTAAATACCCACGAGAAACGGCATTTTCTAGGATTGATAAAAGAATTTCATGTTTCACTTTAGTAGTTTGTAGACTTTTATAATTTTCACCAACTAAGTCGATATTCACCCTTGTTTGTCTATCTGCAAAAACATTATATGCCATCACTTGTACTAAATAATGATAAGTTCTTATATACTTCTCATTACCTTCCAAGGAAATTGATTCGAAATCGCTGTTTATAGTGATTGGAATTCTTTGTGATTCAAAAATATCTCTTAAACGGCTAATCAATTTATAGCTATATGATTTACTAAACATTAATTTTTCTGAAATATCTACCACACGTGTCTTGCGATATTTTAATAAATAGAGCAATAAACGAAAAAAAGGTGATTCATCAAAAAACTTTTTCTTAAGATTAACAAACACATTCAGTAAAAGTTCTTGACTAAATCCTTCGATTAATCCTATAGTATTTTTTTCTTGAAAAAACAATGATGAAAAATCATACTCCAATTGTCCAACATTCTCTTCTAATTCAACCAATAATATTTTTGTTTGATACATTGTTATGTTTAATATTTCACTTAATTTATTCAATGAAATATATTTTTCTGTTACTACAACCGTAAATAATTTCAACTTTTCATTTTGCTTTCTTGTTAGATAGTGACTGCTAAAAGTATTCATTATATATTCCATTCATTTTACCAACCTTTATTTAAAAGAGACTGTATTATTAAGCTTTTGTTTAATTATCTGTATACTTATTTCACGATTTTACATAACGATTTCACAGCGTTAAAATCACATTAGTTATATTTAAGAATGCAATATATTACAAACCATTTGAAAATAAGGAATCATTATAATCATTATCATATAAATCTTATTATTTTTATTAAATGTATTATTTATCACGTTACACTATGTGATTTTTTCAGCAAATCTTTTTAGCTATTCATAATTGTGTTTAATATTAGAAATACTATTATCAAACATCAGACGTTGTAGAAATTTCGTTTAACTCTAGAATTCACAAAGATAGTGACCAGATTAATGGCTAATTTTTTCATCTAAATGAAAAGAACAAAAGAAGGAACACTAATTCAATAACCAAAAACAGAAATTGTTATTGATTCGATTAGTGTTACTTCTTCTTCAATATTCTATGTGCTGTCCAATTAAACTACATTCGTTTTCATTCACTGTATAGCAATCTAACTCATTTTGTAAAAATTTGCAAACTTAAACTTTTTTCTATTGAAGATAGACCAAAGTCTATAAATTTACTTTTTAACTATTTCTCAATTGCAATTAAAATTATATTACCAAGGATTGGGTACTTCTTGAGCAGACAAAATAATTCTCACACTGCTATCTCTATTTCCTCTCCAAACATAAGCATCAGCATCAAGGATAACATCGAAGTCTTTCTCAATTTGCTTAGAGGTCATTCTTTGTACCATGTCTGCTTGCAGGTATGGATTTGAAGGTTGAACATCAATACCGTTTCCATATTGGTCAACCCTGGCAAAAATATTTACATACGCGTCATCTGATTTTGTATTATTTACGGTAGCTACTGCTTTCAAAACTTGAGTCTGTTTTCGAACGTCTGAATTTAAGTCAAATTCAGATAATTGGAAATCAACTCTACTAGTTGTTTCCCCATTAAAACTTATATCTACTATACCTTCTTGAATCTCTACAGGAACTTCTTTTTCACTACTTAATTCTGTTGCATTTGATAAAAGCGGGTTACTACCTACTAACAACAAAGTTGATAAAAAAGTTGTCGCTAATATATTTTTTTTCATTGTTCTAATACCCTCCAAATTTAAATAGTATTGTTACAAAAATAGTTTACAATATAATATTGGCGAGTGATTATCCGAACATTCGATTTTATTTCGAAAAAAGGGATAACGATTGTATTAATTTGTTGTTTTATGACTTAAAAGCATCTGATTATTTAAATATCTATTGTTTTAAAAAGTCTCCAAGACTCAATTAAATATTGATGATTCAAATTCATTGTCTAAGATGATGTTAAAATCCATCGTATTATTTTATACAAATAAAGCTTAGAAAAATCAAAGGTTTAAAGCACTACTGTCAAAATCCCTATAAAAACAAATGCCATTGCAACTAATATTTTAATAATTTAAATAAAGATTAGTTTTGAACAAATAAGAACAATAAGCATCTTTCATATAAATATATGTACTAAGCCTTGTACACCATAAAAAATATCTACTAATCAATATTGAAAAAACATACGGAAGAATCAAGTTTTATCCAGTTAAATAAATAGTAAAGTGCTTTCAAATTAAGAGAAAATTAATGTTAAATAATAATTTAAAGTATGATTTGCACTCCAAATAACGAACTTTTCTATAATTACTAACAAAGGAAAACGACTTATAAACGATTGTTCTATTTTCTTGAAACATTGGTATAGTCAATTTTTGTAGAATTAGATTAATGATTACACAAGTATAGGCTAGTATCGTTCAACAATATATTTCCATGAATTTTAATACCGACAGTATTTTTTTATTTATTAGAAAAAAATAGTCATTTAGATAAAATCCTAATAAGTGGAATGATTTTATCTGAATGACATAATTCATGAATTTTTAGTTATTTCCAAGACTCTCAATTTGCTATTTGTTTTAAAAATAAGCGTAAGTACTTCAACATTTTAAATTTTATCAACCTTTGAATTAGAAGACAAATGTGAATTCTGCTCCTGATTCAACTCTAAGATAATTTTAGATACCACTTCTATTAGTTCCGCTCTATCCCGAAATTATCGTCAAGAATCACTTAAAAAATGACCTTAAAAAAAGCCAGTAAAATCAGTAGTTTTATACTTGTTGACAATAATACAAGATTATTGTAACATCAACGATTTTTATATCTATTTTTCAAAAAACACCTATCAGATGCAATGAAAAAATTTTTGTGGGGAATTAACCACTATCTTTCATCTGAGAGATGTTTTTTGCATTTACAATTTACATGAATACTGATTGAGCACTTATTTATCAATGGTTATATGTAAATTCTCAAATCTAAATCTAGCACAACTAAAATCTATTAGTTTCCAATTTAACAATGAATAAAAATAATTTTAGTATTTAAAGGCTTTGAAGTATTTACTCTATAATTAAAATCAATCCTACGCTGCCTAGAATGCGTTCTAAGCGATTTTAATTTTTTGTGTATAATTTATCAAAAATAATTTTCAACACTCTATGGGAATAAAACAGGCTAATCAAAACGAATCACAAGTTATTTTAATATAAGAATTATAGTTTGGAATAAATTATATAGTTTATGATATATTCTTGTTTTGATGATGTTTATAGATTATTTTCTCAAAAGATATTTAAATTACAATCCATGAATAATTATCACTGTTTTGTTATATGTTAAATTCTAAGCAGCAAATTTTAGCTATTTTACTGAACCTATAATTCTCTGTTTAATACGGTGGTAAACCACCGATTTATCAATGCTTAATAGTAAAAATTCAAAAAAATGAAAATAAAGTCGCTCAAAAGTCGCTTTCTTCTAGGGAAAAATTGCAGTTCGTTTTAGCGGTATATAATATTATAGAAAAAAATAGAATTTTTTTGAAAAAGACCTTTAAAAACATCCCCTTTTTCTAGGAGAAAATCGAGATTCATTTTAGGTGTATAAAATAGAATATACTAATATATACCCCTATAATGAATTGATAAAAACCTATTGATTTTATTGACTTTTATTAACCTATTTTTTCAAAAATTAAAAAAATTAGATGAAATTCAAGAGAATATTATTCCTAATTCTCTCTATTAATTAAGCAAGATGTAATCTTGCTGGCACCAAAAGATAAATATTAATATATCAACGTTTTACAGCTGTTTTTATCACACAATTATCAAATGTAAATAGGTTTTTGCGTAAAGATATGTGTGAAAATAGGTAGATTACCCTAGATTTTATTGACTTTTTTTAACCCCATCGTTTTGAAGAATAAGTATAATAAAATTTTTTACACGATTTTTAGAAAAAACATTCAAATTTATCAGGAAAAAAGGGGCAAAATTAAGGGTCGCGTTTTATAACAATAGAATAGAATATATATATCTATTATTATAAAACGTTTTGGTCAATAAAAGTTAGATTTTATAGGGACTTTCTTTATGTATCATATTAGTTTTTATGTAAATAATCTATTGACAATAAGGAATTGTCTGATAATACTTAACTAAAAAATAGAAAAAACAGGTATCAATTCCTACCTGTTTCATTAATACCTATTCTCTTCTAAATAATATTACTTTCGGTGAATACTTCTCAACAACACTTAAATCTCTGTATAAATCCTTGGTTAATCGTTCTCTACTAATATCATATTTATTATAAATATCAGCTCTAATTTTCTCATACCTTTTTTTGGTATCCATCACTTTCATCCTTCTATTCTTAGCTAATTTAGAAATAAGCTCTGATTCAAAAAAGTAGCCTTTAGTTTCCAATTCTGTTACAAGAATTTTTACAGCTGCTTTTTCTAATGCAATACTTGACTTAGGTAAATTCTTATTCTGTTTACTCATGGTTATTAACCCCTTTTCTTCTAAAGGAGTGTATGCCTGTGGAAAGTCACGCTTAGCTTTTTCTTCCCCGAACAATCTATAAATCAATTCATAACCTAGTCCAGAAATCGTTACTCTATTTTGAACCATTTTTTTAGCTATCGCTTGGGCATTTTGAATATCTATAGTTGGAACATAAACATTACTAGTTCTAATTTGTTCTGAATCTTTTTTTTGTTTATCTATCAAATCATCAAATATATCTTTAGGAATCTTATTAGTTTCAACTTTATGAATTAGTTCTGTAACAGTGACAACATTTAAAATATTCCACATTTTCCCCTCGGAAATATTATATCCTAAATTATCTTTCACTAGTTTTGTATATGACTTTATCGAAAGAAAATTCATATATTTTACTTCTCTTGTCTGTTTATCAATATATGTGTAATCAAATATTAAATCTAACAGGATGCTAATTTCTTTTCTATATCTACTCAGATATGTATTCAATTCAGGAAAATTTAAAATTAATGTATTTTTTTCTAATGCTTTTTGAAGTTCCAAAGCATTAAGCCTTGCTTCACCTATTTCACTACTCCAAGAAATGGTGCTACTAGTGATATTGATTAAAATTTCAACAATTTTCGTATATGATTTGATTCCTAATAGTTTTCCAACAACCCTAATAATATCTCCCTGAAAAGGAGAAGTGTTACTAAAGCATTTGTATAAATAAGTATCATATTCTTTGTTTAAGAAAACACTCGCACTAGGACTTTCCTCTTCATGAAAAATATCCATAAAGGGATTTCCTTCAGGCAATTCTAATAGTTCCTGCATATCTAAAGATTTAAAATAATTCCCTGCAACAATAGCATCAGGAAAATCTCCTGCAAAATTATTCCCTAATTTTTCTTTTACTAAGTCATACTTGCCTTTTTTCAGTAGTTCATAATTTGGTAAAGACTCCTCGATTACATCACCACTTATAGTTTCTACAACCTCAGACACTTCTGTATTTGCTGTCTGTAACAGTGCAACAGTATCTAATCGATTATCCCAATCAATCACTTCATATCCACTATTACTTCCAAAGAACATTCTACTTGTTTGCCCAACACTACTGTCTGCTTGAGGATATAATTTAAATAGTTCTTGATATATTTGTTCAATTTCTTTATTAGAAGTAACCACTTTATCTAATCGAAAAACCACACGAAATTTATCTAGGTTAGAATTTTTATCACTAAACGTTTTATATATAAAACAAGCATATTCTTGCATCAACGAATCAGATTCCAAGTCTTCCAATGTATACAAATTATTTTCATCTTTATTATCAAAATCGAGCATTATTAATTCTTGACCAATAATCTCTGTATACTTAGACAACTTAGGCTCTTTTAATTCAGCTAATACAACAGTTTTACCGTCCACAGCGAGTTCTTCTGCAAATTCCTGCATTGAAATATCTACTAATGTATTCATTACAGTGTTAGATATTTTGCGGATGGTTATTGGATTGGGTTTTTCTTTATTCGGAATATTACTTAGATATACTTTCATACTCTCTGTCCTCCAACATTAGTAATCTACCGTATTTTAAAACGATTACTTTCTCTAATAATATCGTTTTTTCTTCTGTCAATCCACGTTTTCCTTTTCGAAAATTATGTAGATTTTGATTGTGAATACCAATGGCTTTAGAAAAAACGTTCATTTTTACCCCATAAATTTTGTCCAATATATGTAGCCAAGCCTTTACTTTTTCTTGTTTCTCAGTCAATTCCTCTGCTGTTAATTTTTTTGAATTCATTTAATTTATCCTCCGAAATTATTTTATTAATCAATTTAGGTCCGGACTATATCATCAATTATCAACTGAAGTCAAGAATGGATATCATTTTCGGACAACAAAAAATAATTAGTGTATTTTTATTAAAAGAATGCTCTTATTTTCTTGTTCCGTTCTTAGATATATCGAAACCATTAAAAACATTGATATATCAACGTTTATTTTATTTTCCATCTTAAATTCGACCTAAAAAACACCTTAAATTGAACATGAAGTGGATAATTCCCCATAAAAATTTTTTCGTGAAGTCTGAGAGGTATATTTTCAAAAAATCCATTGAAAAATCGTTTATATTACAATAATCTTGTATTTCTGTCAACAAGTAGAAAACCCTTGATTTTACTGGCTTTTTAAAGGGTCATTTTTTAAGTGGTTTTTGACAATATTTTTGAGATAGATTTTTGAAAAAAAAGAAGAGACATGACTTTACTCACATCTCTTCTAACAATTCTTTTTCAACTTTATCCATGTGCTTATTCCACAATTCCAGCACTAAATCCTTGGAAAATAACAATTCTTCCTGCTCTTTATCGGATAATTTTTCAAATTCACTATATAATTCAACTGATAATCTGTTTAAAACAACTTGAGGTATAATTACGTGGGCTGTCACAAACGTTCGTTTCACCTTATTTTTCACATATTTTTTTATTGACAACTGATTCAAATTACCTCTATCCTTCTTTGAAATTAATCTGCTTTCTTATAAGTCATGTAACCATTTTGATAGACAATTGCTGTGCCTGCTCGATTTGTAACTTCTTCACTGCCTTCAGAATTAATACGTATATTAAATTCATACATTTCCTTTTCTTCAGTAATAAATTCATAAGAAACTTTCTCTGGAAGTCCTATCGAATCTTTAAATTTGCTGAAATAGATTGTCGCATCATCTTTAGAAGCTATTTCCATTGCTGATGTATCAAATGCTATTTTTTTCATTGCATCTACTTTCGCACTTGGCTTATTTTGGAATACGTTATATGCTTCAACCTGTTCAGGGTCATACATGGCTATTTGATTATTAATAGAAATCGTATCTTTATCTATTAGGGTGATAGGCGTGATTGTGGTATCGTAAACTGTCTTATCCATGCTGATAAGGGGTGTGACAATATAATAAACTTTATTTTTCATATCATACTTTACTGCATTCATATATCCAGTCATACCACTTCCTTGAAAAGCACCCCAACTTAATTGATTTTCAGGATAATTAAAGTGATAGATATCACCTAATTTATTATCTGAAAGATTAAAATGCCAGCCAACATGCTCATTAAAGTAATCTTCAAAATCCGTTTTTATCGTCACGATATCTTTTGCCAATTCATTGGCTTTATCATTTAATTTTGTATCATTGATGCTTTGAATAGAGTTTTCTAGTGTGTCAATGTCCGTTAAATCAATCATAGCGATATTCCAACTATTGATTGTTTCTTCCACACTTTCAAGCATATCAAATTGTCGGTTATAATAATTAACGATTGAACGTAATCCTTTGGAAAAAGTATCATCTCCTTTAATTTCAGGTGTTTCTTCACGAGTACCTGATTTAATGGTCAAATACGTAGAATCGAAATTATCTGGAATAGCTTCATCAAATAGTTGATTGACTTTATCCCGAATATTTACTTTTTCTCTTACTTCAGCCAATTGCCTTTTATACTCTAACTTATCTCCTGATACTGCCCAAAGACTTTTCCCCATTTTCTTTACTTTTTGTTCATCTAAATCCATATTTGGAACCGACTTTGTGCTATCAGAATATAGATTATTGTAATTATCAATAAATTCACTTTCTACATGTTTTTTATAAAACCAAAAACTGCAACAAATAATAATAATGCCAACTAAACTAATTAACACAGATTTTCTGTTAAAAAATCTTTTTGATGGATTTTCTTTACATTTCGGGCATTGATTATCTACTAATTTCTCTCCGCATTTACTACAAAATTTCATTTATCATACTCCTTAATCACATTCCATGTAGGCGTTACTATCATCAGAATGATTCCAATCACTACAAATAAAATCCCAAATCCGATAGAATTTGAACCACTTATATCCAAATACTCTGAGGAAACTGAATAAGTTTTTATTTCAGAAATTATTTTAAACAAAAATAAGCCATTCGCTATGAGTAGTAACATTTGGAAAAATTTACTAACTACATGGTTGATGAACAACAGAACAAATGAAATCATCGGAATTATCAGAATAACAATTAATAAAAACTGATAGCCACCATCCATCTTAGAAAGAAACGTTAGATAATCATACAAAGTAATGGTAGTGTCTATCCCATACCCAAAACCATTAATCTCACCTTGAAGTATTGGTGCTAAGAAAACGCCTGTATAATAGCACACTATGCCGATTAACGAGACGACCCAGCTATAATAAATCTTACTTGATTCATTATCCACTTGTGTCTCACCTGATTCGCCCTGATATTCATTTTCATCATCTGAAACTTCACTCTTACTATTTAATAGTGGTTCTATATTTTCCTTTGTAACCGTTAGATTTTTAGTAGCGGTTTGAATCAGACCATTGGCAAACTCTCGTATTTCTTCCTTATCAATTGTTTTTACGGTTTCTTTCACTTTCTTGTTCCATGAATGTTCTGAACTATTTTTGCTATTGGCATACCAGTAACTAAAAATGATAGCTAAAAAAAACAATAGCCATCCTAATATTAGTTGTATAGATAATATCAACATAATAATCACTATAAAAGCAAAGACAATAACAAGATTATTTTGAATAAAAGATTCTAAATACTGAGCTTTTTTTTGATTCAAGCGAAAAATATTTAATTGTGTCTCAAACTGTCTTCCAATTTGTTCGCCTTTCAAGCTCTTGCCACATTCTTCACAAAAATTCGAACCTTTCGCTAACTTCTCTCCACACTGACTACAATAATTCATTTCTGACACTTCCTTATTTTTTACTTGTTTGAATGATTATTTTTATCCCATCTTTTAAAGCCATAAAATCCACCTTTTTTTCATGTAGTAAGAGGTAAATAATCAAGGTTTTTGCCACGTCAAAAAAAGCCTGCTTTATCAACTTCAAATCATTGATAAGACAGCCTTTACCTGTTCGTTATTTTTTTATTTGTTCATCGGTAAAAAACCTTGATTTATTACCGGTCATAATCTTGCTTCCCTTTTCTATGTTACCTTCAGTCGAAAAATTAATCAAGGGTTATTTTCTGGATAAACCCTCATTTTTAGCTACATTATAAACTGTTTTCACGCTAACATTACATTTCATAGCAATTTCATTTAGTGATAGCTCTTTTTTATCATACAATTTAATAATTCTCTTTTTTACGTTATTTTTAATAGGTGGTCTGCCCAATCGTTTATCTGTATTCGCTAGTGCTTCTTTTGTTCGAATGCTGATGTTCTCTGCTTCAAATTCAGCTATTGCTGCAAGCATCGTATAAAATAATCTACCTTGAGCAGTTTTAGTATCTACATTTTCCTGAATACTTTTTAAGTAAACACCCCTTTCGTTCAATTCCGACATTAAATTAACTAATTGTCTTGATGACCTGCTCAATCTTGATAGATTATATACAAGTAACGTATCTCCTTCACCCAAACTATCTAGAGCTTTTTGAAATTCACTTCGATTCTCTTTTCTTCCAGATATTTGTTCTGCATAAATAATGGACGGTGAAAACTTTTCTATCGCTTTCTTTTGGACTTCCAATCCAAGTTCTTGTCTATTTGTTGACGTTCGAATATAGCCGATAATTCTATTATTCATATATATACCTCCTTTTTTGTTCTTAGTTTAGTTCAAATTAGCTACTTTATATACGAAAATACCCTAACTTCAGGGAAAGTTAGGGCAATTGAAAAACATTTAAAGATTTAGAGGTCATTATAAATGGTTTTTCGTCAAGGTAACTATATTATCTCATCAAATATAACGATTGTCCACAAAATGAATCATGCCTTTACTTTTCTATTATATCCCCTTAACCAAAGCATTATTTGCTTATTTATCAACTTATACACAGCATTTCTATACTCTGGAAATTTGTAATAAAAACTCAGATTCGATATAATAAAGAGGTGATAAAATAACACAAATGAGGTATTTTTAATGACAAATGGAAGCTCACAAGGACTATTTGTAGTTGTAGCAATCGTAATATTCGGTATTTTTGTATTCTTGAGTTATTTACTGTTTAGGGACATTATGAGTCCTAGTTTATCAGGGATTTTCAAGGATGGTTTAGAGCAAGCTGAAAATAATTTGATAAATACGGCAACTGACAATCCCATAATAAATTCTGAAATATCCATTGAAATCAGCGACTTGAATTTCAATTTTAACAAATTGGATTTTGATAGCCCTACTTTCCCGAGGCTATCAGAGAATATCAATGTGACAATCAAAAATCTAACAGACAAGGAATTATCATATAAAGTAAAATTTTCAGCTGAGGGTAAAGGTTTATTTATCGGAGATATAGATACAACTGATATTAATTCAATTTATGCAACCGAATTAGAAAAAACAATAAAATTAAAGCCAAACGAAGTACATCAATTTGATTTTATTGGCATATTAAATGCTCATGAATATGAGTCTAGTAGACCTGAAACTTATAGTATCAACTCCTCAGCAACCAAAATATAAATTATTAAATTTTTTTTGGCTAGTAAAGAGCCGTTATGCTAGACAAACTCCAAAATCATCATGTCGGTCAATTTTTATAAATAGGAATAAAATAATCAACACATTTTTTTTATACAGAGAAAGGAGGTTAATAATGTCAGATGGGAGTTCACAAGGACTATTTGTAGTTGTAGCAATCGTAATATTTGGTATTTTTGTTTTCATAAGTTACCTATTATTTAAAGATACTCTTAAGCCAAGTTTGGCAAATATTTACTGTGATAGTTTTGAACAAGTTGGTGAAGATACTAATTTATTAGATGGTAGTGAAGGTAACTGTGTAGGGAAATTTCATAATTCATTTGAAGTTAAAGGTTATATAGGTGTTTGGTTTCAAAACGTATATGCCGGTCCAGATATTTGGACACCTGATAATACAGGTATGAGAACAATTAATTTGAAGAAATTGAGTAGTGTTAGTATGCCTATTATAGAAGATGGTTATGTATTGATAGATGCTATTTCAGACAATAACGTTGGCGTTAAACAGGAAGCCATAGACAAAGGTTTTGGAAACAACCAAAATAGAAGCACCACTATTGACATAAACGGTGTTAGTTATAGATTTAGTGAGGTATCTTACGGTAATGGTTATTATAAATTGAGTGAAGGTGCTAGGATGAAGGTTAATGCAATAAATCATATTAAAATTACTTATACAAATGTTCATGGTGGAAAAACTACCTATAACATTCAAGTTAGAATAATAAATGAGTAAAGTCTATTAATAAGCTAAGACGAGCAAATAATGTGTATAGGGGTATGAATTATTTGTTCGTCTTTCTTGTCCCCAAAGTCAAATACCTTTCTTTCATATCACCATTTTCTTTGTCAACAATTCTAACTATGTCATTCAAATTTCCATCATTAGTTTCAGGATGGTATAATTTAGATATATAGTAAATTGAAAATGGATAATTACGAGATGGATACTTAAGAGAAATTTCTCTTTTTTCTCTCAAGTTTTCTCCCCCTACATTATCCTTACATCAGCAATTTTCATACCTTACATTATCCCTGCATCAACCCTACATAAAGTGCTTTTTCGATTTTATGGATGATAACTTTTAGATAACTTTCGTGATAACTTTTTGAAAACTCGGTGATTTTTGATGAAGTTTTACAAATTTTGAATGGAAACCTCCGTGAATTTTTCGAAACAGCAGCTACCTAAAAAAATTTCTAAAATTTGAACAAGAGATTCCTTACTATGTAGGGGTCACAAAATTGGATTATTTCGACCTTTCCCAACTATGTAAAAATGGATACTTTTGAGAATGAAAATTATTGAAAAAAATATGCAAAAAATTATTGGAGGGAGTGAATTTGAAAAAAATATTGTCAACAAAAGAGCGATTGATAGTGATGAATTATTACAACTAATTGTCGAATCTAACGGAATTTATGAATCCGCCTTGGAAAAACTACTACAATGCAATAGAATCAGCTTAGAAGCTCGTTTAAGCACTTTAAAGAAGCATAAATGGATTTCTAAGGAAAAGTTGTCCAAGCACTTCTATTATTCTAAGAAGTTTGATTTAGACAATTTAAAGCACTTGGACTTACAAGCCAATGCCTTACAAAAAATGTTAGCACTAGGATTTAGAACAGCTAATCTTTCAATAGCTACGAATCAACAAAAACAAGTGACTGCTTCTTTTTATAGTTCTGTAAGAAATATCTATAATCATAAAAATTTCAGTCAGAAGCCACAAGCTTCCCAATTGTTTAATCAATGCTTATCCAATGAGAATAAAGAATTTTATATGAAATTCACAGAATATCAACACGTTCAAATACCGATTCAATTTTCTAGTGCTATTGATGAGAATCAATTACCCCACACTCATTCTTTAGATACTTTAGATATTATTGCAATCCCTACTAAAGAACAATTACCTGCTATTAGAAGTAAACTCAGAGATTTTAATATGTATAAAGTGCAGAATAATACAGAATTTATTCGTGATGACATCCTAATCTATATTCAAAGCGAAGACTGCTTCTTTTTCTATGCGAAAAACGAACAACGACAATGGATATTATATAGAATTGAAAGACTATTTGCATTCATTTATTATTTGTCTAATTATTTTAAATCCAATGAGAAAATTACTTTTTCAAATGATGTAGAAAAATATACCAAGTTAGAAACTTTATATGCAAAAAGCAGTGAAAATAGAAAACAATATAATACAATTGCTAAAAAGAAAGCAAAAAAGAAGCACAGTCTTAGTTGACTGTGCTTTTACTTTTATAACAATACTTATTGAAATGGATTAAAATTATCAAGACTAGATTGAAGTTCTTCTTCCTCTATACCAATATATCGGAGAGTAACACTCTGAGAGCTATGGTTCAAAATCTTCATTAAGCTTGTTAAATCCTTTGTTTTTTTATAGTAACTATATCCAAACGTTTTCCTTAAGCTATGCGTTCCGATATAATCTAGATTGAGTAATTCAGCAGTCTTTTGCATAATCTTATAGAACTGATGTGTAGCTAAATGTTTCGTATTATCCCTAGGAGATGGAAATAACCACTCGCTTTGTCCATCGTGCTCTTCATCTAGATATATAATGATTTGATTAGTCAACTGCATCAAGTTAAGTGTTCGCTTCTTTCCTGTCTTTTTCTCAATAATATCAGTCTTGAGCTTTCCTTTCACGTCATTAACTTTTAGATTGAGTATATCCGAAATTCTTAATCCTGTAAAAACACCAAACACAAAAATCGTATAATCTCTTTGTCCATGTTTATTTCTTAGTAATTCAGATGCAAAATTCTTCAATACCTCTTTATCTTTAATTGGTTTGACATTAATTTTTCTTTGTGCCATTTTCCTCCCTCCATAATTTAATAAATATGGATACTTTCACCATCATACACCCTTAAACCATCCAAATTTACAAAATCACAGTCTTAACTATTGGTAGAATAGGATTTACAATGGATAGAAATTACAAAAGTATCCCTTTAAGGTCCTTTATAACATCGTTACTAGTAAGTTGCAAATTTGTGGAACAAAAAAGAGTAGCTATTAGAGCTACTCTATATAAATATTTCCTAATATATATTCAATCATAAATTCATACTGATTTTTAATATCAAAATTAGTTGATTTAATATTAATAAACCTTACGTTTGTTGTCTTCAATAGTTCATCTTTTTTCTGTCTATCTCCATTAATCATTACATAATAATTTGTGCAATACCCCTTATTAGACTCACAGATTTTCCCAAATTCATCACTAAAGTATGTGTCATCCATAGAAAAGCCTAAAAATAACATAGAATGTTTATTTATCAGACCAGAAAGGATTCTTTTTTTCTCTTCAGAATCATATAAATTATTATAATCTTCATTAGTAACCACCATTGAATCATAATTTTTAATAGTACCATGGATATGGAATATATATTGTGTTTCATCCAAAGATTCAAATCCTTGGAATGAAGAAATGTCTCTTGATTCTTCATATCCTGAACATAGTAATAAACTCGTTTTTTCTAGTAAATCATCATAATTTGTTGTAATAATATATTCTGCATCCAATTTTAATATATCAGGTATTATTGAATTCAGTAAGATTTCATTAGGAATAGTTTTTTTTATTTCAGGAGCTATTATTTCTTTTTTTAAATCTTTATCATCCTGAATCAAAGGATGCACTCTTTTGACCATTTCTATAATTTTATCAATATTTTTTGATTCATATTCTAAATCAAAGTAAGGTATATACTCATCAGATATCTTATCTTTAGCTTTTTTAAAAAGCTCTAACCATAATGGCATCCCTACATTTTTACTTATACCAGAACCAACAAATGGAATGACTCTATCAATATTACTTCTTACATCCTCCATAACAATTTTAGAATCTGAATCATAATAATCTTTAATTAATTGAATATTATTTTTCGAGAGTTCACTTAAATAATTTGGGGAATATAGCTCAAAATATTCATGTTCTATAACTTTAAATCCACATATTTCACACTTTTTTTCTAACAGTTCAGCATCATAAATATCATCATCACATTCATATGAAAATTTTCTTTTAAACATTTTTTTTCCCAATAATTCTTTAAAAATTTCTACAGAATCTTCTTCTGGCATATATTTTTTTATCAAGTCCAAATAATGTTTTTCCCGAAAGTATTTATCTCCATTCAAAGCAGTCATATTTAACAACTTGTTCCATTTTTGATTATTAATAAATAGCGTTTCTAATTTCTCTTTCAATATGCTCGGTCATCCCTTTATTCTTATATTTTGAATTTTTTAAAGTTAATGAAAATATTTCCTCAGTTATTTTAATTGTTGTTTGACTTACCTCTAATTCTGAACGTTCGGCAAAAAAATCAGTATCAAACCAAGCTAAAGTAAATTCATCTAGTTCTCCCGCAATTTCTATATCAGTATTTAAGCTATAAAAAATTGATTCAAATGTTAATGGGAACTTTCTACCTCTTGTTGTTGCTTTTCCACGGGCTAACTGCTGTCCTCTGAAGCTAATCTTAGTAGGATAGCATACTGCACCTGCTTCTTTCGCTTTTTTTACCAAATCACGTTCATTGTAGCCAGTTGTAATAAATTCTCCTAAATAATTAGAAAAAATTCGTTTAATTAACATTTCAGTTTTCTCAGTGTCTAACTTTACTTTACTATTCATTTTATTCATTTCACTAAATATTTTTCGAATTTGTCTTTTTAAAATAGGAGATAAAGAAGCATTCAACTCTTCAGAATAATCACCTATCATTAGGCTATTCATTTTATTACAAAAGTTAAACATTTTAGCTCTATTTATACAACAACTATTCTTATAAGAAACAAAATCAAAAGAAAAAAAGCTATTTATTAATGTTCTAATGTGCTTAAAAAAAGCAATACTTGAGGATATAGAGACGTTGTTATCATTCTTAATTTTAAATCCTCCCACCTTTCCATTAACATAGAAAGTAGTATATCCAGTTTTTCTATCCAAATATATGATACAAACTCTTAATGAAGAATTTTCATCCTTATCTAAAAATTTTACACTTGCCATTATGTGAACACTATTTTCATCATAATCTATTACAGGAAAATATAACTCGTTCAAATTTTTTGAAGAAATTCTATCCAAAAGATTGTATCCTGAGTCAGAAAAATCATCATGATAATTAGTTGGTGTGTTATTCAAACTATATTTGCTAGAAATATTTCTAATTCCTGATTTAATATTTTCATCTGTAATATTTATAGACGACCTCTCTAAGAAAATATTGCTACAGTTAAATTTAATATTTTCTATAATAAGTTTGTTAAGTTCTATAACTGATAACAACTTTTTTTCTAATATATAATAAAATATATTATGCAATGTGTTTAACTCATCAAATAAATTATCATCTAAAGTTTTTCCTTTTTGTTCAATAGCCTTCAGCAAAACTTGTTTTAATTCTTTTTCATGGATTACATTTACATAAGATGAAGCCCGATAATCAATACTTTGATTAATTACTTCAAAAACTTCTTCCATAAGAAATAACTCCCTACTATAATATGAGATTTTAATTTAATTATATCATATTATGTAAGTAAACGCTTAAATTCTATTGATTTAAATAACACCACTAAAAATTCACATTAATTATTAAACAACGTTTTGTACTTTTTCCGTTAAGTATAGGTAATTCATCGCAGATATTTAATTTTAATTCTATACAAAAATATACACGAGAAGTTAGACAATCAATCTATCTTCTCGTGTATATTTAATTTCCTCTCTATTACTTATTATTAAATAAATAAATCGCCCAAACCTAGTAAATCCGCAGCAGGAATAGCTGATTCATCAGCTACTGCAGTATTTTCTTTTACAGGTTTTTCATCTGGAACTGTTACTGTTTCAGTAGCTTCTTTTACTTCAGTTCCTGAAGTATTACCATCTTCATCTTTTTTGAATTGGTTATTTCCTTTGGCAGTTTCTAACACTTTACGAGCAAATTCAACATCGTTTTGAGTTAGATATTGTTCTTTCAATGAAGTAAAGTAAGCTCCTTTATCTTCCATATAAGATTGGTATTCATCATTTGTAAACTCTTGTAAGTTTGCATGTGATTTTTCCCAAGCCAAGTCTGCTTTTTCGATTAAATCTTTAGATTTTCCTAAGATTTCATCTACAAATGCTTGTGTAATACAAGATTTTTCAGTAGACATCGCACGAATTTCTAAGTCTGCTGCTGAATTCATTTTTTCATTACGGACAGGGAAGTCTAATTCAAAGTCAATAAACGCTGTTTTAACTTCTTGACCAGTAGCATCAGTAAATGAATGAATCATTTCAGGTGCTAATTGACGATTACGTCCTGCATCTTGTAATGCTTTGGTGAATTTTTCAATACGTTTTTGAGATACTTTCATTAATAGTGGTTTCCAAATTGGTAAACCGTTTGTTCCTAATTTTACAGTAGAAACTTTTTCTATACCGAAATCTCCTGCAACTTCTTTTGTTTCAGATTCAAAACGCAACACTAACATGTATGTTTCATAGTTTGTTTCTTTACGTTGGTTGTTGTAAGAAGCACGAACTCGGTCACCTTCATTTAAAGAATCAATGAATGCTTTTTTCTCAGCATTATCTTTAGGAATTGCTTTAAACTCTTCCAAAGAACCATATTTTTCTTCAATTTTAGCGAAACGAGCAGTTGTTTGCAAACTTGCTAGGGTACACAATGCACAATATTGACCACGTTCAGCAATTTCTTTCCCTTTTTCAAAGTCAACTTGAGATAGTGGGTTCATACAGCGGATAGAGTATGGAGAATAAGTTCCACCTTTAGGTCCTTGTAATTTAATAAATCCACGTTTTTCAATGTAATGAATTGGTGCTGAATAAATCAACATTTTGGGTTGACCGTTTTCATCCAACACATAAGGAATTGTTAAACGTTGTAAATCACCCATTTCATAATCTAAATCTCCACGAACAAAAAATCCTCCACCAGTTCCACCTGAACCAGTTCCTTTAGCACGTTTGTTACTTGCAACTTCTCCCCAAGACCATGTTTTAGCCATGTTGTGTGTCCTATAAAAATATGAATTTAAAATTCTTACATAATCTGATTCTATATTTACTTTAGATTTCTATTAGTTGATATTAAAACTACCAACAACACTTTTAAATCGTCTGCAATGGTGAATAATTGACCGCTTTACTAATTTCATCCTCAATATTTAAACTTCTCAGATACACCTCAGTCGTTTTTATTGAAGCATGCCCTAGTAGTTTTTGAATTCTATAGATATCAGTACCATTCCGAACCAATTTTTGGGCAAAATAATGCCGAAAACTGTGTGGACTTACCCGAATAGATTTTCTAATCTTGCATTGATTCCCAATTTTTATGATTGCTCGTTCAGCTAAGATATAGTTGTATTGTTTACCTTCTCTTGTTAAAAATACATAATTCTCTATATTCTCTATTTCATTATATTCAAAAAAGGAATTTGCTACTCGCTTGTATTTTATATATTCTTTATAAATCAATGGTGAACAATGAACAATCCTATCTTTCTTCCCTTTCCCATTTTTAACAAATAACTCTTTATTAGTGATGTGAACAACTTTTAAGTTCATTACCTCACTGATTCTTAGTCCTGTATCTATAAGAATTAGTAAGAGCAAATAATCTCTTTGATTCGTGAATTTTGTTTGATAGCCAGTGTGTTGCTTATCCATTTTCTGAGGTTTAAAGAAAGTTAACTTCTTCGCTACTTTCAACATTTCTTTGATTTCCATATCATTAAATGTCTGAATAATTACCTTACGCTCTTTTACCCACTTAACACGCATACAGGGGTTTCTATCGTATCGGACATAATCTTCATCCACACAATACTTAAAATACGCTCTGATGCTTCTTAGATGACTATTCACATATGTTTCAGCACAGCCCTCCTCTAATTTCATCAACATGAATTGCCGAATGCTTTTTGGTGTCACGTCTTCAATAAAGTATATCTGCTCTTTTTTCAAAAATTCAAAAAACAGTTTCAAAAACTTCTGATGCTTCTTTATCGTCTTTTGTGAGATTCCTCTGGCTTTTTCGTTGAATAACATTTCTTCTAATAGTTCCTCTAACCTGTAATTTTGCAAAACAAAAACTCCTTTACCAACTTTTTCTAAAAGTTAATAAAAGAGTTCAGAAATTATCGTCTCATTAAGTATGGTATCCGTATCGAAAATACCCTCATTTTATCTGGTATCCGAAGTCCGAAAAATCGGCTTAGACTACATACTAAACGAGTGAGAAACGTTGTTAAATCAACACAAATCCTTAACGAATCCCCAAAGCAATCCGTGCGTAACGACTCATTTTATCGGTCGTCCAAGCGGGATACCAGACTAATTTTACCTCTGGATTTTTGACTTCTGGAATATCGCTTAGTGCTTCGTGTATCGATTCAGTCAATACGTCGGCTAAGGGACAGCCCATTGTTGTTGTTGTTAAGGTCATTTTGATTACGGTATTGCCTGTTTCTGCATCAAATTCGACTTCATAAACTAAGCCTAGATTGACAAGTCGATAACTAGTTCTGTACTTTCCAATTATCTTTTATAGGTGAATTATATCTTATAAAATAGCTAAATCGTCTCGTAAAAAAGGCTTGAAATACATACTAAATGAGTTTTTTCGCATCTTGTCTGTAACCTAATTGAATTTTATAAAATATAATTTCTAGAATATTTAATTGAATCAGTATCTTTTACTAGAGCCAAAACTATACTAGAAAAAAGATCTGCTTTCTGGCGCTTGTTAAATATAAGTATAAAAACAAAACTTGGATTGAACTAGCACTAGAAAAAAGAAATCTAAAAATGGATATCTAAATTTTTTCACAATTTTATTTTAATAGAGTTAACGGTCAAAATTTCTAAATAAGTCAATATTATTTTTCTAATTTTCTATAATCCTCGAATAAATCATCATAGTCATACATTCAAATAATAAGAAATGTAATCACTAACTAAGTCGCTCAATATAAGTACCCCTTTAAAATTCTAGAAAACTATTTATCTTTTTCGTTACGTTTTCTGTTAGAGAATGTACAAAAAAAGTTTTAAATAACTCACTTAACATAATATTTCGCATAATTATCTCAAAAAACAAATAAATACATCGAAAAAGAGAACCCTATAATTTCCTTTTAACAACATTATTCGCTAGAGCAGAAACACCCATGAGTATTGCGCTACCTAGAGCTGCTGTTACAATTTTCCCTTTTCCTTTCAAATCCCTATCATGTTCTATACAAAATAATGATTTTTCTGATGGTACTTCTTTCAAACATTTAGGATATTTACAAGTCTTTATTATCGATTTTTTCATTTTCAAACACCTCAATCTTATCTTTATTATATGATTCAAATATCAGTTCGATTGTATTAGATATATTGTTTGATAACTCAACTATTCTTCCGTCATTACCAATATGTCCATTGTCAAGCAACCATGCAACGGTTCTTCCATCATTGTTTTCTTTTATAAGTTCCTGTTGAATAAAGGAATGATAATTTGCTAATGTAGCGTACAAAGACTTTTGCTCCGTTAACACTGTATAAGCTATCAGATTTAATTGAACACAAGAGTTTAAATATCCTAAAGAATTCTGCAATAATTCATCAATTCTTTTAGCATCTCTCGATTTTAGTTTGGTATCTATTAGTGCTAGAACATCCTCATGAATAGAATACATTAATTTACCAACTGTCTCATTACTTAGTTTGATTGCTCCTAATAATAATTCATATTTAATTGATTCATTTTCGGATGCCATCCCCTCTATTACTAATTGTCTTGCAGAGAAAAAGCCAGCAAATCTATCGTTATATTGCCCTTTTTCTATACGTTGAATATTACGGTTTAATACTTCAATCTGTTCAGATAACGAAGCTAGTTGCCCTTGGATAGCTGACAATTCTGGTAGTATCCCTAAGTCCTTCACTACTTTTTTATCGATAGTTAGAAAGCTTTTATTTTTCCCAGTCAACGTATCTTTTATAACCGCATAAGTTTCACCCGTTTTCTTTCTCACTCCAAGTGACCATTCTCCCGAAGCCAATTTCTCTTTAGCAATATCTGATAAATTTGCTACATATTCTTTCTCGCTTTGATTAGATAACTTATTGACTAAGCTAATTTTTGAAACACTCGAAAATAAATCAGCTCTTAATGTTTTGTTCGACATTACTTTCTCTCTAATATTTTGATTAATTGATTGAGATGCTAGCTTTTGTAGAGGCAATAATGAAAATGCATTAAAATCGTATCTATACAAACTATAATCAGTTACATTTATTGATAGTATTCTTTCATTTGGTAAATCAATTTCGAAATTATCCACAGTAGTATCCCCCAAATAAAAATATGTTTACTAACGTTTTAAACTTTTTATTTAAATTATACCTTTTCTAAAATATTTCTAGGATGCTTTATAGTTTTTTTCAAATTCATCCCTTGTAAAAAATAGACAACCTAGAGTTAAAAAAGTTTTTTTATCTTTTTCATTTTTTCACAAACGTTTAATTAATGATGATCAATAGATTCTGATTCCAAATTCATTAAAATTTGAGTACTTTTTATTAATTTGTAGGAATCGTACTCATGCTTTCTTTTAAAAGAATTTTAAATATGTCAAAGTTTTAAAGATTCTTTGATATGAAATAAAAACAAGAAATAACGTTCCCAATTTTAAAGTAAACAACTACAAATTTTATCTTTAGTGACAACTCTAATATTATTTACCTATCAAGTGAATTAAACCTTTTTCTTTGATACCTCAACACTCCAGTATCTCCGATGACGTATAATTTGTATTTTCCATACCCTACTTTAAATTCTAATCTTTCGCCACTTGCGATTTCAAATAAAAGATAATAGGTAATGGATTGATTCGTAAAGCCGTTTGCAGCAATATTCGTGCTACTAGTCATTCGTTTGTCTACTAGCGTGGCAAGTACTGCCACTTCTGGCGTAGATTGATCCTTTAAGAATTCGACAATATGATATAAGATAACTGCGACGAAAATAAAAGCAAATAAAGTAAATAGAAAATCCACAAAACACACTCCTTTTTTGTTTTTATGATCAAGGGAATCAACCAAATCATTTTTACAACTTAACTATAATTATACATTAATTCAATTAATTAATCTCGAATCTCTAATAAAAATATGTAACTCGCTAAATGATTGACCGAAACTGTAGTTTGGCTATCGTTTTCCTATATGTATGGTTGCATAGAACACATTTGTATATTTGTTAACCAAGAGTCAGTTGCTAGGATGAAATCACATGACCTTTGAAAAAACATTCCTAGAATCATCCTTCTTCATTCTACATTGACTCCTTAAGGAAAATTCATCGTATCCCAAAGTCTCTGACTAAATTCAGTAACTTTTCTTTAGACATGTTTTCTGGGATGCACCTTAAGGTTATCAATGTGGATGAATAAGAATTTATTCTGTGCTCTTTTTTTGTCAAAATGATCGAAGGTTTATAGAAAGTATTACTATTTCGGCAAAGTTAAATACTAACTCACTTTGAGTTGTCATATGAATGGAAAATACGTTGAGCTTTCAGGTTTAAAAATATATGATTTTCTTTAATGCTTTTAGTAAAAAAGTATAACTTTTTCACCAAGTAACTGTTTATTTAAGAAAGTATTCTAAAAAAAAACTCTTCTACCAACTTTTTCAAAGTTAATAAAAGAGTTCTGTGTTTATATCCTCATTTTGCCAACTGTCCGACACCTAAGAAAACAGCTTGTTCCATCTAGTTAACAAATATGAAACAACTTTCTATGATTGAAAATCCTTAACGAATCCCCAAAGCAATCCGTGCATAACGACTCATTTTATCGGTCGTCCAAGCGGGATACCAGACTAATTTCACCTCTGGATTTTTGACTTCTGGAATATCGCTTAGTGCTTCGTGTATCGATTCAGTCAATACGTCGGCTAAGGGACAGCCCATTGTTGTTAAGGTCATTTTGATTACGGTATTGCCTGTTTCTGCATCAAATTCGACTTCATAAACTAAGCCTAGATTCACTATATCAATCCCCAACTCAGGGTCAATCACGGTTTCCAAGGCAGCCAAGACACGCTCTTTGATTGCTTCTGCTTCTACTTCAGTATATGCCACGGTTGAAGACCTCCTTTAATTCTTGTTTCAAATAATACCTTCTTTTGCAAGATTTGTAAATGGACGATCCTTGATTATGGCCGGCTTTTCTTGTGTATTTTCAGTTCTGGGAAGACCCCTGTCGTTTTAAAGGTCCGTTGTTCATCATCTGTCGCAAAACGGCCTGTAATCGATTGGGTCGGCACAAAATTAATAAACGCATTGCCGTCAGCTTCTAAAACGGCTTGTTCTAAATCGTAGATCTCGTAGCGCGTCACGACCATCATGATCATATTGCCAGGTACGCCTGAATACCCTCCGACTGAGGGGAACAAAGTCATGCCGCGAAACACATGCTTAGAAATATTTTTCCCAACAGCTTCCGCATTGGTCGTAATAATCATTGCCGTTACCTTTTGATGACTTGTGTGCAGCATGTCCACAACGTAGCTCATTGCGAAAATCGAAATGATCGTGTACAACGCACTTTCCCAAGAAAAGACGAAACCTGAGACCATGACAATGATGCCGTTTAAAATAAACATATATTTACCGACCGTTTTTCCAGTCGTTTTTGATAATATCAACGAAAGGATGTCCATTCCGCCGGTGGTAAAACCCATTTTCAGTGAAAACGCAACGCCGACGCCTAACAGTACGCCACCTAGCAAAGCGTTAACCAAAATATTGTCAGTGATCGCTCCTTGCGGAAGGATCATCGTTAAGACGGAAACGACAACGACATTGATAAAGCTCAATAGTGTCGATGATTTCCCGAGTTTGATGAACCCGAGAACAAAGATAGGCAAGTTTAAGAGGAAAATAAACAGCCCTGTACTAAGGTGAACGCCAAAATGTTCCAAGGCAAGTGCCACGATCAATTGGGCGACCCCGTTCATCCCAGCAGAAAGAACGTTTGCGGGAATCAAAAAGAAATTTAAAGCAATGGCTGCAGTGATACCTGACAGCAAAATAACCCCTATTTTTTTCAATCGTTCTGATTGTTCGTGCTTCGTTAATAACTTACTCACAATGATCTAGCTCCTTCACTAAAAATCTCCTTCCAAAGAATAGCAGTTTGTGTGAAAAAATGAAACAATTATTTGCAAAAATTTACTTTTCATTCCCGCATCGTTCGCCTCCATGTTAAAATCATAGGTAAGAGATGAGAGGAGTGATTGATTTTGGCAAAAGAAGCAAGTTTTGATGTCGTATCTGAGATCAACACAGAAGAAGTGAAAAACGCCATTCAACAGGCGGAAAAAGAATTGAAAAACCGATTTGATTTTAAAGGCTCCACGGTAGAAATCAAGATGACTGAGGGCAAACTGACGATCGTTGGAGATGACGAATTTAAGTTGGAGCAAATCAAAGATGTGCTCTTTGCGAAGCTGATCAAACGGAATGTACCAACGAAAAATATTCAATTTGGCGAAACGGAGCATGCCTTGGGGGCAAAAGCTCGTCAAACGGCAGAATTGATCAATGGCATCGATAAAGAAAACGCAAAAAAAATAACGACAGCGATCAAAAACGCCAAGCTAAAAGTTAAAACCCAAATTCAAGACAATCAAATTCGGGTAACAGGCAAAAGTCGTGACGATCTGCAAGAGGTGATCCAATTGTTGCGTAAACTGCCCCTGACGATCGATTTACAATTTACAAATTATCGCTAATCAAAAAAACTAGAACAGAGTCTAACGTGATGGTTAGGCAAAATCAGCTTTATCTACTGATTTTGCGCAACCGCTCTTGAAAGCTCTGCTTCTAGTTTTTTTCTTGCCAAAAATGAGTCAATGCCTTTGATAACTCTTGCGACCGACGAATCTGCAAGGCATGCTGCCAATGTAGTGGGAAAAGTTCTTGGTAACGCGGTGTCCGAAAGCGCTGATCCAGCAATAACACCACGCCACGATCGCTGACATCCCGAATCACTCGACCGGCTGCTTGCAGGACTTTATTCATCCCTGGCAGCTGATAGGCATACGCAAAGCCAGCTGCCTTTTTCTCATCGTAATATTCCCGAATCAATTCTTGCTCGTGATTGATTTGCGGCAGTCCGACTCCTACCACTGCTGCACCGATCAAGCGATCGCCTTTTAGGTCGATCCCTTCAGAAAAAATTCCTCCAAGGACACAAAATGCCACCAATGTTTTTGGTTGACTCTTTGGTTCGTCTTGACTTTTATCCACCAAGGATGATTGTTGCGGGTCAAAAGATTGAAACTGCGCAAGAAACGCCTCGCGCTCTGCTTCGTTCATAGCAGTCCCCTGAATCAAGACCTCCACCTTTGGCGCCTGTTGAGAAAATGCTGCCGCCACATCATCCAAGTAACGATAAGATGGGAAAAAGACCATATAGTTTCCCGCTTTCGCTGCCGTCATTTGCTGGATCGCATCAACGATCGCAGGAATGCTGGCTTCACGTTGGCGATACGTCGTTTGGATATAGTCCGCAATAAAAATCCCCTGATTTTTCGGATCAAAAGGACTTGGCAAGCGATAGCGCAAAGCTTCATCACCGCCACCTAATACTTCTTGATAATACGACAAAGGGGTAAAGCTCGCAGAAAACAACAGGCTGGCGTTGCCCTTATCTAACACGGATTCCAAAAACGGCGCTGGTTCGATGCAAAATTGCCGTAGTTTGATATCATAGCGGTCGATCTCCACCGTCGTTTCGTAGTGATCATCATAAAATTCACTGATCTTCAAATAATGGTTAGCTTCAAAATACACTTGCAGCACTTCTTCTTGCAATTCATGCTCAGGATTTGCCGGCAACCATTCCTTCATCAATTCAGCTAATTTGTATAGCTGATTGACCATTGTTTCATGGGGAGCTGCTTGATGGTGGTATGACCATCCTTCCTCTTTTGCTAATTGAGCTAAAGCCGCAAATTCTTTATCAACTCTGTTTAGTGCGCGTTTTAATTTCTGTTGATCCTTCGGCAGCTTCTTCTTTAATTCCTTAAATGGTTGTCGGGAGATCGTTGCGGAATACATTTCTTTCGAACGATTAACTAAGTTATGGGCTTCATCCACTAAAAAGAAATACTCTTCGTCTGGCTCTTCAAAAAATCTCCGTAAATAAACGGTTGGATCAAACAAATAATTATAATCACCAATAATGACATCGCAAAAGACACTGACATCCAGTGAAAGCTCAAAGGGACAAACCGTATGCTTCATTCCATAAGTCTCGATCACTTCTCGAGTTATTTGGTTTTCGTGATGCAACAGATCCCACAAAGCTTCGTTGATTCGATTGTAATAGCCTTGTGCATAAGGACAATGCTCTGGCGTACAGTTTCGTTCATCTAGAAAGCAAATTTTATCTTTGGCAGTGATCGTGACACTCTTGGTTTCACTACCGTTGTCTGCTAACTTGCTCAACGCATCTTCAGCCACTTGTCTGGTGATCGTCTTCGCCGTCAGATAAAAGACCCGATCTGCCCCTTCTTCCCCGAGAACTTTTAATGCGGGAAACAGCGTTGACATGGTTTTTCCAGTTCCCGTTGGCGCTTCCGCAAAAAGTCGCTTGCCATTTTTTAGTGTTTTATACGCCGCTGCTGCTAACTCTCGCTGCCCTTTGCGAAAGGTTTCAAAGGGAAAAGACAGCAGCTGCAAAGACGTATTGCGGACACGGCGCCAATTCTCTTGAAAAACTAACCATTTATGATATTCCTGAAGTAATTCTTCATAAAAAACAGCTAATTCTGAGAACTGAAATGTTCTTCTCGTACGGGTGGTCAGCTTTTCAGTGGTTTGATAATAAGTCAATTGTACGGCGATCCGATCGATGGGTCTCCTCGGATCATTTTCTCCATCAGCAGTAGCTTCTGCTTCTGCTTCTGCTTCTGGTTTCTCTTGTTTTTCACTGTCATTAAGCGCTGCTTGTTCATTTTCTTGTAGTAAAAACAAATAAGCATAAACCATTCCCTGGGCAAAAAACAAATCGATTTGATCTTCAGGGATATCTTCGAAAGCTGGTTCTGAAGTTTTGATCTCATCGATCACCCAAGAATTAACAGCTGCATCAAAAAAGAGACCATCGGCACGTCCTTCGACAGTGATCGAATCTTTCTCAATTTGGCTTTCTCGTTTGAAAAAGACTTCTTTTTGATACGCATCCCCAGCCTCTTTTTGTAGTTGGCGATGGATACGGGCGCCTTCTTGTGCGGTATGATTACTGACTTTGCGGCTATCAATATCGCCTCTGCGCAAAATAAATTCTACGATTTTTCTAACCGCAACTTTTCCTTTATACACGTGTTCACCTTCTCGTTTGCCATTATAGCGGATAGATCACTTTTGGAAAAGCGAACAGAAACAGCTTTTCATCCTCTGCGGAGAGTATCCTATCCAAACAGGTTTGATCTCTAAAAAAACCACTTGCGGCAAAATGCCTTCTCATCAAGAAATCAACGCCATTTCCACTTCCAGAGAATGGGTTTGACGAAAGGTTACCAAAAAAACCTACTCTACTCACCTAAGCAAGTAAAGCAGGAATATTTTTTTAAGAAAATTTATTGATCGACCTGAATGTCATAGCTAACACCATTTTGATCATAGGCCTTCTGATTATGGGGATCTAAGGTGAACTCAAAGGTTCGCCCATCTGCCATGATCGTCAAACGTTTTCCTTCGACGATGTATGAGGCATCTTGATAGGTGATCTCATAAATTTGATAAGGATCGTTGGACAACTGTACCTCTGAATGGGAAAAATGACGCTGAAAATCACTTTCGATTTGTCCTTTATACAAGGCAACATCACTAGAGCTGGCTGAACTATCTTCTAAGTCTGCCATCGGCAAATACTGCTTAACGATCGTCAACTCATTCTCATGGAAATCATAAACCCCTTGGCTTTGCGGAAAGATGACACTCTCATCTTGGATCAACATCAAATCAAGGTCGCCATTTTCAACCGCTTTTGAGGCGGAAGTAACGGTTTCAGAAACTTCTTTCGAATCATCGATGGATAGCTCTTCCTCACCACAGCTCGCTAAAAGAAGCACAGCAAAGCATACAGTGAAAAAGAATTGGAGCGATTTTTTCATAAAAAACACCTTCTTACAAAAAGTTGATGTATACCAATCAAAACGAACACAAGGTCCTGAACACTTACTTTCCCCGAACTTAGTCACGACGAAGGTTTCTGCTGCAGGAAAAAATTAGACCAGTTTCAGACGAAACACGCGCTTTCTTATTTTAATTAGTATAACAGCAGTTTTTTGCTAATGCGGTTTCTTAGAAAAATTTTCGAATTCCCACAATAATTCTGAGCTTTTCTCTCATCAAACTATTGGTTAGCCTTATCCCCCGCCTGCCAAAGGGTGGTCACAGCATCTTCACGAAATAAAGCCTATCCGTGCCAAGTACAGGTGTGTCAGAAAGCACAGCAAATTGTTCGAAGCCGACTGCTTGATAGAACTGTGGCGCTTGGTAGTCTTGGGTGGTAACTGTCACGGAACGACACCCCGCTTTTTTACCGTGATCGAAAAGTGCTTGCATTAATTGTTTCCCCACCCCTTGATTCTGATGGTTTGGATCAACTGCAAACAATTGAATATGAATCGTATTACCTGTCCGTTTCCCAATCAACCCACCAAGTTGATCGTGATTGTCAAAAAATGCAAATGAAAGCTGCTCTTGATCGGAAAAGGCACTCACTGCCTCTGTTTTTTTCGTTGAATAATTGAGCCATTGACAGATCGCCTGACGATTGTCTTCTGTGTTCATCGTTTCTATCATTAATTTTTCACTCCTAAAAACCTTTCTTTGTTTCCTCTTATACTTTAAGCTATACTTATAGTCAGACACAAGTATTTGTGATCCTAGGAGGTTTTAGCATGAAAATCATTGGTTTAGTGACAGGACCCGTTCAAGAAAATTGTTACCTTATTTGGAAAGAAGATTTTTTGTTGATTATTGATCCTGGAGCAGAAGCAGCGAGATTGATCGCTGAGATCGAAAAAACAGGCGCAAAACCAGCAGCGATTTTATTGACTCACACTCATTATGACCATATCGGCGCAGTTGACCATTTGCGGGATTATTATCAGATCCCCGTTTACGTTAGTCCACTTGAGCAAGAATGGCTAAGTGATCCTATGAAAAACCTTTCTGGTCGTCATCCTGAATTAGGAACCATCACCGCACGTCCAGCAGAATTCGAGCTAGAATTGAAAGAGTACGAGATAGCTGGCATGTCCTTTAAGGTTGTTGCAACCCCAGGTCATTCCATCGGCAGCGTCAGTTTTATTTTTGACAAGTTTGTCGTTTCTGGAGACGCCTTATTTAAAGGCAGCATCGGTCGGACCGATCTACCAACTGGCAACCTTGAGCAATTGCTGACCAGCATCCAAACGCAACTTTTTGTTTTACCGAATCAGATGGCCGTTTATCCTGGCCACGGGGAACCAACAACGATCGAGATTGAGAAACGGACCAATCCGTTTTTTAACGCATAAACGAATTACGAACCAAAGGAGGAATTACTACTCATGGCAAAAACGGAATTGTATGTCGTGCGTCACGGAAAAACCATGTTCAACACATTGCAGCGTGTACAAGGCTGGTGCGACACCCCATTGACTCGTACTGGTGAACAAGGCATCCATTATTTAGGACTCGGGTTACGAGATGTGGATTTTGTGGAAGCAGTATCCAGTGACAGCGGCCGCGCAATCGAAACGATGCGTCTGATACTGGGTGAACATGTCAGAGGACCAGAGATCCCTTATCATATCGACAAACGGATTCGTGAATGGTGCTTTGGCTCACTTGAAGGTGCCTATGATGCAGAAATGTGGGGCGTTCTGCCACGGATTCTTGATTTTCCTGATTACGATGATATGATTGCCAATCATGTCTCGTTTGAGGCGATCGCCAATGCGATCTATCACGCAGATACAGCCAATTGGGCGGAAACCTTTGATGTGTTGACCGAACGTGTCAAAACAGGGTTTGAAGATATCGCCTACCGCGTTGAGAAAAAAGGCGGCGGCAATGCGCTAGTTGTGTCTCACGGCTTAACGATCGCTTTTCTTTTGCATCTGATCAATGATGAGAACAATGTTCGCATGGATATTGAAAATGGCTCGGTCACTCGACTGATCTACGAAGATGGCAGCTTTACGATTGCTGAAGTGGGCAATACCGATTACATCAAAAAAGGCTTAGCACTCTCTCAAGAACTTTTATCCTAAGAGAAACCTTTGGCAGTTGATCAATTTCTTTAAGAAAGGAGCAGTTTTTGTTTTAAAAACTGCCCCCTTTTTTTAGGAAAAAGATTGGTATTCGAATCAGGAAACGGTATACTAAGAGTTGTATTTTGTCATAGAAAGGACTGAACCAATGTTTTTTACAAATTTCATAAAAGCGATTTTATTTGGGATCATTGAAGGGATCACGGAATGGCTGCCAATCAGCAGCACGGGTCACTTGATTCTAGCCGACGAATTTATCGGATTGAATGTAACTCCCGAGTTTATGACGATGTTCAATGTTGTCATACAACTGGGTGCGATTTTAGCAGTCGTCTACTTATATTTCCATAAACTAAACCCTTTTTCACCGCAGAAAAATGAGTTAGAGAAAAAAGATACATGGACGTTATGGTTTAAAGTCGTCGTGGCGGTCTTGCCATCGGTTATTATCGGATTACCGTTAGATGATTGGTTAGATGCGCACTTCTACAACTTTTTCTCCGTTTCGATCGTCTTGATCGTTTATGGGATCGGCTTTATCGTGGTAGAAAAACGCAACAAAAATAAAGCACCAAAATGTACCGATTTGAACAAGTTCACCTACAAAGCGGCATTGATTGTCGGCATGTTCCAGGTATTGGCATTGATCCCAGGAACTTCTCGTTCTGGTGCTACTATCTTAGGTGCTATCATGATCGGCGCTTCTCGTTATGTTGCTGCTGAATTTTCATTTTTCTTAGGTATTCCCACCATGTTTGGTGCCAGTGCCTTGAAAATCTTCAAGTTTTTGAAAGATGGCAATGCCTTTGATTTCCAAGGAACCGTCATCTTATTGACAGGAACCATCGTGTCATTCATCGTTTCGATCATCGCGATCCGTTTCTTGATGAACTACATCAAACGGAATGATTTTACCGTATTTGGATGGTATCGCATCGTTTTAGGAATCATTTTGATCGGCTATTGGCTGATCCAATTATAAGCAAAAAGAGCAACTCTTGCGCAGGTAACTGCCACAAGAGTTGCTCTTTTTTTTCGTTTGAAAGCTCTCTAGTTCCTCACGTGTTTTTGATCACCATACCATCGATGATATCAACCGCACTTTCGGTGTCGTTGATAATCGATTCAAAGCGATCATAAATATCTTTCCATTTAATGATTTCCAGCACTTCTTTTTCATCCGTAAACAACGCTTTTTTCATTTTTGAATACAAAAGATCTGCTTCTGATTCAATCGTATTTACATCGTTGATCATTTGACGCAATGTTTTTGAATTTTTGAACTTCGGAAACTCTTTTAAGGCCGTTTCAACGCCTTGTGTCGCTTGAACGATCATTTCAGCAAATAAGTTCGTCTCAGGGCGGATCTTCGTAATGACCAAATTCTCAAATAAATATGTCAGTCCCATAATGCCATCCAAAATATCATCTAAGCGCTCAGAGATGACCAGGATGTCTTCGCGATCGATCGGTGTGATAAATGAGTCGTACAACTCATTCGTTAGCTCAGCGATCACCTGATCACCTTCCTTTTCTAATCCATGAATCTCAGCTGCCGCTTCACTTAACGCTGTTTCAGAGTAATCATTGATCAACAGCGAAAAACGTTTCGCAGCTAGATGGCCATTTGTTGCCAACTGCTCCATTGCCGCAAAATAATCAAATCCTTTTTTTCGTGCCATTACTTTCTCTCCTCACAAAATTAGCAATAAAATTTTCACCATTAGAAACGCAATCAACCCACAACCAGGAAACGTTAAAATCCAAGCATAGATCATTTCTTTAACGAGGCGCCAATCAACGCTAGAAAAACGTCGAGAAGCCCCTACCCCCATGATGGCAGTCGTTTTTGTATGGGTCGTTGAAACTGGGATACCAAATACGGAAGACAAGAACAAACAGATCGCAGCGGTAACATCTGCAGAAAAGCCCTGGTATTTTTCCAGTTTTACCATATCCATCCCTACTGATTTGATGATTTTCATCCCACCGACAGAAGTACCGATCCCCATGGTCAAGGAACAAAGAACCATCACCCAGAGTGGGATCGAAAAGCCATTGCCGGTCTTTTCAGCAAGATTGTTGTAGAAAAGCCCTAACATGAAGACACCCATAAATTTTTGGCCATCTTGTGCACCATGTAAGAACGCATTGGCACCAGCCGCAATGGCTTGACCAACTGTAAAAATTTTGTTGGCTTTTCGCCGTTGGGTATCGCGAAAGAGCCATACGATCAGTTTCGTGATCAGAAAGCCGCCAATGAAGCCCATCAACGTAGAAACGACAAGACCGATCAAAACTTTCAGCCACTCCTCGCCATTGACTGCATGTAACCCACCAAGGGCCATGGCTGCACCAGTCAGTCCTGCGATCAACGCGTGGGATTCACTAGTTGGGATCCCAAAATACCAAGCTGCGACCGTCCAAACAACAATTGAAAACAAGGCAGCGGCTAATGCGATCTGTGAGACCCGAAAACTCCCGCCTGAATCAAAAGTCACAATGTTGCTGATGGTTTCTGCAACTTGCGCATTAAAATACGTCATCACTAGCACACCTAAGAAATTCATGACGACTGCCATGCCAATGGCGATATTCGGGCGTAAGACTCTCGTGGAGACAGCGGTTGCAATAGCATTCGGCGCATCCGTCCAGCCGTTGACGAAAATCACCCCTAATGACAACACAATCGTTAGAAACAAAGCGATATTCACATAGATTCCCCCATTTAAAAATTCCGAAGTAATCATAGCATAGAAAGCTGTTTCTGTGTAAACTTTTTATAACTATTCAGTAAAAAATGTGTAAAGAAGCATTTTTAAAATCCATAAAGCAAAAAATAGCACGGCCAAAAAACAAATTTTTGTGTTAAGTAAAATTTCTTTACAACTTTTATTGCAATCACTCTTGGCATTAGGTATAATGACTAGTGTTGATTTATACGTTTTCTAAACGTAATTGAACTTTTTTTTCGGAGGTGAAATACATGCCAAACATTGAATCTGCAATCAAACGTGTTCGCACAAGCGAAGCGGCTAATGCTAAGAATTCATCTCAAGTAAGCACAATGCGTACAGCAATCAAAAAATTTGATCAAGCTGTTGAAGCTGGTGCTGATAACGTAGATGCGTTATATAAAGATGCTGTTAAAGCAATCGATATGGCTGAGACTAAAGGATTGATCCACAAGAACAAAGCTAGTCGCGACAAATCTCGTTTAAGTAAAAAAATTGCAAAATAAGCAAATTAAGAAAGGCGCAGCAATCGATGATTGCTGCGCCTTTCTTTTTGACTTACTGTTTGCCATGTTTTAAAACAAATAGCTGGAACAAATACTCTTTGTCCATCTGACCACTTTTTACTAAGTAATCATTTTCGATCAATTCACTATATAGTGCCGCTAATTGCTTTTCTCCAAACCCCCGAGCTTGCTGCATCGCTAACTTCACTCGGTACGGATGAATCCCCAACGTTTCTGCGATATTGGCTTGCTGGTAGCCAATTTTCATCAAAATCGCCGCCTGTAACAGCAGACGGACTTGGCTGATCAAGATAGCATTGATCTTGATCGTCTCTTCCCCTTGCAATAATAGATCGTCATACAAGCGCAACGCATCCGATACGTTCCCCTTTAAGACATCGCTGGTTAATTCAAAGACATTGTGTTCCAACGTCTTAGGGATCAACTGCAAGACGATCTCTTTCGTAATTTTATTACCATTTCCTGCATACAGCCGTAGTTTCTGTAACTCCTGCATCGCTTTTGATAGGTGCAAATCCGTTAACCGTAAAAACAAATCAAACGCCTCTCGGCTCATCTCGATGCCATCATTGGCCAACGACTGTTGGAGATACTGACGCACGTCGGCTTCTTTCATAGGTGCGACATCAATCACAACTGCGGCTTTCTTCAATTGCTTAGTAATTTTTTTCCGTTCATCTAATTTATCGACATCTGCAAAAATCACCATTACCGATGATTCCAATGGTTCTTTGATATAATTCAAAAAATCATCTAAGTCATGCTCAGGTGCATGGCTCTTTTTTTCAGCCGTTAAGAAAAATGGCCGCTCAACAAACAGTAATCGCTGATCGCCAAAAAAAGGCAACGATTGAGCTTCTTGGATCACCATATCAAGGGGATCTTTCTCCATGTCAAAGGAAGCAAAATTCAGATCATCTTTCCCAACGGAAAAACGCTCCAAAAAGGCCGTGCGAACTTGCTCTTGTAAAAACATTTCACTGCCGATGACTAGATAAATCGATTGCAACTCCTTGGTTCGAATTGCTTGCAACGCTTTTTGTAATTCCATCGTTCCCCCCGCTTTCATTCTTATCCTACCATTAGTCAATCGGATAGTCTAGCAGCGTTTTTATCAAAAATGATTGTTGTTTTTCAGACCAAATAAATTGGATCATGCCTTGCTGATCGGTTCGCAAAACGGTCTGATTTACCAACGTTTCAAGCACCTCTTCATGAGGATGCCCGTACCGATTGTTCCGTCCACTTGAAATGATCCCGAATTGGGGATCGATTGCCGCAACAAACTCAGGTGCCGTCGAGGTTCGACTGCCATGATGCCCTAGTTTCAATACATCAACTTTAAGATTCGGATAATCATGAATCAACTTTTTTTCCCCTGCTTGTTCGAGATCGCCAGTAAATAAAAATGTTTTATCCCCTACCTTGGTTTTAATCACCAGCGAATCTTCGTTTTGTCCTGCACCTGATTCTGGTGCCAATACTTGCAACTGAAGGAAATCACCCACTACTTGGCCAACCGTCGTCCAAACAACGCTTGTCTGCTTAGGCAGTTCATTTAAAAGCTTGGCGATGCGGTGATCTTGTTCACTTCCTGGTACGAGATATAACGTTTCAACGGGGATCGCCTTCATCAATGCTAGCGCATCTCCCATATGGTCCGTGTCGCCATGAGTTAGAAACAAACCGGTGATCTTCCTGACTCCCTCCCCTTTCAAAAAAGGAATCAATGTAGATTCCGCGGCAGCTTGTCGTTTGCGCTCTTGCCAGTTTTCTTTCGGAAAAGACAGAGAACCTCCAGTATCGATCACATAAACTTCGCGATTTTTTTCTGCCTGTAAAACGATACTATCGCCTTGACCAACGTCGACATAACTAATGGTGGGTAAAACGCGATTCTTCTGAAAGACGATTGGTACAACAAGCGAAAAACAGATCACCAGCAGCCACCGTTTCTTTTGGTAACAGAGCAAGCTGAGCAAACAACAACTAGCAGCCAATCCTGCAGGAACGGCACCCACCGTTATCGACACGCCTCCTACAGCGCCCACGACAACTTCCATAAGCAGCAAAAGCCCTTCAAAAAGGGCAATCAGCCCACTGATGGTTGGGAAAAGCGTCCCAGCAATGAACATTACGAAACAGGCTGGTAGCAAAACCAATTGAAAAAACGGTAAAAAGACAAACGTCAAAAAGCCCCCAAATAATGGGAATTCATAAAAGAGCGAGACAATGACAGGCGCAGCCAGCACCGTGAGGAACTGACAGCGCCAAAACCACGTCAATCCGATTGGTCGCTGCATTACTATCAAGAAGGTCATCAAAAGACTTAGTTGCCCCGATGTTTGAAGCAATACTTTGGGATCAACGAATAAAAGAGCCGTTAAGACGATCCCATAATGATCACTTGCCGATAGCCGTTGTTGATAAAGAGTGGTCACTTGAGTAACCGACAATGCCAAGACAGCACGCCAGACACTAATGCCGCCACAAATCCCAATTACGACCAAGAAAAAGACCCCCATTGGCAACAGCATTTCTTTTTGCGTAAACCCCAATCGGCAGAAGCATTCGCGAAACCATTTGAAAAATAAGACAACATGCATTCCTGAGATCGTAAAAAAATGCAATAAGCCACTCGCACGATACATTTGACGTACTTCTTGAAAGTCATGGTCTTTAAAACCAAAGAGCAACGCATTGATATAGGCTGCTGAGCGTTCAGGAAAGATTCGTTGCACAGAAGAAATAACCTCTGCTCGAACTTTTGCAAGCGAAAAGCCTGAGTCTGCTTCTTCCATTCCTACAATTTTCTCAATATGGACTGTGCCAATAATCGATCGACTGGCCAAATAGGCAGAATAGTCAAAGCTGTGGCGATTTCGTGGTTTTTCAGGAAGAGAAAAAAATCCATTCACCAGCAGCTTTCTTCCCCAATCGGATCGATCCTGCCATTGCTGTTTTTCAGTCTCTGAAGAAATCGTGTAACGACCAATCACTTTACCTGTCGAAGATTTTGCTTCAAACGTAAGCAGATCACCATTGATTTTGATCGTGTCTGGCAACACATTGACTACCCCTTGATACTCACCTTCTTGTATGTTTCCAGTCCGAGAAAGACAGACGCGGACACTTAACAGCAACAGTCCGACAAAACAAATCATGCACAAAAATGCTTGTCGTTTTAAGACAAGCATTCCGAAATAATAAAGTGCAATGAGTCCCAGTAAGATGGACTGCACATAGTAAGCAGTCACCGAACAAGCAAAAATAATACTAAGAAATAAAAATGAATCAGTTCTCTTTTGTTGGTTGTGCATCATTCAGCACACCAAATGAAAGTTTTTCAAAATACACCGGATCAAGTTCAACTTGGTGGACGGAAGCACCTACTTGTTGAATCAATTCTAGTGCATACTGATTGTTACGATAATCATTCAAATAATGGATCTTTTTAACCCCTGCTTGCAAAATTGCTTTCGTACAGGGAAGGCAAGGAAAATGCGTCACATAGATTTCCGCATTGTCTGTTGACACCCCTAATTTTGCACATTGCAATAAGGCATTCATTTCTGCATGAATCGTCCGAATACAATGGTCATCGACAACATAACAGCCATCGTCGATGCAGTGTACATCGCCACTGACTGACCCATTGTAGCCTCCAGCGATGATTCGGCGATCTTTGACTAATGTAGCGCCGACTTCAAGTCGGGAACACGTACTGCGTAAAGAAAGTAAAACAGCTTGCGCCATAAAATACTGGTCCCATGGGATTCTCGTATTGCTCATTCGTTTGCTCCTTTGCCATTGATTAGTTCTATTCTAATCGAATTTCTTGAATTTTCAACCGTCATTTCTTAGTATTTCTTACTTTTGTTTGGTTCAGTCCGTCACTGTAATCATCTCTTTCAAGGACTCAAAGGTCTTCTCTCCGATGCCTGTGATGTTTTTTAGGTCATCAATCTGTTTAAAAAAGCCATATTCTTCGCGGTAAGCGATGATTGCTTCTGCTTTTTTGGCACCCACGCCTGGCAGTTCTTGCAGTTGCTGCGCATTGGCTTGATTCAGATTGATTTGTGTCACTGCTGTCTGGCTGCTACCTACTCCTGAAGCATTCATCTCCATAAACGCTTGATCCTCTTTATGAGGGACGATCACCATCTGTTGATCTTGCAGCACTTGTGCTAAGTTTATCGCTGTTTCTAACGCCTCTTCTGTCAGACCACCTGCTTGTTCGATCAATTCATACATCCGCGCACCTGATTTTAAACGATAAATGCCCGGTTGGTGCACTTCTCCTTTGACATCGATAACGATCTCATACTCTTCATCGTGAAGACCATCTTCTTGAAGGGTTCCACCTTCCCCCATTTTAGACGATTGACCTGCTGCATCTGCCATTGATTGCCAGTTTGTTTCTTTGTTTTGCGAGAACGGTACAAACCAGATGATCAGCAAAACCATCAAAACAGCACCACCAACTGCAAATCGCCAATAGTCTTTGAGCAGCTTCCATTGATCCATTTTCACCACCTCATAGATGAAATACGCAAAAAGTAATCAAGGACAGAAAAAAAGTCAACACTTTCCACGTGTCGACTTTTTCACCAGCTAAGAAGTAATCGTATAGTGACAGGTAACTTTCTTTCGGCTCCCCTCATCCTCTATTTTCTCGCTGACTTTTCTAAAACCTTTCATCTGACTGATTTCATAGCCACATGTTCGTGGCAACTCCACCGTTAAGCGAACGGTACGATCAGTCTTTTCCCAGCTTAAAGTTACTAATCCAAACGTACTTTGTAAGGAGCCTTTGACATGGGCTACAGGTACATCGAAGGCTGGTTGTATCAGTATCCCAGCGCTTGTCATCTGAATGCCTAATAAATGACGGACAAACCAATACCCATAAGAAGCAAACATGGCATGATTCAACGAACCCTCGTAAGTGGCTGAATGTTGCGGCGTTGGAAAATGTTCCATCAAAGTGCCGTTTCCGCTTGCCAGCATTGCAGCATAACTAGGCGCAGATTTCCTCGTTAACCAATCAAAAATAATATCATTATAGCCAGCTTCAGCCAGCAACTGATAACTCCATGCCATCCCGAAGATGCCGAATGAGAAAATACCCTCTTGCTGCTTGATCCTTTGTACTAATTTTGGCAAGATTTGTTTTTTTTCACTGAGTCCTGTTTTCATTGCAAAGATCATGCTAGACAAGGTATCCGCACCGTATTTCTCCTTTCCTTTAGAAAACTGCTGTTTGATTTGCTGTGTCGTGTACTGGATCGCTGCTGTCACTCGCTGACAATAGTCCTCGTTACCAATGATCCTCAAGTCGATCAATTCTTGGTAACGCTGTAGTAAAAGCAGATACATGCAGGCAGAGCAAAAGGACTGATCTGGCGAAGTAATGACCCCGTTTTGCTGAGTTTCATCAATTGCTCCCCAATCACCGAGGCAGCACTGGGCGATATAATCAAAATCAAAAGCGAGTAAATAGTTGAGATGCCGTTCCAAGTGTGGACGCAGCTTGGCAACCGCTGCTTGTTTCCCATAGGTCTTCACCAATGCCAAAGCAAGCTCTGGAACTACCAATTGCCACCCTAACGCACCACCACCATTTGATGGACCATTTGTCATGATTCCTACAAATGGCGCAGTTGCAGTCATTGCACCATCCGGTCGTTGGTCGTTGGCAAAATCCCACAACACTTTTTCCAACAACGGCTCAATCGCCAGATCTGCCATCTGTGTTGGCAATAAAGCGACGATGTCTCCGCCATATCCGAACCGCTCACGGGTGCAGTCCTCAAAATACGAGTGGATGTTGTTCAACCGCGTGGCTTGGCCAACCGCCCATAACTGATTCAAGAAGGGATCGGAGGTTTCAAGGGTTACCAACGATTTCACATCCGTATGCAGGCGATAGGCTTTGATTGCGCCCACAATCGCTTGAAGGTTGTCAGTAGGTTTCGTCTCGATCAACGCATAGCGAAAGGAATGATACGTGTAGCGGTTTTCAAAAACGAACGTCTTCGCTGCCGTTTTCTCAATGATGTCTCGTTGAACGATGGGATCATCTGGCTGCTTCCCTTCATAGGGATCGTAGACGCCATAAGTTCCACTGATCGTAGATGTATAATCAGGGTTGCCTTGCTCATCTAATCTTTCTGCATAGCTGATTCTGATCTGACCAATGAAATCTTTCTCAAGTGTACAAGCAAATTGACCGCTGATGATTTGACCGAAGTCAATAAGCAGTCCCGCTGCAGTTTCGGTCATTTTTTGGGGAACGATCGATTGTGTGCGCTTGATTTTAGGAATAAAGCTTGGCTTAAAACGTCCCGCGGGACCAGCAATTTGTACCGTTTTTCCTTCTGGACGAGGATCAGGTACATCGGTAACGATTTCTCCTATATAAAGATTGTTTTGCAAATAAGGCCCAAAACTACTTTGCCACTGATTGTCTGAGTAAATGTAGCGATTCTCTCCTCCGTCATTTAACTGAAGCTCCCCCCAGAAACAGGGTTTACCGATCGCTAGTTGTTTGCGGATGTTATACCGACCTAAAATCTCAATCGGAGCTGGGTTGTACCAGCCATTCGCAAGTTCAACTTCGATCCGATTGTCTCCCTCCTGTAAAAAATCAGTTAATTCATAAGTATCATAGTAGACGACTTGATCATAGTTCGTTACATCACTGTTTAAATAAACATCTGATACCGTTTTACCATTAACAGACAAGCGATAAAAACCAAGCCCGCAGCAATCGATCACTGCATAGGAAGGACACTTTTCCAGTGTGAAGGAGCGGGACAAGCAGCTATTTTTCTCTTCTGAAAAGTAAAACCGTTCTTTTTTAATTGGATCATCTAAGCGAGTAATCCACTTGCCCATGGTTTCTTTAGGTTGCTCACGCTTTTCTATCGTGAAAAACACACTGCTGTAAACGGTGACATCGTTTCCTGCTCCTGCTGTCAATTTGACTTGATATTTTTTTCGCTGCGGATGCTGTGGCAAGTGGACCGCCAGTTTATTCTCAGAAGCGGCTATGTTGGAAACGTCATACACTGCTTGCTGCTGTTCATTGAAAAGTTGCAATCGATAGCCTTGGTGATTGGTCATCGACCACTCAATAAGGACCGGATCATTTAAATCCACTGTTAATGGCTTTGTCTTACCGTTGATGGTTATCGTTTCTTTCATACGCTGCTCCTTTCGTGGGTTATTGTGCTTCTTCAATACAGATCTGCTTATCAGCAACTTTGATAAATGGCAACCAAATCATTGTTGCGATCACGATCAAGACGATTTGTAACAATGCGCCCATGATACTACCAGTGACGAAATAGCCGCTAATGATCGGTGGCGTCGTCCACGGAATTTGCGCAAGCCCTGTTGGGATCGGGACTAGCCCGAAATAAAAGGCAAAGTAAGCGACGGTCGTTGTGACGGCATTCGCAAAAACAAAGGGAATGAGAAAACTGAAATTCAACATCAACGGTATCCCGAACAAAGCTGGTTCACCAATATTGAAAATATAAGGAACACTAGCAATTTTTCCAACCTCTTTGTACTGTTTGCTTTTTGCTACGATCAAAATAGCAATGATTGCACCAACGACGCCAATCGAAGCAAAATGATTCCGAAAACTCATACTGATAATATTCGTTGGAATCTCTCCCGCCACTGATGCCACACGATTTTGGTCTTCAAGGACTTGATGGATTGGGTCCATCACTGCTTGAATGATCGAGGTTCCATGAAGGCCAAAAAACCACAAGAATTGCTCGAAAATTTTCACAACGACCATTCCAACTAGGGAGCCACCTAACATAGTTAATGGAATCCCAAGGGTCCCATTGATCAGCGTCATGGCATCACTGTTAAATAAGGCTTCGATGATGAGTCGGATGACCCAAATCGTCGTGATGACAAGAAAAGATGGAATCACCGATTCGAATGGACCAGAAACAGCTGGTGGTACCGCTGCTGGCATTTTGATTTTGATTCCTTTGCCCTCAATTTTTTTATAAAGAACTGTACTAAAAATACCGACAATAATCGCTAAAAACATCGATTGCGCGCTAACACGGGTGATATCTAAAAAAGTCCCTGCTTCCATTGCATCCAACGGTGTTAATAGTAAAAAGGAAACAAAAGCAGTTAAGACACATTGCAAAATGTTTGTTTCAAGTTTTTCTGCCAGTGATTTTGCGAGGGAAATGACAACTAGCAAACCACCGATTGCGAGTGTGGCATTGTTGACATAGAGCAATTTCTCTTGCCAGACACTAGCATCTTCTGTTCGCAACACCATAGTAATAAAATCGGTCACTTGTTGGATCGGAAAAAAAGCAATAATTAAAAAGATCGACGCAATAAAGGTGAATGGCATGTAAGCTAACATTGCATCCCTAACTGAAGTAATATAAATATTCCCATTGACTTTACTTGCAAATGGACCAAGGGTACTTTGGATCTTATCCCCTAATGATGGTTTGTCGTGGTTCATGGTGATTCCCCATTTCTTTCGAATTTGCTGGTACTATTGACTATTATTATCATCCGGATTATGATAATTGATAACGCTACCATACAAGTATTATATACTATCTCTACCTGTCTTCAATGACGATACTCTACTATTTCATTGACTATTTTTTACCTAAGGAGAAAGCGATGGATAAACAAAACATTCTGCAGCAGTTACAACAATTGACGACTACTGAAGAAATAGCCCTTAAAAAGACGCAAACCCTTCCATACAATTATGAGGATTTCAAGAAAGTCTACACTGAGAAAAATGAGCCAATTTACCAATATACCTTCGACAAACACCTTTCTCGTCTCATACGAAAACGACCGCAGGATAGCGGATTTCTTAAGACAAGCCAGCTCTTGATTTTAAAACATGCACGCTTTTCTTCTACACCACTACATCAGCATGATTTTATCGAAATGAATTATGTTTTTTCTGGAACAGTCACGATCATGATCAATGAGAAAAAAGTGATCCTAAAGGCAGGTGACTTTTGCTTACTAGATACTGGGGTGATCCACCAAATTATCGAAACAAATCAAGACGACATTGTTATTAACTTTTTGATCAGCAAAGAGTACTTTTCCACGCAGATGCTCAGTCGGTTAGCATCCAATAGCATGATCGCCGATTTTGCCATCAATGCGTTATCTGAAAGTCAAAAGCACAATCAATACTTAGTGTTTGAAACGAGTAACAACGACTATTTGATTGATGCGATTTTCGGGGTCTTGGCCCAGTTCTTCAATCCCTCCTTCGGTTCTCATGAGGTCATCCATTCCTATATGATCATTATTTTTTCCGAACTCGTTCGTAACTTCCAGGAAAAACAACGGATCGAATCGCAAAAAAGTGACCAACTGTACCTCGGAGAAGTGTTGGACTATCTGGAGAAACATTTCGCTACTTGCACACTAGCTTCGGTTGCGGAGACATTTGGATACAACCCGAGCTATTTGAGTCGCCGTATCAGTCAGCAGCTTGGTCGATCCTTTGTGACGATCCTTCAAGAATTAAAACTCAATCAAGCCAGTTTATTGTTGAGAAACTCTTCCCTACCTGTGGAACAAATCGCACACCAAGTCGGCTATAAAAATGTCTCATTCTTCTATAAGCTGTTTCAAAAGAAGTATCAGTGCTCTCCTCATGCCTACCGTCAAAACTAAACAATACTGCTGCACACCATTTTATCGACAAAAAAACACTGCTCACTTGATGCTGCTAACGCAGCAATCTCAAATGAGCAGTGTTTTTTAACTAATCAGTTTCACGCAATTCAGGAATTTACGACGCCGATCCTCGGTGATACAACGTTGTATAATATGGCTGTTCGCTGGTATCGATCGCAATACCGATCCCGAGAAATTGATACTCATCGTTTAGAATCGTTGCCCGATGTCCCTCTGAATTCATTAAACCTTGATGGGCGTAAATACTACTGGCTTGGCCAAATGCCAAATTTTCCCCTGCAGCAGTGAAGCTGATCCCGTCTTCTTGCATCCGATCAAATGGAGTTGATCCATCTAACCCGATATGGTCAAAGTATCGATGTTCTGCCATATCTTGGCTATGCTTCACGGCAGTCTCACTGGTTGCTTCGCTGAAACCAAGGGGTGACAAACCAAATTTCACTCGGGTGGCATTCGTTAATTCAAATAACTGTGTTCGTAAACCGCTTAAAATGGCGGCTTGATTTTGGCGAAAATCATTCGCATGGCGTGTTTCTAGGGAGCGATTGATGATTTGGATCGCAGTCACTGTATCTTCAGCATGAACATCATAGAAAAAAGTAATCAATTGATCGTCTTGCAAGAACAGATCATAGTCAGCATCCGAATCGATCCGATACCGTCGTGATCCTCGTTGTAGACTTTCTTGACGCGTCCCCATCTGATTACGAACGCTTGCTTTTGAAGACCCAATACCTAGTGTGTCATCGATAAGAATCGTGTCTTGATTCGTATAGATCCCTTGCGCAATATCATGTTCATCATACATCACCATCATGAAGTTACGAAAATCATCGTGATAGGAAGTCCAGTTCAGTCCATACCGATTCGCTGATTCATTGATCGCTTCCCCAAAGGTTTCTTCGATCACTTGTCGTGATTCATTATATAAATATGTCTGGGCAGGCGTTTCTGCCGCTGGCCTTGCTGAAGTGTCTTGTGAAAGAGAAAATTGGGACGAGAGAGATTGAGTGATCTCGTTGAGTCGGGCATCCCGAAATGTCAAGCGCCCGTCTTGCCATGTGATCATCTGGCTTGCAAAATAAAGAAGCCCGATGAGAAAAATACTTTTGATTAAAAATTTTATTTTTTTCATATGACACCTCCGTCAATGAATCTTTATGTGTTAGCTTTAGCACGATCGTTTATCCATTCATTCATCCCTAGATTGGATCGCTGATGCACTCTTCTTGTCTTTTCTAAAGACTATCATTCCTGTGGGAAGTTGACCAGCTGCATCATGAAATTTCTTAGATGATCTAGGTCTTTTTAAGCTCCTGTTAAGAAACTTTTTTTACTCACGAAAACTTTGCAGCGCCATCGAACGCTCCATCAAGGGATTGGCGATTTTAGCTAATGTATGTCGATCGTATTCTTCTGGTCGCTTGATAGTGAGGTAAAGAATAAACTGTGGATCATCCGTTGGGTAGATGGAGACCGCCGAATAAATATAATCAAACTCTCCCGTCATGTAGCCTTGACCATTCTCATTGGCGATCTGAGCAGTCCCAGTTTTGACAGAAATCTCATGGTTCGTCAGTTGGTATACATCATAAGCGGTGCCATAACGTTCATCCGTCACTACATCGGTCATGTATTCCAATACAGCATCAGCTGCTGCTTGTGAAATAGGCTGGGAAACGACTTCTGGAAAAACTTGGGTCTCTTCCCCTACTCGCCGAATCAATTGCGGACGTATCATCTCGCCACCATTGGCAAATGCACTAAATAGCTGCATCATCTGCATCTGATTGACGCCGATCGCATGGCCATAGGAACTCATGGCATAATCCACCCGATTTCTTGAAGGTAAGATCCCAGGCACTTCCCCAGGAAGCTCACTTCCGGTAACTTTCCCTAATCCAAAATCAGTTAAATACTGTGCCCAATTATCAAAACCGATCCGTTGCTGAAGTCGAACCATCCCAGTGTTGCTTGACCAAGCTAACGCTTGCCGCATCGTCAACTCACCATTTGCTCCGGAGTCGTGGTCATTGATGACTCGATCTTCAATCTGCATACTCACAGGATTGTAGCGTTCCGTCGGATCAAAAACACCTTCATCTATAGCTGCCGCAACGGTTGCCAGCTTCAAGGTCGAACCAGGTTCATACATCTCTTCCGTAAAAAGATTACGCCAAATAAAGTGTTCATCCGTAATCCCTTCTTGGGTCTCTGGATGAAAACTAGGTCTTTGAGCCATCGTTAAAATCTCCCCAGTTTTCGCATCCATCAATAAAGCCGTTAGATTTTCTGGTCGTGTTTGTTCCATAACTTCATCCATCACTGATTCAGTGAATAACTGAAGATGAGCATCTAATGTCGTCCAAACATCATTCCCATCTACTCCTTCTTCTACGGTTTGATTGGTTGCGGGAACAGGATTCCCTGAAGCATTGACTTGAAAGGACTCTCGCCCATTTTGATTCTTCAAAAAGTCGTTCAGTACATATTCTAATCCAGAAACACCGACTCGAATCTCTTCATCATCTGACGTTGTCCCTATCAAATGTGAAGAAAAGATACCATTCGGATAACTGCGACTTGAACGAGCATCGAAATAGATACCGTTGATTCCAGCTGCATCAAACGCCGCTTCGATTTGATTTCGAGTAGTCACACTTAGACCACTGCCAACATTGCCAAATTCCACTTGAAAGACAGGCGGATCTGTTTGATTCGCACCATCTGACAAGATTGACAAAACTTGCTCGTTAGAAATAGGTAAATACTCCGAAAGAATCGTTGCGGTCTCCTCAAAGCGCGCTCTGTCTAGATACATGGGTCGTCCATTGTCAATGTAATCTTCAGAAAGAACCGCTCGAACAGTATAGGAAAGAATATCTTGTGCGATCACTGTCCCCTGCCGATCAAAAATCGCCCCTCGACTTGTTTCGATCGATCTTGAACTATAATACAAATTTTCTATTCTTTCAGACAAAGAGACGCCTGCAATCACGCCGACTTGAACAATGTAAATCAAACGTGCAGAAAACCCCATAAAAAGCGCAAGACTGATTATGTATAACCAATGACCGACTAGCTTACGATTTTTCTTTGCTTTTTTCTTTCTGACCATATGATAGTCATACATCGCCAAAGCGCTCCTTTCGATTGAATATACCTCTATAGTATTGGGTATTTGTGATGATCTTGTGAGGGAAAGAACAATTATTTTTCAAAGAGTCATTTTCCTATTAAATCAGCGATTATGCTGTGATATACTTTAAAAAATATAAATTATTTTTAAGGATGTGAATAAATTTGCAAAAAATATTGATCGTTGATGATGATACTCATATGCGTGCCTTAGTGAAAACTTATGCGGAGATCGAAGGGTATCTATGTTTTGAGGCAGCGGATGGAAAAGAAACTTTGGAAAAATTAACCAATCATTCATTCGATTTGATCCTCCTAGATGTCATGATGCCGGGAAAAGATGGCTTTCAGACGCTTTCGGAAATCAGAGGCAGCTGTAACACGCCAGTCATTATGATTACCGCTCGAAAGGAAGAGTATGACAAACTCTTTGGCTTCAATCTTGGTGCCGATGATTATATTGCCAAGCCATTTAGCCCTAAAGAGCTGATGGCTCGCATCAAAGCTGTGTTGAAACGAAGCAGTCAGTTTCAGTTCGAAAAGATCGTTTTTGGTGATCTCGAAGTCAATGTTTTTTCTCATACTGTAACGATCAATGGGAATCCTCTGCCGCTTACGCCAAAAGAATTCGATCTGCTGGTCTATTTGACGAAAAATAATCATATCGCTTTGAGCCGAGAATCAATTTTAGAAGGTGTCTGGGGCTTTGATTATTTTGGAGATACCAGAACAGTGGATACACACATCAAGTCCTTGCGAGAGCGTCTAGGGGATTACCGTGAGTTGATCCAAACGGTATGGGGAGTTGGGTATAAATTTGATTATGAAGACTAGTCGGTTAGGTTTTACTTACATCAAAAGTAAATTACTCGTGCGGCTTTGGTCCGCCAATATGCTGCTGGTCATCATTGGCATCGCTTTTTTGTGGACTGTTCAAATTTTGCTCTTTGAACCAAATTATATCAATGTAACGAAAGAATCACTTTTAGAAACAGTTCAGGAAACAGCTGCCGCTATTGAAGAAATGGCAGTAGATCCAGATGATTTACCAGAAGAGCCATTACTTTTCCTCAGTAAAACGATCGTTGGGACTCTTTTCTTAGTCGACGCGGATGGCGAAATTCTGGCGGCATTTAACAATGGCCAACAATTAAACATAGATGGGTTGAGCAACGAATACAACTGGTTGTTATCTCACGCACCAACTGTCCTTGATGGTGAGAGCTTGAGTGCTGTAGAAGACTTTGAAAAGTCTTCTGCCATTCTTATTGGCGTTCCTACCACTCTTTTCCAACGCCCAGCTGCCCTTTTGCTCTCCAATACGATCACTCAAATCGAAGCGCTTCAAAGCTTAAATCGACAGCAACTCTTTCTATTCACCATCATATTAACTATTTTTGCGTCAACGATCTCCTTTTTTTTAGCACAGCATTTTATTCGCCCGATCAAAACCATCAAAGAAGCCATCATCCGCTTAACCAACGGCGAGCTTTATTCCGTACCCAAACTTAACCGTAGTGATGAATTAGGTACACTTTCTGAATCAGTTGCGGACTTAAGCACAGAACTTCAGCGAGTAGACGTGTTGCGCAAAGAAGTGATTGCCAATGTTTCTCATGAACTACGCTCCCCCCTCGCGTTGATCACTGGCTATGGGGAGATGGTACGTGATGTATCTGGAAGCGACGAACGCCTTCGAAAAGAACATATGAACCTAATTATCAGCGAAGCCCACCGCATGAGTGCTATGGTCGATGACATCATGGATTTCTCTATCATGCAAGCAGGCTACACACATCTTAAAAATGAAATCTGGAATACATACGAGGTGGTTTCCTCCGTCGTTGCTTACGCAAGAGGGATCGCCAATCAATATGACATCACTGTAGATTTTGAAGCAGATAGTAAGAATGGAAATGCTCTTTTTGATCGCATCAAAATGGAACAGGTTTTGCGTAATTTAATAAACAACGGCATCAACCATACACCTAAAAATGAACGACTCTTAATCAAATTAACGAATACATCTGCAGGAACAAAAGTTGCTGTCATCAATCCTGGAAAAGATATCCCTCCAGAACAACTCGAACTTATTTGGGAAAGATACCAACGCGTCCAACATCAAGCAGGACATAAAGAAGGAACCGGCATCGGCTTAGCGATCGTAAAAACCATTTTGACTTCTCATGCCTTCGAATATGGTGCTGAGTCGAAAAATGGCGTGACTTGTTTTTGGTTTGTTGTGCCGAGACTAGAAGATCATGCAGTTCTTTAATAAATGCAGCTCTTATATTTTCAGGCACATCTAAAAACCTCTTACAACTCATTTCCTGTAAGAGGTTTTTATAATTCGCTGATTTTCACTGAGTTTCAAGGACCTAACCATGAATAAGAGGTCAGAGTTAAGAATTAAAAGACATCCAACGCTTCCCAGAAATCTTGGGATTTTTTAAACAGATTTTTTGATTACTTATTTTTTCTATGTTCTTCCAGACGAAAGACATTCAACAATGACACAGAAACGGGAGAAGAATCAGGATTTGTTTCCATGATATCCTCCATAAATGCCCACCATTTTTGATTGACCTTCGTCCTTGATGCTTGTGCCCAAAGCTTCTCATCAGTTATTTCTAAAATACCAAACAAATCATTTGTCTTAGGATCTAAGTAGATTTCATAGCTTTGAACACCATGCTGGGAAAGCATATCTACCATTTCAGGCCATAACTCGTCATGACGTTTTTTATAAAGTTCTTGATACCCATCAAGCAATTTCATTCGGATCGCTTTTTTGATCATCACATCTTCACTCCTTCACTATTACCTGTCAATTTTATAATATATGATTCTCATATTCTTTTCGACCATACTTCTTTTTGGGGGATTTTAGCCTCTTGATAACCCTTACATTATCCGTTTACTCTTAAAATAGAAAAAATTAGGAGGAAACTTATGTCCTACTGGCAAAATGATCACCGAAATTGGTCACCAGATTCGCTTTATTTAATAGAAACACCTAGCCAGATGTGTAAAGAACTGCTTTTCTACGTTCAAGAAACTGGTCATTTCAAGGCGTCTAAACCTTATTTTACTGAAAGAGAAAATTACCCTTCCTACCTATTGAAATTTACCCATAGTGGGCAAGGAACGCTTTTTTATGAAGGAAGTACTTATACTCTTGAAAAAAATAGTTTCTTTTTGATCGATTGCAAAAGATACCAGCATTATTTCACCTCCAGTAATGAGCCATGGGAGATGGATTGGATTCACTTTTATGGTCTTGGTACAGAAACTTTTTACAACTATTTTCTTCGATCAGGATCAAATAAATGTCAGTCTGCAAATTCAAAAATTCCAGCCATCATACAAAAAATACAAAACCAGCTCTTGCAAAAAAGTGGTAAGAGCGAATTCAAAGTATCTTTGTTGATCCACGAACTCTTAAATGAGGTTATCCTCAACAAGTATCATTCCAATGATTTTGAGGATGACATTCCTTACCATATAAAAGAGATTCGTGCATATTTAGAAGCAAATCTCACTAGAACCGTTACCCTTGACGAACTAGCCACAGCTTTCAATCGTGATAAATTTCATCTCAGCAAAGAATTTACGAAATTTCAAGGAGTACCGCCAATCGAATACCATCTCTTAGCTAAAATATCTTATGCAAAAGAACTGCTGCGATTTACCTCACTCAGTATGAAAGAAATCAGTGAGGTAATCGGCATCAAAAACTCATCTTACTTCAGTCGTCTCTTCAAAAAAAGAACTGGTATGACTCCATTAAACTACCGTAAATCAGATTAAGATGCAAAAAGGTGCTTGTTTCCCTCAAGCACTCTTTTTGCTATTTTTTTAATAGACTTCTTTCCATTCGTCGATGTTGCTGCTATCAAATCGGAACGGCTCTCCTAGGAAGGACTCTGTGCCGCCATCAGGTGCTTCGGTGATTTCTTTCGTTCCTAAATCTCCTGCTTCAAATGTTTCCCCTACGGAACCGCTAATGTCTTCTTGTGCCAATGCTGTCAACAAATAACCGGTCATATAGCCAATATCGATAGGATTCCAAAGATACATATATGGGCAGACATCATTGTCAATGTATGCTGCCATTTCAGAAGGAAGCCCCAGTCCTGTGACTTTAATATTGTCCGAAACGCCTTTGTCTTGAACAACTTTAGCGGCAGCTGCGATACCGACGGTAGAAGGTGACATGATCACCCTTAAATCAGGAAAAGATTGCAATAATGCCTCTGTTTCAGAAGTAGATTTATCTCTCAGGTCATCTCCATAAGCAATTTTTACAAGCTCAAGTCCGGCATATTTTTCATCTTCTGCCATCAGTTCTTCCATCCCAGCAATCCAAGTATTTTGATTCGTGGCAGTACTGGTGGCGGAAAGAATTGCAAATTGTCCCTCTCCTCCTGCCAGATCTAAGACAGCATCCATCATTGCAACAGCAATCGCTTTCGGGTCGGCTTGATTTACATGAGCCTGTCTTGATTCTTGGTTGACTGCAGAGTCAAAGCTCGTGACAGCAATGCCTTGATCCATTGCTTGCTTTAATGCAGGCTGCAATGCGTTCTCATCGTTTGCTGCGATGGCGATTCCATCCACGCCTTGTGTGATCAACTCTTGAATTATATTGATCTGCTGCTCTGCCGTGGGCTGATCTGGTGTTTTTTCAATGACTTGATACCCTTGCTCTTCAATCGCCATCTTGAAGCCCTCAATCTGTTTCTCATTAAACGGGTTGCCAGCACTTTTAGCCACGATTGCGTAAGTTCCTGATGAATTCTCTACATTTCCAGCACTTTCCTGCCCATCGCCGCAAGCAGCTAAAAACATGACAGCTGTGGCGATTGATAAACCGATCCATTTACTTAGTTTCATTGATTGTCCCTCTTTTCATCCATTTAGTTGAGATTTTTGATAGATCAAACCTAGTAATTAAAACGCTGATAATCAGCAATACACCTAAAATCATCGTAATCGTCTGCGCTCGCAGATTGATGATTCCCAAACCATACCTTAAGAAACCAATGATAAAGGTTCCTAAAATCGGCCCAAAAACTTTTCCTTTGCCTCCACTAGTACTGATTCCGCCAAGGACACACATGGAAATCACTTCCAACTCGTAACCAGAGGCAATATCTGCCCGAACGCTAGACATTCTTGAAGACAAAAATAAAGCGGTGATTCCAGCCATAGCCCCCATTAGTGTATAGACGATTAAAAGATTCTTTTTCGTTTTGATTCCTGAAAACAAACTTGCTTTTTTGTTGCTTCCCATCGCATATAGTTCTCTTCCAAAAGCTGTCTTCGTCATAATCAAACAAAAAACAATTGCTGTAAAACCAAAGGCAAGAGCAATCAGCGGTATCTCCCCTAATTTTCCCCATCCCAATTGTTGGAACCAATCCGGAAAGCCTGAGATCGACTGATTCTCCAATAATATATAAGCAAGCCCTCGGTAAATCGTTAGCGTTGCCAAAGTGATGATCATCGTTGGCAACTCAGGAAATAAATTGACGAGGATCCCGTTAAGCAAACCACAGACAGATGCCAGTATAAGACAGGCAACGATGGCAATTACCATAGATCCGGTCTGCTGATAAACCAGTCCCATGCCGACCGCTGATAAAGCAACGGTTGAACCGATAGAGATATCGATCTCCCCCAGAAGTAAAATCATCGTCATAGGAAAAATCATAAAAGATTTATCAAGGAAATTCATCATCGCTGTACTTATGGAACCTGCGTTTAAATAATTTGGTGAAATCATACTGTTCATTATCTGGATCCCCACCAGTATCAAAAGCAGAATAAATTCCCAAGAAAAAAGAAATCTCATCCATGGGGATTTTTCATAATCTGGAACGGTCTCTTTTCTTTTAGCCATTACAATTCTCTCCTTTTCAGTGCGGCAGCATCCGACCGGCGTTTCATTAATACATTCATTACAATAGCAGCAACGATGACCACTCCTTGAATCGCATCCTCCCAAAAGGTTGACGCATTTAACAACGGCAAAGCATTATTCAAGATACCGAAAAGTAATGCCCCCGTAATCAAGCCAGAAATTTTCCCTACGCCTCCATTAACACTAACACCCCCTAATACGCAAGCTGCAATCACGTTTAATTCATACCCAGAAGCAGTATCTCCTTGTGCAGAAGCAAACTTACTGACCCATAAAACACCCGCTAAGCCAGCAAGCAAACCATTGAGCATGTATACAAGAATCAACGTTCTTTCTTTACTGATCCCTGTGATCGCCGTAGCCTCTTCATTGGATCCCACAGCATACATGCGACGTCCACTTCTAGTAAAATTCAAAATATAATAGAAGACTGCCAGAACGATGAAAGCTGCCCAAATCAAATGATTTATACCTAAAAATGAACCTGTTGCGATCTCTTTAAAAGCATCAGTCATTTGAAAAGCACTGACCCATTGATTATCACCAACGATGTAGGTTAAACCGCGATAGACATTCATCATCCCCAGTGAGGCAATAATCGGCAGGATCCTTCCTTTGGCAATCAAAAGGCCTAAGACCAGTCCTGAGAAAAGCCCCACGAAAAGCCCCACGAGCACGGCAACTATAACCGGGATGTTCGGAAAATCTCGGATAAAAACCGCTGAGGACATCCCAGATAAAGCAACGACTGCCCCCACAGAAAGATCGATTCCGCCTGTGATCAAAACCATCATCATTCCCACAGCCAAAATAGCCAAAATAGAAGTGTTGGTCAACATATCGGTCAAATTGACCATTGTCAGAAAACTGCTGTTTTGAGTTTGGATAAATACTGATGCTACTAAAATAAATAAGATCAATCCAAGTTCCCGTGAATTAGGAAGTTTATCTTTTAATCGCTTGATACCAAATCCGTTTTGCTTTTGCAACTCATTAAGTTCCATTACAAAACCTCCTTTATTTTTTCAGAGTTGCTGGACACCTTCTCAACATCCTGGGCGATCATCGCAAGGGCCAGAATACGTTCTTGTGTGGCTTCTTCCACTGACATCTCGCCAGTGATTTTCCCTTCCTTCATGACATAGATACGATCAGCCATGCCCAAAACTTCAGGCATCTCCGAAGAGATCATTAGAACTGCATAACCTTTAGAAGCAAGATCGCTAACAATTTCATAGATAGCCGCTTTAGCTCCGACATCTACTCCTTTCGTCGGTTCATCGAGAATGATCAGCTTCAAAGAAGAGGTAAGCATTTTTGCAACAACGATTTTCTGCTGATTCCCTCCTGACAACGTGGAAGCTTTATCTGAGATACTTCGACACTTAATTCCCAGCTTATTCGATAACTCCTGAGCCAACTGATTTTCTTTTTTGGGCGCTAGCCAAATTGAATTGCTAATTTTTCGCATGTTGGAAAGAGTAATATTATCACCGATCGAAAAATCTAAAATCAGCCCTTCTTTTTGACGGTCTTCCGGTAGCAGACCGATTCCATGAGAGAGCGCATGGTTTGGATTTTTCGGAACGAATTTTTCCCCATCCAGATAAATCGTTCCCTGATCCGCTTGGCTGATTCCAATAATCGATTCCACTACTTCAGTTCTTCCAGCCCCTACTAAACCGGTCAGAGCTACGATTTCTCCTGCTCGAACACTGAGATTAATATTTTTGTAATAGCCAATCTTCGACAGCTGCTCCACACGAAGTACTTCTTCTTTGGGAGTCAGCGTTTGTTTTGGAAAGAGTTGGTTGATTTCTCTGCCAACCATCGCCACGATTAAATCATGGTTGGCGATTCCGTTCACATCCCAACATCCAATATATTGTGAATCCCGAAAAACGGTGACTTTTGAAGCAAGGCGATACATGTCTTCAAAACGATGAGAGATAAAAATGATCGACTTACCCTCATCTCGCAAGCGTTCCGCCAATTGATAAAGCTCTTCACTTTCAGAAGCAGTCAAAGCTGCAGTAGGCTCATCCATGATAATGATATTGGCCTTCTGCGAGAGCGCTTTTGCTATTTCAACGATCTGCTGCTGGGCGATTGAGAGCTCTCCCATCCGATCTTTTGCAGAAAAATTAGCTTTCAGTCTTTTGAGAAGACGATCCGCCTGCTCATTCATTGCCTTCCAGTTAAGTGTTTTTAGTAAACCGTTCGTCACCTCATGCCCCAAGAAAATATTTTCTGCAGCAGTCAAATCAGGATATGCGACGATGTGTTGGTAAATGGCAGCAATTCCCGCTTCTCTTGACTCGGTGGTATTTTTAAAACATACTTTCTTGCCGTTAAGATAGATATCACCTTCATCCGGCTGGTGGACGCCAGTAATTACTTTGATAAAGGTTGATTTTCCTGCACCATTTTCTCCCATCAGTGCATGAATCTCGCCTTTGCCTAATTTGAAATGGACATTATCAAGTGCTTTGACACCAGGGAATGTCTTAGTGATACCTTTAAGCTCTAAAACTGTTTCTGACATCTTCTTTCATGACCTCCTTTGAAATCGTTTTCTATAACGAAAAGTATAGACTGTATATGGTGAGGAAACGAGGGGGATTCTTTGGTTCAGTGAGTGTTTTTTTTTCGAAAAATCAGCATAAATGACACTTTCTTGGCATCATATGTTCCAATATTGTCAAAGCGCTTTCAACGAAAATTATCCTTTCTAAAATTTGCTATAATTTCACCTGTACTGAGTGGGAGAGATTAGCAAAGGGGTGCATATAATGAACGAGGAGAAAAAAAATCAGCCACAAACCCTTAAAGGCGAACAGTCCTTTAAAATGACTAAATTGAAGGGTTCCCCTACAGTGATTCAAAGAAAATACTACGAGGAGGCCATTTTTATTTATGTAAGAAGTGGTCAGGGTTCGTTATTTATTGAAAATACTTGTATTAAAATCAATCGGTATGACTTCGTAATGATCTCGCCTTCCATTCCTTTTCATATCGATCAGTCAGACAATGATGTGATCATGATTATTCAAGCACCACCTAAATTTATTAAAAAAGATCTTTTTCCAGCCTTAAAAAATAACGAACAAGTAAGTCCTTTTTTCTTTCCATTCGTTTACGAGACACCAATGAAAACACCTTACATATATTTTAAAAGCCGAGACACCTCACCGTTAAACTCTTTCAACAATTTTTACTACGAGTGGCAAAAAAAAGACAAAAACCCTCGAATCATTACTTTGTTTTTGGCAATCATGATTGAAGACATCAGCCAGTCCTACGAGATGATTACATCCTGCAATCTTTTCAAAAAAGAATCGGTGGATATTCAAGGAATCATTGATTATATTGAGCTACACTTAAATTCGATCACACTAAAAAAATTGGCACGTCATTTTCATTACAATCCCACTTATCTATCCACATTTTTCAAAAAGAATACATCCATGAAATTTTCTGATTATGTCAAGATGCAAAAAATGAAAAAAGCTAAGGAATACTTGTTGCATACTGATCATTCGATCGATCAAATTGCTATCTTGTTAGGTTACTCTGATCGCAGTCAATTCTTTCAAGTCTTTAAAGCCTATTATGGTATTTCACCCAGCGATTTTAAAAAAAGTCGACGTTCTCATACCTTTTGTGACAAGTAACTTCATGATCGTTATCAATGAACAGGAAAGAACATTTTTACCACAAAAAAAGCCTTGATTTCTCAAGACTTAATGATTTCTTGTATTTCAGCCATTGATTGGACGGTATGGTCGGCAGATACATCTTTTAAGAGACCTTCTATATCATAAAATATCGTCTTGACACCTGCTCCTTGTCCTGCAAAAACATCCATCGTGCGATCGCCGATCATGACAGTCTGATCTTTATCTAGTTGATACTTTTCAACAAGATAAATCAGGGAAGTTGGATCCGGTTTGCGGGGGAAGTTGTTTTCTGGGCCAACGATCTCAACGATCAGGTCTGCCATCTGTTCTTTTTCTAACAACTCTTTCGTTGAGACGACATCGCGGTGGGTCAAAATGTAGTTCTTGCCCCCAGCAGCAACCACGGCTTCTAATGTTTCTTTGGTTCCTGCAAAGGAAAGCGGCAAACGATCATCCAGCGCTTCATTTGCTTTGAATGCTTTAGTGAACTCTTGAAAATCTAAGTTGTATTTTTCAGCAACTTTTTTGGAAGATGAATCTTTCAATATATAATAAATCTCCGCTGGATCTGGATCGAAGCCATACTCCTTCAATGTCTTGATAAAAGCTTTTAACATGATTGGGTAGCTGTCGTAAAGTGTTCCGTCAAAATCCCATATGTAAGATTGGTACATGATATCCCTCGTTTTCTCCCTTTTTCAAATGAATGAAAGTTCCATTCATTTTCAGTAACTCTAAAAAGTTTACCACACTTTGTTTGGTTTGTCTTATTTATCAAGGGATTTCCTCTACAAGAAAAAACGCCATTGACCATACAATCCTTCCGCTTGCACAAACCTACATGCAAGCGAATGTATTGCAGAACAATGAACGTTCTTCCTTACGAAAAATTACCAGCTACCAGAAACACCGCCACCGCTGCTGCTTCCTCCGCTAAAGCCGCCAAAATCATTCGAAGAACTTTGCGTATCGGCAATGACTTGTTCTTGATGGGTCACATGATTATTCATCATCACAAAGAACAACGCCATATTCATACCATGGGGGTCATACTCTTGGCGAGCATTATTCAAAACGGCTGCTCGATCAGAAGCATCAAATGAGGATAATTTGTTCGCTAAATCTGGGTGATTTTGATAAACCTGTTTCAAGTCAACTTGGAACAAGGCATCTGTTTTCACTTCCGCTAGAACATCAGAAACTTCTTTTGGAATGGCTTGTACCATCTCAGGATAGGTCGCTTTTTCCGTCACAAGTTGAGCTAAGTATCGCCCTTGCTCATTGCGTCTTCTGATCTCTTCTTTGGCTTGCTTGGCTATTTCTGCTCGATAAGCATCTGCTAAAGGCAGATTTTCGGGTAACACCGCATCAGTCAAATCGTAGTCTGCCATCCGTTCAGTCACTTCCCTGCCTAATTGGGCTTCATAGGTTTTTAAGGTGTCATGTTGGGTAAGGATCACCTGACCGAAATGTTTGACCGTGGTTTGTTTCTTCATCAGCAAGTTTGAAAAATAGGCGCCAATTGCTGGATTCGTCAAGCCGTGTTGGATGACTCGTTTATCCGCTGTCGACAATCCAGTGACCGAAGTCAATTTCGCTGGCACATAAGTCCTCGTCACATACTGCGTAAATGCTTGTTGACAATCTTTTGCTGTCTGATACTGATGGTAACGCTGATAGTTCTTTCTATTGCTAGCCCATTTCAAGAAATCTTTCTGTTGGAAGTGACTATCTTCTAACAGATGTTTCGGCAATGGCAGGTGCTCTTCAAAACGCCGTTTGGTTTTAAGATGGCGAAAACTGATGAACCCGACAAGGCCTGCAGCTGCTGCCGCTACGACACCACTGACGATTTTACCAATAGTGAACCACATCTGCTTAGTGGCTTCTGCTTCTTGTGCCTGTTTTTCTGCTAACATTTGCTTGCCATCTTGATAGATCGTCCCTAAACCAATCGTTTCATCCGCTTCTTTCATTCGCTGATAGACTTCATTAGAAGCTGCCAATATCGCTGTATCATAATCTTCATCTCGTAATGCGTCTTTGGCATCTTCATCCACTAAATCATCTTCCGATAGATCACTGAAGACATAGGATAGTCCATCGCCATAACCCAGACGAAATTCACGATCGTCAATGGCAAAGAGAAACAATAGTCCATTATTGTCCTCTGGATTTCCTAAACCATACTCATTGAACAGTTCCAAATTACGCTCTTCAATCGATTGCCCATCTAAAGAAGGGATCGTGATCACAGCATATTCTGGCGCTCCAGTCAATGATTGGAAGCCCTCTTTATTCAAAGCATCGATCTGTTTGATCGTCTCTTGTGAAAGGACCCCGGCATCATCACGAACAAATGTCTGTCCAAAGGCAATTGATGGTTGAAGGACAAAAAATCCCATCAAACCAACAAAAACCAACATCCCAAGTTGGAAGATTTTCTTCATTTTACCACCCCTTTTCATCGTGTTATCTTTCATTGTATTCGATTTCAAATGATAAAACATCCGCCTTAAGCATGAAAAAAATAGTTAGATGACTAAAAAACCTTTAAAAGACAGCATTTTGGTCGGTCTTTTAAAGGTCATTTTATCATATTTTCCTAGTAAAGGAGTACAAATTAATTTTTGAATGAATGGATCGGAGCAGGAATACGTCCCCCACGTAAAATGAAATCAGTAGACTGCGCAGGATTGGTTTTCATCACTGGCGCCGTTCCTAATAATCCACCAAATTCAATGCGGTCGCCGATTTTTTTGTCTTTCGCTGGAATGATTCGGACAGCTGTCGTCTTGTGGTTGATGACACCGATCGCTGCTTCATCCGCAATCATTGCGGCGATCGTCTCAGCAGAAGTATCTCCTGGAATCGCAATCATATCCAAACCGACAGAACAGATCGCCGTCATGGCTTCAAGTTTTTCTAAATTCAATAAACCAGCTTCTACTGCTTTGATCATCCCTGCATCTTCAGAAACGGGGATAAAGGCACCCGACAGACCTCCAACATGGTTACATGCCATTACGCCGCCTTTTTTTACTGCATCATTTAACAAGGCCAAAGCCGCTGTCGTTCCGTGGGTACCGACAGATTCTAGACCCATTTCTTCTAAAATCAATGCCACACTATCGCCGACTGCAGGAGTTGGCGCCAGCGAAAGATCGACGATCCCGAATGGAACGCCCAAGCGCTCTGAAGCCACGCGCCCGACCAATTGCCCCATCCGCGTGATCTTGAAAGCTGTTTTTTTGACTGTTTCCGCCACAACATCAAAGGACTCGCCTTTGACTTTTTCCAAGGCACGTTTGACGACACCAGGTCCGCTGACACCAACGTTGATTTCCACATCAGCTTCACCGACCCCATGAAAAGCCCCTGCCATAAAGGGATTGTCTTCCACTGCATTGGCAAAGACGACGAGCTTCGCACAGCCCATATCTGATGCCTCAGCCGTTTTCTTGACTGTTTCTCCCATCAGACGTACTGCATCCATGTTGATCCCAGCTTTCGTTGATCCAATATTGACCGACGAACAGACAAAATTGGTTTGAGCCAAGGCTTCTGGAATCGATTCGATCAATGCAAGGTCGCCGCCTTGATAGCCTTTTTCTACTAGTGCGCTATAGCCGCCGATGAAATTGACTCCAACTTCTTGCGCCGCTCGATCCAAGGTCTTCGCAACTTTGATACAGTCTGCGGGTGTCGGCTGGCAAGCTGCCACTACGATCGCTACAGGGGTAACCGAAATCCGCTTGTTAATAATCGGAATGCCATATTCACTTTCGATCTCTTCGCCGACTTTGACAAGATCTTTCGCTTTTGTTGTAATTTTTTGAAAAATTTTCTCACAAGTACGATCAATGTCGGCGTCAATACAATCCAATAATGAGATCCCCATTGTGATGGTACGAATATCTAAGTTTTCTTCTTCCACCATGCGAATGGTTTCAAGTATTTGATTTGTCTCCATAGTGCCTCCTATAATTTGTGCATGGTATCAAAAATCTCTTGATTTTGAATGCTGATTTTTACACCTAATGTACGACCAATTTGGTGAAGCTCCTCACGAACACCATCAAAATCCTGATTGGCATCCATGTTTAAAAGCATCATCATCGTGAAGTAATCTTCCATGATCGTTTGGGACACATCTAAAATATTGATTTCTAGTTCTGCTAATTTCTGGCTAACACCAGCAATGATCCCAACCTTGTCTTTTCCAATAACGGTTAATACGGCTTTCATATCCTCCCGCCTTTCATAAAATTTTTCTTATTATAGCACAACAAAACCACATTTTCGATGTAACATCAAACGAAAATGTGGTTTATTCTTTAAATGTTCGTTATTACGCCCGTTCAATCAAGTTTGCTTGGCTATCAAACTCATAAATGATCGGCTGTGCGTTAGGAATATCGATCGTATCCATGGCATCTTTTGGCACGTCTTCCAAGTATTTGACTAACGCCCGCAAGCTGTTCCCATGACCAGTAATGAGAATATTCTTATGATCTTTAAGTAACGGAACCACCTGGTCTTGCCAAAATGGGACTACTCGCGCCACCACCATCCCCAGATTTTCTCCCTTAGGTATCAAGCGAGGGTCTAAAGAATCATAGCGTCGGTCTAAATCATTTTCCTCCACATATAAAGGCGGTTCATCATATCCACGTCGCCATTTTTGCACCTGTTCTTTTCCATACTTTGCCACCATCTCATCTTTATTGACCCCTACTAATTGGCCATAATGACGTTCATTTAGGCGCCATGTTTTTTTCACAGGGACCCAAAGCTGATCGCTGGCTTCCAGAACGGCATCGCAGGTGATGATCGTTCGCTGCAGCACAGATGCAAAGGCAAAATCAAAGGAAATCCCTAATTCTTTGATCTGTTCCCCCGCATCCCAAGCTTGTTGTCGGCCTTTTTCGGTCAGAGAAACATCTAGCCAGCCTGTCCAGTAATTTTCAAAATTTGCTTCGCTTTCACCATGTCGAATCAATACGACCTTCACTCTATCGCCTCCTCTTCTCTTTTATTATCGCAAGAAATCCAAAAAATGTCTTATGTTTCGTTTTTGCCGCTTTGTTTCAGACAACTTTTTATTTTGTCATTGCAGATCCTGTTTCTCGTTTAAGCGAAGCTGCTTTCTTTCTTCACTATCCGTTATTTTCTAAGCATCCTTTCAAATAGATGTGTATAGAAAATGGCTGCTGTTCCTTCTCCACTTTGTTCTTCCTTGGATTGCAAATAATTTGAATAAATGGTTTTACGCTCTACAACAATTTTTGACTTTTTTTCTCTGACTTATTGACTTCAACTGATGTTATGCTATGATAGTTTCTATCACTTATATGTATTTTTATACATTTATTAGTTATTATTTGCATTTTTAATAGATGCACAGAAAAAGTTAAAGGGGCGTTTACATGAAAAGGTTTAGTAAGGGTACTGTTTTATTGGGGATCATCACAGCGTTGCTGCCGTTTTTCTTTGTCGGACAAGCACATGCAGAAGAAACCGATCCAATCTATGAAAAAGTCAAAGAAAATGGTGTATTGGTCGTGGGTTTATCTGCCGATTATGCACCATATGAATTCCGTGCCAATGTTGATGGAAAAAATGAAATCGTGGGGATCGATATCTCGATTGCCCAAAAAATTGCAGATGACTTAGGGGTCGATCTGAAAATTGAGGAGCTTGGGTTCGACGCGCTGTTAGGGGCTCTAAAAACGGGTAAAATCGATGTCGTCATCTCTGGGATGGCTGCTACGGATGAGCGCCGTAAAGAAGTCAATTTCACTGATACCTATATGGAAGTCCAACAGACCGTCCTGGTTCGAGCAGAAGATGCGGATCGTTTCCAATCGACGGCTGATTTTGATGGTGTAGCTGTCGGTGCACAACGACAAACCACACAAGAAGAGCTGGCAAATACAGAATTGACTGGCTCGACCGTCACCTCTTTGCAAAGGGTGCCTGATTTGATCACCAATCTAAAATCACGCAAGATCGATGCGATCGTGATGGAAGGTCCCGTCGCCGAAGCTTATGTGACGGCGAATGATACCTTGGCATTAGCCGAAAATGTCACGTTTGAAAACGGCGTGAAGGAGACCGCGATCGCCATCTCGAAAGAAGCGCCAGTTTTACTGGAAAAACTCAATTCCTCCATTGAAACTATCATTAGTAATGATCTTTTAAGCCAATACAAAGAAGATGCCTATCGATTGATGTTTACCGAAGAAGGCACGATCGATGAAGAGCAAAGCTTTTGGGAAAAATATCTGCCTTTTTACATCACTGGAACTGGCTATACGATCTTCCTAGCCTTGGTTGGGGTATTATTCGGCTCTATCGGTGGCAGCTTGTTAGCCTTTATGAAGCTTTCTAAGTCAAAAGCATTGAAAGTCATTGCCGCTGTCTATATTGAATATGTTCGGGGAACACCTTTGTTAGTACAAATATTTATTGTATACTTTGGAACAGGCGTGTTAGGCTTAGAGCTTTCGAAGTTAGCTGCTGGCTGTATTGCCTTAGCACTAAACAGTGCCGCCTATGTGGCAGAAATCATTCGTGCTGGGATCAATGCCGTCAATAAAGGACAGCTGGAAGCCGCTCGTTCATTAGGCATGAATCAGATCCAAGCGATGCGCTTCATCATTTTCCCGCAAGCCATCAAAAACATCTTGCCTGCTTTAGGAAATGAATTTGTCACGGTCATCAAAGAGTCTTCGGTCGTATCGGTAATCGGTGTGTCTGAACTGATTTTCCAAACAGGCGTCGTTCAAGGGGCCAGCTTCAAACCATTTTTACCATACGTTATCGTATCATTGATCTACTTTGTATTGACCTTCGCCCTCTCACGTCTATTGGGTGTTGCTGAAAGGAGAATGAAAACTAGTGATTAAAGTTGAAAAATTAGTGAAAACATTTGGCGAGAATACCGTCTTAAAAGAAATCGATCTTGAAGTGACACCTGGTGAAGTCGTTGTGATCATCGGACCCTCAGGAAGTGGGAAAAGTACTTTCTTACGCTGCTTGAATCTACTTGAACAGCCGACTGGTGGGAAAATCACCTTCGAAGGCAATGATTTATTGGCAAAAGGGGTGAAAATCGATCAGATTCGTCAAAAAATGGGAATGGTCTTTCAAAGCTTCAATTTATTCCCTCATAAAACGGTGTTAGAAAATCTGACTATCAGCCCGATCAAAGTCAAACAGCAAGAGCAAGCTGCTGCCGAAGAGACAGCGAAAGGATTGCTGGAGCAAGTTGGCTTAGCTGAAAAAGCGGATAGTTACCCCTCTAGCCTTTCTGGCGGGCAGCAGCAACGGGTGGCGATTGCTAGAGCGTTGGCAATGGATCCTGATGTAATGCTCTTTGACGAACCAACCTCAGCATTGGACCCAGAAATGGTTGGAGAAGTGTTGACGGTCATGCAAGCTTTGGCAGAAAAAGGCATGACGATGGTCGTCGTTACCCACGAAATGGGCTTCGCAAAAGAAGTCGCCGATCGTGTCATCTTTATGGCTGACGGTATCATTCAAGAACAAGGAACACCAGAACAGATCTTTGAGCATCCGCAAAATGCGCGGACACAGGATTTTTTAAGCAAAGTTTTATAGAAATTGGAGATGACAAAATGAACCGTCCGTTGATTGCAGAACGTTTTTTACAACCAGAAGAAAATCTTTTAATGGAGATCGCCACTCTTGCGAAGAAAACCCCAAATTTGATTGATTTGTCGATTGGTGATCCTGATTTGATTACAGATGCGACAATCATTGATGCAGCTTTTGCTGACGTCAAAGCGGGTCATACAAAATACACCGCTTCAGACGGCAGTGCTGATTTTATCCAAACCGTCGTTGATTTTTATCAAAAGCAATACCAGCTTACTTTTTCTCCTAGCCAAGTACGAGGAACTGTCGGTGCATTGCATGGCATGTACTTAGCTTTGGCTGCCATCATTGATCCCGGTGATGAAGTGATTATTCACGAACCGTACTTTTCGCCTTACAAACAACAAGTCGAACTAGTCGGTGGTGTGCCAGTCTTTATTCCGACCTTTGAAAAAGATGGCTTTCAAATCGACGTCGAGGTTTTAAAGGCCGCTATCACTGAGAAAACCCGGGCAATCATTATCAATTCACCCAACAATCCTACTGGTGCTGTTTTTTCTCCAGAAACTTTTGAAAAAATCGCAGCAGTTGCCATTGAACATGACTTACTAATCCTCTCAGATGAAGTCTATGAAGCCTTTTGCTTTGATGACACCTTTGTACCGATGGCAGCCTTCGCACCTGAGAACACCATCACATTCAGCAGTTTCTCAAAAGCCTTTGCCATGACAGGCTGGCGGATCGGTTACATGATCGCACCTGAATCGATCAATCTTACGGCAAAACTGATCAATGAGTCGATCGCCTATTCGGCACCAACTCCTTCACAACGGGCAGGTATTTACGCATTGAATCACTATGATACCCTCGTGCCGCAAGTGGTTGCTGTCTTTAAGGAACGACTGACCTACATTGAACAACGGGTTGCTGAGATCCCCTTCCTTTCCTTATCCCCAGTCAAAGGAAGCATGTATGCCTTCATCAACATTAAACAAACGGGGTTGGACTCTGTCAGCTTTGTCGAGAAATTATTAAAGGAAACCAGTGTGCTGATGATCCCTGGGAAAGCCTTTGGAGAAACGACCGGCGATGGCTATGTTCGCTTAGCTGCCACCCAATCGTTGGACTTGTTAAAAGAAGCTTTCGACCGCATTGCCGCGTGCTCATTTGACTAAAGAAAATCCCACTCACTTCTAGTGTGTGGGATTTTTTTTGGTGGTAGCCGTTTTTCAAAAGTATCACGTTCCATATAAAAAGGGACAGAAGAATCCGATTTGATTCTTCCATCCCCTGACTATCTGCTCGTTTTTACTTTTTTGCTTCTTCTAGTAATTTTGCCATCGCTTCTTTTTGATAAGCTTCTGTCAATTCAGCGATTTTTGCTTTTTGGGCTGCCTCATCCATAGTTGGATCAGCCATTAATGCAGCTTGCATTTTTTCTTGGACATAGGCTTGTCCTTGTGTTTTCATAGTGTCTGCTTGTTCTTTCGCTAAAGAAGCCAGTTTTTTTGCTTGATCCACACTCAAGACTTCCCATGAATCTGGCAATGAGAACGTATTGGTACGGCTGACATATTGGCCATCGTTATCAGCGATCCCGAACAAGAAGCGTGATAGGTCACTTTTATAAACCCAGCGCGTCGTTTTTGTTTCTAATTGAGCTGAATCAGCCCCTGTTTCCACAACATTAGTCACTTTATCAGTACCGGTTTGTTTTGGTTCCTCTTGATCAGCATCCGTTTTATATAGGTAGATTTTTTCCGTACCATCTCCTAATGGCTGATACAATAGCAAATCAAAATTCTCGTTATCGGCACTAGAAACCAGTGGGGTTGTTTTAGCAGTCGTTTCTTTTTCCATTCCAAAATGATAGGTCAAATTGGCCATCAGTGCGACGACACTTGCCACGAAGACTAGACCTAAGACCAATGATAAACCTGTTTGCAGCTTGTTTTTGGCAAAGACATTCAGTACCGCAAACCCTAACACGCTAAGAACGATCAAAAGCAAGATCATTTGTCCGCACCTCCTTCAAGAACCGTCAATCGCGGTTCTTTTTTCTTTAAGGAGAAGGCGATCAAGAATCCTAAGAAGCTAAAGACCGCTGCCACATAAAAGGCGGCATGGTAGCCAGATAAAGTCGCTTCGATTGCTTTTTCTTTGTATGCCAAAGGCGTTGCATCCAGCAAAGAATCACTTGGCAAGTTGCCCTTAGTGACGTTTGTCAAGACACTGATCAAGATAGCCGTACCAATTGAGCTGGCTACTTGACGGAACGTATTGTTTACCGCGGTACCGTGACTGATCAAATGACCAGGTAAGGCATTCATTCCTGAAGTCGTTACTGGCATCATCACCATTGAGATCCCGAACATCCGAATCCCATAAAGAATGATGATATGCAAAATCGGTGTATCTTTTGTTAAGAAAGCAAATGGTAAGGTTGCGGCAGTCAAGATAAACATCCCGGTGATAGCTAAACGTTTTGCACCATACTTATCAAAGATCGCACCAGTGATCGGCATCATGATCCCCATGATCAACGCACCTGGCAATAACATCAATCCTGAATGAAACGCTGACTCACCACGAATGTTTTGGATATACAATGGGAGAACCATTTCAGCACCGATCATCGCCATATTCGTGACCCCTGAAAGGATCGACGCCAAGGTAAAGGTCGTTGATTTGAACACGCGCAACTCTAAGAACGGATGCTCAATGTGCAATTGACGCCATGCAAAGAAAGCAATGAAAAAGACACCGGCTGCTAGAAAACCGATTACTTCCATACTGCCCCACCCTTTGTCGCCGACGCTTGAAAAGCCATAGAGCAATGTACCAAAACCAAGGGTTGATAAAATCGCTGAGAACAGATCGATTTTCGGATGCGACAATTCAATCACACTCTTCATTAGAAAGAGCGCTAAGACTAAGACTAAAACGACGATCGGAATGACCATTCCGAACAAATAGCGCCAGTCATAATGATCAATGATCCAACCAGATAACGTTGGGCCTAAGGCTGGTGCTAACCCAATAACGATTCCTGACATGCCCATGGCTGAACCGCGTTTTTCTGGTGGGAAGATCGACAACATGATATTTTGCAAAAGCGGCATCGAGATCCCTACACCGGCAGCTTGCACTAAGCGGCCAATCAATAATGTAGAAAAGTTCGGTGCAGCAAAACAAGCGATCGTTCCTGCAAGGAAGATGCTCATTGCCGTTAAGTAAAGACTTCTCGAGCTGAACTTGTTGATCAGCCATGCGGTGATCGGGATCATGATCCCATTGACCAGCAAGAAACCAGTGGTCAGCCATTGAACATCAGATGCTGAGATGTCAAAGGCATCCATCAAAGTTGGAAAAGCCGTTGTTAACAATGTTTGGTTCAAAACAGTACAAAACGTACCGATCAGCAAAACCATGACCAGTAAGGAACGGTTGTAAGGTTTGCCGTAGATATCTAAAGGACGACTCGTTGACATATTTCACACTCTTTTCAGTATATTTTTCATAAAACCTTCTTTACTTTAAATCTTTCCCTGAAATTTGTCAACCTACTTGACATAAAAGTAAAACAAGTTACAATATTAACAAATACCTTTACAAGAATGGAGTCCGTATGTCTCATCTTTTTCGAAAACTCGTTGATAATGAAAACTTGTTGGTCGGCATCAGCGAACTTAGCCAAATGTGTGATATCTCCCCTCGCCAATTGCGTTATTGGGAACAAAAAGGATTTATTCAATCGGTCCCACAAGAAGAAAATGCCCCACGAAAATACCGACTGCCCACGGTCGTCAAAGTGGAAATGATCAAAACGTTTTTAGATGAAGGCTTTACGTTGGCCAAGGCTGTTGAAAAAGCGGACAAAAAAATCAAAACCGCCCATCATATTCGCAAAGTGTTTTCTGGGGTTTTACAAAATTTAGAAGTCATCAATGAACGCTTTACGATCATCAGTCTGGGACCAGTAGATGACGAAGGAAAAATCCTCCATATCATTCACGATGAAGAAACAGAACGATTGCAATACGAAGTGCTGCCTGCTAATCAAACGATCGATTTTGAAAAGTTCAAGCAATGCACGTCAAAACAAGCAGAATAAAAAATCTGCCTAGCCTATTCGTTACGTGCAGCAAGTATCCATGACAATGATGCTTGCTGCACGTTTTTTGAATGTCTTGCCTTTGATTCAAAGAGGTGTTGATTCATTTACAAGCAAAAAACCTCATGATATAGTCGAAGGGAGAAACGAACCTTTAGTAGAATGGGAAGTGTCATATAAATGGAAAAAGAAGTCTTTACCCAACAAATCAAGGGCGGGTTGATTGTTTCTTGTCAAGCATTGCCTGGAGAACCCTTGTATACCGAAAACGGCGGTGTCATGCCCCTATTGGCAAAAGCAGCTCAAGAAGCTGGAGCTGTTGGCATCCGTGCCAATTCCGTTCGCGATATTCGCGAAATCCAAGCCGCTGTTGATCTGCCGATCATCGGAATCATCAAAAAAGACTATCCACCTGAAGAACCATTTATCACAGCGACCATCAAAGAGGTGCACGAATTAGCAGCTTTACAGATTGCGGTGATCGCTTTGGACTGCACCTTGCGCAAACGTCACGATGGCTTGACGGTCAATGCCTTTATCAAACAAATCAAAACTCTTTATCCCCATCAACTACTCATGGCAGATATCGCCACCTATGAGGAAGGCATCAATGCCTTTGAAGCGGGCGTCGATTTTGTTGGTACAACTTTGTCCGGCTATACGGCGAATAGTCCCACCATTGACGAACCAGATTATCATTTGATCCAGCAATTGGTTGCGGCAAAGGTTCCAGTGATAGCCGAAGGCAAGATCCACACCCCGAAACAAGCAAAGAAAATCCAAGATATGGGTGTGACGGGTATCGTGGTTGGTGGTGCCATCACCCGACCAAAAGAGATCGCCAGCCGATTCGTGCAAGAGCTGCGCAACTGAGTCGTTCATTTCCTAAAATAAGTCTTTCACTGCGCCTTGTGACAGAAGGCGCATTCTTTGTTGTCTTTTTGAGAAACGTTTATACTTAAAAGAGAACGAATGACAACAGAGAAAGCGAGTGAAGAAAATGACAAAAATCAATGCTGGTATAGCAATGATCAAGGTTTTTGAAGCTTGGGGCATCGACCATATCTATGGAATCCCCGGTGGCTCTTTCAACTCAACGATGGATGCTTTGTACCATGAACGGCAATCGGTCAAGTATATTCAAGTACGTCATGAAGAAGCAGGTGCGCTGGCAGCAGCGGCTGATGCCAAGCTAACGGGAAAAGTCGGTGCGGTTTTTGGTTCTGCTGGTCCGGGTGCCACCCATTTGATCAATGGCTTATATGATGCTCAAATGGATAACGTGCCCGTCGTTGCCTTGTTAGGACAAGTAGCTTCGAGCTCGATGAACTACAATGATTTTCAAGAAATGAATGAAAATCCGATGTTCGCTGATGTCAGTATCTACAATCGCACGGTCATGTCCCCTGAAAGTTTGCCCCACGTGGTGGACGAAGCCATTAAAGCAGCCTACAAATTTAAAGGAGTCGCTGTGGTAACGATCCCGGTCGATTACGGGTTTGCAGAAATCGACAAACAGGAGATTGCAACCGCAAAAAATCATAAGACAGGTGTTCTCCAGCCTGATGAAGAGGATTTACAGGCTGCCCTTCCTTATTTTGAACAAGCAAAAAAACCCGTCCTTTATATCGGACAAGGTCTCTTTGGTCATTTTGATGCCATCGATGCTTTTTCTAAGCATTTCTCGATGCCTATCGCATCTTCTGTCTTAGCCAAAGGCATCGTGCCTGATCTTTATGAAAACTTTCTTGGATTTGCTGGACGGGTGGCGACAAAACCTGCCAATGAAGCTTTGGCAGAAGCCGATCTCATCGTTTTTGTCGGCAGTGACTTCCCTTTTGGCCGCCGCTTTTTCAATCCTGGTGCCAACTTTGTCCAAGTTGATATCGACGCCTCGAAATTTGGTCGTCGTCATCAGACGGATGTCTCCGTTTTAGGAGATGGTGCGACCGCTCTTAGAAAATGGACAGAGATGGCAGCCCCTCGTCCTGCAGATGCTTGGTTAAAAGCCAATCAAGAAAACTGTCGCAATTGGCATGAATGGCGCCATCGTTTTTACCATGATTCGCAAGTTCCTTTGCGTCCTGAACCTGTCTATCGAGAAATCAACCGGATTGCAGCTCCTGATGCCCTGTTTGTCACGGATGTCGGTAATGTGACGATTCACAGTATCCGTCATTTAGAAATGACGGGTGAACAGCGTTTCACAACGTCTGGCTGGTTTGCGACAATGGGCAATGGTGTACCTGGTGGGATCGCAGCTCAATTGAGCTATCCGAATCGCCAAGTATTTACCTTTAGTGGGGATGGCGGTTTTGCGATGCAAATGCAAGACATCATCACCCAAGTGAAATATGATTTGCCAATCATCAACGTGGTCTTTTCCAATGACTCATTCGGCTTCATCGAAGCGGAGCAAGAAGATACCGAGCAAACCAAGTTCGGTGTCCAATTAGCCGGTGCTGATTTTGGTAAAGTTGGGGAAGCATTGGGTGCGAAAGGCTTCACGGTAACGAAGGAAGAAGAATTAGCATCCGTCTTTACACAAGCTAAAGAAAGCCACGGACCTGTGGTGATCGATGTCAAGATCGCTAACGAACGCCCTCTTCCTGTCGAAGAACTGAAACTTGATCCGAACCGCTTCAGCGCTGAAGAAATCGCAGCTTTTAAAGCAAAATACCAAGTCCATGATCTGCCAGCTTTGAGTGAGTTGTACGTGGATTCTCAAGAGTAAATAAAAAAGAGAGAAAGACAGAAATCCTGTCCTTCTCTCTTTTTTTCATCAACCATTTCATGTTTCTAATGCATCGCCTTACTTATTATAAATTTTCGGGCCTTTACGCATGTTTTTTCGATCGTTTTTTGGGGATTCCATTTTTTTTGAACGGCCGCCGCCTTGTTTTTTCTTGATTAGTTCTAACATTTTTTCTTTTTGATCCATCGATTCCACCTCTATTTCTTAGCAATACTGTCGGTTGAAAAGAAGTGTTCCTGACTTCTTTTATGTTTGCGAACAACTACCTTCGATCTATGGTAATAGAAAATAAAAGCTGCCTCTTACGATTCAAATCATCTGCAGCTAATTTTGCCTTTTTCTAGTACCCTGATTTAATCTACTTGGATTTTCCTGGTTTGTCAATGGCTGATGAAAAAAAGCTGATTTTTGATTGGCTCTTTCAAAAAAATAAACCTCCCTTTGTTGTACTATTTGTTCAATTTTACTATTTTATTTAATTTTTTTTATTATTTATTGGTATAATTATAACAGAACACCTATTCCGTTCTTTTCCTTCCCTCGTTCTTCTTTCGATTGTTTCTTAGCTTTCATTGTTCTTACAAATCACTCTATTTGAAAGGAGGTGGATACGTGCTGCACACTTACGCACCTGATCAGATTTATTTGTATGTATTGATTGGCTGTGCCATTTTAGCCTTTTTGCTGCTTCTGTTTGGCGATATCTTCGATTTTGATGGTCCAATTGATCCGATGTTGATCATCCCCTGGTTTGCCTTTACGAGTCTTTTCGGTTACTTAGGGGAAACTATTTTCCCAGGCTATTCGATGATGCTTTTCATTGGTAGCGGTTGTCTTTCTACAGGGCTCGTTTTTCTCTTGAATTTTTACGTGCTGATTCCCATGAGGAATGCTGAAGCGACGCTTTCGAGTTCCGAGAAAGACTTTGAAGGTCGAATCGCAACGGTGCTGACGCCGATTCCTTGTGAAGGAATGGGTGAAATTCAACTCACAAGTGTCACTGGTTCAAGTAATCGTCCAGCCTCGGCTTTTCAACCTATCGATGAACCATTAGCAGCAGGATCAAAAGTGTTGATTATTGAAGTCAAAGAGCGTATTTGCTACGTCGTTCCCTATACAGAAAAATTTTTGGGCAACTAAAATAAATCACTAAAGAGGTGCATCTATGGATATTTTCTTATCACCAATTGTCTTTCCGATCGCAATCGTGGCGTTCATTTTACTGATGCTTTTGATCATCTTTGTCACGAAATATCAAACAGCCAAGCCCGATGAAGCGTTGATTATCAGCGGAAGTTACCTTGGCAACAAAAATGTTCATGCGGATGAGAGCAATAACAAAATCAAAATCGTGCGTGGTGGCGGAGCCTTTGTTTTGCCAGTGTTCCAACGATCAAACCGAATCAGCTTACTTTCCAGCAAGCTGGATGTTTCAACACCAGAAGTATATACGGAACAAGGAGTTCCCGTTATGTGTGATGGAACTTCCATTATCAAGATTGGCTCATCCGTAGAAGAAATCGCAACGGCAGCGGAACAGTTTCTAGGAAAAACCCGTGAAGAATTAGAAAATGAGGCACGAGAAGTCTTGGAAGGTCACCTGCGTTCGATCCTTGGTTCGATGACCGTCGAAGAAATCTATCAAAATCGCGACAAATTCAGCCAAAGCGTGCAAGAAGTGGCCTCTGTCGATCTAGCGAAAATGGGCTTGATCATTGTCTCCTTTACGATCAAAGAAGTACGAGACAAAAATGGCTATTTAGATTCTCTTGGAAAACCTAGAATCGCCCAAGTCAAACGGGATGCTGAAATTGCGGAAGCCGAAGCGCTGAAAGAAACCCGCATCAAAAAAGCCCAATCGGAACAAGAATCGCAAACAGCGGAATCAAAACGCATGACCGAAATCGCTGAAGCATTGAAGGAAAAAGAATTGAAGTTGGCGCTTTATAAGAAAGAACAAGACATCGCCAAAGCCGATGCCGATCAAGCCTATCATCTGCAAAGTGCCATCATGAAACAAAAAGTCCGAGAACAAGAGATTGAAGTCGAAGTCGTTGAACGACAAAAACAAATCGAATTGGAAGAAAAAGAAATCTTGCGTCGAGAACGCCAATTTGATTCTGAGATCAAGAAAAAAGCCGATGCCGATCGTTATGCGCTTGAACAAGAAGCATTAGCGAAAAAAGCGTCTGCGTTAGCAACCACTGAAGCTGAGCAGTTTCGAACAGAGTCGTTGGCAAAAGCTGAAGCCGATAAAATTCGTCTGATTGGTTTGGCAGAAGCCGAGACGACCTTGGCGAAAGGAACGGCGGAAGCTGAAACGAAGGAAAAAATCGCTGAAGCCTTCAAGAAATATGATGAAGCAGCGATCCTTAGCATGATCGTTGAGATCATGCCGCAATTAGTCAAAGAGGCTGCCGCCCCATTAGGCAATATCGATAAAATTTCGGTCGTTGATACAGGATCAGGTGAAGGCGGTGGTGCCAATCGTGTCACCAATTACGCCACCAATCTCTTATCGACCACACAAGAGACTTTGAAAGAAACCCTTGGTCTTGATGTGAAATCGTTGATCGAAAACTTCGCCGGTTCCAATACGAGCGAGCCGCCTCAAGAATAAGAAAACTGCTGTTCGTCTTCATCGCTTCAAAAGCGACAAGGCGAACAGCAGTTTTTTTCTTACTCATTGCTATTGTGCTTACTCAGTGACCTCTTTGACATAGTTTGCAGGTACACCAGCCACGATCGTGCGTTCAGCGACATCTTTGGTCACCACTGCCCCAGCAGCAATGATCGCATGGTCACCGACGGTCACACCCGCAACGATCGTTGCATTTGAGCCAATCCAGACATTCTTCCCAATCGTAATGGGTGCTGGATAAAGCGTGCTACGATCTTCAGGGTGAAGGCCATGATTCAAGGTAGCTAGAACAACGTTATGCCCAATTAGGGTACCATCACCGATCGTGATCCCTCCTTGGTCTTGAAAATGACAACCGGCGTTAAGAAACACCCCTTTACCAATTTGGATGTTTTTGCCATAATCTGTATAAAAAGGCGGAAAAAGCGAAAATGTCGGTTCAACTGCTTTCCCAGTCAATTGGGCAAAAAGTTCTTGTAATTCATGAGGTTCATGATAAACCGTATTGATTTTCATGGTCAATTTTCTCGCCTCAGCACTCAAAGCCACCATTTGTTTTGAAGCTTGCGAACCGGCAAGTAAGGGTTCACCACTTGCCATAAGTTTGTTTAATTGATCGATCGTCATTTGTTTTTCTCCTAATCATTCGTTACTCACGAGTATTTTCTAGCGAAAAGACAACCTCCACGTCCTCTTCCCCCATTGCTTCTCTTAAGCCTGCTGGATCTTCAATAACGCCGATACGACTATAGCCACCATAAGAATTGGTAAAGGTCTGATAAAACAGCACCAACGTATGACTATTCCAGCTCATGATTTCTCCTGCGTGAATGATCTCCGGCCGTTCTGTAGTCATTTCTGGCAAATTCTCAGAAAAACGATAATATTTCTCGTTGTTGTTCAAGTCACTCATTGTCAACGTGAAGGGCATTTGATTTATTAGGTGTTTAGACGCCTCATTTTCATAAAACTTCGCTATAAAATCCTGTTGACCAACCGTAATGACGACAGCTGTTGCTGATTCAATCGTCGGTTGATCATGATCCTGACTTGCTTCAGAGGAAGTTTCGCTGGCAGACAGCGCATGCCTCTCCTCTGTTCCACTTGTCCCACAGGCACTTAGTAGGAACAGCAAGACAGCAGGGATGAGTTTTATCAACATGGCTTCGCTCCTTTCTGCTGATGATTCGATGTAGCGGCGGGCAACGGAATGCTTATTTTCTAAAATACGACTGCTCAGCAGAAGATATGGGACTGAACAGTCGTGCAGCTGGTTGTTGCTGTTTAATTCAAATGCTCTTGGAAGAATTCGGTCATTTGGTCAAAAGGAATCACCTCTGTTTGGTCGTATAGATCAACATGCGAAGCATTAGGAATGACTGTCAGCTCTTTGTTATCACCTTGCAATTGCTCAAAAGCGTCTTGACTGAAGTAAAGTGAGTGGGCTTCTTCTCCATGAAGCAATAAAACGGCGCTTTGGATCTCATCAATGTAAGACAAAAGTGGCATATTTAAGAATGACAGCGAAGACGTGACATTCCAACCATCATTAGAGTTCAAGGAACGTTCGTGGTAGCCTCGTTCTGTTTTGTAATAATCAAAGTAATCCTGCATAAAGACCGGCGCATCTTCTGGCAGTGTATCTGGTACCCCACCTGCTCGTTCGTAGCTGCCATTGGCAAAATCAACTGTACGTTGGGCGTTCAGCTGCTGGCGCAATTCATGGCGTCCTTCAGCCCCCATTTCATCAAAATACCCTTGAGCATTGACTCGCGACATGTCATACATGGTGGCAGAAACAGTCGCTTTCACACGGGTATCGATGGCTGCGGCATTCAAAGCTAGACCACCCCAGCCACAAATCCCGATCAAACCGATTCTTTCTTCATCTACGTTTTCTTGGACAGATAGAAAATCGACGGCTGCTTGAAAATCTTCTGTATTAATGTCTGGTGAAGCCACATAGCGTGGTTCGCCACCGCTTTCACCTGTATAGGACGGATCAAAAGCGATCGTAACAAAACCACGCTCTGCCATCGTTTGAGCATATAGACCAGATGTCTGCTCTTTGACTGCTCCAAAAGGTCCGCTAACGGCGATTGCTGGAAGTGGTCCTTGCGCATCAATTGGTTCATAAAGATCCGCAACTAAAGTGATCCCGTAACGATTCTGGAAAGTCACTTTTCGGTGATTCACCGTGTCACTTTCTGGGAAAACTTTATCCCATTCATCTGTCAATGAAACATTTTCTGTCATCGTTTCTCCTCCTGAGCTGGCTTGCGGCTCTTCATTCGTCTCCTCATTATTGCTGCTACAAGCACCTAAAACCAACGGTGCCAGCACAACTAAAGACACAAGGGCCTTCTTTTGCCATTTTTTCATTTCATTCGCCTTCTTTCTCGGTCAACTATCCTGTACCTTAGGGCGATTCTCCAATGTTTTTCAAATGATCAAGGTCTGGATGATCGTTTTTTCTTGATCGCTTGAGCTATTTTTGGATAAACCTATTGTACTTGCCGCATCTTTCTATGTAAAATACTAATGTTAAATACCTAACTATTCATATATAGCATAGAAAAAGGAGTATAGACCTATGGAATTAAAAAGTTTAACCACGTTTCTAGCAGTTGCAGAAAAAGAAACGATTTCAGCTGCCGCAAAACATCTGCATCTCTCGCAACCATCCCTGTCACGACAGTTAATGGAGTTAGAAAAAGAATTAGGTGTCACGCTGTTCACCAGAGGCAATCGCAAAATTACGCTGACGGAAGATGGCCTCTTGTTTCGTAAGCGGGCGGAAGAAATTGTAGAATTGTTAGAAAAGACCCGTTCTGAATTTTTGTCGCCTCGAGATACGATTGCCGGTAACGTGTCGATCGGTGCTGGAGAAACCTACGTGATCCAGCTGTTGGGAAAAATCATCAAGGAGATTCAAGTTGAGTACCCTAACGTCAAATTTCATTTATTTAGCGGCAATGCTGACGAGGTCAAAGAACGGTTGGACAAAGGATTGTTGGATTTTGGCGTCGTGATCAGCCCCGTCGACGTCAAAAAATACCATTCCTTGCGCTTACCTGCCAGAGACACCTGGGGCGTCTTGATGCGAAAAGACAGTCCCCTTGCTAGTAACGAAGTCATCACACCAAAGGATCTCTGGGAGGTTCCCTTGATTACTTCACGACAAAGTCTGGTCAGCAGTGAGCTTTCTAAATGGTTGAAAAAAGACATGAACAAATTGACTGTCGTTGCCACGTATAATCTCGTGTACAATGCGTCAAAATTGGTTGAAGAAGGCGTCGGCTATGCATTGACCCTCGACAAATTAATCAACTTCACCCCTGACAGTCCTTTATGCTTTAGAAAATTGAGTCCCACTCTTGAATCAGATCTTGCAGTCATTTGGAAGAACACCCAAGTTTTTTCAAAAGCCTCTGGACTTTTCTTGGAGCGGATGAAGGAACGCTTTATAGAGGAATGATTTCAAATAAAAAAAGATTTATCTCAAAACAATTATGAGATAAATCTTTCTTTACGTTTTCTTCTGATTCTTTTTGTATGTGAACTCTTTAGACACCGCCATCCTCCAAGCTTAGCAAATTTCCTTCTGGATCGCGGAAATAGGCAATATGAAAAGCTTGGTCCCCTTCCCCCAAAACGGTTTTACTCACTTCAAACACTACACCAGCATTGTTCATTCTCGTATAATCTTCTTCAAAATCCGTGGTGTGAAACGTTGCCGAAAGCGTATCAGATGAAATCCGATTATCCGAAATCGGATAGCCCTCCATTTGATCGATCACGGCATCCACTTGGAACATACCAAAAAAAGGCGCCTCCTCTTTCTTCGATGCAAAGCTTGTATAAGGACCTGACTCATCGCCATAAGTTGGTACCAAACCAACTTTTTCCGTATAAAAATGATAACACTTCTGATAGTCTCCTTTGACTTGAACGCAAGCTGTGATTCGTTGAATAGTCATTTGTCTTTTCTCCTTTTCCAATGTGTCTTCCATCAATTCAAAAGTAATTAAAGCATATTTTACCCATAATAGCATATTTAGCGAGTAAAATTTATTTCATTGTGAATTTTATCCGATAATCTAATCAAAATTAGCGTTGGTTTTCCCAAGAGTCACTTATATTAAAACCCAATCAGAGGAAAGGCGATAAACTTAGAGTCTTCTGATTGACTTTTACTTTTCTTAACCTAAAAAATGGGTAAACTATAACAAAGATTCCTTTTTGATAGATGTAATAAAATCAGACTATCCAAGTTAAATAAACATACTCTTACTTTATTTACTTTTTTTGAACACGATCAATTCGGTGATATCTTCAAAGAGTGGTGGATTAGCGACATCAAAAATCACAGAAAAAAACTTCATTTTCGTGCCATTAGTTAGCGCCTTATGAATGGTTTCCTTTGTCTCTTCACTGATTGGTAAAGACAATAACTGTGTTCGGACTTTCTCGCTAAAGTGAAAAGAGACTTTGAAGAAGTCCTCCCACATCGAGAGCCAAAAAATTGGTTTTACTTTATTCGTTCCACGAGTCGTTGTCCATTTGTATTCGCCTTTGGACAACCACGCTTTTCCATCTTTGTAATAGCGCCAATCCATAAGAGAGATGCCCTCGTTTTCAAGGGTTTCGATAAAACGTTGATAAATGACATATCCTTCACCCAAAGATTCTGCAATCAGCTGCTCTGTTGGTTTCACGTTTTTGTCTCGAAACAATTGCTTTTTGCCTTCCATCCTTCCACTCAACTCCTTTGCGCTTCGTTTTTTAAGGTTTTCGCTACGTTACAATTTGATTTTGTTGATATCATCTGTGATGACCCAATCATCCATATTTTTGTCACGATTGTACTGAAATGGTGTTATTTCTTCTAATTCAGCGATTTCATAGACCGCTAGATACTTTTTCCCTGCCCAACGATCGACTTGTTTTTTCGATAAATTCAACTCTTTTTCATAGCGTTTTACAAAATCTATGGATTCTTCTTTCGTCATCTTTTCAGATTCAATCACGTTGGCAATGCTGCCCCGATGAGTGATGGTCAAATCGCCGCCGGTCTCCACAAAATACACAAGATCGTTGATTTTGGCTCTTCCTCCTAAAGGTGATTTTCTGCCGGCTGCCCCCCGAATGATCATTGTTTTGTCACCGTGAATCAGTTTCTCAAGCTCTTTGGCTTCCTTATTTAAATAGACCAAATGTTCTGCCCGACCGACTTTTCCTTGATACCATTCTGCTGGTTTTGTCATAAGAAGTTCCTCTTTTCATATGAATTGTTTTTTGAGCTGTTCATTCCATAGTGGCTAGTTATTGGAACGTTTTTTTAATGGTGTATAGGTGAGAGGTGCAACTGTTTAGATTGATGAATGAATAAAACTTTTGTGCAAAGGCATTAGGCGTGCCGCATCGGGCAAATGTTTCCGCATCTTCTTTCGTTTCGAACTTGGTGATGTCCGCCCAAGTTTCTCCATCTACGAATAATTCAAAAGAAAGGTATCCTCTTTGTTTGGAAATGTATTCTCGGTTTAATTGTTCAACGACACGAACAAATTCCGCTGTTGAAACGCCTTTTTTTAATTTGTACGAATTATGAAAAGCAACCTGTGCCATCGGGGCTTCCTCCTTTTAGATTCCATCAAGTAATAGAGCGTTTAAAAAAAAACTAACAGTTCTCCATTCAACCGTTCAAATGACTTTTTTAACGTCCGTTGTATTTCTACCCTGTCCTTTCTTAACAGTTGCAACAAAAAGTCCGTTCAGCAGGAGAGCATTTGGTACTAAAGCGAGCACTCAAGAACTTCCCCCAATAGTTTGTCGTGGGGAACGATCAAACATTTCTCCATTGCTTTCCAGTAACTTTCATACAACTTTTTTTGAGCTTTGCCATAATTTTCTTCGCTATCAAACTCCCAATAGTGAGCATATTTCACACATTTTATGACTCTCGTCAATGGATCTGGCAGGCGACCTTCCTTGATGGTCCTCATTTCTTTGATGTAATGGGTTCGTTTCATTAATCGAAAGAACAAAGCCCCCTCCATGGCCTTCATTGCCTCTGTTGCTTCCTGCATGACTGCTTCAAAGGTCTCAACACTACTGGGTTTCACTTGATAGATACTGATTTCTGAAAACACCCCGACCGCTCCTTTCACTTGTGATTTTCTTCTCAATTATAGTATACCAAGTTTACGTCGTTGATAGTTTGGTCATTTTATTCATTTCTCATTTATCTTCCGTTTATTATTGATTTAGCCTCCTACCTGCGGGATCAAATTGCTAAATTATAATTTCATAAAAAGGCTAGCAGCCGAGCTTTATCAGTAGGTCACCTGCCTGCCATAGTCACAAAAGGGATCATTAAGCTTTCGTCTACAAAAAAAGCAATCAACTTTTGACAGCAGACTGCTTTTTCTTAACGCTCATTAGTGCAAAAGGAACGGTTTTAGCTCTGTCTCGATAAAGTCGATGCGATCAAAGACAGTTGGCTTAAAATACGCCGTAATGGCGATAACAGTCTCTGATTCGGGATCAATATAAAGGACATTTCCACTATTGCCGATGGCGGCATAGGTGCTTTTCTCAGCATCCAAGATCCACCATAAATACCCATAACTCATATTTTGAAATTTCTCTATGTTTGTCTCTAGCGGATTGACCATTTCAGTGAGCCATTGTGAAGAAATCACTTGTTGTCCTTGATGGATGCCTTGGTTCAAGCATAGCTCACCGATTTTGGCTAAATCTTTTGCTGAAAGACAAAGCCCGTAACCTGCAGTGCCAATATTTAAAGGATCGCAAAACCAAACCGGTTTTTTTGGTGCCTTGCTCATCGTAAAGTGCTTATGCTCTTGTGCCGTTTCCGCATAATAATTGGTCAGTTCGGCTACACCAAGAGGTCGAAATAAATAATGGTTCGCATAATCAACGGTCGTCATTCCAGAAGCTTTCGCTAACAAACCAGTGAGGATTTGCAGACAAACGGTTTGATAATTGAATTCATTTGTCACTCCTTTTCTTCCTCCCAATAAATCAAGCGAGGCGCTGGTCCAGTCGTCACTCGAACAAACCTTTGTCCATGGATCACCTTTGCATTTATACGGGGCTCGCATCGTTAATAGGTGTTTGATCGTAATATCCTGAATCGTTTTTTCGCCCCGTTTTACTTGATAGTCTGGAAAATAATCGAGTACTTTGTCATTGACACTCCGGATGACACCTTGATCGATCGCTATCCCAACTAGTAGAGAAACGATACTTTTCGTAGCGGACATAAGGTGGCAAGTATCCTCTGGCTTATACTCATGCCATTCATCCGTGTAAACTTCCTTTCCATTTTGGTAGGCAGCAATTTGGCAAATATTAGGCTGGTTTTTACTGATACATGCATGCAGTTCTTGTCTATTCATTTGTGAAGCCTCCCTTCAAAGATAAGCATAATACCATTAAAAATTGTTTTCAATGTTATTTTTAAAATTGTTTTTGAAGGGTCTTTTAAAAGTCTATTAGCGGTGAATACGCAAAAAAAGGCCCTCAATGATAGAGGCGCCTTACTTAAAACTTTCGAATATCGATTTTTGATTTCTATCCAGATTTTTTGAGAGGATCGTTATCAGCAATTCTTCTAATGCGGAAACAGTGGCGATGGTCCCCAAAATCAAGATAACAATTTTTTCATGGAACATGATGAGCAACAACGGGAAAATACATAAAAGAAATCCGACTGCTTTGTTGAGCCATGTATGCAGACTACTAAAAGACCGATATTTTACATAGCCAATCAGATAACTGACAAAACGAATCATAGCAATCATTAGTAGCCAGACCCAAAGCGTATGTACCGCCAACAGCTGTGGTAGAAAAGAAAGAAAAACTGCGAGAAAAAAGCTTACATCTGCGAAACTATCTAGTAAGGCACCCACCTCACTCGTAAGATTCAACCTTCTTGCAAGCAGCCCATCAACGAGGTCGCTTACAAAACAATAGGAATAGAGCAGCCAAAACCAGCCAGACATTGGCTGAAGGAATAGTAAAAGTGGTGCGAGAATCAGTCGAGTAGTGGTAAGGATATTGGGTAAATGATTCATTTGTTCTCCTTGCATTTCATTTTCTTCACAAATTTTGAAAGCCTAAGATTATTTTACATGCATAAAAGAAGTCCAAAGACTTTTAAACGTTTTTTCTTTTGAGCGTCCTACAAGCCCTGATGCAATGTTTCAAAACTGGTCCTTAGTATTCCTTCAACAATCGTATCCGATCCGTACTTCCTGGTATCCGATTCTGCACCTTTGTCCATCCCCTTGCTTGGTACACTTCATATTCTTGAAAGCGGCAAGGAAGACCTTTTGCATGGGCGATATCACTTGTGTCCATCACTTGAAAATGCAGATGAGGCGAAGTCGAATTTCCTGAATGGCCAACGCTTCCGATCACCATCCCTTTGGTGATGTTTTGTCCTACGGAAACATTGACAGATCCATTTTGTAGATGGACAAATGCCATATAAACGCCCTCAGAAGCTTTTATCACAATGTAGTTTCCAGCTATTTGTTGATAATCATCTTTTTGTTCATTAAAAAACAAACCATTTTTTACAGCGATCGAAAAATCTCTGATCCAGTGAACGATTTTCCGTTCCCGATAGCCATCTCTTGCAACAATTACTTCGCCATCACAAGGCGCATAGATTTTTTCGCCCCAACAATAACAGCTCTCCAGCGGAACCCCTAAGAAGAAATAGCGCAGAAAGCTTCGATTATGAAAAGCTTTGGTTTTCCCCTCAAAATTAACTTGTAAAAAATCAAAGGCATAACGCAACCCCATTCGATCGGTACCATGGCTAGGAATCTTCTCGGCTGGTGTAGTCGGCGCAAGCCACTCACCTCTTAAGGGGAATCCAATGGTTATCGGCTGCTCTTTCATAGGGCTTTCTCCTTTTTGGATCACATGATCTCTTTTATTTTGAAATGACTATCAATCGCGCGGCACTCTATACCCGTGCTTTACTCCTTTTCACTATAGGTCACCTAAGGATTTTTTTCAACTCTAAAAAGTGGGCTAACGGGCGTGCCTATCAAAAAAACACCTCAATCATGTAGTGATTCCAAACTGTTAGACCAAAAATTCTAACTTTTGAGCGTCGCTTCATGGATGAGGTGTTCTTACATTTTATTTTTTTGTAGCTCTTGGCGGTGACGGCTAATCCATCTAGCTATCGTCTGACTAAATAGCATTTGTCCATCCTCTACTGTTTGCGCTCCACCAATCGATAGTAGACTCTTGCGGTGATGAAATACACCAGCAGATAAATCATTGTAAACAACAGGACAGAAATAATCGTTACCGTAATCAATAAGTTACGATCCGTCAGACCAAAAAGAATCAGTAATTTTCGAATCATTGGTAAAGCAAACGCCAAATGGATGATCGCTGCCACCAAAGGAAATGAGAAGATCATCAAAACTTGCTGCTGGATCACTTGCTTGACTTCCTTATGGCTTAACCCAACTTTTTGCAAGATCTCGAAACGTTCTTTGTCCTCCATCCCTTCGGAAACTTGTTTATAATAAATGATCAATGCAGCAGCTAAAATAAAGATCACACCAAAAATCAAGCCTAAGAAGAAGAAGCCGCCGGTAAAGGTTTTTGTCTCAACTTCAAAAAGATCTTTTGATTCAACGCTCGCCTGAGCATCTGCTGCCAGAAGTTCGCTGCGAATCTGTTTTGCGATGGCTTCGCGATCGCTTGCTTCTTCTGTTTGAAAATTAAAGACTGTTGTTGTCACTGGTTGCTGGTAAAGTTGAAACTCTTCGTTTTGATACCAAGCGCTTAGCTTTTCGGCAAGCCACTGATCATCCACCACGAGAACAAGATGCTGAACGGGGTTTTCTGTTTTCGTGAATGTTGGCAGTTCTTTCAATTCCCGCAAGCGAAATTGACGATCATCGATCGTCGTCTTTTCTGGTAACGCTTGATGCGTCCAGGTGGCGGGAAAAACGAATAGTTCGTCGTCAGCGGGTCCTGTTTTCCCAGTGATTTCATGGTATTCAGAACTGGTAAGAAAAATAAGATACACGGCTTTATCTAAACTACCGCTATTTTCTTCAAAATTGGTTGAGGGAACAAAATTTGGTTCCTCAAAGGTAAAAAGCAACGGTCTTGTTGTAGTGACTTGCTGGCGCTCTTTGATCGATAGCTTCTCCTCAAGTCCATTAATTGCTGTGTTGATTTGCTGGGAATCAGCCGCTGACTCAATTTGAACATCGTAAGGAAAACGGGTTTCGATCACATTCTTTTGTCCAAAATAAAGACTGGCGGTCGTAGCAACGGTCACTAACACCATCGTTGATAAAATACAAATACTTGCTAAACCAGCCGCATTTTGCTTCATCCGATACAACATGGTAGAGACATTGATAAAATGGGTCGTTTGATAATAATAGGTCGTTCGTTTTCTTAAAAACTGCAATGCTTTGATACTGCCCGCAATAAACAACAAATAGGTAGCCAAGATTACGAGGACGACGGCGACAAAGAACAGGCCTAATGCACTGATAGGAGATTTGATCGTCACAGAGATCGTATAGCCTGCCACTAAACAAAGGACACCTAATAGTGCCAAAATACCTTTTGCTCGTGGTTCTTTTTCATTACGCTTGCTTCCCTGCAGTAGTTGAAGTGGATTGGTTTTGCGGACTTGCAGTATGTCAAATAAAAATAAACAACCAAAGACGAACATAAAATACAGGATCACCAAGCCAATACTCTCAAATGACAGTTTGAAGACAAAGAACTCGCCTACGGCTAAGATTTTCTTCAGTATCAAAAATCCTAATCGTGCAAACAATAAGCCACTGATCAATCCGGCGGCAAGGCTAATGAGAAAACTGTAAAAGAGTTCCCAAAAGACCACGAAGACTATCTCACGTTTTCCTAGTCCTAAAACATTGTAGAGACCAAATTCTTTTTTTCGCTGCTTGATCAAAAAGTTATTGGTGTAAAAGGAAAAGATCGCCGCAAAAATCATGAGGATGATATTTCCTAAACGAAACATGAAGATGGCGCTTTGACTACTAGGAAGTTCCTTCATTCCTGGATTGTTCACGATGATTTGCGTCATCATCAAAACAGCCACCAAGAAACTCATGGATAATAAAAAGGGTGTGTAAGCTTTGGCATTTTTACGCAAATTGGAGAAGGCGATTTTTTGAAAGAACATTGGTTACTCCTCCTTTGCAAAGACAGCAGTCATTGTTTCGGCTATTGCTTCTAGAAAAGCGGTATTGCTGCGATCCCCTCGATACAGCTGGTGAAACACATACCCGTCTTTGATAAACAAGACGCGTTGTGCGCGACTGGCTGCGATCGAACTGTGAGTGACCATCACGATCGTCTGTCCATTTTGATTGATCTGTTGAAATAATGTCAGCAGTTGATCAGAGGTTTTCGAATCCAGCGCTCCGGTTGGCTCATCTGCTAATAGCAGTTCCGGTTTTGTGATGATTGCTCGTGCGACAGCAACTCGTTGTTTTTGTCCGCCAGACAATTCATACGGATAGTGCTGCAATAAATCGGCGATCCCTAAAGTTTGTACGATAGGTTGAAGCTGCTTTTCCATTTGTTTGACGGAAACTTTTGATAAAACTAATGGCAATAAAATATTGTCTTTTACCGAAAAGGTGTCTAATAAATTAAAGTCTTGAAAAACAAAGCCTAAGTGATCCCGTCGAAAACTCGCTGCGTCTTTTTCTTTGATCGTGGTCAGATCGATGCCATTCAGCTGCATTTCACCCGCTGTTGGTTGGTCTAACGTCGCCATCAAGTTCAGCAACGTACTCTTTCCCGAACCTGATTCCCCCATGATAGCGACATATTCCCCTTCTTCTACCATAAAGGTAATATTTTTCAACGCTTCAACGGGTTGTCCGTTCAGCTGGCTTTGATAGATTTTTTTTACTTGTTGAATGTTTAAAAGTGTCATCTTGTTCCCTCCTTCCTTTTTAGAATAAGCTGACTGGCAGAAAAAAGCGACTTACAATAAAAACCGCAAACTTACAGTGTTGAAAGTTTGCGGCTATCGGTTATTTGTGGTGGGAAAATGAAGCGTGACGATGGTTCCCTGTCCCACTTCAGAATCAATCGCTAAACGGCAGCCGATTTTTTCAGCCGCTTGTTGACTCATATATAAGCCTAGCCCGCTCGCTCGTTGCTGAAAGCGACCATTTTTTCCCGTATATCCTTTCTCAAACACCCTTGGCAAGTCTTCCTTACGAATACCAATGCCGCTATCTTGAATCACTAAGGCATTGTCTTTAGTGAAAACGTTGATGCCACCAGTTTCGGTATACTTCAAGCTATTGAAAAGAACCTGTTCAAAAATAAAAACGAGCCACTTTCGATCGGATGTCACCGTCAAATCCACCGCCATGTCCAGTTGCAGATTCTTTTTCGAGAAAAACAAGGCATACTTTTTGATCGTTTGACGAACGAGGGGCGCTAAAGCAATCGACTCAAAGACAAAATCTTCATTCGCTAAATTTTGTCGTAAATAATTCAACATCATTTGCAAGTAATCATTCACCTTAAATAATTCCGCTTTGACCTCCGTCGGTGACAACGAATCGCTTTGGACCAAAAGATCCAGCGCAGCTAGAGGCGTTTTGATTTGATGAAGCCACAAGCCGAAATCTTCATAAATTTCTTCTTTTTTTAACGCTGCCTTGTAATCAGAAGTGGTTTTTTCTCTTGCCAATTGTTTAAGAAGGGCTTGGTATTCGTCTTCTAAACGATTTCGAGTGGCAGGCAAGAACGCCAACGCCGCTTCCGTCATACGTTGTTTTCTTAATAAATGCTGCAGCTGCTTTCTTTTTTGTGCGTAACGAAAATAATGAAAAAGGGAAAGTCCCCCTAAGATCACCCCTGAAAAGACCACATAGTCAATGAAGGGCTCCAATGAAAGGCTGTGGAGAAAGAATAGCCCAAATAGGCCCGCACTAAACAGCAGGTAAACGAGATAAAACTTTCCATAAAGGACGAAATATTCTTTCACGTTAGTCATAGGCGTGTTCCTTTTCTATCAAATACCCTTTATTCTTTACTGTCTGGATCAAATCGGATAGTTCGATCTGGCTTAATTTTTTTCGCAAGCGGGTCATATTGACCGCTAATGTGTTATTATCGATGAATTCTTCACTATTCCAGAGCATTTCAATGATGGTCTCTTTGGCTACGATCTTCCCTCGATGCTGCAAAAGCAAGGAAAGAATCCGAGCTTCATTTGGAGACAGTGGCAACTGTTCCCCCTGTTTTTTTAATACATTTTCTGTGGGATAAAAGGTTACTTGCCCTATCTCAAAGGTCAGCGCTTGTTGGTGGCTATACTGATAGCTCCGCCGCAGCAATGCTTGGATTTTTGCCAAAACGAAGGCTAAATCAAAGGGTTTTGTTAAATAATCATCTGCTCCCATGTTCATCGCCATGATCTGATTCATCTGTTGATCCATCGACGAAAGGAAAATGATCGGCACTTCTGACTTCTTGCGAATTTCTTGGCACCAATGATACCCGTTGTAATAAGGCAGCGAAATATCTAAAAGAACGAGATCCGGTTTGATCTCATGAAACTCTTGCAAGATGCTAGCAAAATTCTTCGCGGAAACACATTCGTACCCCCATTGCTGTAAATATTCTGCTAGAACAGAGACGATCGTTGCATCATCTTCAACAAGATATATTTTTTGCATGTCTTTCTCCTCTCTGTTGATTAATCACTTGCTTCTTTACAGACAGTGTACCAGAAAAGAAAAAGAATCGTCTAGATGGGGGGAACCTTTCAAAGGGCTGTTTTTCCTCAATCCTCTGCCAATCGAGCAAGAATTTCTTGGTAACGCTGTGTGGCAAAGGGACTGATATGCCCTTTTTGGCAAAAATTCAGTTTCCCCAGTTTGGGTACGACCCGTTCTACGATGACATTGCCATTTTGAACTTTCGATTCAAACTGCTGCAAAGCCTCCAAAAATCGTGCGTCTTTTCTGGCAGAAGGATAAAAAGACAAGACATACAGATAATAAAAAAGATTGTATCCTCTAAAGGGGTATTCTGTCTGCATAAATAATGTACCCATCCCATAATGACAGGGACTGATTGGCTGACGGATCTCCCAATGAGCAAGCAAAAATTCGCTTGCTTGCTTAAGCGTTTCCATTTTTTCACGATCATGAATATAGCGAAAAGCATCAAGGACCGTTAACGTCGTCATTGGCGTGGAAAAGTGGGTCTCCGGGCCGCGACCAAAACTATACTTATTACACTTCCAGCCGCCATCTGCTTCCTGAGTAGCAAGAAAATAGTGAACGGTCTGTTGCAGCCGCTGGTCCCTTGTGTAACCAAGAGCACACAGCGTTCGCAAAGCCAACGCCGTATGACATGGATAGATCCCCCCTGACGGAGAAATTTTAAATCTGCCATCTTCTCTCCATCCTTGAAAGATCAATGCGGCTGTCTCTTTTAATAAGTTCTCCTCAGGAGACATACCAAGTTCAAGTAAATAAAGAGGACTTTCTAAGGTCGTAAAGGGTGCTCCTTTTAGTAATTTATGGTCTGGCGTCGACCATAAATCGGCGCCATGATCATATTGATGGGAAATGATTGCTTCGATGTCTTGCTGAACCCTCTGATCCATATTGATCTTCCTCCCTCTCTTAAGTGTCGTGCCATCAACCCAATAATCCTCATTGACCCACGGTGCACTCGCTTCTAGAATGATAAAAATTCGAACGTTTTTTAACACACGAGTTAGGTTTTTATTTGTGAATTGTCCAAATGAATTTTAGAAATCAAATAGTTTTTTCCAGACGGACGTACTTTTAAAAAGAATGTTCTAGTTTTCCTGATGACAGGTTTTAAAAAAGTTTGTCTCTGATATCACATGGTTATACGAACCCCACAATGAAAGATCACCTGAATAGGAACACGTTCACGCAACAAGTTCATGCCACGCTCTTTTAGTAAAAGGAATCAGGCATAATGAAATAGTTCAAAACGAATGCCTTCTGGGCTTTCAAAGAATAAGGCATAGTAGTTAGGAGCGATGCGCTCTTTGTACTCCATTGGTCGATCGTGAAGGATCTTTACCCCTAAAGCTTTTATTTTGGGAAAGATCGCATCTACTACTTCGCGGCTTTCCGCCTTAAATGCTATGTGTTGACAGAGCCAAGTTTTCTTGAATCGATTTTCTCGTTCTTCCATTCTTTTCGTGGGGAACAAATGCCGAAATCAAATGAATCGCCTATATATTCTACTACTTCCATATCAGCATGTTCTAAGTACCCAGAATATTTCTTCTGAAGGTCAAAACCTAATAGTGCAAATAATTGATCATAAAAGCCTTCTGCTTTTTTTACATCATTGACTGTGATTTGGATATGGTGAAACTGAATGTTCATATTCGCTCCTTTCTGGCTAACAAAATAAGTGTTTCAGGAAAAAAGCCGCTTGCGGAAGTTTGATTCAACTAAATTAGCTAGGAAGCTCACTTAATGTAGAAATCACCTTTTCCATTGCCGTTGCTACTTCTTTAGGCAACTTATTATAGCCATCATTTTCTGTCTCTTGAGCCAAAATAAAGTCCAGCCGTCCTTGCATCCGCTCTCTTAAATGAGCAACATAGGAGGCATCTTGAAAATCGACTTTAAAGCCTGTTACTGGCAGGAAACTCATTTCGGTGATCCCACCGAAATTTTTAAATTCAGCCTCGCCTTCCACAATTTTTTCAATCGATGTTAGTGTGACTTCAGGCGTGACTTTCTTGCCTTTGTAAAAGCCTGTATTTAGAATATAACAAGCCGTTTGGTTTTCTTTAAACAAGTGCATGAAATGGGCAAAATCTTCCCCTAAAGGATAGACTCTAAATGGATTGGCATAAGGTTCGATGACCAGTTTATCTATATCCGTGGTCTCGACAATATGTTCAGCTGTCGTGCGCTTCGTAGCTAAGGTCAAACCAAAAACAGCGGCTAAAATCGGATCGTCAATTTTTACTACCGGAGGCAGCGTGTTATCTTTCATGATCCAAAATACGGCATCGATCGGCGAATCTAAATGGTCTACCCGATTAGGTGTGACATATCGTGATTTGACGGTTCGACCATTCCCATTACGAATATCTTGGGTCACGAGGACCTTTTTTCCTTTCTCGTCTAAAGTAACCCCAACATTTTGACAGGTGATAAAGTAGCGGACATTTGGGTTGGTTAGTGGATAGTCTTGCGTTTTATCAAAATAAGAAGGCTCCAGTGCAGTGGAGGCACCATTTGTTTGATTAATCACAAATGCATCGTCATGCAGAACCTTGATCTCATATTTGCCATCATGTTCTGCCAATGTGATAGTCGATTTTCCTGATCCTGAAAGACCAAAAGCAGCCATCGTAAATGTTCGATTCGGTAACTGATACTGCTTCATTCCCCCATGACACGCCACAAAGCCATGGCGATGCGCGGTAGCCCAAGCCAAAGTTAATGTCGCTTTTTTCAATTCACCAAAATAGTTTAAACCTAAGACTGCCGCAACATTGTGTTCAGGATCAAAAAGAGACAGCCCGTAAGGAAAATCAGGATGAGACCAGTCTGGATCAGCGTACAAAAAAATGTCCGTCTCTGGATATTCTTTGGAACGTTGGTATCTTTCCTCCCATGATTTCGTCATCAATTGAAAATTCAACAAATAAGAGTAAAAATTGGTTTCATAGTGCTCTGGTATCAACAGGTGAGCTTTGACCATAAACGCTTCGTCTAATCCTACAACAACTTCACCACCATAAAATTGCTTGCGGGTTCCATGATATAAGGCATCTCGCAAAATGTCTTCATATAATTCTCGCTGGATTCCAGGATGTCCGATGATGCGTCGAGCTGACGCTGTTCGTCCAACAACTTTTCCGTCATTAAACACGATGACTTTTGCATCCTCTGGTAGTCCTAACTCCTTGGTGTGTGATACCGGCATATCCGTAAGAATAGCCCCAGAAGATTCTTTTGCTAAGTGATAGGCAGTGGCTAGATCATCAATCCAAGTGACATTGTTCCCATAAAAAGCTGACTCTATCAACACTTTAAAACTAGACAAATGCGTATTTTGCGGTGTAATCTCTTTGTGTGAAAATGCACGAATCGTTGCCATGTGCAATCCCTCCTAACAAAAATTTTCTATTCACTACGTTTATTATAATACTTTCTAATCACTACACGCCATATTTTTATACACATTAACTATAAATTGCCGACAAACCATTTTGTTAAAGGATTTGGCTGTCTGCATATTTGTAGCTTCACTGCTTTTTGCATTGATTTTGTCCCCGCTCATCAATAGTGAGAAAGAACAAAAAAAACTGGAACAAAAAAGAGTGTCTTTCTGTTCCAGTTTCTGGTTTTATATTTCATCCATTCCAAACGTCACAATCGACGTAATTAGATAAACAGATGGGTTATAGTTGCTTATTTATCAATTGACTCGCTTTCTCTAGCAACTTTGGTATCGTAAGATTTTATGACAATTACCATAATAAGAATTCACGGTCAAAATTGCTGAAAAGAAGCTCGTTTTTTCTTAACGACGTTCTAACAACACGACACACTCCACATGGGTCGTTTGTGGGAACAAATCAACAGGTTGGACTTCTTTTGTCACATACCCTTCTTCCGCAAATAACGCGAGGTCACGAGCCAAGGTTGCTGGATTGCAGGAAATGTAGACGATGCGCTCTGGTTTAACCGCAGCAGTCGTTTCGATAAAGCTAGCATCTAAACCTTTGCGAGGTGGATCAACGAAGACGACTGTCGGTTGAATGCCTTCGCGTAGCCATTGCGGCATGATTTTTTCGGCTTTACCGATAAAGTAATGCACGTTTTCGACACCATTTCTTTTGGCATTGGCTTTGGCATCGTTCACTGCTTCAGGAATGACTTCCATCCCTAACACTTCTTTCACGCGATCAGCCAAACTAATCCCGATCGTTCCGATTCCTGCATAAGCATCCACAACGACATCATTTTCAGACAGTTGTGCCATCTCGAAGGCGGTTTGGTACAAGACTTCTGTTTGCGCTGTGTTGACTTGGTAGAAAGATTTCGCTGAGATTTGGAAGGTTTTGCCTAATAATTGATCATCGATCGATGACTTGCCATACAAAACACGCTCGAACTCGCCCATGATCACATTGGTTTTTTCTTCATTGATGTTTTGAATGACAGAAACAACTTCTGGAATCTCTTCGTGGATCACTTCCGCGATCTCTTCTCCCTTGAAGAATTTCGGTTTACGTGTCACTAATACGACCATCATTTCACCTGAGTGATGCCCACGACGAACGACAATGTGGCGTAAGAACCCTTCATGGGCTTCTTCATTGTAGGCTTTGACATTGAAGCGCTGCAAGATATCTCTGACTTTGATGATTGCTTGATCGATGTTTGGATCTTGAATATAAAAGTCTTCGATCGGTACCAGAGTATGACTGTTTTTGCGGTAAAATCCAGTCGTTAATTTCCCATGAATCTTTTGCACAGGGATTTGCGCTTTGTTGCGGTAACCAAATGGTTTTTCCATTCCGATTGGTGCATTGACCTTGATTTCAGGCAGTTTGGCGATTTTAGCCAAAACATTCTCTACTTGCTGCTGTTTGAAGGCTAATTGTTTGTCATAGCTCAAATGACTCAATGGAGCGATACCGGTGCGCAGCAATGCTTCATTCGGCAATTCTTGCCGATCAGGACTTGCTTGCAACAATTTCATCACTTTGGCAAAACCAAATTTGTTTCCGACTTTCAACACTTTGACTAAGGCACGTTCATTTGGCAGGGTGTTTTCAATAAATAATAAGTACCCATCGACTTTGGCGATCCCATTTCCTTCATGGGAAAGATCCAAAATATCAACTTCAAGTTCCTGATTCTTTTTAACAGGATAATTTTTCATAGATTTCTCCTTTGTGCTTGCTTTCTTCATTTTAAAAAGGAATGGCCGAAATTGCAAGCGGTGCTTATTCTAACGGTTCAATTTGACTTCGAGCAAAAAAGAACCGAAGGAGGGAAATCGGCTGATTGCTTTTTCTGGGTCCTGCGGCGAAGAGCCGCTGCAACACAGGAGCAATCCCTTTTCCATCCTTCGGAAAATCGAACAGATCAGAAGTGTTTAAAACTTTTGATCACTGTTTTAGTTATCAGTTATTTTTCTTTTTCTGTGATTTTTCCCGTTCGCTCTTGTTCAAGATTTGTTTTCTTAAACGAATGCTTTCTGGTGTTACTTCACAGTATTCATCATCATTCAAGAATTCCAGTGATTCTTCCAAAGAAAGAATACGAGGTTTCTTGATAACTGAGGTTTGGTCTTTGTTTGCTGAACGGACGTTGGTCATTTGTTTTGCTTTCGTGATATTGACCGTTAAGTCTTTGTCACGAGAGTTTTCACCAATGATCATTCCTTCGTACACTTCGGTACCTGGTTCAACGAAGACCGTTCCACGTTCTTCAATACTCATGATCGAGTATGTTGTTGCTTTTCCTGTATCGATCGATACAAGTGCACCTTGATGACGGCCACCAATTTGTCCTTGGATCATTGGCAAATATTGATCGAAAGTGTGGTGCATGATGCCGTAGCCGCGAGTCATTGATAGGAATTCTGTCGTGTAACCGATCAAGCCACGAGCTGGTGCCAAGAAAATGATCCGTACTTGTCCATTCCCTGTATTGATCATATCTTGCATTTCTGCTTTACGCATTCCCAATGATTCGATTACTGATCCCATGTATTCTTCTGGGGTATCGATTTGCACTCGTTCAAATGGTTCACATTTCACGCCATCGATTTCGCGTTCGATAACTTCTGGACGAGAAACTTGCAATTCAAAGCCTTCACGACGCATATTTTCGATCAAAATTGACAAATGAAGTTCGCCACGTCCAGAAACGATCCATGAATCAGGTCCGATTGGATCCACACGCAATGAAACGTCTGTTTGCAATTGCGCCATTAAGCGTTCTTCAATTTTACGAGCGGTTACGAATTTTCCTTCGCGACCCGCAAATGGTGAATTGTTCACGATAAAGGTCATTTGCAAAGTTGGTTCATCAATGTGTAAAACAGGTAATGAATCTTGATGATCGATTGGTGTAACAGTTTCACCAACGAAGATATCTTCCATCCCAGAAACGGCAATCAAATCACCGGCTTTGGCTTCTTGGATTTCTAAACGTTTCAAACCGAAGAAACCGAAAAGTTTCGTCACACGGAACTTTTTAACTTCTCCGTTTAATTTCATCAATGCAACTTGGTCGCCGACTTTGATTGATCCGCGGAAGACACGGCCAATACCGATACGTCCAACGTAGTCATTGTAATCAAGCAATGATACTTGGAATTGCAATGGTTCATCGCTGTTGTCGATTGGCGCTGGAATATGTTCGATGATCGTATCAAACAATGGTGCCATCGTTTTTTGTTGATCAGCAGGATCATCTGATTCACTTGAAGTTCCGTTGATCGCAGAAGCGTAGATCACTGGAAAGTCCAATTGGTCATCGTCGGCACCTAATTCGATAAATAGTTCTAAGACTTCATCGACGACATGCTCAGGACGAGCAGATGGTTTGTCGATTTTGTTGACAACTACGATTGGCACTAAGTGTTGTTCCAACGCTTTTTTCAATACGAAACGTGTTTGAGGCATCGTTCCTTCATAAGCATCAACAACCAAAACAACACCATCGACCATTTTCATGATCCGCTCTACTTCACCACCGAAGTCCGCGTGTCCTGGGGTATCCATGATATTGATTTTTGTACCGTTGTATTCAACCGCTGTATTTTTCGCTAAGATCGTGATGCCACGTTCTTTTTCGATCGCATTTGAATCCATCGCCCGTTCTTGTAATTGGGTATGGCTATCTAACGTTTGGGATTGTTTCAATAATTCATCAACTAATGTAGTTTTTCCGTGGTCAACGTGGGCAATAATAGCGACGTTGCGGATATCATTTCTAATATTCAATTTATAAACTCCTTTTTTGGTGACATTGCACTCGACAAGCCATTATACCAGAATTTCTTTCTGAAATATAGTGCAAAGTTTTCATTTTTGCAGAAAAAACCAGATATTAATAAAATATCTGGTTTTTTCTTATTGATTAACGATCGCCAATAATTCTTCAAAAGCTTTCGGTGTACCGCCTACGAACAATTCCCGTCCATTCAAGGATAGCGGCTCTCCTTTGATGTTTGCCATCTTTAATCCAAGGGTTTCTAACAAAACGCCCCCTGGCGCATAATCCCATGGCGCAAGATGAGAAAGATAGCCTGCTCTTTGTCCTTTAGCGAGGGCGATCAGCTCTACCCCAGCACAGCCAGTCATACGAATGCCTAATGCTTTGTCACTGACCTCGGTTTCGTGGTGGCGGTTATGGATCAACATGGGCGAATTCAAGCCAACGAGACCTTCGGATAAGGCAATATCTTTCGGCGGTTCGATCTTCTCGCCATTGTTATAGACACCAATCTCTGGACCACCCCATAAGAATTCATCTTTCATAACATTATAGACAAAGCCAAAGCGCCCTTTGCTCTCTTCGTAAATCGCGATCATGATACAAAAGTTTTCTTTTTCTAACACGAAATTCATCGTTCCATCGATCGGATCAATGATGAAGACCCGCCCACTCATGTCGGCAAGTGTGTCCAGTCCGTTTTCTTCACCTAAAATTTTGGCATCCGGATCATAGGATTGGATCTTACCAATCAGAAAATCTTGCGTGGCTTTATCCAATTCTGTCACTAAGTCTTTCCGTCCTGATTTTGTCTCGACCACTAAGTCTTCTTTATTTAAATTGTCTTTGATCGTTTCACCTGCAGCGATCATCCACTGGCGAACTTCATTAACGATTTCATGCATTCGTTGATCTACCCTTTCATTTTTAGTTTTCCCTCAGTCTTTTTCGCTGCCTGCACAGCATGGTACAGCGAATAGCCTGATAGTTCTTCAAATTCTCTGCCTAAACGGCGTTCCTCGCCAATGCTAGGAACGACTTTCTTAAAGGCTTGATACGCCTCAAGAAACGTACTACTAGGAAGGCCTTTTTCATAGGCTTGTTCTAATCGTTCCCACATCTTCATGACGACGACCATTTCATCTGTCGACCAATCTAAGTCAAGAGGATATTGATAATCCCGCATATTACCACTCCTATTCATCTTATTCAGTGTACCACAAAATTGAAAATAGGTCAGAGCCTCCGCTGCAAAAAAGGTACATCCTAGCAATGAATGTACCTCTTGTATACAAACTATTGAGATTTTTAAAAGCTGAAATCCGTGAATCTCAAATAAGAAGGAAATTCCTTTTTTCTTCCAACGAGATTGCTTAGTAAAAGATGACCGATTTCAAAAAGGTTCGTCTAGAAAAGCCCGCAAAAACAAAAAATTTTTAATGATAGTAATTGATTTCCACCACTGTTTACTTATGAAAAACTCTGGATAATCCGTTCCCCATTGCCATGGAATGACAAATGATCCATCTTCTTGTTGGTATTTTAAAATTTCTTGGGCTTCTTTTTTACATAATTCTTCACTAAAGATCCCAAGCAGCTGCTCTCTTGTAAAGAAAAAATTTGAAGGTTTACTGACATAAGACGTGAACCACTCTTCTGGCTCGTTTGAGACAGTATGGCGAATTTGCTGGAATAAGATCTCGCGAAAGCGGTCATTTGCTAAAACAGGCTGATACTGGATTTCTTCACAGTCTTGTAATAATTCTAGATAGACGACTAATGTGTGCATTTCACTGGTTGGTTCCTTAAGGAAACTTGCAACTGCTGTTTCGACAATTTCTTGTGCTTTTTGATAGAGGGTAGTTTCCCCTCTTTTTAAGATCATACCAGCTAGACTTACTGTTGGGTTGTCTGCTGGCACGCCTACAGGACTCTCCCACCAAATCGCATGCGGATAGGATACCGTTGACGGCACTTGGTTGAACCATTTCCCTTCAGAAAACTCTTTTCCACTAGCTAAATACCTTAAAATCCCTTGGACTTGTGGATTTGTCGAATGAAGGCATTCAAGCTCTCTTAAAATTCGACATGCCTCCCACACTGCAATCGGTGTACTGTTGGGATTCCAATGATCAGGTTCCAAACCATGCCCATACCCACCATCTTCATTTTGGTAGAATTGTAACGCCTGTAATACAGCCTCGCGAGATCCATTTTCAAAATGATACTGCCAACGAGCAAGGTCTAAAGGGCGCGCGTTTTTGTAAATAAATTTTCGAGCATTTTCGAATGCTTCCACATCTTCGCCTCCTTTGGCTTTCTTTCATTATCTCTTACTTTCCTAATGATTACAACGCTTACATCACTACCATTTCTCTGAATGACCATTCTCAAAATAGCTTCTTGGCATTTTTTAAGAAGCATACTTTTGGTGTTTCTCTTTGCATGATGTTACAGTAAGAATAACAAGAAAAAGGAGGAATTCTCTTGCGTTTAGAAAACAAAAAAATCATTGCCTTAGTCGACAATGATTTCGAAGATTTAGAATTGTGGTACCCGGTCCATCGGTTACGGGAAGAAGGCGCGCAAGTCGATTTAGTCGGTGAAGAAGCGCATAAAACGTATATTGGCAAATACGGTGTACCCGCAGAATCAGCCTATGCTTTTTCTGATATTCATGCCGATGACTACGATGCCATCTTAGTTCCAGGTGGTTGGGCGCCTGATAAATTACGACGTTTCCCAGAGGTCATCTCTTTCGTGCAAACGATGGACAAAGACGAAAAAGTCATTGGTCAAATCTGTCATGCAGGCTGGGTCTTGATTTCTGCGAATATCCTGCAAGGCAAGACGATCACCAGTACACCAGGCATCAAAGATGATATGACAAATGCTGGAGCCACATGGGTGGATACACCTGTGGTTACGGATGGACATATCGTTTCCAGCCGCCGTCCCCCAGATCTACCAGACTATATGCGGGAATTTATCGCTGTATTAGAAAAGAAATAGTACCCGTTGATCAGATTCAAAAGAGTTGCGACCGAAGCAAATACGGCCGCAACTCTTTTTTCTACTTAGCGGTCATTCGCTTACGATCGCTAATATCTTGTTACTTTTAGGGATTTTTTTCACACCGATAAAGGTCAATGCAGCACCTAGAACGGCAAACCCAGTCCCAATCAAAAGCATTTCCCAGACACCGAAGCTTTGGATCAGCATCCCGCCCAAAAGATTGCCGATCACGCCACCGATCGTGGTAGCAATGATAATAATCGTTTGTCCAAAAACCCGATCTTCATCTGCCAAACTATGGTTGAACAAATAAGCCGAAGCTGGAATAAACAAGGCAAAACTAACCCCTTGCATCAAATGGCTCATTTCCATCAGGATGATGGAGCTGATCAACAGCATCAGCACCCCACGAATGGCAAAGGCAACACTGGACAGCAACAGCCAAAAACGGCTAGACCGTATCCTCACTAACTGTTCAAAGAAAATCATGCCTGGCAATTCGCATAACGCCGCAATCATCAGGGCGATGCCAACTTCCTTACTGCCACCGCCAATATCGGCAAAAATTTGTGCCAAAAAGCTGTTGATCATCGTATGGAAGCTGAAGAGAAAGCTAAACCCGACAAAGAGAAAGAGTAAAAAAGGATATTTTTTCAAAAAGGCCCCTGAATGACTTTGTTCTGTAAGCATCACGGGCATTTCTGGCTTCTTGATCGCTGGCAGCAAAAGCAAAATAATGAGAAACAAAACGGCCTGCCCGATAGCGATCATAGGCAAAAGGGCTGCCGAAAACTCCTCCAAGAGCTGCCCCAGTAAAAAGGAGGTCCCCGCAAATCCTAGTGACCCACCCGCACGCGAAAAGCCAAAATTGATTTTGTTGCCGCTATTCGTGTATTCAAACGCCAAGGCGTTGAGAAAGGACTGCATGGAAACGAGCAAAATCCCTCCTAAAACATAGGTCAGTATTGATAATGCAGGGAAAATCACACCTGCTAAGAGCACCGCGACCACGCCGCTTGTCATCGTTTTCAAGACAACGATCAGCGGTACTTTACTTTTTTTGATAATGATTTGACTGATGAAGGGCTGCAAAATCGTAGACGCAATATTGACTAAGGCTAAAATACCGCCAATTTTTGCTGGATCGACCTTGAAATAAATCAAAAAAAGGGTCGCAAAGCCATAGATTGAGCAAAACATCATCCAATAAAGAAATTGCAAACTTGTGTAGTAAAACCGAATCCTCTTGTCACTTGCATGATTACGCATACATCCCCCACCTTATCCATATTCCTTAGCAACTAAATATAGCATAGAACCGATGGATTTACTATCCTTCTACCAACAGAAACCGCAGTTTTATTTGAAACACTAACCGACAACAAAAAAGCGCAGCATAGTATCCTGCGCTTTTCCTACTGCTTCAACTATTTAGAGCTGTTGGAAGGCTTGCGTGAGATCTTCCAAGAGATCGTTGATGTTTTCCAATCCAATGGATAGGCGAATCGTCTCTGGACGAATTTTGGCTGCTGCAAGTTCTTCTACGCTAAGCTGGGAATGGGTCGTCGAAGCTGGATGGATGATCAAGGACTTTGCATCCCCGACATTTGCCAGCAAAGAGAAGAGCTTGGTTGCGCCACAAAAGGTTTTGCTTGCTTCTGCTCCACCCTTTAATCCAAAGGAAAAGACGGAACTGGTCCCTTTGGGGAAATACTCCTGCGCCCGTTCAAAATAGGGGCTGTCCGGCAGTGTTGGGAAGTGAACCCAAGAGACTTCCGAGTGCTTGGCTAAAAATTCAGCAACTTGTTGCGCATTTTCTACATGACGTTCCATCCGCAACGAAAGCGTCTCGATGCCTAACAGCAACACCCATGAATTGAAGGGAGAAATCGCAGCGCCTGTATCCCGTAAAAGAATCGTTCGTGCCCGAGTGATATAGGCAGCGTTACCAGCGGCTTCTACCCATGAGATTCCATGGTAGCTATGATCGGGATCGACCAGCTTGGGAAATTTGCCATTTGTCCAATCAAAGTTGCCGCTGTCGATAATGGCCCCTCCCAAAGCAGCGCCGTGACCACCGAGGTATTTTGTCGTGGAATAAACGACGATGTCCGCCCCATGCTCAAATCCTCGAAACAGATAGGGAGTCGCAAAGGTATTGTCAATGATGAGGGGAATCCCTGCTTCATGAGCGATCGCTGCAATTTTTTTAAAGTCGGCAATATCAATATCTGGATTGCCTAAAGACTCTAGAAAAACTGCTTTAGTATTTTCTTGGATGGCTGCTTTTAGTGCTGCCAGATCTTCACTATCAACAAAGCTTGTAGTGATGCCAAAATCTGGCAACGTATGAGCGAATAAATTATAGGTACCCCCATAAATTGAAGCAGCAGAAACGATATGATCTCCTGCTTGTGCAAGATTTAAAATCGCATAGGTGATCGCTGCTGAGCCAGAAGCCGTTGCTAACGCACCGACACCGCCTTCTAAGAGGGCTAATCGTTCTTCTAGAACAGCCGTTGTCGGATTGGTAATACGGGTATAGATATTGCCATTCTCACTAAGACTAAATCTCGCTGCCGCTTGATCTGCGTCCTCAAACACATACGATGTGGTTTGATAAATGGGTACGGCGCGACTCCCTGTAGTTGGATCTGGTGTTTGTCCTCCGTGTAATTGAATCGTCTCAAATCTTTCTGTCATACTATTCCTCCTTAATAATACAAATAAAAAAGCCCTCTGATATCGAGATATCAAAGGACGTGTTTACGTGTTACCACCTTTATTCAAGCAGACTTTCCAGCATGCTTCTCAGCAAGTACGCGACAAATTAACGTCGTTATACTCTGACGCGATAGCGGGCGCACCCGGATCTTCTTATCTTTCGTACAAGTTCAGAAGATCACCTCTGAGGCCATTTTCGATTGATTCTACAAGTTCTTCTTGCACCCTACGAAGACTCTCTAGGCTTGCCAAATCAATGTACTTTCCTCATCAACGGTTGAAATATTAAGAGCATCGTATCATTTACAGAAGATTCTGTCAATAGCTTAGGATCGCTTTATTTTTGGTGATAAAAAAACTCGTTCACCAAATGATGAACGAGTTTCAAAAAGCTTAAATGTGGATTGGTAAACCTAGAGCTAACTCAGCAGCATCCATTGTGATCTCACCTAGAGATGGATGTGGATGGATGGTTAACGCGATATCTTCTGCGTTCATGCCAGATTCAATAGCAAGAGCAAGTTCTGAAACCATATCGCTTGCTCCTAAACCAGCAATTTGCGCACCGATGATCACATTGTCTTCAACCGTTGTTACTAAGCGAATGAATCCTTCGGTTTTTCCTAGAGATAACGCACGACCGTTACCTGAGAATGGGAATTTGAATGCTTTTGCTTCAATTCCAGCATCCTTGGCATCTTTGATGGTCATACCGACAGAAGCCAATTCTGGGTCAGTAAAGGCCACTGCAGGCATCGCTTTGTAATCAACAGCAACTTTTTTGCCAGAGATTGCTTCAGCAGCGATTTTTGCTTCGTAGCTGGCTTTATGTGCTAATGCAGCACCAGGAACGATATCACCAATTGCGTAGATGTTTGATACGTTGGTACGGCCTTGTTTGTCAACCGTGATCAATCCGCGTTCGCCTACTTCAACACCTGCTTGTTCCAAGCCCATGTCATCAGTATTTGGACGACGGCCAACAGTAACCATCACGTAATCAGCAGTAACTGATTCTTCTTTACCATCTACGGCATATTTCACAGTTACGCTATCGCCATTGTCAATTGCTTCTTTCGCCATTGCGTTGGTAACGACTGTTACACCTTTTTTCGCAAAGTCTTCTTCAACCAATTTGACCATGTCTTTTTCATAGGTTGGCAAGATTTGAGGAGAACCTTCAAGGATCGTTACTTCTGCACCTAGGTTTGCATACGCTGCACCTAGTTCAGAACCGATGACACCGCCACCGATAACAACGAATTTTTTAGGAACTTCTTTTAATGCCAATCCGCCAGTTGAATCAAGGACACGTCCGCCGAATTTGAAACCAGGGATTTCAATTGGACGAGAACCTGTTGCGATGATTGCATTGTTGAAAGAGTAAGTTTGTGCTGAATCTGGGTGGATGACACGCAATGTGTGATCATCAACGAAGAAAGCTTCTCCTTCAATTGTTTCAACTTTATGTTTTTTCAATAGGAAACCAACACCAGAAGTTAACGTTTTAACGACTTTGTTGTCTTTCCATTCTTGTGTTTTGGTAAAATCAAGGGAAACATTTTCACTTGTTACACCAAACATTGTTGAATCCAAAGATTCTTGGTAATGATGACCTGCAGCGATCAAAGCTTTTGAAGGGATACAACCAACGTTTAAACAAACGCCGCCGATGTATTCTCTTTCAATGATTGCTACTTTTTGTCCCATTTCAGCAGCGCGGATTGCAGCTACATAGCCGCCAGGTCCCGCACCGATTACAACTGTATCTAATTCAACAGCAAAATCTCCAACTACCATTTGTTAATCATCCTTCCATCATTAATAGCTCTGGATCAGCTAATAGACGTTTGATATTATTCATTGCTTGTTGCGCTGTTGCGCCATCAACGATACGGTGGTCGAAGCTTAATGAAAGTTTCATCACACGTCCGACAACGATTTCGCCTTCAGCGTTTACGATTGGTTGTTGCGCGATCGTACCTACACCCAAAATAGCTACTTCAGGGTAGTTGATTACTGGTGTGAACCAGCCGCCACCAACTGAACCAATGTTACTGATCGTGATGGTACCGTTACGCATATCATCTGCAGCTAATTTGCCGTCATGAGCAAGTTTTGCTTTTTCGTTGATTTCATCGGCGATAGCAAACATGCCTTTACGATCTGCATCTTTTACGTTTGGTACATACAAACCATGGTCAGTATCTGTTGCGATACCGATGTTGTAATAGTTTTTGTATACGATCTCTTGTTTTGCATCATCGATCGACGCATTCAAGATAGGGAATTTTTTCACTGTTGCAGTCAATGCTTTCACAACATATGGTAAGAAAGTAAGTTTTGTGCCGTTTGCAGCAGCAACTTCTTTGAATTTCTTACGGTTATCCCATAGGTTTGTTACTTCAACTTCATCATGCAAGGTTACATGAGGTGCTGTTTGTTTGCTGTTTACCATCGCTTTAGCGATTGCTTTACGTGTAGGTGTTAAGGCCACACGTTCTTCTAAATCACCTAAGTTTGATTTGAAGGCTTTTGCTGGAGCTGCTGGTTTGCTTTCAGTTGCTGCAGCTTTTGTTTCTTCTTTCGCAGGAGCTTGAGTTTCAGCTTTTGCAGCTTGTCCGCCACCTGATAGGAAGTTTTCGATGTCTTCTTTTGTTACACGGCCGCCTTTACCTGTTGCTGATACTTGAGAAATATCAACATCTTTTTCACGAGCAAATTGACGGACAGAAGGCATAGCCAAGACGCGTTTGTTAGGATCTGCTGCTTCAACAACACTTGCTGAACCAGAAGTTTCCACTTTTTCTTTTGGTGCTTCTGCAGATGTGCTTGATGAAGCAGGCGCACTGTTGTGACCAGGTGCGTCGATTTCAACTAAAACATCCCCAACATTTGCGACTGTTCCTTCAGCAACAACGATGTTTTTCACTGTTCCTGTTACTGGAGATGGAATTTCTTCCACTGATTTGTCGTTTTGAACTTCAAGCAACGTATCATCTTCATTGATGGTATCTCCTGCTTTAACGAACCATTTTACGATTTCGCCTTCTGCAATTCCTTCACCGATATCTGGTAATTTGAATTGGAAAACGCCTGAACCTTCAGAAGAACCAGCTGATGCTTCAGCCGTTTCCGTTGTAGGTTCTGCCGCTGGTTTTGCTGGTGTTTGAGACTCTGCTGCTACACCTTCATCGCCTTCGTTGTCTTCATGTCCTGGTGCATCAATCTCAACAAGGACATCCCCAACGTTTGCGACTGTACCTTCAGGGACAACGATGTTTTTCACTGTTCCTGTTACTGGAGATGGAATTTCTTCCACTGATTTATCATTTTGAACTTCTAGTAAGGTATCATCTTCATTGATGGTATCCCCTGCTTTGACGAACCATTTTACGATTTCGCCTTCTGCAATTCCTTCACCGATATCCGGTAATTTAAATTGAAATGCCATTTTCTATTCTTCCCTTCTTCAACTATTAAAAGTTCACGATTTCTTTCACTTTGTCTTCGATGTCTTTTGCATTTGGCAACCAAATGTTTTCAGCTTGACCGAATGGGAAGATCGTATCTGGTGCAGACACGCGTCCGATTGGAGCTTCTAGTGATAGAACCGCACGTTCAGAAATTTCAGAAACGACTTGAGCACCAACACCTGCTTGTTTTTGTGCTTCTTGAACGACAACCACACGACCAGTTTTTTCAACTGATTTGATGATCGTTTCAACATCAAGAGGAGCAACTGTACGCAAGTCGATGATTTCAGCGTTGATGTTTTCTTTCGCTAAGTTGTCAGCAGCTTTGATTGCTTCACGAACCATCGCACCATAAGTGATGATGGAAACATCAGAACCTTCACGAGTTACTGCTGCTTTGTCTAAAGGAACTTCGTATGCTTCTTCTGGCACTTCTTCACGGAATGAACGGTAAAGTTTCATGTGCTCTAAGAAAACAACTGGGTCATTGCTGCGGATAGAAGCAATCAATAATCCTTTTGCATCATATGGGTTTGATGGAATAACGACACGGATACCAGGTGATTGAGCGATCAATCCTTCCAAGTTATCTGAGTGCAATTCTGGTGTGTGCACACCGCCACCAAATGGTGAACGAATAGTGATTGGTAAATTACGTGTACCACCCATACGGTAACGAGTACGCGCCATTTGACCAACGATTTCGTCAAAGGTTTCAAATACGAAACCAAAGAATTGGATTTCTGGAACTGGACGGAAACCTTCTAATGCTAAACCGAAAGCCAAGCCGCCGATACCAGATTCAGCAAGAGGGGTATCGAAGACACGATCTTCGCCGAATTTTTCTTGTAAACCTTCTGTTGCACGGAAAACCCCGCCGTTTTTACCGACATCTTCACCAAAGACTAAAATCTCTTTGTCATTTTCCATTTCAACAGCTAAGGCATCTGTAATTGCTTGAATCATTGTTTTTTGTGCCATGACTATTTCGACTCCTTCGCTTCGTAAGTTGCAATTTGTTCTTTAATGTTTTGTGGTTGAACTTCAAACATGTTTTTCAAGAAATCTGAAACTTTTTGTTTTGGCACGCGGTCAGCTTCAGCGATCGCTGCTTTGATTTCTTCTTTTGTTTGTTCAATGACTTGTTCTTCTTTTTCTTCAGACCAAAGTCCTTTTTCAGTTAGGTAAGTACGGAAACGTACCAATGGATCTTTTTGTTGCCATTCGCTGTCCATGTCTTTTGAACGGTAACGGGTTGGATCATCACCAGACAATGTATGTGGACCGTAACGGTAAGTCAAGGTTTCGATCAATACAGGACCGTTGCCGTTTGCTGCCCATTCACGAGCTGCTTTAGAAACATAGTACACTGCCAATGGATCCATACCGTCAACTTGGATACCAGGGATCCCAGCTGCTGCTGCTTTTTGTGCCAATGTTGGTGCCGCACTTTGTACTTCACGAGGTGTAGAGATCGCAAAACCATTGTTTTGGATGTAGAATACAGCGTTTGCATGGTATGCCCCTGCAAAGTTGATTGCTTCATAGAAGTCCCCTTGTGAAGAACCGCCATCACCTGTATAAGTGAATACAACATTTTTCTTATTGCGTTTTTTCAATCCTAAAGCAACGCCGGCTGCTTGGACGTATTGTGCACCGATGATGATTTGTGGTGGCAATGCTTTTAAATCTTCTGGGTAAAGGTTCCCAGCAACGTGACCACGTGACCATAAGAACGCTTCTTTCAATGGCAGACCGTGTTGGATCAATTGTGGTACATCACGGTAACCAGGTAATAGAACGTCTTCTTTTTCAAAAGCAAATTGACTTGCTAATTGGCTTGCTTCTTGTCCAGCAGTTGGCGCGAAGAAACCTAGACGACCTTGACGGTTTAACGCAGTTGAGCGTTGGTCTAATACACGAGACCATACCATACGAGTCATCAATTCAACTAATTCGTCGTCACTTAAATCTGGTACTAACTCTTGATTTACAATTTTCCCGTCTTTGTCCAAAGCTTGGTAAGTTGGAAAATCCGCATTGACTTGCTCCAAAATCGCTTGGAAATCAAGTGCTTTTTGTTTTTTTGCCATCTTGACACACTTTCCTCTCTGATATAAAAATTCACTTTCGTATGTAACAGGGTTTAAATCTGTACTATCGAAATTTCATTTACTCTTATAAATTATCATTTAACTTCGAAAATGACAAGTGAAAAGGGTATTTTTTTTAATAAAACAATTCCCACTGTAGCAACTCTTAAGAAAACATTAGTGAAATTAATCACATTAAAGCAATCGCTTTCTTCAGTTTTTTCTTTTCAGATTCTTTTTTTTATTTAAGAATAGTACAGCAATCATCATTTTGCTAAACAGATTTACCATTAACCTCCTTTTATTACTTGTGAAGGATTCGACTTGAATCAAAAAGAATTTTCTTAAGATGAGAAAAAAATAATACAGAGATCGGATAAAAAGAAACAGATCGGCAATTCTCCCCTCCATAGGAAGAACGCCGACCTGTTTTTTTAAATCCATTCTTTCGTTACATGAATGTAAATGCGTTTGGCAAATTCAACTGTTACTAAATAAGCGAAATTGATACCAATAAACCATGGCCAGTAGCTTGATGGCAGCGCCGCAAAATCGAAGACGGTGTGCAATGGCGTCAAGATAACTAAGAAGCCAACTGCAATTGCTAAGACGCTGGAGATCAGGACTGCCGGTGAAGCAATACTATTGATAAATGGTAATTTTCTTGTTCGGATCATGTGAACAACTAAGGTTTGTGTCGTTAAGCCGATCATAAACCATCCTGCTTGGAACAAGGCTTGCTCTTGGATCGTATTTGCACTAAAGACATGCCACATCACAAAGAAGGTCAAAATATCAAAGATGCTGCTGACCGGTCCAATGCCGACGGTAAACTTCAATAGTCCGCCCACTTGCCATTTGACTGGTTTTTCTAACTCTGCTTTGTCTACGTTATCCCATGGAATCGTCAATTGTGCCATATCGTACACCAAGTTTTGAACCAACAATTGAATGGACAACATTGGTAAGAAAGGTAAAAAGGCACTAGCAACTAAAATCGAGAAAACATTCCCGAAGTTCGAACTCAACGTCATTTTGATGTACTTCATCATATTGGTAAATACTTTGCGCCCTTCGATGACCCCTTTATCAAGGACATTCAAACTTTTTTCTAATAAAATGATCGAGCTGGCATCTTTGGTGATATCCGCTGCTGTATCAACCGAGATGCCAACATCTGCCGTGCGTAAAGCAGGCGCATCGTTGATGCCATCTCCCATAAAGCCGACCGTATGGCCTGCTGCTTGAATGGTTTCAATGATTCGTGATTTTTGCATTGGGTTTAATTTTGCAAACAGATTGGTTTTTGCAGCTTTCGCTGCTAACTCTTCATCTGATAGATGATCAATATCGGTTCCCAATAAGTATTTATCTGCATCGATACCAACATCTCGGCAAACTTTTTGCGCAACGATCGCATTATCTCCAGTCAACACTTTGACATTGATGCCATGACCGTGTAAAGAAGCAATCGCTGTTTTGGCTGTTTCTTTTGCTGGATCTAAGAAGCCCATAAAGCCAATCATGATCATGTCTTGTTCGTCTGCTACAGAATAAACGGCATCTGCGTGGGCATCGCGTTTTACGGCAACCGTTAACACACGCATCCCTTGTTTATTCAAGCGCAGGTTCACTTGACGTAATTGCTCTCTCAATTGAGGAGTCAGTTCCATCACTTTGCCATCAACTTCTACGTACTTGCAGACTTGCTCCATTTCTTCAGCTGCACCTTTTGTGACCATTAGTTGATGACCATCCGCATTGACAACAACCGTCAAGCGGCGACGTGAAAAGTCAAAAGGAATCTCATCGATTTTTGTCACATCGTTAAATGGCGCTGCCAAACCTTCTTCTTCATAGTAGTTTAGGACTGCGATATCCATCAGGTTTTTCCACCCTGTTTGATAGTAAGAATTTAAATAGGTCATATCAAGAACCTGTTTATCTTCTACGCCAAACGGGTTTAAATGTTGTACCAGCACGACACGATCTTCGGTGATCGTACCCGTTTTATCGGTACATAGCACATCCATTGCACCTAAGTTTTGAATTGAAGGCAATTCTTTGACGATCACTTTTTCTTTTGATAAAGAGATCGCCCCTTTGGCTAAGTTACTGGTAACGATCATTGGTAGCATTTCTGGCGTCAAACCAACTGCTACTGCAATCGCGAAGAACAACGCTTCGCCCCAATCACCCTTGGTTAATCCATTGATCAGTAAAACGATTGGGAAAAGAACCATGACCATTCGCAACAATAGCTTGCTGACTTTTGTTAAGCCATCTTCAAAGGTTGTTTTGCCCCGTTTCGTGGTCGCATTTTTAGCAATATCGCCAAAGAATGTACTTTGACCGGTTTTCAATATAATGGCTTTTCCTTGACCACTTAAGACATCGGTACCCATGAAAACAAGATCTTGCATATCTAGTGCAGAAATTTGTTCATCGCTTTCTTTGATCCCAGCATCGACAAATTTTTCAACGGGCATTGATTCGCCTGTTAATGAAGATTGATTGATAAATAAATCTTTGGTCCAAATCAAGATCGCATCCGCAGGGATCATGTCGCCGGTTGCTAAGGTGACGATGTCTCCTGGAACGACCTCATCCATTGGAATTTCTCTCGTGATTCCATCTCTGGTTACGGAACAAGTATTTTCAATAAGTTCTTTTAACGCTAAGCTTGCTTTTTGGGAACGGTATTCTTGGACGAAAGTAATCATGACACTGGCTAAAATCATGATTCCCATCACAATCACTGCTTCAATATCGCCTGTTACAAAAGAAATAATCATTAATAGGGCTAAAACTAACACAAAGGGATCTTTAAAAGCGCCTAAGATCATCAACCAAGCGGGTGTTGGTTTTTGTGCGTCGACTTTGTTTGGACCATACTCTGCTAAACGTTCTGCAGCATCTTCTTCCGATAACCCTTGGAAGGAGGTCCGCATCTCCATCAACAATTCTCTTTCGGTCAATTTTGCAAGTAATTTTAGTTCTTGATCTTTAGATAGTTTTTTTAACATCTTTTTTTCCTCCTAGCACTTAGGAGTTGCTTACGCCACCCCTAGCGATTCGATAACTACTCCGCTGTTTCATCTGGGGACTGGGGTATTCCATGTGAATCTTCCTTTCTTTTTATTAGGTAAGTCACTGTGGAACGCGCGCAAAAGACACAAAAAAACGCACGCTCCCAATAAGCATGCGTAAAAAACTCATGATCATTGTAGAGCTTTAGCACTATAGGGCGTAGATAGCAAACTTGCTATCAGCTGCTTTGGGTTTAACCTTCACGATTAGACCTGTCCTACCAACTAAGCATCTCTCGATGCTTTTGCGGCAGCAGCTTGTGTCCATATAGGAGCCTCACCTAACAATTATTTGTATAAAATGTCAGTTCGTCGGAAGTCTTTCTTCCAACTACCCACATAATAACTGCTATCCTAACCAATGTCAACAGCATCTAAGGAAAAAAGCACCCTTTTTTCCAAGTTTTCTATAGGTTTTCAAATGAAAGGTCTTACAATAAAATAACAACGTTAAAGAACTGATGTGATTTTATATTTCAAAACATTTGTATCTATGTGCTTGTATTCCTTTGTTCGCGCAGACTGCTTCAAGTTAACTAATGCCATACCGCCCTATTCACTATGCTGATATTCCATTAAAATCAAAAAAGACAGCTAAGAGACTAATCAAGGTCCCATAACTGCTTTTTAGAAAGGAATAGCCATTGAGAGTTCTGACTATTTTGTCCTAGCAATACTGATTTGTATTACTTTAAAGTGTGACAGGAGTTGCAGTAAATTAATCAGCTAGATTATCAATAGCATATTGCGCTTGCTCTGGGGTATATTTATCTCCGTATTCAGATACTAGCTGATCATATAATTCACTATCAGACATTGGCATCAGGTCTAAATAGTTTTCAGCCGCTTTCAAAGCATTTGCATTCCAGTCAGTTTCAACATTGTCCACGGCATATTGGGCAGCTTCTTCAGGATAATCATCACCATAACTTGATGTTAGTTGTTCAAAAAGTCCTGCCTTACTAAAGGGCATTAATAAAAGATAGTTTTCAGCTGCACGTAAAGCATTTCTGTGTTCTCTGGGAATTGTTGCATCTTCTTCAGCTTGATCTTCTTCATCAGCTTCTGGTTCTTGAAGCTCACTTGTTCCTGTATCTGAATCATTCTCGTTTTGAATCACTTCTTCAGCATCCGCAATTTCTGAACCATTTTCTCCATCCCCGTCAGATGATGGGATAACGAAGCTTATAATACCTAAAACCACAACTAATCCCAAAAAAACTTTAACGATTTTTTTAATCAAATTTACTCCTACTTTCTTTTTCAATTCACTAGTTAATATCTTTCACAAATAAGGGTAGCATAGCACGAATAGGCTTACAACAGCAAAATACCACCATTTTTTTGACAAAACACATGGATGGCAGCTGATTTGATTCATTTTGCAGATTCTCGTTTTCATTAATTGATAATGGACAACTTAATAAAAAAACAATTAGAGAAATATCTATTTGTCGTGTAACATCGATACTCTTTTCATCAAACACATCAGTTGCTGAATATCCTCATAGCAATCCTGTCACTCAGTTACTCTAAACCTTCTAAGAAAAAACGAGCTTACACTCACTGATGATTCGAGAGAAAAACTAGTGTCTTTTCATTAATAAAGGTTAACAATGAAGGTTAATTCAATAAAATCCGTCAATATAGAATCATTCTTAATGAAATAAGTAGTCTTTTAGGACTTTCCTGTCATTTTCTTCTATCCTGCTAATACAGCACATTCATTCAAGAGTTCCTCTTACCTTACGATAATGGATCAGATGTTCTTTTATTCTATGAGAACAAAAAAACGACCTTAAAAGGCCGTTTCTTCCATATAAAAGTTAGATCGTATCTCCATTGAAAATCGAATTTTTTACGATTACGTAATCCACTTTACGAATCGATTCTAAATCTTTTCCACCTGCATAAGAGATGGATGACTGCAAGTCTTGCTGCATTTCAACTAACGTGTCTTTCAAAGAACCTTTGTATTGAATCCAAATTTTCTTTCCTTCCACGTTTTTCTTTTCACCTTTTTGAAATTCTGATGCAGAACCAAAGTATTCTTTCATCACAACGCCGTTTTCTACCTTAGTTTCCCCTGGTGATTCTTCATGACCTGCAAACAATGAACCGATCATGACCATTGTTGCACCAAAGCGGACAGATTTAGCGATATCGCCGTGTGTCCGAATGCCTCCATCTGCAATGATTGGTTTGCGAGCAGCTTTGGCACACCAGCGTAGTGCTGCTAACTGCCAGCCGCCAGTCCCGAAACCAGTTTTGATTTTTGTGATACAAACTTTCCCTGGTCCAATGCCGACTTTCGTTGCATCTGCACCAGCGTTTTCCAATTCACGAACTGCTTCTGGCGTTCCAACATTTCCAGCGATCACAAACGTTGCTGGCAAATGCTTCTTGATGTGTTGGATCATATTGATCACGGCGTTTGAGTGGCCATGAGCAATATCGATCGTAATAAAATCAGGAACAAGCTCTTTGTCAGCTAGTTCTTCCACAAAGGCATATTCATTTTCTTTGACACCTACGCTGATAGAAGCAATCAAGCCACGGCTTTTCATTTTTTTGATAAATGGAATCCGCGCTTCTTCATCAAAGCGGTGCATAATATAAAAATAGCCATTTTCAGCTAAAAATTCTGCGATCGAATCATCAATAATCGTTTGCATATTTGCAGGAACAACAGGCATCTTAAACGAGTGTCCGCCTAATGTCACCGTGGTATCACATTCTGAACGGCTGTTCACGATACACTTGTTAGGAATCAGTTGTATATCTTCGTAATCAAAAACTTTCATGTCAAACATAAAAATATCCTCCAAATCTTACTAAGAGTGAAGCAAGCATCAAATGGCATCCGCCTATTTTTAACGCCCACAACAATTTAAACCACCTAGAAGTGAAATACAAGCTTTTTAGAAATACTTTTTGAAAAAAAAGGATGAATGTTCGTCTTTTGCGAACATTCATCCTTATAAGTACTGAAAAAAACGGGATTTACTAATAAATTACGGCAAGATGTTCCCAGCTGCTTTATACACCTCATACCATTCATGGCGAGTCAATACGATCGAAGATGCTTGTGCGATTTCTTCGATCCGATGCGGGGTCATCGTTCCAGCAATCACTTGCATGTTTGCAGGGTGACGTAAGATCCACGCAGAAGCAATACCTGTTGGTGTCGTTTGATACTTGTCCGCTAGTTCAGTCAATTTTTCGTTCAACTCGGGGAATTTCTCGTTACCGATAAAGACACCTTCGAAGAAACCATATTGATACGGAGACCAAGCTTGGATCGTCATCTCAAGCAAGCGAGAATATTCAAGAATTTCTCCATCATGATCGACACTACCAGCATCCGTCATGTTGACATGAATTCCTTGATCGATCATTCCCGTATGCATGATCCCGAATTGCAGCTGATTCGCTACTAAAGGTTGGGAAACATATTTTTTCAACAATTCGATTTGACCAGGTTTTTGATTGCTGACACCGAAGTATTTCACTTTGCCGTCTTTTTCTAATTGATCAAAGGCAGCTGCCACTTCTTCTGGTTCAAACAAAGTGTCAGGGCGATGCAATAGTAGCGCATCCAAATGATCGGTTTTCAAACGCTGTAAACTACCTTCCACGGAAGAAATGATATGCTCTTTCGAAAAATCAAACATTTCACCTGGAACGATGCCACATTTTGATTGAATAAACAACTCTTCTCTTTTGGCATCCGTTTTTGCTAACGCTTCCGCAAAAATCGTTTCACACTCCCCGCGCCCATAGATATCGGCATGGTCAAAAAAGGTAATGTCATTTTCAATCGCTGTCGTCAATACTTTCACTGGGTCTTTGGCATTGTTGATTCGCATCAAACCTAAAATCACGCTAGATACTTCTAAATCAGTGGGACCGAATTTAATTTTTTTCACGTAAAGTTCCTCCTTATTTAAACTACATTCTTATTTTAGCACAACAAGATGAAAACGCTACACCAACGTCAAAAAAACCTCCTATAAAATGAAAACCACCAGCACAACCGATCGGTTCTACTGGCAGTCATCCTTTACTTTCAATTTGCATTACCCATAGAAACGTTCTTTACTTCATCGCCTTTGATGAGTTGCTATAGTGTAAGGCTTTGTCACCAATGTCATTTCGATAAAACAAACCCGACAAAGGCAATTTATTGATTGCTTCATAGACGTTCTTTTGTGCAGTAGCTAAATCCTCAGCTGAAGCTTCCACAAGAAAAACACGACCACCAGCTGCCGTCAAATCGCCTTGATCAGTAGTCTCCTCCACTCCTGCATAAAAGAATTGCGTTCCTTCTCCTTGAGGAGATGGAACAGGCATTCCTTGCTGATACTTGCCAGGATATCCTTGCGATGCAATCACGACACCGATCGAAGCCGCTTGATTCCATCGGATCACAGGCACTCGATCCTGCAAGAGATCATCAATGATCTGTGCCAGACTACTATCTAAACGACTTAACACGACTTGCGTTTCTGGATCACCAAAACGCGCATTAAATTCGATGACTTTCGGTCCATCATTAGTAGCAATCAGACCTGCATAAAGAATACCAGTAAATGGTGTCTTATTACGAATCATCCCTTTTGCTGCAGGAAGTAAAACTTCTTTGACCGCTTGATCGACCATTTCTTGCGGAATCTGCGGTACTGGTGTGTATGCCCCCATACCTCCTGTATTCGGCCCTAAATCGCCATCAAACGCACGTTTATGGTCTTGGGCAATGACCATTGGATAGACGGCTTCGTCCTTAACAAACGCCAAGAGCGAAAACTCTTCGCCAGCCAAAAACTCTTCGATCACCACTTTTGCACCACTTTCACCAAAAGCATTTTGCTCCAGCATCGCTTCGACAGCTGCATTCGCCTCATCAACGGTTTCAGCAACAACTACGCCTTTGCCTGCCGCTAAGCCATCCGCTTTGATAACGATCGGTGCACCTTTAAGTTGGATATACGCTTTTGCTTGCGCACTATCTGTAAAACTTTGATAGTCAGCTGTTGGAATGTGATTGGCCCGCATCAATTCTTTGGCAAACTCTTTTGATCCTTCGATCATCGCTGCTTGTCGATTGGGACCAAAAATTTCCAAGCCCGCCGCCTGAAAATCATCTACGATGCCATTTAGTAATGGAACTTCTGGACCAACGAAGGTCCAATCAACCTCCTGCTTTTGAGCAAAAGCAATCAAACCTTCATGATCGGACTCTTCAATTGCGACTGTCACGATCCCGTCTTTTCGCATTCCAGGATTGCCCATTGCACAAAAGACTGTTTCAACTTGAGGGTCTTGCAGAAACTTTTTTGCGACGGCATGTTCTCTGCCACCACTACCAATAACAAGTATTTTCATCGTCTTCTCCTATTTCTTAGTGTTTAAAATGACGAACACCAGTAAAGACCATCGCCACACCGTACTTATCTGCCATGTCGATCGATTCTTGATCTTTGATACTACCACCAGGTTGAATAATCGCTTTGATTCCTTGTTGTGCTGCATATTCGACACTGTCATCCATCGGGAAAAAGGCATCGCTTGCCAGCACTGAACCAGCCAATTTATTGTTTTCACGGGCTTGTTCCACAGCGATTTTCACTGAACCAACGCGGTTCATTTGACCAGCACCGATCCCGACGGTTTGCTGTTGATTGGCTAAAACGATCGCATTGGACTTCACGTGTTTCACCGCTTTCCAAGCAAATGCCAAGGCTGCGATTTCTTCTGGTGTCGGCTGTCTTTTGGTCACCACGGTCCAATCTGCTGGTGACTCCATTTGATCGTCTGGTTCTTGCACCAATAAGCCCCCAAGGACAGAGACAACTTCTGGCTGTTTGGCTGCTTTTTCGAAATCAACAACCAGCAAGCGCAGATTTTTTTTCTTCGTTAGGATTTCAAGTGCTCCTTCTTCAAATGCAGGTGCGATAATGATCTCAAGAAAAATCCGCTGCAGCTGCTGCGCAGTTGTCACATCAACTGGACGATTTAAGACGATAATCCCGCCAAAAATCGACACTGGGTCTGCTTCGTAAGCTTCTTGGAAAGCTTCAGCAATCGTTTCTCCACTTCCGATTCCACATGGATTCATGTGCTTTAGGGCTACTGCAGTTGGCTCTGTAAATTCTTCTGCGATCCGTAAGGCAGCGTCAGCATCTTTAATGTTGTTGTAAGACAATTCTTTGCCGTGGATTTGTTTTGCGCTGGCAATCGAATAGGGCACGGGTAATGCGTCTTGATAGAAGGAAGCTTTCTGATGACTATTTTCACCATAACGCAATGTTTGTTTCAAAACATAGGTTTTCGTCAAGTTCTCCGTTTCTGTTTCAGCCACCGCTTTGGTCAAGTATTCACCAATCAAGACATCGTAGGCTGCGGTATGGCGGAAGACTTTGGCAGCTAATTTCTTTCTTGATGCCAACGTCGTATTGCCTTCCTTCAGCTCAGTTAAAACCCAGTCGTAATCCTTGGGATCAACGACAACAGTTACTGAGGAATGGTTTTTCGCCGCAGAACGCAGCATGCTTGGTCCGCCGATGTCGATATTTTCGATTGCGTCGGCTTCTGTGACATCAGGCTTGCTGATCGTTTCTTTAAATGGATAAAGATTGACGACAACGAGGTCGATCGGTAAAATACCGTGCTCAGCCATTGCCTCCATATGAGAAGGCAGATCACGTCGCCCTAACAGACCACCATGCACCCGCGGATGTAGCGTTTTTACCCTACCGTCCATCATTTCAGGAAATTCTGTGATCGCTTCGATGCCGATCGGTTGAAGCCCTGCTTCCTCCAAGACGGTTTTGGTCCCGCCAGTTGAAATGATTTCAAATCCTAAATTGGTCAATTCTTGGACAAATGGTACCAGTCCTTCTTTGTCAGACACACTGATTAATGCACGTTTATTCACGATTTGATAGCCCCTTTTCCACAATTTCAGCTAAAACAGCTGGATAGATTTGGTGTTCCACTTGATGAATTTTCTCTGTCACACTTGTTAACGTATCGTCGGTGTCAATCCGAACGATTTCTTGGGCAATGATTGGCCCTGTATCAATGCCAGCATCGACATAATGAACCGTAACCCCCGTCACTTTCACGCCATAAGCGAAGGCATCGGCAATCCCAGATTTGCCTGGGAAGCTCGGCAACAACGAGGGATGGATATTGATGACTCTGCCTTCATAAGCGGATAATAGGGTGTTCCCGATGATCCGCATATACCCAGCTAAAACAATAAAATTGATGGCATGATACTGCAATTCTTCGATCAATTTCCTTTCAAAGGCTGCTTTTGACGCAAAAGCCGCTGGCTCCAAGACAAGCGTTTCATAGTCTCTTGCGCGGGCTTTTTCTATCACTGGCGCTGCAGGTTTATCGGAAAAGACCAATCCGATCTGCGCCCCTTTGATTTCATTAGCCTGGATCGCATCGGCGATCGCTGTAAAATTGCTGCCCGTTCCAGAAGCAAAGACGGCGATCCTCATCGGACTGCCTCTTTAAAGCAGACAGCTTCGTTGTCACGTTTCGTCACTTTACCGATCCGATACGCTGGTTCTTCATTGGCGGATAGAAGCGCCATTACTGCCGCAACATTTTCTGGCGCAACGGCTAAGACCATACCGATCCCCATGTTGAAAATCTCGAACATTTCTTGGTGAGGAATCGCGCCATGAGCAGCGATCAGATCAAATATCGGCAACTGCGGCCAAGTGTCTAAGGAGATTTCTGCCGCCAGACCTTCAGGCAGCATCCGCGGGATATTTTCAACAAAGCCGCCACCAGTGATATGAGAAATTCCAGCTAGCCATCCTTCTGTCAATAAAGGCTTCAATGCATCCACGTAAATTCTCGTTGGCGTCAATAAACTTTCTGCAAGTGTTTGGTTGCCAAGTTCTGCAAATGTTTCTGCTCCTGTATAGCCATGCTGTTCAAAAAAGACTTTTCTGACTAAAGAGTACCCATTCGAGTGAATGCCTGATGAAGGCAAACCAATCAGCTCATCGCCTTCTTTGATGGTTTCTCCAGTGATCAAGCGACTTTTTTCGACGATTCCTACGGCAAAGCCAGCAAGATCATATTCTTCTGGTTGGTACATTCCCGGCATTTCAGCGGTTTCCCCACCAATCAGGGCAGCACCCGCTTGCACACAGCCCTCTGCGACACCAGCAATGATTTGTTCGATCTTTGCAGGATCGTTTTTACCGACTGCAACATAGTCAAGGAAGTAGATAGGTTCTGCCCCTTGAGCGACGATATCATTCACGCACATTGCGACGCAATCAATGCCGATCGTTGTGTGCTGTTCTTGCTGGATCGCCAATAAAAGCTTAGTTCCTACACCATCTGTCCCAGAAACGAGTACTGGTTCTTTCAATTGGTACGATGATAAGTCAAAACAGCCACCAAAGCCCCCGATTGCCCCCATCACGCCTAGACGTTCTGTTCGTTTCACATGCTTTTTGATCCGTTCGACTACTTCATAACCGGCTTCGACATCGACACCGGCTTTTGCATATGCATTTGCCACGTTCGTTCCTCCTCAATCATTCATCCGCTTTTCTTCATTCAGCTCATTCGTCGTTAACGCAAGTAAACCAGCGGTCCTTCACTGCTTCGTTTGAAAACCCATTTTTGCCTACAATTTATTCAGCTAAAGACGCGAGATAGTTTTCTTCATAATCATACAAAGGGGTTGGATAATCGCCATTGAAATAGGCCATACACAATCCTGAGTAAGGTGCGTCAAAATCTAAACCGATCGCTTCGATCAACCCGTCTTCACTTAAAAAGGCCAAAGAATCTGCTTCGATTTTTTCACAAATCTCAGCTTCCGTATATTTGGCTGCGATCAATTCTTTTCTCGTTTGAATGTCGATCCCGTAAAAACACGGATAGCGCAAAGGCGGCGAACCGATACGTACATGAACTTCTTTGGCACCTGCTTCTTTTAGCAGTTGCACGATACGGCGGCTGGTGGTTCCTCGGACGATCGAATCGTCGACTAGAATCACTCGTTTGCCTTCGACTACGCCACGAACAGCTGAGAGCTTCATCCGTACACCTTGTTCCCTTAACTCCTGCGTCGGTTGAATAAACGTTCGTGCGATGTATTGATTTTTTACTAAGCCTAATTCATAGGGAATACCTGATGCTTCTGCGTACCCGCTGGCAGCAGATAAGGATGAATTCGGTACACCAATGACCATATCCGCTTCGATCGGCGCCTCTTGTGCTAAGCGACGGCCCATATTTTTACGGGCACGATGGACGTTGACGCCAGCGATGTTGGAATCAGGACGGGCAAAATAGATAAACTCCATCGAACATATCGCAGGTTGTACTTCTTGGGTATACTGTTCAATTTGAATGCCTGCATCATCAATGATCACGACTTCGCCTGGTCGGACATCACGAATAAATTCCGCACCGATGACTTCCAACGCACAGGTTTCTGAAGCCACCACATAAGCACCATTGACCATTTTCCCGATTGACAATGGCCGAAAGCCATTGGGGTCTAGTGCTGCGATCATGGCATTTTCGGTCAGTAAAAGGTACGCAAATCCACCTTTAACTTGATTTAATGCCTCCTTGACCCGATCCATAAAAAGCGGTTCTTCGCTGCGACGGATCAAGTGCATGAGAATCTCTGTATCGGAATTCGAGTGGAAAATCGCACCAGCCTTTTCTAAGGATTTCCGTAGACTTTTCGCATTCGTCAAGTTGCCGTTATGAGCTAAGCCAATCTGCTGATCAAAAAATTTGAATAAAAATGGTTGAATATTATCAACGCTACCATTACCAGCAGTTGCGTAGCGAACGTGACCAATAGCAGCATCTCCTGTCAGACGCTGGAGGACACGTTCATCCGAAAAGACTTCCGCTAGCAACCCTAAATCACGGTGGCCATTGAGTTTCCCCGCATCATTCGTGACAATCCCTGCACCTTCTTGGCCGCGATGTTGCAAACTGTGTAGTCCGAAGTAGGTGACGCGAGCGGCATCTGGATGACCCCAAACACCAAAAACCCCACATTCCTCGTTGAGGCTCTTTACTTCATTAAACATGGAATGGCTTCCTCCCATTTCAATTTCGCCTCAGTAAGGGGCATCTCGATCGTATCATCTTGTGCTTGCATGCGAATCTGGCCATCAGCAGTCACTTCCCCGATCGCTGTTGCAGCAGCGCCTACCAGCGCTTCAAAAGCTGCTTGCTTATCAGGTGCGACTGAAAGCACAAATCGGGATTGGGTTTCTGAAAACAATTGTGCTGCTGGCAATGACACGGTCACATTTAGACCAAAGCCCTTGTCAAAAGCGGATTCGGCTAAAGCGATCGCTAAACCACCTTCGGCACAATCGTGGGCACTTTGAACAAGACCTGCTTGGATCGCTGCGGTAACCAATTGTTGGTTCATTTTTTCTGTTTCAAGGTCAAAGGACATTAAACGCCCAGCGATCTTTCCTGTCTGCAGTTTTTGCAATTCAGACCCATTGAAGTCAGCATGGGTTTCCCCTAGGACATAGATCAGATCCCCCGCTGATTGGAAATGCTGCGTCGTGATATGCGCCAGCTCTTCGATCAATCCGACCATCCCAATTACCGGCGTTGGATAGACCGATTGTCCGTCCGTTTCGTTGTATAAGGAGACGTTCCCAGAAATGACTGGTGTCTCTAGCACACGACAAGCTTCTGAGATCCCGTCAGCAGCCGTGGATAACTCCCAGAATCCTTCTGGTTTATCTGGCGAGCCGAAGTTAAGGCAGTCAGTGATCGCCAATGGACGCCCACCGGAAGCGACGATATTTCGAGCAGCTTCTGCAACTGCGATCTGTCCGCCGACTTCTGGATCTAAGTACAGGTAACGAGCATTACAGTCAGTCGTCATCGCCAAGGCTTTATTGGTTCCCTTGATTCGTAACACAGCGGCATCACTGCCGGGTCCTACCACGGTATTGGTACGAACTTGCGAATCGTAGGTTTCAAAAATCGAGCGTTTTGAAGCGATCGTCGGCTGCTGCAGTAGATCGGCAAATACAGACGTTGCTGAGTGAATCACTGGAACAAAGTCTGGTGTTTCCTTAAACACTTTGATCCGTTTCGGTTCTGCCATCTCTTTGTAGTAAGTCGGCGCATCTTCAGCTAAAGCATCTACTGGCAAATTAGCGACTTCCTGTCCGTGATGGAACAAACGATAGTTGCCATCATCTGTTACTTCACCGATCACGACGGCTTCTAGATCGTATTTCTTAAAGAGTGCTTCCACTTCAGCTTCATGTCCTTTTTTGACACAGATCAGCATCCGCTCTTGAGATTCTGACAACATCATTTCATAAGGCGTCATATTGGTTTCTCGTTGTGGAACATCATCTAACGTTAAGCGCAACCCTGATCCGGCTTTTGATGCCATCTCGGCACTAGAAGAAACCAATCCAGCAGCACCCATATCTTGAATTCCGACTAAAATGTCCGAATGATCCACGATCAATTCCAAACAAGCTTCCAACAAAAGTTTTTCCATAAAAGGATCACCGACTTGTACGGCGGAACGTTGTTGTTCTTCACCTTCGACAAATTCTTCCGATGCAAAAGTCGCCCCATGTATCCCGTCGCGTCCTGTTTTTGCGCCGACATACATGATGGTGTTTCCAACACCTTTGGCCTGCCCTTTTTGAATATCCTTGTGAGCAATGATCCCTACACACATCGCATTGACTAATGGATTGCCTTCATAACAAGGATCAAATGCCACTTCACCACCGACGGTCGGAATCCCAATACAGTTGCCATAGCCACTGATCCCTGCAACGACTTCTTCCAAAAGATATTTCGTTCTTGGATTATCTAACTCACCAAATCGTAAGGAGTCTAAAACAGCAATCGGTCTTGCTCCCATACTGAAGATGTCGCGGATGATCCCACCAACTCCAGTTGCTGCTCCTTCATAAGGTTCCACCGCAGAAGGATGATTATGGCTTTCCGCTTTAAAAACGACGGCTAGATCATCGCCGATATCCACGATACCCGCACCTTCGCCAGGTCCTTGCAGTACTTGCGGCCCTTCTGTCGGGAATTTCCGCAAAACAGGTTTGGAATTTTTGTAAGAACAATGTTCACTCCACATCACTGAAAAGAGTCCAGTTTCGGTATAGTTCGGTAAACGTCCCAAAATATCTTCTGAGATCATCCGATACTCTTCTTGGGTCAATCCCCATTGCTCGTATAATTTCGTGTCTTTGATTTCTTGTGGTGTAGGTTCTTTTACGATCATTTTATCCATTTACCGGCACCTTCCCAAAATTTTTCAATAATGAAGCAAAAAACTTCTTGCCATCTTCTGAGCCTAATAAGCTTTCCATCGCTCGTTCTGGATGAGGCATCATGCCTAGAACATTGCCAGCTTTATTACAGATACCAGCGATGTTGTGTAGGCTGCCGTTGACGTTATCTTCATAACGGAAAACGATTTGATTGTTGGCAACCAATTCCTGATAAGTCGTTTCATCACAATAATAATTGCCCTCACCATGAGCGACAGGAAGCGTAATGACTTGATCCGTTTCATATTCAGAAGTAAAAGCTGTTTGATTATTCACTTGCAGACGGACCGGTTTGCAAATAAAATGGAGTGATTCATTTCTTTGTAAAACCCCTGGTAACAAGCCCGCTTCCGTTAAAATTTGAAACCCATTGCAGGTACCAAAGACAGGTTTGCCTTCATTTGCCAGACGAATGACCTCTGACATGATCGTTGAAAAACGGGCGATCGCTCCACATCTTAAGTAATCACCATAAGAAAATCCTCCTGGAAGCAAAACACCGTCAAAACCAGCTAAGCTGTCTGCATCATGGCGCACATATTCTGCTTCTGCCCCCATGATATCTTTGATTGCCCACATCAAATCAACATCACAATTTGATCCAGGAAAAACGATCACTGCAAATTTCATAGGGCCCCTTCCTCCATTTGAACCATTTCATAACGGTAGGTTTCCATATTGACGTTTGCCAAAAGCTTGTCGCAGATCGCTTCGATCTCTTCTGCTACAGCTGCTTGTGTTTGATTGTTGGAAGGTGTCACTTTGATTTCAAAGTATTTCCCGATCCGAATATCACTGACATCTTGATACCCCAAGCGATGAACGGCTCCTTTCACAGCTTCTCCTTGAGGGTCTAAAACAGATTCCTTATAGGTTACATAAACTTTGACTAAATACATGCTGAATTCTCCTTTTCTAAACGATTTAAGACTTCTTCATAAACAGGAACGATGTCCCCTAAATCACGTCGATAGACATCTTTATCAAGATGCTCATTTGTCCCCATATCCCATAAACGACAAGTATCTGGTGAAATCTCATCAGCCAGGAGCAACTCGCCCTTCTTGGTTTTGCCAATCTCGATTTTAAAATCGATCAAGCGAATGTTGATATTCGAGAAGATTTCCAGTAACGCAGCATTGACTTTCAGCGCCAATGTTTTGATCTGGTCCAGCTCCTCTTCTGAGGCAAGCCCTAGATAAAACACATGATCATCATTGATAAACGGATCATCCAAGCGATCTTCTTTGTAGTAAAACTCTACGATCGGCTTTGGCAGTTTGGTTCCTTCTTCGATGCCCAAGCGCTTTGAAAAACTACCAGCAGCCGTGTTGCGAACAACGACTTCTAAAGGAATCATGGTGACAGCTCGAATTAATTGTTCGTGTTTAGACACTAATTGAAGAAAGTGACTTGGGACGTTTTTATCGGCTAGCCGCTGAAAAAGATGCGCAGTGATCTGATTGTTCAAGGCACCCTTTCCTACAACGGCATCTTTCTTTTGACCATTCAATGCAGTAGCTTGATCCAAATAAACGACTCTCAATACATCCTCTTCGTTGGTTTTAAACAATTTCTTGGCTTTTCCTTCATAAAGAAGCACTTCTGATTCCATAATCCACCTCAGTTAAGTAATATTTTTCACATAGCGATGACACACATCTTTATTTGCTTATTATTCTAACAACGCAGAAAAAGCGGGTCAACGATTATCTGTACATTTACATATTAATAAACACGAATGTTCGCTTTTTACCCAGTTGGTTGAAAGTAGATTCCTCTTTAGAAGCAGCGAAGGATTTATAAAGCGTTTACAATATTCTTTTTTCATGCTATATTTAGGTCGTATTGTAGCTACATTCAAGGAGGAGTACTATATGTGGTCGCTAAAGAATCGTGCTGAACTTTTTTTAGCTCATTTATCAGACAAAGAAAAACAACAGCTCCATAACGAATTATTGGCCGTGCAGCAAATCCTTTCCATCAACCAACAAACAAGTTTCTATTTATTCAGTCCCTTCAAAAAAGGGGCGCGCCCTCATTATGCCGAAGAACAAAAGCGTGTTCTACAATTTCAAAATGAGCGCAATGACGAATTGATCATTCATCAAATCCATCGCCAAAGCTTATTTAAACATACGTATTCTTTTCGGATTTATTTTAATTTAGAAGAAATGGACTTTTCTTTCTTGGATGATCTTTTGCATCTTTTGAAGGAACAAAGCCAGACACCAACGTTTAAATTGAGTCCAGCGGCAAACTGACTGAGTATCCTTCGATAAAAAAAGGTAAAATAAACAAAAGCCCGTAATTTATCGGGCTTTTTTTGTTATACTATTTTCAGACAACAGAAAGGATACGATTATGCTATTTACGAAACAATCATTTGATGCTTTTTCTTTAGAAACGTTAGACGAACGAATGGAAAAAATCCGTGCCGAGATTCAGCCGATTTTTCAAACGATCGGTGAGGCAGCGATCCCATTAATTGAAGAAAGCTGCCAAGAGCCTTTTTATTTGCATATTGCTCAGCACCGACGCAGAACCGTCTACCCTCCTGCCGAAACCTGGGCAGGGATCGGTCCGAACAAACGAGGCTATAAAATGGATGCCCACTTTCAAATTGGGATCAATCAAGCGTATGTCTTCGTTTGGCTCAGCGTGATCGACCAACCGAAAAATCAGGCAACGATCGCTGAATCCTGGTTGGCCCAAAAAGAATTATTCGATCAATTACCAGCTGACTTTACACTTTCTCCTGATCACACAAAATACGACCACCACCCTATCGCCATGTGGCCAACCTATCTGGAACGATTGAAGAAAGTCAAAAAAAGCGAGCTTCAAATTGGAAAGATTTTTCCGAAAGAAATGATCGAAGACGTTGAGATGGCGGATATTTTAGCAGTTTATCAAACGCTGTTGCCGCTTTATCATGCCCGTATGACGGCTTTGAAGGAGGAACAATAATATGTCAGAAAATCGGCGCTCTCGCAACGAAAAGCCAGCGAAAAAGCCCAAGCGCTTCGTCTGGTTGGCACTTCCTGCCGCCTTATTGGTACTAGGCGGCGGCTATTATGGTTATACCGTCTATCAGGATCGGCAAGAAGAAGCCGCTGCTAAAAAAGCCCTCACTTCCTTTATCGACGCTTTGGCCGATCAGAAGTACAGTGACTTGCCTGCCTTCGTGTCTGAAGACAGTTTAGCATCAACCGGCTTTACCGCAGACGAAGTCTCTGCAAAATACGAAGCGATCTTCACTGGTATCGGTGCTGAATCATTTAAAGCCTCTGGGATTGAGGTAACTCCTAATGACAAGGATTCCGATCAATTCAATTTCCAATACAACGGTTCCTTGACCACCTCGTTAGGTGAATTAACCGAGCTTTCTTATAGCGGCACGATCACTGTAGCTGATAACGAAGCCAAAATCGATTGGTCCCCTCAGTTGATCTTTCCAGGAATGGAGGGACAAGACAAAGTCAGTATTTCCGTAGATAATGCCACTCGCGGGGAGATTCTCGACCGAAACAACGAACCACTAGCAGAAAATGGCACGCTTTATCAGTTAGGCGTCGTTCCGGGGCAACTGGGCACGGGAGACGAAAAAAACGCCAATATCAAAGCGATCGCGGAACGTTTCGACCTGACAGAAGAAGCCATCAATCAAGCGTTGGGGCAATCTTGGGTTCAAGATGAGTTGTTCGTCCCCTTGAAGATCATCGAACCAACGGATGAGATGCCAACTGGAACAAGTTTAAAAGAAACGACTGGACGCACTTACCCACTTGGGGAAGCTGCCGCCCAACTGATTGGTTACTTAGGAAATGTAACAGCGGAAGATATCGAAAAAGATGAAACACTAGCAAGCAACGGACAAATTGGTCGTAGTGGTCTGGAAGCTGCCTTCGATAAAGAGTTGCGAGGAGAAAACGGCGGAAAAATCGCCATCACAGATGAAGATGGTGCTGAGAAAGCCGTCCTGTTAGAAAAAGAACGCGCAGATGGCAAGGATATCCAATTGACTATTGATGCCCAAGCCCAAAAGACGGCGTTTGACTCCTTACAAAACCAAGCAGGAGCAACGGTCGTTACTGAACCCAAAACTGGCGATCTGTTGGTACTTGCCAGCTCGCCAAGTTATGATCCCAATAAAATGACCCAAGGGATCTCACAAGAAGATTATGATGCGTATGAACAAAATGAAGACCTGCCTTTCATCAGCCGCTTTGCTACGGCCTATGCACCTGGTTCGACCTTTAAGGCCATCACTGGTGCGATCGGCTTGGAAAATGGCACGATCGATCCTACGCAGAGTATCGCGATCGATGGATTGAAATGGCAAAAAGATAGCTCGTGGGGCGACTACTTTGTGACGAGAGTTACTGATGTAGCTTCTGTGAATCTCAAGGATGCACTGGTATACTCTGATAACATTTATATGGCGCAACAAACCCTATCTATGGGCGAAGATACCTTTCGTGACGGCTTGTCGAAGTTGATTTTTGGTGAAACATTGGATTTACCGATCGCGATGAATCCTGCTCAAATTTCAAATGAAGACTCCTTCAATTCGGACATTTTACTGGCAGATACCGGCTATGGCCAAGGAGAATTGTTATTGAATCCAATCCAGCAAGCGGCGATCTACTCCGTCTTTGCCAATCAAGGGAAGCTGGTCTATCCCCGTTTAGTGAAAGAGGAAGAGCAAAAAGACAAAGAAGTCTTTAAAGCAGAAACGATCGATCAAATCAATCAAGATTTGACCGCCGTTGTTTCCGATCCAAACGGAACTGCACATTCCTTGGCAGCATTAAACATTCCATTGGCTGCTAAGACAGGAACAGCTGAAATCAAAGAAAAGCAAGATGAAAAAGGCCAGGAAAACAGTTTCTTATTTGCCTTTGATTCGCAAGACCAAGGATTTCTGATGGTCTCCATGCTAGAAGATCGCCAGGAAAACCAATCAGCAACTGGTTTAGCACCTGAGCTATTGACCTACTTAGCTGAACATTATTAAAAAAAGCCGCAACCTTCAGACAAGGATCTGAAGGTTGCGGCTTTTTTCTTATTCGGCTAAACCGACACGTTCAAAGATCGTGTCGACTTGTTTTAAATGATGGTTGTAATCAAACGCATCGTCTAAGTCTGCTTTGGACAACACATCCGTAATGGCTGGATCAGCTTCTAATAGTGGACGGAAATCCGTTTGCTCATCCCAAGCTTGCGCTGTTTTTGGCTGAACCAAGTCATAGGCTTGCTCTCTTGTCATACCGTGATCGATCAATTTCAACATCACTCGTTGGCTGTAGATCAATCCAAAGGTCGCATTCATATTGCGCTTCATATTCTCTGGGAAAACAGTCAGATTTTTGACGATATTGCCAAAGCGATTCAGCATATAATCGATCAAAATCGTCGTATCCGGAATAATGATCCGTTCTGCCGATGAATGTGAGATATCCCGTTCATGCCACAGTGAGACATTTTCATAAGCTGTCACCATATGGCCGCGAACGACTCGTGCAAGTCCCGCCATATTTTCAGAACCGATTGGGTTACGCTTATGGGGCATGGCAGAAGAACCTTTTTGACCTTTTGCGAAGAATTCTTCAACTTCTCGGGTTTCTGATTTTTGTAAGCCCCGGATTTCGGTGGCAAATTTCTCAATGCTAGTTGCGATCAACGCCATTGCAGAGAAATACTCTGCATGCAAGTCACGAGGTAGTACTTGTGTGGAAATATCTTGCGCACGAATCCCTAATTTTTCACAGACATACTCTTCGACAAACGGTGGAATATTTGCAAAGGTTCCAACTGCTCCGCTGATCTTTCCTGCTTCGACCCCTTTTGCTGCCCGCTCAAAACGCTCGACATTGCGTTTCATTTCCGCATACCATAAGGCTAATTTCAAGCCAAAGGTCGTTGGTTCCGCATGTACACCATGGGTACGTCCCATCATTACGGTATGTTTGTATTCTTTGGCTTTTTCACCAATGATCGTCACAAAACGATTTAAATCTTCCCGAATCAAGTCGTTGGCTTGTTTCATCAAGTAGCCATACGCAGTATCAACAACATCCGTCGACGTCAAGCCGTAGTGGACCCATTTACTTTCATCACCTAAAGATTCAGAGACTGCTCGGGTAAAAGCAACCACATCATGTCGCGTTTGCGCTTCGATCTCTAAGATACGGTCGATATCGAAGGTTGCTTTTTCACGAATCAAAGCAACATCCTCTTTCGGTATCTCCCCTAGTTCCGCCCAAGCTTCATCCGCCAATATTTCTACTTCTAACCACGCTTGGTAACGGTTTTGATCGGTCCAAATAGCACCCATTTCTGGTCTTGTGTAACGCTCTAACATGTTATTATCTCCTTTAATCCCAAATATTGGTTTGATAGATTTCTTCAGTGGTCTCTGCGATATCTTCTGTCAAAACAGTGATATGACCCATTTTACGCCCGGTTTTCGCTTCTTCTTTGCCATAGTAATGGAATTGCCAAGCAGGTTTTGTGGCAATCAACTCATACGTTTCTGTCAATTCATCGCCTAAGACATTGACCATGACTGCTGGTGAAAGCAATGACACTTCTGGTAATGGCCAGCCACAGATCCCCCGGATATGGGCATCAAACTGACTCATGGAACAAGCTTCGATCGAATAGTGACCAGAATTATGTGGTCGCGGTGCCAACTCATTGACATACAAGCCGCCACTTTTAGTCAAGAACATTTCGATGGCTAAAACGCCTTGCAGATCCAAGGCCTTCGCAATAATATGAGCGATCCGTTTGGCTTCTTCGGCAACTTCTGGATCAATGCGCGCAGGAGCGATCGTTTGATGCAAAATATTGTTGCGGTGGATGTTTTCTACCACTGGGAAAGTGGTAAAGGTTTCTCCATTACCAGCAACTAAAATCGACAATTCTTTTTCAAAAGGAATCCACGCTTCTAATTCGCACGTCCCTTCACGCAGTAAGTTCATCGAAGGCGCTAAGTCCGCGGTACTGTATAACACGTGCTGCCCTTTTCCGTCATAACCGCCTCTAGTCGTTTTTAACACACAGGGATAACCGATACTGTCGATGGCATCTTGGATATCCGTTGGACTGATGATCGTGGCATAAGGTGCAATTACGATATTGTTAGCCTCTAGAAATGACTTTTCTAATAAACGGTCTTGAGTGATTGCTAACAGGTCAGTCCCTTGAGGGATATGGGAATAAGGCAAAATGGAATTCAAAGCCTCGACACTGACATTTTCGAATTCATAGGTGATCACGTCGGCACGTCGAGCCATTTCTTCTAAAGCAAACACATCATCGTAGGCAGCAACAATATGCCAATCAGCGACTTGGGCTGTTGGACAATTGGCAGTAGGGTCTAAGACGCCAACCCGAAAGCCCATTTCTTTGGCACTCATTGCCATCATACGACCTAGCTGTCCTCCGCCAACGATTCCGATCGTTGCGTTGGGCATTAAAGGTTTAATCAAGTTGATCACTACTTTCCAATACAATTTCTTTTAATGTATTTCTTCGCGCGTTTAATTTCTCCGCTATCTCTAAATCATACATGGAAAGCATCTGCGCTGCAAGTAGTCCTGCGTTAGTTGCGCCAGCTTTTCCGATCGCTGTTGTTGCTACTGGTACCCCAGCTGGCATCTGCACGATCGATAGTAGGGAATCCAACCCGTTTAATGCGCGAGATTGTACAGGCACACCAATGACGGGCAACGTTGTTTTCGCTGCGACCATTCCTGGCAAATGAGCTGCTCCTCCTGCTCCTGCGACAATGACTTTGATTCCTTCTGCACGAGCAGTTTCGGCAAATTCGAACATCAAATCTGGTGTACGATGTGCCGAAACGACTTTTTTCTGATAAGGTATCGCTAACTCATCTAAAATCAAGCAGCACTCCTTCATTGTTTCCCAATCTGACTTGCTCCCCATAATCACTGCAACTGCTGGTTTCATTTGATTTTCCCTCCAACGATTTTTTACTAGTTTCTTCTGAAACAAGCTCAGAAGTATTTTCTCACGAAATTAGTTTGTTAGCAGCAGTTTGTCACTGCGACCCAACGCCCTTTGCATAGCACGTTATGACTAACAATCACTTTCCCCTTTAAATAGTAACGAGTTGCCGGAGCAATGTCAAAATATTTTCGAACTATTTGCTAGTTTAACTTTGTATCGTTCGTTTTTATGGCTAAGAAAACCATTCAGTCTTTCTGTTTGGCAGGAAAAAGACAAATAAAGGAACAATACAAAAAATCCAGACGAATCCTCGTCTGGATCAAATCGACTTACTGTTGCAAGCTCAATTCCGTAACTTCGTCTGTTTCTTTCGGCAATCCATTGAAGAACAGGTTCAAAACAATGGCTGTCAAACTACTCATGACGATCCCATTGCCTGTAAACATTTGGACGGTTTCAGGCATCTGACTGAATAAGGTTGGCATCATATTGAACCCTAAACCAAAACCGATCGAGACCGCAATCACTAACAAGTTCTTGTCATTCATAAAATCAACTTTGCTCAGCATTCGCATCCCTTGAACAGCGACCATGCCAAACATCACTAACATGCCGCCTCCCAGTACTGCTTCTGGAATGATTTGCGCAATGGCACCAACTTTTGGAAACAGCCCTAATACGATCAAAAAGATAGCTGAAAAGAAAATCGGGCGTCGTGTCTTAATACCTGAAAGTTGAACCAAACCTACATTTTGTGAAAATCCAGTATAAGGGAATGTATTGAAGATCCCCCCAAGGATCACCGCCAAGCCTTCCGCACGATAGCCGCGCTTTAAGTCATTGCCTGTAATCGGTTTTTCAGTAATATCTCCCAGCGCAAAATAAACGCCAGTGGACTCTACCAGACTCACGATGGAAATAATGATCATCAAAACGATCGACCACAGATCAAAGGATGGTAAGCCGAAATAAAAAGGCTGAGGCAAATGAAACACAGGCGCATGGGCGATGGCAGAAAGATCCACCAATCCTAAGAGCGCTGCTAAAATGGTCCCACCGATCAAACCAATCAAAACGGCAATCGAGCGAATAAAGCCTTTCCCAAAGACCTGCACCCCAATGATCAAGGCAATCGTCACAAAGCCTAACAATAAATTCGTTGGATCACCAAAGTTAGCAGCTGCGGCATCCCCTCCACCGATTTTGGTGATGGCGACTGGAATCAAGGTCAAGCCGATGACGGTAATCACCGTTCCTGTCACCAATGGGGGGAACAAGACTTTGATTTTCGAAAAAATGCCAGCGATCAGAACAATGAAAATCCCAGCGGCAATGATCGCTCCGTAAATCGCACTGATCCCTGATTTGGTGCCAATCAAAATCAATGGGGAGACAGCTTGGATGGCACAGCCTAAAACGACTGGTAGGCCGATCCCGAAAAAGCGGGTAACAACTAATTGCAAAAGCGTAGCGATTCCGCACATGAAAATATCGATCGAGATCAAATACGTCATCTGAGCTTCATTGAAGCCCAGACCTGTTCCAATCAACAAAGGAACGGCAACAGCTCCTGCATACATCGCTAGCAAATGTTGCAAGCCTAAAACTGCTGAACGGCTATTCGTTTCTTTCATTAGGCATCTCCTTCTAAAAAGCTAACTTGGCCTTCCGACAATGAGGCGATCCGTGCTAGTGAAACAACAGGAATCCCCATCTCCTCAAGCAATTGTCGACCAGTTTGGAATGATTTTTCAATTACGATCCCAATGCCAACGACTTTTGCTCCTGCTTGCTGACACAATTCGATCAATCCTTTTGCAGCTTGTCCGTTTGCTAAGAAATCATCAATAATCAAGACCGTATCATCTGAAGACAAAAATTTCTTGGAAATCGATACTTGGCTGGTCACTTGCTTAGTAAAGGAATAGACAGATGCAGTCAGAAGCTCTTCATTCATCGTCAAACTCTTTGCTTTACGGGCAAAGATCATTGGTACTTGTAACTGTTCTGCAGTATAAAGCGCTGGTGCGATCCCTGAAGCTTCGATGGTCACTACTTTTGTGATGCCGCTTCCTTGAAACCGTTCCGCGAAGACTGTACCGATTTCTTTCATCAACTCATAATCCACTTGGTGGGTCAAAAATTGGTCCACTTTAAGAACCCCTTCGCCCAGCACATTTCCATGTGTTTTGATACGCTCAACTAATTTTTCCATCCTAGCTCTCCTCGTTCCTTTCTATTCCATCCTGAAAAAAAAGACACTCTTTTTGCCAAAGCAAAAAAAGTGTCTAACAGGCACGATTTTTACTTATAGTCCGATATTTACGGTATCGGGTAGAGACTGTCGACCATATTTCGACGATATACAAGTAATTTTTAAATGATAGATTCGATTATGCCTGTCTTTGATTAAAAACACAAGCATGGAATGCCCTTTATAAATAAAAATATTCTCATTTGCGGATCATTTCCTACTCTGGCTTCTCCATATCGCGATAGTGTTCCATCTTTTTACTGAAAAGCTCCCCATTGGACGGCGGTGTGTAGGTGATGGCATTAGCGCCTGCTTCAATCGTTTCTAAGATGCTTTCATCGGTTGGTCCACCGGTTGCGATGATCGGCAGCTTCGGATATTTTTTACGGAAGAAAGCCACGGTATCTGCTGTGTCCTTGCCAGCACTGATATTGATGACTTTCACACCAGCTTCAAGTTTGGCATCAATTTCGGTATACTTACTCGTTACGGTACTGATAACGGGAATATCTACAACTTTACAGACTTGCTCCACAGTTTTCAGTGGCGTTGGTCCGTTTAAGACGACCCCGATCGATCCTTGGGCTTCAGCAAACATGCTCATATAAGACGAGCGAAATCCTTGGGTCAAGCCCCCGCCGACACCAGAAAACACTGGAATATCTGCTGCTTCGATGATTGCTTTCGTAATTGCTGGGTGCGGTGTAAAAGGATAGACCGCAATCACAGCATCCGCATTTGTATTGCGGATGATCGCAATATCCGTTGTGAAAATAATGGAGCGGATTTGTTTTCCAAATATTTGAATACCGCTAGCCTCTCGAATAACTTTAGGCACTTTCACGATATCTTTACGCAAATCGGTGGTGATTTTTGGCATATATTTTTCTTCCATAAGCAGCCAACTCTCTTTTCTTATTGATCAAATCGATTCAATTGGTAGGTTTCAATTACTTGAATGATTTTGCTGGCATAATCTGGATCCGTTGCATACCCTGCATCTTGTAATGCTTGTGCGGCACTGCGGTAGTCGTTTGCTGTCAAGACATTTACATAAAGCGCAGGATTCCAATCCACACCATTTACAAACAACATCGTATGATCATCCATTGATTCTTCCCAAGTATCATAGACACGAAAATCTCCTTGAATCGTGACCCATTCTCCATTATAAAACTCTTGGGTATCTAATGTCACCTTTTTTGAATGGCCAAACGACTTAATCCCAAATAAATTATTGTATTCACTGGCTAGAGAACTTTGACCCCAATCTGATTCAAGAATCGCCTGTCCAATAATGATACTAGGTAAAATCCCGTAGCCCTTTTGCAGTTCTTGTGCGTAAGGAGCGATGCGATCAATAAATTCTTCATGAGAGATGGCTTCCGTGTTTGTTTCTTCCTCTTTTGGAAGGGGGTCTGCCAAACTATTCAAGGAAAAAATAAAGGCAATCCCAATCAAGAATAACCCTAGAAAGACTAATGGGAAACGAGTCTTCTGTTTTTTTCGTCTTGCGCTCATTTTTTCACTTCCTTTGTCTGACTAAACACAGTTTTAGAAAACAAATTGCCTCCATTCAGCAACAACTCATCTTGTGTAAGCTCACTGCTTTCTTGACTTTTAGCAAGAGAACCCTCATAGATCCAGTCCTCTGCCAGAGGATCTTCCCATTCGTGAGAGGACAGTTCTGCTTCTTTTCGAGCGATGTGTTCTTTTGCTTCTTCGAGAAACTCTTCAAAGGTCAACTCCTGCTCCTCAATGTAGGTTGCCACTTCGACCCCCACATATCGTAGATGCCAAGGCTCATAATCGATTTGCGTAATAGCATGTTTTCCTTTCGGGTAACGGATGATAAACCCATACTCTCTTGCATGAGCCTGTAACCATTTTCCACCCTCGGTATCACCGAACCCCTCATTGAGCAGCTCTCCAGTATGATTTTGATACCAATCCTGATCCACAACATCAACAGCAAGCCCAGTATGGTGTTCGCTATAGCCAGGCTCAGTAAAGGTCAGTTTCGTGATCCGAATTGCTTCTTCTTTTGTATGACCTTGACTCATCAGGGTGTTGACATTGGCATTGAATATCTCCTCTTGATACGCTACTGAACGGTAGGCAGAGACCATCGCCAAAGGATGTCCTGCAGCTTTTGCGGCATCTGCCAGCTTTTCATAAGCTGAAACGATGCGTTGATCGACGAGATAGCCATTCGACAATTTCCCTAAATCTTTTTGGGCAATTTCATTTTCGATTTTATTGTTTGGTCCAACCAAAACCAATGACCAATCATCCAATGAAACGGTTGGGAAATCCTCTTCGTTCACTTCATCACTAGCACTTGCTTGTTCTTGTGACTCTTGCGTGTTCCCATTTGGCTCTTTTTCATTTGTTTCTGTTGTTTCACTCGTTGTTGCTTGATCTGTTGAACGAGCGATACTTGCACTCTTTGTTGGGGTGACTGCGGTCACTCGGTTCACTTGAATGGTTAAAAGAACCAGAAACAAGAAGCCCGCCGCCGCAGCCATTCCATAATACTTTTTCAAAAAATATCCTACCTTTAGTTGTAAGTTTCTTCCAGATTTTCTTTGACCCACTCCAACAGTTCGATTTTTTCATTGCGAATTTGCTGCTGAACAAAAGCGGGCAATCGGAAGTTTAGTATATCATCATAACCCCACTCATCATACGTAATACTGACTCTCAAATCAAGGTATTGGGCTGTTTCTTCAGATTCTGTTAACAATTCGACCTTCGCTAAATCGCTTGCTAACCACGTTCTGGCGATTTGGGTCTTCATTTTTTTGAACTCGACGACCGCTTGATTGCGTTTTTCTGGATAAATGACGGTTTGCCGAATGATTTTTTGGATCAACATCCATTCATAATCTGAAAACAGCAGCTTCACTTTCTGATTTTCAGCAGGTGACAGACTCATTGTGCCATTTTTCCATGCTTCCCATTGCTCCTCGTTGATGCCTAATTGTGTTTCATAAAACTGTTTTTCTGATGCGTATTGCTCGATGATGGTATTTAAAATAATTGCAATTGATACATTATGCATATGTTATCCCTCCTCTTCTATATTTTACTGAAAGTCAGCCGTAATGGAAACTTTTTGCGATTGTTTTTGATTATTTTAAAGAATTGATTTCTTTTGTTATACTAAATACGAAGGAGATGATCAATGATGAAAAAATACCGTTGGGGAATGATTGGCCTCGGAGATATCGCAACGCAATTTGCTGCTGGCTTTTCTAATGAAGCAAGTGAACTACATGGGGTCAGTGCCCGGAGTTTCCCTAAAGTCCAAGCATTTGCTGAGAAACACTCTATTCCCCATGCTTATGAAAGCACAGATGCCATGTTAGAAGATCCGCAAATCGATATTGTTTATATTGCAGTACCTAATGATCTTCATCATGAATTTATTATGAAAGCTCTGATGGCAGGAAAACATGTCCTCTGCGAAAAAGCCATCACCACCAGTGCCGATGAGCTGGCGGAAGAACTAGCCTTAGCCAAAGAAAAAAACCTAATCTTAGAAGAAGCAATGACGATTTTCAATATGCCGGTTTATGCTCAGTTGAAAGAAGAGATCGATGCCGGACGCTTAGGAAAATTAAAAATGATCCAAGCGCCATTTGGCAGCTACAAAGATCCAGACCCAAGCAATCGTTTCTTCAATCCAGATTTAGGCGGCGGTGCTTTATTGGATATCGGTACGTATGCTGTTTCATTTGCCCGCTTTTTCATGACGGATACACCAGAAGTGACGTTTAGCAGCATGAAGCCCTTCTCTACAGGTGTGGATGAACAATCAGTCACGATCCTACAAAATCCAGCCGATGAAATGGCTAGTGTCACGCTGACTTTCCAAGCGAAAATGCCTAAAACCGGTATCGTCGCTTTCGAAGAAGGATACATTACCGTAGATGAATACCCTCGTGCGGACAAAGCCGTGATCCATTTCCGAGATGGAACAAATGAAATGATTGAAGCTGGCGACAGCAGTCAAGCCCTTAATTATGAAATTGCCAATATGATCAAAGCCATCGATGGCGAGATCGCAGGATCGATCCACTTGACCACCGATGTCATTGACGTTCTTGATCAAATGCAGGCTTTTTGGGAACAGCAGTAAAATGAAAAAGACTCCATTTTGGGAGTCTTTTTTAGCGTGCCATTGTTTGCATTTGATCAGAAAAGTCGGCTTTGATTTCAATAAAACTTTTAAAGGTTTGCAGAAACTGAAACAGCTGAGCGCGATTTTCAAACTCTGCTCTTGTTTGGGGCAATGGCTTTTGTCGATAATCTTCATAAAGCGCAGCAATTTTTGCCAAGATCTCTTTCCCATCGTTATTTTCGTGAAAGGACTCGGCAGTAAAGGATAGCAACTCTTGAAACGCATTTGTATAGGCTTCTTCTACCCAAAAAAACTGCAATAAGTCAACCATTTCTAAGAGTAAGCGTGCCTGACTTTGGCGCATGGTAAAGTACTCTTCATAATAGGAGGCTTCTCCTCGCCATTGATTTTCACTATGCACCATTGCTTGTTGTTTGCCTTGCTTGATATCCCCCAAAAGCGTTTGGCAGACCTGGGGAAGCGTCGCCTTTTCTTTTTCAGTTAAGGCAATCGACATGTCTTTTAAAAGACTTTTAAACATTTCTTCCACTAATTGCTGTCTTTCTTTCAATGCTCGTTCGCCATCTGGCATATATAAATTGAACAAAAGTGCAAAGCCAATGCCAATACTCATCAATAAAAAAGCATTCCCAATCAGTGGCCAAGCAAACGAACGTTCCATCATATAATGGGTCACCAAGACAGAATTGACGACGATCCCATCGGTCAAATTGAAATAGACAGCGGTTGGGATAAAGAGAAAGAGAAAAAGAACAAATCCTATCGGCCCAAAGCCTAATAAATGGAAGCTGACAAAAGCTAAGAGCGTAGCGATCGCCAAAGAGATCAAACGCCCGATTCCCGTAAAAAGTGACGTTTTCTTTGTATTACCGACGCTTAAAATGGCGATGATCCCTGCGGCTGGCGCATACAAAAGACCGATCTGTTGTGCCAGAAACATTGATAAACCAGCAGCAATCGCCGTTTTCACGGTCCTCATTCCGATTTTCATTTTTGTCACCTCCTGTGAAAAGTATACTAAATTGTGAGGAATAAGACTAGAATTTCTCAACTGCTTTGGGTATGATTAAGTAAAGGGGGCATTTGACCATGAAACTGGGGCGTTTTCGCTTGGGTATGCGAACGATAAAAACAGCCATTGCTGTCATGCTTTGTATTCTGCTCTTTCATTTTCTTGATCGTGGCCAACCATTGATTGCTGCCTTGTCGGCTGTCTTTTCTTTGCGACAAGACCTGACCACAACGATCTCTTTTGGGAAGTCACGGGTATTAGGAAATACGATCGGCGGCGGTACAGCTATTTTTTACTTTTTGACGAAGCAATATTTTCAAAATGACTTTCTGATCGAATTGTTTGTCTTGCCAGCGCTAGTCATTTTTGTCATCGTTTTTTCAGATGGCATCAATAACAATTCTGGCATTATCTCTGCTATTGCGACGATGCTTTTGATCACTTCCAGTGTCCCTCAAGGGGAATCGATCATCTTCGCCTTAGACCGTGTATTGGACACCTTTATCGGCACGTTAGTTGCCCTATCGATCAATTTCGTCATTCGACCACCTGAGGAAGAGAAAAAGGATGAGATCCAAGAAGATCTGGTGGTGCTGAGGCAAAAAGAGCTTGAACTAAAAGCCATGCTAGAAGAAGTCCAAGGTGAGATTTCCGAACAAGAAAAACAAGAAAAATAAAAACAGCCTTTTTCCAGAATCATTCTGAGAAAAGGCTGTTTTTGTTACTCATTGGCTTTCAGTGCATCGATCATATTGACATGTTTCAGTTTGAAATACATTGCGATCCCTACCACGCTTGAAAATAAGCAGGTCAATCCAGCGGCATACACATAGCTCATTGGTTCGACTGTCGGTGAAAACATGGCGATATCGACTTCAATGGTCTGTAAGACAAATTGATGCTGAAGCACCCCTAATAATAAACCAAATGCAATGCCGAAGATCGTCAGAAAGATATTTTCACGAAAGACGTACATGGTCACTTCTCGATCATAAAAGCCCAATACTTTGATGGTCGACAACTCGCGAATGCGTTCCGCTATATTGATGTTGTTCAAGTTGTACAACACGATAAAGGCTAATGCCCCCGCAGACGAGATCAAGATCCAGATGACGATGTTCAAGGTTGCTGTCGTGTCATCTAAGGCATCCGCTGAAGCTGAGAGGAAGGAAACATTGATGACATTGTCTTGTGCCATCAAATCAGCCGCGATCGCTTCTTCCTCCGATTTCGTCAAACGCTGACTGAATTTCAATAACTCACTGTTGTAAGAAGGGGCGGCCTGAAAGATCTTTTGATACGCATCTGGGGTCAAATAAGTAAAATGCCCTGTGTAGTTTTCTGCGATTGCAGCCACATTCAGTTCAAATGCTTCGCCGCTTTCATTCGTCAACGTTATCATATCACCCACCGATAATCCAAACAACTTAGCAAGCTTTTCATTGATGATGGCGCCCTCTCCTTCTAGCTCGTAAGCTTCTCCTGAAACCCGATCATTCAAGTGGACAAATCTCGATAAAGCCGCAGGATCTTCTGGCACGGTGACGGTTACTTCTTGCTGCGTGACCCCCGATTGAGCCAACGTCAGACTTTCCGTATGCAAGAATAACCCTGCTTCAAAGCCTTCAATATCTTCTGCGGCGGCTTTTGTTTCACTCATTGCTTCAGAATCCTCATCATCAAAGGTGATCACCGCCTGATACTGCCAGATTTTCTCAAACTGTAAAGGAATGATATTACTGATGGAATCTCTTAGGCCAAATCCAGTCAAGATCATTGACGTACATCCGGCGATCCCTAAGATGGTCATGAGCATTCTTGACTTGTAGCGAAACAGGTTTCGCATTGTAACTTTTTGAATAAAACTTAAATGCCGCCATATAACGGTGATTCTTTCTAAGAGAATTCGTTTTCCTGTTTTGGGTGCCTTTGGTCGTAACAATGAAGCCGATGACTGTCTTAAATCAAATCGTAAAACCAGCAACGCGATACCGATGGTGCAAAGCAAGCTGACTCCCACAGCAATCAATGAAAGCCGCAAATACCATGGGGTGTCATACTCCGTGAGATTGTAAAGCGGTCCATAAGCTTGAATGATGATTGCTGGAAAAAAGGAAAAGCCGACTGCTAGACCCAATACAGCACCTGTGATTCCTGCTGCAGAGGAATAAAGCAAAAATTTCTGTCCAATCTCCCAGTTACGATAGCCCAATGCTTTCAATGTACCGATCTCACTACGTTTTTCATCGATCATCCGCGTCATGGTGGTTAGACTGACTAACGCTGCAATCAAAAAGAAGATAACTGGGAAAATCGTCGCTAACGAAGAAACCCGTTCCGCATTGTCTTGGTACTCTGAATAACCAGGGTTCGCATCGCGGTTTGCGACACGATAAACTGCCGGTTTTAGATCCAACAATTCCTGCTCTTTTTCAGCAACTTCTTTTTTGGCATCTTCAAGTTTTTCGCGTTCTTTTGGTGCTCTTTCTTTAAATTCGTCAACCTTTTCTTGAAGGGTTGCTTCGTTTTCTCGATATTCTTGCCAACCAGCAGCTAATAAAGACTGACCCTTGGCTTTTTCAGAAGCTAAGGTCTCACGAGCGTCGCTTAGCTGCGTCTCTCCTTGGGTGATCTGGGTCTGCGCTTGTGCCAATTCTTGGCGCCCAGCTCTGATTTGGCTCCAGCCAGCATTGACTTGCTGTTGTGCCTGCTGAAGTTGCGCTTCTTGGTCATTGATCGTAGACAATTGCCCAAGTAATTGAGCACGTTGTTGCTCACCTTCGGCAATAAGTGGACGCAATGTATCTTCAGCTGCCGTCAGCATAGTAGCAATCATCGTTTCATCGATTTCCTCCAGATCAGGAACCGGACCAAGGACATCTGTCGGCAGGTTCAACTGTGCCAGAGCGGCTGTTATTTGTGCATAGACGGTAGGCAGCTGGGACATTTGCTCCTCTGCAGAAAGTTGACTCACACTTCTGATTTGATCCATGCCTTGGTATGCCAGCGCCAGTTGCTCCTCTACCTGCTGGATACCCCTTTGTAGTTCAGGTCTTTGTGCCAAAACGGGTGCCAACTGAGCTTGGGCTGACTGTACTTGGGCTTCTTGCTGAATCAATGCTTGTTCATTTTGATCTAGCAGGCGTTGATTTTCGATCAATGCCTGTTTCCCCTCAGCTAATTTTTGCGCTTCTACATTCAATTGCTCTTGGGCAGTTTGAATCTCTGTCTGAAAAGCTACTTCTTGTTCCGTCAACTCCTGATGCGCCTGCGCCAATTTCTCTGTTGCGTCGTCAAGTTCCGCTTGCGCTTGCTGCAATGCCTCTTCGCCATCACGGATCTGTTCTTTGGCTTCATCAATCGCTGGTTGCGCTTCATCGATCAACTCTTGCCGACGTCCTTGTGCCCGCGGAGCCAACCGTTCTTCTACTTCATCACTTACTTGATCCCTTTTTGTCTGATATGCTTCTGAATAGCTAGTCACTTGCGATAGCTCATCAAAACGAACTAACAATCTAGCATACGCAGTTTCTTTAAAATCTTCTTCTGGAATTACTGCAAAGTAATCGACTGTCCCATTCCCAACGGTACTATTGCCTCGATGAAAATTCTCAATAAATTCGGGACTATTGACAAAGCCAACGATCGTGTAAGTGTGCGTTGCTAGCTGGTTTTCACCGCTTTCTGGCAGTTCAAAAGTTTCATCTAGTGCAAACCCATCGCTGCTTTGTGCCGCTTGATCCAAAGCAATTTCCCCTGACTTTTGCGGCAATCGACCAGAAGTCACCTGATATTGATTGACTTGTCGCTCCTTCGAAAGGGAAAAGACACGGATCACGGCACGGTGATTTTCGGCATTGATATCGGCGATCTGCTCTGCTTCAACAGACGTGACACCAGGCATTTCTTCAATGATTTCCCGATCGGCAGTCGACAACCCTAAAGTTGACGCAATCGTAAAGTCCGCTAATTTCTGGCGAGCAAAGTAATCTTCAGCAGCTTGTTCCATATTCGGACCTGTTGCACTGATCCCCACAAAAAAAGCGACCCCTAAGAAGATAATGCCTAATATGGACAAAAACCGCCCGGGTGCTTGCCTAATTTCACGTAAACTGGAACGTAATAATGTTTTTTTCATAGGCATTTACCAAGAAATAGAGGCAATTGGAATCGGATGAGTATTTTTTTCCATCTTGCGGACCTTTGCATCATTGATATGGATCACACGATCAGCCATGGGAGCCAATGCGCTGTTATGTGTAATGATCAAAACGGTCGTCCCAGTCTCACGAGCCGTTTTTTCTAGAATTGCTAGAATCTGTTTCCCCGTTTCATAGTCAAGTGCCCCAGTTGGTTCATCACAAAGCAGCAATTTGGGCTTCTTCGCTATAGCACGAGCGATCGTGACTCGCTGCTGCTCGCCACCAGACAATTGCGCTGGAAAGTGATCCAAGCGATCACCAAGCCCAACTTGGGTCAAGATCTCAGCAGCATCAAGTGCCTCTGGCACGATTTGTGCTGAGAGTTCAACGTTTTCTCTGGCTGTCAAATTAGGGACCAAATTATAAAACTGAAAGACAAAACCGACATCTTTGCGGCGATAGGTCGTCAATTGTTTGGCATCAAAGCCAGCAATATCTGTTCCATCAACGATCACTTTGCCACTGTCACATTGATCCATTCCGCCAAGTATGTTCAAAACGGTGGACTTACCAGCGCCACTAGGACCAAGGATCAGTGCGATCTCTCCTTTTTCTACAGAAAACGAAACACCATCATTAGCAGCAATGACCGTGTCGCCCATTGTGTATTTCTTCACTTCTTTCACAACTTCGATATAACTCATTATGTTCCTCCAAGAATTCCAGCGCCGCATGCGCTTTCTCGCTTAATAGTGTATCATACTTATTCCTGCGAAAGAAACAGCAAAAAAGCAGCTCATTTTATCAAATTAAAAAATCTGAGACAAAATGATGCTCATTCTGTCCCAGAATCGATTTTACACTTCCATCTAATTTGATTGACAAAGAACAAAAACCAATTATTGTGCTTGGTCGGCAATTCTTCGCTGGGTTTCTTCCCAAAGTTTTTGCGCTTGCTGCCGCTCATCAAGGATCTCCGTCGGCACTGCCTGACGGTCGACAAAGTAGCGCCCGCTAGTGCCAGCTACCTCGGGGCTTAGTGCCAAATATATCGCTGTATCAGACCCTTCCTCTGGTGTTTTGAAAAAAGGCGTGAGCATTTTGTAGACAGATTGACCAAATCCTGTTTGTCGGCTGACCCCTAAGCTGGTCGCCACAGCTCCCGGATGCAAGGCATTGGCAGTAACGGTCGTATTGCGCAATTGAAAGGCAAGTGCATCCGTAAATAAAATCAGGGCTTTTTTTGAGCGACCATATTCCCGCCAAGGTAAAAAATCCGGTACATCGAAAAAGCGCTGATCCTTTTTCTTTACAAATTTGTAAGCACCAGAAGCAACATTAACGATCCTACCAGCATCCGCACGTTTTATTAGCGGCAATAACTGACGGGTCAGTTCAAAATGCCCCACGTAGTTTACGCCCAGCATTTGTTCAAATCCATCGGCTGTTCGCTCTTTTTTTAAATTGACGATGCCCGCATTATTGATCAGTACATCCACTTTCTCAAAGCGGGCATTGATTTCAGCGGCTGACTTGCGTACGCTAGCCAATGACCCCAAATCACCGATCACTAGATCAATGCTTGGATTGCCTGTCTCTTCCTTCAAACGTTGCTGTGCTGCCTGCCCTCGTTCGGCAGAACGGCAATACAAAATCACATGCATCCCCAATTCTGCCAATTGTTTGGCTGTTGCAAAGCCCATGCCAGCGTTGGCACCCGTAACTAAAATCGTCTTCAATTTGCCACCTTCCCCTTCTAAGAATACCGGTTTCTTTCATCATAACTGAAAATAAAAAAATCTGCTCAAAAAACAGATCAAGAGAAGCTCTCTTCTTGTTTCTTGAAGCAGATTGTTTCATTTTATGCTTGGTAACGGCAAACACCATCTAAATAAGTGGCTGCTAAATTCATTTCTTGATCCAAAACAATGAAGTCAGCTGGACGACCTTGTTTGATCATACCGCAAGCGTGGTCGATCTTGCAGCTGATCGCTGGGATCAAGCTTGCCATCATGACCGCTTCTTGAGGGGTAGCGATTCCCCAGTCTACAACATTTTTCACGGCTTCTTTTAGTTTCAAGATGCTGCCAGCAAGATTGCCTGTTTCCATTCGAGCCGTGCCATCTTTTACCACTACTGGAAATTCACCTAAAATGTAATCACCGTCTGGCATACCGCCAGCCATCATACAGTCGGTGATCAAGGCCACATGGTCGTGACCAGCTTTTTCCATCAAAATCTCAGCTGCTTGAGGATGTACATGGTGGCCATCACAAATCAACTCAGAAAAAACTTCTTTTAATGAAAGTAAGGCACCAACCATTCCAGGTTCACGATGGTTTAATCCGCGCATTCCGTTGAAGGCATGAACAAAGACACTGGCACCAGCTTCTACTGCTGTTTGCGCTTCTTGTAACGTTCCATTACTATGCCCTAGTGCAACCACTACGCCTTCTTCCGTCACTTGCGAAACAAATTCACTCACACCTTCGCGCTCAGGAGCCAAGGCGATTTTTTTGATAATTCCACCAGAAGCTTCTTGCCATTCATGGAAGGTATCAATATCAGGATCACCAAAGTAGATTGGATTTTGCGCCCCTTTATGTTCTTCAGTAAAGAACGGACCTTCAAAGTAGATCCCTTGGATTTTTGCTCCTGTAACTTCGTCTTTGACTTTCCCAACGGTTTCAGCAACATCACGCAACCGTTCTTTGCTGGATGTTAAGGTTGTCGGTAAGAAAGATGTCACACCACAAGACAAAAGACCTTCTGACATGGCTTTGATGCCTTCTGCATCGTTATCCATCACATCATGGTTCATAAACCCGTGGATATGAGTATCCACAAGACCCGGTGCTACCCATTTGCCTGAATAATCTTCTACGTCTGCACCAGCAGGGACTTCTTCGACGATCGCGCCGAATTTTCCCTCCTTGACCTCCAAGTAACCAGGGCCATGAACCGCTGATTTCAGAAAGAATTTGTCTGCGTAAATATATTTATTCATCTTGATCGCTCCTCTATTTCTTTTCTTCCTTAAAAGTACTCTTATTTGTAGCAGAAGTCAAGAAAGGTCTACACCACTTTGTCAGATTGGCGAATATCCATGACGGCACGATACAGTTGAAAACTTTTTTCAGCCGCTTTTTCTTCTTTTAGTCTTTGAAGCAATTGTCCTTTTAGTTCAAACAATTCTTCAAGAAAATACAAGCTATTTTTCTCTCTTGCTAGGGCAATGCCTTCGTTGGTTACTTTTAGCGCGCGACAGTCTTCTTGTTGCTCCTTTAAAAAGACCGCATAGTTGTAATAAATTTTGGTCAGCGCTGTGGACAGTCGCTCCGGCGGCAAGGCATGCATGGCATCGTAGGCTTTTTCTAAATAAAAACGCGCCTCACCCAGTTGCAGCAAATCACTATAGACGCGACCCATGCAGCTCAGGATACGAATTTCCATCACCGAAACATTGGTCTTATCCTGTTGATAGGAATAAGCCAATCCTTTTTTCAGCGCCTCAAGGGCGGCATCATAGTTTTGATCGAGGAAATAATCACAGCTGCCTAGATAGTAGTAATACATTTGCATATCTGAATCCAGATACAAATAATCCTTGATCGCCTTGTCTTCCATTTTTTCCCGCATTTCTTGAAATTGTTTATGGACAAAGTGTGATTCGATCTCGGCAAAGATTTGATTGGTTTTGTTGATCTCTTCCGAATGAAGCATCATTACTTGATCTAAGGTGACGCCTAAGCGTTGGCAGATTTGATACATCACCCAGACATTGGGCAGCTCTTCGTTGTTTTCGATACGACTTAACACGCTTTGCGAACAAATATCTTCCGCTAACATCTTCTGGGTCATCTTTCGTTTCAACCGAATTGAACGGATATTTTGACCAAAAGATTCATCTCTTTTTTTCATAATCGTCCTCCAGGGGGAATTCTAAAAAAATCGAACGTTTCTTGTCAAAAATGCGAATTCGCATTTTTAATTTTCTTTATTTTAGCACATAATGACAAAAAGGAAAGCAATTTCAAGAATGTCTTGTTATTTTTCCACAATTTCAAATGAGGTGTTAAGATGACGATCGACAGTACGATCTTTTTTACATGGGAAGGCAAAAAATACCAAGGGATCATCGAACGGGAATATGAAAATTCGGTCCTCGTTCAAGTGACCGATCCTAGTGCTGAAATGCTGGATAAGTTTACCAATCGGATGATTGTCAGCAAAAAAATTTGTCAACCAGTTACCGAATAAAAACATAAGCACCGCTCCCTCACGATTGCTGAAGGAGCGGTGCTTTTTCATGTACTTACTTCTGGCGATACGCTGCCAAGAATTCTGTCATTTTTTCAGCAGTCGTTTTTAAATCTTCCATATTAGGAAGATAGACGATTCGGAAATGATCGGGCTGTTGCCAATTGAACCCACCGCCGTGCACCAACAAGATATGGTGTTCATGTAAAAAGTCGAGAACAAATTGTTCATCATTGGTAATGTTAAAGCGCTGAATATCAATTTTAGGAAAAATATAAAAGGCTGCTTTCGGTTTCACTGCTGACAATCCAGGAATATCATTGATCGCCTTGTAGATAAACTCTCTTTGTTCATAGATTCGACCACCTGGCAGCAGCAGCTCATCGGAGCTTTGATAGCCGCCTAATGCAGTCTGGACGATTTGTTGCGATAAAACATTGGAACACAGCCGCATCGAAGACAACATATTCAAGCCTTCGATATAGTCTTTGACATTGGACTTATCCCCGCTGAGAACCATCCAGCCAACGCGGAAGCCTGCCACTCGGTGAGACTTAGACAAACCGCCTAGCGTCACAACGAAGCGATCTGGTGCTAGTGTAGCAATCGGTACATGGACATAATCATCCATGACTAAACGGTCATAGATCTCATCGGAGAAAATGATCAAGTCATGCTCACGAGCAACCTCGACGATTTGTTGTAAAACTTCTTTCGGATAAACGGCACCGGTGGGATTATTTGGATTAATAATGACGATGGCCTTCGTCTTGCTGGTTACTTTGGCTTTGATATCCTCGATATCAGGATTCCAATCTGCTTGTTCATCACAAATATAATGGACGGGTTTTCCGCCAGCTAATGAGATCGAAGCAGTCCACAAAGGATAGTCTGGCATCGGCACGAGCACTTCGTCCCCATTGTTACATAACCCTTGCATACACATCGTGATCAGCTCGGAAACACCATTACCTGTGTAAATATCATTGATGGTCACATCAGGAAATTTTTGTAATTGATAATATTGCTCGATCGCTTTACGTGCCGAGAAAATCCCTTTTGAATCAGAATAGCCTTCCGACTCTCGCACATTCATGATTAAATCTCTAACGATTTCATTTGGGGCTTCAAAGCCAAAGGGCGCGGGATTCCCAGTATTTAATTTTAAGATACTGATGCCTTCTTCTTGCATCCGATCAGCTTCTTCTAAAACAGGGCCGCGTACATCATAACTGACCCCTTCAAGTTTTGACGACTTTGAAAATTTCTTCATATTCCATTTCTCCTTTAACCATAGGTCAACGTCAGGTTATTGGTTCTCGTCGTTGATCTCTTTTCAGATTGAACCTATTATAGCAAAAAAATTTTAACTGTGGCGAAAATTTTTCACCTCTGGGTCGAGAGCGCTTGCCCTGCGTTCATCCACTGAATTTGGTTCATTCAGGAATTTTCAGGAAAATACTTCAAGTACAATTCATTTAACGCCAAATGCCCCACCGAAAAATCAGTGATTCCTGCTGCGATAAAACGTTGCGGCAACTGCGGATCGCTGATTTCTACTAGATAGATCCGCCCTTGCAGATCGATAGTCACTGTCGTTAACTCTGGAAAAGCCACCAAGAAATCCGCCGAATCCGTCTTTACATACAACGGTTCATTGACTAACGACTTTCGGCCAAGGTATTCGTGAATGATCTTACCGTCTTTTAAAAACAAGACCCGATCCGCGTAAGAATCTAAATTCGTCAAAATATGCGAAGCGATCACGATTGCTTTCTTTTGCTCCCGCAAGGCTTTCAACACGTTGGAGATCAATTCGACATTTGTCGGATCTAAGCCATTCATCACCTCATCCATCAACATGTATGGCGTATCTGTCACGATCTGCATCGCAAAGCACAGACGTTGCCGCATCCCCAGCGAATAGGTTCCCACTGGGCGTTTGATGTAATCGCTCATTCGCAAACGAGCAATCGTTTCTTCCACCAAGCGTTCCTCTGAACGCCACATTCGCTGATACAGTTTCAAATGCTCGAGTCCGCTTAAATCATTGTACAAATCATTTTGGTCAGGAAAAAATGAAATTTGTTGATGCGCTGCCACTTCTGATTTTTTGGTCACATATACTTGACTGCCGTTTAAAAATACTGCGCCTTCATTCGGCTGGATGAAATTCATCACCACATTCAATAGTGTGGATTTCCCAGTGCCGTTAGGGGCGACTAACCCGACGATCTCCCCGGGAGAAAAAGCAACGGAAAGTTGATCCAATACTTTTCTCGTATACGTGACAGTCACATTTTTCAGTTCTAACATATCGTTCCTCCTATGCCAAATGAAATTTTTTGCGTTGGATCGTCAAAAAGAAACACATTTCGATCAGAAGCCAAACCCCGCCTAATAAAAGTAAGCCTTTCTCAATCGTAAATCCTGCAGAACCAAAGTAAAAGCGTGTCCAGCCTGAAAGGACTTGTCCCACATTTTGATACAGATAGACATACAGCGTTTTATCAAGGTAGGCACTAAACCAGCGCCGTTGGAAAAGAAAGGGCGAAAGCAAACAAAAACCAGCCACAAGCAGATTAATCAGCTCTGAGCGAAACAGGGCACTGAACAGCAAGATGCCACGACAATAAAGAAACTGCAAGAAAAGTGTTGCAAGAAAACATTGACTTAGAAAAAGACCGATGGATTGGGTCTCAAAAGCATTGAAATCGGTGATCGGATAGCGGGCATCAAAGGTCGATGATAAAATCGTGACTGGCAGTTCCAAGGAACCAAAGCCGAATTGAATTCCAGAGCCAAACCAGATAAAGAACATGGTTCCTAGCGTTGCGATTGCAGAACCAACCATCAACGCTGCCGTTTTGCTCCAAAGGATCTCTTCTGTCGATAATGGCAGTGAAAGAAACAGGGATTTATGTCTTCGTTCTTTTGGTAAGCAATCGATCGCCAAAAATAAAGAAACAGCAAGCAACAGAATCGGTAAATATCCAGTAAAACTTCGCTGTAATGCTTGCACCCCCGTTTTTTGCTCCATGACTGCTTGAGAGAGTTTGCTATTGGGCAGCTGGCTAAAAGCCTCCATCAGTTTTGCGGTTGATGCATAGCCGAAGCGCCCGTCATACCCAGCGTAGTAATTTTGAAACGTATAATAATCCGGTGTATAAAAAACATTTCGTTCATCGGTAAACTGTAAGGCCAACTGATACCAATTACTTGTCCCTTGGGCATAAGCTTGCCAGTCTTCATCGGCTAGCGCATCTAACCGTTGTTTTTCTGCTTCATTCCATGGTGTAAACATTTCGACTGCCATGATTGCCGACCAATGGTCAGAAGGATTGGCTGCTTGTTGATCAAGAAAATCTTGTCGCACGGTATAGCGTTGTTGCATTTCTGTTTTATCTACTCGTTCAATCGGGCGAAAGTCTCTTTGCCAAAAACTGTAAACGCCGCTGTAGATCAGCAGCAAGCAAAAAAGGCCAATGGTTTTCTTGCTCTTTAAGAGTTGTCGTAATTCAAATAAAAAATAGTCTTTCATCCTTTGCCTCCTCTCAACAAGCGATTCTGTTTATCTGCAACGAGCATGATGCTTAAACAAAGGAAGATCCACACCAGCGTCAGCAGCCAACTGGCATAGACGCCCCAAGAAGTGCCAGAGCCCAAAGCAAAGGCACCCGAATAAAATTTATCCATAGCAGCTAGATGAACTGGTAATATAGGGATCTTTTGCAGCATCGGAATCAAGCCGAATCCATAAAAAAGCACCAGTAAAAAGAAAGAGACGTATCGATTGGCTGCGACCATGTTCATGACAAAACCTAAGCATTCGATCAAACCAATCAGCAAGGCAAAAGAAACCATACTAGATAAAACGCTCTGCCAAAAAGGTAAGGCTACCCAATCCCCATTGAGATAGACGGCTACTGGATACTGCCAATCCCCGAACTCCCCCAGAAGGCTCATTGAAAGAAACACGCCTAAGAAAAACACGAGCAAGATTCCTAAATTTGTGATCGTTTTGACAAAAACCTTACTGACCATCCGTATCGGGAAAATCTGCGGGTACGAGCGAATCAAAGAGAAGTGTTCTCTTTCTTCTATCAAATTGTCACTGGCAAAAAAAGCCCAAAAGAAGAACCCAAAATTCAGTAAAAGCATTATTGCCAAAGCGACAGCGGTCTGGGTATTGGCAGCCGTGAGGACCGGCTCTTTTTCTTGCTCGGCTAATGCTTGATAGACCGTTTGCTCTTGTTCGATCGTCCACATAGGCGGTAAAAAGGCTTTGTCATCAACTTCAGACGCCCAAATCTGCTTTTTTAGTTCTGCAATTTGAATACTCGTTTGATTAAATCGTTCGTATTCCTCCATAATCAAGTTGGATAACTGCCGTGAGGTCAGTGTATTATTTTCAAGCAAAAGTTGATATACCTCTTGCTGGTCAGGCGAGCCCGACTGATTGGCTTGGTAGCGATCAACATGCCGTGAGGCCTCCGCTTTTTCGGCGGTAATGGTAGCGGGCAAGTTGACGGGTTCCATCAGTTTCAAATAAACGGAAAAACTGCAGCCTAAACTAAAGGCACCAATGAGTAGGAAGATGAATACTTTCTGCTTAACAGCTTTTGCCAGTTGGTTTTTAAAATAGTTCATTTGCTCTCCTCTCAAAAAAATAATTATTCATTCTTTTAGCATACCTTTTATGGAAAAAAATGCAATCTAAAGTCTGAAAATTCTTTCAAATAGCATTTGGAAAAGTTATTGACAAACCTGCTGAAAATCAGGTAAGATATTTTCTAGACGCGGCGTGACAGAACTACCTTAGCCTGCGTTTCCTTCTATAGTATTTGCGGAAATGACGGAATGGCAGACGTGCAAGATTGAGGGTCTTGTGAGCAATCGCTCGTGTGGGTTCAAATCCCATTTTCCGCATCCTTACAGCTTCCCCATTGTGGGAAGCTGTTTTTTGTTTGCGCAAAAGATCCCCTTGGCGATCCTTTAATGAATTCCCTCGATCGCTTTGCTCTTGAGTACCTACTCTTCAAAAGTTGAGAGTAACCTTCCTTTCCCAAAGATAAAAAATCCAATAAAAATCCTTTTATCATTGCATTTAGTGATATTTTTCATATAAAATGAATAATATAACAGGTATTAATGAAAACCAGTTCAATGTTCCGTTTTTTCTTATTAACGTATCAGAAACAATTGCTTGAATGAACTTGTGATGGAAATCTTTTCAACATTTTTTCCATTCACCTGCCCCCCTCCTTCCCCCAGATGAACCAACCTCTGCCGACTGTTTTCTCAGTTACTTTCGATAGAAAGAAGGAGCCTAATGAAAAAAAGAATACTGATCACCCTATTGTCATTCGTTATTTTGCTTATCGGCTGCACGAAGGCAGATGAAGAACTGTCAGAGACCGTTGCGCTTGGCATCGACGCACGACTGGAATATACAAACCAGTCTGGAACGGGTTGGGCCTATTATCAACCAGCGACCTTAGAATTGCTGATTGCAGGCAGCCAAGCCGAACTGGCTATTTTGGAAGAACTTGATTCTTCCGACGAAGACCTTCAGCAATTGATCAGCCACACGATTGATTTGATGGCAACCGCTGAACGAGCGTTAGTGGAGCGTCGGATCGATGTCCCTGCTTGGTTTGCTGCCCGCATTGGTTATAGCCAAGCTCTGGCTGCGATTCATGAACGGAGCCCTATCATTCTCAGTAATCAAGACAACCTCAACAGTCTACTAGAGGTAGCAAACGAAACGATTCCTGAAGCCGATCCGCGGGAAAAGCTGGGGCTTTTGGCAGACGATATCGAGCAGCTTCAGCAGCTCACAGAAGATGCGCTTACTCTTCATCGCACAATCGAACTTGACGATGGACTCACTGCCACCGTTTACCACACAAGCGAAACGAATGTTGACGTCTTCGTTTTTGCGATGCCCGATGAGGAGTACGCATCTGGGTTTACTGTTCTGAATCGGGAAACTGCCGACGAGCAAAAAGCTGCTTTCTATGAAACGATTTTACGAGCGCTCGCCGTAAATATTCCTCGTGAATCAATGATGTTTATGAATCGATTCGATCAATCTTCTGATGAACATCAGCTGGCGGTGATGACCTATGGCTTTGATCATGACATTGATCAAGACATGGTCACTACCGTGTATCAACAGCTTCAAGAAGCAAACGCCAAACAAGAAGCAGCTACGGCTTTGCAGCAAGAGCAAAACAATGACGAACAAACTCAGACCGAGAATGAAGGATCTTCAGAACAAAGACGAGCGATCGCTCGTGCCGAATCCTATACGAACCTCATGGCTTTCTCACGTGCACGATTGATACAACAATTAGAATTTGAAGGGTTTACCCATAATGATGCACAATGGGCAGTTGATCAGCTCACGATTGATTGGAACGAGCAGGCGTTGAAGAAAGCAAATAGTTACCATTCCTTGATGAGTCTTCCTCCTGACAACATTCGCCGGTTATTGACTTTTGAAGACTTTTCAGAAGAACAAATCGACTACGCGATGACAAACATAGGTAACTAAAAGCTAGCGAAGAAAAGGGCATCGCGATGCCCATATGCTGTTGGAGTGACCCCAAAAAGTTAGGTTTTTTGGTCTAACTTTGGGGGTCAGTTGATGTCCCTTATATTGTGGCTATGTTTATACCCAAGAAAGTGCTCTGATGCGTTCATTCGTACAAATTGGCGAGGTTTACTAGAGTCTCACGAGGAGGAGAAAAATGAAAAAACAAGTTTTGTTGCCTTTATTACTAATACTGTCCCTGATTTCAGGATGTGGGACGATAAATTCAGCAAGCCCTGAGGAACTTTCTGAACGCATCGGTGCCGCTTTAGATGCTGGTTGGGAACATACCTATCATGCAGAAAATCTTACTTATGATTTAAGTATTGAAAATCTCGAACTGATGATTCGAGGCAAAGAAGCAGAATTGGCCTTTCTAGACCAGGTCAATAGCAACTCAAAACACAAGGCGGCATTCATTGAAAACACGGAAACAATGATCGCACTCGCTCAAGAAGCGATCGAAGCTCGCTATCTGGATATGCCCAGTTGGGTTGCCGCTCGCAATGGCCGTATCGAAGCCTTACTTGCCATCCATGAGGAAAGCCCGATCATCGTCAGTAGACGAGCAAAATTGCAAGAATTATTCAACGAATACGAAGAGGATTTGGCACTAGTGACCGCTGGAGCAAACAATCCACTTGCCGATGAAGAAGAAATCAATGAAGATACACGAGAAAAACTTGGTTTGACACCTGATACACTTGAACACTTACACCAACAAAGCGATGACCAAGAAATCGAGTGGCAGAGTGCGATTGATTTGGCGAACGGTGTGACCATGAATGTCTTTTCAACAAAACATGAGCCAGTGGGGATTCTCACATTTACAAATGCTGGTGAGACCTACCCTTCCGCAATCACTTTGTTTAATGGACAAACGACGGAAATCGTTCCCGAGATAATGACTCCTTACGAAGCCGTTTCCGCTTATTTTTACGAAATTGCCGATGCTGTTTATGAAACGATTCCATACGGTTATCGATTTATGGTTGAATCACTATGGCTTGAACTGGAAAACGACAATCGTTTTCAGTTCAGAACCTACGTGTTTGATAACGAAGTGACTGAGGAAACGATTTTAGCAGGGTTTCATCTCGCCCCGACTGTAGCAGCACGCTATGAGCGCGAAAACAATGCGACAGAACGAGAACGTGAAGCCTTTTTCCTCGTTAGAGCGCAAGGAAATCGTCGCTTTTATTCAAAACAAGAGATGGCAGAACTGTTAGAAACAGAAGGTTTTACTGCGGAGGAAACACAATGGGCACTAGAAACCCTAGATGTAGATTGGTATCGCCATGCTTTAGGACGCGCCAATCAATCCCGTCGGGTGTTAGGGATCCGTCAAAGAAATATGGCTGCTCATCTTGAAGGGAACGGCTTCTTACCTGATGAGATCGAATTTTCGATTGAAAACATGGAAAATTAGTATGTAGGGGACGAGACCCCAATTCCCCATTTTGTCTTAGCTTAAACAAAAAACCGACCAATCTTCCTGTTTAAGATTGGCCGGTTTCTTTATTTTTTGGTTTTGATTGGTACCATGGCTTTGCGCCGATGCTGCTTCATTATTGCTTGAAGACCATAGACACCAACTCCGATAATTCCTGCAAAAGCCGAAAAAGCAATAAAAATCACAGGAGACGCCCCACTTTCTATTAACTGTTTCCCTTGGACAAAGAAAAATAAGCCCATGCTGATCAATAATGCTAGAAATAGTGATTGTCCCGCCCCGTTTTTTTTCATGCTTGCTCTCCTTTTACTTGATTATAGGTTATTCTCTCATTTCATGAATGAAAAAACCTCCATCTTAAGGCTGATTCTTTCTTTCGATGATCAGATTGATCCCATTCGGATCAGTCAAATGCAAGCGGCTGTCTGTTTCTAACTCATACGAAACGCCTCTTGCCTTGAGATGACTTCGTAACGTAGAAAAAGCCAAAGCTGGCAAAACGATCGTAAAGTACGCTAAGCCTAGATCCTGTTCTTCCATAGCTGGAACATTTCTTCCCATCCAAATATTCGATCCGATATGGTGATGATACGAACCAGCAGCAAAAAACTTTGCTTGGCTACCAAAATCTGACGTCAAACGCATGCCTAAAACTTCTGTGTAGAATTCTTCTGTTTTTGCCAAGTCCGCCACTTTCAAATGGACATGCCCCACCGTGGTGCCAACTGGAAAGGTCGTTTGAGATCGGTCAGCGGCTCCCAGCACGCCTTGCGCGTCCATTTCGATAGTAACGCCTACGATCTCACCATCTGCTCGAATATCCCATTCACTCATCGGTTTGTCACGATACACTTCGATCCCGTTTCCTTCTGGATCGGTCAGGTATAACGCTTCACTATATCCATGATCGCTGGCACCATCGAGGGGAGCTTTGGCTTCCAAATAATGAATCAGCATATTTCCTAGGTCTTTACGGCTAGGCAAAAGAAACGCCGTATGGAAAAGGCCTGTTTTCCGTGTCAAAGGCAACGGATCACTCACCTTCTCTAGAACTAAAAGCTCTTGCGCTCCCACGCCTAATCGCGCGTGATCTACACTTTGCTCCAATAAAGTCAGGCCGATCACGTCCGAATAAAACTGGCTCATTTTTTCTATGTTTGCTACTTTTAAAACGACTTTGCCAATTGCGGCTGTTGCATCGATTTGATAGGTGGATTGAATCATTGTCATCGCTATTTCCTCTTTTCTAAACAGTTAAATTCACTTGTACCTTTAAGTATAACACTAACTTTTAGTAAGTAAATAAATTTGCTTGCTGAGGAAAGGACTCCGTGATCTCCCGTGATTCCTAGAAACAAAGCAGTTCCTCATCAGTCACAATCAAAGACAACTCGCTCACTTTTTCAGTGCTTCAATCAGTGAAATGGCTGGCTGCATCGCTTCTTCGGTCGTCCCTTCTAACACAACATAACAATATGGCTTGTATTCAGCGGTGATGGCCAATAGTTGTTGATAATCAATCATTCCTTCTCCCAATGGGACTACCTTGATTTTCCCATCGATTACTTGATAATCTTTCAAGTGCAAGCAAACGATGGCATCGCCAAAGCGAGAAAAAGCTTCCCTTGTCAATGCGACTTGCTCTTGATAGTTCTTCGCAGTAATCAGATTGGTTGGATCAAAGATGATCCCTAAATAGTCAGAGGGTACCCGTTCCAGCAATTCTTCGATTCGGTCGATCGATGATAGTGGATGATTCAAGCCTGCTTCAATTCCTAGCATCACTTGATGTCTCTTAGCCACTTGGACCAAACGCTTGATCACCTGAACCAAATCATCGAAAACGACGTCACTAAAATTTTCCTCGGTATACCCCATATTTGGCAAAACCGAACCAGTTTCACTTGCGACCATAGCTGCATCAAAATATTTGGCATGTGCGAGATAGGTCTCGAATCTGGATAAAATCGTTTCCCGTTTTTCCAGATCAGGATGGATCAGATTACAATAACAACTTAATAAAGCGACCTGAACGTGAGATTGACCAAAAACTCGTTTGAAAAAGCGGCCTAAACCAGGGCTTAATTGCTCTGGCTCTGCCCATTGCGGGAAGGATTTATTTAATGCAAATTGAATGTTATGAATGTTTTGGGCGGCAATTTTTTGCGCTAATTCTTCTGGGGATCCATAATTCTTTAAATCATGACCCCGAACAGTTAGTTGAAACATAGCTTCTCCTTTCTTCACTGCTTTTGAAGCAAAAAGAAGACCAAGCAGCGAATCACTTCAACTGGTCTTGGTCTTCAAATCTTTCAGCAGTAGCGGCTCCTCACTTCATCCATTTCTTCTCAATAGATGATCAGAACCTTTTGTGACCTTTATTGTTGTGAACGATAGTCTTCCGTGAACTCGTCAATGATTTGCTGTCCACCATTTCTTAAGAAGGTTTCGATCGCTGTATCAAACCCATCGATCTCGATTTCCCCAGTCATATATTGGTAGTAAGCGTCTGAGATTCCTTCAATCAAGCTTGACCATGAACGATCATAGGTTTCAGAGGTCAGCGATTGTGCAGGATTGATCACCGCAAACTCTTCATTTTCGCGAATCTTTTCATTGGCTAAGTTGACATATGGGTTGCTTGAAGGGAAAACTGTTACTAATTCTGATGGACGAGACGAAGAAAATGGTTGTACTTCTTGTTGCCACTTCGTATCATCTAAACGGACATAGACACCCTCATCATCAATTTCATAATGAACACCTTCGATCCCTTGCGTCATCAACGTAAACGGCTCTTCGTCCATCAAATCATTGATAAATTTCAAAACAACACGTAAGTCTTCTTCGGTTTCAACATTGTTTTTCGGAATGGCTAACCAGCCGCCCATTCCACCATTGGTATCAGAAAGGATACGACGTTCCACGTTTTCATGGACGATATCATTGATCAAGACCCATTCCATATGCTCTTCATCAGTACCAGCTGCATCATCAATGTAGTTACGTACTTCTTGCAAACCACTCAATACGATCCCACCACGACCTTGAACGATATAGTTCTTCTGATCATTTTTCGCCATTACCGCAAAATCAGAATTCATCCAGCCGTTATCATAGATATTACGGAACCATTCCATTGCTTCTTTGTATTCTGGTTGCATAAAAGATGGCATCACTTCATCATCATCCGTGATCGTAAACCAATTGTCTGCACCAAAGTAACCTGAAAGTGAACGGAACCCAACGTTAAAGGACTCATCACGCTCTACGAAACCAACCGTATCATCCGCACCGTTTCCATCTGGATCATCTTCCGTAAAGGCTTGGGCGACAGCAGCTAATTCTTCTAATGTCGATGGCACGTCCAAGCCTAAATTATCCAACCAATCTTTTCTGACAAGGACGCCATAACGAGCGATCGGTTTTAAAAACGGAACACCATAGATTCGACCATCAATTCGAGAAGACTCTAACCGATCTTCGGAAATTTCTGCCAAATTCGGGAACTCTTCTAAATAGGGTTCCACATCCCAGAACATTCCAGATGCGAGTGAGCTGCGGACGGTTGTGTTATTGATTTCTGTCAGACTAACGATATCTGCTAAAGAATTCGACGCCAATGCTGCATTCAAGCGTTCTGTTTTTGAAGCATCTGGCACCCACGTAAAGTCGATCTCGACCCCTGTGTATTCTTCTAACCTTTGCGTGACATCTCCAGATGGTGGGGAAGCAGTATGTAGCATCGCCATCCACGAAATACTTGATTTCCCTTCGCTTTCTGGTCCTTCAGGTGAACCTCCACCATCGCCGCAGCCTGCTAAAAACAGTCCAGCACATAATAATAAACTTGCAACTTTCAACTTTTTCATTTGTTAACCTTCTTTCTCTATTTTTAGGGAGCCATCATCGAGCGGATCTTTCCCTTGATACGTAAAATATTCAAAATCGGCATAGCTTTTGCCAAAGTGATCTAAATCATGGGCACTGATTCCAATGAAATTCCCCGTAAAACCACCAGACAAGAACTGGATGCTTTGCTTTTTAAAGGGATGCCACGTTTGTGATTGCCGATAGAACCATTGGGCTTCTAGATAAGAACCGACTACTTTCAATCCAATCGGCTCACTTGCAGCAGCGAGGGGCAATTTATCTGGGAACAAGTGAAATTCTCCTTCACAACACCGCAGCAACCGAAGGACCTTGTCTTCTTTTTCATCATAGGTTACGTAGAAAAACAAATAGTTTTCTTCATTTAAGAAAAGCGACAATCCAGCCATCTGATTGAACGATTGGGGGTGGTATTCCATCACTGTTTCAGCTTCAAAACAAAAGTCTTGTTGACGAATCGCCAATAAGTGCTTATGAAAGTTCGATTGCATCGATTCTCCGCCGATCAATCGCAAATACCCTGGTCGCTCACTCAGATTGCACCACTCTTCATTGGGCAGCAATCGTCTACCGTTCCATGCTTTTTGCAACGATCCTTTAAAGTCATCAATAAAAACAGCAGGTGATGCCCTTTGCTTCTGAGCGTCGCTAGCGAGCCTGATGGTTTGATCTGGGATCGTATCGTTATTGCTAAGACGCAGCCATCCTTCGTGATCCCAATAGACAGTTTGGAGTGCTGTCTCTCGTCCAAGGATCGCTGCCCCTTCTACTGGCCGAGTCATCAAATAGCTCATGACCCATTCTCCTGATGGCGCAATCGTCAAACTGCCATGACCTGTACATTGAAAAGGGGAATCTTCGCGCTGATAGGCACGCATCATGGGAAAATGCGGATCTACTTCATAAGGTCCAGTGATGGTTTTACTACGACAAACTGTTACCGCATGACCTGCACCCGTTCCTCCTTCTGCCGTCAGTAAGTAATAACACTCATTGTGGTAATAAAGATGCGGTGCTTCAGTCTTCGCCAGCTGGGTTCCAGAAAAAATTGGCACTCTGTCACCGATCAAGCACCCTTGTGCTTCAGAGTATTCTTGGAGCACGATCCCCACCGATTTATTTGGTGTATCCTTACGATAATCCCAAAGCGCATTCAGTAACCAGATACGCCCCTCTTGATCATGAAACAAGGACGGATCAAAGCCACTACCATTTAAGTAAATGGGCTCACTCCATGGCCCATGAATGGTAGGAGCCGTGATGAGATAGTTTCGACAGTCTTTGAAGGGGCGTGTCGTGTTGCGAACATTTGTATAGACACAATAGTATTGTCCGTTTGCGTAGCTGATTTGCGGTGCCCAAATGCTGCAATTTGCTGCGTTGCCTAATAAATCCACTTGATTGGTCAGAATATCTGTTTCATGGGACCAATTGACTAGATCTTGAGAACAGTAGACCCGAATTCCTGGCAACCACTCAAAGGAAGAAACCGCTAAATAATAAGTATCCTCGACTTTTAAAATACTCGGATCAGGATGAAACCCTCTTAAAATCGGATTATTGATTATTGCCTTCATGCAACCCCTCCTTGTTTGCTGACTGCGTCCGCTGTTTTTTTCTTGTGTCCGTCATCGCGATGGAGAAAACAAAAACCCACCGCTAAAAAGAAACAAAAGGCAATCGGAAAAGCGATCATTTGACTACCAATCAATGTCACGACACCAGTCAAAAAATAAATAGCACAAGATTGCTTTCGATAATTACGATAGCGAACAAGCATCGTCGCCACTGAAACCAATATCAGGAGTGCCAACAGCGTGAAGCCAAACCAAGCGCCGAGTGTTTGAAATTGCGCCAATGCTGCTTCTGCCGTCATTTGATTCAGTATAGTGGGAAACGCACGTTGAAAGATCTCTTCGAACTGCTGGACAGTCATTTGATTGATCGCCAAGGAAAAGCCGCCCATAAACACCAGAGCGAGAACCATCCCGATCCAGCCAGACCATTTTGCCTTGCTCATTTTTCTATCACTCCTTCAAGAGTCACCCATTCAGGACGTTGGGGACTTCTTTGGTAACAACACATTCGCTCCGTGAATGTGACCGTTTGGTGGCTTGCTGTTTTTCCCCAATCAGACCATCCGCAAGGGGCGAGCTGTTGATCAAAGCAGCAGGATAAAAAGGTGACTTTGGCGTCATTACGCCAAGGACGGCCTAAGTAATAGGCTTTGTCCCCTGTCACTCGGCACCGATCGAAGGTTAACCCGCTTGCTTGTTTGCTGGTTGAGGCAGCAGTAATGTAGTTCGTTTGTGGTGTATTTTTACAATGCAAGTGACACTCTTCAAAGGTGGCGGAACCACCGCCAAAAATAAAATCGACTGTTCCACTGATTCTGCAATGCAAAAACAAACTCTGTTGTTGGTCAAAGATTGTCTTTCGCCAAGGACTGATCATTGGTTCGCCTTCTTTGGTATATTTTGGCAATGGACCCAGGCACAAGGTATCTTGAAAAGCATCGAGATGACAGCGTTCGAAGCGAATGTCATCCCCTTCGATATAGACGGCAACTGCTTGCCCGACTGCTTGCCCATACCCTGCGTCATTGATGATGGTCAGGTTTTTTACAAAGACTTCTCGGCTATTGATAAAGAGCGTCGCTGTTTGAAACGTTCCTCTTTTTTGCCCTTTTTCATCGGTTTGCTCGGCAGCCAAGTGGTAGCATAAGAACGTGTTAGGTTCCGCGATCAACGTAAGCTGGTTTTTATAAATTTTCACCTGTTCTTGATACACGCCAGAGGCGATCGTGATTTCACAAGGTGCTGTTAAGGCTTCAGCAGCCAGCACGGCTGCTTGGATACTCGTAAAATCACCCTTTTGCGGCTCTTTACTAACCTTTAGCTTGATAGGAGGTGCTGTTTTAAAAATTCGATCCACTGCGCTCTCATCTCCTTGGTTTCTTCATGACCGCCTGGCAAGCAACACGCCTGCCAATGCTCCTTATAGCCTATTGCTTCATAATGCTGTCCGAGCTGCTGATCCAAACGAGCGACGCCGCTTGAGGGGCAGCCACGATCCTCTTTGCCAACCAAACTCAAACGCGGGCGTGGTGCGATCTGTTTTTGGATCGCCACAGTCGTAAAGTCTTTCAACACATTAGGAACATAATAGTAAAACCCATGTTTGCTTAGACGGTCCTCTTCGATCAATGCTTGATAGTCCACTTGTGCTGCCATGTCCACCACCACTGATATCCGTTCATCTAGCGCTGCCAACCACCAGCTCATCAAGCCGCCCATAGAAAGTCCCAATGTGGCGATAGCGGAATGTTTCACTTCTTTGCGGGAAGCAAGATAGGTCAAAAACTGTTGATTGTCATAGATTCGTTGGCCCCATAATGTTTTGCCTTGCAACAGAAACCGCTTGTAGCTATCATTCTCACCGTTTTTTCGTTCGCCAAAGCCCCACATGTCGATCACCCCAACGGCGACGCCCAACTTCATAAATGTCGCGAATAGGCTTTCTTTTTGCATATAACACGGACTTTGTCGTAGTTCTTCTTTCCCCATCGTGAAGTCGCCGCCATGAGAATGATTGAACAAAACGAGTGGAACAGGTTGCTGAGAGCTAGGATAAGCAAAGTATGCAGGGACATCCTCTTCTTGATTTAATCGTAGAAGTAAATGTTCCAAGGTATAATTTTGCACTTGCTCTTTTGTTTGCTGAACCACTTGTGGTGCAACTTTCATATCAGGACCTAGCAGCTGTAGTAACTGAGGATCCCTCACAAAAAATCTCCTTGAAATGCCAGAGGCTGACGATTCTCAAATGATTGTGTGACGGTGATTTCCCGACTATTCTCGATATGGAACGCTTCAGTTACGCCTTCCAAATTGATACGATCAAACTGAATATTCCGTCCACAGCCAATATAAAAGCCTTGTTTTGTCATCTCTTCGATACCTGTCATCATTGCAGGTTTTCCTGGAATTGGGTGTTCAGCCATAGAGACAGCAATATCTTGGAAAGTGATATCTGAAATAAATTGTTCAGCCAAGCCATAAACAAATCCAGCGGCCGCATGAACATTCCGAGCCGAGATATTTGCAAAATGGATTCTCCGAAAATGAGGGGTTTCCTCGGTGATCGGGTACGGATTTTTATCCCAAACATACTTTTCTTTGCCTTTCGGTCCACAGAAATAGTAAAGATTTAAAGTGAATGGACAGATAACATTATCCATCACAATGTTATTCACTCGAATATCTTCGATCGTTCCGCCACGTCCCCGACGGGATTTCAACCGAATCCCACGATCGGTATCTTGAAAAATACAGTTACTGATGGTGACATTACGAATATCGCCGCTCATCTCACTACCTAGAACGACTGCCCCATGCCCATGAAGCATATGGCAATTTACGATCGTGATATTCTCACAAGCGACCCGTTCTTTGGTGTCCTCCGTTCCTGATTTGATGGCGATACAATCATCACCAACATCGATATGACAGTTACTGATGCGGACATTTTTACAAGATTCAGGATCGATCCCATCCGTATTTGGCGAATCCGCTGGATTTTTGATGCGAAGATTATCGATCGTTAGATCTTGGCAAAGAATCGGATTGACGGTCCAACTTGGTGAATCGACAAGACGGATATCTTTCAACGTAATCTGCTGGCAAGAGTCAAAACTGATTAATTTTGGTCGTGGATAAGCAAGCTGTTCACGGTTTTCCCGAAAGGTCTTCCACCATCTTTGCCCTTGTCCATCAAGCATTCCTAGTCCTGTGACAGCGATATTTTCCGCATTCTCCGCATATAAACAAGAGGCATAAACTTCCCGTTTGACCCCTTCCCAGCGAGACACAACGACGGGATAGTCTTTGGGATCATCAGAAAATACTAGGGTCGCCCCCAATAGTAGGTGCAGTTCAATATTACTTTTTAAAAAGAGCGCTCCTGTCGGATAGCGTCCTGCGGAAAAAGTGATTCTGCCTCCTCCTTGTTGATGCAATTCATCAATTTTTTCTTGAATCGCTTCTGTCAACAGACCTTCTTTTTCTTGTAAATCAGCTGTAGTCAATTGGATATTCATTTCTTGCTTCCTTCCTCCGTTAGTGGTTGTAGCAGTAAACTCGCTTGTAAAAAGGCACCGTATCCTTTGAAATCATTCGTGATAACGGGTTCACTGATATAGTAAACAAACGTACCATCCCGATCATCTGGTCCACCAAGACCAGCAACTTCACAGTTTCTGATCAGATTCAACCAGCCTTCTTTTGTTAAAAAGACAAACTCATCAAGCAATCCTTGATAGGTCTCTTGGGCAAACACTTGCCATTTTTGATCGATGATCCCTGCTTTGACTGCTTTCGCTGTTGCGTAACAAATCATTGAAGAAGCGGATGCTTCTAAATAATTCCCACGCTCACTGCCTTTATCTAAGACTTGATACCACACTTTTTTCTGGGGATCTCTTACTTTAGCAAGAGCTTCTAGACAGGAGACAAACATTTTTTCTAATGGATTCTTCTGCTCTGATTCCCCTAATAGCACCATCGTATCTGCGAGAGCCATCATGAACCATCCCATTGATCGTCCCCAGAAATTTTTTGAACAACCAGTCTCAGGATCTGCCCACGGCTGGACTTTTTGTTCATCCCACGCGTGATACAAAAGACCCGTTTTTGGATCTAGGGTATGAGTAAAGCATAAGGTGAATTGCTTGATTACATCTTCCAATGCTTCTTCTTTCTCAAATGTCAGTGCGTATTCTGTTAGAAATGGGGCCCCCATATATAAGCCATCTAACCACATTTGATAAGGATAGATTTTTTTATGCCAGAACCCACCTTCGCTTGTTCTTGGCATCTGCTGTAATTGTTGATACAGCGTGTCCAAGGCGATCTTGTATTTTGAAGCACCTGTTTCTTTGTATAGTAAGAATAAACATTTGCCATTATTGATGTAATCGATATTCATCGCATCCATCTGATAGTTTTTGATACGACCGTCTTCGTCAATATAAAAATCCATCGTGTTTTGGATATAGTCGAAATAGCGTTTGTCACCAGTTTGCTCATAGGCTTCTTTCACGCCTTGTAAAACGACCCCGATGTCATAGGACCATTTTCCGTGATAAATTTTTTCTTTGCATAAGTAGTCATAGCGCTCAAATAATGTGTTCAAAGCAATTTCCGAATAGTTCTTCATGTACGATACTTCCTTTTATTGTAGTCTCCTCAATTCATAGAGCTATTTGAATGAATCCGTTTTACCGGCTGTATTTCATGAGGGTTCAGCTTGTCTTGCTATTTTCAGGTGTTCTCTAGTAACCGTTTTGTTTGCGGACCAGTAAAAGTCTTTGAGCCGTTTTCTTTAGATAATGACCTCCTCTCCTTTGCTGGAAACGGTTTGCTCCGTAGTCGATGCCGTTTTTGAAACCACCTGATCTGTTTCAATTGGGTGGATATCTTGAAGAATTTTTTTACCAGCAAGGGCAAAAACACCACCAACTAAGCTACTACCCATCAAAAAGAGGCCGATCAAGAAATAACTGCCCAGGACTAAATAGCCAACGATCAAAATCGTCCAACTTATGATCGAATAATGCAGATAGCCTAAACCTAACAACGCACTCCCCCGCAGGATCTCAAACACGGTCACAAAGTTGGTGGCTGCCATGACGGTATACACGTGCATGAATAAAAAGAGAAACGCAATCAAAAAGAGGACATTCGCTACTTGGATAAACCATGGAAATGGCGCAAATATGTTGGTGATCACGATCGCTGCAATGATCAGAAACAACCAACTGATCAGCACCGATTGTCGGAACCGTTCTTTACTATAGTAGAAAAAACTTTTTATCAAAGGTGGTCGTTCATGAAGACGAAGCCAGCGATCATAATATTTCATCATGGCATACGACGCAGGGCCAATGCCAAAGAGGACCCCTCCCAGGAGAGTCACACTGAGCCAAAGAAAGTGAAGTGCGATCAGCGTCAAAAATGCGAGTAATCCTTCGTTGATTTTCGTGATCTTTTCGATCGTCATGTGATCCCTTCTTTCTTAATAAATCCCGTCTTCGCCAATTTTTTTCGCCAAACGATTCGCAAAGATAACGAGGATCAAGCCAACAAGTCCTTTAAACAGCCCAACAGCTGTCGAGTAACTCAATTGACCATTTTGAATCCCGGCGGTATAGACAAAGGTATCAAAGATTTGGGCAACTTCACGGTTCATTGAGTTCATCAACAAGAACATATGCTCAAAGCCCATATCTAAGATCGAACCGATCTTTAAAATCAATAAGGTTACGATCGTTGGACGAATACAAGGCAATGTGATATGCCACATTTTTCGTAGCTTGCCAGCCCCATCCATATCCGCAGCTTCATAAAGCTGTTCATCAACATTGGTAATAGCGGCTAGATAGACGATCGTCCCCCAACCGGCACCTTTCCAAAGATCTTGGAAAATGTACATTGGACGCAACCACGTGCGGCTTGTTAGAAACGGGATACGTTCGCCACCAAGACTTTCGATCATGTTATTGATTACACCACCTTCTGTCGTTAATAAAACATAGAAGATGGAAACAACGATGACCCACGACATAAAATGAGGCAAATAAATGATGGTTTGAATCCCTTTTTTCAAACGGCGATTGTTTACTTCATTTAGCATAAGTGCCAATAATATAGGAAAAGGGAAAGAAATCGTGATATTTAAGAAAAACATGATCAGTGTATTGCGCATCAACATCACGAAGGTATCTTCAGTAAAGAGCCGAATAAAATGAGTGAAGCCAACAAAGGGGCTTCCTAGGATCCCCAAGAATGGTTGGTAGTCTTGAAAAGCGATGACCAAACCGCCCATCGGTATGTAACGGAAAATAAGAAAATATAAAATCCCCGGCAATACCATAATATAGAGGGCACGATTTTTTCTGATTTGCGCCCATTTTTTCTTTTTCAGCCGCAGCCGCTGTTCTTCTTCATTAAGTGGTGAGAAGTAATTATCAACTTTTGTTTCCATACTTGTTCCTCCGAATTTTTTTGATTTGATAGTCCCATGGTAGCGTGAAAAAAAGATAACGTATATAATCATTTTCTCAGCTTTGAAAAGGCATACATTTTTTAGGATTATTTCTCAATCGAATTGGAAAACCCTTGATTTATCAACGTTTATCACTATTGTGAATTTTTTAACATGTAAAAGTGATTATATACGTTGTCCCCGCCTCATGATACGTTGGAAGTACCTATTTAAGTAAAAAAAGATGGAGGTTTTTTCTATGCAACAAACCCTGAAAAAAACGAACCGCCCGAAAAGTGAACGGGTCGTTCAAGGATTTATTATTGGCTTTCTACTACTCTTCACCTTAACGTGTCTCTTACCTTTTCTAAACATTCTCGGAAGCTCCTTTGCTTCTTCTTCTGAGATCGCGACACGAACATTTATCATTATCCCACGTGAATTTAGCTTAAATGCTTACCGGTATATTCTCTCGACACCCACGATTTTTACGAGTATTGGTGTTTCCCTTTTCGTGACCATCGTCGGAACGGTTCTTTCAATGATCTTGACCTCTTTTATGGCCTATGCTCTTTCGAGAAAATATTTGCATGGACGCGGCATCTTCAACTTTATTGTCGTATTTACCATGTTGTTTAGCGGTGGGATGATCCCAAGTTTTATTTTGGTACAAAGCCTCGGCTTGATCGATTCTCTCTGGGCATTGATCTTACCGAGCGCCATCAGTGCATATAATATGATCATTATGAGAAACTTTTTCCAAGGGATTCCTGATAGTTTAGAGGAATCCGCAAAAATGGATGGTTGCTCTGATTGGGGCGTCTTTTTCCGTATCATCTTACCCCTTTCCTTACCATCGATTGCGACGATCTCTTTGTTCTACGCTGTTAGTTATTGGAATACTTATCAATCAGCGATCTTGTACATCAATGATTCAGCGAAATGGCCGATCCAAGTGCTCCTTCGACAAATCGTGATCGTCTCCAGCGGGATGAACGCTGATGCCGCTAGTGTCGATGTTGTCCCCCCAGCACAATCCGTAAAAATGGCCGTGATCGTCGTTGCGACTCTGCCAATGTTGATCGCCTATCCCTTTGTCCAGAAGTATTTCGTGAAAGGTGCAATGGTTGGTTCCGTCAAAGGGTAACCAACAGGCAGCAAAGAAAAAAAGCGCTTTTGATCAACGATAAAAAAGCGCTTTTTTCTTTTAGTCTTTGGATCGCTTGCGATACTCTCCAGGGGTCATCTGTTCTTTCTTTTTGAAAAAGCGGATGAAGTTTTGAGAGTTGGTATATTGAAGGTTGGCTGCGATTTCCTTGATCGTCATATCCGTTTCCCGCAACCATTTTTTGGCGATTTGCAACCGATAGTTTTGTAAGTAATCGGCAAAATTGATGGATAATTCCTTTTTAAACACATTACTTAAGTAATTGGCATTATAATGCAGCTGTTCAGCAATGCTATCTAAGGAGAGATCTTGATCGTATTGTTGGTGTACGATCAAGACCATCTTTTCAGACAAGGAGCGAATTTCTCGATCTGTTTTGGCTTGTGTCGTTTCAACGATAGGTAAAACTAACTCATGATAGATGATTTGCTCAACTTTGAACAAACTAGTTTGGTTGAGCACGGATTGATAAACTTTACGACTATTCTGCAAGCTGGTATGATCCGCTCCTAAGAGTTGCCCTAGCTGAACGATACTGTTGATCAACTTAAACAAGGCACTTTCAATCGTCAACGGATTTTTGTTTTCATGAATGATTTCCCGTACGACTTCCGTGTAACTCGCTTTGATGGTCGCTAGTTCCCCACTACGCATCGCATCCAAAAAGGTGCTTTCTGCTTCTCTAGGGTATTGAACGATCGCATTATTGTCTAATTGTGCTGCAATGTCGTCAAAAAAGATAATGACTTCTTCCCCTAAATTCATTCGATAGTGCAAGGCTTCTTTGGCGTTATCAACCGCTAATTTGGTTTCTACGAGGCGGTCGTAGGATTGTGAGACCCCACAACTTATTTTGATTTTCAAGTAATCTTTTGCCGCTTGATGGATCTTTTGACAATAGGTCAATACTTGTTTTTGGTCAACTGATTCAGGAAGCTTTAAAATCGTTCCTTGGGTTTCTTGACTGGAGATGATTGGTTGAAAACGCAAATTTGCTGGAATGATCTCAGAAACGAGATTCTCGATGGCAAGCAAGAAAATATCAATAGTCGCTGTTTCTCGTCCACACAAATCATCGATTTGAATCAGTAATACGGCAAAGTGTTCTGTTTTGGATACTTCATACCCAAATTGTGACAGTTTTAAGTGAATATCTTCTTCTGAGATACAGCCGCGAAACAAGTTTAATAGAAACAAGGATTCTAATTCGGGCTTTTGATGCTCGACTTTGACGGCGAGATCGTGGTTTTGATGTAAGACCTGGTCGATATCGGAAATCAACTGATTGACTTCTAATTTCTGACCTTGTTTTTTGGGCTTTAAAAGCTCACCGATCCGATTGATGGGTGAGGTAGCCACGATCGCAATGCGATAGGATACTAATAAAAAGAGGATGATCAAAAGACTGCCAATCACGATCAAACCGCTTCTTAATTCACGGATTGCTTGTGAAACGCTAGCAGACGCCAGGCGGATCACATGATACCACTGATTGTAATCCGATTGTGTGACCACATACTTATTGTTTTCTTTGTCAGTGAAGATGCCATCGCCGTGGGCAGCTGCAATCATTGTTTCTTGTAAGGCAGAATCGATCACTTCACCATTATCGAAAAGCAGTTGTCCGTCTGCATGAAAAATATTCAAAAAGGAATCGTCATGATCTGCCACCAACTGCGCAATGGTATGGTCTTGGATTTCAGCGATCCCCAAAGCAGTGGTTTCCTGGCGAAACACAGGCAGCGTCATCACCATTTTTAAATAGCCATCTTCTGGTAACCAATACAAGTAGCGTTGGTTGTCGATCAACGCTTGAAAAGCAGCGAATTCAGTATCATCGATCTGTTTTAAGGAGCCTTCTTCGATTTTCCAATGCTGATTCAAATTCACCAATTGGTAGCTGGCGTTTTCAATCCCCATCACACCAATGTAAGCCAGTTGTGAATTGATCTCTCGCACTTGTCGATAATTCGTCACGGAAAACGGCTGTTCCATCGTATCGGAAAAGCTTTGTGTGCTACTGTATGTAGAAAAGGCATACTCCACCATCTGAATTTTTTGATCCAGATTTTCTTTGACTTGGTTGACCAAATTATGTTGACTTTGCAAAAATGTTTCTTGAATGTTTTGATACGTTCGATGATAAATGACCCCACTAAACCCAATGATTAAAGCGCTACCAATTAGAAAAATCAAAATAAATATTTTATAAAACAAGTTGGACGTTTGATGATAGCTTAAAAAGAATTTCATAGACTCCCTCCCATTACCTGACTATCTTCTTTTATACTAGCACATCCCAGAAAAAGTTCCTATGTTATTTTGAAAAATGTTTCACGTGTGCATCCTTGGTGTATTGACATTCTCGTGGGAACAAGCTATGCTTGAATCAAGCAAAAAGGAAGAAGGTTTTCTATGGTCACGATCAAAGATATCGCCAAAGTCGCTGGTGTTTCACATACAACTGTTTCTCGTGCGCTAAACGATAGCCCATTAATTAAGCCAGAAACAAAAAAGAAGATCGCAGCCATCGCTGAATCTTTACACTATGTGCCCAATGTCAATGCCAAAAGTCTGGTGAATCAAAAATCCTATATCGTTGGTCTTTATTTTTCTCATCTATCCATTGGTACTTCCGATAGCTTTTTAGTCGAAGTGATCAAAGGAATCAGTGATACCCTACCATCCGAATATACTTTGGCGGTTCATGAATTATTGCAATCCGATACATTTGATGAAGAGCCGAATCGCCTCGATGGAGCGATCGTGATGAGTCAAAGTGATCGTGATGACGGCTTTATCGCTGCTCTTTCAAAGAAAAACATTCCTATCGTCGTTTTGAATCGTCAATTGCAGGATGCAACCTTGATGAATGTCACTAGTAATGATGCCCAAGGGGTCTATCAAATGATCACCTATGTGCTTGAACAAGGCTTTCGAAAGATCGCCATGATCGAAGGGATCGCTTCCTTTGGTTCCGCTAGAGAGCGCCGCAAAGGATTTATGAAAGCGATTCAAGAAAAGCAGCTTGTCTGCCCGAAAGAATACTTCGTAGCTGGCGACTACTCGTTGGAAAGCGGTCAGCTGGGTGCCCAGCAACTACTCGCTTTACCTGAACCACCTGAAGTGATTTTTTGCGCCAATGATGACATGGCGATCGGTGCGATCAATGCCTGTCATCAAGCAGGACGAAAGATCCCTGAGGAGATCGGTATCATCGGTTTTGATGATAGTTCTTTTTCTCCCTATACGTATCCCCCATTAACAACGATCCGCAAACCAGTCTATGAAATGAGTCAATTGGCAGCAACCCTGCTGTTGCAAGCATTTGCCAATCAAGTAGTTGAGAAACAACATTTCTTTGATACCTCGTTAATCATTCGTCAATCGTTGTAAGCCTCTTGTTTTCAAGAGCGCTTACGCAAAAAAATGTTAACGTGTGCATAACTATTTTTTAAGGAGGATTCTATGAAAAAAATTACCGAACAACCCCATCAAACCTATCCAGCCCGAGTGATTCAATTCGGGGAAGGCAATTTTATGCGGGGCTTTTTTAACTGGCAGCTGCAGCAAATGAACAAGAACGGTCTTTTTAACGGCAGTGCCGTTGTGGTACAGCCGATTGATCACGGCTTGAAAGAGCTGTTGGCACAACAAGAAAATCTCTACACCGTTATCTTAGAAGGACTTGTCGATGGCGCTTTATCTCAAACATTTGAAGTCGTCTCCACCATTGATCAAGTGTTGAATCCATATCAGCAATGGGAAGACTATCTTGCTTTAGCCGAAGACGAGCAACTTGAGATCATCGTTTCTAATACGACGGAAGCAGGTATTGCGTTTCACCCAGAGGATACCTTACACGATACCCCTCCCCAAAGTTTTCCCGCAAAACTGACCGCTCTTTTGTATCGTCGTTTTCAACTACGAAAAAAGGGATTTTTGATCATTCCTTGTGAATTGATCGATCGGAATGGAGAAAAACTAAAAGAGATCGTCTTACAATATGCCGCATTATGGTCTTTGGAGTCAGACTTCGTCAACTGGTTAGAAAAAGAAAACACCTTCTGCTGCAGCTTAGTCGATCGGATCGTTCCAGGATATCCTCGCGACAAAGTGGCACAATACCAAGAGGTTCTTGGCTATGAGGATGCCGTAATGGTCACTGCGGAACCCTTTATGCTATGGGTGATCGAGGGAAGCGGCGTAGCCGAAAAGCTCCCCTTGCAAGAAGCTGGGTTGAATGTGATCGTGACAGAAGATATGACTCCTTACCGTGAACAAAAAGTACATTTATTAAATGGTCCTCATACGGCGATGGTTCCACTCGCTCTTTTAGCAGGTTTAGAAACCGTTGAAGAAGTAATGAACGACCGTGAATTTGCAGCCTTTTTGGATGGTCTTTTTCAGGAAGAGTTGATTCCAATGCTTGATTTGCCTAAAGCGCAGCTTGCAGCTTATGCGGACCAAATCAAAGAGCGCTTCAGAAATCCTTATGTGAAGCATCAGCTGCAATCGATCGCTTTAAACAGCGTCTCAAAATTCCGTGCGCGTCTTCAACCAGTCTTAAGTCGTTATGTCCATCAAAACCAGCAGGTACCAAAACGAATCACTGCCGCACTGGCAGGGTTGCTGACTTTCTATCTCACACGACCCTTTCAAGATGATGAGCTAGTGACAACCATATTTCAGCAAGTGAAACAATTACCAGCAGAAGAACAGATCGCAGCTCTATTAAAAAATGAGCAACTTTGGCATGCAGACCTGAGCTTTATGACAGAGACGATCAATGAAATGTGCACATGCCTAAAACAAGACGGACCCCGCCAGTTACTTGCGTCGATTGACACCCCTGAGCCAAGTTTGAAATAAAGGAGAATCTTTATGTCCAGCACATTAACAGAAACACCCGCGCAACTATTGAAATTGCACCCTAAAGACAATGTCGCAGTCGCATTAAAACCACTAGCTGCTAAAACGACCCTTGCATTTGAAGGTCAAACGATCACCCTTTTTGAGGATATTCCACAAGGACACAAAATCGCCCTCAAAGACCTCGCACAATCACAAGACGTGATCAAATATGGCTATCCCATTGGACATCTCTTAGCTGACGTGAAAACTGGCCAATGGTTGCATACCCACAATGTCAAAACCAACCTTTCTGGCACCTTAGCATACACCTATGCCCCCGATTTGCATCCCGTCCGTTATCCAAAAAGGGCTGCGACGTTCCAAGGGTATCGACGGGCAAATGGCAAAGTTGGGATTCGTAATGATTTACTGATCGTGCCAACAGTTGGTTGTATCAATGGTATCGCAGAGATTATTGTTGAAAACTTCAAGAAGAATCATCCGGATCTTGGCACTTTTGATCATATTACGATCCTTAAACATCCCTACGGCTGCTCTCAGTTAGGCCAAGATCATCAAAACACTCGTCAAATTTTAATTGATGCGGTGCATCATCCAAATGCCGGTGGCGTCTTGGTCTTTGGCTTAGGTTGTGAGAACAACACCGTTCCCGAGTTTAAGAAAAACCTTGGTGACTACGATCCAAAGCGCGTCAAATTTATGGTGGCACAGGAAAGCGACAATGAAATTGCGGTCGGAGAAAGCTTATTAGAAGAATTACTGGAAGCAGCAAAAGAGGATCAACGAGAAGCCGTTCCCTTGAGTGAGCTAAAGATCGGGTTGAAATGTGGGGGTTCCGACGGGTTTTCTGGGATCACCGCCAACCCTTTGTTGGGGGCATTTTCTGACTTTTTAGTTTCTCAAGGTGGCAGTACGGTCTTGACGGAAGTACCCGAAATGTTTGGCGCTGAACAAGTCTTGATGGCGCGTGCACAAGATGAAGCAACCTTTGAAAAAATTCTCCATCTAATCAACGACTTTAAAGATTATTTCCTTGCATACGGTGAACCGGTCTATGAAAATCCTTCTCCTGGCAATAAGGCAGGCGGCATCACTACGCTAGAAGATAAGTCATTAGGCTGTACTCAAAAATCTGGGACTTCCGCTGTCGTCGATGTCTTAAAATATGGGGAAAAACTCCGTAAGCCAGGCTTGAGCCTGCTGGAAGGTCCAGGAAACGACCTTGTTGCCGCTTCTGCACTGGCTTCTGCCGATTGCCAACTCGTCTTATTTACCACTGGTCGCGGCACGCCATTTGGTGCCTATGTGCCGACCATGAAAGTTGCCACGAATCAAGAGATCTATCATAAGAAACCGCACTGGATGGATTTCAACGCTGGTCGCTTGTTGGAAGAGCCGATGGAGGTCGTGCTGGAAGATTTTATTCAAGCGATCATCGATACTGCCAGTGGAAAACCGACGCGTAATGAAGCCAACAACGTTCGTGAGATCGCCATCTTTAAAAATGGCGTGACACTATAATCAAAGAAAAGAGGTTCGACATGTTTTTAAATGAAAACTATTTATTGCCAAATGAAATTGCTCAAACACTTTACCATGACTATGCCAAAGAGCTGCCGATCATTGATTACCACTGCCACTTAGACCCGAAAGAAATCTATGAGGATCGGCCCTTTAAAACTATCACCGAGGCTTGGCTAAGTGGTGATCATTACAAATGGCGATTGATGCGCGCTTGTGGCGTACCCGAAGAAGCGATTACGGGCAATGCCAGTGATTATGAAAAATTCTTGGCATGGTGTCAAACAGTGCCAAAATTGGTGGGAAATCCCCTTTACAGTTGGACCCATCTAGAATTAAAGCGATTTTTTGAGATCGATCTTCCCGTTACTGAAGAAAATGCCGAAACTTTGTGGACGCTATGCAACGAAAAATTGCAGCAAAAAGACTTTACTCGTAGAGCTTTGATTGCTCGCAGTAACGTCGAGATCGTTTGCACCACAGATGATCCAGTCGATGATCTTCACTATCATCACCAATTAAGCCAAACAGAACAACGTTTTCGAGTCTTGCCGACCTTTCGCCCTGACAAAGCGTTACAAATCGACCATCCGAATTTTCTTACCTATGTTACCAAACTCGAAAAGAGTGTCGAAAACGCGATCACTACCTACGATGCTTTCTTGAGAGCCTTGCGGGATCGTGTAACCTACTTTCACCAGCATCACTGCCGCTTGTCTGACCATGCATTGGATACTTTAGTGTATGCTGCAGACGAACAGTTATCCCTTGAAGCAATTTTTGCCAAAGCATTAGCTGGAGAATCTTTGGAGGAAAAAGAAGTCTCGTTCTTCAAAACCAATGTTCTAGTTGAACTGATGAAGCTGTATCACGAACATGGTTGGACGATGCAACTGCATGTCCATGCGTACCGTAACTGCAACCAACGAATGTTTGAGCGCTTGGGACCAGATACGGGCTACGATGGCATCAATGATCAACCACTGACTCAAAACTTGCAGAAATTATTGAACGCTGCTGATGCGCAGGACCATTTGCCTCAAACGATTCTCTACTCCTTAAATCCCAATGACTATGATGCACTCGTCGCTTTGATGGGGTGCTTCCAGCAAGAAGGCAATAATAAATTGCAGTTAGGATCTGGCTGGTGGTATAACGACACCCGCGCAGGCATGCGTCACCAATTGACGAAATTCGCAGATGGCAGTGTGATCTTTAACTTTGTCGGCATGCTGACGGATTCAAGAAGCTTTTTGTCTTACACCCGTCATGAATATTTCCGACGCGTCTTTTGTGAATGGCTTGCTGAGATCGTTGTACGTGGTGAAGCACCTGCTGATCTTCGTCAGCTAAAACCATTAGTAGAAAATGTCTGTTATCAAAACGCCAACAACTACTTCAAATTTTAGGAGAAAGCAAATGGTAAAAATCGTCATCGTCGGTGATTCCACCGCATCGATCAAAGAGCCTAGCGCTCGTCCAGAAACGGGCTGGGGAGAAAAAATCTCACGCTATCTACCCCAGCATCAAATCGTCAACTTGGCAAAAAATGGGCGTTCCTCCAAGAGCTTCATTGAAGAAGGACGCTTGTTGCAGGCAGAAAAAGAACTACATGCTGGTGATTATCTCTTGATTCAATTTGGACACAATGATCAAAAAACAGATAGTCGCGGCACGACACCTGTTGAATATCAGCATAATTTAGCAACCTACGTGCAAACGGCACGCCAGCAGCAAGCGACACCGATCCTATTGACCTCGATCACTCGTTTGCATTACGTGGACCAACAGCAACTTGATCCTTTGGCAGTCGGTCCTTACCCAGAAGCAATGCGTGCTTTGGCTACCTCCTTGGATGTGGTCTGTCTGGATCTTTTTGCCGCAACACAACGGTTCTTTTCAGCGCTGGAACCACAACAGGCGAAAACCTATTTTCTTCATTTAGAAAAAAATCAGCACCCCAATTATCCAACCGGCATTACGGATAACACGCATTTGAATGACCAAGGTGCTACAGCCGTCGCCAAATTAGTTGCCAAATGTTTGAAAAATGCTCCATTACCGCTTGCACAACAAGTTTTGTTAGATTGAAACTCATTGCTCGTGTTGAATCTTCCCCTAACATAAATACGCTACCTGATTTGAAAAAGAGCTACTCAAGCAAAACGCTGCGAAGAACATTTTCCTTCACAGCGTTTTGCTTTTGATTCTTTTTAAAAGATTTGTTTGCAGTTCCTTTGCTTCAACCCATTTATTTTTAAAGCCCTGCATTTCTTGGGTGTTGGACCATAAAAATGGGAACGATTGCAATCGTCCCCATCCTTACTACTGATTGTTTTATTCAGGTTGTTTCCCGATATACGCCAAGATACCGCCGTCTACATATAAGACATGGCCATTGACAAAGTTTGATGCCTCAGAAGCTAAGAAAACAGTTGGTCCTGCTAAATCTTCTGGCTCACCCCAACGGGCAGCAGGTGTTTTCGCTACGATAAATTGATCAAATGGGTGACGAGAACCGTCTGGTTGGATCTCTCGTAATGGTGCGGTTTGCGGTGTTGCAATATAACCAGGTCCAATCCCATTACATTGGATGTTTGCTGAACCAAATTCGGCACAAATGTTTTTCGTCAACATTTTCAAGCCGCCTTTAGCCGCTGCGTAACCAGCCACCGTTTCTCTTCCCAATTCACTCATCATTGAGCAAATGTTGATGATTTTTCCATGTCCTTTTTTGATCATTGACGGTAAGACTGCTTTTGAAACGATAAATGGAGCGTTCAAGTCCACGTCAACGACTTGGCGGAAGTCTTCAGCAGACATCTCCAACATCGGGATTCGTTTGATGATCCCAGCATTATTGACTAAGATATCGATCACGCCAACTTCTTCTTCGATCTGCTTGACCATTTCGTTGACTGCTTTTTCATCCGTTACATCACAGACATAGCCGTGGGCTTCGATCCCTGCTTCACGATAGTTTGCTAATCCTTTATCCACTGATTCTTGATCCAAGTTGTTAAAAACGATCGTTGCTCCTGCTGCTGCTAGTGAACGAGCGATCGTAAAACCGATCCCATAGACAGCTCCAGTCACTAATGCGATCTTACCATCTAAACGAAATTGATCCATTGAAAAATCCATAATTGATAAACCCTCTTTCTTTTTATTTTAAGTCGTCCATTGCCACCATATCCATGTCGGTATAGGTGATATTTTCGCCACACATTGCCCAGATAAAGGAGTAGTTACTGGTTCCAACACCCGAATGGATCGACCAGCTTGGAGAAATAACTGCTTGTTCTTCACTAACGACTAAATGCTTCGTTTCATCTGGTTTTCCCATCATATGGAACACTTTTGTGTCTTCGTTGGCAAAATCAAAATACACATATGCTTCCATCCGACGTTCATGGGTATGACTTGGCATCGTATTCCAAGCACTGCCTGGTTCTAAGATCGTGTACCCCATTTGTAATTGACAGCTTTCGCAAACATTTGGGTGAATGTATTGATAAATTTTCCGTTCATTTAATGTCAAGCTCTCGCCAGTCTCCATTGGTGTGACTTGATCGATACTGATTTTTACATTTGGGTATTTCTTATGTGCTGGCACGCAAGATAGATAGAACTTCGCTGGATTTGCTGGATCATCTGAGTGGAACAAGACTTGTTTGGTTTCCTTGCCGATATAGTAGCCGTCTTGTTTTTTCATTGGTTCTTTTTGGCCATCGATCGTGATCGCACCAGGTCCTCCAATATTGATGACGCCTAATTCGCGACGTTCTAAGAAGTATTCCACCCCTAATTCGCTGCTTAATTGCACTTCTAACGCTTCTTCTGTCGGTGTCACTCCGCCAAAGATCATCCGATCATTGTGGGTATAGGTCAGCATGATTTGTCCTGGTGTGAAAATTTTCTCTACCAAAAATTCTCTGCGTAATTCCTCGGTACTATAGTGACGAATATCAAGTGGACTATGGGTATAGCGTGTTTCCATGTGTTGCATGTTTTATTCCTCCTATCGGATAATTTTTCCTGAACCTGTTGCAATAAATTCTTGTATCTCATTGGCGCTAAACTGATTACAGTCGCCATGGATCGTATGTTTCAAAGCAGACGCTGCAGTGGCAAAATCAATGATTTCTTGGTCTTGTTTCTTCGTGACAAGACCATGTAGGATACCAGCTGAAAAGGCATCGCCGCCTCCGACGCGATCAACGATTGGATTGATCTCATGGGTAGCAGAAACGACATAATTGCCGTTGTGCCATAGGCTTCCTGTCAATTGATTGTGACTTGCTGAGAGCACCTGACGACTAGTTGAATAAAAGAGCTGGATATTTGGGTATTTCCGATGCATTTCTTGATAATAGTAGTCATCTTCGACTTCCTCTGTTGGAGCTGATACATCCATAAAGACTTGGGCATCTAACTGTCCTGCCGAGCAATAATCGACATAGGGGAGCACTTCTTGCAAAAAGACGCGCGCTTCAGCAGTCGTCCACAGCTTTCCACGATAATTGATATCGAAACTGATTTTACAACCAGCTGCTTTCGCTTCTTTGATCAACGTCAGTAAAAGTGTCTGCCAAGTCTTTGAAAGAGCTGGCGTGATCCCTGAAAGGTGAACAATGTCAACCCCATCAAAAAGGTCAGATTGCCACTCATTTTCTTTCATTTGAGCAAAGCTAGAGCCTGCGCGATCATAAACCACTCGCGCTGCTCGTTCCCCGATACCGGTTTCAATATAGTAAGTACCTAGTCGGGAACCGCCACGAAGCAAGTGGCGACAATCGACGCCATAGCTTCGTAAATGATGAAAAACGGCATCTCCTAAAGCATTCTCAGGCACTTTACTAGCAAAAGAAACGCGATGACCAAAATTCGCCAAGGAGATCGCAACATTGGCTTCCCCACCGCCATAATGGGCAGCAAACATCGAACTATGGGCGATTCGGTCGCCTAACGTTGTCGATAGACGCAACATGATTTCTCCTAGTGTCAGAATGTTTGCCATCTTACTTTCCTCGAATCTCTTTTAATTTTGCCGCATATTGTTTCGCTACTTCTGTTACTTTGTCAAAATCCCCACTTGCTGCTGGCGCTAACAAATTCCCCCCTACACCAACGGCTACGACACCCGCCGCAAACCATTCTTGCATGTTGTCTAAGCTGACACCACCGGTCGGCATAATGTTTAATTGTGGCAATGGTGCTTTGAAGGCCGAGATGATACTTGGTCCATACGCACTACCCGGGAATAGTTTAATGATATCTGCGCCTGCTTTTAAGGCGTCCTTCATTTCTGAAATGGTCATGCAACCAGGCAGATACGGGATTTGATATAAATTACATAATTCAGCCGTTTCTTGATCAAAGGTTGGGCTTACCACATATTGTGCTCCTGCCATGATCGCTAAGCGAGCGGTCACTGCATCAAGAACGGTCCCCGCACCAACGACTACCTCTGGATTATCTTTGAAGGTTGCTACTAATTCAGCGATTACATCTGCCGCTTGAGGCACTGTAAAAGTCAACTCAATGCCAGTGATCCCCCCTGCAACGATCGCTTTACTTGCTTGTAACGCTTCTTCTTTTGAAGCGCCACGCACAACAGCGATCACGCCGCTTTCCTTTAATTTCATTAAATTCGCTACTTTTTTCATTGAGACCCTCCATTTATTTCCTATTTGGAAAATGGTATTTATTATAAAGAAACTTACACGTTTATTATACCGTTCTCGTTTTTATTTGCAAGGGCTTTCCACTAAAAAGTTTATAATGCTTGTTCAATTTGTTGTTTTGTCGCAATAATCGCATCGATCAATGTCGTTTTGTATTCTGGGGTCAAGCGGTATTTCGGTAGGCTGATAGAAAACGCCCCAACGATCTCCTGATCTTTTATCAGTGAGGCACCGATGCAATAGATTTCTTGTTCCATTTCTTCATCATCAAACGCTACTTGGTTTTCTTTTGCCTGTTCCAATTCTTTCTTCAACTTCAACTGGTTCGTAATGGTGTTTTCCGTATAAGCGGTTAAAGGCGTTGCTGCCAAATATTCTTCCACTTGAGGGGCATCAAACTCCGCTAAAACGGCTTTCCCCATGGCAGAGCTATACAACGGTCTTGTGATCCCTACTTTTGAAGACATGCGGATCGTTTGATTGCGGGGCTCCAATTTATTGACATAAAGAATCTCATTGGCAGTCAAGACCCCTAAGTGGATCGTTTCATCCGCCGTTTTCTGCAATGCTTCCAAGTAAGGCAAGCTGATTTCCACTAAATCAAGCTCTTGAATGTTTTGATTGGCATACTTGATCAGCTTAGACCCTAAGCGATAATTCTTCTCTTTGTCCCGTTTGACATAGCCGATCATTTGCAGCGTTTCTAATATTTTCAAAGCTGTGGATGGGGTCAGTTTCGTTGCTTCAGAAATTTCTTGCAATGGTTTACTTGGCGCTTCTGCGAGATAATCTAAAATGGTTGCTGCTTTTAGTAGTACGGTTCCATATGGTTTTTGCGTCATCATTTCTCCACCTTTATTTTCTATATAAGAAATTATAATATCTTTTTAGGAAATGCACAATCTTTTTTCCTCTATATCAGCATGACGCGATTCCCATTTTACTTTCTGTCGTTATTCATTGTATGATGAAGACAAGACAAAGGAGTGCCGAACAATGGACTTAAATGTATTGATCAAAGGAAAAAAATTGACTGACAATGAGCTGCAAATTCTTGATTATTTGCTCGCAAATACCGCTGCGATCGATGGACTGCCCTTAAGAGAAATCGCTAAAGCGATCTACACTTCCCCAGCAACCATCGTGCGGCTTGCGCAAAAATTAGGTTTTTCTGGCTATCTAGAGCTACTTTACTTCTTAAAGAATCGCTTGAAAAATCAGACGATCACTGAAGCCGCCATCGATTACCAAATTGACGCTGCCAGTATTGCAGATACGATCGACGCGATCAAAGAAATCTATGGACGAAATAAGGACAAGTTTATTACGATTTATGCAACAGGTTTTTCTGGGATCGTGGCAGAATACCTCCACAAAAAAATGCTTGTCAACGGCATCAAAACCTTATTAGTCAGTGCTTCTGACTCAGGTGGGATCATTAGTAACAACATCGAGAACATCAGTATGCTGATCACCATCTCTAAATCTGGCGAAACACAAAAAGTGCTGGAGAAGATGGCATTAGCCAATGAGCATCACATACCAACTGTTTTATTTTGCGGGAACGGTGATCATCGCGCCAATCAACTAGCGACCTTTTCCTTTGAAGTGACCGATGAACGTCCCTACGACACCCAAAACATCCAGTACACTAGCTTCTTTGGTAAACTGCTCTTATTGATGGAATATATCGTCGACGCTTTTACCCATGTTGAAAAAGAAAACCAGCAACCCTAGTGGATTGCTGGTTATTGCTTATGCTTGAAAATAGGTTTTTGTCAATTCTTGATAGAGCGCTTGGTTCTGCGGATCAGGAACAAATTTTTCATCTGGCTGATCTTGCCGCACAACAGAGCTTTTGTATAAATCATACAAGCCGAATATCGGTTCGTTTTCATCGGAAAGATAGCAGGTCAGCCCCAACACATCCGCGGTCATTTGACCTAAAAGTTTTGTTTGAAAGAAACCACCACTTACAGTGACTGCCCCTTCCAACTGCGCCATTTGCTTTAATAAATCGATGTTCATTAGCATGCCTTCGATGACTGCCCGCAAGATGTCTGAGCGATTGTGTTTCAGGGTCAAGCCAGAAAAGCCGCCTGTGATCTCATTTGTCCAAAAGGGTGCCCGCTCCCCGTTTAAATAGGGGAAAAAACGTAAGCCGTTACTGCCGATCGGCGACTCCTCCATGACTTGAGGCAGATAATGATAAAACGCATCAGGATCTTCTGATAAGGTCTCTTTTGCCCAAGCAAGGACACATCCACCATTGTTTGAAGGTGCCCCTACGACATAGAGGTCATCTTGCAGATAGTAGCAAAAATTTTGTTTTTGGCGATCAAAGACGGTGGTCTCACTTACTTTACGAACCGCCGCACTGGTTCCGATCGTCAAGCTATTGCGGATCCCTGTAGAAATATAGCCAGCATATGCTGCTAAACATCCATCGCTAGCCCCACACATCACTTCTACCTCAGGCTTCAAGCCACACCGCTGCGCCATCTCCTCGGTAATCAAAAAACGATCAGTCGGTGCACATAAAGGCGCTAACTGGGCTTTTGAAAGGGATAAATAATTAAGAATCTTTTGACTCCATTGCTTTTCTTTCAAAGAAAAAAGACCGGTCGCTGATGCGGTACTGTAATCGATCCGTGCTTGTCCGGTAAACAACGCCATTGCTAGTTCTTTTAAGCCAAACCATTTCGTCTCTTTGGAATATGAACCATTCGTTTGAAAATAAGCCAGTTTCGCAAAGGGAGACATCGCATGGATCGGTGTCCCTGTCTCTTCATAAAACGTTGCCGCCAGATCCGTTTGACGAAAGGCCGTCATCGTTTGACTCGCTTGATTGTCTGACCAAATGTAAATCTCTTCTGCTGTTTCACCAGCCACTGGCATCAAGCTGTGCATGGCGGTACTGAACCCGATCACTGTGATTGCCGCTTTTAATTGAGCGGGAATCGTTGTGACACCACTGATCAATTGGCTACTGATCTGGGTCGCTGATTGGGTCTGTTTTAACCCGTGGCTATGGGTTTTGATTGGTAATGACTGTGAGTAAATGATTTTCCGATCTTCAATGACCCCAAATTTTATGGCTGTCGTGCCGATATCAATCCCTAAAAACATCGCATTGCTCCCTCTCATCTGATTCAATTAGCTTTATTCTACCATAGTTAGTGGCATATTCTAGTATACCTGTCTGATCGTTTTGTTGATAAGACGTTTCGTGGTGATTTTCTTCAGAGAATTATCCTTCCACAACAAAAATCAAAAAAGAGAAAGATTCTTGGAGAATCTTCCTCTTTCAGTTATCCAATCAGCGAATGTTTCGCAAATGTGAAACAAATCAAGACAATCCTGGCCAGTAATCACCATTTTCCGAGACCAAATCATCGAGTAACTCTTTGGCTACTTTTGCGCTAGGAATCGTTTTGGAAAGGCTTAACGCTTGCCACATTTTTTGATAGCTCTTTTCCACATATGCTTCGACCACTAATTTTTCCACAGTCACCTGTTGGAACATGAGCGCTTGTTGGAAGGCAGGAATTTTTCCTTGAGCGAGGGCTTCTGGTCCATCAGAACCGACGATACATGGCACTTCCACCATGGCATCATCCGGGAAATTCGCAATCGCGCCGTTGTTTTCCACAATCATGACCATTCGCTCATGCGTATTAAAAGCGATGGCGCGTGCCAAATCAACGATAAAGGTTGCATGGGCATCAATCTCGAAAGCGATCCCTTCAGCAGATCCTTGGGCAGTGATCTTTTTGGCATGATCGAACACTCGTTTTTCCCGCCCTTCCATCACTTCATTGGAACGCGTATACTCTGGATGTTCTTTCATGTGTTCGTAGACGTAATCTGGGTATAAATAATACTTCAAGTACGTATTTGGCAGATATTCTGGTGTGAGCGCCAAGAGGTCTTTGGCTTTTTTATGGGTGTCTTGCCAACTTGGATCAGTATGTTGGGTATCCACTTCGATCTGCGTCAAATAGCCGTGTTCTGCAACGTAGTCACGAATGGTTTGAATGTACTCCGTGCCTTCTTTGTCTTTGACGCTGGTCCACCAGCCAAAATGATTCAAGCCAAAGTAGCGAACTTCTAGTTCCTCTGGCTGTTTGCCAATGATTTGCGACATGCGACGCAACGTGCCTACGGGCATGTCACAGATATTCAGAACCTTTGATTTCGGACGCAAGACCCGACATGCTTCAGCTACGATTGCAGCCGGATTGGAATAATTCAGCATCCAACAATCGGGGGAATATTTTTCCATGTAATCAATGATCTCCAGCATACCAGTGATGCTGCGCATCCCGTAAGCGATCCCTCCTGGTCCACAGGTTTCTTGGCCAAAGACGCCATGACGCAAGGGAACTTTTTCATCTTTTTCCCGCATGTCATACTTTCCTACTCGGATATGCGCCATACAGAAATCGACATCGCTGAAGGCTTCTTCAGGATCCGTCGTAAATGAAAATTCGATTTGCGGTGCTTGTTCTTTTAATAAAATCGCTAGGGCTTCACCAAGGATTGCTTGGCGTGCTTCATCATTGTCGTATAGTTTCAGCTTTCTTAAAGGAAAGCGTTCTTGATTGTCAAGCAGCATCATAACGATTCCCGGGGTAAAAGTACTGCCGCCCCCTGCGATCACTACTGAAAAATTTTTCATCATTCAATCTCTCCTTCTCTTCCCAGATAATTTTCTAATTCTTCCCGCACTTTCGGCACGGTCAACCCGTAAACGACATGGACATTTTCACCGTTTTTGATCACGCCTTTGGCTTGTGTTTCGTCTTTTAGCAGTGCTTCATCCACGAGTTCAGGATCCTTTAGTTTTAAACGTAAGCGGGTATAGCAATTGTCGATGGTTTTGATATTGTCATCGCCACCTAGCGCTTTGGTGATGATTGCTGAGATACTTGTTTCACTAGTTGGACTAGGGGCGGCTTGGTCTCTCGCCATGACCCCGACACCTGCTCCAGCAAGTTGTTTTTCTTTGTACTCTTTCTTCGAGTACAGTTTGGTCTCTGCCCCTTCTTCTTCACGCCCGACCGTTTTCAAATTCAGTTTCGTGATCAAAAAGCGGAACAAGAAGTAATAAAGAAAGAAGAAGACGACCCCGACGATCAAGTACACTGGCCAGCGAGTTTTCTCGATCCCTAAGGGCAAGTTGTACAAAAGAAAGTCGATGAAGCCATTCGGTCCGATGGCGCGAGAACCAAAGAGATTTAACGCCACCATGCTCAAGCCGCTAAGTGCAGAATGTATGACGAACAAAACAGGTGCCACGAACATAAAAGAAAATTCGATTGGTTCAGTCACACCTGCAATAAAGGAAGTCACAACTGCTGGAATCAAAATGGCTTTGACTTTGACTTGATTTTCTGGTTTTGCCGTTTGATACATCGCCAAACAGGCACCGATCAGTCCAAACATTTTTGAGATCCCACGAGCGTCCCAAATGACACTTTGCGATAATACGCGGACTGCTGGGTCAGCAATTTCCGCAAAATAAATATTCCGTGCCCCTTCAAAGACTTGGCCACCGACTTCTGCGACACCGCCTAATGAAGTATACAAAAACGGCGTGTAGATCAAGTGATGCAAGCCAGTTGGAATCAATAAGCGTTCTAGCGTACCATACAAGAAGATACCAAAGTTGCCCGTTTGTTGAATGATGCCGCCTAAACCGTCGATGCCAGTTTGTATTACTGGCCATATAAACGTGGAAACGATGGCTAATAACACGACGACCGGAATCAAGACAATAAAGACGAAGCGCGCGCCGCCATAAACTTGAAAGGCGTTGTTAAAGGTCGTATCGATAAAACGATTATGGACCAATGCCACGACGATCCCTAAAATAATGCCAAGAAAGACTCCCATATCCAGCACTTGGATCCCTAAAACGATCGCTTGCCCTGAACCTTGAAGCGCATCGGCTGGAACCAACATCCCCCGAAGCTCCATGAATTTGTTCATGGCATTTAAGAAGACGAAATATCCTAACAACGCGGTAAATCCCGCTTCAGCCTTTTTCTTATTGGCTAGCCCTAGAGCGATCCCAACACAAAAAATAATGCCTAAATTGGTTAAAATCGGTAATAAGGAAGCGGATAAGATACTACCAAAACCGGTGGTTATCGGATTATCCAAAAAAGGAAACTGCTCAAGCAAGCGTACATTTGTAAACACATTCCCAACGGCAATCAATATCCCTGCGATCGGCAAAATCAAAACAGGCACAAACATTGCCTTGGAGAATTTCTGCATCGCATCCATCACTTTTTCTTTCATTGAGGAAACTCCTTTGTAGTTGATTTGTAGGTTCATTATAGGAAACATTTGTTACTAATAGAATAGCAAACGTTTTCAATTCAATGCGTTTCAAAGATTGGAACGTGTTTCATCCATGACAAAGTACATAAAAAAATGCATTATCAATGTTGATCAAGCTCTCCCTGAAAAAATGACGCGAATTATCTTTTGGCTAAGAGTCGATGTAAGACAAGGAAGAATATAATCTTTTAGTTATCCAAGAAAAACCAATAGCTAATAGTACCTCTAGTCCTTTGAGCAAAAAAAGAAGCTGCAATTCGCTGCAGCTTCTTTTTGTTTATTGTTAAGGAACAAATGATAGTTCCCAAAGAATGGTTGCTGAATATCTCGTGGCTTGAGGAGTCGCACTAATTGGCACCTCAAGTTTGACACTTTGATCCATTGTGTCTCGATCGCCAAAGCGCTGGACCCAAGTGCCTCTGCCTTGGTTGGCACCTGCTTGTGCGATTATCTCCGCATTTCCAACAGTCAGTGCTGCTTGCTGTTTGTGAGTAGGTGGCTCAGACACGTTTTCTCGAGTCGTTACTACATCGATATTGTCTAATAAAATTCTAGCACCAGTCAGTTGATGCCCTTCATCACTTTCAAAAGGCTCTCGTAAGGTTGCACGGAGGGTCCAACCGGAATTTTCCCGCCTCCGATCTGAAACCTGCACATAATTAGGGCGTAGATTATCATTTGGATCAGCCGGCTGAAGGAGTTTCTGCGGCAGGGCATCGTAGGTCGTCGTTTCTGACCGAATGCCAACTGTCCCAAACTGGAATTGGGAAACAAAATCCAAGCTGACAAACCCTTGTTCTGCATCAATCTCAGGCGGATTCTCAGGATTTACTTGCGTATCCGGATCAAGAGGGTCTACTGGTTGCGGAGTACTTTCCAAACCATAAACCAGCCAGTATTCTTGTTCATCTCGGGTGACTCTTGTTTCCAGCGGCTGACCGTCCCGCTCGTAAAGATATTGGTAATAAGGAATCTCCTCAGGAAGGATATCGACCGATTCATTTACGAATTCTCCTTGATAGGTTGGTTCCCTCAGTGTTACCCCTTCTTCATCTATGTGATTGATCTTGATGTTCGATGGCACGCGATCAAATAAAAAAGTCACATTCTGATGGAAAGGCTGCGGCATAATATCAAATGTACCTGGGTCAAAGTGTTCTGTGTCAAACTCAACCCCATAATAGTCATACCCTAACTGATAGGGTTCATCGCTCTCTCGGTTCTTGGGGTCAAGGGTATGAAGGAAACGTAATGGTAGTTCTAATGTTTCAGTTGGTAGAATATCCTCCCCTGTCTCTCGATCTCGATAATTCACATGGACGGTTCCGGTACCAATGTAATAATTCATCTCTTCAAAATAAAAGGTATGGCGATCACTTCTCGCACCAGTACTACCGGATATAATAAATGCCATTGCAGAAATATCCGATGGCTGCCAATCACTGATGTCACGTTCCCAAATCATATCTCTATAAGTAACTTTAAACCAGCGACCTTCATTATTTGGCTGATATTCAATTAGGATCGGGTCATCTGCTCCATTTCTAGCACCCGTTCTTTCTGCTGGAGCATCATCTTCCATATATGTTTCCAGTAATAATGGTGTACTATGATAGATAAAGCCAGCAAAGGGCGCCTCTCTGACAGCTATAGGGTCTCTTTCAACGATAAACCTATTCTGGTCAAAAAAACCTCGAGTAGCATTATAGTTATTGTCTAGTTTAAAAGCAAAAGCATCCCTCAAACCTCCGATTCCAAACGCATTGCCCTCATAACCTATTCTATTGGTCTCAGAATTGTGAAAGCCAAATGCCATACCGTCAGCACCAAGTGGTTTAGACCCAATATTGGCTTTACCTTTAAGCGTAAATGGCTGATCCAGACTAATTCTGTCTTTTAAGGTAACATAACCGACTGACCCAGATATATCTTCTGTTAGTACTAATAGCCCTGTTTCATCATTGTAAGTAGCAGTGCCTTGGACATCAAAGTGTTCTCTAAAATTGCTTTTGTTAATTGTCACTTCGACCATCTGTCCACTTCTATCATCTACTTCTGGCTCTCTCGCTTCCGCATCCGCAGCCTGATCTGCTTCCGCAGAGTCATTCTCTTCTTCCGTCGAATCAGTGTCTTCGGCATCCGTATGATCTAAGATCAGCAGGCGCTGCGTAGCAGTCTCGGCAACGATGATCTCATATTCTCCGATCGTATCCACAAGAATCGGTAAGACAAAAGTCGTTTGTGGGGTCTCGCTGTTCAGCTGCCACACACCTTCGTGGTCTGTTGCTACCACCGTTAGTTCATCGTTCAAAGCTTCCTGATCAATGCTTACTTCCTGAGGCAACGCGATGTCCACCGTTTCGAGGGCAACTTCTGAGTAGAAAATAAAATCTATTATGTGCTCGACCTCGCCTTGGATCAATTCCTCCGCAAAGGAGATTTTTCCACTCACTTCATCGTCGGCCTTCTCCTCGTGTTCTTCCTCTGGTGTCCACGAAAAAATCGTCTCGGCATTCATGATGGTTAATGTTGTAATCAGTGGGAGTAAGGCAAATAGAACCAGCAACCACTTATTTTTTTTGCGAAAAAATGAGTTCATCGCATTCACTCCTAAATGTCATTTCTCTTATTTTTCCCATGGGATCTAGTCCCACTTAAGGGATGTTGATTTCCCTTTTTTGATAAGTTGTTTTACTACGTATATGTTAAGTGCGGTGATCAGCAAGATACTTCCCAAAATCACCCAATCCAACCGTTGAATGAAGTTTGTCTGGGGCAGCTGCCCGCCGGGTTTACCCGTGTCTTGCGGTGGACGCGGAACAGGACCGGTTGGCGGAGATGGTTCTGGTTGATCCACAGGCTTATAAATCCCAGTAAACCCCACAGTCCCTTCCGTTTCCGTTGATCGTCTCTCATCGCCAAAACTCGTTCTTGTAAATCCGAAAGCGAACAATAAGACCAAACATACTTTCAAAGCTCTTCCTCTAATAGATGCACCGTTGATATCCATTCTCCCTCCTCCTTGTGAGTTGTTCATTCCGAAAACGATGGTTTTCAAACATGTCATACTAATTATATCGATGTTCTACTTAGATTAAAATTCACGATATTCCTCGATCGATGAATATCCTGCATGAAGTTTAAAAAACATACGTTTCATTCATATGTTATTGTTGCAACTATTTTAGAAACTTGCCATCTCTCTTTATTCAACAAAAAGCTCAATGATTTTAGATTACGTTATTCCCGTAATCTTCGACACCTTGAATCAACGCTTCATGTCAGGCGCCCCTCTCATTTTCTTTAAACAAGACTGAACCTTAATTAGCTTGCTAAAATGCAAAAAAACAAACTGGTCCAAAAGTCATCAAGAGAAAAGCATCTTGATCCATTGAACCAGTTTGTTTTTTCATTTATTAAAGGAAAAACGTTTCTCATTCCCCTGCGGATAAAGAAAACTGACGAACCGTCTCCGATAACGCTTCCACTAAGAAAAGACAAGGAATTTGCGTCGTCAAATCTTCATACTTGTTGATGCGTTTTACATCAACTGAATAGTCCAAGACATAATCGGACATTCGTCCCAGAGTGCTATTGGCATCACTGGTGATCGCTACCGTGGTGAAGTCTGGATTGTTACGAAACCCATTGACGACTTCAATGATCTCGGTAGTCGTTCCCGTGATGGAAAGGACGACGATCATATTATCCGAAGTATGCTTCAGCTTAGCAAAAATGGGGTACGTATTATCCACTAATGCATAGCTATTGAACCCAATCGTAGCAAAACGGCGGGCAGCGTATTCACACATGGAACCAGAGGCACCGATGCCATAAAAAATGATGTTGTCGCATTCCAACATTCTTTCTGCGATCCGACGAATCTTTCCTTCAATATCTCGCGGAAAATGTTCAGCATTCAGGACATTCATGCTGCTATAAAAACTAACGGCATCTAATTCAGGGACTTTAAACTGGGTACGAAACTCCGTAAAGCTTTCGTACCCTAATTTACGGATAAAGCGCATGACCGAAGAAGCTGAAGTGTGGGATTCAAGCGCGATCTCCCGGACACGCATGTAAGGAATTTTATCACTTTGGCTGGACATGTAATGATAGATTGCACGATCGGTCTCTGATAACTCATTGAAATCGATTTTTCCAAAAAAAGACATGTTAAACGCTCCTATTTTTTTGTTCTCCTATCAATGTACCATAAGCAGGCAGAAACCTCACAACTGTTTGACAAGGAACAATTCCATCGGCTGTTCAAATCCAGGACTTGTCAAAAGTAACCCACCGGCATCTTGGTAACCGAGTTTGCGATAGAAATGCTGTGCCTGCTCGTCGACTTGTGTGGAAGTCAAGCAAAGAGCGTGGCCAGCTGCTTTTTGCTGTTGTTCCCAATAAGTAACCAACCGTTTCCCGAGTCCCTTGCCTTGATTCGCTTCTGCAATCACTAACATGGTACAAAAAGGAATCGTGTCCCAGAAAAAATTGTAGCGTAGCAACCCTACTGGCTGGTCGTCTGCAACTACAACATAAGCAGTTTTTTCCATTATCTTTTTGGCGAAGACTTCCGTTGGTAAGTGAGTATCCAAAGAAAACCAAAATGCTTGATCTGCAGCTACTGCCGGTCGAATCGTAATCACTGATGTTTCCTCCCTTCCTGCTGTCTTTTTTGTCTTATCTTAGAAAAATGATCTGTTTTAGTCACTTTCCGTCTTTTCGTATTCAGAAAGCAATGCTAAAAAGGCGTCGCCATACTTATCCAACTTATTTTGGCCAACTCCTTTGATCTGTAAAAACTCGATCGGTGTTTTTGGCTGGACTTCTGCCAGCTCTCGCAGTGTTTTATCAGAAAAAACCACATATGGCGGCAAATTTTGTTCTTGTGCGAGATTCAATCGTAAGGTGCGCAGTTGATCGAATAGCTCATCATCCACCACTAACTGTTTGACTTTGGTTTGTTTTCTATAAACTTTTGCTTTTCCAAGCAACACATCAATCCCCGCATTGGTCACACTTAACAAAGGGTATTGCCCTTCAGACGGCAAAAGATACCCTGATGCTGTTAAATAATCGATCAGCTGATTGACTTCCTTTTGGGACCAATCTTTCATTAATCCATAAGTTGGTAACTTTTCAAAGCCCCACTGTTTGACTTTTTGATCGCCAGAGCCAGTTAGCACTTTCCCCACCAAGGCTTTCCCAAAGCGTTCGCCCATTCGTTTCACACATGACAACACTTTTTGTGTATCCACTGTGATATCCACTTGTTCTCTTTCATCAAGGCAATTGCTGCAACGACCGCAATCGGGTCCATCTTCTCCGAAATAACGCAAAATATAGCGCTGCAAACACAGTTGGGTATGTCCGTATTGGCTCATCTCCCGCAACTTCAAGTATTCGTTTTGGCGATAAAGAATGTCTGATTCGGATTGATCGATAAAGAATTGCTGGATCTGCATGTCTTGCGGAGCATAAAGCAAGATCGCATCACTAGGTTCCCCATCTCGTCCAGCACGCCCTGCTTCTTGATAATAAGACTCCAAATTACCTGGTATCTGGGCATGGATCACGAAGCGGACGTTGCTTTTGTTGATTCCCATTCCAAATGCATTGGTGGCTACCATCACTTGTAGGCGGTCATAGAGAAATTCTTCTTGAAAAAAGGAGCGCTCTTCTTCTGAAAGCCCGCCATGGTAATACCCGACTGACACGTGTTCATGCTTCAACAGGTGATAGATTCGTTCCACTTCTTTGCGGGTGCTGGCGTAAATAATACCTGATTGTCCTTGGTTCATTTTCAAATACGTCGTTATGTAGGTATCTTTTTGATCCTTGACGACTTGAAAAGCCAAATTTTCCCGCGCAAAGCCGGTCTTGACTTGATTTTCAGCTGGAATCGAAAGTAAGTTTTCGATGTCTTCAGCGACTTTGGGCGTAGCTGTCGCGGTAAGGGCTACGATCGTTGGCTTTTGTTCCCAATTGTCGATCGTTTCGGCGAGCCGCAGATAGCTCGGGCGAAAATCATGCCCCCATTGGGAAATGCAGTGGGCCTCATCAACAGCTAACAAAGCGATCGGCATCTGCCGCAGCGAATAGCGAAAAGCTTCTGAGTCTAGACGTTCTGGAGAAACGTACAGCAGCTTGATTCGTCCTTGACGAGCTTCTTGCAAGCGTTGATTGATCTGTGCTCCTGTCAAGGAAGAATTGATGTAGGCAGCTGGAATCCCCATATCAACGAGGCTGTCTACTTGATCTTTCATTAATGAAATCAAAGGGGAGATGACCAAGGTCACTCCATCCAGCAAAAGCGCTGGCAATTGATAACAAATGGATTTCCCTCCACCTGTGGGCATGATCCCCAAAACATTTTGTTGTGTTAAAATAGATTGAATAATCGTCTCTTGACCTTCACGAAACTGTGAATAGCCAAAATGTTCTTTTAAGACTGTTTGAATAGTTTGCATAATACCCTCTTTTCCATTTCCTTATTATACGCAATTAAGTACGCAAAGAAAACGGCATTAAGAGAACTTTCGCTTTTTATTCGCTTTTCATTGAAATCAACCAAAGGAGTCTTCTACTATGAAAAAAGTTGTGATTATCGGCGGTGGGATCATCGGTTTGACCCTCGCCAATTATCTTGATAAAACCAAATTTGACGTGACTGTCATTGATTCCCTTATCGGGCAAGCAACGTCTGCTAGCGCTGGCATCATTTCCCCTTGGCTCTCCAAACGCCGCAATAAAAAATGGTACCAGTTAGCACAAGACGGTGCCGCGTTTTTTCCACAATTGGTGCGGGATTTTGCTTTGGATGAATCCATCTATGCCCCCTGTGGCACTTTGGTGGTGCGACCAGAAAAGGCGCTTCAAGAACTGGCAGAATTAGCTGAAAATCGACGTAAAGCGGCACCAGAAATCGGTGAAATCGACTTACTGACGGGCCCACAAACCAAAGAGGTATTGCCATTACTTAAAGAAATGCCCTCTTTACGGATTTCAGGCGGTGGTCGCTTAGATGGCCAAGCTTATCTTGCCCACTTAAAAGCAACGGCTCAGCAGCAGCAAGTTGCTTTTATTGAAGAAAAAGCTGAGATCGTCAGAAACGACAACCATTGGCAAATCAAAACAAAGAATCAACTCCTTGAGGCGGAGATTCTTTGCCTGACAGCTGGACCGGGATTGCTAGACTTGTTATCACCTTTAGGGTATCAGGTTGATATCCGTCCGCAAAAAGGCCAGTTGCTCTCTTTTGCCACCAGCCTGCCGACAAACAGTTGGCCGGTCGCCATGCTAGAGGGCGAGGGTGACTTGATTCCCTTCTCTGATGGGCAAATTTTATTAGGAGCCACCCATGAAAACGATGCGGGTTGGGATTTAACACCAACGGAAGCAGCCCAGCAGCAATTAATGACAGGAATCGGTGCTTTTCTTAAAGACCCCGAAGCACTCTTTGCATCGCCTATGACCATGCGCGTTGGCACGCGTGCCTATACTTCTGATTTTGCACCGTTCTTTGGGGAAGTGCCTGATGAAACGAATTTGTTCGCCGCCAGTGGACTTGGTTCTTCTGGGTTAACGACCGGGCCTTATATCGGTTATCTCCTAGCCAATCGGATCAATGATGGAGGGTCTCAACCCAAAAACTTCTCGAGCTACACAAAACCGATGACAGAATATATCAAGAAGCGTCTTTGACAGAAGACTAAAAAACCACCAGACCCTAGCGGTTCTGGTGGTTGTCATTGATAGTCTTGCAGAGTTACGATACAGTCTTCTAGCTGATCGCTAAACATATTCTCCTGTTTCCCAATAATCGAGTAACACTTCATTGATGATCTCGCGATCCAGTGGTTCTCGGAAATCGTCATCAAAGGCATCTTCAATTGGAACATCGCCAACAGCTTTGATACAAACTGGAACGACGGGATCTGGGTGATCTTCTGTGGTCAACACTTTTTCAATTTTGATCTTATGTGTCCAATCTGCCCCCATATCATAAATGTAGGTCATGGACTTGCAATACTGAAAATCTTGGTCAATACCGGAAGCATCCGTTGGTACGGAATTGCCTAAGCCGATCGATTTCGAACCGGCAATAAACAAGTACAAATGTTGATTCATCCACTCAAAGGCAATCTGAATCAACATATGCAGCTGCTCATAGGTCAGCCCTGCAGGAATGATCAAACGACGCCAAATTGGCGGACGGTATCCTTCTAAATCAATACGGATCTGATAGGCGACTGGTGTATTCGCCGTTTCATCAAAGGCCGTATGTTTCGTTGGAAATGGGACGATTTTTGGCGAGATTGCAGCAATACGCGGGTCATCAACAGGCAATAGTTCATGTTCTTCAGGATCGGTGTCTTGAATCATCGCTAACATCGCTTCTTTCTTTTCAGCTGACCAAAACTGGGGTTTGGACATCCGTGCGAAAAAGATAGGTTGTTTTTCAGCCAATACAAAGGCGATTTCTTGGTATTGTGATTTGGTGATATGCTTTTCTTTATACATGCAGTAATAAAAGTCTTCAATGGCTGTTTTGGCAAACGGAAGAAAATTTAAACTGTACGGTACTTCTTGAGGCAGCATTTCGGTGTACACCGATTCGACAAAGACTTTGTCTTTTAATTTAGTCATGCCACCATCTGTTTCCGCGCAAAAGATCAAGTAAAAAACAGGATCTAAGTAGTGTTCAAGATCGTCGTCACTAACCACACTTGGTCCGCCATACAAATCAACGTGATCCATCATGCGGTCAATCACTTTCGCTAATTTCTTCAATGTTTTTTCCAAAAAAATTCTCGCTCCTTCCTATCAAGTTTACTTTGACGAAAAGAGCGAGGATTGTCAATCTTTTTTTTTAATGGGAAAGCATTTCCTGTGCAATTTCTAATCCACTCATCCCAGTTGGGTAATAGGTTGGCCAATGATCCATTTCTTCTAATAAGGCTTCATGACTATCATTGCCGAAGTAGATATGGAAATGATGGGACGCACTTGGTGCGATCATATGGTCGCTGAATTGAATGTATTTGAATGCCGCATCTTCGTCAGTGCTTTCAAACAAGAAACGTACGCCACGATTACCAGCGGAATAGTTCAAAACCTCTTTGCCAGTATACACATAATTGGCTTCTTTCTCTGTGCCATCATCGAAGATAAACGTCATTGTATTGTCTGTGATCTTGATCTGAGCAACATCTGTTTGATAACCGGTCGTATAATACTCTTTGTATTCGTCAGCCGTCATTTTCTTGTCCATTTTTGCTTTATAATCAAACACTTGGTCTAATGTTCCGTCTTGTAAAAATGGATACACGGATTGCCATTCTCCTGCCCAATCAGATAATGGACGATCTTGTACATCTGCATCCTCGAAATAGCCGTTATAAACCGTTTTTTCTTTTTCGGCTTCCGCTATTTCTTTGTCATTTGCTACATCGGTCGTTTTTCTCAAGGCATCACGGTTTTGTTCCATGATCGAAATATAGTCTTCCCCGTTATCCATTTGTTCTTGGGTCAACCCTTCTAATGGATTCAAGACAGCCAGTTCGACACCTGCTTCTGAAGCTAACGTTCGTGCAATGCTGTCTTTGGCATTTTCTTCAAAGTAAATCGTTTGGATACCTGTTTCTTGAACGAACTCTTTTAGTTCTGCGATTCGTGAAGCGGAAGGTTCCTCGCTTGGTGAAAGACCAGAGATCGGTACTTGGGTCAACCCGTATTCCAATGCCAAATAACCAAAAGCTGCGTGCTGGGTCACGAAGTGATTTTGCGCTGGATTGCTAAACGCTTCTTCATAAGACGCATGAAGCTCTTGTAACTTCGCTAAATAATTCGCAGCATTTTCAGCAAAGGCTGTCGCTTTCGCTGGATACGCCTCACTTAGTTGGTCACGGATCGCCTCTACTTGTTTCATGGCTAAGCTTGGTGCTAACCAAACATGGGGATCCAATTCATGGGAATGACCATCATCGCCATGATCGTGGTCATGATCATGATCCTCGTCTCCTGGAAGTAAGACCATTCCTTCTGTGGCTTTGACCACTGTCACATCTCCATCATTTAATGTAGCTTCAATCGAAGGAACCCACATTTCCATGTTTTCATTGTTGTAGACAAAGACATCCGCATCTTGGATCTTTGCCATGTCCTTTGCAGAAGGTTCGTAGTCGTGGGAATCAGTGCCTGCGGGCATCAATAATTCGACCTGCCCTTCCTCCCCTACGACTTGGCGTGTAAAATCATACATCGGATAAAACGTGGCCATGACCTGAATTTGTTCATTCTCAGAAGAGGCGTTTCCTGACTGCTCCGTAGCGTCAGAACCACCTTGACCACAGGCAGCCAATGCGAGGGCTACTGCTGATAACATCGTTATTTTAAAAAACTTCTTCATTTTCTAACTACACTCCTTTTATTTTTCCTCTTTTTCTTTCCCTTGGTAAAATACTGATAAATCAATTACGATTTATAAAAACAAAACGTAACGTTTACGTTTTACCATCGGTTTTATACTTTACACAACTATTTGCAACCTGTCAACCGCTTTTTCACCTGTTTTTTTATATGTAAAAACCTTCATATGTACCACCACAGATATCAGTGAAGAAATTTTCTTGAAAGACCTGCTCTGCTGATTTTTTTTCAATCGTCGAACATCTCTTTTTATTGTCCTTTGCTGGGTCCTGTGCTACACTCGAGGGGTAATTGAATAGAAGATTATCCACTAGGGGCGCTTTATGCTGAGATAGACGTAAGTCTGGTCCCTTAGAACCTGATTTGGTTAGTACCAACGTAGGGAAGTGGCAGCGCATGATTTTTCGCGTTCCCATTTTTTCTGTCTACGTGTGGATAGAAAAAGGAGGAACGCTTTTTTTGTAGACAGAAAAACCATCGAGAGGAGAAGAGAAAATGACAAATGAACCAATCGCCTGTGCCGCAGGCGGGATCGATATCACTGGGTGCCGAGTAAGTTTGTACCCCATGAAAGACCACTTCGCGCAACAAATCGTAACGAGCATTGAGCGGACGGATACAACAGCTGTTTGGCAGCAAACCGATCTGTTCAGCACCCTTTTCCGAGGGGAAGCCCCAAGTGTTGTTGATGCGGCAGCTGGGCTATTTATCAACGCTTACGAATCCAAGACACACCTCGTGGGTGAGTTTACTTTTTCCAAGGGCTGTCCTGGCGATTCTGCAGGTGACGCGTTTTTGAATGGAGATCAGGCACAACCCAATAAAGCAAGCAATCTTGTAAATGGTACGTTTGACGTGGATTGCAAATATTCGTTTTATGTATTTGGGGAAAACAATTATATGGAAGAAATCGCCACCATCGTCCAACTGGCAGAAACCTATGGTCTGGCACCTCGCTCCGCCCATTATGTCACGATGCTGACGGGAACGGCCAACCAACTCTTTGGGTATTTTGAAGCGGCATTAGCGTATGCCCATGACCATCTCCCCCATTATGTGTTAGAAGCAACGGTCTCAGTCAACAGTCCTTCCAAAGACAAGGCGGTGTCGCATGACTAAATGGGTCTTAAAAGATGTCATTATGGTGGGGATCGCTTCGTTGATTTTTGGCGTGATCTATTTGGGCGCTGTTCATTTTGGGCTGTTGTTAGGTACGCTTTTAACCCCCTTTGGTTTATCTGTTTTAGCGAATGAGTTTATTTTCGGGGTTTGGTTCATGGCAGCGGCTTTTGCTGGCTATGTGCTGCGTAAACCGGGCGCAGCGACGATCACTGAGATGATCGCCGCACTTTTAGAAGTGTTTATGGGGAATTTTTATGGACCGATTATTTTTATCAGCGGGTTTGTACAAGGGATTGGAACAGAAGCTGGCTTTGCATTGGGTGGCTACCGTCGCTATGGCTGGTTCCCTTTGATCACTGGTGCCATTGGCGCCACGATCACGAGTTTTCTTTGGGGGATCATTCGGTCAAATTTCGTTGACTTGCAATGGCAGTTGTTGGTGGTGATTTTTATTATTCGCTTGCTTTCTTCTTTATTCTTTTCCGCCTTTTTGGTCAAGATCGTCTGTGACCATCTGACACGCATGGGCGTTCTCAACAGTTACCCGATTGCTGAAGACCAAACCATTAGCGCCAAACGAGAAGCGGCATGAGCCTGCTCGTGAAAAACGGCTGCTTTTTCGTGGATCAAAAACGGCTTGATCTGACACTGTCTTTAGCCCCCGGAGAAACAAAAGGAATCTATGGTGCTTCAGGAACAGGAAAAAGCACTCTTTTCCACCTCTTAGCGGGGCTTAACGAGAAAGGGTTTGAAGAAGGAACCTATACGATTGATGACCGAACGCTAAACCAGCTTTCCATTCGAGAAAGAAGCACGTCGATCAGCTTACTGTTTCAAAATCCAGATATGCAATTTTGTATGGCCACGCCTCGAGAAGAACTACTGTTTTGTCTTGAAAATCAATGTATTCCCCAAGCCGACATGCCAAAAAAAGTAGCGGAAGCCTTGACGTTTTGCGAGATCAGCCATCTTGCCGATCAGCCCTTTACGACCTTGTCTGGCGGTGAGAAACAGTTAGTAGCATTGGCTTGTTGTCTGATTTTAAAGAGTCGCTACTTGCTTTTGGATGAACCATTTGCCAATTTGGACGCTGACACAAGTCAAAAAATCATTCGAAAACTGCGACAGCTCCAAAAGCAACATGCCATTGGCATCTTACTGATCGACCATCAAATCAAAGAAACTGCTGACTGGGTGGCTGAGTGGCTGCTGATTGAAGAAGGGTTCAGATCCGTCGATCAAGAAAAGATGCGCACACTCGATCAGGAGCTGCGCAGGTCACTACCGCCTGTTGAGATTAAGAAACTTTCTGCAAAAGAGCGGCTATCTTTTCAAGATTTTCGCCTGCCGATCCGTAACCAAGCGATTGTTTTTCCGAATCTTACCTTTGATAGTGGGGCAATGATTGGGCTTACCGGACGTAGCGGCAGCGGCAAATCTTCTTTTTTAAAAGCGATCTTGCAGCAGCAGGCGTACTCAGGAACCATTCGCCTGTGCGGGGATCCGATCAAGAAGCATCCCTCCCCTTTTCGGTCCATCAGCTGGATCATGCAAAATCCGCAGGACCAGTTTTTGGCTGCTACAGTGGCACAGGAGCTTAGCCAAGGACGTGCAGCGACCGAGAGTGACAAACTGCTGGAAAAATTGCGACTGCAAAACAAGAGCACTCAGTCCCCTTTTCTACTCAGCCAAGGCCAGCAAAGACGCTTGGCAGTAGCAGCTTTATTGCAGCGACCAGTCAAATTACTGTTGGTGGATGAACCGACCTATGGCCAAGATGTCAAGCAAGCTTGGCAGGTCATGCAGCTGTTAGCCGAAAAAGCCGCAAGTGGCACCTTAGTGTTGATCGTCAGTCACGATGTCTTATTATTGGAAGCATTTTGTTCACAAATCATTGATTTTAATCATTATGAAAAGGAGGACATAGATGCGCACCCTCAACCCGACAGTCAAGTTATTCGCCATTTTAGGACTCGCCTTACTGGTTTCTTTTCAAAATAATTTCAGATTGAATCTGCTACTCTGTGTCCTGTTCTTTGTTGTTACTGTAAACGAACGCACTTTTAAAAAAAGCCTTTTGCTTGTTTCTGCATTGACCTTGGCAGCTGTAGGGGTCTTTTTCACCGGACTCCTTTACTACCAGGACAACCAAGGTGGCTCCTCCTCAGCAGCAGCTATGCGCTATGGACTTGACATGGCAAGCCGTATCTATTGCTTTGGTATGTTGGGCAGTTCTTTCAGTGTATCGACCACGATCAATGAGCTGATTTATTCGATGCAGCAACAGCTGCGACTCCCCGCCGTTTTTGCCTATGGTCTGCTCGCTGCGTTTCAAATTGCGCCCATCATTCCAGCCGAGTATCAGAATATCCGTAATAGCATGCGTTCTAGAGGAATCCCTGTCAATCCATTTTCATTCAAGATGCTGATCCCTTTACTGGTCAAATCGATTCGTTGGTCTGAGCTCTTGGCGACTGCGATGCTTTCAAGAGGATTTGACAGCGAGGCAAAGCGAACCTACGCCAAGTCATTTCGCATCACTTTCGCCGATACGCTCTTTCTATCTTTTTGTCTGATAATCGGCCTCGCTGGAACACTGCTCTTATGAAGGGGAAAAAGAGAAAAAGCCAAAGAAGCGGCAGTGTTTCTTTGGCTTTTTCCTCCTTATGTCTAAGAGATGATTGATTTTTTTATGGATCCAGATTTGATTTGATAGAGCGTTACAAACAAGGTGGTCACTAAAATATACATTGCGAAAAGGAAATACATGTTTTTAAAAAGCTGGATCGTCGTTTGATTGAGCCAAGCCCCTACTTTAGGGATATAAAAAATTGGTTGCCCAATCAATTGGCTTTTTTGGATTTCTTTTGGTTCCATCTGGCTTTGGTTATCACCGATCGCATAAAGCACCGATTGGTTTTCTCCCACTGCAACGATTCGCCGTGTGCGCATCTGCCTGCCGTGATCGACATAATAGGTCACTTCATTGCCAACGACCAAATTGTCTTCTGAAGCCTTTTTAACAAAAAGCAATGTCCCTTCGGAATAGGTAGGTTCCATTGCATCGCTGTTAACGATGGCCATTGTGAAACCAAACGCATGAGGAATCACGACCGCTAAAACAGAAATCAGCATAAACAGCAGTACAAAAAGCGAGAGCATGATACTTTGTTTTGGCAAAAGTTTCATTTTCTTTTCTCCTTCTAAGCCTCAGTTTCTTTTTCGATTCTATAACATAATTAATTTTTTTTCAAATATTTAAAAACGATTCATTGAATTTTTATGCGTATTTTTTCTGATTATTATTTGACATTATTTTACTATTTATATTATGCTAAAGGCGATTAAAAAACATAGGAGAAAAAGTATGCTTTTTTTAAATAACAAGTTCTTTTTAAAACGTTGGATTCCTTTTATCCTACTCGTTCTATTTTTGCTAGGAAGCATCGGTTTTTTTCTTATACTCTTCTTATCTCCTACTTCTGATAACCATACCGTGGAGAAGAAGGAAGATTGGATTTTTTATGCGGAAGACAATCCTGATTCTACTTTTATTAGCCGTTATGTGAAATATTTACCTAGCGTAAAAGCCAATGATCGATTTGTCATGCAGCGAAAAATGACCAATGAATACAAATATCCAACGATGCTACTGATTGGCGATCATCAACACATGACCGTCTATTTGGATGATCAAGAAATTTATACCAATGAAGCTGCCGAACATTCATTGACCTTCAACCATCCCGGAAAAACCTTATCTTTTATCACATTGCCAGAGGATTACGTTGGAAAAACGTTGAAGATCTACGTGACTAGTCCTTTCGACACCTATTCTGGCTTTCCAGCCGAAGTCTTTTTCGGTCCTGCCAATGCATTGATCGGTTATGTTTTTAGTCTTTCAATTTTGAATATCTATATCCTCTTATTTACCGGATTTATTTGTATCCTTAATTTATTTTATCTCTTCGTTTCTTTTATCAACCAAAGAAAGCTGAAAGTATCTTCCATTTTATTCAGTGGCTTTGCCTTAAGTGCAGGTTTAGAAGCCGGCTTCGGGGATCTGCTGGGTGGACTGCTTTTTTCTCCCATCGTGAATTCATTTATGTTAAATTTTCTTTCGATTATTACGCCCATGTTTTTGATTGGGTTTTACTACACAAACATGCACTTCGTACGTAAGTATTATCAGAAATGGTTGTTTGTTCACTACTCCTTCGGGATCTTTGCCATGTTTCTGGCACTTTTTCAAAAACAAAGTTTGCCTGTCGTCATGAACTATCTGTTTTTATTAAATATCACCAGCACCTTTGTGACTTCGTTTGCGGCGATTTATGAGGCGTTAAAAAAGAATCAATTTTATGTCCTTTGTGCACCTTGGATCGTTGTCGCGGCAATCGGTCATGGGTTCTTGTATATCCAGGATATTTTAGTCCTCCCGCAATCTGACATCAATTGGCGCTCGATCATCTTTTTCTTACTGATACTTATTTTTACTTGTTATGGGTTCCTCGAACTCTTTTTTGCCAGTGAAGGCAAAAATAAGCAGATCGACACGGCAGACATCAAAGTGCGATTATATGAAAATCAGCAAGCGATCGGTCCAGATCAAACGGCACAATGGCAGCAAGTTTTACAAACCATCAAAAAGAGAACCCATACCGTTAAGGACATGTTAGAAGATGAACAACTAGCGGCTGCGTATGAAGGTCTTTGCGAGATTGAAGAAGAAATCAAGCAGCAGCTAACGATCCCTGCGGTTGAAAAAGAATCGATCACGACGATGCTGCTTGCTGATTATCAACACACTGCCGCTCAAAAAAGAATCACGCTTACCTGCGATGACCTCACGGAACCACTGGAACGATTGGAAGAAAATGATCGTCTGTCCTTGATCGCCCATTGCTTAGAGTACGCCATCCGCTACACCTGTTCGGTCACAGATCCTCAAAATCGCAGGCTTTCGTTGAAAGTGACTGACACAAAAGAACAGCTACATATCGACTGTCAAATGCCGCTTTTGACAGAGGATGAGGCAGAAAAACTGCAAACTGATGAAGCAAAACGACAGGCGATCCATACCGATGTGCAAATGCTGGAACAAATTTGTCTTGTCTATCAAGGAAGTCTGCGTATCGAGGATTCAGATGGTTTTCATTTTTTGCGTTTAACACTTGCCGCTAAATCGGATCTGCTGTCTTTTGACTGACTGCCTTTTCTCCGATACGTTAAACGGTCTATTTTAAGAAAAAGCGAAAAAACTGGCTCTTTGTCAATAAGGACTGATGAGTTGTGCAAAATCAAATCTGGGTCAGAATGAACCTCATTCTGGCTCAGATTTTTTGTTATCTTACTTTGATTAATTGATTGATCAAAAAGATTCTAATTCTCATGTTCTCGAATGATTTAAATCCGTAGGATACTCGTTTCATTGTCTTTATGTGGGTATTCTTCGCTTCTATTTTTCCATTGGAATAAGGATAGATCATTGCGTTGGTGATGCCTTCTTCATAGGTCAGAAGGTTTTGAAGCTTTTCCCGAAAGCTGTCATCCAACGTTTCGGGAAGTTCTGCTAATAAGGAGAAAAATAAGTCAGGGTCTTTGTCTCGAAAGGCTTCAACTAATTCATGAAAAAAGGGATACGCCTCCTTTAGGGGCGTAGAAAACTCAAGCAATCGATCAATCATCATTGCTTCAGTAAGAAATGGGTATTTTGGTGCTCGGAAACTTTTCCATGTTTTGTATTCATAATGGTTGATGTTTGCACGATTTTTTAGCAAAAAGCGCCAGTTCTTTTTCAGTTTTTCTGCCTGGCTTTTCTGTCCTGCTTTACGAAGTTCATTCATTTCACGGATACGCAACTCATTGAACGCTTGATTCATGTGTTTGACAATATGAAACCGATCAATCACTACTTTCGCATTTGGCAAAACACGTTTGGTGAGCTGGAAGTAGGCGGCGTTCATGTCTGTCACCAAGAATTCTACTTCTTCTGGATTGGTACACTTTAAGAAATAGCTTGTTAATCGAGGTAATTTACGCGTAGGCAAAACATCTATTAATTTTCCTGTTTCGCCATCCGCGCAAATAAAGCTCATCTTATCTTCTATGGAAGCATGCGAACGAAATTCGTCAACCATCAATACTCTGGGGAGGATCTTCTTAGATTGCTTTGGTAAATAGCTTTTAAACTCTTTCAATGTACGAATAACGGTGGTCAAAGATACCTGACAGCTTTTCGCAATAAAAGATAAAGATACTTTTTCAGTCAGTAAAGAAGCAATTTTATATCTAACATGATTTGCGATTGAATGTCTGGGTTGGACAAAATAACTTTGAGCCGTCCAATGGGTGCGACAGTTTTTACAGGTATAGCGTTGCTTTTTTAGGCGCATAACCAAAGGCATATGATTGTATTGTTCAAAACGGACAATCGTTTCCTTTTTTCCATTTTTCACTATAATTGCTTTCCCGTTTCCATCTACCACAGTAGAACCACAACTTCTACAAGCACGAGGAGTAGGCGAGAGAACAGCATCGACGACCAACGTCTTTTTCTTCTGAAGGGTCTCGTAAGAGACCTCTGTAATCATCAAATCTTTCTCTGTTATTCTCAGCATTTTTTTGATAGAATCATTCATATAGCATATCGTCCTCTCAGTTTGTTTATTTTGTCGTGATTTAATCATACTAGAGAACGATATGTTTTTTAATACCTAAAATGAAAATGGGACTGAAGAATCAATTCTGATTCATCAGTCCCATAAATTATAGAGCCAAAAAACTCTTGCTTTTTTCGCTTTTTCGCTTTAGCATGATAAAGAACAGCAACAAGCATTGGAATAGTAGTTTTATGATGGTCTTAGAGAGTCGATGGCAGCTGAAAAATCGACACCCGCTGATAAAATGAACCTACCCAATGGCAATGACCGCAAAACGGTCGGTGGAAAGGCCTTATCCTTTACGAGTTGGATTATCCCGATCGATAATCAACAAAGGTGGTACCGCGAAATCCAAGCATTTCGTCCTTTTTTAGGACGAGATGCTTTTTTATTTTTTTAAGGAGGAAAAACAATGACACAAAAAAATGATTTTACAGAATGGTATATCCAAACGATCCAAAAAGCCGAATTGATGGCTTACTCCCCAGTGAAAGGTTCCATTATTTTCCGTCCTGACGGCTTCGAACTTTGGGAGCATATTCAAGAGGAGTTCAATCGTTTCTTGAAAAAAGAAGGCATTCGCAATGCATACTTCCCAATGCTGATTCCGCAAAATTTCTTTATGAAGGAAGCGGATCATATCGAAGGATTTGCCCCTGAATTACCTTGGGTCACAGAAGTCGGCAACGAAAAACTGGAAGAACCTTTGGCCTTGCGTCCAACCTCAGAAACCATGATCGGCTCTGCCTTTTCTGATTGGATCAACTCCTACCGTGACCTGCCTTATGAAATCAATCAATGGGCAAACGTCTTTCGTTGGGAAAAGAAAACATTGCCTTTCTTGCGTACCTCAGAGTTTTTATGGCAAGAAGGCCATACCGCTCATGAAAATGAAGAAGATGCTCGTCAACGCACCATGAAAGTCTTAGATGAATATGCCCGCCTTTGCGAAGAATTCCTAGCGATCCCTGTTTATCGCGGACAAAAAACCCCATCTGAGCGCTTTGCAGGGGCAGTAGATACTTATTCGATCGAAGCGATGATGAAAGACGGCAAAGCAGTCCAAGCAGGAACCAGCCACTACATGGGTACAAAATTTGCTGAAGCATTTGATATTACGTATTTAACGAAAGAAAACAAGCATGTCCATGCCCACACAACCTCTTGGGGTGTCTCTACCCGCTTGTTAGGTGCCTTGATCATGACCCATGGCGATGAAAATGGGTTAGTTTTCCCACCAACCATTGCACCAACCCAAGTTGTGTTGTTACCAGTCGGTCCTTGGAAAAAGAATCCAGCCATCTTAGAAAAATTAGAAGAACTGTATGCCAACTTTAAAGCCAAGGGCATTCGTGTTCGTTTGGATGATTCTGATAACTCACCTGGCTATAAATTCAATGAATGGGAACTAAAAGGCGCTTGCTTGCGAATCGAATGTGGCCCAAGAGATTTAGAAGCTGGCAAAGTCATGGTCAAAGTCCGTGACCTACCTGACAAGCAAACGGTGGCGCTTGAGGAATTAGAAGCGTTTGTTGACCAAGAATTACAAGCAATGACTCCACGTTTATTAGCAGCTGCGAAGGAACGTAACAAAGATAATGAGTACACCAACATCGATACATTGGATGAACTAAAAGCCCATATCGAAACGTGCAAACAAGAAGACAAAGTGACTGGTTTTGTTTTGATCGGTTGGGACGGCTCGGAAGAAACCGAAGCCAAAATCAAAGAAGAAACTGGCTTTACTACTCGGAACATTCCGTTTGAAGCGCCAATGGAAAAAACGGTCGATATCGTCAGCGGGAAACCTGCCAAACACACCGTTTGGATCGCCCGCGCATACTAATAAAAAACGAAGCAGCCAGATTGAAAAGGCTGCTTCGTTTTTTGATTAATAAATCAATGAAAGAAAATCTTCAGGCGTGATGTTGCCAAAATATTTTTTGACATCAATGTTGGCAATGACTTGTGCCAAATCTTCTTTGGCATAACGAGTACCGATCAGGGCTTGTTCTACATCTGCAATGTCCCCTAGGCCGAAAAAGTCGCCAAAGATTTTGGCATCCGTGATTTTTCCTTCTGCCACATTTAAACGAACTTCGATGGAGCCGATCGGGAATCGATGACGACGTTCGATATCAAAGGCTGGTGATTTGCCGTAATTCCAATCCCAATTACGATAATACTTATCGGAAATCTCATTGATCTTGACCCAATCCTCTTCTGTTAGTTCATAGGTTTTGACGTCTTCCACGGAATCGACACCAAAAATCTTCAACAAGATTTCTTGACGGAACTCTTCAGTCGTCATGTCTTGCTTCTCTTTTGGCAAGAATGGTTTGATGTTGGTCACTCTTGAACGGATCGATTTGATGCCTTTTGATTCGATTTTGTCTTTACGGACTTTCAAGGCGTTGACTACTTCATTGATGTCACTGTCAAACATGATCGTGCCATGAGCAAACATCCGGCCATTTGTTGCGTACATCGCATTCCCAGAAAATTTCATGTCATTGATCACAAGGTCGTTGCGGCCTTTTAATTGCGCCCCTTCAACCCCCATCTCATGTAAAGCTTGGACGATTGGTTTGGTCAGTTTTTCAAAATCTCTGAAAGAATTCCCATCGTCAGGCATAATAAAGCTGAAATTCAAGTTTCCGAAATCATGATAGACTGCACCGCCGCCGCTGAAACGACGAACGACATGGATCCCATGTTCATCCACATATTCCTTATTGATCTCTTCGATCGTATTTTGATTGCGTCCAATGATAATCGATGGTTCATTAATGTAAAAAAGTAAGATTGGTTCATCCACTTTCATTTCTTGAAGAAGAAAAATCTCGATGGCTAAATTGATGCGTGGGTCATTCAGTTCGTTCGGTACAAAAAGCATACTATTCGTTCCTCCTAATTAGATGATTTCAATTATTTTTTGAACAGCCGCCAATTCAACGGGGATCCCATTGGCAGCTAGTGCAGCCTCTTCTCGTAACTGTTCTAAATCACCGTGTTGCGGCAAATGCGTCAACATTAATTTTTTTACCTGCGCTGCATGGGCGATCTCGCCTGCTTCTTTTGACGTAAAATGAGCCTTGTGCCGCTCATTTCCTGCAAAAAGATAGGTATCTGCCAAAAACAGGTCAGCTCCTTGTGCAAACGGAACAAAAGATTCTAAGTAGCCAGAATCACCTGTAAAAACAAAAACCTTGCCTGTGCTTTTCTCAACAAATCGCATGGCATAGCAAGTGACTGGATGGATCGTTTTCATAAAGGTAATGGTAAACGGGCCCAATTCCAATGACTCCGTTTGGAGGTAATCAATTCCTTGAGTCACTCCAGGCATCGTCAGGCTTTCAAAATGAACAGTGTCCTCCCCATGTCCGTAGATCGGCAAAACCTGGCGTTCTTCGTTTCCTGGATATAATTGCCAATAGTATTGCAATACCCCTAGATCCGCAATATGATCGTGATGGTAATGCGTCAGAATCACTGCATCTAAGTCTAAGGGATCAAGGATTTTTTCTAGTTGGACCAAGGTGGTGCTTCCCGCATCAAGCAGCAAATGAAAGCCTTCCGACTCAATTAAATAGCCAGTAGTCCCTTCACCATTATACGGATAGGCACCTAAACAACCTAAGACAGTTATTTTCACTTGTGTTTCCTCCTCTTTGGCTCAAGCTGGTTTTCTACTTCTTTTATGCTATCACATCTCAGCTGATTTGACTAAAATCCGACCATTTTTTTGCAAAAAAAAGATCGAGAAAACGAGAAAAAGACGACGTCTATTGGTAGAACCCTATGAATGAGTTTTTTACTCTATCTGCAGGGAGCCAGACCAATGGGCCGTCGTCTTTTTTGTTTATCTGATCATCGCTCGTTGTTCATTGATCAATTCTTCATAGAATGCTGCGTTGACCGCATAGGCATAGGCGTTTGCCCACAACATCCCGATCAAAAGCGCCAAGAAACCGAGAATAAACCAACCAATCAGTGATAACTGCAGCCAAATGTATTGCCCCAGATGCGGCCGCAAAAGAGTAAAAGCCACTTTGATAGACTGGAGTACCCCTAATTCCGGTTGATCATAGCGAAGATAGATTGCTAATTGGATCACACCAGTAACGACTTGTGACAAAAAGAAAAACAATATGATGGCGAGAAAAGTCCCAATCACAAAAGCGACCGAGCCATTAAACATCGCCACATCAACAGAGATTCCCCGATTAAAATTGAATACCAAGTCCAAATATTGATTGAGGCCTGATAAGACAAACTGCGGCAAGAAAATCGCAAAACTCAAAAGATAATTTAAAAGCGCGCTCACTAAATTTAGTAGCAAAAACGGTACATACAGACGTTTATCAAAGACTAGAAAAATATCCGCCACCTTGATTCCTCTGCCACGAAGCAGATAGAGTGCCATGATACTCAACGCTACCGAAAACGCAAAGAAGACAAAATTGTCCAAGATCAGATCGATCCAGCTTCCTGCATTGTTTGCACCAAAAGAAGTCCCAATACTACTAAAAAGCGAGCTGACCACCGCTTGTACCGCAACCGTCGCTAAAATACTTAAGACGAACGTTCCCCAGAATCCGCGCAAAGAGTTTTTGGCGGTCTCTCGAATCATTGTATTTGATCTCATAGACTCACCTTAATAACTGCGCAATGCTTTAACGGTCTTATCGTCTAAGCGGCGAACCACTTCCGTTACAAGCTTGACTGTATTGAAGTAGTCATCCTCATGAATGACAGAAGTATGAGAATGCAGGTAACGAACTGGCACGGTAATAGCGATCGAAGGGACCCCATCACGAGTCAAATGCATTTGACCAGCATCGGTTCCTCCACCAGTGATCACGGTATATTGGAAAGGAATTTCCATCTCTTCTGCGACATCGATCACAAAATTCAATAATTTCTTGTGAGGAATCATGGAAGCATCGAAAATCAGGACTTGTGGGCCTTTGCCTAACACAGAATCCGCTTCTTTTGGTGTCATTCCAGGTGTGTCCCCAGCGGTACCAGTATCTAGTGCGATCGCGATATCGGGATTCACTAAGTGAGTGCTTGTTCGCGCCCCTCTTAGGCCAACTTCTTCCATCACGTCACTGCCAGCAAACAAGCAGTTGGGATGTCCTTCTGCAGCCAAGGTTTCTAATACCCGCAGTGATACTGCCGTACCAATTCGATTGTCCCAAGCTTTGGCTAATAAAAATTTGCTGTCGTTCATCCGTTTGTATTGGATATAAGGGGTGATCATATCTCCTGGACGGATCCCCCAGCCTTTGGCTTCTTCTTCACTTGAAGCGCCGATATCAATGAACATATCTTTGATATCATACGGTTTATTTCGAGTCTCTGGACTCAAGACATGGGGTGGTTTTGATCCGACGACACCGTGGATCAATTTGCCTTCATTGGTTTTGATCTCGACTTGCTGTGCCAGCATCACTTGCCCCCACCAACCACCAAGGGTCTGGAATTCAATAAAGCCTTTTTCTGTGATTTTAGTTACCATAAAGCCGACTTCATCCATATGTCCCGAAATAAAAATTTTCGGTCCACCGCCATCACCAACATGTTTGGCAATGACACTTCCTAAACCATCAAAAAAGATATCTTCAGCAAAGTCTTTGGCATATTCTTTAAAGACTTCACGCACTTCCTCCTCATTCCCAGGAACCCCACGTGCAGTCGTTAGGTCTATTAAAAGCTGTTCTTCTTTTTTCTCCATCTTGCTTCCTCCTTTGTCTCATTGATTATGATTATACCATTCTCTTAATCTGGTGCCAGAGGGAAATACAAAAAGATTGGTTAAATGAAAAAACGATCCTCGTTTTGTAGTGATCCTCAAGATTAGATTTTTTGGTCTAACTTGTAAGGTTCGCTTCAATTCTAAGGATCGTTTTATCAAGAATTCAATCAAGTTTCAATTATTCGCAGACACAGCTTGACGGTAATCAAATAGGCAAATAGATAGACGACTGCTGCAACTGCCGCAAACAAATGAGCGACCCAATACCCAGGACTGTCGATGATTTGGGTGAAGGTATTGATGGCAAAGACGGCATGCAAGATCGCCAGTAGCGTACCTGGCATAAAAATCCAGATGTTTTGCCAGTAAACGAGTTTGCGTACTTCTTTTCGGGTGTAACCTAGTTTGGTCAATAATCGGTAATTGTGTTTCTCCCGCTCGGTATTTGAAAATTGCCGAACGATCAAACTGCTGGATGTCGTGATCAAAACGATCACACCTACAAATAATGACACAAACAAAACGATTCCTGCTTGCCGCCGCACGCCGCGCATCGTTGTAAAACGATTCGCTAAGGTCAGTCGATATGCGGTCATCTGGTTATTCTCACTGGTGGAATCTCGGGCAGTCTCTGGATAAAAACGCACGCTTTTTTGGTCATCGCTAAACTCATAGGTCAAAGGATGCGTCCACTCAATCGGCAGCTCTTCATCTAGCAGCTGAGTCAAGCTCTCCGTTTGCACCTTGTCTGTTTGTAAATAAGCAACGCTATAGGTGAAGCCCTCAACTTGCTGGTACGCATCATCTTGGATGACAAGGACATTCGGCAAGGAATAGCGCAAGGCAGAATCCCCAAAATAATCCTGTTCTGCTTGAATGAGTTTGAACGTATGTTGACTGCCGATTTTGACCTCATCGCGATAGGTGATAAACGAACGAGTCACATCGTATTGACTGTCAAAAAGCACCGCTTGTTTATCGGTACTCAGTTGAATCTCCGGGGCATCGGGAACCAGTTTTCGCAGACGCTGATAATCAGAAAAAGCGACCAGATTCACCATGATATTTTCAATATTTTCGTCTTGCAACTCTCCAAGGTAACGGGTTTGAACCGTCATATTGGTCATTTTATAGGGAATCGATTGTTCGGCAATAATCGGTGTATCGGCTTTTTCTAAAAGGTCCCGCAAGGTATCTGCCTGCTCTTCTGACACTTGAAAGGACGTTGGATAAATGCGGTTCGTTGCTTGATAGTTTAATGAGATTACCCCCATCGTTCCCCCGATCAGGGAGATTGCGATCGCTGTGATGATCGTCAAAAGCGCATAGCTTTTCCACGTTCTTTGCAAGTAAGCACGCACGTTATTGTAAGCAATCAGTTTCGCCCCTTTGATAAGACGTTTTTTCGGCTTACTCAAAAAATATAACAATGCCGGCAACGAGCAATCAAAAAAAAGATAGGTTGCCGTCACACAACAAAACAGAATCAATAAAGGAATCCATAAAATTGCTGAAAAATCTTGTGTGTACGTGATATAGTTGGTCCAAGTTTCCCGCAGGGTCAAAGACAAATAGTAGCCTACCCCTAGTAGAATCAGACCTAGAACCCCCATTAATGAACGAAACGGGGTCATTTTCATTTTCTTGATCGGTAAGCGGTATTCAGTCTTGATCAGCTCACTTATTGGGGTACGCCATACAAAAAGGATCACTTGAATACTCAAAATAATCATCGCCGCGATAAAGACAAAAACCGTTGAAAAAATCGATTGGGGCGAATTAAAGAAATGACTCGTTAAATTCAAGCCCATCGCTCGAATCAAAATCATAGAAAAAAATTTCGAAAAAATAATCCCCATAAAGATGCCGGTCACTAAAGAGAAAAAGTTCAATAGAAACGTTTCTCGCAGCAACAGCCAAGCCAGACGACCTTGCCGCAGCCCCAAAAGCTGGTAAACACTGATTTCTTTTTGCCGCTGACTAAGAAAAAAATGATTGGCACTCAGCATAAAAAACAAGACGACAAAGGCAACCACACTGCTGCCGAATCCTAAAACCCCTTCAATGCGGATATCTTGCTGGACCCGTTGATTCAGCAGACGATCATTCATCAAGGCGTTAAAGGAATAAAAAATCATCACAGCGGTCATCATACAAATAAAGTACACCATATAGTTGCGAAACTGCCGCAAAAAACTCCGCCAGCCGATTTTAAACAACATGGCGCGGACCGCCTCCAATCGTTGCCTGCATATCGATGATTTTTTCAAAAAATTCCTGACGCCCGCCTTTTTTGACGACTTCTGCAAAGAAGACACCGTCTCGGATGAATAAAATTCGGTTGCAGTAGCTGGCGGTGAAAGGATCATGGGTGACCATCAAGATCGTTGTTTTCTCTTGTTGATTGATTTGTGCTAAATACCGTAACAATTCTGTCGCCGCTTTTGAATCAAGAGCGCCAGTGGGTTCATCAGCAAAAAGGACCGCCGGACGACTGATGATTGCTCGAGCAGCAGCGATCCGCTGTTTTTGCCCTACAGACAATTCTTCTGGGTAGCGATCTAACAAGTGCTCGATTCCTAACAAATTGGCCGTTTGTTCAATGCGCTCTTGGGTTTCACTCACGGGCAAACGATCAATGGCAAGGGGAAGCAAGATATTGTCTCTGGCAGTCAACGTCTCTAAAAGATTAAAGTCTTGAAAGATAAAACCGATCTGCTGACGACGAAAATCACTGAGGGCTTTTTCCGACATTCGGGTAATGTCTTTGCCATCGATATAGATCGAGCCTAAGCTAGGTCGCATGATTGAAGACAACAGATTCATCAAGGTCGTTTTCCCAGCGCCGCTGGGCCCCATGACCCCGACAAATTCTCCTTGATCCACTGCAAAAGAAAGGTTATCTAATACTTTGGTTTGATTGAAACGAGTGCCGTAACTTTTGGTCAGATGCTTCACATCAATCATATTTTTCACATAGAACCCTCCTTTAATAAAATTCTCTCCTTATGGTAGCATACTTTTTCATTGAATACTTCTGCTTCAAAACAGAGAAAAAATAAATTTAAAAAAGTTTTTTATTCATTATGTGAAACATGGAACAACCAAATCCTTAATCTTATCAGTTTTCTCAGAAAACACCCCAATGAATATACACCATATATTGTGTATATCCAATTTATCAACCCTTATTCACCACTATATATAGTTGCTCATTTCTACAATTTGTTTTATTATATTGAGGAAGATAAGGAGTGGTAGAAATGATGAACATTAAGAGAAATCCTGAGCAAGGGTTGGAAAGACAGTCAGCTTTGCGTCAGTTAAAAATCGTAAAACGTGATGGACGGCTTGTCGATTTTGATGATCAAAAAATTTACGATGCGTTAGTGAAAGCCCTAAGAAAAATCAACGGCGAGCTTTCTCCCATCGACCACGAAAAAATCACCGAGATCGTTGACAGTGTCGATCACGAGATCGCGGAACGTTTTCGTACGAATGTAAAAATCTATGAGATCCAAAATATCGTCGAGCATATCTTATTAGCAAAAAACGAGTATGCCTTGGCTGAAGAATATATCAACTATCGGACCCATCGTGATTTCGAGCGCAGCAAAGCCACAGACATCAACTTTACGATCAACAAATTGATGAATAAAGATCAATCGGTCGTCAATGAGAATGCCAATAAAGATAGCAATGTGTTCAATACACAACGTGATTTGACCGCTGGGATCGTAGGAAAATCGATCGGTTTGAAAATGCTCCCTCCTCACGTGGCAAATGCTCACCAAAAAGGCGACATTCATTACCATGACTTGGATTATCATCCTTACACCCCAATGACCAACTGCTGCTTGATCGATTTTAAAGGCATGCTGAATAATGGGTTTAAAATTGGGAACGCCGAAGTGGAATCGCCAAAATCGATCCAAACGGCCACCGCTCAAATCTCACAAATCATTGCAAACGTAGCATCGAGTCAATATGGCGGCTGTTCTGCTGATCGAACAGATGAATTATTGGCTCCTTTTGCTGAGTTGAATTATCAAAAGCATCTAAAAGATGCCGAAGAATGGATCGAGTCGCCTGAACGTCGGGAAGCTTATGCGAAGAGCAAAACGCGCAAAGATATCTACGACGCAATGCAAAGTCTAGAATACGAAATCAATACGTTATTCACCTCGAACGGGCAAACGCCGTTTACTTCCCTTGGCTTTGGTTTAGGAACCAACTGGTTCGAACGGGAGATCCAACGAGCGATTCTCCAAATTCGCATCAACGGGTTAGGCAGTGAAAAGCGTACCGCTATTTTTCCAAAATTGATCTTTAGTATTCGCCGTGGCGTCAACTTGGCCCCTACCGATCCGAACTATGATATTAAAGAACTGGCTTTAGAGTGTGCCACCAAACGGATGTATCCTGATATTTTGAATTATGATAAATTGGTTGAATTGACCGGCAGCTTTAAAGTGCCGATGGGCTGTCGTTCTTTCTTGCAAGGCTGGAAAAACGAACGTGGTGAAGAAATCAATGTCGGTCGGATGAATCTAGGTGTCGTGACATTAAATATTCCCCGGATCGCCTTAGAAGCAAATGGTGATCAAGAAAAATTCTGGACGCTGCTGGAAGATCGTCTGCAAATCGTCAAGGATGCTCTTGTCTATCGGGTGGAGCGCTGTAAAGAAGCCAGCCCTGCGAATGCGCCGATCCTCTACATGTACGGAGCCTTTGGTGAACGTTTAGATCGCAAAGACAATGTAAATGAACTATTCAAAAACAAACGTGCTACTGTTTCTCTTGGATATATCGGTTTGTATGAAGCTGCTTCGGCTTTTTATGGTGGAACATGGGAACAAGATCCAGAAGCAAAAGCCTTTACCCTAGCGATCGTGAAAGAATTGAAAGCTCATGCTGATGCCTGGGGCGATGAATACGGCTATCATTTCAGCGTGTACTCAACGCCTAGTGAAAGCCTGACTGATCGTTTCTGCCGCTTGGATACCGAAAAATTCGGTGAAGTTGAAAACATTACCGACAAAGAATACTACACCAATAGCTTCCACTATGATGTGCGGAAAAATCCGACACCATTTGAAAAACTTGATTTTGAAAAAGAGTATCCAAAATACTGTTCTGGCGGGTTTATTCATTACTGCGAATACCCAGTCTTGCAGCAAAATCCAAAAGCGTTAGAAGCGGTTTGGGATTACGCTTATGATCGGGTCGCCTATCTTGGAACAAATACCCCTATCGACCACTGTTACGAGTGTGGGTATGAAGGAGACTTCAACCCAACCGAACGGGGCTTTGAATGTCCACAATGTGGCAATCATGACCCAAAAAGTTGTGACGTCGTCAAAAGAACCTGTGGGTATCTTGGAAATCCTCAAGCTCGTCCAATGGTCAATGGACGGCACAAAGAAATTTCTGCCCGGGTCAAACATTTGCAAGAATAAACGAAAAAGGAGTGCTAGAATTCTTCTACACTCCTTTTCTTGAAGACCAATCCCTGTAATTCATGATAGAAAGAAGTTTTCCTATGAGAAATCCGAAACCTAAAGAATGGCAAGCCAAAGAATATAGCCAAAATTATATTGCTGATTACAAAGCCTTCAACTTTGTTGATGGTGAAGGCATTCGAAATAGTTTATACGTGAGCGGCTGTCTCTTTGCTTGCGAAGGCTGTTTCAACAAAGCAGTCCAAAACTTTCGCTATGGCACACCTTTTACGCAAGAACTAGAGGATCGAATCATCGAAGATCTGCGACATGAGTATGTCCAAGGACTGACCCTCCTAGGCGGCGAACCTTTCCTGAACACGACAGTCTGTCTGAAAGTCGTTGATCGGGTTCGTGCTGAATTTGGGCACAGCAAAGATATTTGGAGCTGGTCAGGCTACACCTATGAAGAATTGCTTTTGGAAACACCCGATAAATTGGAACTTTTATCCAAAATCGATATTTTAGTCGACGGTCGTTTTGAACTGAGCAAACGAAATTTAAACTTGCAGTTTCGCGGCAGCAGCAATCAACGAATCATTGATCTTGCTGCATCTCGGGAACAAGGAAAAGCGGTTATCTGGGCAAAGTGCAAAGATGCTGAAGCAAGCTACGAACAAATCAAAAAACAAATTTAAAAACTAAAAACACCGTGCATCTTGAGGTGACCCCAAAAGTTAGACCAAAAAATCGAACTTTTGGCGGTCACCTCCTCTTCCTTCAAAGATGATGCACGGTGTTTTTTTATGTTATCTCAACTCAGTGACCAAGCTTTTTACAGGTACTTACTTGCTTCACGAATCGTCAAAGGCGCCAGACTTGTTTGATAGCGAAGCAGAAAGTCTTGGACCCACTGAGGATTCGTCTTGCCATAATCTCGTAAGCTCCAGCCAATGGCTTTGTTGATAAAGAATTCAGAACTCCCCAAATTATTGACGAGGACCTCTTCAAGCAGTGGTCGATCCATCTGTTCTTTTTGCAGCAGTTGATGGAGTATTGCCACTCGCCGCAGCCAAAGATTTTCCTCAAGACTCCAGCGAAGCATTTCAGCTTTTAACGCTGGCAGTCGGCGAACTAGTTTTCTGACAACCTCACTTAGGGCGTCCACGCTATCCCACCAAGCTTTTGTTATGACTAGCTGTTCAATTTTTGCCAGATCGATGGCTGCTAGAAACGGCTCCATCACCACTAAATAATCAATCGCAAGGTATTGGTGTTCCCGATAGCTGCTTTGCCAACAATGATCGATAAAGTCCCAATCAACCGTTTTCGTTTGTTTTGCTGCTTTGAAGTTCGCTTTCTCCTGCTGGCGGCGCAACGGCGTAGGAATGCCTAAAAAATCAAACTGATGCCGCATGTAGGCGGCCATTTTTTCACTTCGCTCCTGATTAGCCAATCCTGTCATCGTGTCATATACTTGATAGAGTGTCATTTTGCTCCTCCTCTTCAGCCTACTGCTCGTCAGATAGTTGCCATAAGGGCAGTACGATATTTTCATAGGTCAGTGGATCAAGATTTGTGACGGTGATCCCCAAAAGACGGATGCCTTTTTCCAGACCTAAAATTTCTTCCCAAATCAGACTTGCTTCGGAAAATAACTGTTCTTTTTTATGAACATAGGTTGGCAAGGTCACTCGCTTGGTGATCGTAGAGTAATCACTGTAACGAACTTTCAACACGACCGTCTTGCCATGTTTTTGTGTGCGCTTCAGTGATCTTTCGACTTCTTCTGCGATAGCCCGTAACTGGCTCAATACTTGTTCTTCACTGGTTAATGGATTGCCGTATGTATGCTCTTTTCCAACTGATTTCCGTTCTCTCGTCACACTAACTGGGGAATCATGGATACCTCTAACTTTCCGATACAAGGAATACCCCATTTTGCCAAATTCACGAATCAGCGCCATCTCACTCCAGCCATACAGATCAGCTCCTGTAAAAATACCTAACTCATGCATCCGCGGAACAGTTTTCTTCCCGATCCCGTGAAATTTATCAATGGGTAATTGTTGCAAAAATGCCACTGCCTCATCTGGCATCACCACCGTCAATCCTCGTGGTTTATGATAATCCGAAGACAGTTTTGCCAAGAATTTGTTGTAACTGACTCCTGCCGAACAGGTCAGATGAGTCTCTTGCCAGATGTCTCGTTGAATCAAACGAGCGATCTTAATTGCTGAAGGACAATTGATCTTGTTGACTGTGACATCTAGATACGCTTCATCAATAGAAACTGGTTCGATGATGTCGGTGTACCGATGAAAAATTTCTCTGACTTGCTGGGACACTTCACGATACTTTTGATGATTTCCCGGTTTAAAAATCGCTTGCGGACAAAGCTCATAGGCTTTTTGCGCACTCATTGCCGAGTGGATGCCATATTGTCGTGCCAGATAATTGGCGGTCGTGACCACTCCTCGGCCGCCAGTATCACTTGGGTGACGGGCAATGACGAGGGGATGCTTGGCAAGCTCTGGATCATCCCGTTCTTCCACCGAAGCAAAAAAAGCATCCATATCAATATGAATAATTTTGCGGCTCGTATCATTTTTTAAGGGAAATTGCAGTTCCGACATCGTTGTTCACCTCACTTCTTATTATAAACGAACAGAGGTTCCCTATCAAGCAAGGAATCGAGGGAAGCACGCAAAAAGGACCAACCTTCATTGGTCCTTCCTTCTACATTCACTGCTTTTGCGGCCCTCTTCATGGTCCAAGAAGTTCTACTATAAGGCAGCTTCCCCTCGTTCATTAGTGCGAATCCGAATCGCTTCTTCCAACGGGTAGACGAATATTTTGCCGTCACCGACTTCATCTGTCCGACAGATCGATACAATCAGCTCAATCACCTCATCGACTTTTTCATCTGCTAAAACAAAACGGACATTTACTTTTGGTAAAAGAGTTGTGATCACTTCTTGGCCACGAATAAACTCTTTGAGCCCTTTTTGATTGCCGCAGCCCAGTACTTGACTGACTGTCATGCCGCTGATTAAATCAGACTGGTCCAAAGCGGCCTTTAGTTCTTCTAATTTTTCTTGGCGAATAATCGCTTCAACTTTTTTCATGACTGCTCCTCCACTCTTAAGAGTCTAACCCCATAAAGGTAGGATAGGCCGTTTCGTCATGTTCGATCCGATCCATCCCCACTGCTTCTTCTTGTTGCGATACGCGAATCGGCATTACCCATTTGATCAAAGTGATAATGACAAAGGATAAGATACCTGCAAATAGAATCGTAAATACGATACTTTCGGCTTGTGCGAGAAAAAGATCAACGCCGCCATAGAGCAATCCTGACCGTCCACCCACTGCTGGATCCGCAAAGATCCCCGTCATCAAACCACCGAAGATCCCGCCTACCCCATGGCAGCCAAAGGCATCCAGCGCATCATCTAAGCCTAATCGATGTTTGATGACAGAAATAAAGAAGTAGCAAAACGGACTGACTAAAGCGCCAATGATAAAGGAAGACCAAAGCGAGACAAATCCCGCACCTGGTGTGATGGCAACTAAGCCCACGACGGCTCCAGTACACGCACCAACGACCGTCGGTTTGCCCAACACGATTTTTTCGATCAGCATCCAAGAAAGCATCGCACTGGCTGCTGCCGTATTCGTGGTCATTAGGGCGTGGATCGCTAGACCATCAGCTGCTAACGCAGAGCCAGCATTAAAGCCAAACCAGCCAAACCATAAAAGGCCAGCACCTAGTACAACAAAGGGAATATTATGAGGACGATATTCGGTTTGATGAAATTCTCGCCGCTTACCGACAACGATCGCTAAGACTAACCCACTGATACCCGAACTGATATGAACGACATTGCCTCCTGCAAAATCGATCGAGCCGATCGCATCTAAAAAACCGCCGCCCCATACCATATGTGCCATTGGAAAATACACGAGAACTAGCCAGAAGCCGATAAATAGGAAAATAGCTGAGAAACGCATTCTGCCCACGACAGATCCAGTAATGATCGCCGTTGTGATCAAGGCAAACATCATTTGAAAGGCCGCAAATAACCCTTCAGGAATCCCTTCTCCTTCTGTCATCGAGACATGATTGAAAAAGACTTTATCTAAATTCCCAATAAATGAGCCTGTGCCGCTAAAAGATAAGGTATACCCTAAAGCGACCCATAGCACAGACGCCAAGCCCATCGTACAAATCACCATCATCATGGTATTGAGGATGTTTTTGCGACGTTCCAATCCTCCGTAAAAAAATGCCAATGCTGGAGTCATAAGAAAAACCATGCCGCTACAAATTAAAATAAATGCAATATTCCCTGTGTTCATTTTTGACGCCTCCTTTTCTTTATGTTAGCTATCCTAACATCATATTTTCAAATAATCTAGATTTTTCTGAGAAAATCGTGAATTTTCTGAAAATAGCTAACTGTCGATGTCAGATAATTTAACACAAGTCCGAAAAAAGACAAAAAAATACCGAGAGAATTCTCGGTATGATTACGTTTCTAATTGATGGTAGGCTTGATAAACAAGCTGTTTCTTCACTTGATTGCGTTTAGCCACTTCTTTGATGGCTTCTTTTGAGGACAAGTCTGCCTCTTTCATCAAGGCTGCCACCTGTTCAGCATAGCTTCCTTCATAAACGACTTCAGGGATTTCAGAAGCGCCTTCCACTAATAGACAGCATTCCCCTTTGATTGGTTGTTGGTCGAGGTATTCAATCAATTCTGAAAAGGTCCCTCGCAAGTATTCTTCGTGGATTTTCGTCAATTCACGGCAGATAACTGCTTGACGTTCTCCCAATACCTCTTTCATCGTTTCGATCGTCGCTGCGATTCGATACGGTGACTCATAAAAAATCATCGTAGCTTCTTGGCTTGCCAATTCACTTAACGCTTGCTTTTGTTCTTTTTTCTTACGAGGTAAAAAGCCATAAAAAAGATTCGGCTGCGGTGATAAGCCAGAAGCGATCAGCGCGGTCAAACCAGCCGTAGGTCCTGGGAGCGCAATCACTGCGATTCCTTCGACCAAGCACGCCTTGACTAATTCATGACCTGGATCACTAATGGAGGGCATACCAGCATCACTGCATTGGGCAATAGTCTTGCCCATTTGCAGCTGTTCTATCAGCTGTGGCACCCGTTCTTTATAATTGTGTTCATGTAAGCTTTTTTGCGGTGTCGCAATCTCAAAATGATTTAACAATTTCTGGGTATTTCGAGTATCTTCACTTGCGATCAGGTCCGCTTCTTTTAAAATTTTGACACATCGGAACGTCATATCTTCCAAGTTACCGATCGGTGTTGGAACAAGATACAGTTTTCCAGTGTCATGTTTATAACTTTGCTGCTTTTGCATGTACTGCTCCTTTCGAAAAAAAGACCAGCAGAAACTGATCTTTTTTCTAACGAACCGCTTCGTCTGTCAGCTATTTGCCGCTTTCACGATAGATCACTTCTAGACAAAACGCACAAGGTTCGTCATGTTCTCTGCGAGAACCGTATAAGTCATAACAAACATGAAATCCTTCTTCGTAAATCTTTTCTAAATTCATCCGTGATTTAGAAAGCTCTTGTTTGACCGATTCAGCGGGTGCATCTGCCACTTGGTTCAACTCACGAATGTGTTCACGTAAGCGTTGATTTTCCAATTCTAATGTCGTATTTTTTTCGACGATTTCTTGCAAAGACTGCTTCATTTCCGCTAGATTATTCAAGGAATTTTGCAACTCCACTTCTAACTGATTCAATCCGTCATATATTGATCGTTTGTCCATGCTCATTATGGTCACCTACTTATTTTGTCACTAGTTCTTCATAATCATACTCGATTGGTGTTTGCCGATCATGCAAACGGACTTTGATCACTCGGCTCAACAGATCCAGCCCAACCACACGTCCTTTGCCATCTGGCGTTTCAACTTCCTTGCCGCGATCCGGCAATTCTTTTTTTGCACGCTCATACTCTTCACTTTCGTACTTAAGACAACACATCAAACGACCACATAACCCTGAAATTTTTGCAGGATTTAAGGAGAGTCCTTGATCCTTAGCCATCTTGATGGACACTGGGATAAAATCGCCTAAAAACGTCGCACAGCATAGTTTGCGACCGCAGGGTCCAACTCCGCCTAGCGCCTTTGCTTCATCCCTGACACCAATTTGGCGCAGTTCGATCCGTGTATGAAATTCACTTGCCAAGTCTTTGACCAACTCACGAAAATCAACGCGGCTTTCTGCCGTGAACGAAAAAATCAGTTTTGTGCGCTCAAAGGTATATGCCACCCGAATCAGCTTCATTGGCAGCTGGTGTGCTCGGATTTTTTCTTTCCCAATTTTCAACGCTTCGTCTGCTGCTTTTTGATTGGCGGCAGCTTGCTCCAAATCTTTTTTCGTCGCTCGACGCAGGATCGGTTTGACTGCTTGAGGCAAATCGCTCTCATTCATTTTTCTGCTTTTGGTAACCACCGTGGCAAGACATTTGGCATCTTGTGATTCCACGATGACTTGTTCATTTATGGTATAGGTCTGTTTTTTTGGTGTGTAAAAATAAATCTGGCCTACGTCATGATAACGCACTCCGACAACTTCGATCATCTCTGGTCTCCTTTTCCGGCTGCTGCGTTTTATCCATAGATGATTTTCACGGAAAATTGTTCTGCCACTCCTTGGAAAGACACATTGGCTTGCAATTTTTTTTGTGCTTGCAATGCGGCTTCAATGGCACGATTGATCTCTTTTCCCCATAAACCTTGTGCCAACAATCGATCTCGTTCCTCTTGAAAGTAAAATAACAAGAGCAAAAAGATTTCTGATTGCTGATTTTTTTCTTTTGCTAGACCCAATAATTTTTTCTGAACAAAAATAAATGCTTGCGGGTCTTTCTTCAAAAGGTAATTCACCCAACGCTTAACAGCATCCTTAGTTTCATTAAACCATTCATCCTGCGAGATTTCAACTGCTTTATGATAACTATTAGTCAAGTGGCTCAGAAGTCGACTCGTCTCTTTGGAAAGTCCTTCTTCTTGCAGCTTCTCCTGTAGTTTTTCTTTTGACAGCGGCGAAAAATGAATGATCTGACAGCGAGACTGAATCGTCGGCAAAATACGTCCTAAACTCTCGGTTTCTAAAATCGCCAAAAAGTTTCCCACCGGTTCTTCTAAAAACTTTAATAGGCTGTTGGCAGCGCTGTTGTTCATTTTGTCTGCTTGAGACAAAATAAAGATTTTCAGACGACTTTCAAAGCCGCTTTTTGAGAACTCCTCTTGCAGCTGCCGAATCTGGTCGACTTTGATCATCTGCCCATCCGGCTCGATTTGGATGACGTCAGGATGCTCTCCTTGGGCGATCCGCAGACAATTGCTGCATGTGCCGCACGGGGCTTCTTCTTGCACATTGGTACAAAAAAGGCGTTTTGCGAGCCACAGACTTAATTCGTGCTTGCCAGTCCCCTTGTCCCCTTCAAAAAGATAAGCATGAGCAATGCGCCCATGCTTGATACTTTTTTTTAGTTGGGCAAAAACAAGAGGCTGATATTCTTGTAGAAATAACTCCTCCATGAAAAGCTCCTTTTTTAATATTGATGGAATCCGTCAACCGGTAGCACGAACACAGTTGCTCCGCCGACTTCGACTTCGACTGGATAAGGAACTTGACCGTCTAAGGAAATGTCTAAAGACATCGGTGTCGAGACATATTGTTTTCTTGATTGACAGGTTTTTTTGATCAATTCTAATGCATCTTGTACCCGATCGTCTTCAATACCAATGATAAACGTACTGTTGCCAGCCTTTAAAAACCCACCCGTTGAGGACAATTTTGTAGCACGGATATTGGCATCAATAAACTCATTTGCCAAACGATTACTGTCTTTGTCTTGTACGATTGCCATAATTAATTTCATGGGACCATCTCCTTTGTGTTATCCAACCTACTCTAGATTGACTTGAAGTAAGCAGGATACGATTCAACGATTGCTGAATAGCTGGATTCAACAACTTCTTGTAACCCCATTCTAGCATCAATCTTATGAATGCGTACAGGATTTTCTTCCGCCAGCTTAAGATACGCATGACGAACCCGTTGGTGAAACTCCAATCCTTCCGAATCTAAGCGGTCATATTGATGTGCGCGGTTTTCTTGGATGCGACGCAAGCCAGTATCAGAGTCAACATCTAGATACAAGGTAAAATCAGGCGTCGTTCCTTCCGTCGCAAACTCGTTGATCCGTGCGATCTCAGGAATCCCGATGCGGCGTCCAGCTCCTTGATAGGCAAGCGAACTGTCAACAAAGCGGTCACAAATCACGATGTGTCCAGCATTTAATGCCGGCAGGACAACCTCAATCAAGTGTTGGCGGCGGGCCGCTGCATAAAGTAAGGCTTCCGTCCGCTCATCCATTTCTTCATTTCGCGGATCTAAAATAATTTTACGAATCTTTTCAGCGATTTTAACTCCGCCAGGTTCTCTTGTTTTCACGATTTTTCTTGTTGCTTCAAGCTGTAACCGAGGATACAACTCTTCGATCACACTGGTTTTTCCAGCACCATCCGGTCCTTCGATGGTTATAAACAATCCATTCACCCTAATTGCCTCCAATATCTTTATAATTCTCGGCGACCTTCTACTGCTTTTAGCAAGGTCACTTCATCCGCGTATTCAATATCGCTGCCCACAGATAAGCCATGAGCCAAACGCGTGACTTTAATACCAGCAGGCTTGATCAAACGTGACATATACATCGCCGTTGCTTCACCTTCCGTGGTCGCATTGGTCGCAATAATCACTTCTTTGACCTGATCATCATGCAGCCGCTGTATCAGCGATGCAATGTTGATATCTTCTGGACCTGTCCCTTCCATCGGGGATAACACGCCATGCAGCACATGATAAAGTCCATGATACTCCCGGACTTTTTCTAGTGCCATGACATCTTTAGGCTCTTCAACCACTAAAATCGTTTCTTTGTCTCTTGTTGGATCACTACAGATCTCACAAGGATCTTCTTCAGTTATATTTCCGCAAATACTGCAAAAGTGCAAATCTCGTTTGACACTAAGCAACGATTTGGCAAACTCATTGACGACTTCTTCTTTCATATCGATCGTATAAAATGCCAAACGTGTCGCGGTTTTTTGTCCGATTCCCGGCAGTTTCATGTAACTGTCGATCAATCGGGCGATCGGTTCAGGATATTGCACCGTCATTTCTCCTTTTATAGACCCGGAATGTTTCTTGTGTATTTGCCCATCGTTTGTTCCGATTCTTTTTCAATTTTCTTCAATCCGTCATTGACAGCTAAAATGATCATATCTTGCAGCATTTCCACATCGTCAGCATCAACGATCGCTTCATTGATAGTAATGTCTTGTAACGTCTTATCGCCAGTAAAGGTCGCTTTGACATAGCCATTTGTCGATTCGCCGATAAATTGTTTGCTGTTCAGCGCTTCTTGTTCTTTCATCATTTCTTTTTGCATTTTTTGCATTTGTTTCATCATGCCTTGCATATTTCCCATGCCTCGCATCATTATCAATCACTCCATTTTCATTAATTTTCTTCAATGCTGGTTAATTCACCAAATAACTCTTGCGCTTTTGTTACTAAGTCGTCATTTTCAGGTTCGACAGGAGCGGCTTCGGTCTCTTCTTGGTCTACTTCAATTTCCGTATCTGCCGTTGCTTGACCGCCGGCCAAAAACTCTTGCCGTAGTGCTGGCCAACTTTCTTTTGTGATAAAGACAGCCTGGGGGGCGTAGTCTTTGATCATGCGAGACAATTGATTATGGATCATCAATTGAAACTCTTGGTCGTTACTTGCTCGCTGGCATAAGATCTCATAGTCAAAAGCGATCACGACGCCCGATTCGCTGGCAGCTTTTGCTTCACTGGAATGCAGCATCGCTCTTTGCGTCACGGAAAGAGACATCAAAAGATCGTCCCAAACATTGCGAACGTTTGCCAAGTCTTTCTTCGTTGCACTTTTCAGTACTTGGAACACGCGTTCCTTTGGTAAACGGAACGTAGTGGTCGCCTTGGCTTTCTTCACTGGCGCAGTGGTTTCCGCAACGGCACCTGCCGGTCGATTCTCCTGCAGTCGTTGCACCTCTGCCTGAAGTTTTTGCAATGCTTGCCGTAACTGCGCCACTTCTTGACTATTATCAGCTGAATTGCTAGCAACAGCAGCACTTTCTGGATCATTGGCTAATTTGACCACAGCCACTTCCAAATAAATCGTAGGATTGTTCGTAAATCGTACTTCATTTTGCGTATCGTTTAAGACCGTGATCCAGTGATAGATTTTTGCTGGCGGGGTATTTTTTGCCAGTGTTTGAAACGCTTCAGTCAACTGCAGCGACTTTTCAGATAGCAGCTGCGGCGCTTGTTGATACATCAGCAAGTCTCGACAATAAACCAACAAGTTTTCCAATAAACGTCGGGCTTCTTTACCAGAGTCTAATAACTCCCGCAAGGTCGCTAACGCATCGGCAACTTCTTTTTCCCCGCAAGCCTGCATCAGACGGTCCATCATTTCATAGGACAAGCTGCCCGTCACTTCAAGAGCATCTTGGGTCGTTACGGTTCCATCACTAAAAGCGATCGCCTGGTCGGTGATACTCAAGGCATCCCGCATACCGCCTTCTGCGGCTCGCGCAATGATCTGTAAAGCTTCTGCTTCATAATTGATCTCACTAGTAGTAAGGACCGTTTCTAAATGACCCACGATATCTTGCGTATTGATCCGTTTGAAATCAAAGCGTTGGGTTCGGGAAATGATCGTTGCTGGAATCTTATGGGGCTCTGTTGTTGCCAAAATAAAGACAACATTTTTCCGTGGTTCTTCCAATGTTTTTAGTAAAGCGTTGAATGCGCCTGTTGACAACATGTGCACTTCATCAATGATATAAACTTTGTATTCAGCTTGAGTCGGTGCATAGTTCGCACGATCACGAATAAAGCGAATTTCTTCTACACCGTTGTTGCTTGCCGCATCGATTTCGATCACGTCTTCTTGCGTCCCTGCTGTGATTGAGCGACACATGTCGCACTCATTGCAAGGCTCACCGTTGACCTGGTTCGGACAATTGATGGCTTTGGCAAAAATTTTCGCTGCACTTGTTTTCCCGGTTCCTCGAGGACCCGTAAATAAATAGGCATGCGAGATCTGGTTTTGATCGATTGCATTTTTTAAGGTTTGGGTAATTGCTTTTTGTCCGACAACATCATCAAAACGCTGAGAACGCCAAACACGATATAATGCTTGATAAGCCATAGTTTTCCACACTCATTTCAAAATTCGCTACCTTCTATTATACGTAATATCAGCCAAAAAAACCACCGTTTGCGTGGGGGAATCTCAAAAGAAATGGAAATTTAATCCGCAACCTCCAATTTGTCTCTTTTATTCAAATCCACCTGCGAACGAACCGTTTATTGATGGATTTTGCGAAAAACTCCTCTCCAACTTTAGACTGATAACGTAAATCTCACCTCCTATGGTATAATGAATCTATGTTCATCTATTGTGATGAAAACAATTTAAAGGAGGACTGAAAATGGGTATTATCAAAGCGGCAACAAGCGCAATTGGCGGCGGATTAGCAGATCAATGGCTAGAGGTGATCGAGCCTGACAATATGAGCGATTCGACAGTAATGACAAAAGGTGTCAAAGTGCGGCGTAATGACAAACGCGGTTCCAACAGAAAAGGCACGGAAGATGTCATCACTGATGGCTCAGTGATCCATGTCTATCCGAATATGATGATGTTATTGGTTGATGGCGGGCGAATCATCGATTATACCGCCGAAGAAGGCTACTATACAGTGAAAAACGAATTAGCGCCTTCAATGTTAAACGGTTCATTGAAAGATGCGATTTCTGAAACGTTTGACCGCTTTAAGTTTGGTGGCGTTACACCGCAAAAACAACAAGTTTTTTATATCAATCTACAAGAAATCAAAGGGATTCGCTTCGGTACTTCCTCGCCTTTGAATTATTTTGACAACTTTTACAACGCAGAACTTTTCTTGCGGGCGCACGGAAACTATTCCTTACGAATTACCGATCCAATTTTGTTCTATACGAATGCGATCCCAAAAAACAAAAGTCAAGTCGATATCAACGACATCAACGAGCAGTACTTAGCTGAATTTTTGACCGCCCTACAAACAGCGATCAACAAAATGTCCGCTGATGGCGAACGAATTTCTTACGTTCCATCTAAGAGCATGGAATTAAGCAAATATATGGGAACAGTTCTTGATGACAGCTGGCGAGAACTCCGAGGAATGGAAATCGTTTCGGTTGCCGTCGCAAGCATCTCTTATACGGATGATTCCGTAAAATTGATCAACATGCGGAACCAAGGGGCAATGTTAGGCGACCCTTCGATTCGTGAAGGCTATGTTCAAGGTTCGGTTGCTCGTGGTATGGAATCTGCCGGTAGCAATGCCGCTGGCGCTACGACTGGGTTTGTTGGCATGGGCATGGGGATGAATGCTGGTGGCGGTTATTTGAACCAAGCGTCACAAAACAACCAGCAGCAGATGCAGCAGCAACAGGCACCCGCACAAAACAACGCCGATCATTGGGACTGCCCACAATGCGGCACCTCCAATACTGGTAAATTCTGCAGCAATTGCGGCACGCCAAAACCAACGAGCGATGGACCAAGCCTGAAAATGAAATGCAGCGATTGTGGTGAAGTGATCGATTTAGCCAACGGCATTCCAAAATTCTGTCCGAATTGCGGCAAACCTTTCAAAGGTGTCCCAGTAGACTAATTGAGGAGGATTGCTGATGGATGTTATCACACATAAGTGCCCCAATTGCGGGGGCGCTTTAACTTTTGATCCTGGCGATCAAAAATTTCATTGTCCATTTTGTCTGAGTATTTTTACTGAAGACGAAGTCACTGCCTTTGAAGAAAAGCAAAAAGAAGCGCAAATGGCCGCTGATTCTTCTGTAGATGCCACGGCTGCCTCAGTGACGGAGCCGAGCCTTGAAGAAGAAGTGCAGCAACAAGCCAATGCACAAGCGGGACAGATGGACCTTTTCACCTGCCCCAGCTGCGGTGCTGAAATCGTGACGGATGCAACTACAGCTGCAACCTATTGCTACTTTTGCCATAACCCGGTCGTTTTATCTGGACGGCTTTCGGGAGAATTTTTGCCAAACAAAGTCCTTCCCTTTGCGATCGAAAAAGAAGAAGCAACGCAAAAGTTTTTAGAATGGGCGCAAAAGAAAAAATTCGTCCCACGGGATTTCTTCGACCAAGCACAAGTAGAGAAATTGACTGGCGTATACTTCCCTTATTGGGTCGTCGATGCCGAGATGAACGGCTCCCTTTCAGGAATGGGTACCTCCTTGCGAATTTGGCGAGTGGGTGACATTGAATATACCGAGCATAAACAATACGACGTCTTGCGACGAGGCAAAATCAAAATAAACGAATTACTCAAGCATGCGTTGTCAAAAAATGTTCAGCAAAAAATGGTGACTGGCGTTCAGCCGTTTCCCCTTGAAAAAGCTGTTAATTTTCGCAGTCAGTATTTAGCCGGCTTCCAAGCAGAAAAAAGAGACATTGAATACATTGATCTTTCCGACGAAGTCAAAAACGAATTATCGGGGTATGCTGAAAATCTGCTAGCAGGTACCGTCAATGGCTATACTAGTTTTAAACGCAACAATCGATCCATCAATCTAACAAAAGAAGAAAACAATTACGTTTTGCTTCCTGTATGGCTAGTGACCTATCGAGCCGATGATGAAAACAAGAGTGCCTTTTATTATGCGATGAATGGGCAAACAGGAAAAGTCAGCGGTGTTTTACCGATCAGTTACAAACGCTTGGGAATCGTCAGTGGCGCAATTTTCGCGGCAACGACCATCCTCGCATTGATTGGAGCGTATTTCTTATGAAAAAACTATCTTATTTGTTGCTTCTGCTGGTTGGCTTTTTCTTCACCACCCTGCCCGCCTTTGCAGCCGAAGAGACAGTCGCAGACCACGCTGGACTTTTTACCGAACAAGAGATCCAGAAGTTAAATGAAGAAGCAGAAGCGCTGAATGCGAAGATCAAAGGCGAAGTGTTTATTCAAACAACGAACAGCAACACGGGAGATATCGAGTTGTATACTGATCGGTATCTTTCACGACGGATCGGCAACGACAACAACGGATCCGCTTTGGTGATCGATATGTCGCAACGTAAATTTCACGTTTCGACTTCTGGAAACATGATCGATTACCTCACCGATTCACGTCTAGACAAGCTACTTGATGCGGTATTTGATCAGATGGCAGAGGGAAATTATTATCAAGCGGCATTGGTCTATCTGCAAAAAGCAGAAGGTTTTGTGGAAGCGGGTGTTCCTGCCGATCATTATCGTATCGATCGTGATACCGGAAAAATTACTTATTACAAAGTGATGACGCCACTAGAAATTGCTATTTGCTTAGCGATCGCGGCAGTGATCAGTATCGCCTTTTTCATCATTGTTAAATCCCGTTACCAATTAAAGATGGGTGGCTACAAATTTAACTATCTAGAAAAATCAAGTATTGATCTAACCCAAAAAGAAGATCGCTTAGTCAACTCCTTTGTCACAACCAGACGAATCCCCCGTCCTTCGAATAATGGTGGAGGCGGCGGTGGCGGCGGTTTTTCTGGCGGTGGCGGCGGCAGTACGACCCACTCTTCTGGCGGCGGTACTTTCGGCGGCGGCGGACGCAGTTTCTAATCGTTGAATAGTTGTTTTGAATGTAAAAAAGAGTTCCTTCAAACGGGAACTCTTTTTTTTTACTGCTATTCATACCATGAATCGACAAGATCCTTTAGCTATCGTCACAATGATTTTGACCCTATCGAAGGTAAAGATATAGAGATCCTTTTGATAATTTCAAATGCACCTCATCGATTTTACTTGAGTATGCTTTTTATTCAAATCATTTCCTTAAACACAGAGAAATCAATATTGCCGCCGGAGACCAAAGCCACAGTTTTCTTTCCTCGAAGTAAATGATCGATCTGTCCGCTTAAAATCGCCGCTGTACTTAATGCACCAGCACCTTCTGCAATGACTTTTTCCTTCAAAGCCAAGTAATGGATCGCTTGTTCGATGTCGGATTCTTCAACTAAGACCGTTTCATCGATACGGGTCTTTAAAACATCATAGGTCAGCTCCCCTGCTAAAGCAACATCACAGCCATCGGCAATCGTTCTACTGCGACGATTGGCTACCAGCTTTTGCTGCCAGATCGATGCGATCATACCATAAACGCCATAGGATTGAACGCCGATGATTTTGACTTCTGGACGAAGTTCTTTTAAGGCTAAAGCCATCCCAGCGATCAACCCACCACCGCCGATGGGAATAATGACATTATCAACATCTGGAAGATCCTCTAACAGTTCGATCGCAATCGTTCCTTGCCCCTCCATTACTGCACGATCATCAAAGGGAGAGACAAAAACTTCGCCACTGTCTTTCATGGCGTCTACTGTCAGTTGTTTGGTTTCATCAAACGTCTCTCCTGCTAAAACGACTTGTGCGCCATAGCTTCTTGTCGCCTCTATTTTTGTTTTAGCAGCCGTTAATGGCATAAAGATTCGGACATTGATCCCCAGTAACGATCCGGCCAGAGCAACACCTTGCGCATGATTCCCTGCAGAACAGGCGATGACACCGCGAAGTTTTTCTGCATCAGTCAATGAAGCGAGCTTGTTATACGCCCCCCGTGCTTTAAAGGAGCCGGTACGCTGTAGATTTTCTAATTTCAAAAATATCGCGCCCTCTTTTTCTTTGCCTAAAATATTACTTGGTGCAAGTGGTGTATGGATCATGATTGGTTTCAATCGTCGATACGCAGCAGCGATCCCCAGACTGTCCGTCAACACTTCCTCAATCACAAACGTTCCCCCTTTTTTGTTTTTTTATACTCTCATTGAAGCACAGAACTTATAGAAAAACAAACTGGGGAACTCGTACAAGCAAATAGCACTTCCCTATCCTTTACACGTCAATGTCACCAACTATTCTTACAGAAGAATTTTCAGAAAATAATGACATTTCTTTTCTGAAGTGCTATACTTAGAAAAATTAAAAAAGGGTGTGAACGAATGACAATCGATTGGTCAAATTTAGGGTTTTCTTATATCAAGACGCCATGGCGTTTTTTGGCAACATGGAAAGACGGTTCTTGGAATGAAGGCGAACTTACCGAGGATAATTATCTGCATATCCACGAGGGATCAACCGCTCTTCATTATGGACAGCAATGTTTTGAAGGACTAAAAGCCTACCGAAGAAAAGATGGCGGCATCAATTTGTTCCGTCCAGACGAAAATAGCAAACGGATGAATCGCAGTGCCTATCGCCTGCGCATGCCAGAGGTTCCTGAGGACTTTTTCTTAGATGCGGTAAAACAAGTAGTAAAAGCAAATCAGGAATATGTTCCGCCTTATGGCAGCGGCGCCACCTTGTATATTCGTCCTCTATTGATTGGGGTCGGAGAAAACATCGGTGTCAGTCCAGCACCAGAGTATATTTTTACGGTTTTTTGTATGCCTGTCGGTCCTTACTTTAAGGGCGGATTGACACCGACCAATTTCATTGTTTCTGATTATGATCGCGCTGCACCAAATGGTACTGGCGCAGCCAAAGTTGGTGGAAATTATGCTGCGAGTCTGTTGCCTGGATACGAAGCCCATCAGCGGAAATTTTCCGACTGCATCTATCTGGATCCAGAAACGCATACCAAAATCGAAGAAGTCGGTTCTGCTAACTTTTTCGGAATCACGGCTGACAATGAATTTGTGACACCAAAATCTCCTTCTATTTTGCCAAGTATCACAAAATATTCATTGCTGCATCTAGCGCAACACTCATTAGGATTGACCCCTGTTGAAGGCGATGTTTATCTTAATGAGCTGGATCGGTTTGTCGAAGCGGGTGCCTGCGGAACAGCTGCTGTTATCTCCCCAATCGGCGGGATCCAAAACGGTGAGGATTTTCATGTGTTCTATAGTGAAACGGAAGTTGGTCCACAAACAAAAGCATTGTATGATCAATTGACCGGCATTCAATTTGGAGATATTGCGGCCCCAACAGGTTGGATCTTTGATGTCCCATTGAAATAGCCACACCCATAGACCATCATAAAACGAACGGTCCACTGTGATCGTTCGTTTTATTCTCTTTCCGCCAACCAATTCCTTTCCATCAGGAGAGAATTGATTGCCACAACTCTTTCGACTTGTTACAATCATAGCAAAGGGAGGCGTAATGATGGGTAAACGACTCGGCTATTCTTTGCTTGCAACAGCATTGTATTTGGTGGTTTCCAATATCGGTAATCTCGTTTTTGGTATCAACCGCAGCTTTAGCTGGACCACAACATTGTGGGAAGCATTTTTCTTTTTTATTTTTGTGTTTCTATTCCAACAATTCCGAAAAAAATAAGCAGTGATCCTCGCTAGTAAGAAACGGGGATCGCTGCTTATTCCTTTTGCAGGAATTTCATGTACTAAAAAAAAAGCGCCAAATCCCTTCATACAAAAGGATTTGACACTAAGAAAAATTATTTAACTGTTACTGAAGCGCCAACTTCTTCTAAAGCTGCTTTCAATGCTTCAGCTTCGTCTTTAGAGATGCCTTCTTTAACTGCTGAAGGAGCTCCGTCAACGACTGCTTTCGCTTCTTTCAAGCCTAAGCCAGTTGCTTCACGAACTGCTTTGATAACTTTAACTTTTTGATCGCCAGCTGCAGTCAATTCTACAGTGAATTCAGTTTGTTCTTCAGCAGCACCAGCATCGCCAGCTCCACCAGCTACAGCTACAGGAGCTGCAGCAGATACGCCAAATTCTTCTTCGATAGCTTTAATTAAATCGTTTAATTCTAAGATTGTCGCGCCTTTTAGCTCTTCGACAATGTTTTCAATGTTCAATGCCATTTTGTTTTCCTCCATTTAAGTAAGTAGTTTAGTTTTTTAATACTGAAAAATCATGCGGCAATTATGCTGCATCTTCTTCTTTTTCTGCCACTGCTTTGACAGCGTAAGCCACGTTGCGGATAGGTGCTTGTAGCACAGATAGCAACATAGAAAGAAGTCCTTCGCGGTTTGGCAATTTCGCCAATGCAGTAATTTCTTCCAATGAAGAAACTTTGCCTTCGATGATACCGCCTTTGATTTCTAAAGCTTTTGCGTCTTTTGCGAAATCGTTAATGATTTTTGCAGGTGCAACAACGTCTTCGTTACTGAATGCTACGGCAGTAGGACCAGTGAATACTTCACCTAAACCTTCTAGACCAGCTTTTTCAGCAGCACGAGAAAGAATTGAGTTTTTGATAACTTTCATCTCAACGTTTGCATCACGCAATTGTTTACGTAAGCGAGTTACTTCATCAACAGTTAGTCCACGGTAGTCAACAACGACTACAGATGCGGCTGCAGAGAATTTTTCACTCACTTCATCAACGATCGCGGATTTTTTAGCGATAGCTGCTTCACTCATTTATATTTCACCTCCTGATTTTGATGGAAGAGTTTCTTCGAAACGAACGGTTCCTATGTCTTAAAAAAAGACAATAAAAAACTCTATGCCACCGTAGACATAGAGGGACTATTGAAGGTTCTCAATAAACGTCCTCGGTAGGAAATTAAGGCAAATGCCACCTACTGTCTTCGGTACAGTTAAACTTTTAACCTTGACTACCTTACCATAGATAAGGCAGTCAAGTCAATAAAAGTTTTAAATTTTTGTATTAAATTAGAAAGAAGCTTGTTCTACATGGATCCCAGGTCCAAATGTTGTTGTAACTGAGATATTTTTCATGTATTGACCTTTTGCTGCTGAAGGTTTAGCTTTCAACAATGTTTCATGGATTGTTTTGAAGTTTTCGATTAATTTGTCATCTTCAAATGAAACTTTTCCGATTGGTACGTGGATGTTTCCAGCTTTGTCAACACGGTAAGTTACTTTACCAGCTTTAACTTCGTTAACTGCTTTTGTTACGTCCATTGTTACTGTACCAGTTTTAGGGTTAGGCATCAAACCTTTAGGGCCTAACACACGACCTAATTTACCAACAGTAGCCATCATGTCAGGCGTTGCAACAACAACGTCAAAATCGAACCAGCCACCTTGGATTTTTTGAACCATATCGTCGTCACCAACGAAATCAGCACCAGCTGCTTCTGCTTCTTTGGCTTTATCGCCTTTAGCAAAAACTAAAACTGTTTGTGTTTTACCAGTACCGTTTGGTAATACAACCGCGCCACGGATTTGTTGATCCGCTTTTTTAGGGTCTACGTTTAATTTGTAAGCAACTTCAACCGTTGCGTCGAATTTTGCAATATTTGTTTCTTTTGCCAAAGCTACTGCTTCTTCAACTGAATAAGCTTTTGTAGCATCAACTTTTTTCAATGCTTCTTGCATTTTTTTGCTTTTTTTAGCCATTTTGTTTCCTCCTTGATGTGGTTATAACGGTAGAACCTCCCACGTGTCCCATATTTTTCAATATGAAGCCGACTGAGAAGCTACTTCCTTAGGGCTGTAATTATTCTACAGTGATCCCCATGCTTCGTGCAGTTCCTTCAACCATGCGCATTGCTGCTTCAACGTCAGCTGCGTTTAGGTCTTCCATTTTCAATTCAGCGATTTCTTTTACTTGATCGCGTGAAACTTTTGCAACTTTTGTTTTGTTTGGTTCGCCTGAACCTTTTTCAACGTTTGCTGCTTTTTTCAACAATACTGCTGCTGGTGGTGTTTTTGTAACGAAAGTAAATGAGCGGTCTTCGTATACAGAGATCACTACTGGAATGATCAAACCTGCTTGATCAGCTGTACGAGCATTGAATTCTTTAGTGAATCCCATGATGTTGATACCCGCTTGACCTAGCGCAGGACCTACCGGTGGAGCTGGTGTTGCTTTACCTGCAGGAATTTGCAATTTAACGATTTTTTCTACTTTTTTTGCCACGAGACATACCTCCTTGAGTCCGTGATGTGGTTAATTGGAGATCCAAATTTCTCCTCCCACTTTGGTGATTCATGTGCACACACAAAAAACGTGTGACGAAAGCACACTGGAATATTATAGCATCTTTAAGGAATAATTCAAGGTTTTTCAGCTGATTTTTTTGAAAAAATACTCACCATCGCTTTTCGTCATTCCTTTGATAAAAAAATAAATAAAAATCCCTTGCTTTTGGTCTGCTTTTTTCATTCTCTCATTTTTTTATGCTACACTACTACTGGAATTCTTCCCTATTCGTTTACTACTATCGAGGTGAAAAAAATGGAACAATTAAAATACCGCAGTGTATTTGATATAATCGGTCCCATCATGGTGGGTCCCAGCAGTTCTCATACAGCCGGTGCGGCTCGGATCGGAAAAATCGTTCGCAGTATTTTTGGCGAACAGCCAGACAGTGTTGATATCCTTTTGTATGAATCGTTTGCCAAAACCTATCGCGGTCATGGAACCGATATTGCGTTAGTTGGCGGTCTTTTAGGCATGGAGCCAGATGATGCTCGCCTAGCAGACTCTTTAAAAATCGCTTATGAGAAAGGGATCGAAGTCCTATTCGTTCCTAAAAAAGAAAAAGCGGAACATCCAAATATGGTCAAGATGATTTTGACAAAAGGTAGCCACAAACTTTCTGTCACTGGTATCTCGATCGGTGGTGGTAATATTCAAATTTCAGAGCTTAACGGCTTCAAAATTTCTCTGACGCTGGGTACGCCAACTTATGTGATCGTTCATCAAGATGTTCCAGGAATGATTGCAAAAGTAACCAATTTACTATCAGAGGCTCAAATCAATATCGGTACGATGACCGTAACAAGAGAAGCTGTCGGTGATAAAGCAATCATGATCATCGAAGTCGATCAGCGCAATGATCAGCTGGCGCAACAAATCAAAGTTTTGCCACACGTTTACAGCGCTGCGTATTTTGATTAAAGGAGAAAAGGCACATGTTCTATACAATAGAAGAATTAGTAACAGAGAGTAAAAATTATCCTTCCGTTGCAGAGATGATGATTGCGATCGAAGCTGAAAATACTGGCCGTAGTCGCGAACAGATCCTTGCAATCATGGAAAAGAATTTAGTTGTTATGGAACAATCAGTCGCTGAAGGTGTCGCTGGTGTAAAATCGGTGACGGGATTGACCGGCGGCGATGCGACACGCATGAACGACTACCTTGCTGCCGGTGATTTTTTAAGCGGAGAAACCATTCTACAAGCGGTCCAAAATGCCATTGCAGTCAACGAAGTCAATGCGAAAATGGGCTTGATCTGTGCAACACCGACCGCCGGTAGTGCGGGTGTTGTTTCTGGTGTCTTGATGGCCGTACGTGAACGTTTGGCACTGACTCGAGCGCAACAAGTCGACTTTTTGTTTACAGCCGGCGCCTTTGGTCTAGTGATTGCCAACAATGCCTCGATTTCTGGAGCCGAAGGCGGTTGTCAAGCGGAGATCGGTTCTGCTAGCGCAATGGCAGCGGCAGCTTTGGTTTGTGCAAAAGGTGGCACCCCTCACCAAGCGGCTCAAGCGGTGGCGATCACCCTCAAAAATATGATGGGCTTGATTTGTGACCCTGTCGCGGGCTTAGTCGAAGTCCCATGCGTGAAGCGCAATGCCCTGGGATCTTCCCAAGCCTTTATCTCTGCCGACATGGCACTGGCAGGAATCGAAAGTGTTATCCCACCTGATGAAGTGGTCTTAGCGATGTATCAAGTCGGTCGCCAAATGCCTAGCATTTTCAAGGAAACGGCTGAAGGCGGTCTAGCCATGACACCGACTGCCCAACGCTTGCAGGCAGAAATCTTAGAAGCCAATCGTTGATTTTTTTAGAAACGAACACGAATAAAAACCAACCAAGAACAACCAATCGTTGCTTGTTCTTGGTTGGTTTTCATTTTCCCATGATTTCCAGCGACGAAAAGACAAGTAATCCACACTTGTTAAACAAGTAACAAACGACATTGGCGGTTTTTCTACTCCCACTCGCCTAACCTATAGTGTTTCTTTTGGGCAACGGGTTTTAATACCTTCACAGGCTCGGAAAATTTAGGTTTCCCTTCTGTTTGATCCAACGTGACCAATGGCTGCTCGCTTTCTTGTGCTTTCAAGTCCATTTGTGGTTTTTCTTCCTGGGTAGCTTGTGCCTGATCGGCTGATTTTTGCCAGAGCTGTTTGCTGAGATCCAATAAGGGAATGATCATCATGGCGACGAGCCCGCCAGAAAAACCATTGTTATACAGATTCAAACCTCCATGTAAGAAATCAATATTCAGTACCATTGAGGCGTGGACAAAACCGACCACCAAGCCGCCTTTCCAGCCATAGGCATTCGTTACTGCACAGAGCATCATCGCAAAAATCGCTGACGTGACTGTAACCGTCTCGTTGATGGTGTATACGCTCAATAGATTGGCGATCGTCACCCCTGCCAATAAAGGCAGCGAGTTAAACACATGAGAGCCACAAGCAGAAAAGCCGATGACACAAAAGATCGCACCGATAACTGGTCCATTTAAAACCGCTCCAATACTGACAACGTAAGCCACTAACAAGAATGTCATTAACCCCATATTGATCATCGTATTATAAACGCCAGTATCCCTTAAAATATCTCGCTCGATTTTGCCACTATGCGACCAAATCGCTCGCATATTCAATCGTTTTTTCTTGATCGCCATCAACAAGCCATAGCCGACGAATACCCCTCCTAAAACCAGCATCATAAAAATCAATCGAGGTTGCTGCTCTTGAGATACTAATGTTCTTAGCTCGATCGTCAAGCCAAACATTCGGCAGATGGCAGCGACCAGTGTACATAGCATCCCTGAAGTAAATCCCGCACTGTATAGACTGACGCTTTGAAACAGCGCTTGAAAGTATAAGGCCATAGGAACCATCAAAAAACCGGTGAAGATCCCAATGCCATACCCCATCACTAGACTAAAGTATGGTGGTAAGGAATCATTGAAAGCAAAATAGCTGACGATTGGGGAAACCGATGACCCATAGAGGGCGATCAACAGAAATTTTTTCAATGGTTCGTTCATAAAATACGAATACAGTCGAACGCCTAAAAATATTGGGATAAAATTAAGGAGATTTTTTCCAAAAAAACCATAGCCAGTCACCATGAAGATCGCAGAGACTGCACCGCCCGTGATCGGTACCCGATAGTGATAGCAAATCGAGATCGCTACAAAGGTCATCAGACTGCTATTTAACAAAGCCGTCCCTACCGAGGTCATGGCAATATAATCGGTGACTAAATGACTTTCCGAAAACAAAATCAACTTGAGCTCTTCGATTGCCACCATTGGATCAAAAAACAACATAGCAAAGAAAAATAGCAGCAAATTGAAAAGAAATAACAAGCTATATCCATTATGTACAGAGATCATCCCTTTACCATGGGGATGAAAATCATTGTGAAACTTTACTCTAAAAAAAGTGACTAGTTTTGACATAGGACCCCTTCCTCTTATAAAGCGCTTACTTATTTTGAGAAAAAAAGTGGGCCAACGAATTGGTCCACTTTATTCTCATTACTGTTATTTTACCGTAAAAGAGTCATTCTTGCTAGTGAATCCAGTAGTTAAATCTTATCTACTTGCTCAAAATCAAGTTCTGTACTCGTTTCACGACCGAACATATCGATGTTCACTTTTAGTTTTTGTTTTTCTTCATCGATTTCTGCTACTTGTCCTTCTAGACCAGAAAACGCACCTTCGATGATTTTGACGGTTTCGCCAATTTCTACTTCCAGTTCAACTGTCCGAGTGCTCATACCGATCGAACGTAAAATTGAATTGATTTCTTCTTGTAATAAAGGCGCTGGCTTGCTTCCTGCACCATGGGAACCAACGAAACCTGTTACCCCAGGAGTATTACGTACAACGTACCAAGATTCATCCGTCATGACCATTTCAACTAATACATAGCCAGGAAATGTTTTATGAACGATTTCTTTGGTTTTGCCGTTTTTTTCTTCTGTTTCTACTTCTTCGGGAACGACGACACGGAAAATATAATCACCCATACCCATGCTTTGTGCACGTGACTCTAGGTTCGCTTTTACTTTGTTTTCATAGCCAGAATACGTATGCAGTACATACCAATTTTTTTCAAAAGATTCCATTTTTTTCGGACTCCCCATCTTTTTGTAAAATAAAAAAACCTCAGCTGCACCGAAGTTTTTCCTCAAAGCGATTATAGCATGATTTGCGATAAATGACTAGCGCTATCAGTAAGAAGTCTTACTTTAGGATCCAATTGAAGACTGTTTGAATCAGTGTGTCCATCACAAAGAACATCAATGCAAAAATAATGGTTGTTTGAATCACCACAAAGGTATCTTTACGTAATTGCTTTTTCGATGGCCAAGAAACGTTTTTCATTTCTTCAACAACATTTTTCAAAAATTTCATTTGATTCCCTCCTTACTTCGTTTCACGATGCAACGTATATTGATTACAATACTTGCAAAATTTGTTGATTTCAAGGCGTTCGCCTTTTTTACCTTCACTGACTGATTTTGAATAGTTGCGGGATCCGCAGACAGAACAAGCCAAAGCAGCTTTTTTTGTTGCCATCTTAGTGTCCTCCCCCTTTTTATAAAGTTTTCCAACACTAAAAATACCATTTATTTAAGAATGTGTCAATTTTTGATTTTCTGTCGTAAAAATATAGTTTCTTCTAATTTTGTGGTATGATAATGGTGTTAAATGGGTATTTGGGAGGGAAAATTATGTTATTAAAAACAATGGTTTACAAAAAACGCGATTTAACAACGGTAAAAGAAACAGCTACTTTAGAAGAAGCGCTGGCAATTTTGGAAGAATCTGGTTATCGTTGTGTGCCTATCCTAGATGAATCAGGCAAGATTTTCAGAGGAAATATTTATAAAATGCACATTTATCGCCACAAAGCAAACGGCGGCGACATGACTTTGCCAGTCACTTATCTACTAAAAAATGCGACCAAATTTATTTATGTCAATTCTTCTTTCTTTAACGTTTTCTTCACGATCAAAGAATTGCCTTATATTGCTGTATTAGATGAAAACAATCAATTTTATGGCATCTTGACACACAGTTCTTTGTTGAACATGTTGTCACAGTCATGGAGTGTTGAGCAAGGAAGCTATGTGTTGACGATCGCATCAACTGGTCAACAAGGCGACTTAGCAGTCATCGCAAAAATAATCGCAAAATACAGCAGTATTGCCAGCTGTATTACACTGGATATCGGTAAAGATGAATTTATCCGTCGTACGATGATCACTTTACCAGCGAACACATCAAAAGAATTATGCGACAAGATCGTTTCTCAACTGGAAGCAAAAAATTTCAAAGTTGTGGAGATCGAAGACCTAAAAGCAGAATAAAATAAAAGATCATTCCTAAGAAAGAAAGGAATGATCTTTTTTCTTGTTTTTTGAGAACCATCAAAGCAAAAAACAAGATTTTTTTTAAACGCGCTTATCGAAACGAACGGCACGATTGATGATATACATCACAGGTGCAGTGATCGTCATCACGATAAATTCACTCAATGCCGTTGTTGCAAAGGTTGGCCAGAAAGGTAATGCTAAGGTGATGTTTAGCATAATCGCAATCAGGAACATGCTTAATGAAAAAACAATTGTATTAAATGCGAGTCTTAAGAAAACATTTGGAATCTTCTTATGTACCAAGGCAGTTGCTCCTAAGGCTAAAAAGCTTCCGAAACCGCCGAATACGACATCCAAGATCCCCATTCCAAAGAACAAGTTATACATAACGACCCCACCGACGACACCCCACATCAATTTTCTGTTGAAAACGACTAAGTGATTCAACCCTTCAGATATTCTGAATTGAATCGCTCCTGAGGCGACTGGTGCGACCAGAACCGTTACAGCAACATAAAGTGCCATAATGATCCCATTGGCTGCGACGACACGCAAACGTTGATTGGTTAGATTTGTTGATTTTTCCATTTGATCCCTACTTTCTCCGAGTTTTGATTACGCGGGATGGTTGATGAACCGCGGTGCGCTTCGCACAAGTACTTATTATACACATTAATAGCCATATATCAATGTTAAACCAGCCAAATCCTTTTCTAAATCACCTTAAAAGCTTTTTCTAAGTCAAGTTTCTCACCGATTGCCATTCATTCAGTGCTTCTTTATTCTACTTAAACAAGCTAGTCACGGCTCATGGGGTAGCTTTTCTTTTCGGCTTCCAATAAAAGCATACTTTTGGAAAGCAAACTCAATGAGAAATACTCTTGCAAAGCCTACGCTTACTAATAAAAAAGTACCGCTAGTCATGCTGATCTTTCAGATAGCAAAACTAAAAAAAGAAGGGAGAGAAGCACTTGTAATCGATGTCGCAAATCACGTGATGGATAATCATATTTTTTTACTTTAACGAGGTACGCAATAAATATGTTACAATATACTCAAATAAACAAAAATAAAAAGGTGAAAAGTTGTAATAATGAAAAAATAGCGATCAGCTTAATAACTCTCCTTCTGATGGTCATAGCTGTTGGTTGTGGAAATGGTAATGGTAATGAAAATATCACAAAAGAAGACTTACAAAAAAATGACTGGCTTATTGAGATAGATGATGATGATGGTGAGTATGCAGTGATGACAGCCACATTTAGTGAAACGAATCTTACTATTGGTACCGATAATAGCTCGCTACAATCAGAAGAAGATGATGAACTGGAAGAGCTTGGAGTAGCTTTTGATGGGGTAGTCTGGGAAGAATTCGAGTATACCTACAACTATACCCTTGAAGACAATCAGCTAGTGATGCAAGATCCAGAATATGAAACTGAGATGTCCTACTTCTTCCTTGAAAGAGATGGTAAAAATATTATTTTTACATTTATTGAAGGAATGAACGATGAAGATGGTAGCTTTGTGCTGAAACCTCGCTAAAAAAAGGATCAGCCTATAAAGCGGGCAGCCAGTAAACTTACTTTGTGAATCCTCATATCTAGCAAAAAATACTATGGAATAAAAAACTCCTTTCCCGCTGAGGTGAAGGAATTGTTTATAGTGATCGAACCAGTTTCAAGTGCCCGATTGTGTACACATTGACTGAGTCTTTCTCTATTTAGCTGGTCGAAAGCCCGCTTTGTAAGCTTCCACCTCTGTCTTGAACATACGAATCGGACTGGTCGTTTTCTTATAGTATTGACTGCCCGGCAGGTGATAAATCTTTTGTTTTGACCCTTTGATCAACCCTTTGCCCCGTTTATCTACATATTTTTTTCGTCCATCTCGAAAGCCATTATTCGTCGTTCCAGGTGCTTTCCCACCTTTTTTTACCAGCTTAATCTGAATTGCTTCCAATTGAAAGCCAAAGCCAGAAGTTCCTGAGGACTGCCCGTTTTTTGCCCAGCCCATCCAGCCAAATTGTTGTGCATTGACTCGATAATAGACATCATAATATTTAGCGATCTCACCGGTAAGTTTGATTTGGATCGCTTCCAAACGTTGCCCCTTACCGCTTGTACCAGATAGCGCACCATTTTTTCTAAAAGATTTTTCTCATCCTTGTTTCTGAATGGATGTTTTATATTCAATACTTCCTTTATATTTTTCGTTTGTAATTTTTATTTTGATTGCTTCAAGTCGCTTCCCTTTTCCTGTAGTCCCTGACGTCTGAGCGTTTGTTTTCCATGATTGCCACCCTTGAGACTGGACATTCGTTTGATAGCTCACGCTCGGTGAAGAAGCAGCGAAAACTGTCACTGGAAAAACAACAAAACCAAGTAAGAAAACAAGTAATACAGAAACTTTTTTCATTTTATCCCATCCTTATTTTTGATTATCTCAATATAATATCTAAAAAACAAACTTTTTATAAACAATAAGTAGTTTTTTATCAAAACAACTTATATAAATGATAACAGGACTGAAAAATCAAAAGAAGGATCACTCATGGAAATGGAAAGGAGCTTTAAACGAGGAATGCGAAAATCAATTCATTTTAAGTTAGGTTTACTTATTGTATTCCTTTCAATACTCAAAGTTGATAAGTGCATAGGATAAAACTAGCTTTTCGACTACTGGTAGAATTTACCTCTCAACGCACGATGAAAGAATCGTTGTTCATTTTTCTGAAAATCTAAAATATGAGTGCTTGCGATATGGTATAATCTATTTCGTTGAAATTGTTTTGAGAGGATGGCATGATTGAAATTATTTGGATTGACCTTTGGCTTAAGAAATGTAAAAACTGGCATTAGTGTATTTCTATGTATTTTGATTAGTTTTCTTTTGAATCGTGAAACGTATGTTGTATCGACGATCACAGCTGTTTTCACATTACGAGAAGACCATGAAAACACTGTCAAATACGGGAAACATCGGATTGCCGGCAACAGCTTTGGCGCAATCGCTTCCGTGTTTTGTATTGCGATATTTAACTTTTTCGGACATTCGTCCGTTATACAAATCATTGCGATCCCTTTAGTGATCATGTTGATGATCGCTTTATTGGTCAAATTTGATTACTCCGAGGGAACAGTTGGCGCCTGTGCCACACTATTGACGATTTTATTTATGATTCCTCAAACTGAATCATACTTGTATGCCTTTAATCGGATTATTGACAGCTTCATAGGCATGACGATCGCCATACTGGTGAATCGCTTTTTCCCATTTCCCAATAAACGCACTGCACAAACGAAGGCAACACCGAGTCAGAGCGATTCGGTTTGAAACAAAGCAGAAAAAGAACCCCATCTCAAAACGGCATTGAGATGGGGTTTTAAAAATGGATCAGTTACTGAAAAATACTTGTTGGTCTTCAACTAATGGATAAGAAATCGGTACATTGCCTCCCAAATCTTCTTTATTCATATCGACTGCAACGATTTGACTATTTTCATACGTACGATAGTAATAGATCCCTTTATCTGTATTGCAGCAAGAAGTATAAATCGTGTATTCATAGTTTTCATTTCCAATATCACATAGTCCTTTTTGCTGTTCGACAGAACCTAGAATATGGAAAAACTGACTAATGCTTTCGGATTCAGATTCTCCAGAAACGGAATTCAATCGGGTAAATGCCGCTTTGACAAAACGAGACATCGAAGAAAGATCTCCTGGAAGACCTAAGCCCCCCATTCCACGACTGTACTCATCAAAATCCAGCTTGTCAGAAAAATGCGTTTCTGGTGTTTTCGATGATAACACACGGTAGTTATTCAAATTGAATAACTGGTAGTCAAATGGCGGATTATTCGTTAAGACCCCGACCGAATTTTCATGAATATGAAGACCATCACTCATACTCTCAACAACGATGGCGCTCTTTTTATCAGCAATCATCCAATGCAATGGCGATAATGGTAGTTCTTCACTAAAATTGATCTTTACCAGATTAACCTTCGCCAACAGGGCTTTTGCCTCTTCCACGGTAGCGCATTGTCCTAGTATCCATGGGATGAATTCAAAAGGCGTGACATTTTCTTTCCCCTCTTGAAACTCATTGTATACAGCATTTTCTGGAAAATTCAAACCAGCGATACCTAAGCCTTTTTCGTTGACCGCATCATAATAGAGTGGGTATTCAGCGACTCCAGCAGCAATCCCGATCATCGCATAATGGTGATCTATTTCACTTACTTTGCGAAATTTCAATTGATAATTTCTCGGAGTAATGGTCACCACTTCTTTATAAGAAACATCGTAATCAAAATTTCTGCCAAAATAATGATCCTTCGTTACATACGTTAGCGCAGTACACATCCTAATTCCTCCTAAAATAAGTTTTTACACCTTTAATTTACTCCTATCGCATTTTTTTAACAAGTAAAACGGAAGAAATATTAATAAAAAGATAATTAGACATTTTATAATTATTTTAATATGAACTAAAATTCAAAAAAAAATTTCAGCTTAAATGCCTGCCTTCTCACAGCTTGCTCACTTCGGGAACACTTGGACGACAGCTTCCGAGTTTGGTGCGAAAAGAGGAAGTTGCTACTATTTTTACCTTTCCTTTAGAAAGTTTAAAATTCTCTAAAATGCACAAAGTAAACATTGTAAGCGATTGCTAAAATAGGAAAACCTGCTATACTGTAAGTGTAAGGAGCAAGGATTCCCAGTAAAGCAGACGAAGCAGGTTCTGCAAGAAAAGAATTGTTGTCAACTTAGAATAAAAGACAAAGGATGTGGGAATTTGAGTTACTCCGGCTCTTTGTCAATAAGGACTGATGAGTTGTGCAAAATCAAATCTGGGTCAGAATGAACCTCATTCTGGCTCAGATTTTTTGTTATCTTACTTTGATTAATTGATTGATCAAAAAGATTCTAATTCTCATGTTCTCGAATGATTTAAATCCGTAGGATACTCGTTTCATTGTCTTTATGTGGGTATTCTTCGCTTCTATTTTTCCATTGGAATAAGGATAGATCATTGCGTTGGTGATGCCTTCTTCATAGGTCAGAAGGTTTTGAAGCTTTTCCCGAAAGCTGTCATCCAACGTTTCGGGAAGTTCTGCTAATAAGGAGAAAAATAAGTCAGGGTCTTTGTCTCGAAAGGCTTCAACTAATTCATGAAAAAAGGGATACGCCTCCTTTAGGGGCGTAGAAAACTCAAGCAATCGATCAATCATCATTGCTTCAGTAAGAAATGGGTATTTTGGTGCTCGGAAACTTTTCCATGTTTTGTATTCATAATGGTTGATGTTTGCACGATTTTTTAGCAAAAAGCGCCAGTTCTTTTTCAGTTTTTCTGCCTGGCTTTTCTGTCCTGCTTTACGAAGTTCATTCATTTCACGGATACGCAACTCATTGAACGCTTGATTCATGTGTTTGACAATATGAAACCGATCAATCACTACTTTCGCATTTGGCAAAACACGTTTGGTGAGCTGGAAGTAGGCGGCGTTCATGTCTGTCACCAAGAATTCTACTTCTTCTGGATTGGTACACTTTAAGAAATAGCTTGTTAATCGAGGTAATTTACGCGTAGGCAAAACATCTATTAATTTTCCTGTTTCGCCATCCGCGCAAATAAAGCTCATCTTATCTTCTATGGAAGCATGCGAACGAAATTCGTCAACCATCAATACTCTGGGGAGGATCTTCTTAGATTGCTTTGGTAAATAGCTTTTAAACTCTTTCAATGTACGAATAACGGTGGTCAAAGATACCTGACAGCTTTTCGCAATAAAAGATAAAGATACTTTTTCAGTCAGTAAAGAAGCAATTTTATATCTAACATGATTTGCGATTGAATGTCTGGGTTGGACAAAATAACTTTGAGCCGTCCAATGGGTGCGACAGTTTTTACAGGTATAGCGTTGCTTTTTTAGGCGCATAACCAAAGGCATATGATTGTATTGTTCAAAACGGACAATCGTTTCCTTTTTTCCATTTTTCACTATAATTGCTTTCCCGTTTCCATCTACCACAGTAGAACCACAACTTCTACAAGCACGAGGAGTAGGCGAGAGAACAGCATCGACGACCAACGTCTTTTTCTTCTGAAGGGTCTCGTAAGAGACCTCTGTAATCATCAAATCTTTCTCTGTTATTCTCAGCATTTTTTTGATAGAATCATTCATATAGCATATCGTCCTCTCAGTTTGTTTATTTTGTCGTGATTTAATCATACTAGAGAACGATATGTTTTTTAATACCTAAAATGAAAATGGGACTGAAGAATCAATTCTGATTCATCAGTCCCATAAATTATAGAGCCGTTACTCCTTACTAATTGAATAGGATTCGGCGATGGGCATCGTTACCTGAGGATCAAAGTGGACATAAGAACCTTTGAGAACCTAGAAAGCACAATCGTCGAATCTATTTTTTTGCTCTTTTTTTCAGGCATCGTCCCCCCTCCTTCTGTCGAAACATGCTATAATTAATCGCATTGAACGAAAAAACGATATGGAGCTATTCATAAAATGAACTATTATTATCACTTCCTCGTGAACCCTGTCTCAGGCAGTGGACGAGGAAAAAAAGCGGTGGAACGTGTGCAAAAAATCGTAAAAAAACATCGTTTCCCCCATCAAGTCTATTTAACAAAGTCTCCAGGTGATGAACGAACGATTACACGAAAACTCTTAAAAGAGCGCCTCATTCCTTGGGATGAGGTCTATTTAGAAAACGGCGAGATGCTTTATCCATTATTGGTGGTTATCGGCGGTGATGGAACGTTGCACCAAGTAGTTTCAGAGTTACAACTTGAACAACAACAAATCCCCGTTGCCTATATCCCTGCTGGTTCAGGAAATGATTTTGCTCGGAGTATCGAGTTGCCGCGGGAACCAGAAAAAGCATTTTGGAAAATTGCTGGTACTACTAAGCCTCAAGAATTGACCATTATCCGTTATGAGGAGCAGATCCAAGAAGAAAATGGCATTGCTCTTAATAATGTCGGAATTGGTCTTGATGCGGCAATCGTCTATACCACCAATCACTCTGTGGCAAAAAGCAATCTAAATAAGTTTAATCTTGGCTCCTTTTCCTATATCGCTGCGATTATTCGGGTTTTGTTTCGCCAAAAAGGCTTCCCGATCTTAGTTGAGTGCAATGGGCAGCAGTTCAGTTACAAAAAAGCTTTTTTATGTACCACGACCAATCATCCTTACTTTGGCGGCGGTGTGGCGATTGCTCCAACCGCTTCAGTCAAAGAGAAAAAGTTTGATTTCGTTCTTGTCGAACGTGTGTCGCTTTTTAAGATTTTTTGGCTGATCGGCTTACTGATGCGAAAGAAACACATGAATTCACGTTACTTTCACCATCTTTCCACTTCGAAGCTGAGAATCATCTCCCCCGTTCCTCAACATGGACAAGAAGATGGCGAGGAAATGGGGCAACGCCCCTTTGATATTACCTTTACCACGGCTTCACAATTATTCTGGTGCCCATAAAAAAACGATACAAATCGCTGCTGATTTGTATCGTTTTTCTATCCGTTCGATCATTAATTTTTCGCCGAATGGTATTGCCAACGACGGCTTCCTTCTCTTCCCAAAATAAATTGGAGCATTGAAAATACGGCAGCAAAAGCAACTAGTACGAAGCCATTGAACCAAAAAGATTCTGTGAACGCTTGATTATAAGTGAGGGTTTCACTGATCAATGTATTGTTTTGTACAAACCAATAGGTTGGCGTAAACGCTGCAATTTTATTGACGATATCTGGCAGGAAATTCGCGGATACAAAGACACCACCGACAAAACAACTTCCTGTTATGAAGATATTGCTGATCCCACCGATTGCTTCTGAGTTTTTCACCAGGGAAGTGACACAAGCTGAAAAGCTGATAACTGGCAATAAAAACAAGAACGTATTCAAAATGTGGTACCAGGCTGCTGTATCCCAAGACGTGCGAATCACTAATAACACCATCAGTAGTAGAAAGCCGAAGGTCAAGAGTAGCGAGTAGCTGATCAAACTTAGAAGGATTTTCCGCTGCAATACACGCTTCGGAAGTGGTGCACTCTGGTTTCGCTTGCTGATTTCTTTGCGATTGAATGCCAAGTTGATCACACCAAACCCGCTAAATACCGAGAGAAAGAGCCCATAAGACAATAAGTTAAAGGTCATGCCAGTCAACAGTTTTTTCATTCGCTGCCCATACTCTGCACTCAGCTTCACATCCCCTGTGACCGCTAGTGCAGATTGCGCTTGTTCTATCGCCGCTGCGACGGTTTTGCCTTCCTCCTGAAACAAAAGGACTGTTTGTAAAAAAGTGTTCACTTGCTGAGTGACGACTGTTTTAGAAAAGGCATCGGGTCGACTTTGAATCTCGATCGTCGGCATCTTGCCTGCCTCAACTTGATAAGTGAAATCTGCTGGCACATGCAAGACAATGTTTACACGATTAAAATAAAGCGCATCATCAATTTCTTTTTGCGAGGTGCCATCCAACGTGACCAAGGTTTGCTTTTCTTTTAAATAGGCTCGGAGACCATCCACGACAGGCGACTCCTCCTCACTGATCAAAGCAATTTTTGCCTCTTGCAAAGAGGTGTTTTCGACATCGATGCTTTGTGCATAAAAGAATGTGACAACAACAGTGATCAATACCCCAATCAGTAAGTTCGACTTATTTGCTTTAAGCAAAGTCCAAATCGTTTTATAAAGCGTCATAGCGCACCCCTCTTTCGATCCAAGCATTCCCGATGGCAAATAGGACGATAAAGCCAGTCAGCCATAGAAGATTGGTATAAAAGCTAGTCAAATCTGTATAGTAGTACAATTGATACAGGCTTTCACTGATCAAATTGACGAGATTCACTTGCCCCAACAGTGGCACATGCAGATCAAGCCAATACTTGATTTGTTCCGAGCCCATCATCCCGGCAAAAAAGCTCATTGCCATCGTCACGGAGACCAAAATTCCGTCCTTTTGCACCAAATTCATTTTTGGTGTCAGATTCCCAATCAATGTCCCTAGCAAAATCGCACACAATGATCCTAATGCGGCAACCAGCAGTAACCACTGCCAACGTTCGCCGAAGTCTACTTGATAGACAAAACGAAAGACGGCTAAGATAAGATAGATTTCGACTAACACAATCGTAAAACTTGCCGCTAAATTCGCACTTGAAACCAATGTCCGTTTCCTTGGTATCAAGGAAAGCCGAATACCATTCGCGGATTGATTGGCTTGCTGATCCTGGACATTGCGGACACCCCACATCGTCCCGTAGAGGATCGCCATCCCGATCAACGTAAAGAAATAGAAACTTTTGAAACTCATGTCACGATCAGCATTCACTTCTTGAAAAGTCGCTTCCTGCTCAAAAGCCGATAGAATTGGTGCCAGATCAAGGCTCTCAAGTTCTGCCGCTTTACTAGCAATGATTGCTGTGCGTTGTAAAAATTGATCCATTACATTTTTCATCAACGACTGGCTCATGCCCGCTTGGCCCACATGCAGAGAAATGGTTTCATCATCAATCAGATAATACCCAGCTAAATCACCGGCAGTCAGCTTCTCAGCTGCCTCTGCCTCTTGTAATTCCTCGAGTTCAAATAATGGTTTTTCATTGATTTTTACTTGTTCAAGGACGGTGGAAAAATTTTCCGAAAGCGCTGATTGATCTCCAGTCTTTACGATCCCCGTTGTGATCGTTTCTAGATTGCCCGCTTGATCGATCTCCCAGAAGGCAGCCATAAACATTAGACCTAAGAGGATAGGAAACGCCAACGTCCAAAACAGCATGGATTTATTTCGCAGCAACACTTTTGTGCGGTATTTATAAAAATGCCAAAACATTGTGATTCCCTCCTTTAGTCTCTCAATTCCTTGCCCGTGATCTCTAAAAAGACATCATTCAAGGTGGCTTCTTTGGTTGCAATTTTTCCATAAGTGATATGCTCTGCTTGTAAGAGCGTCAGAATCGGTAATAAAACTGTATTCAGCTCCGTCGTTGTTACTTCAAGCTGACCGTTTTTATAGGCGATCCCATCAGAAGCAATGGTTTGCTGAATCGTTGTCAATACAGGCTCAGGCAGTAAGGGGATATCGATGGTCAAACGATCCGCTGTCCGTACCATATCTTTTAGAGATTCTTTGGTTCCTTTAGCAATCACCTGTCCTTGATCCATAATCACGATCTGGTCACAAAGAATCTCCACCTCTTCCATGTAATGGGTCGTATAAACAATCGTCGCTCCTTGACGATTCAGTTCTTTGATACTTTCTAAAATTTTGTTCCGACTTTGAGGATCGACCGCTACCGTGGGTTCATCTAAAAAGATCAAGCGCGGCTTATGAGCGATCCCGCAGGCGATATTCAATCGTCGCTTCAACCCACCGCTGAGCTCGCCTGGGTGAAACGTCACAAAATTTTCCAATCCCACTAATTGAATCACTTCTTCGATCAAGGCTTGGCGTTTCTGTTTGTCAGCAACATATAAACCGCAAAAGTAATCGATATTTTCTTGCACACTAAGTTCTTCAAAGACGGCAACATCTTGAGGAACGACGCCAATCATTGCCTTGACGGCATAATTTTCCGGCGTCATGATTGATCCAAACAGTTTAATGATCCCTTTGTCATAATTTAACAAAGAGAGCATACAGTTGATGGCGGTGGATTTTCCGCTCCCGTTTGGTCCCAATAATCCTAAAACTTCTCCTTCTTGAACTTGCAGATCAAAATGGTTCAATGCCACAAAATCACCATAGCGTTTTACTAATTTATCAATTTCGATAATCATGATGAAAAACTCCTTCCAAATTTCTTGTTAATCTGACTATAATAAAGTTCAAGGAAAGAAACTAGTGACGATTGGCTAAACCAACCATGACATTTGTCACAATGAAGGAGTCTCCTATGACGAACTATCGACCACTCACCGAAGCGGGCTTTTTCCTCGCTATCTCATTGTTCTTATTGGTAAACCAAGGATTTGTTGCTGTGCAAGTCATCTATCTGCTGATCGCTGTTTTATTTACTGGCGTCAGTTATTTGCTGCCTAAGAAACCAAGCTGGTTTTTTCAAGTTATTCTGTTGCTGCTATGTGCCTTTTGGCCAGCGCTTGCCCTCTTTTTGCCCGCAATGATGCGGGTGATCGCTCCAAAAGAAAGACAAGATGATGGTTTATTCCTATTAGGTTTTTTGTTGATTTCGACGGTTGGCAACCATTCACCCACTGAGCTCGCCTTTATCATCCTGCTACTGCTTTTCGCATTTTATTTACGAAAAAAAGAGCAGCGAATGATCGATCTTGAGAAAAAATATATTGCTTCAAAAGATACCCATTGGGAAAAGCAGCAGCAGTTATCGGAACAAAACAAAGCATTAGCCCTGTCACAAGAGACAAAATTAGCCTTACAAATCGCGGAAGAACGAAATCGAATCGCGCGAGATATCCATGACAATGTCGGCCATCTACTTTCGAGTGCCATTTTACAAATTGGTGCGCTTGAAATGATCAATCAAGAGCCGAAATTAAATGTGCCGTTAGCAAATTTGAGTGCAACGGTTCACACTGGGATGGATCGCATTCGGCAAAGCGTTCATGATCTCCATGAAACCTCGATTTCTTTTCCGCAGGCCATAGAGTTTCTGATTGCTGATTTCCCCTCTTCCGTAACGATTGAAGGAAACTTGTTTGAAGGATTGAGCGAAGCACAGCAAAACTGTTTCTTAATGGTCATCAAAGAAGCCTTGACCAACAGCATCAAACACAGTCATGCCAAAACCGTTGTCGTGCATTTTCGCACGTTGCCCGCCTTTTACCGTTTGCAGATCACCAACGAGGACGTCAATTCACCCCAAACTGCAAACAGCGGAATCGGTCTAAAAACGATGCGTCAACGGGTCCAGGAGCTACAAGGTCAAGTTCATATTTTGCAAGAAAACCAACGCTTTCAGTTGACGATCATTTTACCAAAGGAGGAACACCAATGATTACTGTAGTCATTATTGATGATGACCCGTTCGTGACGACCTCGTTACAAACCATTCTTGAAAGCACAGAAGAGATTCAGGTATTGGATATCGGTCATTGTGCCAAAGACGCCATTGCTCTTTACGAAGCCCATCGTCCTGACGTTTTGTTGACCGACATCCGTATGCCGGAACAAACTGGGATCGCTGCTGCCAAAGAAATACTGGCTAAATTTCCCCAAGCGATCCTCTTGCTTTTGACCACCTTCAAAGATCAAGAATACATTCGTGAAGCCTTTTCTATCGGTGTCAAAGGATATTTGATCAAACAGAACCTGCAAGCGATCATCCCTTCTGTCAAAGCCGCATACAATGGGCAAGTCGTGTTTGGGAATGAGATCGTCGAGACCTTCACGCAAATGATGAAGAACCAACCAGCGATAGATAATCAAGCATCTTTTAGCGAACGTGAACTTGCGATCATCAAAGAAGTAGCAGCGGGTAAAAATAATAAAGAAATCGCTGATGCCTTGTATTTGAGTGATGGAACCATTCGTAATTACATCAGTCAATTACTAGAAAAGCTGGAGTTGCGGGATCGCACGCAATTAGCGATCTATTATTATCAGCATTTAAAGTAAACCTCATCGATTGCAAAAAAGCCTGAAGAATGCGAAGCTGCATTCTTCAGGCTTTTTGTTTTCTACTCGATTATCCGACTGTCATAGTATTTTTGTGGACAAGCTATGGATTTCCAGGACTGCCAGGATTCGTTGGGTTATTCGGTGTGTTAGGCGGAAAAATCGGCGCCTTATCTAACGTTTTTTCTAACCCTGATTCTTCCCGATCGCCTCGTTCTGACTCAGGACTTTCATCCAATTTGAATTCTTTTTCCATCTCATCTAATTTTTTAAAGTCGTTGCCAGATTCTTTTGCTAATTTTGCTAATTTATCTTCGGTTTCTTTCGCCATAACGTAACGCCTCCTTTTGATTTTAGCTTAGCATAAGAAGCTAAAAAACCAAAAGAAAGCGCTCACTAACGACCCTTTTTTAGTATTTTCTCATCTTTGAATCAACCATTTTTTGCGGGCATAAAGTCGTATGGAGAACAATCCTTCATGCCAATCATTGGATCCACTAAATGCTTTTTGACCATCGTTAAGGTCAATACACCATCGTTTGGCGTTTCTTCGATGAGTGCTTCTTCCCCCGTAGTCCCTTCACTTAGAACCTTATCCCCTGAAAGAGGCTTTGCCATTTCTGTCTGATTTGATGCTGACGGTTCCGTCTCGGCAAAAGCAAACAAATCAAGCCCACTATCTGAGGTCTTTTCTACCGCTTGCTTGTTAGCACTAACTTCAGTGCTGGATTGCTCCTTTATCTTCGTCGAAGACGTTTTTACTTTCGTGTCAACAGAGGAATCCTCATAAAATGGATCATCCGCTTCTTCAAATTGGGCCAATTTTGCTCGTTGTAACGGCGTCATTTTTTCTGTGCCATTGATGCGTTCTTTCAGCGTCGTTAAACGAGTCGCAGATTCGTGGTTGACACAAGTTTGGTACGCTTGTGGTTCACCAAGTAAAATCAGCATCTCTTTGCTACGGGTCACAGCAGTATATAGCAAATTGCGCTGCAGCATGCGTTGGTATTGATGAACCATCGGCAAAATAACCATTTGAAATTCACTGCCTTGAGATTTATGGATCGAACAACAGTAGGATAACGTGATCTTGTTCCATTCATTCCGCTTATAGGTCACTTCGTTGGCATCAAATTGAATGACCAGCTCGTCGACCTTGTCTTCCGACTGTTTGGCTAGAGTGATCCCAACGATTTGGCCCATATCGCCATTAAACACGTTATCTTCAGGAGAGTTTACCAACTGCAAGACCTTATCTCCGATACGATACACCGTATCATTGAAGGTCACCTCTTTTTTGGTCCCATCATTGGGGTTAAAGATCTCTTGCATCATTTTATTAAGGGCATCGATCCCGGCTGCCCCACGATACATCGGTGCCAACACTTGAATATCTTGCGGCGTGTAGCCTTTGTCTTTTGCCCGTTTCACGATCTGAGCGATCAACGGTTCGATTTTGTAAGCATCACACGCAAAGAAAGAACGATCTTTTTGGTTTTGTGTAAAATCTGCAGGCAGCTGCCCGTTTTTTATGGCATGGGCGAGTGGAATAATACTTGACCCATCGCCTTGGCGGTAGATCTCCGTCAATTCTTGTTTCGGGATCGCATCGATCGCTAGCAAGTCATGAAGAACTTGTCCTGGCCCCACAGAAGGAAGCTGATCTTTATCCCCCACAAAAATCACTTGCATGTTCGTAGGAATCGACTTAAAGAGGGTATTCGCCAGCCATGTATCCACCATAGACATCTCATCGACGATCAGTAAGCCGCCTTCTAATTCTTTTGGACTGATCGATGGCGCTTTTTCACGTCCGTTCAAGCCTAACAAACGATGGATCGTACCACTTGGCAAGCCAGTCGTTTCGTTCATTCGTTTGGCGGCTCGACCAGTCGGTGCTGCCAAGAGAATCGGAAAGGTTTCGTCGCTGTATTTTGATGGCTCTAAGTCCAAATCGTTCAACTCAGCAAACAATTGTACGATCCCATTGATCACCGTCGTTTTCCCAGTACCAGGTCCTCCTGTCAAAATAAACAATGGCGAACGAATGGCTTCTTTGATTGCTTCTTCTTGCGAAGACCCATAGGTGATTCCTAAATGCTTCTCAATTTTTCGCAGCGTTTTGCTGATTGTTTTCTCAGGATACACGATCTCTTTTTTGCGAGAAAGCAAGCGTTCGATGGAACTAGCGATTCCCCACTCAGAAAAGTACAAACTGTTTTCATATAAACGAGTTTCTTCTTGCTGGATTTTTCCTTCTTCCACTAATTGAATGATCGTTGATGCCAGGTCGTCTGGCGCGATCTCAATAGGTCGACTCGTCTCTAATAAACGCAGTGTCTGCTCTAACAAGTCCTGGGCGTGGATAAAGGTATTACCCGTCTGCAAGGACTGGGCAAAGATCTGATGCAAGACCGCCGCTCGAAACCGTTGCGGTGACGATGCTTCGATCCCTAGTTGCTCAGCGATGCCATCTGCACGTTTAAAGCCAATGCCTTCAATGTCTTCCACCAGCTGATAAGGATTTTCTTCGATAATTGCTAATGCTTCATTTTTGTAGGCTTGGTAGATTGCAAAAGAAAGCTGACTACCAAAACCATAACGGCTCAAGCCAACGATCACTTGATCCATCCCATGGTTTTGCCGAACGGTATCTAAAATCATTTTTTGCTTACTTTCATTCAATCCTGGAATCTGCTCCAACAATGTTGGTTCTTCCAGCATCCGGTCGATCGCTTCTTCTCCTAAAAGATCAACGATTTTTTCAGCGGTCTTCTTGCCGATCCCAGGAAATTTTTCTCCAGAAAGATAGGCGATCAACCCTTGTTCAGAGGTTGGTTGTTCTTGTTGGTAGCTTTCGGCCTTCAACTGGACGCCATACTTGGGATGATTGACCAGCTCACCAAAAAACCGATACTTTTCCTCTTCTTGGATTTCGCCGAAACTACCAGTAACGACGATCTCCGAGTCTTTGTAGTCGGCATTATTCTCAGTGACTTTAACTAATAGTACTTTATAAAAATTGCTGGGATTCTGGAAAAAGATGGCGGCAACATGGCCGACAAAAAACGTTCTTTCTGGAATCATGGTGCCGCTCCTTTCATGGTTTACAATAAAGCGTCTAATCCTGCCTGATTGCTTAAAAAGCTTGCTTCATTCCAAAGTTTTAGTTTAAAAGGCAATACTTTTTGTTCATTCGTCTCTAATAAGCTAACGCTGTTATTGACTAATCCACCTTGCTCTCTTAATTCGGCTAATGGTTTGCCTGCAAGCCACTGTATAGCAGCCGTAAAGGATGCTCCATGACCGACGAACAATAATGGGCCTTCATGCTGCATCACCGCATCCATGACGACGGTCTCGATTCGGCTCAATGTTTCTTGGATCGGCTCACCTTTAAAGGCACTGGGATCGTATCTATCCAAGTGATTACGCAAATCATTCAGTTGTTGGGGATACTTCTCATGCATTTCATCGATGGACCGACCTTCCAATTCACCGAGTCCGATTTCTCGCAGGTTCTCATTATAAATGATTTCAACAGGGTGTTGGAGTCTTGCTTGGATCTCTTGGGCAGTCACTTTTGCTCGCAAAGATGTACTTGAGTAAATCTTCTCAAAAGGAATAGCTGCCAGATAATCACCGAGTAATTTGATCTCGTCATAACTTTCTGGCAATAACGGCGAATCCCCCAGCATTCCTTGAAAGCGGCGTGCTTGGTTCCACTCTGTTTTTCCGTGACGGGTAAAGTATAATTGCATCGAAAAAGCCTCGCTTCTTAGTCTAATTTGTCGTTCTCGTAATGATGCGTCAATTCCAACTCTGGGAAGCCTTGCTGCCGCAAAACTTCATAAATGATCAAGGCCGCCGTATTTGAAAGATTAAGGGAACGAACGTGCTCATCATTCATCGGAATCCGCAAGCATTTTTCGGCATGCTCTCGCATAAAGCTTTCTGGAAGCCCCGTCGTTTCTTTCCCAAAAATGAAGAACTGATCGTCATCTGCGGTGTAATCGACATCAGAATACACACGATTGGCAAATTTCGAGATCAGGTACAACGGACGCGCTCCTAAAAAGTCCATAAAAGCAGCTAAATCTTTATGATAGGTAATATTGACATCATGCCAATAATCAAGCCCAGCACGCTTCAATTGCTTGTCATCCGTTGAAAAGCCTAAAGGCTCGATTAAGTGTAAATGAGTATTTGTTGCTGCACACGTCCGTGCAATATTCCCCGTATTGGCTGGGATCTGAGGTTCAAAAAGAACGATGTGATTCATAGATAAAAACTCCTTTCGATCGGTTACTGCCGATCGGTTCTCGCATTGATTTGTGTCGTTAAACGTTACGTTTTCCATTGCATGCTCAGTAACTACTTCAATAACTTCTATAGTACCATATTTTGGCACGCTTGTTTTTCTAGAAGCAACATTTTTTGGGCGCTTTTTTGGGCATAAAAAAAACGTACCAACTCGGTGTCGATCACTGCGAGTCGTTACGTTAGTGAAGCTCTTTTCACTAACTTTTATCAGAACAGGAACCTGATAAAAACCAATGAAAAATGACTTGAGAACAATATATCACTCCCATGGCATGATTGCAAGAGTAAATAACAAAAAAGTTCAAAATATTTTCAGGAAATTTTCGCAATCAACACCTCAACATCAACCGTAATCTGTGTCAAAGGGGTTTGTCGCAGCTTTTCTTTGCGTTCCTCCGAAGCCCCCCACTCTAACGGGGACATGGCAAGTAAATCTTGACGATTTTCTTCAGGGATCGCAAAAACATGCGTCACTCTTTGACGGGATGCGTTGGGATAGTGTTCAAAAAATTTGCTAACGACCCGTTCATTCGAATACTGCTGTTTTGTTTCGTTATCAGGATAAAAAGCGGCTCGTAGCTCTTTTAAATAGTCCGCCGCAGGAACCACTTTGATCAGCTGTCCGCCTTTTCTTAGAATGCGGTTAAACTCCCCATAATTTGACGGCGAAAATAGATTGAAAATCGTATCAAAGCTCGCTTCAGCAAACGGCAGGTTGGTCAGATCCGCCACACACCAAAAAGCTGGTACGTTTTGATTGGTTGCTAGATAGACTCCGTCCTTGGCAATATCAAAGCCGACAGCCGCCTGAGTCTTTTCATTGACCAGCTGAGCCAGAAAACTGCCTTCCCCGCAGCCAACATCTAAAAGATGCTTAGCATCTCCCAAAGCTGCTTTGATGGTCTCAAGGACTGGTGCATACATGCCGCTAGCGATCATTCGTTGACGCGGCAAAAACAGTGCTTGATCATAATCTGCTTTGACTTGATGATCCAAAAAGAAAAGTGTGCCTTTCTTTGATAAGTCAAATCGATGACGATTTGGACAAACCAAGCCATTTTCGGTCGGGAAAAATGCTTGGCGGCACAATGGACATTCAAACAAGTGATAATGGGCGTTTAAAAATAGGCGCCCGCGATCGATTTTTTTTAACATTCAACTTCCCTCATCTCTGCTCTACTTTAGCATATTCTTGTGGTAGAATGCTAGTGGATAGAATAACAAATCAATTGAACACCCATCAAATGGAGGTAAATCATGTTAAAAGAATTTTGTGCAGAAAACTATACCAATATTCCCTTAGCAATCGCCCGAGGTGCAAAGCGCATCGAACTCTGTGATAATTTAGCAGTCGGCGGAACAACACCAAGTACCGGCGTGCAAGAAGAAGTTCTGCAATATGCTGGCGAAAAAGGAATACCCGTTATGACGATCATTCGACCTCGGGGCGGGGATTTTGTTTACAATGATACAGAATTGAAAATCATGCATACCGACTTGATCGAAGCAAAAAAATTAGGAACAGACGGCGTTGTTCTAGGTTGCTTAACTCCTAGCGGCTGGTTGGACGAAGAAGCATTGGAGCTACTGTTAGAAACCGCAGAAGGCTTGCAGGTTACTTTTCACATGGCATTCGACGCGATTCCTGTAGCGCGCCAATTCAAGGCGATCGATTGGTTAGCTGAGCATGGGGTACAGCGGATTTTGACCCATGGTGGTGCTGCAGGCACTCCAATCGAAGCAAATTTCGATCGTCTGAAAGAATTGATCGCCTATGCTGGTGAGCGTTTAACGATTTTACCTGGCGGTGGCATTTCCTTTGAAAATGCCCAAGAAGTTGCCGATACACTAGGTGTAAAAGAAGTTCATGGAACCAGAATCGTTGACCTTAACGATTGAGCTTGAAGGACACAAAGAAATCCCCACAAACGATGCGTTTCTATCGTTTGTGGGGATTCTTTTAGATCGCTTGCAATAAGTCGTATTGTGATTGATACAAATGGTGATACAAGCCTTTTTGTGCCATTAGCTGATCATGGTTACCCGATTCAGCGATTGTCCCCCCTGCCACGTAAAAGATTCGATCAGAATTTTTGATCGTGGACAGTCGGTGAGCGATGATAAATGAGGTTCTGCCTTCTAACAGCTTCAACAATCCTTCTTGCAGCAATTCTTCTGTCTTCGTATCGATACTTGAGGTCGCTTCATCTAAGATCAAAATTTTTGGATCAGCCAACAACGCTCGGGCAAAGGAAATCAGTTGGCGTTGCCCTGCAGATAAAGTACTTCCTCGTTCTTCGACGACGGTTTGATAGCCATCTTTCAACTCCGTGATAAAGTCGTGGGCACGGACGATCTTCGCTGCTTCGATGATCTCTTCTTCTGTCGCATCTAATTTTCCATAGCGAATATTCTCTATGATCGTTCCTGAGAAAATAAAGGTATCTTGCAGCATGACACCCATTTGTGAGCGCAGCGATTCCAGCGTCACGTCACGAACGTCCATCCCATCCACTTTAACACTGCCTTCATTGACATCATAAAAGCGGCTCAGCAAGTTGATGATCGTGGTCTTCCCTGCACCAGTAGGACCAACCAAAGCAATACTTTCCCCAGGTTCAATGTGGAAGTTAACATCAGAAAGAATGTTTTTGCCTTCTTCGTATCGGAAGGTCACGTGTTCAAAATCAACGGTCCCTTTCATCGTTGGCAATACGTTTGCATCTGGTTTGTCTTCGATATCTGGGACTTCATCCATCGTTTCAAAAATTCGTTCAAGATAGGCTGTTGCTGTAATCAAAGAATTATAAAAATTCCCGATATTGATGACTGGATTCCAGAAATTATTGATATAACTGATAAAAGCGATCAGAGTACCTGTGCTGACATCGACACCGATCTGACGAATGCCGACAAAATAAATCAAACAAGTCGTAATGACTGAAATGTTTTGCACCCCTGGCCACATCAGAAACTGAATTTTGACAGCTTTCATCCATGAAGTTCGGTAATCATTGCTGACTTCTTGGAAGATCTCAGCATTTTCTTCTTCTCGCGCAAAGGATTGAGTAATCTTGATACCAGCAATACTTTCATGAATGTAAGCATTTAGATTGGATTGTTTATTACTCAACACCTGATAGGCTTTGCGCTGGTTATTCTTGATCACCATCACCATGATGAACAAAATTGGCAGCAACGCAAGGGAATACAAGGTCAATTTGAAGTCGATCGCAAACATAAAGATCAAGGTGATGATGACGTTGAAAACATCCGAGATCAAATTGATCAGGCCGTTGCTCAATAGGTCACTCAGTGTATTGATATAGTTTACGATGCGAATCAAGATCTTGCCGTGGGGCCTTGTATCAAAATAAGAAAAAGGCAGTCGCTGCAGATGTTCAAAAATATCAAAGCGCATATCCTTCAATACGTCTTGACCAATATTCGTGATATGGTAGATACGGTAACGCATGCAGACGCCGATAACGATCAAGGTCACTAGAAAGGCAGCTCCTAGAAGCAGCAATTGGTTGACATTTTTCTCAGGAATCGATGAATCGATCGCGATCTTTGTGAACACGGGCGCCAGCATTCCTGCTAAGTTTGCCAGAATGATCGTAAATAGGACTTTCGCAATACTTCTTTTATAAGGAACGACATATTGTGACAAGCGTTTGAAATCCTTCCAACTAAATTCCTGGTCTAATTCCTCATCCACATCAAATTTATTTCTCGCCATCGTCTTCACCTCCTGACAAGCCTAATTGTTTTTGATACACTTCGTAGTATTTGCCCCGCAGACTGACAAGTTCTTCATGGGTCCCTTGTTCAACGACTCGTCCTTTTTCCATCATCAGAATCTGATCGGCTTCTCGAACAGAGGAGATCCGATGCGCAATGATAAACGTCGTTTTCTCTCCTGTTAATTTTGTCAGCTCCTGTTGGATCTTCGATTCTGTCTCCATATCGACGGCAGACGTCGTATCATCCAAAATCAAGATCGATGGATCTTTGGCTAAGGCCCGTGCTAGGGAGATCCGTTGTTTTTGTCCGCCAGAAAGCCCTACACCTCGCTCGCCCACGATCGTTTCATAGCCTTGAGGCATCCGAGAAATAAAGGTATCTGCATCAGCGACTACCGCCATTTGCCGAATAAAGCCTTCATCAGCTAAAGGATTTCCAAAAGCAATGTTGTCGGAGATGGTATTGGAAAACAAGAAGACATCTTGCATCACCATTGAAATGTTTTCCCGCATTTGACGCACGGGATACTCTTTGGCGTTTTTTCCATCAATCAATACTTCCCCTTCAGTCGGATCATAAAAGCGTCCAACTAAATTCACTAACGTCGTTTTCCCTGAACCGGTTTCCCCTAAGATCCCTAACGTTTGGCCAGGGCCAATTTTGAAGTTGATGTTTTCCAACACATTTTGATTCGGATCATCCGAAAAGTGGAAGGAAACATCTTTAAACTCTACAAATCCTTTGATTGGCTCTAATTTTTCTTGTTGATGAACAGGAATTTTCGATTCTTGCGCCAACATTTGCCGAATTTTGATACAGGCTGCAGAAAATCGCTGAACATCGTTGATCAACCAACCACTCATGCGCATAGGATTATTCAACATCCAAAGATAGCCATTAAACGCAACAAGATCTCCTAAGGTCATGTCCCCATTGATTACGAAAATTCCGCCTAAGACTAAGGCAATGACTGACAAGCTTCCTGCTAAGCCGTCAAGCCATGGCAGATAGGTACGGGAAACTTTGGCAGATGCCATGTTGCGGGTCTTAAAATCTTCGTTGTAGGAGCGAAATTTTTCAATCTCAAAATTTTCACGAGCGAAGGCTTTTACGACCCGATTGCCGCCGATATTTTCTTCCACCATTGAATTCAAGCGCGAAAAGCTCTCACGAATGTCAAAAAACAACGGGTGTGCTTTCTTAGACATGCGATTGGTCAACAGAAATATGATCGGTGTGACAGCCACCAGCGCCAACATCAATTTCCAATCAATAAAGCTCATAACCACCACCGCTGAAAAGAACCACAAGATACATTCAGCGATATTGTAGGTCACCCAAGAAACAAAGTGGCGAATGGCATCGGTATCACCAGTCATCCGTGCCATAATATCTCCCACACGAGTATGATTGAAAAAGTCGAAATCCAATTCTTGCAGCTTCTGATACAAATCTTCCCGTAAATCGTATAGCGTATTTTGCCCGACCCGTTCAAATAAAATTTGATAACTGTAGCGGACAATGGTACGAATGACGGTCGTTGCGATCATGATCAACAATAATGGAATCAATAAGTGCGTTTTTTGCTGATTGATGACATCATCGATCACCATTCCTCCCAAGTACGGATTAACAATGATCAGCGCTGCATTGATCACTAAAAACAGGACTGCCAATATGATTTTTCCCCGGTTCTTTTTGGCATAGCGCCAGATCCATTGTGTATTACTCATCTAATTCCCCCTCTCGTTGTTAAGCTTAGCGTTTTGAAAAGCGATTTGAATGGTTTTTCTTACTCATTTTGATGTAAAATATTAGTAAGAAGCACCATTCCCTTTTTTTACAGGAAATAAGCACCCAATTGGAGTGAATCAGCCATGAATTTAGTTAACCCTCGCACGTTTAATCCAGAAATCATCTATCTCTTTGACCCATGGACGCAATCAGAAAGTCATGGAGAAATGCACCATCATGACTTTTTAGAAATCAGCGTCTTATTAGAAGGAGAAAGTACCTATTATTTTGAAAAAGAACCAGCGAAAAAAATCCGTGCTGGCAGCGTCATGCTTTTCAATCCTGGCGTCGATCACTGCGAATTGCAGCCTAAGGGCACTCGCTCCCATCAGCTGCATATTGGTTTAAAAAATATTTCTTTGGAAGGGTTTAAACGGAATTTTTTCCCTAACAAACACCCCTTGTTGGAGCTAGGCAAATACCATCATCAAGTTTTGGAAAAAGCCTGGCAGTTGGTGAGAGAAAGCAGTGAAGAGCGGGATGAGTTTCAATTGATGCAAAAGGCTGTTTTGATGGAGATGCTCGTCTACATTTTACGTGGACTAAATGAAGACCATATCAATGTCGTGCCTTACCTTTCCAAAAGCCAACGACGACAACAACAGATCGTCAACTATACGGTCTATTACTTGGAAAATCATTACAAAGAAGAAATCACGTTAGAGAAGCTCGCACAGGATCAATTTCTCAGCCCGACGTACCTTTCAAAGATTTTTAAAGAGGCGACGGGTGTCAGTCCCATCAACTACTTGATTGAGATTCGCTTAAAGCGTGCCAAAGACATGTTAAAAAATGAAAACCTCACGATCAAAGAAGTCGCCTCTGCTGTGGGCTATCAGGATGCTTATCACTTTAGCAAGTCTTTTAAAAAACTTTATGGTGTCTCTCCTTCTGGGGTATTGCCAAAACCAAAAAATTAAAGAGCAAGCCGATGACCTTCCTTCGAATGAAGAATCATCGGCTTGCTCTTTTTTATTCATTGAATAAAATAGTTCATAAAAAGACTGGCAATGTTGAAGTAGATCAAAACACTAGTCAAATCGCTAAGGGTCGTGATAAACGGACCACTTGCCACTGCTGGATCAAAACCCAGCTTGTCCATCAGCATCGGGATCAAACTTCCCGCTAAGTTGGCTACTGTGATGGCACACATCATCGCCATCCCAATCACAAACCCTAGAATCGGATTTTGTTTCCAGACAGCTACGATAGCAAAAATCGTCAACCCCGTGATGGCACCTGTGAACAGTCCTGTCAGCACTTCACCGACCACCGTCTTCATAAAGCTGTTTTCTTTGTCGTCATTGATCGCCAGACGACGAACGGCTACGGCTAAGGATTGGGTACCAGCATTACCGGCAGTTCCGGTGATCAGTGAGATAAAGACGGCGAGAATACTTGCTTCGCTGACCAACTCTTCATAATGACTGATCAGACTGGCGGTTGCCATTCCGAGAAAGAGTAAGGTGATAAGCCAAGGCAAGCGTCTCGAAGATGCTTTGATTGGGTTCTCACTGACTTCTTCCACATTGACCCCTGCCAAACCAGAGTAGTCACTGGCTGCTTCATCATCGATAACGTCGATGATATCATCGACGGTCACGATCCCTAATAGGTGATCGTCATAATCGGTGACTGGCAATGCGAGAAAGTCATAATCTCGGAAGGTCTGAGCGACATCCTCTTGGTCATCTCCAACATGGACCGACATCACCCGCTCGTTCAAAATATCCGCGATCATGGTATCTTCATCATTGATGATCAAGTCTCTTAAAGAAATAACGCCCACAAGCTTATTATCAGTATCCACGACGTAAATATAGTAAATCGTCTCGGCAACATCTGCGGCATTTTTTAAGACATACATCGCTGAACGAACCGTTTGGTTGGCAACAATGGAAACAAACTCGGTAGTCATCAGCGATCCAGCAGTTTCATCTTCATAATGCAGCAGCTCTTTGATTTCGCTAGCAGCTTCAGCGGTCATCAAACTCAAATATTTTGCTGTTTGTTTTTTATCCAAAGTATTCAGCAGGTCAACCGCATTATCGGTATACATTTGCGCCAACATATCAGCCGCATAGGCGGGGCGCATCTCTGAAAGATAGTCTACCATGTGTTCATCATCTTCTTCAATGACGTCAAACATGTCTGCCAATTCTTTCGGGGAAAGATACGTATAGACGATTTGTCGATCGGCTGCTTCTAGAGATTGGTAGAACTGACCCTGCTCGTAGATATGCAGATCCAAGAACGCCTCACGAAATCCCTGGATATCATTGTCTTTTAATGCTTGATTCAGTTGATCAAACCGTTCAGTTAATTCTTGATTTTCATCCAATCTCTTCACCTCATTTGTTATTGCCTATCCATGGCTGAGCAAACAGCGGCCATGTCTGCTGGTAAGGGCAGCTTAAAAGCCAACGGTTCATTCGTAAAGGGATGCTGAAATTGCAGCTGACAGCAGTGTAATGCTTGTCGTTTGATCCCAAGAGCCATTGTACCGCCATACATCTCGTCTCCTAATAAGGGACAACCGATTGCAGAAAAATGGACCCTTATTTGATGTGTCCTGCCTGTGTGTAACTGAATATCAACTAAAGCGCAATCTGAATTGCGTTGTTTTAGCCAATACTCCGTCCGTGCTTCTTTTCCTTCGTCACTGACCTTGCGTTTCAATAGTGACGTCAGGTCCCTAGCAATCGGCAGCTCAATCTCACCATGGGCAGAAAGTGCGGGCAGTTCACCAGCAACGAGGGCTTGATATTTTTTTACGACCTGCTTCTTTCGCAACTGGCTATCCAGCTTCGCATGGGCAAACCCATGTTTTGCAAAAAGCATCAGTCCTGATGTGTCACGGTCTAACCGCGTGACTACATGAATCACTTGATCTTCATAGTGCTGCGCTTGATAGTAGGCCTTGACGCGATTGGCCATCGTGCCAGTCGGATGATATTGCGCAGGGATCGATGAGATGCCTGCTGGCTTATTCACGACTAACAGATGGGCATCTTCATACACGACCTCAATCGGTGTCGGGTCAGCCAGCATCGTCTCATGTTCCCCTTCAGGAGGAATTACAATAGTTACCCTATCATTTTGCGCCAAAGAAAACAAGACGTTTTGCTCGTGATCGTTGACAAATATCTTTCCGCCTTGAAATTTGATTTTTGCTAACAGTCCTTTGGACACCCCTTGTTCCTTCAAAAAGTATTTGACTTGCTGTCCTTGTCCAGTATAGTGATACGTAAATTCCATGGGTTTATTCTTCTCCAATAAAGGAATCTTTGACCCGATTCCAAAAATGCATATGCCGATAAGACGCAAAATGAATCCGTTCATCGGCAATACGGTAATAGATAGCATCGATTTCTTCTTGTTCGATGGTAAACTGATCGATCGTCACTAAATAGTCGGTGCTTTGCTGCAGTTGTACTTTGACCCATTCATGGTGACCCACGACGATCGGCGAACCAAGGGTCCGAAAGACACGATTGTTCAACGAAGCAATCTCTGCCAATTGAAAGGCATTGATACTTGGGTGCAAGACTGCCCCACCAACACTCTTGTTATAAGCAGTGGAGCCGGTGGGCGTTGAGATCGATAAGCCATCGCCGCGAAACTTTTCAAAGAGGTCTTCTTTAATAGAAATATCGGCAACCATCGTTCGATTGCCGCGCTTGATCGTTGATTCATTCAATGCTAGGAAATGCTTGTCTGATTTTCCATTCGCATACGTGATACGGACATCTAATAACGGATAGCTGACGCTTTTTTGATGGTCATTGCATAATGACTCGACTAGTTCTTCCAATTCATAATCTCGCCAGTCCGTGTAAAAGCCGAGATGACCCGTATGGACGCCTAAAAACTGTACTTGATCCAACTTATGATTGTACAAGTGAAAAGCAGAAAGGAGCGTGCCGTCTCCCCCAACAGAAATCACTAATTCAGGATTGTCTTGATCGATCTTATTTTCTGATTGTTCTAAAAGCGTAGTTAAACGCTTTGTCACTTCTACCGACTTGCTTTCTTGATTATGGACGATTGCCACGCGGATACCTTTCATTCCGTTTCCCCCTTTGGCAACGGGTTCTGATCATGTCCGCCTCGCTTGCCTTTCCCATGTGAAAATAACCGTTGTGCCTCTTGGATCTCTTCACGGATATTGGACATTTCTTCGTCTAGCTGATAGGCGGCTTCTGCCGACCGACGTAGCCGTTCACTGATTTCAGCGGGAAATTCCCCTTGGTATTTGTAGTTTAATGAATGTTCGATCGTTGCCCAAAAATTCATCGCTAGTGTCCGAATTTGAATCTCAGCCAAAATAATTTTTTCCCCGTCGATCAGTTGAACGGGATATTCGATCACTAGATGGTACGAACGGTAACCACTGGCTTTTTTATTGGTGATATAGTCCCGTTCAATGATCACTTTCATGTCTTTACGTGTACGCAACAGTTCAACGACTTGGTGAATGTCTTCCACAAATTGACACATGATTCGCAAGCCAGCGATATCAGACATCTCTTCTTCTAGCCGATCCAAAGCAATCCCACGTAATTTACTTTTCGTTAAAATGCTATCCACTGGCTTGACCCGCCCAGTGACAAATTCAATGGGAACATGCTTGTTTTGTTCCCGATATTGTTTTCGTATGCCTCTTAATTTTACTTTTAATTCTGAAACCGCCTGTTCATAAGGCGCTAAGAATTCTTCCCAATCTCGAATCATTCTTCTCCCTCGATTCTGTTCATAACATACCTCTTATTCTACCATACTCTTGGACTAAAACTGAATGAACAGAAGAGCAGAAACAAAAGATTTTTTGTCTCTCCCCCAACGTCTCAGCTTTTCTTTGTTTGGTTTCTTTGACGGAATAGCTGAAACAGCGTACACTATGGTTGCAATAGAAAGAGAGTGAGAAACGATGGTCGAACAAGTAGAGATTGAATATAAAACAATGTTGACGGAAAAAGAATACCACCAGCTGCTTGCTTATTACAATTTGTCAGAAGAAGCATTTAAGATACAAACCAACTACTATTTTGATACGGTAGATCATAAGCTGCAGGAAAAGCAGTTCGGCTTGCGTATTCGCACGACTGCTACCAATGCGGAATTAACGCTAAAAACCCCCATTGAGCACGGTCTGCTAGAAACGACTGATCCTTTGACAATCGAAACCGCAGCGTCATTGATCGCGTCAGAAAAAATTTTAAAAACAGGTGTGGTTGCTCAACGTTTAAAAGCAGCGGATATCGAACCTGATTCATTACACATGATCGCAGCATTAAAAACGAAACGGGCGGAATTTCCAATCAATGAAGGATTACTTGCTTTGGATGAAAGCTGGTATGGTCAACAGCATGATTATGAGTTGGAGTTAGAAGTCAACGAGCCGATTAAAGGAAAAGATGCCTTTCACTCCTTGTTACGTCTCTTTGGCGTTCCTTACCGACCAGCGAAAAACAAGATCATCCGAGCCGTTGAAGAAAAATCATAGTAAGCTGTCCTTTTGCTTACTTTTTTCGCGTTTTTTTGCTATATTTAATAAAACATACTTATTTTGTTTTTCAAGGTACAAAAGAATCTTAATTGGGGAGAGATTCAAATGATCGAACTGTTTTTATTTATTAATCCGATTGGGCCTATTTGTTATGATATCGAAAAAGAGATTCTCAATAAATTAAACACCAGCCGCAAAAAAATCCATTTGCAGATCCTACCTTTCGTTAACTTGTTTTCCGTAGGTGTCTCAATGGACTATTTGTCCATGAATAAGACGGATTTGGTCTTGCGAAATGAACAGACCAACCAAATCTATGCTGCATCACTGGACTATAAGGCCGCTCAGTTGCAAGGGAAAAAAATTGCGCGGGATTTCTTGTTGAAACTGCAACAACGGATAGGGATCGAAAGACAAGAATATAGCGATGCCTTAGTGAAAGAATTATTTTCTGAAACGAATGGTGATTTAGAGATGTTCCTAGAAGATCGATCCTCTGAGCTAGTGAAAAAGAACTTTGCCACCGATCAGCGTGTAGCCAAAGATATGGGCATCACGATCACACCCTCTGCTGTGGTGTATGATTTTTCAAGTGAAGAAGAATATGGGGTCCTTTTAGAAGGATCAGAGGAACTGAGAAGTCTTCCGCTCGTCTGTGGTACAGCAACAGAACTCGATACATTCTTGCAAAAAGCTCAGTCTTTGAAAGCACCAAAACTTTCCACTATTCATGAAATTGATCGCGGGTTGATTCTTTTATGAAACCCTATTCAATAGCGACGCTGCGCAGCGAGCCAAACGATGATCTTGTGTTTGGCTCGCTGCGCAGCGTTTTTTATTGTGGACAAACAAAAAAACAAACCAATCCTTTACGGATTGGTTCGCTTTTCAATTATGCTTCAATTTCTTTGACGAGTTCTTCCAATTCATTCAAGCGTTGCTCAAATACTTTCATCGCGTCTTCAATATAATCTGCTTTTGTCATATCGACGCCCGCTTTTTTCATGACTTCGATTGGATAATCACTGCGTCCAGCTTTCAAATAGTTCAAATAGTTGGTTAAGGCATCTGGTTCACCTGCTAAGATTTTCTTCGCTAAAGCAGAAGCTGCCGAAAATCCGGTTGAATACTGGTAAACATAGTAATTGTAATAGAAATGCGGAATGCGTGACCACTCAAGACGAATCTCAGGATCTTTTTCAACAGAAGGTCCGTAGTATTTTGCATTTAACTCGGCATAGTTCTCGCTTAAGAACTCACTGGTCAATGGCGTTCCTTTCGCATCTTCCACGTGCATGAAGTGTTCAAACTCGGCAAATTGCGTTTGACGGAAAATCGTTCCTTTGAAGCCATCGAGAAAATGATTCAAGACATAAGCTTTGACCCGTGGATCTGTTTCAGTCTGCAGCATATACTCTGTCAAAATATTTTCATTGGTGGTTGAAGCGATTTCCGCTAAAAAGATCGAATAATCCCCATAGGCGTAAGGCTGGTTATTACGTGTAAAGTAACTATGCACACTGTGTCCCATTTCATGAACAAGAGTAAAGAGTTGATCCAATCGATCATTCCAGTTCATCAGGATATATGGCAGCGTATCATAGGCACCAGAAGAATACGCGCCACTGCGTTTGCCTTTGTTTTCAACGACATCGATCCACCGATTGCTGAAGGCTTCTTCAACCACTGCAAGGTATTCTTCACCTAATGGTTTTAACGCTTCTTTCGCTTTTTCGACCGCTTCTTCATAGGTATAACGAATAGGCGCTTCCCCTAAAATTGGCGTATAAACATCATACATATGCAACGTATCGACAGCCAATAGGCGTTTTCTTAATGCCATATAACGATGCAACAATGGCAGGTGCTGATTGACGACGTCCACTAATGTATCGTAGACACTTTCAGGAATATGGTTGGCACTCAAAGCGGCTTGCCGTGCCGAATCAAATTTGCGGGCTTTTGCTTTAAAGTTATGAGCTTTGATATTGGTGCTTAATGTTTGGGCAAAGGTATTGCGGAATTGCTCATAGACACCATAAAGACCTTTAAAGGCTGCTTCACGGACAGATCGATCCGTGCTTTCCATCAACTCACCGTATACACCATGAGATAACTGTACTTTTTCCCCGTTTTCGTCTTCAACTACTGGAAAATCCAAATCAGCATTGTTTAAAACAGAAAAAATGTTGCCAGGTGCCCCAAAAATTTCGCCAGCACCAGCTAATAACGCTTCTTGCTCCGCTGGCAAGACATGTGGACGCTCGTTGATGGTTTTTTCGATCATATGACGATAAACAGCTAGTTTCGGCTCTTGATCGAAATAGCCCCAAATCGTTTCATCAGACATTGTCAATAGCTCAGGATCAAACCAAGCAACGGCTTCACTTACTTGCGCAACCAAGTTACTTGCTTTTGCATACAAGCCTTGATACGTCGTATTGGCAGTATCTTGGTCGTTTTTCAAATGACTGTATACATAGAGTTTCTCTAAACGACGAGAAAGCGCTAAAACAAATTCTAATGCGGATAAGAAGGCTTGCGGCCCATCGGCTAAAGTGCCTTGGTAACGACTTGCTTCTTTGACTTGTGCTTGGATCTCTTGAAATTCTATGTCAAAAGCCGCATCATCGGCATAGATTTTCGTTAAGTCCCACGTTTTTTCGACTGGAATCGATTCACGTGCTGGTAATTGTTTTGTTTCTGACATTCCCTTCACTCCTTGTTCATTGGTTAAAATTATCTTATCATACTTTTCAGTGAAACCAAATCATTGGCTTAAAAAGAAACCGAATTTTCTAAATATTGGCATTCTTGAAAGAGTCCGCGCAAAATTTCCCGTTGATCCAGTAACGGGAATTGCCATTGCCAATCCAGCTGCCGCAGCCGTGCCACCCATTGATCAAAACGAAGTGGACAGTCACTTAAATAAAGAAAGCGAAAAACCAATATTCGATGCTCAAATAAAATGCCAAAGCTGCTTGCACAATAGCACCACATAGGCAGCTGGGAGACATTGCCTTTTAACGGATACAATATTTCTTGGATCATACGGATTTTTGGCAGGTTCTTTCGCAGTTTTTGTATCAACCAGACCTGATAGTCTGCAGCAAGCCACTCAGGAGGACGGTGATGGTTTGATCTTTGTCCTTTGCACAAAGGGCGAAGTGTTTCTTTATGGTAAGGCGCCCCTTTTCGAGCATCGCTTTGTTGACTGCTGACTCCTTCTTGATAGTGCCAGTTGATTTGTTCTAACTTCATTAAGGATTGATTTTGCGTATCAATCAGCCACAAACAAAAACCAGTTGCCTGATAACTACAGCAGGCTCTTGTCAAAAGTGACCATTGGCGTTTCGGATGCAATTTCTCCCCTAAGATCCACCATGGTCGATAGCCGTTTGCTAAATACGTGCTGGTTCTTTCAAGAAATCGTGAAAACTTTAGGGAAGAACACTGTACTTCAATGGCGATATTCTTATAACAAAGGTCAGGACGCTGTTGGAGTTTAGGCAAAAAAGCTTCGATCTCAATCCCTGTATCTTGAAACCATTCAAACAATAGTTGTTTGGCTTCCAAGTGTTCCTTCGTCTCCCCTTCGCTGTAAGTCTGACAATCAGCAGTTGCTTGATGGGCAAAGTGGGGCTGTCGCTTGGTTCCTTGCCGCAAAGTCACTTCTTGGTGACACCCTGGGCAATAAAAAGGACCTGATGCTTTCTTTCTCCCTTTCGCTGCAATGACTTCTTTTCTTTGGTTCAATGCTTTCAGCATCTAACTCACCTCAATAAAAGATACGCCATTTTCATCAAACACAATTGAAAAAGCCAAGAACATTAGCAACATGTTCTTGGCTGGAAATGAATTTCATTCATTAATCATTCTTGAAGTAGAAACGAGTCAATTCAAGTGCATCGTTTTCCATGATCAACTGACCATATTCAGATAAAACCTCTGGCGTCACTGATGTCCGTTGGGCAAATTCCATCAAATAAGAAAGTGCGTTCTCCACTTCAATATCAGTAACCTCTGCATCCATGAATCGAATTTCAATATAATAATGGTTACCCATTTGGTAAAGATTGGTTGCAACGGAATCCAAATATACTTCGGATGCCAATTGAATCATATCTTCGAATCGCAACAACTCGAATACAAAACGATTGCCGATGTCTTCTGCTTGCTCCGACTCTTGTAATTGAGCCGCCACATGCTTTTTCAACATGTCGGTAATGTCTTCATTCGCTTCATCGTTCATCTCATCAAAATTTTCCATTCCTTCTGGTGGAAGATTTTTGCTAATAAACAATTCTAACCCATCGCCTTTAGGCAAGACTTGGAAAGTTACAGCTTCACTGCCCTTAAATTCTTCGTCAATATCAACTTCTTCAAGAATACTGTAAAAGAAGTTTTCAATTTCATTGTGATTTCCTAGAAGGTCAAGAAAAGTGATGCCTCTCGCAGCTAAGTCTTCACTTTTGATCAATACACGAATGGTGTTCTCATTGATATGTTCCATTTCCATATTAGCTACACCTCACTTTTGCTACTCACTATAGGTTCATTGTATCGAAACCTGATAAAAAGTAAAGAGAAAACGAATATCCTCTTAAGAAAAACGTAAAAACTCAAAAAAAGACTCACTTTCAAAGAGAAAGCGAGTCGATGAAGTCAAATTTATAATCCTGCCATTAATTGCGCTTGTCTTAGTTCCAGTTGGCGAACATCCCTAGGTAAGAACCGACGAATTTCATCTTCGTTGAACCCAACTTGCAATCGTTTTTCATCAATCATGATCGGACGACGCAATAATCCTGGGTTTTCTTGAACAAGTGTCAATAAATCTTTTAGGGGCAGGTCATCTAGATCCATATTCAACTTTTGGAATACTTTGGATCTGGTGGAAATAATTTCTTCTGTGCCATCTTCTGTCATTTGTAGAATTGCCTTAAGCTCAGAAATATTTAACGGTTCTGAAAAAATATTTCTTTCAACAAAAGGGATTTCGTGCTCTTGTAACCACGCACGAGCTTTGCGACAAGATGTGCAACTTGGGGAAGTGTATAGTGTCAACAACGTGCATCTCTCCTTTTTAATTTTCAATCAAGCAAGTCCTGTTCCCTCGCTTGATTTCAATTATACAGGTTTAACTAAAAAAAATCTAGTCTAAATCTCATATTTTTTAATAAAACTCGAAAGTTATATTAAAAGCGAAACCTTTAAGGCAAAAGGTTTCCTTCAAAAAGTTTATTTTTAAATGAGAAAACTCAAATTTTTTTTTAATATTACTCCTTTTATACAACAGTGTGTCAAAGGTGTATCAAAAAGATGTCAGAATATTAAAATATTCTTTTAACAGAAGGCAACGTTTTTTAATTTTCCTCCGAAAATTACAGATGTAATCAAAAACTGAGCGAAAAACCAAGGCAGTCGCTCAATCGTTTTCAAAAGAACTTTTTCACGATCCTTCCTTTGCCGAGAAACGATCGCGCTACAAGGAAAATGATTGTTATTTTTTTGTGCTAGTAATCGCAATCACTCTCTTTCTTCTTGGTTTTATTGTATCACATTCCTTTTTAATCAGAAAACCATAGAAGCATTTCTGTCATAATCTGCTATAAAACAGCAGCAGAAATGAACATCTGCTTATAAATGAAAAGGGTTTCTCACAAAAAACTCAGTAAAAAACGATCAATCCAAGAAGCCAGCCAATTTGTTACTTGGTCACTGACAAAGCATAATAGACTGTACTATTCTTGAACTGATCGTTTACCATGTCTTTCTTCTAAGCGAGTGTTGGTTCTCGGTCACGAGCGAATTGAGCATCATGCAATGCACGATAATGCCCTCTTCTCGCCATCAACTCTTCATGGGTTCCTTCTTCTAAGATGCCCTTCTCACTAACGACAATGATTCGTGTCGCATGTTTGATCGTTGCGAGGCGATGGGCAATGATCAAGGTTGTACGCCCATCTGCCAAAGAATTCAATGATTCTTGGATCACTTGTTCCGTTTCGGTATCTAACGCTGAAGTTGCTTCATCTAAAATCAGAATCGGCGGATTTTTCAAGAACATCCGAGCAATCGCTACTCGCTGCTTTTGGCCACCGGATAATTTGACGCCTCGTTCACCGATGACCGTATCCAAGCCATCCGTCATTTGATCAATGACTTTTTCTAAGTGTGCCAATTTGACTGCCTTTAAAATCTCCTCTTCTGTTGCATCAAGTTTGCCATAAGCAATATTTTCTCGAATCGTTCCTGGGAAAAGAAAAACATCTTGCTGCACCGTACCAATCTGCTGACGTAAAGATGCCAAGGTCATCTCCTGAATATTGATGCCATCAATCGTAATGGCGCCTTCCGTGACTTCATAAAACCGCGGCAACAAGTTGCATAACGTTGTTTTCCCTGAACCACTTTGCCCAACGAAGGCGATCGTCTCACCCGCTTTGATCGACAAGTCGATGTGATTCAAGACTTTCGTCGCATCCGCATAGGAAAAAGAAACATCATGGTACACGATGTCTCCCTTTAAGGAAGTTACTGCCCGTGCGCCTGGCTTGTCTTTGATCGTCGGTTCTTTATCCAACTCTTCGGTCAAGCGTTTGAAGCCAGCGATGCCTTTCGGATAGCTTTCGATCATCGTATTAACCTTCTCGATTGGTCTAACAAAGACATTTGACAATAAAATAAACCCTACGAACTGACCGTTCGTCAGTTCACCACGAATCACGTAGTAGGCACCAAAGATCAGAGCAAACAAGTTGATCAACCGAATCAAGAAATAATTGTACGCTGAACTGATTGCCATTACCTTATAAAAAAGGATTTTAGACTGCCGATAAATCTCACTTAACCCGTCAAAACGTTTATGTTCAAACGTTTCATTGGCAAATGATTGTGTCACTCGAATGCCACTGACAGATGCTTCCACTCCGGCGTTGAACTCACCGAGATTATCATAGATCTGTGTGTTGACTTTGGTCATTTTCTTATTGAAAAAAACCAAGGCGATCGTAATCAAGGGAATCAACGCAAATGTTGCCACAGCTAATTGAACATGCATATTTAACATCAATAGGAATGAACCGACCAAAGTCATAATGGTAATAAAAACATCCTCTGGACCATGGTGAGCGACTTCAGAAATCTCAAAGAGATCCGTAGTCAATCGACTGATCAGCTTGCCAGTCTTTTGATTATCATAATATTCAAAAGATTGCGTTTGCAGATGTCGAAATAACTCTTGACGCATATCAGTTTCAATATTGACCCCAAGTTTATGACCATAAAAAACCACGATATATTGCAACACAGTATTGATCACATAAAACAAGAACAAGCCTAAGCATGCCAACAGTATTAGGCGAAAGTTGTTCTGAGGCATGATCTTATCGATTACTTGGTTGACGGCAACTGGAAAGGCTAGTTCCAATAAACCAGCAAATACCGCACAAGTAAAGTCGAGTATAAATAGTGACCGATACGGTCGATAATAACGAAAAAACCTTTTTAACACATTTCCCCCTCCTCAATAGCTTTCATTATAAGCAACTCTCAGTAGAAATGCAAAATGAGAAACATGTGAAAATGGGTAAAATTCACTATAATTTTGAAAACCTATGAAGACGCGGATTTCTAAAAACAGTAAATAAAACCTTTATTTTGCAGGGATTTTCCTCTTTTTTTTACAGAAATAATGGCTTATGATTGATTCGAAAACAAACTGAAAATTTTCACTAACTCTGAAAGGCGTGTCTTTTTTGATCACTAGTATTCTTTTTGATGTCGATGATACCTTATATGACCAGCAACAACCATTTCGTAATGCCGTAACCTCATGTTTCCCACAAATAGCCCACAAAGATTTAACTGCTCTTTACTTACGGTTTCGGGTGCACAGTGATGAGCAGTTTGGACGGGTATTGGCAAATGAATGGACGCTAGATCATTTTCGTTATTTTCGACTGACCCATTCATTAACGGATTTAGGGTACTTACCTATTACAATAGAAGAAAGCTGTAAGTTTCAGCTGTGTTATGAACAAGAACTAGATGCCATCACACTGCATCCTGAAGTTGAGTCAACTTTGAACTATTTGTCCACATTGCCAGTCAAACTAGGAATTATTACCAATGGTCCCACTGACCACCAGCAAAAAAAATTGGATCAGTTGCAACTGACTCGATGGATCAAACCAGAGCATATGATCATTTCACAAGCAACTGGTTATCAAAAGCCGCAACTAGAAATTTTCCAATTGGCAGAAACCGCCTTTGCTCTTGATCCGGAAACCACACTGTACGTTGGTGATAATTTTGATAATGACGTGGTTGGCTGTAAGAAAGCCGGTTGGCAAGCTTTGTGGTTCAATCATCGTCTCCGTCAAGCGCCTAGTGGATTGGAAGACTTACCAGATGCATCGATCACTGCTTTTTCACAGCTGCAAGACAGTATTGACACACTGATGCAAGTGCCTGCATACATGTATAACTAAAAAAGATGGACCTTCGCTCCTGCGGCAGGTCCATCTTTTTGATTGGCTAACTTTCTTCGCCGATACTCAATATCAAGCGAATATCTTCTTCTGTCATTTGTTGAAGCTGTGTTTCATTGCCTTGGATCACTTTTTGGAAAAGCTCACGTTTTTCTTGTTGCAACGCATCCATTCGTTCTTCAATGGTTCCTTCAGCAATCATTCGCCAGACTTCGACAACATTTTTTTGACCGATCCGATGGGCTCGTCCAGCGGCTTGTTCTTCCACCGCCGGGTTCCACCACAAATCGTATAAGATCACGGTGTCTGCGCCGGTCAGATTCAGTCCTGTTCCTCCTGCTTTTAACGAGATCAAGAAGACGTCCTTTTCTCCACTATTGAAGGCATCAACCATCGTCAAACGATCTTGCGGCGGTGTGCTGCCTCGCAAGTAAAAGGACTCAAACCCTTCTTGTGCTAGCTCTTCTTCAATGATCGAAAGCATGCTAGTAAACTGAGAAAATAACAGCACACGACGCCCATTTTCTTTGGCTGCTAAGAGTAAATCTTTGACCTGTTCAAGTTTCCCAGAAGACCCTTCATAATCCTCCACGAATAATCGTGGGTCACAACAGATTTGCCGCAGTCGAGTCAAACCAGCTAAGATACTGATTCGATTTTTACGAAAAGACGTAGAATCCATTTGCGCGATTTCTTCCCGCATTTGCCGCAAGTACGCCAAATAGATTTTCTTTTGTTCTTCTGTTAAAACACTGTAATAATTTGTTTCCAATTTTTGCGGCAAATCATGCAGCACGGATTTTTTGTCTCTTCGCAAAATAAAGGGTTTGATCATTTTCGCAATTTCTTGTGTAGACAGTTCTTTAAATTTCTGCTTGTTCGGGAAAAATCCTGGCATGATCATTTGGAACAAGGACCACAATTCTTCTAAATTATTCTCGATCGGTGTGCCGCTGAGGGCGAATCGCTGTGGAACTTCCAAGGAGCGCAAGGCCTGTGCCGTTTTGGTCGCACTGTTTTTGACCATTTGCGCTTCATCTAAAATCAAACAAGTCAGATCTAGTGCTTGATAAGCATCAATGTCTTGCCGCAAGCTTGCATAAGAAGTGATGCGGACGTCCGCTGGCTGCGCCATCTGCCCTTCGCGCTCTTCTTTCGTTCCGCTGATGACAGACGCAGAAATCGTTGGCGCAAACCGTTTGATTTCTTGTTGCCAGTTGAATGTTAGACTCGCCGGTGCCACGATCAATACATTCAATTTTTGTTTCTCTTGTTTTTCTGAAAGTAAGTAGCTGATCGTCTGAACGGTCTTCCCTAACCCCATTTCATCGGCAAGGATACCGCCAAATTGATAGTGGCTCAACATTTTTAGCCAACGGAACCCAACTTCTTGGTATTGCCGCAACTCAGCATGCAAGTTTTCTGGCAGCTGCGCCTCAAAGTTTTCTGGATGGATCAAGTCTTCCGTCATTTGTTGAAAACCGGCACTAAAGCTGGCTTGATCAGCAAACTGCTCTTGCAGGAGCAGCCCTTGATTCAAAGGAACTTGGATCGCCCCATCCTTCGCTTCTAGTGAAAGACGCAATTTTTTCAGGGCAGCACTTGCTTCTTGAAACTCTTCCGATTCCAATGAAAGGACTTGCCCATTTTCTGTGGTATAAAATTGTGCAGACTGTAACAGGCTGCGCAAGACCTCATTGATCTCTGACTCTTGAATGCCGCTGACATCAAACTTGATATCCAACCAAGAACCATTTTCTTCGATAACGATTTCTGGTCGATGGTGTTGGGCGTCAAGGTAAAGTTCCCGCAGCTTCTTGCCGATACGGACTTCACCTAATTGCCTTAAAACAGGGATCTCCCTTGTAAAAAAGGTATAAAGTTGTTCCCCCGCAGGTAAGCTTTTTTGCCAATTTTTAGTGCTCGCTTGATAGCCAAAGGTTTCAATAATCGCTTCAATTCGTGCTTCTTGTTGAAAATCACGTAAAATCTCGGGATGATTTTCTGGCATATAGTGATGTTTTTCATCACTTGAAAAAACGACTTCTCCATAAGTGAAGTCTACTTGTAAATCGACTTGTCCTTTGATTTTCCGTAACGAAAAGACAGCTTTCAATTCAGACTCTTCGATTTCATTTTGAACTTCAGGTGCTACTTGGACACGCCCGATTTTTCGCAAATAAGGCAATACTTTCATAAAAAGATTCGCTAGTTCTTCTTTCGGATAGTCGATGACTGGCTGTTCAAATCGTTTAAACAACTGTTGCATCGTGACATAGATTTCCTTTTGTTCGACAGTCAGTTCATAAAAGGTTCCATCCAGCAGACCCCAATTATAATAGCTAAGTAAATGGTCAAAATCTTTCACGAATTCCAGCGGAAAATGATCCTCTTGTTTTGTGACTGAAAACGACAAAGGTTCACCGATTTGAAAATCGGCTTCATTGACTTTTGTTTCACCAATGGTTATTTGCGTATAGACTTCGTTTAACTGTAACAACAATTCTTTGCCGAACTCAACTGGTAGCAGCAAATACTTTTTGTCAAGTTTACCACTGATCTGAATGCCTGCTTGCCCGATTATCTGTTGCGTTTGCGCGATTCCTGCCAATCGATTCAACAAGGCTCGATTTTTCTCATCAAAGGCATCCGCAGATAGAAAGAAGGTCTGCTGCTTATTCGCTGCGTACTGCTTGTTTTCTTGGTACATCTGCAAAAATTTATAAATGTTTTTAACGACATAGGTCCGTGCGGTGCCACGATGGCCGACTTTGAGGGAAATCCCTAAGATATCCATTTCTTGATGGTAAGGATTGGTGGCGATGGTATCTATCCGAAATTCAACCTGTAAGGGTTGGCTCGTTTCTTTTTCGCTCCCTAAGCGGGCAAAGCCGTTGGAAAACATCTCTGAAGCAGAAAAGGCTTTTTTGATGGGGGTTTGCTCATTGATTTTTCGTGTTTTCCCTTGTTTGCGTAGATAAAGTTCGACTGCCACCGTGTGTTTGCAATAATGATGCTCTTCCCAGTACGGACATTGGCAATAATCTACCTCTTTGGCTGTAGCATCTAAGGTCACTAAATACAATTCTGTCCCCAATACTTCTGCGTGCCACACATTTTTTTCTTTGTCTGGTGTGACAGATAAGACGCGATCTTCGTTGACATACGTTCTGCCACGCTCAATTACTTTTTCTGGAATACTCCACTTCATAAGAGCCCTCCTCTCCTTATTCTTTTATTCGGATCCGGCTTTGCCCGCTGCCGTTAGTTTCTACGAAAACTTGCTGCAGGATTCTTGCCCGCAGTTCTCGAACATGACTGATGATCCCAATCATGCGCCCTTCATTTTCGATCATTTCTAATGCTTCCATCGCCATTTCCAATGATTCTTCATCAAGCGATCCAAAGCCCTCATCAATAAAGAGGGCTTCGATCTCGATCCCACCAGCTCGTTGCTGGATCACATCCGCCAAAGAGATCGCCAACGCTAAGGCAGCAATAAAGCTTTCGCCGCCTGAAAGTGTATGAGCTCTTCTGACTTGTCCCGCATTATCGTCATAGATGTCAATTTCTAAGCCTGTTGAGCTTCGATAGCTCCCGACTTTATCCGCTAATTCAAATTGATAGCGGCCACGAGTCAACCGAGCCAAGCGTTCATTGGCGACTTCTAAGATCTCTGTCAGAAATTGCTGCAGTACATACCGTTCCAAGCTGGTTTTTTTGACGTTTTCGCCGTTGATGGTTTCTGCCAACTGCTGAAGTTGGCCTAATTGGGCCAGTTCTTCGACATTTTGCTGATAAATGACCTGCAGCTCGTCAAACAACCGTTGATTGACGTTGACTTTCTCCTGTTTGCGAACTGTTTCTTGCTGTAGTTCCTCCATCACGGTCTGCAACTGAAGGTAGTCAGCTTCCAAATGGTTTAAATCTATCGCAGCTTGCTCTTTTAACTGTGCATCTAACAATGCTAGCCGTTGCTGAACAAACACCGTTTCTTGCTCATAGGTTTTGATTTCTTCTGAGAGAACGGTTGTTTGAGCGGCTTGGGCAATCAATTCCCGCATCGTTTCTTCCGTCATACCAGCTTCTTGGAGTCGCTGCGTCAGTCGTTGTTCTGCTTTTGTCTTAGCCGCTTGCTTTTCTGCAAAAAATTGCTGCAGATTTTTCAGCTTCTCTGAAAGAATCGCTTGCTGCTCGTTTAGCTGCGCTTCTTGTCGGGCATCAGCCTCAATTTGTTGCGTATATTCCCTCAGTAAACCATTGGTTTTTGTTAAATCGGCTTGTAATTGTTCATACGTTGCGCCTGCAAGTTGTTCCTGTAAAGAAGCCAATTTCCCCTCCGCAAGCTGACGCGCTTCTTGGGCTTTTTTCGCTTGCTCACTGACTTGCTGAAAGGACTCATTTAACGTTGCTAATTTCTCATTTACTGCCTGATGTTTCTTCTGTGCGTCTTCATAAGAAGCGGCTTTTTGTTGATTGAAAGATTGCCGTTTCTTTAGTTCCGCTACCGTCGTTTCCTCGGTAATCGTCTCTTGGTTTTCTATCGGCTGCAAGGCAGCAAATGCCTGTTGAACTGCAGTCCAAGCGAATGCCACTTGCTTCTGCGCAGCAACACTGGTGGCTTGCCATTCGCTGATTCGCAATGTGGCTTGCTCCTGCAGCGTTTGATTTGCCGATACTTGCTGCTGGATCTTCGTCAATTTTTCTTGTGTTTGCTCAAGTCTTTGTTCACTGGCAATGATGTCTTCGATGCGATAGGTCGTGTGCTCCTGTGTATTCGGATGATCCAATGATCCGCAAACCGGACAGGGTTCATTTTCTTCCAGTAATAGACGAAGCCGAGCAATTTGCATTCGAGCATTTTGACTGGTTTCTTGTTTTAACGTTTTTTGCAGCTCCAGCAAGGATGCTGCTAATTGCTGTTGTTCAAGAACTAACTCCGAATGAATTTGTTGCTGTTCCCCTGCTTTTTGCTCGGCTTCACGAAACTGCGCTTTTGCTTGCTGCCATTTTTCGACCAGAGCCTGCGTTTCTACCAATTTCACCGCTTCTGTTTGAAACCCTCGCAAGGTTTCGATTTCTTCTACCAGATGCTGCGCTTGCGCTTTGGCACTTGCTTGCGCTTGGTTTATCTTCGTTAATTCGGTGGTCTGTTGCTGTGCGGCTTTTTCAAGTTGCGCCACTTCTTCTTGCTGCGCTTGTGTACGCTGTGCTAGCGGGATCTGCTGCTGGATTCGTTGAACTTTTTGACTAGCAGCTTCCTGTTTTTTCTTGATGCCGTCAATCAACGCTCGTTGGTCTTGCCAGCTTACTTGTTGCTGCTGAATTTCTTGCAACTGCTGCTTTGTTTCGTTGATTTGCTGAGCAGCTTGCTGTGCTTCTTTCACTCGTTCTTCTTTTTGCTGCATGATTTCTTGATGTTCAAGCGCCCACACCAACTGGTTCAACTGTGCTTTTTTCTGAGCAATCTCGGTTTTTTTAGCATGCAGCTCTCGGGCTTTTTCTTGTAGACCTTGCCATTCGATCCGTGCATTTTCAATTTCTTTTGCACGGTAAAAAGCATCTTGCGCAGCTTTCATTTCTTGGATCGCTTGGTCTTTTTTGTGCAATAATTGCTGAAGCTGCGCTTGTTGTTTTTCTAAATCCTGCGCCCACAAAGTCAGACCTTCCGCAACCGTTAAAACCTCCTGCGCTTCTTCCCATTCAAAGCGCTCCATGATTTGCGAGGCGAGCAGCTGCTGATGCTCAAGCTTTTTACTTTGTGCTTTGACTTGCTCTTTCAACCATTCATTAAATTGTTGATACATTTCCGTGCCAAATAAATTCCGTAAAACGCGTTCTTTCTCATTGCTGCTGGCAATCAGAAAATTACGAAATTCTCCTTGCGGCAACATCATGATTTGAAAAAACTGTTTGGCATCCAGCTGCAGCAGATCCTTGATAAATGCATCAACTTCTGTGCGTTTACTGATCTGCTTTTTCTCTTTGCCTTCGGCGTCAAAAATCGTCAGCTGGACTTTTGCCGTTTGGTTGGTGACCCCGTCACCACGTTTTTTTGCTAAGGTCTGTTCCGGTTTCCGTTGGATCTGGTAGGTAAAACGCTGATGTTCAAAAGTAAAGGTGACGCTGGTCTCTTCGGTTGGTGAAGCAAACATCGAGCGCATTTCTTTGCCTGAGCGCAGATTCCCCGATGTTTCACCGAACAAGGCAAACGTCATGCCATCGAAAATCGTCGTTTTTCCTGCACCCGTTTTGCCGCTGATCAAAAACAAACCGCCAGCTTGCAGCTGACTAAAATCCAATTTTTCATCAATGAATGGACCAAAATTTTTCATTTGTAAAGACTTCGGTTGCATGACTATTCCCTCTTTTCCACGACAAATGCTTCATTTAATCCTTGTTCGATCCACTTGGTTTGTGCATCGAGCAATGAATCTCCCGTCATTTCTTGAAAAAAATGACTGATCAAGGTCTGCGGGTCGGTTTCTCGTGTGGTTAGCTGTCTTTTTTTCGTCTGTTCTCGTCCATTCAACCGTTCGACAGACAAAATAAATGGATAGATTTTTCGCAACTGATTCATCATATTTGGAATCACAGCACGATCCGTCAGCAGAAAATGCCAAAACGCCTCACGATTTAGATCACGGTAAAAAACCGGATCGATCAACTCCTCAAAGGAAGCCGTCAGTTGCTGGATATCCCTTTTTGGTGTGAGGGGAATAAATTCATTGGTGTCTTTTACAGTATCCACAAGATAGACCCCTTTTTGGTTCGTCCGTTCAGAAAGGGAAAATTTCAGCGGAGAGCCACTGTACCCGATTTTCGGATGTTTCAGGGCGGTATTGGCATGTAAATGCCCCAAAACGACTCGATCAAATGGCGCAAAAGCGGTGGTCGGTACGCTGTCCAATCCGCCAACTTGAATTTTTGTTTCTGAATCTGTTTGGCTAGAACCCGCCACAAAAAAATGGGTCACTAGCACTTGCTTTTTGGACGAGTCAAAGTTCTTGGTCATCTCCTCAATGACTCTTTGGACACTATCAGAAATCTTCATTAATGGTTCATCAAAAAACAAGCGCGCCTCGATCGGTTCAAAATAAGGCAGTAAAAAGAACTGTGTATCGTCAAACTCAACCGGGTGCAAACTTTGTTCGATGCTGGTGGACAGGTAAAAGCGTGTTTGTTGAAACCACTGACTACCGGTTTCTAGCCGCGTTGGGCTATCATGGTTTCCTGAGATAGCCAATAAAGGCAGTTCATTCGTTAGATTGATTTCTGCGATTTTTTCATTCAATAATTTGACTGCATCGACAGCGGGAACGGAACGATCATACAGATCACCTGCAATGACGATGGCAGCGACTTTTTCTTCTAAAGCGATCGCAATGATTTGATCGATAATTGCTCGCTGGTCCTCCAGCAAATCATAGCCATGTAGTTTTTTTCCGATGTGCCAATCAGCTGTATGTATAAAGCGCATTTCTTCACCTTCTTAAAAAATATCCTTCCAACCATTATACCACTTTCCCTGATCGTTAGACATCTCTCTGCCAGCGAAATTTCACTTACCACTCATTTTTGATAAAAAGAGCGAACACCTGACATCATTATGTTGAAATGTTTTTTCAATTATAAATTTATATCTTGAAATATAATTACACTTCATTTACAATGAGTGTGAAATCGAATTCAACAATCGCTTTCATCACTATTCTAAAAGAAAGGAGAAACGATATGCTTGCAATAGGACTCATGTCAGGAACCAGTTTGGATGGGATCGACGCTGCTTTAGTAAAAATCAATGGCAGCGGCACCGAAACTGACGTAAAGCTGATGGAAATGATCACGCTGCCCATTGGTGAAGAATTGAAGGAGCGAATAAAAACCGCTTGTGATCCGGTGGAATCAAATGTTCCCCTCATCTGCCAATTAAATACTGAATTAGGGTATGAATTTTTGAAAGCGTGTCAAATCCTCTGCCAAAAAGCTGGTATTGAAGAAAAAAGCATTGATTTTGTTGCCAGCCACGGACAAACGATCTGGCACTCCCCCGATGCTGACCCAGCGAAAAACAGCACCTTGCAAATTGGCGAACCTTCAATTATCGCTTATGGCTTACAAACGAAAGTCGTCGCCGATTTTCGAGTGATGGATATGGCTGCTGGCGGTCAAGGCGCCCCTCTTGTTCCTTATACAGACTATCTGCTCTATCAATCAGACACCAAAAATCGTTTGCTGCAAAATATTGGCGGCATCGGCAATGTTACTGTACTACCAAAAAGTGGCAGCTTAAACGAGCTGTATGCCTTTGATACAGGTCCAGGAAACATGGTCATCGATGAATTAATGGTTCAGCTATTCGGTCAGCCTTATGATGCGTTTGGTGAAACAGCCCGTGCGGGAGCAATTATACCAGCCTTGCAAAAGGAATTAAGAACTCATTTTTATTTGTCCCAGCAACCGCCGAAAAGCACCGGGCGTGAGCTTTTTGGAAAACAATTCGTGCAGCAGTTATTGACCCAGTATCCCGAAGCAGCACCTGAAGACTTGGTGAGGACTTTAACCGATTTTACCGCTTTTTCCATTGCTGACAGTTACCAACGGTTCATTTTTCCTCAGTTGGGAACAAACGATATGGAAGTGATTCTCTCGGGCGGCGGTGCCCACAATCATCTGCTGATTGAGATGATCCAAGGCTATTTACCAGAATCAGTAGCCGTTGGAACACAAGATGACATTGGCGGTTCCAACGATGCCAAAGAAGCGGTGGCTTTTGCCATCTTAGGAAATGAAACCCTTCACAGCCGTGTCAACAATGCCCCTGCAGCAACCGGGGCATCCCAAGGCGTGATCTTAGGGAAAATCATTCCGAATCCATGGGAAGCAAAAATGTAAAACACCTTAGGAGGATAAACCATGTTAGATAAATTCACTCAATTCATCGAGCGCCATTTGGCAGGACCGATGGAAAAACTTGGCAGCCAGCGTCACTTGCGGGCGGTTCGTGACGGGATCGTCTCAACCTTGCCATTGATCATCGTCAGTTCGTTCTTTATGATTTTAGCCTTTCCACCGCTGCCTCAAAGTTGGGGCATCTATCAATTCTTGTCTAGTAATGCCACAACGATCTTATTGCCTTATCGAATGACGATGTACATTATGAGCTTGTATGCGGCATTCGGGATTGGATACAGTCTTTCTCGCTCTTATAAGCTTGATGGTCTTTCTGGCGGGATCCTAGCTACGACCGCCTTTTTACTGACCTTCACCCCGGTCAATATCCCAGCAGAAGCCTTGGATGCTGCTGGAACGGTCGGCTTTGTCTTGCCAATGGCCAACTTAGGGAGTGCTGGTATGTTCGTGGCGATCATCACCTCGATTCTTGCCGTTGAAATCTATCGGTTAACGGACAAATCGAAATTTAAAATCACGATGCCAGAACAAGTCCCACCTGCAGTCGCTCGCTCTTTCGAAGCCTTGACCCCTACCTTAGTCATTATTTTAGGAATGGGCGCGATCACTTACTATATCGGCTTTGACTGGCACACGATCGTGGCAAAAGTCGTCGATCCTTTAGTCAGTGCCGCAGACACCTTGCCAAGTGTGCTATTGATCACCTTCTTGACGACCTTCTTCTGGTCATTCGGGATCCATGGTGCTTCTATCGTTGGATCATTGGCTCGACCATTATGGTTGCAGTTGTTAGAAGGGAATACAACTGCGCTTGCTTCAGGAGATATGATTCCCAATATCGCAGCCGAACCATTTTATCAATGGTTTATCTGGATTGGTGGGGCTGGTTCAACGATTGGTTTGGCGATTTTGCTAGCGTTTCGCACCAAATCAGAATTCGGTTCAAAACTAGGAAAAACAGCCTTAATTCCAGCAATTTTCAACATCAATGAACCACTGATTTTCGGTACACCGATCGTCTTGAATCCAATCTTGATCCCACCATTCATCATTGCGCCTTTAATCAATGGTGTCATTGCATGGGTCGCCACCTCAGCAGGTTTAGTCAATGCCGTCACGGTCAATGCCCCTTGGACATTGCCTGGACCAATTGGTGCTTTCTTAGCGACTGGCGGCGATTGGCGTGCCATCGTGCTGAATGTTCTTTTGATTCTTTTATCGATTCTGATCTATTACCCATTCGTAAAAATCTATGACAAAAACGAATTAGAAAAAGAAAATCAACCAGTCGCACAATAATGTGTAAATAATGGTCGTACGAAGTACCCATCAAGACAACAGAAGAAGCCTTCCTCAGCAGCTTTTTCAATGCCAAGAGGTGCTTCGTGCGGTTTTTTAGAAAGAAGGAAAACCATTGAAACGAGAAATTGGCCTTTCGATTTACCCCGACCATAGCGATCCTTTACTGGATCAAGACTATTTAAAAAAAGCTGCTGCCCTTGGTTATTCGCGCTTATTTATGAGTATGCTGGAAGTCAGTGAAGGCAAAGAGCCCGTCAGAAAAAAATTCTCTTCGATTATCGGGTTTGCCAAGAACCTTGGCTTTGAAACGATATTAGATATTTCGCCAGCTGTTTTTAGTGATTTGGCGATCTCTTATGACGATCTGAGCTTCTTTGCAGAATTAGGTGCGGACGGTATCCGCTTGGATCAAGGATTTGATGGCAATAAAGAAGCCCAGCTGACCTTTAATCCATTTGGCTTGGCGATTGAATTGAATATGAGTAATGATGTGAACTATTTAGAAAATATCCTTTCTTATCAAGCAAATGAACCTTTTTTATATGGCTGCCACAATTTTTACCCCCAACGAGGCACAGGCTTAACGGAGGCTTTTTTCCGCAGCTGCAGTCAACGTTTTAAAAAATATGGGTTGAAAACAGCCGCCTTCATCACTAGTCAATCAGCCAAAATTGGCCCTTGGGAAGTCAATGATGGCTTACCGACCTTAGAATCTTGTCGAGATTTACCATTGGCGCTGCAAGGGAAGCTGCTTTTTGCTTCTGGGTTGATCGATACGGTGATTATTGGCAATGCCTATGCGTCGGATGCAGAACTGAAAGCTCTGGCGGCGATCGATCGCTACAAACTGACATTTGGCGTTTCCGTAGAAGCAGAAGCCAGCGAAATCGAACGGAGGATATTAGCTGAAACCAATCATTTTCGTCGCGGTGATAGTAATGCGTTAGTTGCTCGTTCCACACAGTCACGGGTGAAGTACCGTCCCGTCGAAAACCTCCCTCATACAAACCAAGAACCGTTTGCTTACGGGGACATCGTTATCGGCAATGATACCTTTGGTCAGTACAAAAACGAATTGCAGATCGTTTTGACCCCTCACCAAGACGTGCGAAAAAACAAAGTCGGCACTATCCCCAAAGAGGAGTTGCCTTTGTTGGAATATTTGAAACCATGGACCAAATTTGCTTTCGAATTATTGGATTAACTCTTTAGAAAAAAGCCGCTGATCACAAAAGGATCAGCGGCTTTTCTTAGGTATTAATCTTCTCTTTTGGACTCATCGATTTGATAAACAAATGACGGATCAATCGCTTGATCCAGTGTGTCAAATGCACCCTGGATGCGCCGTTCGACTTCCGCCAAGCCCTCTTTGTCCATCTTTTTGATGTCACTGATATCGATTGGCTCCCCAAAGCGGACGGTTACTCGCTTGCGTTTAAATAAATCCTTTAATGTCAGCGGTCCTTGATAAACAGAGGGAACGATCTTGACCTTAGCCATTTTTGCGATCAACGCCATGCCGCCTTTTAAAGCCGTTGCGTGTCTCGTACCACTTGGAAACATGATCAAGCTAAGATCGGTTTCCTTCAAAATTTTGACTGGCGTCTTTACCGCACTCGGTCCTGGTTTGTCCCGTTTGACTGGAAAAGCATTGGCATGAATCAAAATGAACCGTAAAATCGGGTTTTTGAACAGCTCTTCTTTCGCCATAAAACTAAATTTCTTTGGCCGAGCAGCCACTGCTAGGTACAATGGATCCCACCAGGTTCGGTGAGGAGCCACTAAAATATAGTTTTCATTTTTAGGTAAAACCTCTTTGTTTTGATAACGAGCATTGCCGTTGATCAAAAATAATACTACGCGAACCACACCGCGCATAAAGCGAAAAAACATACTCATTTTCCTTTCTATTTCTCTCCTATTCAAGTATGCAAAAAAACGGTTTAAATGACAAGCATTTTTTAGCGTTTCCCATTATTCTTAATCGTAGTATAATACATTGAAATGAATTTAGAACAGGAGTATGCTTCATGTTGCAACCGAACGAACGCATCGACCAATTGTATGCCGATGACATCAAGATCATTCAAAGTTCCGAAGTTTTTTCTTTTTCATTAGATGCTGTCTTATTAGCCAATTACGCTAGAGTGCCAAAAAGAGGTGTGGTCGTTGACCTTTGTGCAGGGAATGGTGCAGTCGGTTTATTTATCAGCAGAAAAACGACCGCTCATATTTATCAGGTCGAATTGCAGGAACGTCTAGCGGATATGGCGCAACGCAGTATCGAATTAAACGACTTGCAAGACCAGCTGACGGTCTATCCTATGGACTTGAAGAACCTCTTTCAAAAAATCAAACCTGATTCCGTCGATCTTTTGGTCTGCAATCCGCCTTATTTTAAAAATGTACCGACGGCGATCAAAAACCCGAATCCCTATTTAGCGATCGCCCGTCACGAGATCACCACAAATTTAGATGAAGTGATCCAAACCGCCAGTAAAGCGTTAAAAATGAACGGACGGTTTGCGATGGTTCATCGACCGGATCGCTTTCTCGATATTTTGGACCATATGCGTGCCCATCGAATCGCCCCAAAACGCGTCCGCTTCGTCTATCCGAAAGTAGGCAAAGAGGCAAATATTTTATTGATTGAAGGAATCAAGGATGGTAAGGCGGATGGCTTTAAAATTGATTCCCCTCTCATTACCTATGATGAAACAGGTGCCTATAGTTCAGAAGTGAAGGCGATGCTCTATGGCTGCTGAGAATCATTATTTTTATGTCTTGCGTTGCAACGATCAGTCCTTCTACGGTGGTTATACCACTGATTTGAGTCGCCGCTTATTAGAGCACAACAAAGGGATTGGGGCAAAATATACCCGTCCTGCTAGTCGCAGACCTTTGCAAATGATTCATGCAGAAAGCTTTTCCACTCGCAGTGAAGCCACTCAAGCAGAAGCCGCCTTCAAAAAATTGTCTCGCAAAAAGAAAGAGGACTACCTAATCAGTCATAGGAAAAGCAATGTTATCTGACTAAGCATACAAAAAAACTACCTGCGCACGGAAGATTCCCTCTTGAGAGAACTTTCTTTCGTTACTTAGGTAGTTTTCTTTTATGGTTATTCATTCCTATTCGGTAACGCCCATTGGGTTTGACTTTTCCCAAATTCTTGCGGGATCACAGAATCGACGGATTGATATTCGAGGGTTTCTTGAGTATTTGGAATCGTAATTGCCGTCAAATAGTTGTTGGTTTCGGAATAGAAGCCGATCGTTTCAAAGGAAGGATCAGTCAAATGGTATTGAACCCCCTGCAGTTTAGCGGTTGTTTCCTCTTCCACAAATGTCGGTTGATAGCGAGCATAGTAAACCTGGGCGCCCATTTTAAAATATACGGAGTTATGAGCAGATCCAAGAAATTCAATCGCCCGTTCCACTGGTACTGCTTGATAGATCCCTAAAGTTTCAATCGCTTCATTGCTTTGGATGCGCTGATAAACTGCTGTAGTATCAGATTCGTAATATTTATAGCCTAAAAACATTTTTTCGCGGTCACGGATATTCGGTGTGATCAGCGCATTATACGTTTTGAATTCACCATACACTTGATCTCCAATAAAAAAGCCTAGCAGACACGCAACGACTATGCCGCCAAGCAATAGCGTCACTTTTGGGTTGCGGTTTTCTCGATAAAGCAAAACCATCAGGAACCCTAATAACGCAATTAGACCAACCACCATGAGAATTGGTAGGATCACGTAATAAAAACGCTCACTTTGCAGCCATTTTTCGATCGTCATAAATGCAACCATTCTTTCTTCCCCTTCGATTCCTCACTACCTACTGTTTTTCCCTTGGTCAACCAGTAGAAGGATCGTCCTTTCATCCCTTTTCTTGCCATTGACTCTTCCGACGCTCAATTCACATGTAAATTCTTATGAAATTAATTTTACCATAAGTATGTATAAAAGATAAGTATTAGATGGACTGCTTTTCGCGACCAGCATCCATTGACAAAACGAGGGTTTTATCAGATAATATTGATGCTAATAGGGAATGAATGTCTCCCTCAGTTCTTACTGAAACCGCAATTTTGCTAATGACTTCTACCACTTTTTTAGTGTGTAGTAGTCATTTTTTATTTTCACTCGTTCGTCATAGTTGCAAGAGCATTATTCCTATATTTTTTAAAGGATCGTGATAGAAATGAAGAAACAAAAAACAACGTATTTTGAACTGACTACATTAGGTTTGCTCAGTCTGGTGATTGGGGTGCTTGCTGGAGCCGTTGACACTTTCTTTGGTAAAATTTTGCTGTTCTTAAGTGCCTTTCGTGAAAGTCATTTTTTGCCATTGATTCTCTTCTTACCAATTATCGGTATTTGCTTTACTTACCTTTTCCAAAAGTATGGCGATCGGAGTCCTCAAGGAATGAACTTAGTGTTTTTAGTCGGGCAGGAAGAAGAAAAAGATATTCCGCTGCGTTTGATTCCTTTTGTAATGGTGGGAACCTGGCTGACGCATTTATTTGGAGGAAGCGCCGGCAGAGAAGGAGTTGCGGTTCAGTTAGGTGCCACCATCGCCAATCGTTTAGGAAAATGGCTGCGAATAGAAAAGTACGCCAGCACCCTGATCATGATTGGGATGGCTGCGGGATTTGCTGGTTTATTTGAAACCCCCATCGCTGCGACGTTCTTTGCATTGGAAGTGCTTGTCATCGGTAAATTCAGTCATCATGCCCTCTTACCTGCTTTGCTGGCTGCTTTCACTGCTAGTACGACTTCTCAATGGTTAGGCTTAGAAAAATTTAGTCTTATGTTGCCTCAATCCGTCGATTTGACGATACCTGTTTTTCTGAAATTACTTGTGATTGGGTTGATTTTTGGTATGGTTGGCGGTAGCTTTGCGGGCTGTTTAGAAACGATGAAACGCATCATGAAGCGGCGCTTCCCGAATCCACTGTGGCGTATTGGGATTGGCGCATTGGCGTTAGTCTTGCTTTTTGTTTTGTTGTATCAAGGGCGTTATTCAGGCTTAGGAACAAATTTGATCAGCGCGAGTTTCACGAATCAACCGATCTATTCTTATGATTGGCTGCTTAAGTTGGTGTTGACCGTATTGACCATCAGCATTGGTTTTTTGGGTGGAGAAGTCACCCCTTTGTTTGCGATTGGCTCTTCTTTGGGGGTCGTGTTGGCGCCACTGTTCGGACTGCCTATCGAACTGGTAGCAGCACTAGGCTATGCCAGTGTTTTTGGCAGCGCCACTAGCACCTTATTTGCACCGATCTTTATTGGTGGAGAAGTCTTTGGCTTTCAAAATCTACCCTTCTTTGTGATCGTCTGCTCCGTCGCCTACTTTATCAGTAAACCTTATAGTATCTATCCTTTACAAAAAACATCGGCAATGGGACAATGAGCCACTTCTGAACACAACAAGAGCAAAGAAAAAACCGCGAACAAGTCGCGGTTTTTTGCTATTTTGCACGTTTTAAATAGGTACCTTCAGCTGTATTGATTTCTAGCATTTCGCCTTCTTCAACAAAGTCAGGAACATTGACAACTAAGCCCGTTTCCATCGTTGCTGGCTTACCAGAACCAGTCACAGTTGCCCCTTTGATCGATGGCTGTGTTTCAACAACTTTCAAGATTACGCTTGAAGGTAATTGCACGCCAATCACTTCGCTGCCGAAGAATTGGATTTTTACTTCCATGTTTTCTAGAATGAACTTCATTTCTTCTTCAACCACTTCAACTGGAATTTCATATTGTTCATAGGTTTCCAGATCCATAAAGAATGCGGTATCGTCCATTGTATATAGGTATTGTACAGCTTTCGTATCGATATGCGCTTTTTCAAATTTTTCTTCTGGACGGAAGGTTGTATCGTAAGTCGAACCAGTCCGAACGTCACGTAATTTCATACGCATAACCGTATTTCCTTTACCTGGTTTGTGGTGGCTGGCATCTAATACTTTGATAAGTTTGCCGTCTTGAACAAACGTCATTCCAGCTCTTAAGTCACTTGCATTGATCATAATTTTGAAATCTCCTTCACTATGTGATAATCCTTGTCTATTGTATCAAAAAAAACAGCTTTATTCTAGCTAAATCAGTGGGAAGGTCGCACAAGTTTGCGCCGCTTCTCCATGTAGTGAGGATCGTACTCATCCGTTTCAATATAAATATAGACTTTTTTATCTGCCATTTGATGTCGGATCTCGGCTTCGATCTCATTAATGATCTCATAGCCGACCTCTTCTTGTTTTGCGGCAATATCGACTTTCGCTGCAATCAAAATTTCTGCTGGCCCTAAATGGACTGTTTTCACATCGATCAAGCGATCAACATCGGGACGTTCAAACGCTTGTTTGATCACCGCTAAATCACGTTTGGTAACACTTTCCCCAATCAGTAGACTGTAAAATTCGCGGGCTAAGAAGATCGCTGCTACCATCAATAAAAGACCAATCAATAAGCCGCTGAAGGCATCAAAAAATGCGTTCCCGGTAATCATTGTTAAAACCGTTCCGATCAGTGCGATCATCAGACCGATCACCGCACAAAAGTCTTCTGTGAAAATGATCAAAATCTCACTATGCCGACTTTCTTTCAAAAAACGATAGATTGGTTGACGTTCGACGTTTAGCTCGCGGATCTCCTTGATTGCGATCCACAACGAACTTCCTTCAACGATCATCCCGAAAATCAAGATAGCGATCACTAACCAGGTATTGCCGACTTCATGGGCGGGATGCAGCAGCTTTTCCACTGCTTCCATCACGCCTAGTGCGCCCCCACCAAAGAAGAGCATCATCGCAACGATCGTGCTGAAAAAATATTTCGCCCGACCTTCACCAAACTGATGCAGTTCACTTTGTCCCTTTGTTGCCCGTTTATCACCGATCAATAAAAAGATCTGATTGCTGCAATCTACGACACTATGAATGCTTTCATTCAGCATGGCCGCACTACCGCTCAAGGCATAACCGACAAACTTACTGATCGCCACCAAAATGTTTGAGATCAGTGCAGCGATGACCGCCATCATGCCATTTGCTTTCTTTTCCACACCTAACGCTTCCTCTCATCAATAAACTCCCTGCTTATTATGCAACTATTCTTCACGAATGAATCAAGCTGCCTCTAGTTCCTCAATCAACAGGTGCTTGCTTTTTCAACTTCGCCTCTCTACGACTGATTTTTTTGGTCCAAAAACCACCCGAGATATACTTGGGTTCATAGCTGATGATAAACGCTCGCTCTTCCACCGCTTTGATCGTTTGATAGAGCTTTTTCTCACTTTTTCTTTGGGAAAGAATCTCTAAAATCAGTCGCGGGCCTTCCAATCCTTCACCAAAGCTTTGTGTCACACCATAGCCCTCTTGTCGCAAAATCTTCGGCAAACTCTTTTCTTCATCTGTATTACTAGGTAGGATCACTGTGACCATTGTATAGCCCAGAGCCAGCTTATCTTCGATTTTGATCCCGATACTGACTCCTGCAGCATAACCTAATGCATAGAACAAGAGATTCAGTGGGTTATCCAAACGATCCAATACCATAGATAAGCCTAAAATATAGATCGTGATTTCGATCATACTCACTAATGGGGCAATCACGCGATACCCTTTCATTGTCAATAAAAATCGCAGTGTGTTCAATGTAACATAGGCGAGATTGATAAAGAAAATCATCGCCAGCATTTGTAGATCAACTTCCATCTTTGATTCCCCCTTGTTCTTAGCATATCAAAACGCAAGCGAAAATTAAAATATTTGAGCAGGATTTAATTACTAAAATAACTAAATTAAATTTATTCTGCAGAAGGCAAAGTGCTTAGGTGATTTCGTTGATGACTACCGTGTCATGATTTTGCTCATCGATCCATTGCCTGTGGTTTCACTCACTTCTATTGATTGAAAAGCGTATCCACCAAAGTGGGAAAAGTAGTGTAAACCACTACTCGTTTGTTTCAGACAAAAAAAGAAGCCCAATGGCAAATGGACTTCTTTTTGTCTGATCAACTTTTACAGTGTTCGATCATATTCACGATTGCAGAACATATTTACTTGTTTTCCAAGGGGTTATTCGTCAGCACCAGGTACGAAACTCAGCTCCCAATGGATGGTTCCTTGATAACTTGTTGCTTGTGGCCTCGCGCCAATAGGGATTTCCAGCTCGACACTTTTTTGCATGGTATGCTCGTTTCCATAGCGTTGAATCCAAGTTCCCGCCCCTTGCTTTTCATTGGCACGTGCAATCACTTGGTTCTGCGGTCCCAGCTCAATTGCTTCAAAGTAGTCTGGTGCTTCAGAGGGATTTTCTCTAGAGGTAACCATTTCAATATTATTCAAATGCACACTCGCTCCTTTTAAGTTGTGCTTAAACGCATCCGTGCTAACGAACCCTTCCTCAGATAAACGGGCACTCAAGGTCCAGCCATTTGGGAGAAATCGACGATCGGAAACCTGAATATAGTTTGGTCGTTCGGTTGATTCATAATCATCCACTGAAGAAATTCGTTGCGAACGCGCCGGATAGCGGCTTGTCGACGAGCGAATCGGTACTGTACCAAAATCGAATTGTGAAACAAAGTCTATGCTGACAAACCCGCGATTTTCTGGTATCAATGGTGGATTTTCAGGAAGAATCGGTTGATCAGGATCAAGGGGATCTTTTGGGTCAACGTCACCAATGGGTTCCACAGTGGTTGATGCTTCTGCCCATTTACCATCAAGAAATGCCTGTGCGGTGACCACCTCACCTTGTGTAAAATACTGGAAAGGTTCTAAATCAGATAGATCAAGTAAATAGTGCCCGTTTTCATCCGCTTGTGTGTGAAAATACCCGCTATTGCCAGCACTATCGACTGTCGTTTCAAGCGTCGGTTCTGGCATCAGCCCCTCTCTTTGAAATCGAAGGTAGCTACCAGGATTGGCAGTTCCCGAAATCGTATAGGCATTAGGTAAGGTTCTATCTTCTGTCAAAGGATCGATGGTCACCGTGATGTCTGGTATTCTCTCAAATAATAGACGTTGTGAACGAGAAGCAAACTGCGCGGCAACCCCTCGACTTGTGTCCTCATTCAGTGAAGATACATTGGTCACATTGGTATTGGTTCCTGAAATCGCCGCAGTCATGGACAGAATCGGTTGCCACTGAAAATCAGATGGGTCTCCTGTATTTCCATGCCGCCACTGGCGAATCGCCTGGTTCTTTGCAGTGATTCCTCCCCCTTCAATTAGACCATTTGTTGTGGTCGTTATTGGGCGGGTTCTTTGCAAATTGACACGCTTGGCATCGTCGATCGTCAATCTTGCGGGATTGTTGGCACCACTAAAGAAAAGTAGGCGTTGGACAGGTTGAGGGCTGTCCGAACGAATATCTAAGGTAGCATCTTTGCCAACATTGAGATTGCCAGTCGTGCCAGAGAAGTGGAAGATATTTGCGGTTGTATTTTGATTTGTTGCTTCAACCTCTAAGGTGCTGCTGTCTTCTAAGGTTACATGAGTATTGGCACTCAACCAGAAAATATGACTATACAATGTTCGGTTTGCAGCAGTAACCGACAAGCGACTTTTTTCCATTAAGCGAATATCATGAGGCGTGCCTGATGTGATGACTGCCGGACTGTTGTTTTGTGTATTTAATGCCAATTCCGCACCTTTTCCTAACTCAATGCGTCCATTGCCAGCGACAAACCGAATATTGGCACCACCTGCTTCACCAGCTGAACCGTTGGCATTTAATGAGAGTCGGGCATTATCCCCTAGTACGAGACGCGCATTCGTATTATAAAAATCAAGATTTCCTGAGCTGATCGTCGACATTTCGACGTTTGCTCCCTCACGAAGTTCTATTTGGTTGATTTCAAAATTCGCTTGGATGTTCGAGTGAATCATCCAAGAAGCATTGAAGTCTGATGTATATCTAGGCGTTTGGTGTGAAACCGAATGTCCAGAAAAGCTTGCTCGAGAGTGCAAACCGTAAAACAACTGATTGCCAGTATGGTTGAGATTGTGGTACCGAATGATTGAACGCTGCTGATTTGTCATGTTCAAATCATGGTATTCAATTGCCCCCCAAAAGTTTCCATGGTAGAGTTCCAAATTTTGCAAGGTAATGTCCCATGGGGAATCAGGATTGACACTCGAATCGCGGAAACAGATCGCAACGGCTCTAAGATCCATCTGATAGGTGTCGAGACCATCAATGATTAACGTTCTTGAAACTCTCGAGGCATTGATATAAACATAGGCTAATCCGCCATTAGGATTGGCGCTGCTGCTCCAGCCGTCAATTCCCGTAATACCTAAACGAGGATTATCGTTCGTTTGAAAACTGGCTGTCAAATAAATATAATTGACCGTCGGATCGACCATTGCAGCCATAAATTCGATCCAGTTAGCAACCCCTCTCTTTTTTACGTCGTCGCCTAAAAGATACAGATTGCCAGGATCAGAATCTGATGCCTCAGGAAGCTGGCTTTCTATTTCCTTCTCTTCTGCTACTTGATCCTCTTGATCCAATTGATCAGTGGAGTCACTCGAATCAGTTTGGTCATCCTCTTGTGTATCCGTAGGGTTTGTCTCCCGTGCTTCTTTTATCTCAAGTATTATCATTGATTCTGCTACCTCAAATGGAAACGACCCTGCTGTATCAACTACCACTGGAACCAAGAAATCACTTCTAGGGGTATCGGTCGTTAGTTTCCACCCATTCTCTTCAGTGGTTGGTGTAATTTTGACTCCCTTTGGCAACTCCTCTTCAGCAATAACCGCAGATTGCGGCAATCGGATCGCTATTTCATTAATGGGACGGTCCGTATGAAATGCGACTAGCAACATGTCTCCTACAGTCCCAGCTTTCGTTGATTCATCAAAATAAATGGCAACTCTTTCCTCGGCTTCTTTCTCTCGTATCGGTTCAAATGCTTCACTCGCAACCGTGTCTTCCTCCAGCTGAGCAGCAAAGAAAATGTTTGAAGAAAACACACTCATGGTTGAAAAAAAGTAGAGTCCTCCAAGTAAGCCAATAATGATAGTGAAATATACCTTTCTCTTTTTCTTGTTCATTTGTTGATGCCCCACCTTTCAGCGTATCTTTCCCTTGAAATCGATCATGGATCAGTCCTTCCCAAAGAGCAGCTTTAGCCATCAGGACGCTTGCTTCCCTTTTTCAATTACAGCTGATTAGAAAACCACAATCCTGTTACCGTTTGACCTGCCATCGATTTTAAATGACAAAAGAAATCGCCAATTAAAATAACAAACATTATAAATAACGATGGTTTTGATCGTTTCACTTTATTCTATAGCCCACGCTATCGCTTAGTAAAATCAGAATATTCCTCAGCCGGTGAAAAATGTAATTCGACTAAGCATTTTGTGAAATCGGCAGTTTCGGCACACAAAAAAAACAGCTAGATGTTAGCCATCTAGCTGAAATCATTCATCGTTATGATCAAAGGACCACTTCTATTAAGAGTAACTGTCACTACTATTTAGAACGAAAATAGCCATTTGAAGATTCTTCTTGTTGATCGTCTTCAATCATTCCTTTTAATGATCGATCTAAAACGGAACGTTTTTTCTCACCATTTTTTTTGTTATTGGCGCGAAACTCACTGCGCGTCATCCCAACAGAGGGATGGCGATTGAATTTTTTGACGGTTGGATCATTTTCTTCTTTGACTTGATAAGCTGCTGGTTCCGTATCAAACAACAAATAACTTTCTTGTTTTTTTGCCATTGCATCCATCAAATCGTTCGGCGTAATTTCAGGTTTTTGCTCATCTGGAATAATTGATGCAGGAATATATTTAGGTACGAAGTAAGAGCGCCCCGAATATTCTTTTTTCGAAGAAACAGGAACCTCAGCTTTTTCCTTCTTACTGGTCACTTGATAAGAAGAATGGTTCGCCTCTTTGCCAAAAAAATTGGTTTTTCCTGTTGGCATCTGTTCTTTCACCGGACGTTTTCCGTACTGAGGCAAGTTGGCACGGTGATTGGCAAGCTCTTCTTTTTGACGAACATTGTGCCCCCGATCGCGTTGGCTGGACTGCACTTTACGCTGCAAAGATTGATTTTCTTCCTTGTGAGAATGACTCACGGAATCTTTGATTTCGGTTAAAATCCAATCATCTGCTTTACTGAATGCGGGGCGATGCTCGGATTGCAGCTTCACACCATCTGTATCATCATAAGCAGGAAAACGGAAGTGTTTTCGTTTCACATCTAAATAATTTGCCACTGTACTCATCCTCTTACATGCATTTTTTTCATCATACCATAAATTAAGGAGAATTTCACGAAAGACTACACCATTTCAGATGAGGACACTTCAGCTAAATTCGGCTGGAGGCACCGTCTCAGTCAAGCTTGCTGCATTCGGTTCTTTGACATGGGCAAATAATGGATCGATCTGCCAAATATCTGCAGCATAATTTCGCACCGTTTCATCTGCCGAAAATTTGCCTGCATTCGCAATATTCATTAGGCTGACTTTACGCCAGCGCTGCGTATCCTGATAGGCACTATCTACCCGATGCTGCGCGTCACAATAGGCATGAAAATCCTTTAATAAAAAGTATTCATCATTGTATTTCAAAAGGGAATCAAAGATTTCTCGACCTTCTACTTGAATATTGGGGATCGTCCCATCAATAAAGGCATTGACCACCCGTTGCAAGACTGGATCTGACTCATAGTAGGTGTAAGCAGAATAATTATGCTGGGCGTAATACTGATACACTTCTTCTTCCGTCAACCCAAAGATCGCAATGTTTTCATCACCGATCGCATCTCGAATCTCAATATTGGCACCATCTAAAGTCGCAATCGTTACTGCCCCATTTAGCATCAACTTCATATTGCTTGTCCCTGACGCTTCCTTAGAGGCCAATGAGATTTGTTCACTGACATCCGCTGCTGGAATGATTTTTTCTGCTAATGAAACGTTGTAATTTTCTAAAAATACAACCTTGATTTTATCATTGATGGTTTCATCATGATTGATCAGATTCGCCACTTCATTGATTACTTTAATGATCGATTTTGCGTAGTGATAGCTTGGTGCGGCTTTGGCACCAAAAATAAAGACTCTTGGATGAAACGCTGCAGTCGGATCTTCTTTAACCTCAAAGTAGAGCTTCAAGATATGCATTAGATTCAGCAGTTGTCGTTTGTACGCATGCAGGCGTTTGATCTGCACATCAAAAATTGCCGTTGGATCTACTGTAATGCCCGTTGCTTTTTGAATGTACTTTGCCAGTGCACGCTTGTTACTCATTTTTGCGTCGGCAATTTGTTGCAGAACGGTTTCGTCCTCATAATAATTTTTGAGCAACTGCAGATCCAAGGGGTCATTGCGCCAACTCGTGCCGATCGACTGATCCAGCACTTTGGCTAATGGTTGATTGGCTAGCTGAAGCCAGCGCCGTTGTGCGATACCGTTGGTCTTATTGTTGAAACGGGCAGGATAAATGAGATAGAAGTCATGGAGTACCACTGATTTTAGTAAATCAGAATGGAGCTTGGCTACCCCATTGACACTATGGCTGCCGATGATGGCGAGATGTGCCATATGGACTTGATCATCAATAATGATTCGCGTCCGATCCAGTAAGGCTTGCGGATGGACCCCTTGCATTCCTTCGACAAAGCGCCGATCAATTTCTTTAATGATCTGATCCATTCTCGGCAAAACTTCTTCAATCATGCGAACTGGCCATTTTTCTAAGGCTTCCGCCATGATCGTATGGTTCGTATAACTCATGACTTTCACGGTGATCGCCCACGCTTGTTCCCAAGCAAGGCCTTCTTCATCAACTAAAATACGCATCAGTTCTGGGACACAAAGTGCTGGGTGCGTGTCGTTGATATGGATTGCTACTCGTTCACTGAGCATTGCTAAAGGCAGATTCGATTTTTTATAATAGCGAATGATACTTTGAATGCCTGCAGAAACAAAAAAGTATTCTTGCATCAATCGTGTGCGTTTGCCGATCTCGTTTGAGTCATCTGGATATAAAACAGCAGTCAAATTTTCTAAAGCTTGCCGTGATTCCAATGTCGCATAATGCGCCTCATCTTCAGCAGGTACTTCGACACTCCACAAGCGCAGTGTGTTGATGTGTTGATTCTGATAGCCAACCATCGCGGTGTCATACGGAACTGCCCGCCAGGTAAAGCCACCTTCATAGACCGGTGCTAGTTTTCCGTCCTCTCCCGTAACGAGATAGACCTGCCCACCAAATCGAATAGGCACCGCTTTGCTTTCTTTGCGGACTTCCCAGACATTCCCAGAGCGTAACCAATCATCTGGTAATTCTACTTGATGGCCGTCAATAAATTTTTGTTTAAATAATCCATAGCGATAGCGAATCCCGTTCCCATTTCCCGGCAAGCTTAATGAAGCCAGGGAATCCATAAAACAAGATGCCAAACGACCGAGGCCCCCGTTGCCTAAAGCCATGTCTTTTTCTGTATCCGCAACGTCATCAAGGGAAACGCCTAACTCTTCAAAAACGGCTTTGGCCTGCTCCAACAGCTGCATATTCAACAAATTGCTTTTTAACATTTTGCCAGGCAAAAATTCGATTGAAAAATAGTACGCTTGTTTTTGATCCTCCAACAAGAGATTTTTTCTGGTTTGACGCCAGTCTTCTGAATACATTTGCTTCACCACATTGGCTAGTGCTTGAAACAATTCCTGCGGTGAAGCTTCATCCATTTCAATCGCAAAGAGTTCATGAACACTGATTTCTAGCAGTTCACGCAATCGTTCTTTTGTCATAGGGTTACACTCCTTTTTGCATTCAATTTATAAAAAAGAAGAATCCTTGCCGCCAAAATTGCTAGTCATACAACTAGCAGTTCTGTTGCAGACAAGGATTCTTCTGTCTTAAAACAATCAAACTTTGATAGTATTATACAACTGGATATAAAGATCTGAACTTTGATTCCAGCTGAAATCTTTTTCCATTGCTTGCTTGACCAATACGGTCCACGTTTCCTGATCGGATTGATACAATTCGATCCCTTGTTTCAAAGCATTCATCAAGTAGAATGGTGAAAACTCTTGAAAGCCAAAGCCGGTACCTTGTTTCGTGATCGGATTATAGGAATCTACCGTATCTTTCAAGCCACCGATTTCGTGAACGACCGGTAATGTACCATAACGCATCGCGATCATCTGTGACAGTCCGCATGGTTCGAAGGCGGAAGGCATCAAGAAAAGATCCGCTGCTGCGTATAACTTTTGCGCCAATGCAATATCAAAAGAAATCGCAGCAGCACATTTATCAGGATATTTCTGAGCAAAATAGCGAAAACCTTCTTCAAAATCATGTTCGCCAGTCCCTAGTAAGATGAACTGAACATCAAATTGCAAGAGATTTTCCATTTCTTCAAGGACCAAATGGAACCCTTTTTGAGTGGTCAAACGGCTAACAACAGAAATCAATGGGACATCTTTACGGGTAGGCAAACCAAACTGTTCTTGTAGCGCTCGCTTGTTTTGCGCTTTACCAGACAAGTCCTCTTGATTGAAAGAGTAGTCCAAATGAGGATCGGTTTCTGGATCGTTCATTTCATAATCAATTCCGTTTAAGATGCCACTGAGTTTGCCGCTTTCCATGCGTAAAATGACTTCAAGCCCACAGCCGAACTCAGAGGTTTTGATTTCTTCACTATAGGAAGGACTGACCGTCGTGATACGGTCAGCATACAAGATTCCAGCTTTCATAAAGTTCAAACAATCGTTTAAACGTAGCGTGCCATCATCGTATCTCTCAGTCCCCATCCCAAAAAGATCTGGTAAAATATCGCGACTATACCACCCTTGAAACCCAATGTTATGGATCGTCAAAACGGTGCGTATGTTTTGATACGCTTGAATCCAATGATATTTCTCTTTGATCAAGAAGGGAATCATCGCCGTATGGTAATCATTGACATGCACGATGTCTGGAATAAATTCAATGCGTTCCATCATTTCGATCACGGCTAATTGGAAGAAAGCAAAGCGTTCCCCATCATCATAAAAATCATAGAGCCGTTCGCGACCAAAATAATAGAGATTGTCTATGAAATAATAGGTCACAGAGCCTAGAACTAATTTTTTGATCCCACAATATTGCTTGCGCCAGCCGACCGCTACTTCAAAGGAAAAACAATCTTCCATTTGCTCTTGGTATTCAGCAGGCATTTTCGTGAAATAGGGTAAGACGACCACTGTCTCGACGCCTTTTTTGACCAACTCTTTTGGCAATGCCCCTGCAACATCCCCTAATCCGCCTGTTTTAAAAAATGGGGCGCATTCCGCTGCTGTAAACAGAACCTTCATGCGCTTGCCCCTCCAATAACGTCTTGGGTGACATGAGAATTTTTCTTAATGACGATTGGCGTTTCTTTGGTTCCTTGCACTTTGACACCTTCTGCGATGGTCACATTTTTATCTAGGATCGCATAAGAGACTTCGGCACCTGCTTTGATCTCATTATTTCCGAAGATGATCGCTCCTTTGACTTTTGCTTCGGGATGGATCTTCGTGCGGCGGGCAACCAGTGACTGTTCGACCGTTCCTTCCACGATGCAGCCAGAAGCAAAGTGGCTATTTTTCACGTCAGATGTTTCCGAATAATACGTTGGCACTTCGTTTTTCAGTTTGGTATAGATCTTTTGATTCGAATAAAGCAACGACGTAAATTTATGCACATCGAGCATGTCCATATTTGTTTGATAATAAGAAGAGATATCATAAATGTTACTTAAGTAACCAGTGTATTCATATAGACCGGTATTTTCAACAGCGATCATTTCTCGTAAAAATTGACCGAGGTCTGCCGTTGCGCCAACTTTTTGCCCCTCTTTAAGAGCCGTGATCAGGCGATCTGTTTGAATGATAAAAATATCCGTACATAAGTTGACAAGGTCACTGACCTCACCTTTTTTCGCTTGGATCGCTTCTTCTAAGTGACCTTCACTGTCTACATTGAACAACAGATCACTTTCGCAAATATTGTCACTGCTGATGCGTTTGTACACAACGGTCATTTCATTGCCTTGTAGCTGATGGATTTTCAGCAAGGCACGTAAATCAATGTTGCATAAGACTTTGCTGCCCATAAATACGGTATGATCCGATTTGGATTTTTCCAAATAGTCGATGACATTATAGTAATACTCTTGTCCTTCTGCTTGCTTTTTCAATGAGTCTTGGAACAGGTGAATAAAGAAACGGTTTTGTACGCCGTCCAAGTTCCACTCTTTTCCGCCACCGATATGATCGAAGACCGACTGCGTTTCTCCTTCATTGAAAATCATATAGACTTGTTTGATATTGGCATTTTCGATACTTGAAAGATTGAAATCTAACAAGCGATACTTGCAGTCAAACAATAAGGTCGACAGCGGACGGTTTTCTGTTAATGGCATCAAGTCTTGGTATCGTTGCAGATTCCCTAAAATCGCACACATTTTATTAGTTCTCATCAATCGTCACCCCTAAAATTTCAGAATAGCCGACTACGGCAATTTCGTCTGTTCCATCGATCTCTGCGTCGTCACCGATCACTGCATTTTCCCCAACGATCACTCGGTTTAATTTAACATTTCTACCGATCACCGCTCCAGGCATGATCACGCTGTCCTTGATCGTCGATCCTTCTTTCACCTGTACGTTTTCTGATAAAATACTGTGCTCGATTTCCCCTGCAACATAACAGCCATCCATCACGAGAGAGTTTCTCGCAGCCCCAGTCTCAGTCACAAAATGTGGTGGTGCGATTGGGTTTTTAGAAAATACTTGCCAACTTTTATCCCGAATATTCAACTCCATTGCTGGATCAATAAATTCCATATTGGCTTCCCACAATGAATCGATCGTTCCTACGTCTTTCCAATAGCCAGAGAAGCGATAGGCAAAAACGTTGTCGCCGCTTTCGAGATAAGAAGGAATGACATGTTTCCCAAAATCGACCATTTCGCCGTCTTTTGTATAGTTACTCAACAGCATACTGCGCAGACGACTCCAATCGAAAATATAGATCCCCATTGAAGCGAGATTGCTCTTTGGTTCGGCTGGTTTTTCATCAAATTCGATGATACGGTCATTTTTATCGGTGTTCATGATTCCGAAACGCGAGGCATCTTTCATCGGTACTTCGAGAACTGCAACCGTCAATGAAGCATCATTTTCTTTGTGTTTTTCCAGCATTTCTTCATAATCCATTTTGTAGATATGGTCGCCTGATAAAATCAAGACATATTGCGGGTCCATCTCATCGATATAAGCGATGTTTTGATAGATCGCATGGGCAGTTCCTTCAAACCATTTTTCGCCTTCTGAATTTGAATATGGTTGTAAGATCGTCACACCGGTACTGATTCCATCCAATCCCCAGCTCGCACCATTTCCGATATGGTTGTTTAGTGCTAATGGCTGGTACTGAGTGACAACACCCACATTTTTGATTCCTGAATTGACACAATTACTCAACGTGAAATCGATGATCCGATATCTACCACCAAATGGAACCGCTGGTTTAGCAATATTCTTTGTTAATTTTCCTAATCGAGTCCCTTGTCCCCCTGCGAGGATCATTGCTAACATCTCTGTTTTCATTTTGTTTGGTGATCTACTCACCGTTCCCCCTCTACTCTTTTTTTTGTACTTTCTTTACTGCTTTTTTTCGAGTCATTTTGATTTTTTCTGGTTTGATGATTAAAGCCCCAAGTGCAGGCAAAATTGTTTTGATTTGATAGTCGTATTGCTTAAAAGGGGTATTACTGGTCTGACAGTCTGGGTTATTCGCCACCCAAGTTCCGCCAAATACATCCCGTTCCGTGTTTAAAATCTCGCGATACGTTCCTTCGTATGGCACGCCGATCGCAAAATCGTGACGCTCCACTGGTGTCAGATTGACAACCACGATCAAGAAGTCTTTTTTCGTTTTTCCTTGTCGTAAGAAAGTCAATGTCGTTTCATCTAAGTTGTCTGCATCGATCACCATCAATGAATCTTCTTGATCATCCAATTCCCAAAGGGCTCGTTCTTCTTTGTATAATTCATTCAAGGTCTGGGTGAAGAACTGCATTTTTGCATTGAATGCGTCGTTTAAATCGACCCATTCAAGACCATGATCATATTTCCATTCTAAAAACTGTCCCCATTCACTACCCATGAATAACAGTTTTTTCCCTGGATGCATCATCATGTACGTATAGAGATTTCGTAGTTGTGAAAACTGTTTGTAGCGGTCTCCCCACATTTTGTGCATCAAACTTTTTTTGCCATGAACCACTTCGTCATGGGAGAGTGGCAAGATATAATTTTCTTGCATCCGATACATGAAAGAAAAAGATAAAAGGCTTAGATGATCTTTACGGAAAATCGGGTCCATTTCGTAAAAACGCAGGACATCATTCATCCAGCCCATATTCCATTTGTAGTCAAACCCGAGAGCGCCTCCTTCGACCATTCCTGTTATTTTGGTCTCGGAAGTACTTTCCTCTGCAATCATGACAACTGCAGGATGGGCTAACTTGATGACTGAATTGAGCTTTTGTAAGAAATAGTACCCTTCAAAATTCCGATTGCCCCCTTCGTGATTCGGTTCCCATGGACCTTCATCATAATCGCGATAGATCATGTTGGAAACGGCATCTACCCGAATACCATCAATGTGGTAAAATTCGATCCAGAACAATGCACTTGAGATCAGAAAGCTTTGGACTTGCGGTTTGCCTAGATCAAAGTTGATCGCACCCCAGCGAACATTTTTCGCACGGTTTTCATCCATGTATTCAAATGTCGGCGTGCCATCATAATAGGCAAGACTGTCATCATTGACACAAAAATGTCCTGGCACCCAATCAACGAAGACACCTATATTTTCCAAATGACAAGCCTCTACAAAGTCTTGAAATTCTTCTGGTGTCCCATAATAGGAGCTAAGTGCAAAGTAACCAGTCAATTGATAGCCCCAGGAGGTTCCTAAGGGATGTTCCATCAAAGGCATAAATTCGATATGGGTGTAGCCCATTTTTTTCACGTAAGGAATAAGTTCATCTTTTAATTCGGAGAAGCGATAAGGGGTGCCATCTTCGTGGTGCTTCCATGAGCTGGCATGAACTTCATAAATATTAAGAGGTCGATTAAATGTTTTTTGTCTTTTTTTCCGTCCTTGCCATAACCCATCCCGCCATTTTTTTTGTGGGATCGAATGCAACACGGCAGCAGTTCCTGGTCGAGCTTCAAAATGGACAGCAAAAGGATCGATCTTCAATACTTCTCGTCCATTTGATTGTTTTACTTTGTATTTGTAAAGCTGTCCTTCTTTTACTTGGTTGGTCTCAATTTCCCAAACACCGGATTCCGTCCTTTTGTTCATCGGCAAGGTATCCGTCCATTGGTTGAAGTCGCCAACAAGCCAAACTTGCTGAGCATTTGGTGCCCAAACGCGAAACACGTAGCCATCATCTACTTGATGGGCGCCTAAGAAATGCTGTACATAAAAATTTTCACCACTCAGAAAGTCTTTTTCCGCAGTCAGTACCTGTTGTTTGGTAACCACTCTCTCATCAGTCCTCCTCAAATTCATTTTGATCGTTGACTGAAATGCCAACGAACTTGTTACGCTCTTTCATCTTTTAGAAATCGTTTCAAAATCAACTACATCTCTATATCTAGCATAGCATAAAACACTGCGCTAGTAACGCAATAACCTTAGTTGCCAGCAAATAATCTTTGACAGAAAAAAACAGCTTGAACGTATCAGTTCAACCTGTTTCAGCTCTACTTTTTAGCTTTTGGAAAATGAAGTATGTGACTACCCATAACTGAAACAAACTTGCTAAAACAAGAATGAAAACTACCATCACTGGAAGTGTTTCAGTTAATTCAAAATATGCCAACAGTGTCCCAAATGCAGAAGAGGCGGAGCAAAAACACCAAAATCGAAACCCATAAAAACTGGTCACCACGGTATAAAGACTGATAATCCCCAACAAGAAGAGCTGAGTAAATCGGTCAAATACCGTATCGGTATAATAAATTTCACCTAACAAGGCTTGGATCGCACCAAAACTTGTCGGTACTTTATAAAGCGTCAGCAGAGCGCCGAGCAAGCTGAATGCACCAATCAGAAGATGACTGCCAGCTAAGCCGATTCGAATGTTTAGTTTCACGCGTCTTTCACAACCTTCAATCTAAGAAAATCCTTTTTCCGCTAACTACTGCTTACACAGCCGTTTTCCTTATTCACTAGAGCCGAAATCATCTGTACTTATTTTGCCTGCCAAAGCTCTTTTACTTGTCCATCCGTGTAAACTTTATAGACTTTATTTGCCGATGAGGAGGTGTTTGTGCGAGCAATCAAGTAATAGTTCCCGTCACAATCAAACTCACCCTCACTTAATAATTTGTAACTCGTAACTGGCCCATTTGCCATTTTCTTTGCTAAGTAACGCATGGCATGAGCTGGATTCACCAGATAGTTTTGATTGATGAGCCAATCAATGATCACGGAAACGATCGTATTTGCCCCAAACCGTTCCTGTTGTTTTAAAGCAAGAATGAGATCGCCATCAGAAAAACGCGTTTCATCGATCCCCGCTTTTGTAATTGCTTGCCGAGCAGCTTCTATTTCTGACATTGATACGAACGTGATCATTTCTGCTTTCGTTTTGTTTTGTTCCAACTGTTCAAAATCAACCGTTTTATATCCTTCCATTTTTATATCCCCTTTCAAAGTTCTAGAATCATCATATCATCAAGAAATCAAAACTCCAAACAAAACGATTGTTGTTTTTTAATTTTTATTCATCAAATTATCATTTGAATAAATAAGAAAAAAAGCTGCTAGAATCGAATCTAGCAGCTTTTTAATAGTCAGAAAATTTAAAACAAATAACATAATTATTAGAAATTTTAATTATTATTGAAATAAAGCGTATTGTATGAACCTGATTTGTTTGCCAAGTGAGCGATCACAAGGCGTTGGACGAACAGATCCTTTTCAGAAGACAGATAACGCTCGTTTTTTAGATTATCACAATTTATTTCTTCCAGCAACAAATGTAGCTCAGGACTTATGATCTCGACCCGTTGAAGTGATTCCAGAAAAATACTCGGACGGACTTTTTTGTTTTTACGAATGCGTTCAAGGATCACACTCACTTGGTCTAAGTAATAGACTGGATCGACATCACCGATCAAATCCAATAATTCATCAAAGATCGCAAGGGTGCGCAACTGTTCATTCGCTTCAAAAAAAGCAGGCAGTGTTGGTGGCCACTGTGTTTCTGAGTAAGAGATCAACTGAAATTGTTCATGACTCAATGCATAGACGGCTCCTTGTTCAACTCCTTGCTGACAACCGTAAAAGTATTTATTTTCAACACTTGACGCAGCAAAGCTTTTGATAAAACCAGCGATTTCTTGTGTTGACCAATTGCGCGCTGCTTGATAGAAATCATCACTTACTTGTATCTGCTGTTGATCATGTTCAGTATAGATGGGGAAGCCTAAATAATAGCGTCGTTCTTGACGGATGATCAACTTTTCTGCGATCAAGCGGTCAAGAATTTTATCAAAAGAACCATCTGTAAACTTCGCTTTTAATGCTCGTAGTGTCGGCGGCTCTTGGCTATTTAATAGCTCCTCTACCAATTCATGGAATTTCGAAGATTCCAGTATCGGTTGCAATGAGCGAAAGTGGGGACTATAAAAAAATTTCACTGCGTGTACTCCTTATCCAAACAATCATGAAAAATGCTGGTTTGATCTACCAAAACAGATCTCACCAGCATTCAGACAGTTAGCTTAATTATCCTTCAAAAACCTCTGTTAATTGAGGTACGATTTGTTTTTTACGAGAAACGACACCAGGTAAAAACGCACGATTGTTGGTTAATGTCGTTTTAAAGGCTGCTTCTACTGGGGCAGTTGGTTCACCAACGACTAGCAGCTCAGAATTACTATCTAAGATATCAGTGGCAACCAGCAAGAACAGATCATAGCCATTTGCTGCCATTGAATCCTTCATAGCCGCTTCCAACTCTGCTTGACGGTCAAAGACTTCTTTTAAATCGACCGTATTGACTTGCCCGATACGGATGTTTTTCCCGCCCATTGGGAAGCTTTTGGCATCTAGGTCCAGCAATTCTGCTGCTGATTTCGTTCCAAGATTCGTACCAGCTTTTAACATATCTAATCCATAGACTTCCAGTTCTACATCTGCTATAACGGCTAGTTCTTTGGCTGCTGTTACGTCTTCGTCGGTACATGTTGGTGATTTAAACAACAATGTATCAGAGATGATCGCTGAGAGCATGATTCCTGCGATCGCTTTTGGAATTTCCACTTGATTTTCTTTGTATAATTTCAACACGATCGTACTTGTACAACCGACCGGCTCTGCACGATAATACAGTGGATTTGCCGTTTCAAAGTTAGCGATACGATGATGATCAACTACTGCCAATACAGTGACATCCGTAATATCCGCTGCACTTTGTTGAAATTCATTATGATCCACTAACATTACTTCTTGGGTTTCCTTTGCCACTGAATCGATCACCCGAGGGGCAGTTAGGCCAAAGGTATCTAACGCAAATTGTGTCTCTTCATTCGGTGTACCAAGCGCTACTGCTTCACAATCTTTTCCAAGTTGATTTTGTAAATTTGCAAAGGCAATTGCTGCACCAATGGCGTCGGTATCAGGATTTTGATGACCGAATACTAATATTTTCGACATTTCTTCATCGCTCCTATTTCAATTGATATTCACTTTCTAATCATAGTAAAAAAACAGGAAAGAAGCAATAGCAATCTCTTCTTTCCTGTTTTGATCAACGGGTTAAGTAACCTTTATAGTCGTCTACATGAAGCAAACGCTTGGCATTTTTCACCCGATCTTCTGTTGGTGGTTCGATCCCTTCAAGGGGATATTTCAAACCAAGCTCATCCCACTTGTATTTCCCCATCGTGTGATAAGGCAAGATCTCTACTTTGTCGACATTCTTCAGTGTTTTGATAAACTCATCCAAACGGATCAAAAATTCATCATAGTCGCTTCTAAAAGGAACCAGCACGTGACGAATCCAGACAGGTTGATTGATCTCTGAAAGATAATTCGCCATATCCAAAATATTATCATTGGATTGAGTAGTTAGCTCTTTATGGGCTTTGTTATCGATGTGCTTGATATCAAACAATAACAAGTCAGTAACGGTCATCAGCTCTTGAAACTTGCTAAAAAATGGTTCTTCCCGTGTAAATGGTTTTCCACAAGTATCTAATGTCGTGCTGACACCTTCTGCTTTGGCTTTACGAAACAGATCGATCAGAAAGTCCATCTGAAGCAATGGTTCCCCACCACTGACGGTGATCCCACCTTTTTGTCCCCAGAATTCGCGATATTTCAATGCCTCTTCTAAGACATCATCAGTCGTTCGTTCGACACCGGTGCCAATCTTCCATGTATCTGGATTATGACAAAACTGGCAACGCATGCGGCATCCTTGCATGAATACAATAAAACGGATACCTGGTCCATCTACTGATCCAAAACTTTCTGTTGAATGTACTTGTCCTGTTACTGCCATAATGCTCTTCCTTTCTTCGAAACGACGGATGACCACGCTCCGTCTGATACTTTCAAAACAAGAGGCGGCGGATTTTCCCGTCCGCCGCCTGAAGTTGTTGCTTATTACATTGCTTCGTGCATTGTACGAGCAATCACATCATCTTGTTGTTCTTTTGTTAATTTAATGAAGTTTACTGCATAGCCAGATACCCGAATCGTTAATTGTGGGTATTTTTCTGGGTGAGCTTGCGCATCAAGCAATGTGTCACGGTTAAATACGTTGATATTTAAGTGGTGACCGCCTTTTGCTGCATAGCCATCTAGCATTGTTGCTAGGTTTTCTTGTTGTGTTTCGTCGTCACGTCCTAATGCTTTAGGTACGATTGAGAAGGTGTTTGAAATACCATCTAATGAGTAATCATATGGTAATTTCGCAACTGATGAAAGACTTGCCAAAGCACCATGCGTATCGCGACCATGCATTGGGTTTGCACCTGGAGCAAATGGTGCACCTGCACGACGGCCATCAGGCGTGTTTCCTGTTTTCTTACCATAAACCACGTTAGAAGTGATAGTAAGGATCGACGTTGTGTGTTTTGCATCACGGTATGTTTTTGTGCGTTTTACTTTCTTCATGAAGGCTTTCAACAAGTTGACTGCGATATCATCTACGCGGTCATCATTGTTTCCGTATTTCGGATAATCGCCTTCGATTTCGTAATCTTCAACAATGCCGTTTTCATCACGGATCGTACGAACTTTCGCATATTTGATTGCTGATAATGAATCAACTGCAACAGAGAAACCAGCGATACCAGTAGCCATCGTACGTAGAATGTCTGTATCTTGTAGCGCCATTTCAATGCGTTCATAAGAATATTTGTCGTGCATGTAATGAATGATGTTCAATGTGTTCACATACAGATCACAAATCCAGTCCATCATTGTGTCATATTTTTCCATTACTTCGTTGTAATCCAAGTATTCAGAAGTAATTGGTTGGAATTTTGGTCCAACTTGTGCTTTTGATTTTTCATCGACCCCACCGTTGATTGCATACAACAATGTTTTCGCTAAGTTGGCACGAGCACCAAAGAATTGCATTTGTTTCCCGATGCGCATTGCGGATACACAACAAGCGATTCCGTAGTCATCGCCCCAATGTCCACGCATCACATCATCGTTTTCATATTGGATCGCTGATGTTTGGATCGACATTTTCGCACAGAATGTTTTGAAGTTATGAGGCAAACGTGTTGACCATAAAACAGTCAAGTTTGGTTCTGGCGCTGGGCCTAAGTTTGCTAGAGTGTGTAAGAAACGGAAGCTGTTTTTCGTTACCATGTGACGTCCGTCTTCACCCATACCAGCGATTGATTCAGTTACCCAAGTTGGGTCACCAGAGAACAATGCGTTGTAATCAGGCGTCCGAGCAAATTTCACAAGACGTAGTTTCATGACGAAATGGTCAACGATTTCTTGTGCTTCTTCTTCAGTGATCACGCCATTTTTCAAATCGCGTTCAACATAAATATCAAGGAAAGTTGACGTACGTCCCAATGACATTGCTGCACCATTTTGCTCTTTGATAGCTGCTAAGTAGCCAAGATATAACCATTGGAATGCTTCTTTCGCCGTTTGAGCTGGTTTAGAAATATCAAATCCGTAAATGTTTCCTAATTCTTTCAATTCGCTTAACGCACGAATTTGTTCACTTAATTCTTCACGTTGGCGGATAATGTCTTCGGACATCGTTCCGTTTCCGCAATACAATAGGTCTTGTTGTTTTTCTTTGATCAAGAAGTCCACACCGTATAATGCCACACGACGGTAGTCACCAATGATCCGGCCACGGCCGTAAGCATCAGGAAGACCTGTGATTACACCAGAACGGCGCGCTGCTCTGATTTCAGGTGTATAAGCATCAAAAACTCCTTGGTTATGTGTTTTACGGTAGTCACGGAAAATGTGAGAAACTTCTGCATCAATTTCATAGCCATAAGATTCTGCTGCTTGTTCTGACATGCGGATGCCACCAAATGGTTGCAAGCTGCGTTTAAATGGTTTTTCCGTTTGGAAACCAACAACTGTTTCTAAGTCTTTGTCTAAGTAGCCAGGTCCATGAGAAGTGATCGTTGAAACGACTTTTGTATCCATATCCAATACGCCGCCAGCTTCACGCTCTTGCTTGTTCAGTTCCATGACTTGATCCCATAGCTTCGTCGTTGCTTCAGTAGCATCTGCTAGGAATTCATCTGTTCCGTCATAAGGTGTGTAGTTTTCTTGGATGAAGTCGCGTACGTTTACTTCTTCTTTCCAAGTTTTTCCTTTAAATCCATTCCATTGTTCCATTTGATGGACCTCCTTAAATTTTCTGTTCACTAATGTAACAGCTTTACGTGAACAGTATAACACACACCTTAATGATTGCAAGCATTTTCAAGAATTATTTTTAACAATTTATTTTTTTTTAAGATATTAATTACTAAAAATGTTGATTTATAGGTATTTATTAAATGTGAAACTTTTATTAAAGTACCTTTTTCGTTAATGTGAAAGATTAATTATGAGAAAAAAAGCAACCCTTCTGTACTGGTACAGAAGGGTTGCTTTGTTATAATTTATAGTACAGAATCCTCTGCGATTGCAGGACTGATTTGAGTTTTCACTTCGTAGATTTGTCCCCCTGTTTTCTCATCCATGATAAATGAGCCGTTGGAGGTCCGATCATTGATCGGGATTTGGTTGGTGATCACTTCAAAGGATTGTCCTTTTTGATTCGTCACTAGCAGTTGCTGATTTTCCCCACTGCCCATATAGACGACGCGATGAGGATTTTTCTTCAATTCCCGCAAGACCATCAATCCGCGCTTCGCCCGACCTAATTGGTTGATTTCTTGAGCCAACATTCGTTTTGCTGCGCCACGTTGGGTGATCAAAACGATCGGTGTATCCCCTTCTGAATAAACGAGCAACCCATTGATAAGATAATCATCCGCTTTAAGGTTCATCGCTTTGACCCCAGCTGCTTTTGGTCCCACAACAGGCACTTCATTAAGCGGGTAGCGTAAGCCAAAGGCAAGATGACTGACTAAGAATACATCCATTTCTTCCGTTTGATCCGTCAAAAAGACGTTGACCAATTCATCTGATTCATCTTTCAGCTTCATGATCGTCATCGGCCGTGTTTTATAGGTGCGCCAAGGTTCAAATTCCGTCATTCGTGTCTGTTTGATCATACCGTTTTTACTGATCAGTACGAAATTTTTCAATGGATCGATCTCTTTGTAGGCAAAGACCCCAATGATCATTTCATCTTGCGCCAGTGTCATGACTGTTTGCGAAATATGTTCCCCTAAATCTTTCCATTTTAAATCAGGTAATTCATGAACCGGTCGATAGATCGTGTTCCCTTTATTAGTAACCAACAATAGGTGATCCAACGTGTTCATTTGGTTACTGTAAAGTAAAGAGTCGCCTTCTTTCATGCCGATCTCTTCTGGTTTTGAAGCACCGTAAGAACGCAAGCTGCTGCGTTTGACATAGCCGTCTCTTGTGACCGTCACGACGACTTCTTCTTGCGCGACCAAGACTTGTGTTTCGATCTTGATTTCTTGAATTTCTGCTTCGATCTCAGTCAACCGAGGCGTCGTATATTTTTTCTTGATCTCTCGCAGTTCTTTCTTGATCACTTTCAGCAATTCATTTTCTTCATTCAGAATCGTTGTCAATTCAGCAATCGTTTCTGCAAGTTCTTTTGCTTCTGCTTGCAATTGTGTGATGTCCGTATTGGTCAAGCGGTACAACTGTAAGTTCACAATGGCTTCTGCTTGCTCTTCCGTAAAACCGTGCTGAACAACCAGATTGTTTTTGGCATCTTTTTTGTCTTTACTGCCGCGAATAGTGGCGATCACTTCATCAAGAATCGATAAAGCTTTGATTAACCCATCGACGATATGCTGTCTCTTTTGGGCTTTTTGCAGTTCAAAACGACTGCGTTTTTCGATTACTTCACGGCGATGCTTGATGTAGCTTTCTAAAATCCGTTTCAAACCGACTTGTTGGGGTCGCATATTGTCGATAGCCACCATGTTGAAGTTGTAGTTGATCTGCAATTCGGTATTCTTAAATAAATAATTTAAAATCCCTTGCGCATTTGCTTCTTTTTTCAGCTCGACAACAATCTGTAGTCCAGTACGATCTGTTTCATCTCGTACTTCAGCAATCCCATCAATGCGTTTATTCAAACGGATCTCATCCATTTTTTTGACTAAGTTGGCTTTATTGACCTCATATGGGATCTCATTGATGACGATTTGCTGTTTGCCGCCTTTGATGTCTTCGATCTTGGTTTTCGAACGCAGAATCACTTTGCCTTTGCCTGTTTCATAGGCTTTTTTGATTTCTTCTTTCCCTTGTAAAATGCCCCCTGTTGGAAAATCAGGGCCAGGAATGTACTTCATCAGCTGATCCAAAGAAGCTTGCGGATGGTCGATCAAATAGATCGTTCCATCGATGATTTCCCCTAAATTGTGGGTAGGGATCTCTGTTGCATAGCCAGCTGAGATCCCAGTTGAGCCATTGACTAACAGATTCGGGTATTTTGCTGGTAGAACAGTTGGTTCTTTTTCAGTATCATCAAAGTTCCAAACCAATTCGACGGTGTTTTTTTCAATATCTTTTAATAGCTCACCACTTAATTCTGAAAGCCGTGCTTCCGTATAACGCATGGCAGCTGGCGGATCACCATCCATACTCCCGTTGTTCCCGTGCATTTCAATCAAAATCTGACGTAGCTTCCAGTCTTGACTCATGCGGACCATTGCTTCATAGATACTCGAGTCGCCATGGGGGTGAAAATTCCCCATGATATTTCCGACAGATTTTGCTGATTTGCGGAAGCCTTTGTCATAGGTATTGCCGTCTTGGTTCATGGCAAATAAAATCCGCCGCTGAACCGGTTTTAACCCATCACGAATATCTGGCAATGCCCGTTCTTGAATAATGTATTTGGAATATCGACCGAAGCGATCTCCCATCACTTCTTCCAATGTCAATTCTTGTATATTGCTTTTGTGTTCCAAGAGACCACCTCCTATTCCTTAACTAACTGTTTGCTGTCTGCTTGTTCGGTATCCATTAATTTTTCATCAACTAATTCAGGTACCGTATCTTCTTTTTTATCCAAAATACTGCCATCTTCTTCTAAACTAAATTGAACATGACTTTCGATCCACTTCCGACGAGGTTCTACCTTGTCCCCCATCAAAGTGGTGACGCGACGTTCTGCTTGGGCAGCATCATCGATCCGTACCCGAATCAGTGTCCGCGTTTCTGGGTCCATGGTCGTTTCCCACAATTGGTCGGCATTCATTTCTCCTAACCCTTTGTAGCGCTGTAGGAGATAGCCTTTGCCGATTTTTTGGGTCAGTTTGCTTAGTTCATCATCGGTCCAAGCGTATTCGACTACTGCTTTTTTCCCTAACCCTTTTGACACTTTGTACAGAGGCGGCAAAGCAATGTATACTTTCCCCGCTTCGATCAAAGGTTTCATATACCGGTAGAAAAAGGTTAAAAGCAGCACTTGGATGTGCGCCCCATCGGTATCCGCATCGGTCATGATGATCACTTTATCATAGTTGCAGTCTTCAATTGAAAACTCTGGGCCAACACCGGCACCGATAGTATAGATCATCGTATTGATTTCTTCATTTTTCAAAATATCCTGCATCTTGGCTTTTTCAGTATTGATGACTTTGCCTCGCAATGGCAAGATGGCTTGGAACTTGCGGTCTCGTCCTTGCTTTGCTGAACCACCCGCAGAATCCCCCTCCACCAAATACAATTCATTTTTCTTAGGATTACGAGATTGCGCAGGTGTTAATTTACCAGAAAGCAGTGACTCGCCTTTTTTGCGTTTCTTTCCAGTACGGCTTTCTTCTCTCGCCTTTCTGGCAGCTTCACGGGCCTCTCTTGCCTTGATCGCTTTACGAACCAGCATTTGACTCATTTCACTGTTTTCTTGTAGATAATAGCCTAGCTGCTCACCAATCACATTGTCTACCGCATTTCTTGCTAAGGGTGTCCCTAATTTCCCTTTGGTCTGTCCTTCAAATTGCAAAAGATTTTCTGGCACGCGGATCGACAGAACTGCCGCTAACCCTTCACGGAAATCACTGCCTTCAAGGTTCTTATCTTTTTCCTTCAACAAATTGACCTTGCGGGCATACTCATTGAAGGCTTTGGTCATTGACGTCTTCATCCCAACTTCATGGGTACCGCCATCTTTGGTACGTACATTGTTGACAAAGGACAAGACGTTTTCTGAATACCCATCATTGTATTGAAAGGCAAGCTCTACTTCGATGGCTTCTTTCGTGCCAGAAAAATAAACCACTTGGGTCAAGGTATCTTTTTCTTCATTTAAATAATCAACAAATTCTTTGATGCCTTCCTCATATAAAAAGACTTCATGAATCGGTTCTTCCCCACGTTCGTCCGTCAGGGAGATTTTGACCCCTTTCAACAAGAACGCTGATTCTCTCAAACGTTCAGCGAGAATCTCATAGGAGAATTTGGTTGCAGAAAAGATTGTATCGTCTGGTTTGAACGTAACGGTTGTTCCCGTTGGTTTACGGGTTTTGCCGATTTTTTTCAAAGTACCTGCTGGTTTCCCGCCGTCTTTGAAGCTCTGTTTGTATTCGATACCGTCTCGAACGATGACCACTTCTAGCCAGCTGGATAAGGCATTTACAACACTGGCACCAACCCCATGAAGGCCGCCAGAAGTTTTGTAGCCGCCTTGGCCAAACTTTCCGCCAGCATGTAACACGGTGAAGATCACTTCAACAGTTGGGATTCCAGATGCATGTGTCCCGACCGGCATTCCCCGACCATTGTCTCGAACACTGATACTATTGTCTTTATGGATCGTAACATCGATTTCATTGCCGTATCCTGAGAGTGCCTCATCAACCGCATTATCGACGATTTCATACACTAAGTGGTGCAAGCCGCGGCTATCGGTCGAGCCGATATACATTCCTGGTCGTTTTCTTACTGCTTCCAGACCCTCTAAGACCTGAATGGAAGCATCATTATATTCTGTGGTTTTCTTTGCCAAACCCACCGCTCCTTTAATCTTGATCAGTCCTTTTCTAATGTTGAAAGGACTGCAAAAAAAATCTTAACACAAAATACGCTTTTTTCAAGCGAACATTTTTCTAAACTATCTTATCCTTTTTCCTTTGTTTGCACAAGCTAGAGTCGCAAAATGGCTTGTTTGTGTTTCACAGCTCTGAGAAAAGCTGTTTTTCTTCTTTGTCTGACCAGCGAAAGATTTTCTTATTGTTGGAAAGGCGTTTTCATGCTAAAATTGCCCTAGCCTTGCAAAGAAAGTTGGTTATTATGAATACGATTCTTTTATTTATTGTTGCTTACCTTTTAGGTTCGATCCCCTCTGGTGTTTGGATTGGCCAACTGTTTTTCAAAAAAGATATTCGCCAATTCGGCAGCGGCAATACGGGAACGACCAATACATTTCGCGTCTTAGGAAAAAAAGCCGGCATCGTTGTTTTATTGATGGATATCTTAAAAGGAACTTTGGCGACCAGCTTGCCAGTCATCTTTGGTCTCCATACTGTCAATCCGCTCTGGTTTGGGGTCTGTGCGATCTTAGGTCATACCTTCCCGATCTTTGCCAAATTTAAAGGCGGCAAAGCAGTGGCGACAAGTGCTGGGATGCTCTTAGGATACAATCCGCTCTTTTTCATTTATTCTTCATTGATTTTCGTTATCTGTCTTTATGTGACAAGTATGGTGAGCCTAACCAGTATGATCGCGGCGTGTTTGATCACCTTATCGACGATCGTCTTGCCTTTTATCGCACCTGCGATCTTGCCTGAGCAAAATTGGCTGCTGACCTTCATTGCGATCGGCGTAACGATTTTTATCTTTATTCGCCATCGTGAAAACATTACCCGCATCAAAGATGGGACCGAAAGTCGGGTACCCTTTGGACTAAATAAACGTCAAACGAACAAATAAGCAGAAGCTGAGAAAAGTCATTGCGCTTTTCCCAGCTTCTTTTTTCATACGTTTATTTAACTGTAATGGAATACTTTGTTTCAAATAATTCTTCAGGTGGAAGTGCTTGAATCCCCAGTTTTTCTGACAGCTCACCGGAGGCTTCTAGCGTATCTGCGATGCCGCACCATGGTTCAATACATAGAAATGGCGATTTCACTGGATATGTGGACCAAAAACCGACATACGGCATATTATTGTAGCTTAACGTGACACTATGAGGCGATTTTTCACTGCGAATCGAGTAGGAATGTAATCCTTTCGTTTCATAAACTAACGCATCATTTGCAAACATGTCATGGGTCAAGCGTAGATCCGTATTCGTTTGACCGAGTGTGCGTTGCTCATAATCAATATAGTTGCCTTTTAACGGCAATTTCACCCGTGATTTCTTTGGAGAAAAAGAAAGATAATAGTCTTCAAAAGTCAGCCCTTTTTCAAGTGGGACGTTGAATGCAGGGTGTCCACCAATGGAGAAATAGAGTTCCTTTTGACCGCTATTCTTCACTTGGTATTTGACGACTAAGCCATCACCGCCTAATTCATAACTGACATACAGCTGAAAATCAAACGGATACTTTGCTTTGGTTTCAGTCGAACTTTCTAGTAAAAACAAAGCGTAATCTGTACGTTGTTCAACGACAGTAAATAACATGTCTCTGGCAAATCCATGGCGAGGCAAATGATAACTCTTGCCCTCATGTTGATAGGTGTCCTCTTTTAACGCACCAACGATTGGAAATAAGATCGGTGCATGCTTTCCCCAGTGGTTTGGATCAGCTTGCCAAATATATTCAAGGTCATTGCTCGTATCGACTAAGCTTTGCAGCTCAGCCCCTTTTTCTGCAACCTTTGCTTGCAGATGCCCGGCCGTGATGGTAACTGTCATGGTCTCATCTCCTAATATTGATGTTTCGTCAATTCCTCTTTAAAGCGGCTGTTAAGCACTTTTAAATAGGTGCCTTTCATCCCCAAAGAGCGGGATTCAATAATACCGGCAGACTCTAATTTACGCAAAGCGTTCACGATAACCGAACGGGTGATGCCGATACGGTCAGCGATACTTGATGCGGTCAAACGACCTTCGTCTCCTTCTAATGCCTCAAAAATTGCTTGAACAGCTTTTAGCTCACTATAAGAAAGCGTGTTGATCGCCATTTGAACAGCTGTGGTACTGCGAACATCTTCTTCGATACTACGGGATTTTTGGTACAAGAATTGCATACCAACAACTGTCGCACTGTATTCCGCTAATACCAAATCATCATCATCAAAGGATGTATCGATTCTGGAAAGAATGATCGTCCCTAAGCGTTCTCCTGCACCGTAGATTGGTACGATGGTTGTTAGACCATTGGGATACAGCTCTCGGCCTTCCACAGGAAAAGCCGTCATATCGTCACTGATCGGCACATTGGCTTCTGTGGAAGTCAGGTGATCGACTAAATCTGTATAATTTTTAGGAAACTGTTTTTCGACAAACATTTTTTTGATGCGTTCATTATTGACATCATGGTTCTCAACAAAACCTAACACGCTGCCGTCGACGCTAATAATATACGCATTACTGTCTAGAATGTTTCCTAAAATGACAGCCATTTTGTCGTAAGGCAAATCAGAAGCTAAATTAAAGGTGTTTTTTTGCTGCAACAATTCGTTGATTTGTCTTGTCTTTTCTAATAATGTTTTCATTGGTCCGCTCCCTTTATAAAATATACCGGCTTAAGTCTTCATCTTTTGCGATTGACGCAAGTTTTTCTTCCACATACGCTTCTGTGATCGTGATTTCACCCATTTGCATCTCAGATGCTTCAAACAATAGATCTTCAAGTAGTTTCTCTAGAATCGTATGCAAACGACGGGCACCGATATTGTCGGTATCGCGATTCACTTGATACGCGATTTCGGCAATTTTTTCGATGGCTTCCATCGTAAAGACCACTTTGACATTCTCGGTTCCTAACAAGGCAACGTATTGTTTAACTAAGGCATTGTTTGGTTCCGTTAAAATTTTAACAAAGTCTTCCTTCGTCAAGTCATCCAGCTCCACGCGGATCGGGAAACGCCCTTGCAACTCAGGGATTAAATCGCTTGGTTTTGATAGATGGAATGCGCCTGAAGCGATAAAGAGAATATGGTCGGTTTGTAACGTTCCATATTTCGTATTGACTTGTGAGCCTTCAACGATCGGCAAGATATCTCTTTGCACCCCTTCACGAGAAACTTCTCCTGATTGCTGTGATTTCGAAGATACTTTGTCGATTTCATCAAGAAAAATGATGCCGCTAGATTCCGCCAAACGTAATGCTTCGCTATGAATATCCGCGTCGTTGACCAGTTTGGAGGATTCTTCTTGAATTAACAATTCCCGCGCTTCTTTCACGGTTACTGTGCGTTCAATTTTCTTTTGCGGTTTCAATGCACCTAATGTTTCATTCAAATCAATGCCCATTTGTTCTAAGCCATTGTTCATCATTGGCGCTTGATTTTTCGGTTCATCGACTTGGATCGTCACTTCTCGGTTATCCAAAAGGCCTTTTTCTAATTGTTCGAAAATCGCTTGGCGATTGCTGCGAATCTCATCTGTCAATTCTTCTTTTGGTTCTTCTGGTTGTTGTGCGGCGTTGAACATATTCATCATTTGTTCATAAGGATTGGTGTTCTTTTTCTGTTCCTTTTTAATACCGGGAACTAAGACTTTTACTAAACGACGATTGGCTTTTTTCTCCGCTTGGATGCGCACGTTTTTATATTGTTCTTTTTTCACGATTTGGATCGCGTTTTCTACAAGGTCACGAACCATCGATTCTACGTCTCGACCGACATAACCGACTTCTGTGAATTTCGTTGCTTCTAGCTTAACAAAAGGCGCATCAACGATTTTCGCTAGCCGTCGCGCAATTTCCGTTTTCCCAACGCCCGTTGGTCCAATCATCAAAATATTTTTTGGTGTGACATCTTGCTGCATTTTTTCATCTAATTGCAGACGGCGGTAACGATTTCTTAAAGCAACCGCCACTGATTTTTTGGCATTGGTTTGTCCAACGATGTATTCATCTAATTCTTTCACGATCTCTCGTGGTGATTTGTTTTGGTTTGTCATATCGTCATCCCTCTTTAAAACTCTTCTACAATGATATTGTGATTTGTAAAGACACAAATGTCTGCTGCGATATTCAAGGCACCTTCAGCGATTTCTTTGGCAGATAGTTCACCGCCATAACGTTTCATCGCACGGGCTGCCGCCAAGGCATAGTTTCCACCTGAACCGATAGCTAAAATCCCTTCATCTGGCGAAATGACCTCACCTGTCCCTGAGACTAAGAGCATCTCCTTGTCATTCATGACGATCAGCATCGCCTCTAATTTTTGCATCGATTGCTGCGTCCGCCATTCTTGTGCCAATTCTACTGCAGCTCGTTGCAAGTTTCCGTTGTATTCATTTAGTTTTCCTTCAAATTTTTCTTCCAAGGTAAAGGCATCTGCCACACTACCGGCAAAGCCAACGATCACTTCACCGTTGTAAATTCGACGGACTTTCCGAGCGGTTCCTTTCATAACGACCTGTTCTCCCATCGTTACTTGTCCGTCACCGGCCATGGCAAACTTGCCATCTTTTTCAACCGCACAGATGGTGGTTGAATGAAATTCTGACTTCATTTACGTTCCTCCTGTACCAATTTTACGCACGTGGATGAAATTGGCGATAATTTTTTTGTAAACTGTCTTTGGTGACATGCGCATAAATCTGTGTCGTCGATAGATTGGCATGCCCCAACAATTCTTGAACGGTCCGCATATCGGCGCCGTTGTTTAATAGATGGGTCGCAAACGTATGCCGCAGCATATGAGGATGGATTTTACTGTCTAAACTGCTTTTTCGGATGATTTGATTCAATACATACTCGATCCCAGTTGCAGTGATCCCATCACCAAGATGATTCACGAAGAGAACCTCGTGTTCCTTGTTCTGCTTTGCCATCAGCTGCTTGCGTCCTGAGGTAAGATAGCGCTTGACTGCCGCTTGTGCGTAACTGCCGAAAGGAACATAGCGATCTTTGTTGCCTTTTCCGTGGATCAGCAAAACGCCGCTTTCCCAATCGATCGCGCCCAGCGTCAGACTGCTACACTCGCTGACCCGCAGACCTGAACCGTAAAGGACTTCTAACAATGCTTGATTGCGCTGTTGTAATGGCTCATCACCAGCCACACTTTGAAAAAGAGCATCCATTTCCTTTTCATAAAAAAAACGCGGCAATTTAGCGTTTTTCTTTTTTAAATGAATGTAGGCGAAGGGATTCTCTTTGACGATCTCATGCTTGGTTAGAAATTGGTAGAATGAACGCAAGCTAGCCATTTTCCGACTGATGGAATTACGGCTATACCCTCGTTCCGTCAAATAGCTCAAATAGACACGAACATCACGATACTCCACCGCTAACGGGTCTTCATTGCCAGACTCTTTCAAGAAGTGAAAAAAATCGCTCATATCTTCTTGATACGCTTTTTTTGTCTTTTCCGAATACCCTCTTTCAACAATAAGATAACGAAAAAACTCTTCTTGTAATTGATCCGTTTGCAAAGTAACCCCCCTTTTCATGATTCGAAATAACTTTAGCATAGACCACAAAAAAAAACAAATGAATTGTCAGAATTTAATCAATATTTCAAAGTTTAGACATAATTGTGAAAACTTTCTAAGAATCTTCGTAAGATTCTTATCATTCTTCAGAAAGATCCGTTAAATGCGCCAGAAAAACGTACCAGCCCCTCTCCTCAAAAGAAAGAGGGACTGATACGTTTCCACTTATTTGCTTTTATTCGATTGGACCAGTTGTTGGCTGAGGCGAACCATTGCTTTTTGAAACAGCTTGAACTAGCTCATTGTTTCCTTGTTTTGTGGACATCGTGTCATTGATCAACGCCACTAAGTCTAATCCGGTGGTTTCTTTGATCGTATCAAAGGTTCGCGCTAAACCAGCTTCCCCCATTGATTGAAGCCCATCGTTGCCGCCAAAGCTGACCACTTTATCGATATTGCTAAGGGGCGCATTGACTTCTTTTGCGATTTCAGGCAGCACTTTGATGAACTCCATCAAAATACCAGCTTCGTTCAGTTTGGTCAAAGCAATCGCCATCTTTTCACGGCTTTCCGCTTCGGCTTGACCGACTTTTGCGATTCGTTCCGCATCGGCACTACCTAATTTTTCAATTCGTTCCGCTTCCGCTTGTGCAGCCAATTTGACTTTTTCCGCTTCGGCTTGTGCTCGGGCGATTTCACGGGCTTTGTCTGCTAATGCGTTTTGTTCAACGACATATTTATCTGCTTCGGCTTTTTTACGGACAGTTGCATTCAATTCTTTTTCTGTCAATTCCGCTTGTTTCTCTTGAATCTCAATATTTTTTTCTTGCTCGATCAATTGCACTTTCATTTGTTCACCGACCGCGATTTGCTCCGCTTTCGCATCCGCAACTTCACGTTCTTGTTTGTACTGCGCTTGTTTCAACGCCATATCTTTTGTCGCTTCCGCGATTTCTGTTTGGCGACGGATCTCTTCATGCTGTGCCAATTGCTCATTCTCAGCTTGCTTGATCCGCGTTTCTCTTAAGGCATTGGATTCTGCTACTTCAGCGTTCTTCTTCACTTCAGCAATCTGGGGACGCCCTAAAGCATCCAGGTAACCATTGCTGTCGCTAACGTCTTTGATCGTAAATGATACGATCTCCAGCCCCATTTTTTTCAAATCCGTAGAGGCAACTTCTTGTACTTGTTCCGCAAAATCATCGCGATTTTTGTAGATGGCTTCCACCGTCATCGTTCCTAGAATTGCCCGTAAGTGACCTTCTAAGACTTCTTGCGCTTCATCTTCCAGTTCACCAGTGGATTTGCCTAAGTATTGTTCAGCGGCTGTCTTGATCGACTCGGTACTGTTGCCGACTTTCACTAATACCGTGGCACTGGCTTTGATCGGTACGCCTTGTTCTGTATAAACTTCTGGTGTCCCAATCTCTAACTTGTGGGTCAGTAAACTTAATTTATGTGCCTTTTGAACAATAGGAATCACAAACGTCCCACTGTTTTTCAAAATCTTGATGCCTTCTTTTCCTAAAAACGACCCCGTAACGATCAATGCTTCATCGGGTTTCCCAATGCGATAGCGTATCATCAAAAAAGCGATCAATAAAACAACGAGGACAACGCCCCATAAAATCGGATTACTTAAAAAATCAACTGCTGATCCTGTATCCACCATAACCTAACACTTCCTATTCTATAAAATTTTTACTTTCAACCACCAACGCGATCCCTTTTTTATCAAAATCGACAATGATGACTTTGGTGCCGACTGGCAATCGAACATTGTTTTCACGATCTTCTTCCCGAAAAAAACGAGCAGGATAAACAGAACGTGCACCTTGACTCCCTATTTCCATGACTTCGCCGATTGTGTCTCCGACAATCTTTTCCGTCAGTTCGCCGATCACAAACTCATTGCGGCTAATGACATTGCTGCGGTTTTTGTCTGTGATGCGATTGTAGAGCCACATAAAGGGGCCCAACAGCAAACTAAATGCAACAAAGACAACGAAAATGCCCCCGACCAAGAGGATCAGCCAACCTAAAAATTGGATCACTGTAGGAAAACGCTGTAAATAGTTTTGAATCAAATGAATCCAATCTCCGATCACCATCTTCACCACCTTCTGTCATTGTTACTGTCTATCATAAGTCACCTTGATTAAAGTTTCAAGACAAATTAAAAAAAAACTTTCTTACCAATTATCAGTAAGAAAGTTTTCGATCATCGTTTTTATAGTTGTTCCTTGGCTTTTTCTAACGCAGCTAACGCTCGATTTGCCAATGCTTCATAACGGGATTTCTTGTCTCTGATTCGCTCTGGAAGTTCTGGTAACAACCCAAAGTTTGCATTCATTGGTTGGAAGTGTTTGCCTTCAGCATGGGTGATATAATACGCCATACTACCAATTGTCGTTTCTTGTGGCATAATGATCGGTGCTTCGCCTTTTGCAAGTTTGGCAGCGTTGATGCCGGCCATCAATCCGCTGGCTGCACTTTCGACATACCCTTCGACCCCTGTCATTTGACCAGCAAAAAAGAGGTCCTCACGTTTTTTCGATTGATAGGTTTGTTGCAAAAGCTCAGGTGAATTCATAAAACTATTCCGATGCATCACGCCATAGCGCACAAATTCAGCCTCTTCCAATCCAGGGATCATCCGGAAAACCCGTTTTTGTTCGCCCCATTTCAAATGTGTTTGAAAGCCAACGATGTTATAAAGAGAAGCCGCCGCATTGTCTTGACGCAGCTGAATCACTGCGTAAGGGCGCTTGCCGGTTTTCGGATCTTCCAATCCAACTGGTTTCATCGGACCAAACAACATGGTTTTCGGACCACGACCAGCCATGACTTCGATCGGCATACACCCTTCAAAGAATTTTTCTTTTTCGAATTCTTTCAAAGGAGCCACCTCTGCATTGACCAAGGCCTCACGAAACGCATAAAACTCCTCTTCATTCATCGGACAGTTCAGATAGGCTGCTTCACCTTTATCGTAACGAGATTTCAAATAAACTTTATCCATATTGATGGTTGATTTGTCAACGATTGGAGCTGCGGCATCATAGAAATAAAATCCTTCAGATCCGTTAAACGCTTGGATCGCTTTTGAGAGCGGTTCAGAAGTCAATGGACCTGTTGCGATCACAGTGATGCCTTCTGGAATTTCAGTGATCTCCTCTTCGATGACTGTAACTAAAGGATGCTCCTTGACACGTTTGGTGACCAACTCTGAAAAATCATCGCGATCCACAGCTAAGGCACCACCTGCTGGAACCGCTGTTTTGTCTGCAGAAGTGATAATCACTGAATCCAAGCGACGCATTTCTTCTTTCAAGACACCGACCGCATTCGTTAAATTGTTGCCTCGTAGTGAATTGGTACAAACAAGCTCGGCAAAATTATTTGTGTGATGGGCTTCTGTCGACTTCTTAGGACGCATTTCATAAAGATTTACTGCGACACCTGCTTGCGCTGCTTGCCACGCAGCCTCGCTTCCGGCTAAACCGGCACCAATAACATTGATTTCTTTCATAGTGCTCTCCTTTTAGTTCAAAAGCTCGTCTCTTTTCATAAGAAACAGCTTGTATTAATCAAAAGGACCGGCGCTTTCTTTTGTCAGCCAACGATGAGGCTGACCGTTCAAGAGAATACGCCGATTCTTTTTTAACAGGATATCCTGCTAGTTATTTTTGCACATTTTCTTCATAGTCGCCTTTGATACAAACGACTTGTTTCCCACCTTTGACTTTCTTTTCGACTAAATAATTATCACACTTCGGACAATTACGACCCACTGGTTTGTCCCAAGAAGTAAAGTCACATTCAGGGTAGCGGGTACAACCATAAAACAACCGGTTTTTCTTCGATTTGCGTTCAACGACTTGCCCTTGATGACAGACAGGGCACTCAACGCCGATTTCTTTCACGATTGGTTTTGTGTTGCGGCAATCTGGGAAATTACTGCAAGCATAAAACTTTCCGTAGCGGCCTAATTTGATCACCATCGGATGACCACAAAGATCGCAATCAAAGCCTGCAGGTTCATCTTTGATTTGAATTTTTTCGATACTTTCTTCTGCAGTCGTCAATTCTTTTTCAAATGGGCGATAAAACTGATCGACAACTTTGACCCATTCTTCTTTCCCAGCTTCAATGCTATCCAAGCTATTTTCCATTTCAGCAGTAAAATGCATATCAACAATTTGCGGGAAGAATTCCTCGATCAACGAATTGACGATCTCACCAAGTTCCGTTGGCTCAAAACGTTTTTGCGTCAATTTCACATAATAACGCCGCTGAATGGTTTCTAACGTCGGTGCATAGGTTGAAGGACGACCCACACCGTTTTCCTCAAGGGTTTTGATCAACGTTGCTTCGCTGTAACGAGCAGGTGGTTGGGTGAAATGCTGTTTCGGTTCGATCGATACGGATTGAACGACATCTCCTTCGACTAACTCTGGCAAGATGTTCTCTTTGTCTTCTTTGCCATCATCGCGACCTTCCACATAGACCTGCATAAATCCTTTGAATTTGATCTTTGAACCATTGGCAATAAAGATGACACCATTTTGATCCAAAGTAACTTTCATCGTATCCAAAATCGCCGGCGTCATTTGACTAGCCACAAAGCGAGACCAGATCAAGCGATACAATTTTAATTGGTCTTTGTCTAAGAATTTCTCCATGGCTTCTGGCGTACGCAAAACACTGGTCGGTCTTACTGCTTCATGGGCATCCTGCGCCCCTTGTGCATTGGCGCGTTTTTTGCCACCGTGAGCGGAGAACTCTGAACCATAGGTGTTTTCGATAAATTCGGCTGCTTCCCCTTTGGCTGTGTCAGCGATTCGCGTCGAGTCGGTACGCATATAGGTAATCAAACCGACAGTCCCTTGTTTGCCAAGGGCGATCCCTTCATAGAGCTGCTGTGCGACCATCATGGTTTTCCGTGTTCGAAAATTCAGTTTGCGGGCTGCTTCTTGTTGCAAACTACTGGTGGTAAATGGTGCAGATGGATTCCGTTTGCGTTCTTTCTTTTCAACCTTTGTCACTTGAAAGTCTTTACCAGAAAGGCGATCGGTGACTTCTTTAATACTTTCAGCATTCGGTAATTTTTTCTTTTTGCCATCTAAGCCCCAAAAATTGGCTTTGAATTTCTTCGTGGCTTTTTTAAAGTTTCCATCAATGCTCCAATATTCTTCAGGAACAAAATCACGGATCTCTTTTTCACGATCAATAATGATCTTAAGCGCCACCGATTGAACACGTCCAGCACTTAACCCTTTTTTGACTTTGCGCCAAAGGATCGGACTCAATGAATACCCGACTAAACGGTCTAAGATCCGCCGTGCTTGTTGAGCATCGACGAGATCCACATCGATCGTTCTTGGCTCTTTGAAGGCTGCTTTGACCGCATCTTTAGTGATTTCATTAAAGACGACACGATTTTTATCTTTTAAATCTAGTCCAAGTAGAAAAGCTAAATGCCAAGCAATAGCTTCTCCTTCTCTATCCGGGTCACTTGCGAGGTAGACTTTTTCAGCTTTTTTCGCAGCAGAACGGAGACTTTTGATCACGTCACCTTTTCCACGGATCGAAATGTAATGAGGCTCATAATCATTTTCGACATCGATCCCCATCTTACTTTTAGGGAGATCACGAATATGACCGACACTTGCGACGACTTTGTAATTTCGTCCAAGGTATTTTTCAATGGTTTTCGCCTTTGCGGGCGATTCCACGATTACTAAATATTTATATGCCATATAAAGAATGGCTCCTTCCTGAATTTTTCCTACTATATATATTCTATCAATCAGTGAACCTATCGTATGCAGATGAAACATACAAATCGTAGCTTATCATAGCTTTCAAGAAAAGGTTTGTCAAGGAAGGTTGATTGGAAAAATCAAAAAAAGGCTAACTCTTGTAAAATATCCGACACGCTAATCGTACATTTTGCACCATCTTGAATCAAGCGGTGACAACCTTTTGACTGATCCGAAATCATTTCACCAGGCACTGCAAAAACTTCTCGTCCATTTTCCATCGCTAACTGTGCCGTAATCAAAGAACCGCTTCTTTCCTTGGCTTCAATTACGCAGACCCCTTTTGAGATCCCCGCAATAATGCGATTGCGCAGCGGAAAGTGGTATCTTTGCGGTTTGGTATCGTGCGGATATTCGCTTAGCACCAGATGTTCTTGACGGATCTGCTCAAACAACCGGTAGGACGATGCCGGATAACAATGGTCCATCCCAGAAGCAATCACGGCAATGGTTTGTCCACGATTTCTGATGGCTGATTCATGGGCAAAGCTGTCGACGCCATTTGCTAATCCACTGACGATCGTATAGTTTTCTGTCACTAAAGGCGGGATCAGCTTTTCGCAAACTTTACGCGCGTAGCGAGAAGCTGTTCTTGCACCAACAAACCCAATCATGGTCGTTTGTAGCAAATGCAAATTCCCTTCATAAAAAAGCATCAATGGTGGGTCTGCAATTTGCCTTAAAAGCATCGGATACTCCGCCGAAAAGAAGGTGAGGTAGTTCTGTGCGCCCATCTTTTGTGCGACGTGTTCGTCCGTCAATTGCTCCCATGATCGCCGAAAAACCGCACGGTGCTGTGGAAGGACCCCGATGGCAATCATCTCTTCCAGCGAACAATTCATCTCTTTTGTTTCCAACCAGTGCCAAATGATCTTCCAACAACCTTGCAGACCAATTCCCTGACAGTAGTACAGTTTTATCAACTGTTTTTCAAAATCTGTTGCTTGTTGATACTTCATAAACAAAGCCCTCTTTTCTTAGTAATCTTACTTATAAGATTCGCTAAAAAAAGAGGGATGGATGAAATTTATAGATATTGTTTTACTGGCGCAAATGTTTTTCGATGAATGGGACAAATTCCATGGGCAGCTAGCCCTTCTAAATGGACTCTGGTTCCATACCCAGCATTTTGATCAAACCCATAAAAAGGATAGACTTCATGAAAATCTTTCATTAAATTGTCTCGATATACCTTGGCGATGATACTTGCTGCGGCAATGGAAATGGAACGGGCATCTCCTTTGATCAAGCTTTGTTGAGGGATTTCCGTATCGATCGTCATCGCATCGATCAGTAAATATTCGGGCTTGACTGCTAAGTCGATCAAGGCTTCTTTCATTGCTAGACGACTGGCTTGATAGATATTGATCCGATCGATCTCTTCTGGACTGACCACACCGATACCGACAGCAACGGCTTTGTTTTGAATTTCGATAAACAGCTCTTCTCTTTTCTTCGCAGAAAGCTGTTTGGAATCATTTAGACCTAAGATCTGACATTCCTTAGGCAAGATGACCGCAGCTGACACAACGGGTCCTGCTAATGGTCCGCGCCCCACTTCATCTAAACCAGCAATAAAACGGGCGCCTTGCTGAAATGCTTCGTTTTCAAAACGCATCATTTCTTCGTATTTTTCCTGCAATAGCTGGTGTTTCACTCGCTGCTTCTCGTATTGTTGCAGCAGCTTTTGGACCCCCGCTCGTTCATCTGCTTGCAGCGCCTGCAAATACGCTTGGTCATTGAAAGCTGGATCAAATAATCGCTCTTTGATTGTCTTAATCGGTTGTTTCATCTTGGCTTTCCATTTCCTCCACTCGATCTAGTGTATATCGGCCCATTTTCCCTTGCCGAATGTCGAAGACAACGAGTTCGCTTCCTCGATCGTAATTGTCTTTATAGCCACGTTTTTCCGTGATTTTCATCAACAGATCGGGCGCTAACAACGCCTCTTCTTCCGCTTTTAGTTGGTAACGATTCGCGATTCTTTCAGGATAATAGCGGGCAAAAAAATCAAGTCCATACAATGCGATATCATCCAAATGGATCAGCTGGTCTTTGATCGCTCCGGTCAATGCTAGCTTCTTGCCGATCTCAGGATCTTCAAATTTTGGCCATAAGATCCCAGGCGTATCTAGAAGCTCTAGATCAGTCCCAAAACGCAGCCATTGCTGCCCTTTCGTCACGCCGGGTTTATTGCCCGTCTGAGCGATTTTCTTCCCTACTAAGCGGTTCATCAAGGTCGATTTTCCGACATTCGGGATGCCAATCACCATTGCTCGAATCGCACGAGGCTTCAAGCCTCTCGCTTTGTCGCGAGCAATTTTTTCCTTCAAGACTTGTTTTGCTGTAGGAACAATGGCTTTAACCCCTTGATTGTCTTGGGCGTTGATTGCCAGTGCTAGATAGCCTTGTGCTTGGAAATAATGCTCCCATTTTTTGGTTTGAACGGGATCTGCGAGATCCGCTTTATTGATCAAGATCAATCGTGGTTTTTGTTGTAATAATTGATCTAACATGGGATTGCGGGATGAAATCGGCAAGCGTGCGTCCACGAGTTCAAAAACGATATCCACGAACTTTAATTTTTCACTTACTTCACGTCTGGCTTTCGCCATATGGCCTGGAAACCATTGAATGGTCATTTGAACGTTTTCCTCCTTGGTACTTCTTCGAATTGATAAAAAAGACAGTCGTTTTTATATTCGTGTAGTCTATAGGTGACAAGAACGAAGGCTACTTGCTTTTTTTGAGTCTGAAAAACCCATCAGTGCAGCAAACTAGCTGAACTGTTTGCGGATCAAGGTTCTTTTTCCAACCTGATGCATAGGAAAAGCTTCGAGCGCGTTTGTTTCAGCGCTCCTTGACTTTTAATTTTGGGGAAGTGGTTGAATGAAGCATCCTTACCGCTTTATTTTGGTTTTTCCTAACACACTCACAATAGTCTGACTGCTTTTTTGCTATCTTTTATCTTAGTTATTGTACCATATTTCACACGACATGTTTCATTCTGACTTAGGTTAAAAAGTCATTTTCTTCTACTTAGTGAGAAAAACAAACGATCCTTACTTTTCATCAATGGAAGTATTCGAATGAAGACGTTTTTTCCGCTGAATCCTATTACTAATCAACAAGAGGAGGATAAGAACAGTGATCACGCCTAGCATCAATCCTACTTTTTGCTGCTGTGCTTTTTTGGCGGCGGCTGTTTCTTTTTCTTCAACATAAGGAATTCTTTTGCCCCGTACCAATAAACGATGGCTATTGACCATATAGGGGGTACAGGTCAACAGCGTGACATAATCGTTGCCTTTCACAATTTTTAATGCCTGAGTATCATCAGGGTCGACCGTTTTTATCTGATCTACTTGATACGCCAATGTATCATCAAACGTTTCGATATAAAACTCATCACCGATCTGCAGCTTAGGCAGATCCGTAAAGAGCGTTGCACTCGTTAACCCACGGTGCCCGCACAGAACGGCATGGGTATCTTCACCACCAATTGGATACGAAGCGCCCTCCAATAATGTTGCGCCTCTTTTTAACAGCGTATCGGTGGTTTGATCAAAAATCGGGAGAACGACACCAATCACCGGGATCTTTAAAACGCCGATCGTATGTCGTTCATAGTAATCAGGTGTATCAACTGATTCTGAGTCCCTTGTTTCTGATAAATCTTGCGTTTCTTTGATTCCAGGATTGCTGGGCTGCTGGGCCAGCTCTTGATTTGCTCGTTCCAACTGGTTCCTTTTTTGTTGTTTTTCTATTTCACTCATTTTTTTGGCTTGGCTTTGGTAGAAACTGATCAACTGTTGATCCAAAAATGTGTTGAGCTGATTACTTACAAAAGGATAACTGATGATCAAAACCCCTAGCAGCAGCAGAACACCCATCAGAAAATCCAATAAAGTTACTTTTCTAGTTGGTGCTTTTACGCCATTTCTTCGTCTGATACTCATCGTGCTTTTTCATCTCATTTACTTACCCTTTCCGTTTTACAAAATAACCCCCTGCTAAACCAACGATCATCACTCCGATTGCGCCCATTAAATACGTGCCGACACCACCAGTTGCTGGTAAGGTTCCTTTGCGGCGGTTAGGAACTTTTTCGGGCTCTCCCAATTGCTCTTTCGTTCCATAAGACGTTTCATGCACTTCAAAAGCGATGCGATTTGTTAGCAGCACGTAATTTTTCGGTGCTTTTACTTCTTCCAAATAGTACGTGCCAAATTTCAACCCGATGATATCAACCAATCCATCTGTACCTGTGGTAAATTTCGTCGCTTCATCCGCTGTTTGCACCCAAGATACCTGTTTGGTTCCCTCTTCGATTTTCAAGTAGTTGGCATCATCACGGTCTTGATCTCGTACAACAAAAACTGCATCTGCCAATGCTTCGGTAGCGGTCACAGCCCCATCGACTTTTAAGAAGCGTTTGCCCCCTGTCAAAACTTCCACGCTTGGGGGCGTTTGATCCGTCATGAAATCCGTTTCTACATTTGCTTCATTCGTAAAGCCATTGATAGGCATAGCCTGTTCATTTAAATACATATAATACACAAAGCGCAATTGATTTCCCGGCGTTAATTGCGGCACAAATTCTGGATTGATGGTTAACGTAAAGCCATGCTCTTTTTCCGTTACTTGATAGTTCGTTGAATCGATTTTCTTTTCTCCATCATACAACGCATAGCCAGTTTCTCCCTCTGCTGTATTTTCAAAAGTCAACGCTGGATCGTGCGCATCGATCAATTGGAACTGTTTGTATTTGTTTTCTGCTCCTACTTTGTCTTGGATACCTAATGGGATATTGACCGTTAGGTGATATTGGATTCTTTCGCCGATTTCCACGTCTTTGCCGTCTAATTGTGGTGTTGTTTTGGTAACATTTGTCGTGTCATTCTTGACTGTTAGCTCAACCGTGACGTCATTGCCTGCTGCGATCGAAAAATCCTTGATGGTTTCTTGTTCGATCAAGGCGGCTTGACTTGGGGCTTTCGTTTCTTCTAATTGATAGGTGCCTGCTTCTAACTGCTCAACTTTTAACTGTCCTTTTTGGTTTTCTTCAACATCGATGGTCGTTTCTCCAGCAGCATATTGTTTACCTGTTAAAAAGCGGTACGCTGCTTGTTTGTCAGTCGTCCACGTATAAAGTCCATCGGCTGCACTTAAAATATATTTCTTGGTCTGTTGGTTTCCTTCTTGCTTTGAGATAACAAATTCCGCATCATTCAGTGGTTCGTTTTCCCCCGTTCCTCGTTTATTCACAAGGAGCGTTCCTTCATTTGTGACAGTATTTTTAGGATAAAGATGAATCGTGTCTAATTCTTCTCCCCCGTAAGCATACGACCCGTCTGCTTGTTGGATCATTTCGTACACAGGAAAGGCGATCACCATGTTCTCAGCAGTGGTAACACCGTCTTTAGGGTCTTCTACAATGGTGTAAACTGCATCCCGATCGGCTTGTTTTTTCGGCAATTCAAGAACCAAATCACCGGCTGCATCTGTTTTCCCGCTAGCTACAGGGGAACCAGGCGTCAAGGTTTGGACTTGACGTTTGGCTTCTTCAACGGATGCCCCTGCAGATCGTTTTTCATAAAATGCTGCGGTCACATCATAGACCGAAAAAGTGACATCGGCTAAGCCTTGGTATTGATCAAACTCTTCCATCTCAGTCCCACTATTTTGAATCAATGAACCTGGCAAATTGACCATTTTCTTTTTATGCAGATGGACCTGTGCCAAATTGCTCTCTGCGGATACTTGCTGATTTTTTGTTCCAAAAAAGACAAATGGCAAAAGTAAAAATAGGAGCCAAACCATTTTCGTATGATTAAAAATCTTTTTCATTGTTCTTTCCTCTCTTCTAATTTTTTTTTCGTTTTTCATTCGCTAATGGAAAAATTACTTTAATGAAGGCTTATCTTTGCGCGTAACGTACAGATAGCTACCTGTTAAAAGGACTAGTAGACCTGCTGAAAGAATCGCCAGCCACCCATGCCAATTCCCTCCTGTTTCAGGAAGAGACACTTTTACTTGATTGGTGACGATCAATTCTATTTGATTGTTCTTTTCTCCAGAAACAAGAAGATTCGGCTGCAATTTTCCGTCAATCAAGACACTGCCATCCTCTTCAATCCTAATTTTCACAGGTGCTGTTAAACCAGCATAGCCTGTAGGCGTAACAATTTCTTCTAAGGTATAGCTGCCTGGTGTTAGATCATGGAAATGAAATACCGCTAGCGATTCTTGGGATTCTGGTAATTCTATCGTCTGACCGTTTCCGCTTAAGCGGAATTTGGCTCCCTCAAGCGCTTGTCCCAGTTCATCCTGTTTATTGACCACCAAATCAAAAGGTTTTAACTGATTACCATGGGTAAGAGTCCAACAGTTGGCATCTGCAGCGACGTTTTCCCCTTGATACTGGATCTTTCCGTCTGAACCAACGACAAACTCATAATCACCAGCAATCGTATCGTATCCAAGCGGACCAGCTGTTTCTGAGATGCGATAAGCGCCCGGCTCAAGGATCGTAAATTCAGCCATCCCCACGTCATTCGATGTTTCTGAGGCAATTTCTTGATAATCCCCCGCTGCTGTTTTTTGTTGCAGAGAAAAGACAGCCCCAGCTAACAGTACTTGCTGCTCTTTTTGTACCGTATATTTTCGAATAGCAACTGGAATTTCTGTAAACGGATTGGTGATCTCCAGCGTAATCGTATGATCGTCCACTGTGACGGGTTGCCCATCGATCGTCGTATTCCCTTGCGCATCGATATGAATTAGCCACTCTGTCTGCTTAGACAAATGATGTCCCGCCGGTGCAGTGACTTCCTCCAAACGATAGGTCTGATCTTTTTGCAACACAGTATCTGCTGGCAGCTCATACGTTCCATCCCCTTGGTCCACAAGGGTCACTGTCTCTCCTGCCCCCGTTAATTCAAAAACGGCACCTGTCAGCTTCACCTCTCCTACAGCGGATTTTTTGATCAGGTTTAATGCCAAGGGCACAAACGCCTTTGTGTTTTTCCATGTATAAGCGTCCACTTTTGTCGCTTCATAACCTGCCACTGCTCGCTCATTTGTGACTTGATAATCAAAAGTTTCTCCTTGATTGTTATACAGCGGTAGTAAACGGGTTTCTTCGTACTCCGTCCCATCCTTTTCAGAAAGCGCGTAAACTTTGCTTCGTTCCCAAGTTGTCTGATCTTGGGCATCGGTCTCAGTAAGTTTGAGATACCCTGTTTGCCAGCTATTCTCATTGCTGACAGGACTCCTGCTTATTTCAAAATAGATCGTTTCAGGACGACTGGAGGTATCGCCATCGTATTCTTCCCAGTGCTTTTTGATCGTCACCTCCTTCCCAGGTGCTTTGGCAGATGGCACACCAAACAATGCCTTTTGATCGGACTGATGATTCGGATAAAACACCGTTTCGCCATTCATTTGATACCAAGTATCTGGTTTAAAATCCGCTGCTTCTGTTTGAATCCGCACTTGATAATGAATTTGCAGTTCTTGCCCTTCGCCTAAATAAAGACCCGAAGCATGGATTGTATTGTCAGACATCGAAATGTCAGGATGCACCGTTAGAGCAGCAGACCCGACACTTTTGACGGACAAGCTATTTTCTTCGTAGACAAATGGCTGCGAAATGGGGTCAGTAATCTCGCCATCGGTGACTGTTGCCGCAATGTGAAGGGCTTTTTTCTCGAGATAGTCGGCAATATCCGCTGCTTCATTGGCTGACTCATAATAAAGATGGCCATCTTCATCAGCAGAAACCATCTGTCTCATTTTTTTCTCGACATCGGCCTTTGTATACCCAGCGGTTTGATCTCCTTGCAGTTGAATCCCCAACCCATGAATCTCGATACCACGTTCTTTTAACGCCATCGCTTCACCAATCGTGGCGATAAAGGTATTGTTGATCCATTTATAATTGTTCTGTTGATCAAACGCAAAATAGCCATTGTAGAGAAACGATGTATTCATCGGCTGGTCTTGAGTAAGAGAAAAGGCGGTTCCATAATAACTGCCGTCTGCCTGGGTATGCACTTTAGACACATGATAACTGTAAGTAGGAACGCCATCCGTTAGCAAAACGATGACTTTCTTATGTCCATTTTGCGTCGATAGCATATCCCCTGCTTGACGTAGCCCCCTTTGTGTAAAGGTTCCCCCAGCTGCTGTTTCTGGCGTCATCGATCGGATCGTCTCTTTGACTTCAGAAAATTTTCCTAATTGGCAGGTTTTGTTTTGATAATTGCTGCCATCACTGGAATAACCGACATAGCCCATGTAGACACTATCCTGAATGCCGCTTCCTTCAATTTGATTCAAAAAGCGATCCACGCCTTTTTTCACTTCTGCGATCCGTCCCATCTCATTCATACTGCCTGACCAATCCACTACCAACACGACATCGATGGGATCAATTTGACGTTGAACATTCCCTCGTACATTTAGGTAGACATCAAATAGTCCTGGGGTATTCGTCTCTTTGGCAAATTTTCGTAGCGCGAAATCTGCTTCGTCTCCTACACCACCATATTCAATATATGAATGGGTCAAATTTGCTGGATCGCCATTCCATGTAGTTATGCCGTCCCACGTTTCGCCTGCATCCTTGTTCCCCTGATGATTTAAGACGTTACTGTTCTCATCAGTTTTCCAGTTCGCCGCAGGATACGTCCCGCTTTGGTCTGTCGTATAATCTGGTTCAATCGAAGCAAAAGTTTGTGAAACAGTCGTTTTTTGATAAAGACGTTCTTGTTTAAATGGTTCAATGAGCGTTTCCTCTTCAGAAGCACTTGTCGCCGTTCCTGTCTCGTTTGTCTCTTCCTTCGTTTCTTCGTTCGAAACTTCTTTTGAACTTTCAGTCGCCGCTTGCTCCGAGGTCGACTCACTCACGGCTTCTGAAGAGGATCCAGTGCCAGAATTGACTTCTGATGTTTCTGAAGAAGCAGAATTTGTGGCAAGTGGGATTTCAAAAACTGATTCATTCGAAGACAGTAGGTTGTACGATTCTTCACCTTCCTTGTCATATTCTTCGATCTGAATCATCAATTTTAGCTTTTTCGTTTCTTCAGGCAGCTGAAAGATTAGTTCTTGTTCCGTTGGTGTTTGCAAGAAATCTTGGGTTGTAAGCCAAGACTGTGCGGAATCATCCTTGACTTGAGTCATCTCTTCATTGCTTGTTTTTAGTAACAACTGTTCCTTCGTTTCATCGATCGCGTATAGTTGTACCCAGAGACGCTGCTGTTTGTTTTTTTGTGGTAGCTGATAGCATAAAGAAAATTGAGTGCCCTCTTGGTGACCAGTCAGCTTGATTTGCTTCGTTTCAGCAATAGTGATCGTGTTTTCTTCTTGTGCACTTGCTGTCCCGTTTATTTGCAAACTCGAATAAATGAAAAATAATATCCCCCCTAACATACAGAAAATGAATGAGAACCAGTGGTGTCTCTTTGTCAAAAACATAAAAAGACCTCCTTTCAAAGAATCAAAAATTACAAGCTGATCATACAAGAAAGAAGCAAAAGACACCTCTTTTTTTTATTTTCTGAAAAATAGAACTAATTGGCACACCTGTAGTTATTCATAATGAAAAAAAGCTGGTTATTTTAAAGTTAATTCATTATCGATATGTTATTTAATAATGTAAAAAAACTATTGTTTTTCACCTGCGATTTCTATTTTTGTTCTTTATGAGACAGTTCTATGAAAAATTTGTCTCAATTTTTCTAAAAAAAAACAAAAGTTTTGAGACGTGTCTTTACACCGTTATATAAATACGTTATTAATAAAACAAGAAGGTGATCATTTGATTGAAAAAATACTCTTAGATACCCGAGCGTTAGACAAAATCGGACTCTACGGAAAACTATTATCAATTGCTCCGGGTGAATACAACCTAGAGTTCGTGAAAAATCTGACCCACTTAAGTGCAACACGATTGAAAAGTTTACTTTCCTCGATCCAAATCGACTTGCAAAACCTCTCCTCAGTGAATCTTTCATTACATAAAAACACCCTGAATCTTCCTAAAAATTTGATTGAATACAACCAATATCAGCAATTTTTAGCGCAAGAAAGTATTTCTTACAAATTATTGTTAAGCATCTTGACCAATCAAGATGAAAGTTTACTGGCATTTTGCCAAAGAAACTATATCAGTCGTTCGACTTGCTTTCGGCAAACAAAGAAGCTGCAAGACCATTTGAAAGAATTCAACGTGACGTTAAATCAGTCCGCTATGGCACTTACAGGTTCGGAGATGGTGATTCGCATCTTATTGTTTAATTTTATCTGGCACATTTCTTTAGGAGATAGTTTGGCGCGGGCATTTGATCAAGAGATCGAAGAACTTTTTGTGACTTACGAAGGAACGAAGTACAAAAGCAAGTATGAGATTGGCAAAAAAGAAGCCTTGCTTCATTGCAAAATCTGTCTATTTCGTATCAAGAATGGCCACGCGACAAATCTTTATCAGTTAACGAACCAGTCCTTTATTCCTAGTGGTGAAAATCTTGATTTCTTTTCAGCGTTTTTTGAAATCATTGATTCAGCGATAGATATTCTTGAGATCAATGCTTTGTTTTTCCTTTTTTATTACTGGCCGATGCTAACTTCAGCGGCAGACGTGCGCCTTCCGATCGTTCAAGACTGTTACAAGCATGAAAAATCGGAGTTAAAGGAACTGATGGCTGAATTTGAAGCACACTGCCAAAAATTTCTCTGTGATTTTGATTTCGACCATCAATCGTTTCTTTATATGAATACATATCTTACATTGCTGAAGTTCTGCATATTCAAGCAAAAAGTTCCTCTTTTAAATTTTTTCGAAGCAACTATAATCAAAGATAAGTACCCATTACATACGGTTTTGACAAATACGATTCAGAGCTTTTGGCGTAAAATAGCAAACCGCAAAGGCTACGAGTGGTTAAAAGCCTGTTATACGGATCTTGCTTTTTATCAAGCGTGTTTGCTTTACCCCATTTACATCGAAAAGGAACAGAAATATAAGCTTAAAGTTGCTTTTGTCTATGTATCCAATTACTTGGTCTCAATGGAAGTGTTTAATATATGTGAACGGTTGCCCTATGTTGAAATTGAACGGATCACGCTGCCAACAGAAGAACCTTTTGACTTTTATATTCTGAGTTCCCCACAGCTTTTACCTCCTTTTACAACCGAGGAAAACACGGCGATCATTGATTTTTGCCGCTACCGTGATTTTGAAACGAATCTATGTCAGAAACTCTTGGCTGCTTTTAATGAAAAAATACAAAGAATAACTGCCAATAGCGCCTAAGTCCACCCTTTTCTCGATACAAACCACATCCTTTTGAAAAAGGATCATTGCTATACAAAATCCCCCCTTGAAATCAACAGATGATTCCAAGGGGGGATGTTTATTAAGAATATTCTATTTTTCTCAGTCTAAATCAGCCGAATATGAGTCAGTGGATAATAAACAAAGCGGGCATTGCCTAAAATCGCATCGCCTGATATAGGACCAAAGGAGCGGCTATCTTTAGAGGCACGTCGATTATCACCAATGACAAAATAACTGTCTTTGCCTAATTTCTCCACGCCTAATAAAGATTCCAAATCAAAATCATTGGTATAAGAGGCAGACTCATGATCGTTGCTGCGGTTTTTCACTAGAAAATCTTCATCTACCGGTTCATTATCAATGTAAAGCTGATCATTGACATATTTCACCGACTCACCCGGCAAGCCAATCACCCGCTTGATATAGGTCGAACCATCTGGCAGCTGGAAAACAACGACATCAAAACGCTGGATCGGTGAAATCTTTTCGATGACTACCATATCTCCTTGTTGCAACGTTCCTTCCATGGAGTTCCCTTCAACAGGAACCGGAATCAGTAAAAATGCCCGAATCAAGAAGGCTGTTGCAAAGGCGATCAAGGCATATTTTACGACTAGCCAAAAACGATCGATCCACTGTTTCTTGGCATTCACAAATCTACCTCCTCTCCGATTTATTCCTTACTTATTTTTCTGAAAGCAAGGACAGTGCTTTTAAGTACGCTGGGTCCTCTGCTTTGAGTTTTTCTGCTACTTCTTTTTCAATTGCTTGGGCAGTGTCGGCATCGACTTCACCAGTTGCCTTTAGGTCATGAGCTTCTTGGAAGGCTTTCACAGCTGCAGTCGTCTCGTCATTGAAGGTATCGCCGCTCGTGGCATACCCTAACGCTTCAAGAAATTGATTCAGATTGTTGACAGCCGTTGACGATTGTCCAGCTTTTAAGGCATTATCACGAGGTAATGGCGGGAAATACGCATATTCTGGATAATCCTCTTCATAGTCTGGCATCACACCTTGATCGTTGACCCAATTTTCATTCGGTGTCAGCCATTTCATGACCGTCATTTTTAATTCACTATTATCCCCCAAATCCTTCACATTTTGAACGGTCCCCTTACCAAAGGTTTCCGTACCAACGACTGGGATATCCGCTGATTCTTGCAAGGCTGCGGCAAAAATCTCAGCTGCGGAGGCACTGCCGCCGTCGACTAAAACAACGACTGGCTCTGTGACTTTGAATCCTTCATCCAATGCTTCGCTCGCTTTGGTCTCACTGACAACCCCTTGATTGTTGGCAAACTTCACGATCGTTTGGCCGTTTTCTAAAAACATACTTGCCATGATCTGGACTTGATCCAGCAATCCACCAGGATTTTGTCTTAGATCAAGAACAAACGACTTCGCACCGTCTTCCCGCAACTCGGTGATCGTTTCTTTCAACTCAGCTGCTGTGTTTTCGGCAAAGGAGGTAATATCAATTCGACCAATCGTATCATCATTTTCAACCAGTTCACCATGGACCGTTTCGATTGGGATCACGTCCCGAGTGATTTCCACATCAAAGGTATCTGCTCCACGCTGAATCGTTAACGTCACCTGCGTGCCTTTTTCCCCTCGAATCTTACTCACGACTTCAGACAATTCCTGTCCTTGCGTATCTTCCCCATCAACTTTGACGATTCGATCATTCATGCGCAGACCACTTTTTTCTGCAGGGGTGTTTTTGATTGGCGCTTGTGCGACCTCGGGATAGTCTTCCACGATCGACAAAGTAGCACCGATCCCTTCAAAACTTCCTGAGAGGGACTGATCCAAGTTATCCGCATCTGATTGGTTCAGATACGTCGTGTAAGGATCGTCAAGCGCATCGGTCATCCCTTGAAGAGCACCCTCAATCAATGCATCCTCATCGACTTCTTGGTAATAATTCGCAAGAATCTGGTCATACAACGACTGGATTTTCTCCATCCCGCTGGCTTCTGTCGTCGTTTCTGTCGCAGGTTGTGTCGTCTGCTGATTTTGCTGGGCTGTTTGCCATAAGTAGACACCGCCTCCCGACAAAATCGCGACACAGACAAGAGAAACGATATATCGGCTTGTCGTTACATTTTTCATTCACAACACCTCTCTGAGAAAAAACAACTTCGTTCTGAGCATTTGTGCAGGCAAAACGAAGGACGTTTTTATTTGTTATTTTCGAGATACTCTGCCCAGATACGATCAAAAATATCCATGGATGGCAAATAATCAACGTTTAGTTCCAGATAAGAAGAGACTTCATCATAATCATCACTGTGCTTTGGAAACTGAATATCATGACTCGCATGAGTGGCAAAGATCTGAGCCTCATCTGTATGACTCGGACCTTTGACTGCCATTAAATAGCTATAAAAACTTTTACGCATGTTCTTGCTCCCAATGATCTTCTAAAAAGGTTGCTCGACGGGCATGATTGCGAGCAAAATTTTCAGGATTCTTTTTGTAGTACTCTTGATGTTCTTCTTCCGCTAAATAAAAGGGTTGCGCTGGTTCGATCGTAGTCACGATCGGATCGGTAAAGCGACCGGAAGCCTGAAGTGCTGCTTTGCTGGCTTCGGCTTTTTTTCGTTGCTCATCGTTAAAATAGAAGATAACCGGACGATAATTGTCGCCGCGATCTTCAAATTGGCCAAAAGCATCCGTTGGATCTGTTTGCTGCCAATAAATCGTCAAGAGCTCCTCAAAACTGATTTTTTCTGGGTCGAAAATGATTTCTACTGCTTCGGTATGCCCTGTTTGATGGCTTTTGACTTCTTCATAGGTTGGATTTTCGGTATGTCCTGCGGTATAGCCAGAAAAAATCGAATGCACCCCTTCGAGTTCATCAAAGGGCTGGATCATACACCAGAAACACCCACCTGCAAAAATTGCTCGTTCCATTATTCATCCTCCGTTTCAGCTGGTAAATATAAGCTCATTTGAATTTCATCATCTACAAGATTGATTTTGTTTGCCTTGATGAACAATCCGTTTTGCATGCGGAATTGATCCAATCGTATCAGTATAATTTGTTCATCGGCATTGACATCGATCCATTCGGGAAATTTAAAACTACGTTTGATCATTTTCATTACTTCACTGGTGGGCAAATCCAAGGTGCCAATCGATAAACTTTTGGCTTTTAATTGGACATTGCCTTCTTCTGTCACATAAGGATCAAAATAGAGATAAAACGTGATAGGAAACCCTAATACTTGAAACTCGCCTGTTAAGAGTGCTTCGTTTCTCAGCTCAAAATTATATTTTACCTCTTGATCCTTTTGAAAATCAGATAGATAAAAATCAATCAATTGATTGACTTGGCTTTTGTTGCTGTTAACGGTCAGAACAGGACTGCCCTCCCGTTGAACAAGTTCAGCACTTTCATTTAAGCCAGTTTCTCGCTGCTGAAAAATTCTTGAAGCAAAGAAAACCGTTGTCCCCAAAAGGATGCCGACCAGAACTAGAAAAGCAATTTTCCAGTAGTTGATCGATTTTTTAGTGCTTGCAGCTGTTTTTTCCGGCTGCTTCTTTGATTCGCTTGGTTTCATTTTGCTTCCTCCTCTAGCAACCAATAGTTTTGTGTTTTGATCACTTCATCGCGAACGGCATTCGCCATCAGTTGATACCCAAGATTATTGGGATGGAAGCGATCGCCTTCATACAGAACATTGTTGGTGATATTATTCCCGACAGCTTGCGATGAGTCGGTAGTCGCCGACGTGCTGCTTTGTGTCTCATCAGCATTTGGCGCCGATGACTCAGGTAAACTTCCAGTGTCGGTTGTTTGTGTTGTTTCCTCAGTTGCGTCTTCTTCTGTATCCGCAATACCGACCTCATCACTTAACCCTTTATAGAGCAAATCGTTGATAGGAATAAAAAAGGCATTTTCTTGCTGATTGACGAACGTTTCCGTCTGTTTATTCCAGTTATCAATGATCGACTGCATGTCGGTGATCTCTGGAAAGTTCAGATAAAATGGATTGTAAATACCCAAAACATAGATTGGGGCATCGCTATTTAGTTCACGGATTTGAGCGAATAAATCTTTTAAGCGTTCATTATATTCTGCCATCGGTTCCGTAAACGTCTCGATACTCAGACCGAAGAAATTGCTTTGGATCACTTTTAAGACGTCATTTCCGCCGACGGTCAAAGTAATCAGGTCCGCTTGACTAAGGTCTTGGCGCAAGTCTTCATCATTTTTGACTCGTTTTAAAATCTGGTCGCTTCGTTCACCAGCGACCCCATAATTTTTGGTTACTAAATTGCTCAGATCATAGCGGTCCTCTAGATCTCCTGCCAAAATAGGCACAAAGCCGCCCCGAGCTGTTTCATCCCCAACCCCCTCTGTCAATGAATCCCCAAGTGCGAGGTATTCAATGGCGGATTTTTTCGAATCATTGGCTGCTAGCTTATCCACAGGGGTCAGCAGTGGTTGCGCTTTGGGAACGGCTAAATGAAACAGTACACCCGTTCCAACGGCTATCAGTCCCACAACGATCAAATAAGTTACTAATTTCTTCCATTTCACAGGTATTCAAACTCCTTTGTAATCTTTGCTATTTTAACAAAATTCTCATAAAATTCCTAGTCGCAATCCTTCAAACTTAAGAAAGAAAACAGCTCCCTACTCTCTGAATAGACAAAGAATCGCAGCTTCATTCTGCTTTTTCTTCCTTTCAGCTTTTCATACACCAAAAAGCGATTCGTCGTCAAACGAATCGCTGAAAGGAAGCACCTTTTTTATTCCGTACTGTAAGTGATCGCAAACGCACCTCTACCTGTATGAGTGGCGATGATCGGTGTTGTGTGAAGCAATGGGATCTCCAAGTCAGGAAACAATTCTGCTAGTTCTTTTTGGAAACGTTCCGTGATTTCTAACCCTTCTGCATGAGAAATACCAATTTTCGTCACTTTTGGCATATTCTTCAATTCTGCTTTTAATTCCTCAAACCATTTATTGAACGTCTTGACGCCGCGTCCTTTGACGACTGGAATCAGTTCTGAATGATCAAAATCCATGATCACTTTCATGTTCAATAAGCTCGATAAAAGACCTTTGGCGCGACTGATGCGACCACCTTTTACTAAGTTTTCTAACGTTGAAACGCCGATAAATAATTTTGTATGCTCACGCACCAGATCCACTTCTGGTAAAACTTCTTCTAGTGTCTTACCGGCTTTAGCCAATTCTGCTGCCCGAATCACTTGAAAAGCCAACGCTTGGTCTGTCGTGTCGCTATCGATCACGGTGACTTTGGCTTTTGATAAATGACTGGCTTGACGAGCCGCTTCCACAGTTCCACTAAGACCTTTGGTCATATGGATCGATAGTATTTCACTGCCATCTTTGCCTAATTCGTCATACAGTTCTACAAAATGACCGATCGGCGGCTGACTAGTTTTAGGTAATTCTTTGGCTTGCGCCATCATTTGCATAAATTTTTCTCCCGGCAGCGTTTCATCATCTGGATAAACGACACCATCGATCATTACAGATAAAGGCACGACATGGATAGCCAAAGCATCACGGACACTTGGTTCCATCGTACTGGAAGAATCTGTCACAATTTTAAGATTTGCCATCATATATTCACTCTCTCTTTAAATCAAGTCTTTTTTCGTGGTAAAATAACCACAGACCATTTATACTAAGTATAACAGAGAGAAAATTTTTTTTCATCTAATTTCGATTCGAAAGGACGGTGCCGAATGCAGCACATGAAGTTTAGTCGCAGATATTTGATCGTCAATGAAGTATTAAATGCAGTAACCCACGGGATCGGATTAGGACTGAGTATCGCAGGACTGGTCATCCTCTTAATCAAGGGGGCAAATCTAGGGTCACCTATCCACATCGTTTCCTATGCCATTTATGGGTCGATGATGATTTTGCTCTTCCTCTTTTCTACCTTATTTCACAGTTTGATTTTTACCAAAGCAAAAAAGGTCTTCCAAGTCTTTGATCATGCCTCCATTTTCTTGCTGATCGCTGGAAGTTATACACCTTTTTGCTTGCTTAGTATCCAAGGCTGGCTTGGCTGGTCACTCTTTGTCTTGATTTGGCTACTAGCAATTAGCGGCATCGTTTATAAGTCACTGACTCTTCATAAAAAAGAGACCGTCTCAAAAATCTCCACCCTGATCTACATCATCATGGGCTGGTTATGTGTTATTGCCTTTAAACCTCTGATCGAACATTTAGGCTACTGGGGAACCTTTTTACTAGCAAGCGGTGGTGTTTCTTATACTGTAGGTGCGCTATTCTATAGTTTAAAATCCGTTCGGTTCATGCATGTGGTTTGGCACTTATTCGTTATGTTAGGTGCTGGACTGATGTACTTTTCCGTCTTGTTGTATACCTAAAAATGAAGCCTGCTTACAAAAAAAGAACAGGAAACTTTCGCTGCAGAAAGCTTCCTGTTCTTTTATTTTCTACGATAAAATTCAAATTGATGGGGATAATGGTTCTTTTCATCGACGATCCCATCGATCACATGATCAAGTTTCCATTGCGTCCAATCAATCTCTGGGAAATACACATCTCCGTTAAATTCCGCAGCGATCACTGTACGGTACAATTGATCACAATCGTCAATCATCGCTTCAAAAACACCTGCTCCACCAGTTAAAAAAACGGGATGCTCTTGCTGCTTCACATACGCCAAAATTTTCTCACGGTCATGCATCACTAAGGCGCCGTTGGCTTGATAATCCCGATCACTCGTCAAAACGATCGTCGTACGCTGTGGCAGTAATCTTTTTCCCATGCCTTCAAAGGTTTTGCGCCCCATTATAATCGTATTATTGATGGTTTGCTCTTTAAAAAATTTCAAATCATTCGGCAAATGCCACGGCAGTGTACCATCCGCTCCGATCAACCCCTTTTGATCTTGTGCCCAAAGTGCGATCAACATAAAAATTACATCCCTTCTGTATAAAATGATTCCGAAATAATAGCAGCAACCTGCAGCCGCTGCATCAGCTGAAAAGCTGATTCATGCTCAAATGGATCTTTGTTGCGCTCCTCAAAGCGCAAGCCATCACAGGCTTGGTAAACAATTGTGCCGGCGCTTCTTTGGACATTTCGCGGCCATTCCCCATCATTTAAATGCGCGTTGTTGTTTTTCAGCAAGGTCGGTATCAGGGAGATTGGAAAGAGAGCACTGCCAGCTGCGACATCAACTTCTTCTATTTGAAAGAAGTCAGCAGCGATCTCGTTGATCAGGCGCTCCGTTCTTTGCCACGTTTGCGGATGACTCGCAAATGCCCTTTCAGTTCGTCCTAGGATACAATACGTATTCGTAGGTAAAGGCTTTTTGCTTATAGCCACTAGTTCTTCTGGATAGGTCTTCATCCACGTCACCACGCGATCAAAATCACAAATATGCAGCGAATCCAAAGCTGGCAGGTGATGCTGGGCAGCAAAAACAAGCCTTCTGCGGGCATCCGCTGCTCCTTTTGCTGGTATAAAAATGGCAGTACACTGCTGATTTGATCGAATGGCTTCCTTTAGCTCTGGCACTGTTTCTTCGGATACGGATAGCCAAACTGCATCATAGTGCTGATGCAAGAAATCGATGACTTGCTCAATGAGCGATGCAGTAATCGATCCAGCATGTCTCTGATGAAAGGTCGCCGCAAAGCCTCGCTTGTGGGTATTTACCATTACGCCTCATTCCTTTCTTTATGAAATGAAACCCAAACAACCACTTAAACTGCGATCGGTGCTTTGATCGTTGGATGCGGATCATACCCTGCCAAGGTAATATCTTCCATTTCAAAATCAAAGATCGACTGTTTTTCAGGATTTAACTGTAAGGTTGGCGCAGGACGTACCGAACGAGACAACTGTTCCTTCATCTGTTCCATATGATTGCTGTACAGATGAGCATCGCCTAATGTATGGACAAAATCCCCGACTTCTAGTCCAGTTTCATGAGCAATCAGGTGCGTTAATAGCGCATAACTAGCAATATTGAAGGGAACGCCTAAAAAGACATCGGCACTGCGTTGATACAGCTGACAGCTTAAGCGACCCTCATGCACATAAAATTGAAACATTGTGTGACAAGGTGGCAACGCCATCGTCGGTACATCTTCAGGATTCCATGCGGAGACGATCAGACGGCGAGAATCCGGCGTCGTTTTGATCATGTCGATCACTTCTTTGATTTGATCGATAAACCCGCCCGTACTTTTTTCCCAATGACGCCATTGATACCCATATACATGGCCCAAATCGCCGAAAGTTTCAGCGAAAGCATCATCGGCTAAGATTTTTTCACAAAATAGTTTCAACTCATGTTGATACTGTTCATTGAAAGTTTCATCCACTAATGAACGGCGACCAAAGTCTGTCATATCAGGACCTGTATAAGCATCACTTTTAATATAGCGTTCAAACGCCCATTCATCCCAGATGTGGTTATTATGTTCCAGCAGGTAGCGGATATTGGTATCTCCCTTTAGAAACCACAGTAATTCGCTTTTGATCAAGCCAAAAGGAACTCTTTTTGTTGTCAGCAAAGGAAAGCCTTGGGACAGATCAAAACGCATTTGATGACCAAAGACACTGCGTGTTCCCGTTCCTGTACGATCACTTTTATCATTGCCTTCTGCTAATATTTTTCTTCCTAGATCTAAATATGCTTGTTCCATCGTTCTCTCCTTTACTCTATACAAATTCGCTCAGATATTCCCAGCGATCCATTTTTTCTGCCAGTTGCGTTTCAACTTCGCTGATTTCTTGCTGTAATTTTTGCAGCTTAGTAAAGTCCGCGCCTTGATGATTCATTTCTTCGGTCAAAGCGGCTGCTTTTTCTTCTAATGCCGCGATATCATCTTCAATCGTCGCCCACTCTTTTTGTTCCATATAACTCAGTTTCTTTTTGACAGACGCTGCAGCAGACGCCTCACTTTCAGCAGAAAGTGAATCGGTTTTTGTTTCTTTTGGCTCTAGTACAATCGAACTAGCTTTATTGGTATTGGCTGCTAGATATTCATTGATGGAACCAAAGTAGGACGTAATCCTGCCATTTCCTTCGAAGATCAGCAATTTTTGGGCAACTTTATCTAAAAAGTAGCGGTCATGGGAAACAGTGATGACTGCACCTGGAAATGTTTCCAAATAACTTTCCAAAATCGTCAAGGTATCAATATCCAAATCGTTGGTCGGTTCATCTAACAAGAGAACATTTGGCTGTCCAATCAATAGCTTGAGTAAAAATAGTCGTCGTTTTTCCCCACCAGACAGCTTGCCGATCTTGGTGCCATGCATGGATCGCGGAAACAAAAACTGTTCCAGCATTTCTGCGACACTGACTTGTGAGCCATCCACTTTTTGCACTTCCTCGGCTGCTTCTTGCAAATACGCAATCATTCGCTGATCAGGGTTCATTGCTTCAATCGTTTGCGTATAATAAGCCATTTTCACAGTCACGCCCATCGTACGCTCCCCTTCTTCTAAAGGTAGGCGACCAGCTAAAATATTGAGCAACGTTGATTTGCCCGCACCGTTTTCTCCTGTGATCCCTAATCGTTCTCTTGATTGAATCAACAAATCAAAGTGAGACAAAATCGTTTTGTTTTCAATCTGGAAACTCGCATCTTTTAGCTCTAAGACTTGTTTGCCTAAGCGTGTCGTAGCAACATCAATGGCCACTTCGCCGTTCCGTTTTACTTGGTGTAGGTTTTCTTTTAAATCATCGAAACGATCGATCCGGGCCTGTTGTTTCGTTGTACGGGCCTTAGCTCCAGTGCGAATCCAAGCCAACTCATGTTTGTACAACTGCTTGCGCTTGTCTTCTTGCGTCTCCTCCACACGTTCTCTTTCTGCTCGAGCATGAAGATACGTCTCGTAATTGCCCTGATATTCATGCAGCTTGCCAAAAGACAGTTCAAAAATCCGATTAACGACTCGATCCAAAAAGTAGCGATCGTGGGTCACCATCAGTAACGCACCCCGATAATTTTTTAGATAGCCTTCCAACCATTGGATCGCATCATAATCTAAGTGGTTAGTCGGTTCATCCAATAACAACAAGTCTGGTTCATCGATCAATACTTGAGCCATAGCCACTCGTTTCTTTTGACCTCCAGATAACTCACTGACCTTTTTTTCTAACTCATTGATCCCAAGTTTTTGTAAAATGATCTTGGCAGTTGTATCTGTATTCCAAGCATCGGCTTTATTCATCGCTTCTTCTGCCAACTGATAATTCCGTTGCGTTTGTTGATCCAAGCCATTATTCTCTAAGGCAATCAGCGCTTTTTCATAGTCACGAACAACGCGAATCAGCGGACTGGTGCCTTGAAAAACAGCATCTACAACAGATAATTCTTCTTGTAACTGATTGTCTTGAGTCAAGAAACCGATGCGATAATCTTGGGCGGCAAATACCGTTTGGCGATCGCCATCACCGCGATCCAAACCGGCCAAGATCCGTAACAAACTCGATTTACCCGTGCCATTGACACCGATCAAACCGATTCGATCTTTTTCATGTATCAGAAAAGAAAGCTGATCAAACAGTGTTTTTTCACCATATGTTTTGGTTAATTCACTTACTTTTAATTCTTTCACAGAATCCCTCCTGAGTTTTTTCTTCGCTCATTGTACCACATTTCATCAGCGGAAACGATGAGAGAAAAAAATCAATTTTTGCAAAAAAAGAATGCCTTCGTCAGTCTACTCCCTCGGATCATCGATGTTGATCATCTTTTAGGAATAACCTGACGAAGACACTCCATAAAACGTGCCTCAAGTTGTGCGCCTCTTGAGACGTATTATCGGCGAAACATTCGCTGCTTCGGCTGTTCTTCTGCTCGAGACATCGCATACGATTCTAACAGATTGACATTGCGTCGGTATTCATTTGCAGAAATCGTTGAGATTTTCTCAGCCACTTCATATTCATCGATCGTCTTGCGCTCAAGGTAATAGCCCCAAAGGACTTTCTTAACAAAAATCGGATCTTGCTCGATCATGATCGTTTCAATGAAATTGCTGTGTTCAAATCGTTTGATGCTCATTTCTCGTTGACGAATAAAGAAATTGATCAGCGAGGAATCATAGACATCTTCTAAATTGCTCAAACTGTGAAAAATATATTCACTGTTCTTTAAGTAGATTTTTTGTACTTCAGAAATGTCTCGTTGCTTCAAGGCAGCTTTTAACTGCTGCTGTCGCTGTAAAAACAAGCGAGGATGAATCAAAATACGGATAAATCGCTGAATAAAGAAGAGCCAAAAACTAAAGAATGAGAGAATTTGTTTTGCGAGGGAATGCTGCTGCTGAGAAATAAACCGTGAATAAAAACGGTAGCCATTTAAGCTGACTTTCCCATTTCGATAAGCTTCATCCAAGCCGTCTTGTTCGATCGATAGGATCAATCCTTGAATTTCTTGGATTTCTTGTTTTTCTGAATCAGTCAAACTATTGCGATACAACTCCCAGCGCCGATTTTCATAGGAATTGATGACAGCATCGATCGCTAAACGGCCTTTATCCGATAGTTCCTGCTTTTCTTCTGCTTCCAATTGTTCGATGACGTCTTCTAAGATCAGCAAGTGATTGAAGTCGACGCTTTCGGCAGCTTCCCCATCTGCCAAGTATGGCAAGACCATCACGCTGATGATCAATGTCAGTAAGATCACACAAGCGGTCAAAAACAGAAGCAAGCCTCTTTCATGAAAAGGTGCATCATGCACCATCACTGGCAAAATAAAGATGGCTGCCAAACTGACTGTTCCCTTGACTCCACCAAAAGTCAACAAGGCGACTTGATTCATAGATACTTGTTTTTTTGACTGTAAAAACCAATAGTAAAACAACAAAAAGAGAAAACGAACGAGGAAGATCACCGCCGTGACCACCAAAATCGTAATCACTAGATGCCAGTTTGCATAATTATTGCTCTCCCAGATTGGTGAAAATACTTGTGACAACTCGATTCCTAGAAAAAGAAACACCAATGCATTCAATGTAAAGACAATGGTCGACCAAGTACTTTCTGAAATGTTCGCCAGCTCTGCATCAAACAACGAGATCCGTCGTTTTCTTTGGGCTTGGGCTACACCTGCCACAACGGCTGCGATGATCCCTGAGACCCCGATCATTTCGGCCAGCAAATAGGCAGCAAATGGCAAGAGCAGCTCGATCAATAAGTATACTGTGACATCTTGTGCCGAGATTTTTTCAATAAAGCGCAAAATTCGACGTTTCAGCCACACGATCAAGTAACCGACAAGCCCGCCGCCGATACTAGAGAATAGTAGCTGGAACCCTGCGTTGGCTGCTGAAAAGCTCCCGGTGGTCAAAGCTACGATAGCAAACTGCAATGCGGTAACCCCTGAAGCATCGTTCAGTAAGCCCTCGCCTTCCAGAATGTGCATAATGTTTTTGGAAATTTTCAAACGTTTTGCTAATGAGGAGACTGCCACTGCATCAGTTGGTCCTAACGCAGCACCAAAAGCGAAACAAGCAGCCAGAGGAATCGTGGGCATCAACCAATGGAGCGTTCCGCCGACAGCAAACAGTGTCATTAAAACGCCGCCAAAAGCCAAAAACAATACGATCTTGCTGTTTTTGAGGATTTCAGGTACATCTGCTCGTTCTCCTTCACGAAACAGCAATGGTCCAATGATCATTACTAAAAACATTTCCGGTTCAAAAGCGATTTCCTGTCCCATTTCTGTTAAACCTAGTAAAATTCCTAAGATGATTTGAATAAAAAAGATCGGTACCGAGGGTAATATTTTGCTCGCCACATTTGATAACGTGACGAGAATTGCAATGATAATGACGAGTTCAATAAATTCCATCCATTACCCTCTTTTCTTTCGAATAGCTAATAACAGCTCAAGAAAATCTTCTTTTTTCAAAAGGATCTTATCGTTTAAAAGATCTAACTCCTTTTCGTTATTTTCAATTTCGCATTGGACACGCCGTGATTCCAAGCGGTAAAGATCGTGTTTCATTCGCTCAAATTTACGAAAAAGCAATGGATTTTTCCGTTGCAAGTATTCACGAATCTCTTTTTTTTCAGCAGGTGTAAATTGTCCCAACTGTTTCATCAGTTCTTGTTTGCTTAAACATTCCTTGTTCATGATTGTGCTTTGGGCCCCTTTTATTATCAGTTTATCTTTTTATTTATCGTATAAATCAAAATTATCTCTTGACCGCTAGTATTCTAAGCCAATCATTCAAAAATAGCAAGTCTTTCTCACTAAAAGGTGGTTTTCTATCAATTTTCTTATAAAACAAAAAAACCGCAGTCTTCACTGCGATTTTTAATGCTTATTTCATATATAAGTCGTAGTAAGCATCCATGATTTCTTTGGCAATTTGAATATTTGGATGCGTATCGGTATCCCCTTTTAATTGAGGCATCACGATCGCAATCGCAATATCCGCATCACTACTTGGCCCGTAGGCAACGATGTTTAAGTTAACTAAGCTGATGGTATTGCCATTACTATCCACGATGGGTGTTTCGGCAGTACCTGTTTTGGCAGAGACTTCCATTTTCGCAGAAGCCAAGCCTTTGGCAGTTGCCCAAGCATCCGTTCCATGAACCGCATCGTAAAAACCATTTTGGATAATTTGCATTTGCGCATCTGATAAACCAACCTCGTTCAATACCGTTGGTTCGATGTCCTCAATCAGCGAACCTAGTCCGCCTGTTTCATCATTGTCGTAGATTCCGTCAACGATGTGAGGCTGCAATCTTTTGCCACCATTAGCAACAGTTGCTGCATATTGTGCCAGTTGCAGTGTCGTATAAGTATCAAACTGGCCGAATGCCAAGTCGAGGATCTTTCCGCCATCACTGACAGGGTCCATGTTCTCAATGGATGTGCTGATACCAGTTGCTTCTCCTGGTAAATCGATCCCTGTTTCAGTTCCCATACCAAAAGAGGCAAAAGAGGCACGGAGTTTTTCGTAGACATCCCCTTGACGATCCACTGTTGGAATCGAGATGCCTGACTGATAATTGATGCCCATCAAACGTAAAGCGACTTGCATCATATAGGAGTTAGAAGAAACTTCCAATGACTGCTCCGCAGAAAGATTGCGATTATTTGCCCCAGTAGGGTTGAAAATAGAAGCTTTTACATCGGAGCCGATTCTGATTGGTTGATCCAGCAGCACTTCGTTGCCGTTTAAGACGCCGTTTTCCCAACCGGCAGCCAAGGTTCCTGCTTTGACGACGGACCCTGGTACAAAGGAATTAATAAAGGTACCAATGGCATTTTCCTGCATTTCATTTGATCCCGTGTCATGATGATACCCGGACATGGAAAGGACACCGCCGGTTTTCGGATTTAACGCCACTGCGTATACCCCTGGGGAATACTCTGCAGCACCAGAATCAATCAGTTTTTGAAAATTGTCTTGCAAAATCTTGTCAACTTTCGCTTGAAATTCAGCATCGAGTGTTAGAACCAGATTATCCCCCTTTGCGCCTGCAAAGGTTTCTTTTTGACTTTCAATATTGTTGTTGTTGTCAAGCGATATTTCAGAGATGGATTTTGTTCCTTGTAAAACTTCTTCATATTGCTGTTCTAAATAACTACGTCCAACGCGATCATTACGTGCGTAACCTTTTTCTAAGAATTCGTCTAGAACTTCTTCAGGTATTCCTTGTTCTTCACTGGTCACCGTTCCGATCAAACTAGCCAGAGAACTTCCTTCAACGATCTTTCGTGTCCAATCGGTCCCGGTGGAGATTCCTGGTAAATCGACCATGTTTTCAGCAACAACTGCCAATTCTTGGTCAGACACATCCGACGTCTTAATAAAGACCGTACTCAAGGATTGTGCGCTGTTCATCCGCTTGAAAATCGTGGCTGCTTCTAATTCGGCATCGGAAAAATTGATTTCTTCTTCAGTCACTTTCTCAACGGTTGCCGCATATTGTTCAGAAGTACCTAAAGAACGCTCTTCATCACTCAATCGTTCAGTTGCTTTTTCAAGATTGTCTTCATCTGCCAACCAAAAGTCCTTAAGATCTCGATCAGACAAGTTTTTGTCGACTGGCATTTCGATCAACTCGCTCAATTTTTTGGCCGTTTCTAAAAGATCTTGAGCGGTCATTTTGTTTCCACGGGTAAAAGTGATTGCTGCATTGGCTTGATTTTCCACTAAAGCTTTCCCAGAAGCATCGTAAATCATACCCCGAGGGGCACTTCCTTTTACTTCCACTACAGATGAAGCTTTCAATTGCTGCTCAATATTTTCGCCATTGACGATCTGTAGATAGCCTAATTGGACAATCAATGATACAAACAAAGCAAATATAATAAAAAACAAAAAGTTCAATCGAAATGGAACATGAGATTTGCGATACGATTTGGCCTTTGGTTCTTCTGGCCCCTTACGTATCCCTTGGACAACTTTATCTTTCAAATTCTTCATCTCATCTATCCTTCCAATCTATAATGACTACTGTCCTATTTTACCAAAAAATTCGATCTGAAACAGAAAAAACAAAAAATATCCATTAATCCTTAGAAAAAACTATAAAAACTCAACGATATCTGCCTGAATGTTTCACAGATAGATTGTTTCATTTTCACTCTTTCATGAAAAAATTGTTTTTTTAAGCTTTCTTCTGTTTTTTCATTTGTTGATTTCGTGAAACAAGATATACATTTCAGTTTTTGTGGAAAACTAGATCGATTGAAGCGATGGGATCTTTCATATAAACGAAAAATCGACACACAAGCAGTTGCCCATGTATCGATTCCGCTATCCTATCAAACAGTTGAAGGAGATGTGTAAAGCGACACACCCTCAAATGATCGAAAGACAGCTATATGGTTTTATTCACTCGCATCCTCACCATCGGAAAACACTGCACTGTCATCATAGAACTGATAGTTCACATAGCCTTGCGTATGTTCATCTCCTTGTGAAAGCTGATTGTTTGGAGGGAGGGCCAGTTGTTCTCTGAGTGTATTTTGCATGTGTAAGAGCTGATTGACCCCTAAAAGCTGATAGTAGACATCATTCAACATTTGCCCTTCCCCTTGCAGCTGCTCTTGATGAATCGTCGTAAAAGCCGGTAAATAGTTTTTTCCGATATCCAGCATATCGTCCCATGTCAGATCCGTCTTTGAATTTTTCTCAACTGCTTTTAATATTTTCTGATAATTATTGACTCCGTCCAAACTCATTATTTTTTTTAGAATTTTTGTTACGACCTCACGTTGTCTTTTCTGCCGACCAATATCTCCTTCTGGGTCTTCTTTACGCATGCGTGCATAAGCTAGACCAGTTTTCCCATTTAAAGTGATTTTTCCTTTTGGAACATGAACCCCCTCTAGCGTAAAGTCGATATCATTCGTTACTTTGATCCCACCAACTGCATCAATCAAATCTCTCAGGCCTTGCATGTTGATTGTCACATAATGATCAATCGGTATATCCAAAAGATTTTCCACAGAATCCATTGCCATGGCTTCTCCGCCAAAAGCATATGCGTGATTTAACTTATCTAGCGTTCCATACCCGACGATTTGAGTAAATATATCCCTATCCAAGCTAACAATCGTAGATTGCTTTTTTTCTGGATTTACTGTAACAACCATCATGCTGTCTGAACGGCCTTGTTCGGTCCTTCCTAAAGCTCCGGTATCAATTCCTAGTAACAAGATGGAAAAAGGTTCTCTTTTTTCAATGTTGACAGTTTCTGAACGCCTTTTTGTTTTTCGATCTACTGGTTTAGAAATATGTTCAAAAGTTGAACTTGTATCTTTATAAACTTGCAAGCCGTACACAGTTAATCCGATAATTCCCAGGACTAAAATCCCTAATGTTCCTATTACTATTCTTTGATATTTTCGCATCTTGCACCTCGTCCGATAAAAATAACAATCGACTAAATTTTCGCATAATTTATATCATACAGCAATCTCATTTGTTATAAAACTTTTGTTTTAATAAAAATGTAATGTAAATGAAACAAAACGAAAGTATCCCTCACTTGAAGGAAAGAAATAATTTTCTCATTCTTTTCCTTCATGGTTTTGCCAGAAACTAGCTAGGACGAAAAAAACCTTGCTTAGCTGCAAGGTTTTCAGTCGATTCTGTAATTAAGTAATTAGACTTTGGTTACTTCCGCTGCCTGCGGTCCGCGGGCACCTTCAACGATCGTAAATTCAACTTCTTGTCCTTCTTCAAGCGATTTAAAACCATCTCCTTGAATGGCAGAGAAGTGAACAAATACATCATCGCCACCGTCAACTGTAATAAAACCAAACCCTTTTTCGTTGTTGAACCATTTTACTTTCCCATGTTCCATAGTGTGTAAAGCCTCCAATAATTATAATCCGACGATTCCGTCGATTTCATTATAGCGGAATATGTAAGCGTTAGCAATAACGAAATTTCTTTCCATCAACAAAAAAGAAGCCCTTAGACAGGCTTCTTCCTAATAGTTTGATTAAGCTTTTGCGAAATATTCGTTCACTTTATCCCAGTTAACAACACTCCAGAAAGCATTGATGTACTCTGGACGAACATTTTTATATTTTAAGTAATACGCATGTTCCCAAACATCTAAACCTAAAACAGGTGTTTGACCATCCATCAATGGTGAATCTTGATTCGCTGTTGAAGTGATTGCTAGTTTACCGTCTTTAACGACTAACCATGCCCAACCTGAACCAAAACGTCCAGTTGCAGCAGTTTTAAATTCTTCTTTAAAGTCTTCAAAGCTGCCGAATGTTTCTTCAATTGCCTCTTTGATTGCCCCAGTAGGTTCGCCACCAGCATTTGGGCCTAAGATTTCCCAGAAGAACGTGTGGTTAGCATGGCCGCCGCCATTGTTGCGAACCGCTGTTTGAATATCTTCAGGTACAGAAGAAAAGTCTGCTAATAATTCTTCAACTGTTTTTTCACCTAATTCAGGATGTTTTTCAATCGCTGCATTTAAGTTTGTTACATAAGTGTTGTGGTGTTTATCATGATGCAAATGCATCGTTTCTTCATCAATATATGGTTCCAATGCATCGTATGCGTAAGGTAAATCTGGTAATGTGTAAGTCATAAAAAAATCCTCCTCAATGATAATGTTTACATAAGTAACATTATCAGACTATCAGACTTTGTTCAAAAAATATGCTTACTTTTTCTCACTTTTTTTCGTATTGAAAATCAAAAATTTACTAAATACATAATTTGCCAAAACAACAACGACTTGGGTGACCAGCTTGGCAACAAGATCGCCGGTAGCTAAAACTGAGATAAAGAAATACATACAGAGCATGTCCAAGCCTAATGATATAACGCGAAAAAAAATGAACTTTCCAAATGCCGCCCAAGACTCTTGCTTCGTTTTTGTTTTTGCTTCGAAGACCCATAACTTATTTGTAAAGTAAGCGAATAAAACTGAAGCGATCCAAGAAATCACATTCGCTGTCTGGTAATAAAAACCAAACCCTTCACGAAAAATAAGATAGACGACAATATTGACTACGGTGGTCAAACCACCAAAAAATAAATACGTGAGTGGCTCCCACAGTTTTTTTTGTTGTAAGATTTGTTTGTATTCAATTAACTTTTGCATACATATGCCTACTTTCATTACTTTATTTACTTATTCAATAGATATTTGGCTCTTTTTTTGTGAATTCCTTGTAATCCTAAGAACCCTTCGTTACAATTACTCTAGTTATACCACAAAGGAGTTTATCAGCAAATGACTATCGTCCAACTATTTAAAATTGCTTTTTTTCGAATACCAGAACTAAAATTCGTCAAAAAAGCAGAGTTTTCCAAAGTGATCGTTTTTCTATTAGGTGCAGCCGTGATGATGGCTTTGCCAATTACCATCAATGTCTTAGGCGTCTTTCGTGATGTGCAAGCAGATGGACAAAAAATCGGAGAAACAATTCCTGATTTCACGATCGAAAATGGACAGCTTTCTGCCGCTCCAAATACGCAAGGATTCATCTATCAAACCGATTCGATCATCTTTACTTTTGATCCTGATGGCAATCGTACACCAGCGGATATTGCATCTGATGTCACCGGCTCGGTGATCGCAGTAGGTTTGTTAAAAGATCAGCTGGTCATTCGTATCCCTTCTTCTGGTTTCTCAACGTCTATGTTAGACTCAAACCAATTAGAATTTGATTATAGTGAACCAGCACTGCGTAATCTTAACGGTCAGGCGATTCGTGAAACCTTATCCAACCAAGCGATCCCATGGCTGATAAAAATCATTGTCTTTTTTGTCGCCTTATATCCCACGTTTGTCAGCTTACTGATCACCTTAATCATGGGAACCTTTATTGCAACGATCTATACGAAATTGAAGCTATTCTCTTATACCTTTTTCGAAAATTTAAAGATTCTCATTGTCTGTGCTGCATTGCCTACACTCATTAGTGTTATTGTACAACTAGCGCTGCCTTCCTTTGATGCTACCACCTTTATTTTGTTTGGTTCCCTATTCTTATTTACACAAGGTGTCAAAGATTCCCCAAAAATACAATTAAAAAAATGATCTATGCCATGTTCAATTCATTGAACATGGCTTTTTTCTCATTCTTTGCTACACTTAAGATACAAGGAGGCTTGGCAATGAAAAAAATAATCTTAGCCACTCGCAACTTTCGCGACACTTATGTGGAACAAATGGAAAAAGACTATCAATTTCTCGTGTACTCAAAGGACCAAGCAATTGATTGGTCACAAGTAGAAATCACTATCGGTTGGAGACCAGCATGGAACGAACACCTGTTAACCGAAAAAACAAATTTGAAATGGGTCCAAGCGATTTCGGCTGGTGTGGACACCTTGCCATTAAAAGAGTTTGCAAAATACGACATTCTCTTATCAAATGGCAGTGGCATCCACGCAGAATCGATTACAGACCATTTATTGGCTTTGCTCTTTATGGAAAACCGCGGGATTTTCCAAGCAATCCAACAACAAAGAAAACAACAATGGGCACCGGATACGATTCCTTATGCAAAGCTATCTGATCAAGAGATTTTGATCGTTGGTACGGGACAAATAGGCCAAAGATTAGCCAAAGCATTAACCTTTTTTGGTGTACATCCGATTGGCATTAATACAAGCGGCCATGAGGTGGCGGGTTTTGAAAAAACGTTTGCGTTATCTGACTTACACGCTTGCGCAAAAACCGCCGATTGCATCATCAATATTCTTCCACTGACAGAAGAAACCACACATTTGTATGAGGAAGCCTTCTTTGCACAAATGAAGCCTTCCGCTTCATTTTATAATGTCGGTCGCGGTCCTAGCGTGGATACTGCCGCATTAACAAAGGCTTTAGAGAAAAAGCAGCTGGCATTTGCCGCACTAGATGTTTTTGAAGAGGAACCTCTACCAGAAAATGATCCGCTATGGCATACCGAAAACCTGTTGATTACTCCTCATATCTCAGGACACACGCCCCATTTTCAAAAGGCATTTATGGATATTTTCTTAGCGAATTTCCAACAATTTTTAACGAAACAAGAACTTGTAAAAAATGAGATAAACTTGAATAAGGGATACTAACAAATTCTTTCCACAAAAAAAGTGTACAGTTGAAGGCAGCCCCTTCAGATTGTACACTTTTATTTTATCGTAGTTTTTCTTGGTCTTTTTCGGTTTCTTTCAAGAAGTACAAAGGTCTATTTTTAGTCTCTAAGAAAATTTTTCCAATATACTTGCCGATGATCCCTAAACAAAGCAATTGCAAACCACCAACAAATAAGAAGATACTGACCATTGAAGGCCACCCTGATGTCGGATCTCCAAAAATAAAGGTTCTTATCACAATAAAGATCAAAGCAATCAGAGAACCAAAACAGGAAAGCGCACCAATAAACGAGGCGATATTCAAAGGCGTATCTGAAAAGTTGACGATACCGTCAATCGAATATTGGAATAACTTCCAAAATGACCAGGACGTCTCACCCGCTACCCTTTCCCGATTCTCATAGGCAATGTATTCAGTGTCAAACCCAACCCAGCTGAAGATCCCTTTTGAAAAGCGATTGTACTCTGACAGCTGTAAAACCGCGTCAACCATATTTCGACGCATCAAACGAAAATCTCGCGCACCGTTTACCATTTCGGTATCGGCAATCTTATTGATAATATTGTAAAAAGCATCTGAGAAAAAACTGCGGATCTTCGGTTCTCCTTTGCGATCTGCCCGTCTGGTCCCCACACAATCAAGTTCCGGTTTTGCTTCTAGCATCGCAAACATTTCCGGCAGTAGAGTCGGGGGATCTTGCAGGTCTGCATCCATTACAGTGACAAAATCGCCTCTAGCAGCTTGTAGCCCCGCATAAAGAGCAGCTTCTTTGCCAAAGTTTCTCGAAAAAGATAGATAGCGAACACTTTTAGGGTGGGCGTGATACAAGTCTCTTAAAACAGACAGAGTTTGATCTGAAGACCCGTCATTAACAAAAATATATTCAAAAGGCATATTTAAGTGTTTCTTCACTTTTTCTGTTTCTTCAAAGAAAATCGGCAAGCTTGCCTCTTCATTAAAACAAGGTACAACAATTGATAACATCGGTTTCATCTCCTAGAGCCAATCGTGGGAAATCGGTCAGCTGTGACCGAATCCACATTATTTTTTATCTTCGCTAAAATCATATTTCGGTTCATCTAACGTTTCATCATAATCTACAGTTAAATCATAGCCTTTGAAAAACCATTCGTCTGCTTCATCAATAAAAAAAAGCAAGCCATCAATGGTTTGTTCGACGATCGGACGTTCTGGTTTATCCACTGACATTCCCACGGAAAATCCGTCATGCACTTGTGTTTTGCCATAAATTTTTCCGAAAAAACGAATCCCGCTTCCTTGGTCTACCACCAATTCTTTTTTAAACCATTGCATTGCTTCAGGACTTATTGTTAAGTTCATTTTCTTCACTCCTAATCATTCATATGTTCATCAAGTATATCTACATCATCTGTATTGCCGATCACGAGTAAATTGTCATTTTCACGCACGATCGCCTCTGCATCAGGCGAAACGATCACTTGTCCTGGTCCCCGACGAATCGCAACGACTGTCAGACCATACTTTTGTCGAAAATTCAGCTCAATCAGGGATTTATTGAAAAAGCGTGGATTGGACACGCGAATCTCTGCTAGAGAAAATTCGTCAGATAGTTCAATATAATCTAAAATATTTTTGGAAACTAGATTATGGGCGATGCGAATCCCCATGTCACGTTCGGGATGAACGACACGGTCTGCGCCGAGTTTTTCCAGTACACGGGCATGGTATTCGTTTTGGGCTTTCGCTAAGATATTAGGAACACCCATTTCTTTGACCATCAAGGTCACCAAAATGCTGGCTTGAATATCCTCACCGATCGCAACAATGACATGGTCAAAGTTACGGATACCCAATGAACGTAACGTCATCTCATCTTGTGCGTTGCCGACCACCGCATGGGTGGCGATATTCATGTACTCATTGACACGATCTTCGTTGCTATCGATCGCCAGTACTTCTTGTCCAGATTCAATCAACGTGCGACAAATACTGCCACCAAAACGGCCCAGACCGATTATTGCATAATTTTGCTTCACCACAAACGCTCCTTTTTTACCAGATCATAATTTAGTATAACAAAAACCTCCTCTGCTTGCCATGAGGAGGTATGATTATTAAGATTTTATTTTATCAAGCCATGTTTAAAAGCATATATCGTAGCTTGTGTACGATCTTCTACTTCTAATTTTGATAAGATATTTGACACATGTGTCTTCACTGTTTTCAGCGTAATGAAGAGTGAATCCGCAATCTCTTGATTGCTCTTTCCTTCGGCGATCAACAGTAACACTTCTTGTTCCCGATTGGTCAAATCTTCATGTAGGATCGGTGTCCGATTCGTCAAACGATCCATCATTTTCGTGGTGACTTCGGGTTCTAAGACCCGCTCTCCTCGCTGGGTTGCACGAATGGCTTCCGCAATCTCATGAGCAGTAGACGTCTTTAACAGGTAACCTGCCGCACCCGCTTCAATAGCAGGATAGACTTTTTCGTCATCAATAAAACTAGTGACAATAATGATTTTTGCTTCGGGCCAATCATTTAAAATCAATTTCGTAGATTCGATCCCATCCATTTCATCCATCACCAAATCCATTAAAATCACATCTGGATGTAATTCCAATGCCTTTTCATACCCGACTCGACCATTTTCCGCTTCCCCAATTACTTCTATATCGTCTTGAATCGACAGATAAGAAGAGACCCCCAGACGAACCATTTCATGGTCATCAACTAACAACACTTTAATCATACCTTATGCCTCCTTCAACAGTGGAACTTTAATTTCAATACTGGTTCCTTGATTTTTAAAACTAATAATTTTCAACGTTCCGCCAACGGCACTTACCCGTTCTCGGATATTCATCAAGCCATAGCTGCCGGCCTTTTGATCTTGTGGATCAAAGCCAACACCGTCATCGATCACCCGCAATAACACGTTATTATCAATACGATGCAAGTAAACTTCCAACTCATTGGCCTTGGCGTGACGCAGTGTATTAGATAAGAGTTCTTGGATCACACGAAAGAGTTGATCTTCAATCGAACTAGGCATCGTAAAGTCTTCAATATCCCAAGTCAATAGAATTTTGATTTTGGTCTCTAATTCTTTTAACAATTGCTCGATTCCTTGCTTTAGACTCTTCCCTTCCAAAGTAACAGGTCGTAGATGAAGCAAGAGCGCCCGCATTTCAGATTGCGAAGCATTGATAATGTCTGTGACCATAGCTAACTGTTTCTTTTGGCTTTCTGGCGCATCTGTTCGAATCGCTTGCTCATTTAGTGCAGACATCATCATCATGGCGGCAAACAGCTGTTGAGAAACAGAGTCGTGCAATTCACGAGCCAGACGCTGCCTTTCTGCTTCTAAAATCTCTTCTTTTGTCTGACCATCAACAAACTGCGGTTTCGCATTCAATTGCTGTAATTCCATCGACATCTGTTTCATCTTCGATTGGATACTGGCAATATCACGATCCACATTCGCAATCAAATGGTTTTCAGACGCATGGGGGATTTTTGTTTCCAATAAAGGGCTATCGATATAGCCGCTGGCTAACAGTCTTAACTTTTCTTCCACCGGACCGTATTGACGGTTGCGAAAAAAAGAAATCAGTAAAAAGACAGCTAAAGCAATCAATGCAGATATTACAAGTAAGTGAAAGACGATTGGGATAAAGAAGAGCTTGATTTGAAAGACTTCTATCAGCCAATTATTTTTCCCACTGGCATACAAATAGGAAAACAGCATCAAAATCATGGTGAAAAAACTTGCTAATCCTGCATAAAAAGCGATCATGCCTCTTGAAAATTTCCCGATCATACCCGAATCACCTCAACATCACCAACAAGGGTATTCGTCAAGATTTTCAAACGCCGACTATTTTCGCCATAATCAGGGCTGTAGATCGTCACTTTTTCATTTTTCAAGCTCGTTTCTTCGCCTTCAAAGATAACGGAGCCAATAAAAGTACTGTGCTCTAATTTGATTGCTATACCAGCAGGCACTAAAATACGAGTTCTGCCAAAGCCTTTTCGTACGATCACGACGTTTTCTTTCTTAGGCAATAAAGTGTTGCCTAAATCGATAAAAGTGTCCCCCGTCAAGATATCTAAATTGATATCGTCCCATTCATAGACTTGACTGCCGATCCGTTCATTACCTAACCATTGCTGCTTTTGTTTCAGTGGATGATCAGCTTTGGGTTCTTCAGTTTCAACGATAATCATTTGTTTTTTGCGCCAGAATGAATTTTTAGTTAAGTCGATTCCGGTAATCTCGACTCCTTTTAAACCAATAAATAAAATCGCAAAAATCAGCATCAGCCACAGTGCTGGACTATTTAACAAACTGATCAAAATAGCAATGGAACTTGAGACCATCAAGAAATTTTTAAAATTGCTCTTGCGCTCACTTCGGTTCACAAGGACCAAGCACGTCACACCAAGTATTAATAAAAATAATAATGGCGGATTAGATAAAATTTGCCATACCGCAAAAAGCAGTAAGAGCGCTTCAACAATAAAGAAAAAACGCCAAGGACTTTTCATTCAAGCTCCTCCTCCTAGTAATTCTACTCTATCATACCTGAAAAAAATGGTTTGTCCATCCGTCGCTGGTCCGAAAAAAGACCCTGTTTGATCAAATTCCCTAAAGGAGAATGAACAACAGGGTCAACTAGATTGATCGAGTGATCAAGCAATTAGCTTTTCTTTACTTCTGTGATTCTTACTTGCATATCTCCGCCTGGCGTTGAGATCGTCACTTCATCATTGACTTTTTTCCCAATCAAGGCACGAGCGATTGGTGAATCATTGGAAATTTTACCAGAAAATGGATCTGCTTCAGCACTACCGACGATCATGTACTCTTCTTCGTCACCATCAGGCAACTCAACAAAAATAACTGTTTTTCCGATGGAAACTTCATCAGAGTCTACACCCTCATTATCAATGATCTCTGCAAAACGAATCATATTTTCTAAAGTAGTGATTCGGCCTTCGACAAACGCTTGTTCATCTTTAGCAGACTCATACTCTGAGTTTTCGGATAAATCGCCAAAACTGCGGGCTACCTTGATACGTTCAATGATTTCGCCGCGTTTTACCGTTTTCAATTCTTCTAATTCTTGTTCTAGCTTTTCTTTTCCTTCAAGTGTCATTGGGTAAACTTTTTCTACCATAGTTCTTTTCTCCTTTTAGTAACTTCTAATAAATCGCAAAAGGTAATCTTTTGCGATGAGTCCACAAAAGATTACCATGCTTTTTTTTAAATGTAAACTATAAACCTATGAAAATTTAATTTGAGGTATTGTTTACATATTGTTCCACTAATTGCATATGCTGTTCATAGGTTTCCGCAAAGTAAACTTCTTGGGTTTGAATGTCAGCAACGAAATAATAGTAGTTGTTCGGTGTTGGATCTAAGACCGCTTGGATCGCTGCTTCACTTGGATTGTTGAATGGTCCAGGTCCGTAGCCAGTATGCACATAGAGATTATAAGGAGAGTCAACTTGAGTGTCCTCATAAGTAACTAGCTCTTTGTGCTCACCTAACGCGTATAGAATCGAAATATCCGATTGCAGCGGCATATCAATCGCTAAGCGATTGAAGAATACCTGTGCGATATTTTTACGATCTTCTAGCTTACTACCCTCTTTTTCAACAAGTGAAGCCAAAGTAAGGACTTCTTGAACCGTCATTTCTTTTTGAGCAATTTGATCGAAATATTTCGACAAGACTGAATTTGATTTATCCACCATTTGGGTAACGACTTCTTCTAGGGTATTCCCTGTATAGTAGTCATACGTCGCTGGGAACAAGTATCCTTCTAGTCGGTAACGCACACCTTGCGCATCGCCGGCACTTGCTAAAAGCTCAGGATAGGTTTCTTTCATTTTTTCAAAGAACTCATCGCTTTCCATCAAAGCTAAGAAATCGTCTTTCGAGATATTCGTTGCTTCCGCTAGAGCATCACCGATTTGATCAACATCAAATCCTTCTGGAATCGTCACTTTTGCATCAGAGGTGACCGAGCCTTCGCCATTTTGCAACTGCTCACTTATCGCTTCCAGTGTCATATTTGGTGAAAAATGATATGTTCCTGCTTGAAAGCCCGTCAGATTATTAAATTTTGTGTAATAATTAAAAATCATTCCACTTTTAATAATGTTCTCATCCTCTAAGATTTCACCAATTGCTTTATTCGAAGAACCGCTTGGAATAACAATCGTCACCTTCTCAGTATCATCGGGATCTAATGGCTGCAAACTTGAAGTAACATATCGATAAGCTGAGAAACCTAATATTCCGCCGATTACTAAGAAAACAAGAACAACAATCAACACGATCTTATTAACTATTTTGTCTTCCTTGCTGCGCTGCAATCTGCGTTGGTTTTTTTCAGAAACAGTTTCTTGCAAACTTTCTGAAGAAGCAGAATGATTTTGTTTCTCTTCTATATGTTTACTTTTATTTAGATGATTACTACGAGATCCCACAGAATCGTCATCCAAGAAGCTGTGTTCAGATATCGATTCTTTTTTTGAACTTGATTCTTTTAAAGACTCCATAACTTTCTCTTTAAAAGAATCTTCTGGATGTTGTTTAGACAAAACAACTCCTCCTTAATTTCTTCTTTTTGACTTGTATCATTATACATGAAAACTCATCAGAAAGAAATGACATTCTTTTTTTTACTTAAGCATTCTGCTCATTTAAAACTTTTATAATTTTTCACCGGTCACGTTTTGCACAATGTTTTTTGCGATATTGTCCAAATTGTTTCTTATTCTCGCAACATCTGAAGGATTGGAGATAAAGCCAAGTTCCATTAAGCGATACTCAATCCCTCTAGATCTGAAAATATTTAAATTCAATAAGTCTTGTCTAAAACTCAACCCATTCGAATTAACAAATGAAGGATGCCAGCCGACATAGGTCCGAATGGTATTCGCTAGCCCGATATTAACTGAATTGGATCCCCCTGGTCTCACTATGACGTGCCCCCCAGAAGCTCCGATACCTCCGCTATCTAGATGAAATTCTGTAACTGAAGTGATTGCATTACTTACAAGGTGTGCTCCTTGTCCGTTTCGAGTGTCAGTAAACATATCGCGTGACACATCATAAAAATTAATTCTGCTTTCTTTCAATTGATTGGCATACTTCCGCAAATATGGAAGCAATTCATTTCTTGTAAAGTCTCGCTCATTTGTCCCGCTTCCCACTGCTCCCGGGTCAATCCCTCCGTGTCCCATTACAAATAGAAACTCTTGCATTTCGATATACGGTTTGGTTGTCGATCCTGGTGCCGGTTGATTTTTAGGCACAAGTTTTATTTCGAGAGACTCAACACGTTTTGCTAACGAACTCGTTCCAGCCCGCTGATCATTTCGAGCCCAATCAAGCCAACCATAAGTCTGGGAATGCACTCGATAATAAATATCATAAAGCAATGAGATATTGCCGGTCAGTCGAATTTGGAGTGCTTCGATCCGTTTCGCCTCACCTGTTGTACCGGCTGTACTCCCATTAGATTGATACCCTTGCCAACCATAGGTTTGGACATGCGTACGATATTCTATTCCACCTGTAACTGGTGAGTTTTCTAAACTTAGCTGGATTGCTTCCAGTCGTTTTGCCTGACCAACTGTTCCAATACTCGCTTGGCCCGGATTAATCGTCGTCGACCATCCAAAAGTCTGAACATGTGCACTCAAATGAATACTTGGTGTTTCAATTGTTTCGTAGGAGATAAACGGCATCGTACTATCTCCTGGCGGCGCCGTTCCTTTTTGCACAAGTTGAACTTCAATTGCTTCTACTCTTCGTGAGAGCGCGACACTTCCCGACATTTGATCGTTTTTCGCCCACCCTAACCAGCCAAACGATTGAATGTGAACCCGATAATAGACATCAAATAATTGAGACAAGGTTCCTGTCAAGCGGATCTGAATTGCTTCTATCCGTTTAGCTTCATTTGTTGTACCTGCAATTGCACCATTCGTTTGGTAGGATTGCCAACCATAACTCTGAACATGTGCACGGTATTCGATATCTCCATCATAAATATTATTATCTAAACGAAGCTGAATCGCTTCTAGTCTCTTTGCTTCTCCAGTAACACCTCCAGAAACAAGACCGCTCGATTGGGACTCTTGCCATCCGTAAGTTTGAACATGCGAAGATAAATGAAGCGAAGGTTGGGTTACATTGTCAGTTGAAACATAAGGTTTATCAGTGTTCCCGGGTGCTGGACTACCTTTTTCCACTAGCTGAATTTGGATAGATTCTAGTCTTTTAGCAAATCCAGAAGTACCCGCTTCATTCCCGTTTTTCGCCCATCCAAGCCAACCAAACGTTTGTGAATGGACGCGGTAATAAATATCATAGTCCTCCTCTAACTCATCGGTCAAATTAATTTTGACTGCCTCAAGGCGCTTAGCTTCACCAATCGTTCCAGAAAATTCGCCATCTCTTTTTTCGCCTAAATCCCAGCCATAAGTTTGAACATGCGTGGAATAAACGATACTACCTTTAAGTTCTGTGCTGTCTGGATCAATAGCGAGCGACATTCCCTCCAAACGCTTCGCCTGTCCAACTGTACCACCAGTAACATTACTAGCTGGTGGTACTTGTGTTTCCCCATCTGTTTGTATATGTACCATTAGTTTCAAGTTGGGTAAACCTTTTGCGGATTTTAATTCAATATCATCCTCTTCACTGGAAGAAGACGTCGTCTGCTCTGTCGTAGAATCAAACGTACTTGAAGATGATTCTGTTATATCTTGCGTACTTGAGTCACTTACTGAAGTTGAACTTGTACTTTCACTATTTGTTGTAGAAGTACTATCCGACATTTCCGTCGTTTCTGTAGATTCGCTTTGATAATTTGAATCAGTACTGCTGGTTTGCTCATTTGTCAAACTCTCTGAAACGTTACTTGTCATTTCTTGTCCTACAACGTTCGTTTCAGCAAGTCCAATGATTGGACTGAAACTGCTCGCAAGGATTACTAGAACCAGAAAGAAATTAGCCAACCTTTTTTTCATATGAATTACTCACTCCTTTTTAATTAGATGCGATTTTTTATTTGAATACCACAAGATTTTCTTGAGTATAGCAAATCTAAAAGACAGATTTTATTTTTTTAACTTCCCCTGTAATCAACAAACATGAAACCAATAGAATTAACCATAAAATACCTTTGATTACCAGTAAGACGAAATAGTTCGTGTCGATCGTGATGAAATGATCGAACAAAAAGAGAGCAGCTGCTAAAACGACACTGATACATACTGGGCTGATCAGCTGCTTCAAAACATCTGAAAGTTTTCCTTCTAAGACTTTTGTCATTAAAATCCAGTAGGAGGTGAAAAAATTTAAGATATACGCTGCACAAACAAAGGCAGCCACATAAGTTATCTTCGAGAAACTGATTCCAACCAATGTTAAACTAAGAATCAAAAAAGTTGAAATCATTCCCGTTTTCAATAATGTTTTTGAATGGTTTCTTGCCATAAATATGCTTCCAGTTGCAGAAGTAAGCATCTGCGCCCATATACTAAATGCCAATATTGAAAAAGGAACGACAGCGGCATACCAGCGAGAACCAAAGAGAAATAGGATAATTTCCTCAGCATTCATTACCATAAAAATAGTTAATGGAAATGCGATTAATCCTAGGACATGGACAATTTTTAAAAACGTTTCTCGTATCAACTTCACATCATCTTGATGATGTGACAAAACAGGTTGCAGAACTGGGGAAATAATACCTAAAAATACCGTATTGGGCATAGTAATCATTTGATAACTCTTTTGATAATTTGCTAAGGGCACGGGACCTAAAAATCGTCCAATTAGTAAATTATCTGAATTACGGGAAAAATAATTTAATATTGTAAAACCTAATTGGTTTTTTGCGAATGACCATAGTACTTTAAAAGGTTGCGGGTCTAAACTTTTTGTGTACTTGATCTTAACTACAGCAAAATTAGCAAACAGCGTAGCAATTGCAGGAATAGCGGCACTTAAAATCAATGCATAAACGCCAAAGCCAGCAAAAGCTGAGGCAATACCAAAGATTGCACCAAAAAGATTACAGAACAAGAGCCTCAAATTAAGGGTTCGAAATCTCAATTCTTTATTTAAAATTGCCGTTGGTACAACGTTCATTCCTTCTGAGAATACAATGATCGACATAAACCAAAATAGCGATTTATAGATAGAATTATTATAGATAATCGCAACAAAATGGCCGAACAACCCAAAACCGACAGCTAACAGAAACGCAAACAGAACTGTATAGTTAAAAACAATGCCATAATCTTCTTCCTTCATCTCTTTGTTCTGAATGATCGCCGGACCTAGGCCAGCTGTCACAAACATTTGGAAAAATACTAGGAAAACTTGAACATTCGCTACCACCCCAAATTCTTCAACTGGTATTAATCTTGACAGTACAACGTTTATCAGCAATTGGATCAAAACATTGCTGTACTGTCCGATTGCTGTAAAAATCATACCTGATCTAAAAGCATTTCTCATCTAGATACTCATCCTTCTCTTTAAGTCTTCATTTGATAACGAAAACAATCCGCTCATTAATGATAAGTTCTTTTTTGAATATCTTAACTTAAAAAGATATGATTTCTTCAGATTGTCATTATATAATAGGTCACTCGAAGCATCTTCTTTGTGGTAAATACTCAACGCTGGTATATACAGTTGCTTGTATCCAAGTCGCTGACAAAGGATTGCCAAAAAATCTTCTTCAAAATAAAGAAATGTTTCCGGGTAAAAGCCAACATAGTTTCTCAAATAATTTTCGGTAAAAAAGATTGCTGCACCATGAAGTGTCTTCTCGTAAGGATCTAGTATTTCCTGGGGCTCTTCCGAAAAAGAAGCTGATTGATTCGTGCTGTTCTGATCTGGCATCAATTTTTTGAGGTGTTGATAGATATTTAATTTCAATGAACTTTCCAACAAAAATAACTTCAATCTAGGGAGAATCAAATCCGTTTTCTTTTTTAGGTTGACATTTAACGTATTTTGGTTCTTTCCGTCTCTGGTGATAATTTTTGTTCCAATCATTCCAATATCCTCGTTGTATGATATTGAAGCTAATCTTTCTAAATAAGTTCTATCTTCAAGGAGAGTGTCACCATTAATAACCAGGACCCTTTCAATTCCTTTCTTTCTAAAAATTGATAGACCAAAATTATTTCCTCTTGCAAAGCCAAGATTTTCTTTCGTCTGTACAACGGTTACCTGTTCTGAATCTTCATAGTTATCTGATAAACGTTTGAAGGAATCATTCGGAGAATCATTATCAACGATTAGGATATCTATCTCTTTAAAGGTTTGATTCATTAAAGATTCCACACACTCAATTGTATCTTGAAAAGCTAAATAATTCAGAATTAAGATTCCTATTGTTTTCTTCATTTCACTGATCCTACTTCTATATGATTTTTTTTATTATTCTTGCCAAAATACTTTTTTTCCCATTCTCTTTATTCTTATAAATCATACTTACTGCAGTGAGAAAGACTTTATAAAGAAAATAGTTTTTATAGAGAATCTGTCTTACGGCATTCTCTTTTGCATATTCTTGATTCATCGAAAATATTTCTCTAATCAACTGATTAGAAAGAGGGGTTTTATCCTGGATACATTTTACTGCAATAAAATCATTCAGATTCAGTGCTTTTTGATAAAAGTGCCCTAATGCTTCAGGATGTTTCTCTTTAAAAAAGTTCTCAGTTAACCTGTTTTTCTTTAACACATCAAAATTCTTCTTGCTTATCTTACTCGTTAAAGTTGAATTTTCTGTTGTTCGGTAATAATAGCTTTTACTATCAACCAATGCAATCTTCGTTATCCTGTCAATCAATTCATAGAAAAACAACCCATCCTCATAAATGATTCCTTCAGTGAATGAAAGGTCTTTGAAAAGTTCCACGTTATACAGTTTTACTGTTGGAGAAACTGCTGGAAAATCAGAATCGTACAATTCGTCAATTAGTCTTAAAAATGTCCCTTCAACAATTTTAGGAGGATTGACCACAGCAAAGTTCAACTCGGTTTCTTCTTTGGTAAACTTGCACATAGCAACTTGAACATCACATGTTTTAATCGCATGCATCAATTCTTCACAATAAATCGGCGTAACAAAATCATCGCAGTCAATGAAAGCAATAAATTTGCCACTGGCATACGAAATTCCTGCGTTTCTAGCGCTTGATTGGCCACCGTTACTCTTACTGACTAATCGAATAACTCTGGATGTGTTTTTCTTTATGACTTCATTAACTACCTCTATTGAATCGTCTGTTGAGCCATCATCAACAACGATGATCTCTATTTTTTTATAGGTTTGATTCATAAGACTAGTGAGACATTCACCTATATATTTCTCTCCGTTATACATTGGAATTATTATACTGATTTTCTCATCCATTATTTTGTACTCCTCAAATAGTCAATTACAGGCTTAAAGGTTTTTTCAAAAGTAAAATGACTAACACCATATTGAAAAATAGCTGCGCTTAATTCCTTTTTTGAAGAATTTTCAAGCATCGAATCGTACCACTCAATTAAGCTTGGAATATCGATTGGTGTATCATCGCTCGGTACACGATAATAAAACGGAAGATCACAATTATCCAAATCAGTTTTCACTCCAGAAACAATCGGTAACCCTTTCGCCAAATACTCTTTTCCTTTTAAACTACTATTATAAGTCACTCCAGATCGATGACGGGCTAAAGAGTCAATCCCAATATCTGCATTCTGATAAAACTGATCCAATTGAGAAAATTCTACTCTGCCTAATAACTTCACTTTTTCTTCTAAGTGGTAATCAGAGACCAGCTTTTTATAGTCCTTTAAGACAGGACCATCCCCGACTAAAGTGAACATGACGTTTCTCTTAACATCAGATGAATTATAGTATTCGTGCAGTCCCTGAATGACGCGATCATATCCATGGTAGAAACAAAGTGCTGCGACCCCTAGTAATCGGATTGCACCATCTCCCTCATTACTGCCTTCAATCGGACTAGCAAAGTCGTATGCATTCGAAAGATTGATACATGGTACATCAAAAATTCTTTCATCATCCGAAAAAGTCAGAACTCGATCAACGTAGTGTTTTAAATATGGTGTCCAGAGATGTTCTTTGGCTTGAATGTCCCATTTTACAATTCCTTTAAATTCATTCATATAAGGATATGTTGGAATTTCTAATAGGACAATAATTGATGGATTCATTCTCTTGATTTTTTTTAATAAATCGATAACACTTTTATCAAAAACCGCACTTTTTCTAATGTAAACGAAGTCGTACTCTTGCCAATTTATTTTCTCTTTTAAAAAAAACTGTCTTGAAAAAAAAGGAACTAGGTTTACAAACAAATGACCTATATTCCTTTTTGGGTTTATTAAGGGTTTCATGGAAAAACCATTTTTTTCAAACTCTTCAATTTGCCGACTGATCTTCTTTTGAATTCCACCAGCATGCGTTAAATCTTGGGAAAAATAAATACCCTTCATTTTTCTCCTTCTTTCATTTCTCTAATTTCCTTTTTCAAAAAAGATAACTCTTGTGTTAAAGTTTTGACTTGTCTTTGCGTATTTATCAATGCAATACTAGTTGTTAAAGTGATAAACAATAAAAAGGCAGTTAAACTATATAATGCTAAAGAAGTGAGTGTACTGATCCCTAGAAAGTGGGCAATCGTCGTCCCTACTTTGGGAAATAATGCACCGATCAACATTATTATTCCCAGTAAAAGCCATTTGTTCATTTGACGTACTTCTGCATGATCTTTACGAATCAAATAAACAGTTAAGACAAAAAAACCTAATGCTAAAAAAATAGCAATAATTTGTAATTGAACAGGCATTAGGATTCCTCCTTTTTGATCAAAGATGCAATCAGAATAGCCAAAGAGACATTAACCATATACGCTGCCGAGTCGAAAAAATGAATACTCGAGCGACCAGTCGTTCTTTCGAACATGTTTACCCCAATCTCTTTCACCCGGATGTTTTTGGCTACTAAATGCATGTAGCTTTCAGGTTCCGGATACTGGCTCGGATATCGATGGGCAAATTGTCTGATTACTTGCCGGTTTCCTGCTCTGAAACCACTCGTTACATCTTTGACGCGCATTTTTGTCAGAAGGTAAATAAGTCCTGAAAGAAGCTTGATTCCTAATTGTCTTGCACCAGTAGATTTAAACGTCGACGTGCTGTCTTCTACAAATCTGGATCCGACGGTAAAATCAGCCTGATTATTGATAATCGGTTCAACCAACTGACTTAAACTTTCAATATCGTGCTGACCATCGCCATCATATTGAATTGCGATATCATAATCGTGTTCTAATGCATACAGATATCCCGTCTGCACAGCTCCTCCAATACCTAAATTGTTCACCAACTCGACATGATGAATATTGTTTTCTAATAATACCGCTTCCTCATTGTCTGTAGACCCATCATTGATAACAAGATAATCTAAATTATATGGTGTTTTTTTTCTATACTCGAGTACCTTGTCGATTACTTGGACAATACCTTCTGCTTCATTATATGCTGGAATAATCAGTAAAATTCTTGGATTCACGATTTACACCCTAACTTTTCTTATAATTGATTGCTTTTTTGATTTTTCACGTAAAATTTCATGAGAAAAGAAGCAATGGTTTTCCCCCAATAACGTTTGTACATTTCCAATTCTTCTGCTTCTCTCGTTTTATCCAGGGTTGTTGCAGTTGTTTCAGATTCTTCGTGAATTCTATGATACATTGCATTTTTTGAGATGTAACAAATGTTTTCCGGCCGCTTCATGATTCGTTCCCATGCATCCCAATCTACTGCCATTCGCATCTGTTCATTAAATTTGAAGTCATTGAGCACCCGCAAATTATATGAAACAGCTGGACAACAAATAAAGTTCCCAAACGCATATATTCGCCTTTGATACCACTTTGATTGTAATAACCCCATTGTTTTTAAACCGAACGTTTTAATTTTAAGATTTATTGATCTTTTTCTAATTTGACTTTCTTGATCGATTTCCTTATAATCCGTAAACACAATACTTGTTTGATTATTATTTTCGAACGCATCAATGACGCTTTCACCATACTCTTTTAAATAGATGTCGTCTTGATGAACGATCGTCGCATATGGCGTATCAACAAAAGACAATGCATTGTTCCAATCTCGTCCGATACTTCCGCCTGAACTAGTAAACATAGGTATCTCATAAGAGTTGGCAATATCTGTTATATAAGTATTTGGTGTACTTGTGTACAAAATCAGCTTGGACTTTCCTTTTTTCATACTTGTCTGATTTAAACAAGAAAGTATACATTCTTCTAAAAAAGAAGACTCTTTATAAGCGCAAATAACAAATGTATGCATGAATATCCCTTTCCATGAATTGTTAAGAGTTTTAAATATCCAATTCTAAAAAATTATACTCGACTTTTTAGTAATTCTCAACAAAAATTAAAATCCCGAAAAAAACTTAAAGAAGACAAACTCTCATTAATTGGCAAAAAATGAAAAAAAATAAGGATTCCACGCCTTTTTTTAAGTTTTTCTTTTGGAGACTTGTTATTATTCTAGTATACTATATATAATATGTATTTGGAGGTACAGGATGCTTTTTTCAATCTTACTTTTTATTCTCATACTCTTTTTAACAGCAAATAGAAGCTTTTATCGGCGAATTTCGCTTTCTCTATTTTGTGCCGTTTCTCATCTCTCATTCACGGCATTTATTGCACGATCACTCGGCTTAACTGAATTAAGAAAAAATCTCTTATCTTTTAGTTTCCTTTCAACCAAGTCCGCTGTCACTGGTGTAAGTATCCTTGTTTTTCTTTTTCTCTTATCAACGGTACTGATTATCAAAAAAACAGGTCTGATTGACAGAATATTTCAATCCTTGACCTGGCGTCTTCAACTTTCTTTTTTTATTTTTTCATTACTAGTATTCATTGGAGCACTTGCGGGAAACAGTGCCGTTTGGACGAAAAATTTTTTTGGTAATGTAGGCATTAGTGAAATTCTATACACTTTGTCTCAACCCTTGACAGGAACAGATGCGGGCCAAATTTATACGTTCATTTTGGGTCCTTTATTAAATTCTATTATTCTCACACTTAGTTTTCTAGTAATCCTATACTTGCTACTCTGTGCTCTATCTTACAAAAAGTTTCAGAAAATTAAGTTAACCAAAAAGACGAGTTTCTTTTTTTCCTTCATTAGTGTAAGCCTCACTATATACGGTTTTTTCTTTGGTATACAAACATTGGGCTATGCAGAACTAAAAGCATATTTTTTTGAAAAATCAACGATTTACGAAGATTTTTATGTGGACCCGAATGATGTTGCGCTTACCTTTCCAGACCAAAAAAGAAACCTTATCTATATTTACGTCGAATCATTAGAATCAACGTACTTATCCATTGACCTTGGCGGAATGCAAGAAGTCAATCTATTACCAAATCTCACAGAATCAGCTTATGCAGATGGACTAAATTTTTCGCACCAAAGTACTTTCGGCGGTGCTCGTCAAGTTCCTGGTGTTGGTTTTACAGTAGGAGGAATGGTTGCCCAAAGTTCTGGGGTTCCTCTGAGAGTCTCTGGTGGCTATAACGAAAATGAATATGGCAATACTTCATCTTTTATGCCTGGTGTCACCACAATCGGTACCATTTTAGATCAAGAAGGATACAATCAAACACTGTTAATCGGTTCCGATGCAAGCTTTGGCGGCAGAGATAAATTTTACTCTCAACATGGAAATTACCAAATAAAAGATTATCAATATGCCATCGATAATCAATGGATACCGTCTGACTATAAAGTCTGGTGGGGATATGAGGATGAGAAACTTTTTGAGTTTGCTAAAAACATACTTATAGAAGATTCACAGTCAGAAGAGCCCTTTAATTTAACGCTTCTAACAGCTGATATGCACTTCCCGGATGGTTTGATGACCGAAAATACACCTAAACTTTTTGAACAGCAATATAGTAATGTCATCCACTATTCAGATTATATGTTAGGTAATTTTATACGATGGGTTCAGCAACAGTCTTTTTATGATAATACTACTATCGTAATTGCCGGTGACCACCTAAGCATGGATCCCTCTTTTTTTAATGGTATCCCTGAAGACTATGAGCGAACTGTCTTCAATCTCTTTATTAACTCACCGGTAACAACCTTGAATAATACCAATCGTTCTTTCAGTACATTGGATTTGTTTCCGACCACTTTATCTGCATTAGGTGTTTCCATTGAGGGAAATCGATTAGGCTTAGGAACAAATCTATTTTCAGAAGAAATGACTCTAATGGAAAAATTAGGGTTTGATGAATTCTCTAATGAACTTAGTAAGACATCAAGCTTTTACAATCAGCAGATTATGCAAGGATCAGACCTTGAAGTTAAATAATAAATTGCTAAATCACACCAATCACTACGATAAATTTTTACTATATAATTGAATATACTAACCAGTCTTTTAGTAGTGTCAGTAAAAACTCAATTATTTTTTACTGACACTATTTGATATGGTCGAGGAAACAACTCAACAATAAATATATCGTAAAATCTGATCATTTTGTTTATGATAGCATTAAATCTCTGACATATTCACCTATCAAGCTATTTTTATTGCTAATAGAATTAAACAACTTTTTAAAGCCTTGTTTGTATTTTTTGCTTTAATACTCGATCCCTACTATCTCTAGGGGTAAGCGGTCCGTGAAATAGTAAACTTTTAACTGAAAAAGTAAAAAGGACAAGGTTGCCATTGTGATATGCTCCCCCTATATAGGACACTGAAATATAAAGTGGCTTATATAGGGGGAGTTTGTATGTCTAGAGGAAAAATGAAATTAAGTTCAGAAGAACGGCTAGCTTTTGTAGAAAGAGCTTTAAAAAATGAAGCTAGCATACACAGCCTGGCCAAAGAAGCACAAGTAAGTTTCAGTACGATAGAAAGGTGGATCACTCTTTATGAGAATGAAGGACCCACAGGTTTACTCCCTACAAAAAGGAATCAATCATACTCAACAGAGTTGAAACTGAATGCGGTCCATGATTATTTAGCTGGAACACACGGTAGCTTAAGAGCTGTCGCCAAGAAATACGGGCTTCGTAACAAAAAACAATTAGAAGACTGGTTAAAGATATATAATACTCATAGAAACTTCAAATCAGAAAGTGGTGGAAGTAGAATGAGTAAATCCAGAAAAACAACATTGAATGAACGAATTAAAATTGTGCATGACTGTATTATCAACGGTCGAGACTATGGGAAAACCGCGATTCAGTACCAAGTCTCTTACCAACAAGTTCGGAACTGGGTGTTGAAATACGACGAGATGGGAGAAAAAGGCTTAGAAGACCGTCGAGGGCAACGAGCGGGAAGTAAACCTGCCAGAACACCCGAAGAAGAAATGCGCGATAAACTGGCTCAACAAGAACGACGGATCAAGTTGCTTGAAATGGAAAATGACCTGTTAAAAAAAGTCAGTGAGTTAGAAAGGAGGCGGGATTTGAATTAGTTCGTCATACGTTTGAATACCAATCGATCAAAGAGCTGCACGAGACAAAAAGCTATCCAATTAACACCATGTGTACCCTGCTCCATGTCACAAGATCGGCCTATTATCGTTGGTTAAAAAATCCCAAACTGCCTGAAGTGGTATTGAATGAACAGTTGGCAGACCTTGTTCGTTATATTTATGAAGCAGACAACGATAAAGGATATCGCAGAATCTGTGAAGATCTCGTGAATGATTATGGCTTTCAAGTGAATGACAAGCGTATTCTTCGAATCTGTCGCAAACTTCAAGTCCAATCAACCATCAAGCATTCAGGCAATAGTATCACTAAGGCATCCAAGACTCCGTATCATATTGCGAAAAATTATTTGAATCGAAAGTTCTATGCGGATCAACCGAATCAAAAATGGCTAACAGATGTGAGTGAATTCAAGTATTATGAAGGGGCCGAAGTGAAGAAAATCTATTTGAGCGCTATTCTCGATCTCGCCGATCGTCGCATTGTTTCATTTGTCATCAGCGACAAAAATAACAATAAATTAGTCTTTGATACCTTCGATCAAGCAGTCGCCGCCGAACCAACCGCTCATCCGCTATTTCAATATACAAGTAAAGTTTTTTGCACAAAGCTAAAGAAAGCGAAAATGAAGCAGAGTATGTCTCGTGTCGCCCGTTGTACCGATAATGGTCCAATGGAAGGCTTCTGGGGAATGCTTAAGCGAGAAAAATATTATCGGCGAAAGTTTATCAGTAGAGAAAGTCTCGTTGAAATGATCGAGAAATACATGAACTATTACAACAATGGTCGCTATCAACGATGTTTGAAGAGCAAAACACCGATCCAAGTTCATCAAGAATTATTAATGGCAGCTTAATCACTCCCCCTCTTGGACAAGCGAATAGAATAAATCCGCTTAACCAAGAAGGAGGCCAGTCGAGCAAAGTTGAGGTTAAACAAAGTAAAAAACATAAAAACTGCCTACCGAATTTCGGCTCTTTGTCAATAAGGACTGATGAGTTGTGCAAAATCAAATCTGGGTCAGAATGAACCACATTCTGGCTCAGATTTTTTGTTATCTTACATTGATTAATTTATTGATCAAAAAGATTCTAATTCTCATGTTCTCGAATGATTTAAATCCGTAGGATACTCGTTTCATTGTCTTTATGTGGGTATTCTTCGCTTCTATTTTTCCATTGGAATAAGGATAGATCATTGCGTTGGTGATGCCTTCTTCATAGGTCAGAAGGTTTTGAAGCTTCTCCCGAAAGCCGTCATCTAACGTTTTGGGAAGTTCTGCCAATATGCAGAAAAATAAGTCAGGGTCTTTGTCTCGAAAGGCTTCAACTAATTCATGAAAAAAGGGATACGCCTCCTTCAGGGGCGTAGAAAACTCAAGCAATCGATCAATCATCATTGCTTCAGTAAGAAATGGGTATTTTGGTGCTCGGAAACTTTTCCATGTTTTGTATTCATAATGGTTGATGTTTGCACGATTTTTTAGCAAAAAGCGCCAGTTCTTTTTCAGTTTTTCTGCCTGGCTTTTCTGTCCTGCTTTACGAAGTTCATTCATTTCACGGATACGCAACTCATTGAACGCTTGATTCATGTGTTTGACAATATGAAACCGATCAATCACTACTTTCGCATTTGGCAGAACACGTTTGGTGAGCTGGAAGTAGGCGGCGTTCATGTCTGTCACCAAGAATTCTACTTCTTCTGGATTGGTACAACCTAAGAAATAGCTTGTTAATCGAGGTAATTTACGCGTAGGCAAAACATCTATTAATTTTCCTGTTTCGCCATCTGCGCAAATAAAGCTCATTTTATCTTCTATGGAAGCATGCGAACGAAATTCATCAACCATCAATACTCTGGGGAGAATCTTCTTGGATTGCTTTGGTAAATAGCTTTTAAACTCTTTCAATGTACGAATAACGGTGGTCAAAGATACCTGACAGCTTTTCGCAATAAAAGATAAAGATACTTTTTCAGTCAGTAAAGAAGCAATTTTATATCTAACATGATTTGCGATTGAATGTCTGGGTTGGACAAAATAACTTTGAGCAGTCCAATGGGTTCGGCAGTTTTTACAGGTATAGCGCTGCTTTTTTAGGCGCATAACCAAAGGCATATGATTGTATTGTTCAAAACGGACAATCGTTTCCTTCTTCCCATTTTTCACTATAATTGCTTTCCCGTTTCCATCTACCACAGTAGAACCACAACTTCTACAAGCACGAGGAGTAGGCGAGAGAACAGCATCGACGACCAACGTCTTTTTCTTCTGAAGGGTCTCGTAAGAGACCTCTGTAATCATCAAATCTTTCTCTATTATTCTCAGCATTTTTTTGATAGAATCATTCATATAGCATATCGTCCTCTCAGTTGTTTATTTTGTGGTGATTTAATCATACTAGAGAACGATATGTTTTTTAATACCTAAAATGAAAATGGGACTGAAGAATCAATTCTGATTCATCAGTCCCATAAATTATAGAGCCCGAATTTCGGTAGACAGTCGTCAAAATAATTTTATTCTATTTCATTGTCCACTTGACGGGGAGCCCAGCATTGTTGCCGGCCTTGTCTTTTTACTTAGAATCATTTGAACTTTATTTAAAGCTTTTCCTTATTTTATACTTAACTCTTTGCAGGAAACTTCTCGTTTGATACTCAAATTGCGCCAGTTTGCTCTTTTTTTCATTTAAGGTCAATAAAGATTTTATATGGCGAATCGCTTTTGGCGAAGCAGTTACGGAATCGATCGCTTCGATTAAGTCTTGATAAACATAATAAATCTGGTACTTCTCTTTTGCTTCAACGGAGAAATTGACTGTTTCGCTTTTGAAGTCATCGAAGTTATCTAATCGATCGCGGATCATTTCTACTAATTTATCTATATCACCTAATGGATAGACACAACCGTGATTAAAAAAATCATATGCTGACATGTGCCCTGGATTATTGGATATAATAACTGGTACACCGTTTAAAAGAGCCTCAACATAAACTAAACCGAATGTTTCCATTGCTGAAGAAAAAACGCATATATCTTTCGATGTCACATGCTCCCATGGATTGTCTACATTTCCTAGAAAAGTTATATTTTTTAAACGATTTTTTTTGATATAATCGAGACATTTTTCTTTATACTCATCATCCCATGCACCAATAAAAACCAACTCAATGTCGTACCTGTTCAACTGATGATATGCTTTTATTAGTTCTAATTGATTTTTTCTTGGGTTGATACGTCCTACTGAAACGATTCTTTGAACATCTCCATTTTTAAGGGAAACTTGTTTTAACTCTGTGTAGGGAGCGAATGACTTGATTTTTTTCCTTGTAAACAGCTCTTGCAAATTATTGCTCAACTCGCCTCTAACAGCAAAAATCTCATCAGAAAATTCTTCTATAAACTCAATTTTATCCTTGTAGTAAGCAAATTCGCCGGAAGGAAATTCATGAATTAACCAGATATGAGAAACGTCTTGAACAGCCGCCGCCATCGCACCTTGGAACATGTTTGCTGTATTTGTGATTACCAACTCAATATCAAACTCGTCTATCTTTTTTGTAATGAGATCGATAGTATTTCTAAAAGATGCCGCTCGTTGTTCTTCACTTCCAAATAACATTCCTGGTGCATCCTCCCACCACCACCGTTGATTTGAAACTAAAAAACATTTGATCCCATTACTTTCAAAAATTCGAGAGTAGTCATTTACTTCGACGTCTCCACTAACCGGTGCAATATTTACTACTTCATATCCTTGCTCAACTAGATATTTCATTAAATTGAATATTGAAATTTCTGCCCCGTTGTCCATCGTGCCAGTTGGTGAAATGAACATAATTTTTTTCATTATAATCCCCTTTTGTGATTTTTATAGAAACCCGTATATTGCAATACAAGAATTCAATACTGTTATAACAAAAACAGATTTAACTATAAAATTAGTTATTTGCTCTTCATTGAGAAATTGAGCAATATTCTCGTTTCTAAATGAAGTCCTTTCTGTAAAGGACTTTATATAAAGAGGAAGAAAGGCCATAAGATAGAAATGATACCTACCTTGTACACCACTCACGTGCAAATCTCCAATATTAAAGACGCGAGTATCTCCAGAAATTGCATAAATTGTACCCAATGTAATAGTTAAAAACAAAATTAATGACCATAAAATCATTTTTTTATCAAGAACTATTTTTAACAAAAAGCTTGCTAAGATTATTAGTAATATATAACTTATACTATTTACATTTCTTAAAACGCCTGTAGACATGATATCAATTTGAGGCATTTCAATGAATTCTATTATATTCTTTGGTATTTCCAGAATCGACCGTAAAAAAACCTCTATCGTGTACCCTATGTTATCCAAAAAATATGAAGTTCGTGATATTTCAGTTGTAGATTCAATACTGGATAAAGAAGCTTGTGCTGTTTGAGGAGTTATGAGCATCGATATCTTTTCTCTAAATATCCAAAGGGAACTTGTAAGTAATGTAAAAAACGAAAGCAGTAAGTAACTATAAAAATTTTTCCGAGTTTCCCACCTTTTAGATGGTATAAAAACAGGTAAAAATATCAATACTAACATTGGGGCTTTACAAAATACTAATCCTAAACAAGTAACACAATATGCTACTATTTTTTTTATCGTTATTTTATTGTTATCTTTAATTAGATTTGTAAATTGGGCAAATAGAAGGAGAGTCAAACCATAGTACAAGTTATCATACGTGTACCCTGCTGAAATCCATAATGTAAAAGGTAAAGTAGAAGTCAAAAACAGTTGAATCTTGTAATACCTACTGACTCTAACAGCTAACCATGCCAGAAATGCATAAAACAATACATTTCCAATACGACCTAAATAATAAGAGACAGCAACTCTATCACTGATTTGTCTTCCTAGAGAAATTCCCAAAGCACTAGGTATATATGCAGGATTGGCTAACGTCTCTGATATATCAAGCAACTCTGATCGATAGTCGGACGGAACGTGTCTTATGTTTATGAATTCTTTGTTATAGAGATTTGTCGCTAATCCATCTAATTTCTTCATTGGAACGCTTGAAATTGCCTGATAATCAGGAGAAACTTCTCGAAAATTTTGTTGCGAAACACGTTTTGTCAATTCACCATCCGCTAGATTAAGCGCATGATAATAATGACTGTATTCATCCAGATTTCCATTTACCGGAAAAATCAATGAATTTAATGAGCCCATAATTGCAATCAAAAGAAAGGTATTTCTAGCAATTTGCTTACTTTCATTTAGTCTGCTAAAAGATAACAAAATTAACAAGGCAGCAGCAGCTATTAAAATATAGAGCTTAGGCCAAGTAGAATCTTTATATTGAAGAAGATATTGGCTTAGAAGGAGAATAATCAAGAAACCTATTCCCATTTTCCAATTCCCCTTCAATTCGGCAATATTTCTACTTATGAACTTCAATTCTCTGCCCCCTAAAGTAATTTGTTAACTCATCTTCTTTATTATTTGTGATACAATTTGATAATACAAACTTCTCAGCACATTTTGCCACACTCTGTACTCGTTCTGGATGCTCAATAATCCATGACAGTTTTTCAAACCATTCATCATCTTTTGCTAAGAATCCTGTTTCATAGTCAATGATCATTTCTTTAAATGCACCAATATTACTTGCTAATGTAGGTACTTGAACCAGAGCTGCTTCCATCCATTTAATTTCTGATTTTGCTTCATTAAAAACTGATGGTACTAGTGGAGCTAAATTTACATCTACGTTTGAAATCAGTTTCGGCAATTCTTTCCAATCAACAAATGGATGAATGACCAGTTGCGATTCTACCCTTTCCATTTCTTTCGGGACATCTAAATGCCCAACTAAATGCAATTCCACTTGCGGAAAAGTTTCTAAGATTTCTAGAATAGCAGGCTTAATCAATTCGAAATTCTCATTATGGGTGATAGATCCCGAAAAGTACCCGATTTTCACCTTTGTACTATCTTCCATCTTATTTTCAACTGCATCATGACTGATCGCCACCAACTCTTGGTTCGCAAGATTTCGATTAAGCAGTACGTTCTGGTGATAATTCAGAAGTTCCTCTTTTAAGACACCTGTGGAAGCTATTGCCCCATCACACATAAGCATCATTTTTTTGTAACTGATAACGCCGCTATCGTAATTGTTTTTTTCAACTTTTGTAAGATTTTGGACGTACGTCAACTGATCCGTGTACTTGGTATCGATCACTAAATCGTCAATATCATACAGCACAGGTTTATGGTACTTTCTTGCTAAACGAATCAGTTCTGCTAATCGCTCATCATATGGTGCACGGTAAATAATGATATGACTTGCGTGTTCAGCTAATCCCATTTGAAATGTAGAAAGATTAACATGCCAGACATCAAAGCCTAGGTTTTTTAACTGTTCAATCTTATTTTGTACACGGTATTTTGTTAACTGCGGAATTGCATTTTCGACACCATCTATTATGAGAATATGTTCTTTGTGCTTTTTATTTTTGATATCCTCCATGATTTGATCGATCACAGCACCTGGATACTCCGTTTCATTTCTAATATATTCAATTAATTCAGGAACTTCTGTTTTCCTCTGAAGTCCTTGCCAAGCAAATTTCTCGTCTGTATCGTTTGCAAAAGCTGTGTATTTAACGATAGGTACACCCTCTCGAACCATTTGAAGGGGATGGATATACATTGGACTATCCGTATTCTTTTCGGTTAAAGCCCCGTGTTTAAAGCCCAAGTCGCTGAAATGTTTTGTAAAAACCGTTTCATGCTTTCCGATTGCTTTTTCTCTTGAGTTTGTATCTCCAAGATTTTTCCAATAGTCATAAAATGATGGATCGTGGAACATTGATTTCTCAATTACTAAAAAATAGGACTGTAAATGAATAGGGATATATCCATACTTGTTATACTTGGTAAAATCAGGTTGCTCTTCTCCATAAGAAATTCCCCAGAAATCAAGTTTTTTAGCTGCCATTTTATTAAATGCTTCTGTTAAATCTGAGACTGGACCAACATTTGTATCATTCACCAATAACAATTCATCATACTTACTTAATTCCTTTTCGCCAAGAAAATCGATACCGTGTTTAAAGGCTGCCGTATCATATCCATCATTAGATCTAAGAACGACCTCCCCAAACTTACGAAGCTTTTCTAAGTCAGACTCCGGTAATTTACCATTCACTACGATTAATACTTTTTCTGAAAAATCTGCTAAAGAGGAAAGAAAAATGAGTTTATACTCTTGCAGCTGGGATTGGCTTTCATAGATAACATATACCAATACTCTTTTTGGATTTTGATAAACATTTCTTTTGCGTGTTGCTTTTCGTTTGCTAGATAAAACTAAAAATTGCAAATTAGGGATTTTTCTGAGTTTAACCAATAACTTTTGTTTTGCTTTATCAACAAGTACTAATCCTTTACTAGGATTTCTTAAAAATCTTAGTCCATAACTGAAAGGCTTCACAATAAGTTTACCAACCCTGTATGACTTAGATGACATCAACGCTTGTTTATCGTTTTCCAGCAACTGAATTAATTGCGCCATAGATAAATTCTGATTTTGCAAGTCATTTTTTTCAAGATTTTCTTCAAGTAATCGCTGATCTATCGCCTGTTTTTCATTGTTTAAGTCTTCCACTGATACTTTTAATTCATTAATTTCTGCAAGCAATAATTCATTATCTTTGTTTTGTTGTTTTATATAATTAGTCAAATCTGCAAGATGATTGATTAATTCTTCGTTTCGGTCTTCCAGTTGCATGATATTATTCTTAATTGCTGAAAGAACCAGTTGCGGATATTGTTCCTGATGCTTGCTCAGGAGATAAAGATAAATCTCATAATAAAATTTTTCGGTCCCATGCTGCCCTTTCCTTGATATTGATTCTTGTAGCACTCGATAATTTAATTTTGTGGAAGAACATTTAACAGCTTTCGCATGGTTGGTAAGAATCAGTCGCATAAAAAAGTCATAGTCGACTAATTTTTTTCTATTTAACGCTAAATCATATGTTAGCTGACCAACAATTTCTTTTCTTATCAACGAGCAATTATCAATAAAGTTACTAGAAAGAAACTCTTCCAATTGGAATGGTTTGGCTTCCATAAACAGCTCACCTGTTTCAACATTTACAAGATCAGTATATACAATATCTGCTTCTTCTTTTTCGGCAGTTTCAACTAGCTTTTCAATATATTGATTATCTAGATAATTATCACTGTCGACAAATAATAGGTATTTTCCGACAGCTCGCTCAAGTCCTTTATTTCGTGTCACACAAACGCCTCGGTTTTCTTGAACCAAATACTCATGTTTTAGCGAAACATGTGATAAATAATCTCTAATAATCTGATCTGAATTATCTGTCGATCCATCATTGATAATCACTAATTCTAAATGTTTATAGGTTTGGGAAGATACACTTTCCAGACACTGACCAACATATTTTTCATGATTATAACAAGTTATAATCACAGAAACTAATGGTTCCAATACGACTCACCTTTTTCTATAAATAGATTTTTCTGATCACTTAAGCTTCTGCCAGCTTCCATTGCTTGTCAAAATACCGCTTGAGGCGATCCGCTCGCTTTTTGATCGATTTTTTCTTGGGGAAACGATTATTACGGGTGAATTTTCTTGATCTGAAAAAGCAAATGGTTCGTCCGCGGCGTTTCGAATTGATACGCCTAACCTTAATTTGCATTCATTGATATGATTTAACTCGCAAGCATATTTAAAAGTCTTTTTACCGATACCTTTTGTCATTTCATCATATGAATTGTCGTTGTACATCCAAATGTTGCGATCGATATCTGTCATTGAAAAAGCAATATACGTCTCCATATCTTTTAACACTTCATAAGAAATCAAAAACTCTACTCGTCGATTCTCATCGGTAAGCATTTCATCAGATAATAAATCTACTGTAAAGTTTCGAATTGTTTCCTCTTCTTTACTTTTTGTTTCAACTTCTTGTGGTTCTTCTATAACCTCTTCCTTTTCAATAACGGTGGAGGTCCCCGTCTGTGTAACATTGTCTAAAGAATATTGATTTGCTACATCATCTGGGGTCCCGATGATTTTTACTTCCCCTTTATCGATCATCAGTGCTTTATTACAGTATTTACGAACAGATTCCATTGAGTGAGTCACGAGGATAATGGTCTTGTTCTCATCTTTGGCCTTCATGAAATAGTCATTGCATTTTCTTTGGAACGCTTCATCCCCGACAGCCAATACTTCATCTAAGACTAAAATATCGCTTTTCGCTTGAATCGCTACAGAAAACGCAAGCCGAACCTGCATGCCGCTTGAATAATTCTTTAATTTTTGATTCATAAATTCAGTTAATTCCGCAAACTCAACGATATCGGAATACATTCCATCCACTTCTTTTTCGGAAAAACCAAGCATAGCGCCATTCAAATAGACATTCTCTCTCCCAGTTAATTCTGGATTGAATCCAACGCCTAACTCGATGAAGGAAACCAATTTTCCGTTCACTTCTACAGACCCTTTTTCAGGTGTATAAATTTGGGAGATAATTTTTAATAAGGTTGATTTTCCACTCCCATTTCTTCCGACAATTCCAAAGAAATCTCCTTTATTCACTTCAAACGAAATATCTCTTAGGACTTTTTGCTCATTGTATCCTTTGATTCCTTTAAAATAATTAACGATCGTTCTTTTTAAACTCGTTGTACTTTCTGTAGGAAGACGAAACGATTTTCCTATATGATCAACTTTCACTGCTATTTCATTATTCATATTAAATAATCTCCGCAAATTTTTTCGAATTTTTATTAAAAATCATGTAGCCAGCAACTAATACGATCCATGGCAAAACATATGGAATTGCGACGATCCAATTCGTATTTATTAATTGCCATACCGTAATATTGCTTGTACTTGTTAAGATATGCCGCATATCTTGAATAATTTGAGCCATTGGATTCATCATCAAAAGTTTGGCAATGTTCACGTCCATATTCATTACAAGTGTCAATGGGTAAATTAACGGTGTAAGGTAAAAACCCGCTTGAAGGACAACCTCCCAGATCGGTCCAATGTCCCGAAACCTAACATAGATTGTTGCCAAAATAAAAGACACGCCCAATGAAAAGGCATAGAGTTCAATCAGAAGCAGCGGTGCTAAAAAAGCATAGATTGAAATATCCGCTCCATTGATCATCGCAAATAAAAGAACGATCACAAGGCTGATTACTAGATTGATTAAGGCGTTGATCGATACAGCAATAACAATGATATGTGTAGGAAAGCTTAGTTTTCTAAGCAGATCGCCTCGTGTGACGATTGATGACATACCTAAATTTGTCGTTTCGCTAAAAAAGCTCCATAGAACGGTTCCCAAAAGTAACGCCACTTCAAAGTGAGGAACATCTTGTCCAAATTTAAGAAAACGTACAAAGACCACATACATGACAGTAAACAGCATCAAGGGCTTTAAAACAGACCAAACATAGCCCATAATACTTCCTTGATATCTTAGTTTAAAATCGGTTTTTACTAATTCTTTCAATAAAATTCTATTTTTACGCTCGAACATCATTTTCTCCTTTAAGGTTCCACTAATCTTTTTTACGGTAAACTTTTTAAAGCTATCCTTAAAAAGTATACTCGACATTCCCCTCTTTCTCAACCTCTACCAGATCATTTCAAAAATTGAGAAAAAAAATTAATGTTTCATTGACAGATTAAACGAAAAAAAGAAAGCCGCATTCAACGAACGAAATTTGGCCTCCTTTTTCTCAAAGTTTTTAGTCTCTTTCAAACAAATCTCTTGTGTATACTTTGTCTTCTACGTCATGCAGTACATCTTCCATACGATTTGCTACAATAACATCAGAGATCTTTTTAAACGTCTCAAAGTCATCAATAACTTCAGAGTTATAGAAGGAGTTCTCTTTTAAAGAAGGCTCGTATACTACTACGTTGATTCCATGGGCTTTGATCCGCTTCATAATTCCTTGAATGGAAGAATAGCGGAAATTATCAGAATGAGCTTTCATAGTCAATCGATAGATGCCCACAACTTTCGGTTGTCGATCAAGGATCTGCTCCGCGATGAAATCTTTGCGGGTCGTATTTGCTTCGACGATCGCTTGAATGATATTATTCGGAACCTTATCATAGTTAGCTAGGAGCTGCTTGGTATCTTTGGGCAGACAGTAGCCACCGTATCCAAAAGACGGATTGTTGTAGTGGGAGCCGATTCTAGGATCCAGCCCGACGCCTTCAATGATTTGTCGTGAATCAAGTCCCCTCACTTCCGCATAGGTATCTAATTCGTTGAAATATGCCACGCGCAGCGCCAGATACGTGTTAGAAAACAGTTTTATTGCTTCAGCTTCAGTCGGATTTGTTAAAAGCACGGGAATTTCATTTTCCCATGCATTTCGCTTGAACATCTCGGCGATCTCTTTCGCTCGCTCACTGCATTCTCCAACAACAATTCTCGAAGGATGCAAATTGTCGTATAAAGCTTTTCCCTCACGCAAAAATTCAGGTGAAAATAAAATGTTCTCTGTGTTAAAACGTGCTTTAAGATCTAATGTATACCCTACAGGAACTGTTGATTTAATAATAAACACAGCATCTGGACGCAACTCCAGCGCTTTTTCAATCACCGATTCTACAGTCGACGTATCAAAATAGTTTTTATGCTCATCGTAATCTGTAGGCGTCGCAATAATTAATACATCCCCAAAGTCAACAGCTTCATCAAAAGCTTTGGTGAAATGAACGGACAAGTCTGTCCGCTCCAAAAATTGGTGAATTTCTTTGTCTTCAAGAGGTGAGATTTTCTTTTGCAATTGATCGATTTTTTCATCCACAATATCATAAGCAAGTACTTCTTCTTTTTGCGCCAATAACAAAGCGTTTGCTAATCCTACATAACCTAAACCAAAAACGGAAACTTTCATCATGATCCCTCTTTTTCTAGTTTTCTTCTTTCTCTAAAGATGCAGTCATATCAGCCAATGCTTCTTCCCAAGTAGGAATAACAAAACCGGTATTCTTTGCTTTTGTAAGATCCAACACCGAGTATTGTGGTCGTTTTGCTTTTTGCGGATATTCTGCTGAAGTGACAGGTGCAACCTCAACATCCGTTTCTTTCAGAATTTCTTTGGCAAATTCGTACCATGAACAGCTATTGTCATTTGATAGATGGTAGATCCCATAGTCTGCATTGTTTTCGATAATATAGACCATAAATTCAGCTAATGTTCGGGTCCATGTTGGACGGCCATATTGATCATCTACGACGGTTAAGCGCGGGTGCGTTTGCGCTAAACGTTTCATTGTATATACAAAATTATGTCCATATTTACCAAAAACCCATGAAGTTCGGATAATGAAGTATTCATCTAAAAGATCTTTCACTGCTTGTTCACCCAACAATTTTGTACGACCGTATTCATTTTGAGGATTCGGCTTATCTGTTTCTTTGTAGACCCCCTCTTTTTTCGTTCCATCGAACACATAATCAGTACTGATGTAAACAAACTTTGCTCCTACCGCTTTCGCCGCTTTCGCCACGTTTTCCGTCCCGTTGACATTGATTTTCTCATCAAGTTCCTTGCCTTCATCTTCCGCCTTATCTACTGCTGTGTATGCAGCACAATGATAAATAACGGTCGGTTTTAATTCTTGAATAAAAGCAAGAGTTGCTTTTTCGTCCGTAATATCCATTTCCTGGGCATCCGTTGAGACATATTTTAATCCTTTTTCATCTAATAGATGTCGCAGCTCCGTGCCCAGCTGCCCATTTCCGCCTGTCAGTAAAATCATATTTCTCATCCCTTCAAAAAAAGCAGGTTTCCCTGCTTTTATTTATTGTCCATTCGCAGCATAATTTTTCTCTACCGCTTCTTTTTCTGTCTTCCACCATTCTTCGTTGTTGCGATACCACTCAATCGTATCGGCTAAGCCATCTCGGAAATTGGTGAATTCCGGTTGCCAGCCCAATTCTTCTTTCAATTTTGTCGAATCAATTGCATAGCGTAAATCATGACCTGGTCGATCATTTACGTGCTCATACGCGTCTTTGGGCTGATCCATTAGTTCTAAAATCAGTTCAATTACTGCTTTATTATCCTCTTCACCATCGGCACCGATGAGATACGTTTCACCCATTTGTCCCTTTGTTAAAATCGTCCACACAGCTGATGAATGATCATTTGTATGAATCCAGTCACGGACATTTTTCCCGTCACCGTACAATTTCGGCTTGATGCCGCTCAAAATATTGGTAATTTGTCGAGGAATAAATTTCTCAATGTGTTGATAAGGTCCATAATTATTAGAACAATTGGAGATCGTCGCTTGGAGACCGAATGAGCGCACCCAAGCTTTTACCAAAAGATCGGAACCAGCTTTTGTTGAAGAGTAAGGACTTGATGGGTTATACGGCGTTTTGTCCGTGAATTTTTCTCCCGCTCCTTCGCCATGTCCCGGAAGATCTTCTCTCAAAGGAAGATCGCCATATACTTCATCGGTTGAAACATGATGGTATCTTACATTATACTTTCGGCATGCTTCTATCAGCGTATACGTTCCAATAATGTTGGTTTGAACAAACGGAAAAGGATCTTTCAACGAGTTGTCATTATGAGATTCTGCAGCATAATGAACGACAGCGTCTGTATCCTGAACCAATCTATCTACCAGCTCCTGATCAGCAATGTCGCCGACAACTAATTCGAAGCGATTCTTTGGAAGACCATTAAGATTGTTCTTATTTCCCGCATAGGTCAGCTTATCTAAAACTGTTACAAAAACATCAGGATGATTATTGATCACATAATGAACAAAGTTAGAGCCGATAAATCCTGCTCCACCGGTTACAATAATTTTTTTCATCACTTTCACTCCTTATACTTCACCATAGACAAATGTATTTTCTATTTCAAATTCTTTCAGTGTTGGATGTTTTTTATCTTTTTCTGATAGAATCGCTTTTTTCACATCTATAGGCCAAGTAATCGCCAAATCGGGATCATCAAATGCAATGCCGCCATCAGCTTCAGCATTATAATAGTTGTCACACTTATACAAGAAGTTCACATTTGGGGTCAGTGTCATAAACCCGTGAGCAAATCCGCGAGGTACTAATAACTGACGATGGTTGTGTTCGGTTAACAAGTACCCTTCCCACTCTCCATAGGTCGGGCTGCCTTTACGAATATCTACGATAACATCAAGTACCGCACCAGTCACCACACGAATCAATTTTGTCTGTGCTGCTTCACCTTTTTGAAAATGCAGGCCTCTTAACACACCTGCTTCAGCAGATAATGAGTGGTTATCTTGAACAAAATCAAAGTCAATTCCTTGTGCTGAAAATTTTTCTTTTGAATAGCTTTCAGTAAAAAAACCTCGATGATCGCCGTAAACGTCCATCTCTATTAATTTTACATCTGTCAATTTTGTTTCTATAACTTTCATCAAAGCGTCTCCTCTTTATTCAGCAGCTAGTCGTAATAAATATTGACCATACTGATTTTTTTTCAATGGCTCAGCTAAAGCAACCAACTGCTCTCTTGTGATATAGCCCATTCGGAATGATATTTCTTCCAAACACGCAACTTTCAAGTTTTGCCGTTTTTCAATCGTTTCAATAAAAGTAGATGCCTCAAGCAATGTTTCATGTGTTCCTGTATCAAGCCAAGCGAAACCTCTTCCCATGACTTCAACAGAAAGTTTATTTTTTTCTAGATAAACTTTATTGATATCGGTAATTTCTAATTCTCCACGCGCAGACGGTTTGATATTCTTGGCTATTTCGACTACTTCGTTATCATAGAAATACAGACCTGTTACAGCATAATTTGATTTCGGCTTCTCAGGTTTTTCTTCAATAGACAAGGCGTGCATATCGTCATCAAACTCCACTACACCAAATCGTTCAGGATCATTTACATGATAGCCAAAAACAGTTGCACCTGATTCTTTTGCAGCAGCTCGTTGAAGCATTTTTGATAGACCGCCGCCATAATAAATATTGTCTCCTAGGACTAAACAAACACTATCAGTGCCGATAAACTCTTCCCCAATAATGAATGCTTGAGCGAGGCCGTCAGGACTTGGCTGTACTGCATAGTCAATTTGCAGTCCTAAGTCTTTGCCATCGCCAAATAACTCTTGAAAGCGAGGAGTATCTTGAGGAGTGGAAATAATTAAAATTTCTTTGATCCCCGCCAACATCAATGTAGACATTGGGTAAAAAATCATTGGTTTGTCATAAATAGGCATCAATTGTTTAGAAGTTGCTTTTGTTAATGGATAAAGGCGTGTTCCTGAACCGCCTGCTAAAATAATCCCTTTCATTCATTACGCTCCTTAAATAATTTACTTGTATTTCTCACCACAGCATTATCTCATTTCTAGAAAGCTTTGTCATTCAATTCAAAGTTTTGAAATGAAAATGTAACTTTTATTTATCAAATACCTTTCTCATGAACAGGCTTCTTATTAAACCCCAGCGCCACACGAATTGCTGGCCAAATGAAGCGGATGTTTTGATTTCACTGGCATTTTTTTCATGTCTTCGATACAACGTTAACTGCTTATCAATAAGTTCGATACGGTTGCCTGCCATTGCACCGATCCACATATCATGCATTGGAATTGCTTGCGGAAACGGAAGAATAGCTGGCTTCAACTCTCTTCGAAAAGCCATGCCTGCTCCGATGTATTTATTTTTAAGCACATTTCGTAAAAATCCGACTTTTACATTCCGATAGTCAAAATAGGAGGGTTCAATCACTTCAAGCTGCTCATCGACAATTCTCAAATCAGAAATGACTACCTGTGTCTCTTTTTTTTCATCAAATTTTGCTTTTGTATCAGCAACTTTATCGGGAAGCCACACATCGTCTTGGTCGGCCAAAAAAATCAGATCGCCTGAAGCCTGCTTAATTGCGTGTTCAAAATTCTTGATAATGCCTTTTTGCGGTCCTTCCAAAAGTTTGATTCGGGGATCTGCGCGATAAGAATCGAGGATATTTCTTGTCTTGTCAGTAGAGAAGTCATCCGAAATAATCAGCTCATCATCAGGTGCAAGTTGAATTAGAATGCTGTCCAGCTGTTCTTGAAGATACTTTTCTCCGTTATAAGTGGCTACACATACTGATATCATAAATGATCCTTCCTAAATGACAAGTATTCTTTCCATGTTCTTCGACTGAATCGGCACATTTTGGGTGAAAGTGCTTGTTTTATTGTTCGAAAAAAAAGCTGTTTTTCATGTTCCTTTTTCTTTTCTTTATCGAAATCCCTATAGAATTTCGATTCACTGGTAAGAATCTGCTCATATCTTTCCCTAGTCATCGTTTTATAATGCATGACTGAAAGATCATGATTCAGCTTTTGGTTTGCGATCAAAAACCGAAAGCCTTCTTGATGTAAGCGAAGAAAAAGCCAATGATCTAAAAAATCCAGCGGAAAAGCATCATTGAATCCGCCGATTTTTTTTATAGCCGCGAGAGTGACTGCGGTGCCGGAATTGATTGCCATAATCCGCTGTTTTTGCTCACCGATAGCAGGATATGCCAGATTTCGATTGATGTAACGATCAGCTAAGACCGGTGATACCTGTGTTGTGCCACTGTAAATCAGCGGCACAACAGCACCTATTTCAGTTCCGATCGTCTCAGTCATAAGAAAGTTTAGGTAGGCTTTTGTCAGCTCCGTATCTTGATCCAAGAGAAGCAGCAAATCAAAATCGCCGCTAGACGCAGACTTAAACCCTTTATTGTATGCTTTGGAGAGGCCGGGATTGGCTGGATCATGGAAATAGGTCACTAATGGATGCTGAAAAAAAGGCTCATCATGACTTTGTGGACTGTTATCATAAACCAGCAATTGGATTTGCTGGTTCTTCACCGCTTTTTCCAAAAGCGGTGAAGCCGACGCTTCTTGCCAGCTTCTTTCATACATTACGATCGTCACAAATAAACGGTTCATCAAAACAGCCTCCAACCCCATTTATTAAAAAATTTCATCATCGAATGCATAAACACCAAAAAGAGTTTTGCACTTCTATGAGCTCCTTTACCGTATAAGTGCACGACTTTTTCAAAGGGCGTATACAAAATGCGGTACCCCGCTTTTTCATATCTCAAACACAAATCATTGTCTTCAAAATACATAAAGAACTGTTCGTCAAAGCCGCCGATTTCTTTAAAGCGAGCGATTTCTACCAACATAAAACAACCAGAGCCCATTCGGATATAACTGGTTTGATCTTGTGGAAGGTCACGGCACTCATAAGCAGACAGTCTTTTTTTAAATACTTTTTTTACCCAATGAAACGGAATAAATCGCAAGAAATAATCGAATACAGCTAATCGTTTTCTTACTAAATACTGAATAGAGCCATCTTCGTTCAAAACCTGAGGAACTACGACAGCTGCTTCATTCTCTTGAATTCTTTTTAATAATCCTTCAATTGATTCTTTCGTGACAAGAATATCAGGATTGCAAATAAATCCGTATTCTTGCGTTGCATTCATTAATAATTGATTGTGTCCATGACCAAATCCAAGATTTTCATTGGCTGAGATGACAGTGACAAATGGATAATCTTGCATTTTAGCAATGTATTCTGCTTTCGAATTATTATCAAATATTTTCACTTCAAAGCGTGGATCCTCTCCTATCTCTTTCTCCAGATGATCCAATGTTTTGAATATATCACGACTATTATGTGTCACAATACTGATGATTATTTTATTCGTTTTTCTATTATCCATAGTGTATTGTCCTTAATGTTATAAAATGAGAGATACTAGTCAATTTGTTATTATATCACATCCCCGCGCGTAAAAAAAGCACACTCGAGCAAGCAAAGCGATTTCTTCTATTCAGTCCCAGCCGCCCGTTGGATTGCTGCTTGCTTCTTTTCTGAAGTAATCCCTCATCATCAAGAGCAGATAAAAACACCAGCCCCGCTAGAGACTTTCTAGCAAGGGATGGTGTGATGAGTGAATCGTTTACGCTTTCGCACAAAATCTTTTTAAATTAAGGATAAATCCGATTCAACAACCGTGGAAACGGAATGGATTCTCTTACGTGCTCGATTCCTGATAACCAGGTAACGGTCCGTTCTAATCCAAGACCAAAGCCGGTGTGAGGAACTGAGCCGTACTTGCGTAGATCTAAATACCATGAATATTCATTTTCATCCAAGCCGTGGGCGCGGATTTGTTCTAGCAGGTATTCATGATCGATGGCACGTTCAGAACCGCCTATGATCTCGCCATAGCCTTCTGGTGCGATCATATCGGCACAGATCACGACATCTTCTCTCGTTGGATGTGGCTTCATATAGAAAGGTTTGATGGCTTTTGGATAGTTTAAGATAAAGACGGGCTGATCGAATGAATTGGCAATAAAGGTCTCATGTGGTGAGCCAAAGTCATCGCCCCATTGAATATCATCAAAGCCGTTCTTTTGTAATAATGCCACTGCATCATCGTAAGAGATTCGTGGGAATGGTAATTTGGTGTATTTTTTCAAGACTTCACGGTCACGGCCTAAGACGTCTAATGCATAGTCACAGTTATCGAGCACATTTTGCACTAAGAATGCCACGTACTGCTCTTGGACTTCCAAGCTTTCTTCTTGGTGCATAAAGGCCATTTCTGGTTCAATCATCCAAAATTCAATCAAGTGACGACGTGTCTTTGATTTTTCGGCACGGAAAGTTGGTCCAAAAGAAAAGACTTTGCCAAACGCCATAGCGGCAGCTTCCATGTACAATTGACCAGACTGAGACAAATATGCTTTTTGATCGAAATAGTTGGTTTCGAATAAATCAGTCGTTCCTTCTGGTGCTGATCCGGTTAGGATCGGTGGATCGATTTTGATGAAGCCATTCTTGTTGAAAAATTCATACGTTGCCCGAATGATTTCGTTTCGGATTTGCATGATGGCGTGTTGTTTTGAGGAACGCAACCATAAATGACGATGGTCCATCAAGAAATCTGTTCCGTGTTCTTTTGGTGTGATTGGGTAATCATGGCTTTCCCCAACAACCTCTAAACCAGAGATACCAATTTCATAGCCGAATTTTGAGCGGCAGTCTTCTCTGATTTCCCCAGTGACCAGTACGGCAGTTTCCTGATTTAGATTTTTCGCTAATTGGAAAACTTCTTCCCCTACTTCACTTTTTACAACGATTCCTTGAAAATACGCTGTTCCGTCACGAAGTTGTAAAAAGGCGATCTTGCCGCTAGAACGTTTGTTAGCAACCCATGCTCCGATTTGAACGGTTTCGCCAACGTGTTTTTTTGCATCTAAAATTTGAATAGATTCCACTTGATTCTCTCCTATCTAATTAATAAAGGCACCATAGAGCATTTTAAGCTTTTTGGCGTTTCTTTTCAACAAAATCATGGATTCGTTTGGTAGCTTCCGCTAACGTGTCCCAATCAGTTGCATAGCTGATGCGTAAATAATCTGGTGTACCAAAACCAGCACCAGTCACTACTGCCACGTGGGCTTCCATCAGCAAGGCCTCCACGAAGGCATCAATGGTTTGATAGCCGCACATCGTCATGGCTTCTTTGACATTTGGGAACAAGTAAAACGCGCCTTGGGGTTTCGTCACCTGAAAACCAGGAATAGCGGCAATTAGCGGATATAGTTTGTTCAAGCGCTCTTCGAAGGCCTGACGCATCACTTCGATCGATTCTTGATTCCCAGTCAGTGCCTCAACTGCTGCGTATTGGCTAGCAGCCGGCGGGTTGCTAGTAGCTTGGGAAGCGATATCGATCATCGCTTTGATGATTTTTGCATCGCCGACAGCAAATCCGATCCGCCACCCAGTCATAGAATAGGTTTTAGAAACGCCATTGATCACGATGGTTTGTTTGCGGATCTCTTCTGATAAGCTTGCGATCGATGTAAAGGTATTGCCGTTATAAACCAAACGACCATAGATATCATCGGCAATGATCCAAATATTATTTTCCACTGCCCAGTTGCCGATTGCCGTTAACGCTTCTTTTGAGTAAATCGCCCCTGTAGGGTTGGCAGGCGAGTTTAAAATGATGGCTTTCGTTTTCTCTGTACGAGCAGCTTCTAATTGAGCCACGGAAACTTTAAAATCGGCTTCTTGCTTGGCTTCAACAAACACAGGTGTCCCTTGCGCTAAACGGACTTGTTCCGCATAGCTGACCCAATAAGGCACTGGAATGAGTACTTCATCCTCTTCATCAAGGAGCGCTTGAAACAGCGTATAAAGGGCAAACTTCGCGCCATCTGTCACGATCACTTGGTTTGAATCATAGTCAGCACCATAAAACTCTTTCATATAAGCAAGAATCGCCTGTTTTAACTCAGGAATCCCCGCAGTTGCTGTGTAAAAACTAGCCTTGCCGCTCTCAATCGCTGCGATCGCTGCTTGGCGAATGTTTTTCGGGGTAATAAAGTCGGGTTCACCGACAGTTAGACTTAATACGTCTACACCTTGGTCCGCTAACGCTTTTGCCTTAGCAGATGCCGCTAACGTTGCGGAGGGTTCCAATTTTTCTGCTCTTTTTGAAAGTACCATGTTTATCATCCTTTCTACGATCCAAAATTCATTCTATCATAAGCGTCTTCCTATAGTTCAGTGATCGCTTTGATTTCTTCGCCATCTTTGAAACCAATCAAATAATAGTTCAAACGACCATCGCCATCTTTCGTCATGACTTCCCAAGTTGGCTCGCCTTCAAAAATACCCAATGCGGCCTTTTGGATTTCCTGACCTTGATGATTGTCGCGAACAAATGCCTTAGCTTGTGCTTCCGTCAGCCCATCCGCTTGATTAAAAACAGAAACCTTCTCACCGCTTTTTGGGATGATCACAACGATCTCATTGTTATTCGTATCCTTTCCAACAATGCTAAAGGAGGTTTCCTCACGGGTAAACCAATAAAATTGTTCGACCTCTGCTAAATCGGTGTATCTTTCTGCTATTTCGATTGCTTCGTTTCTTGCTTGTCGCATTGGACGAGAAGAACGGAGATAGAAAATAGAAGCGAAGAGAATAACGACCAATAAGACTGTGATCGCACTCAGCAAAATAACCACACGCCGATGTTCTTTGTCTTTTGTTTTCACACTTCGTACTCCAATCTTAAATAAAATCCATTATATCAGATGTTCAACTCATTTTTCAAAATCGGCTGCTGCTTTTTCCTCTTGCGCAAAAAAATGTTGGATGTCTTCGGCGATCTCAGTTGGACTTGCTTCAATCAGAGGTAAGTTTTTGGGTAAGCCTTTGACCATTCGTTTGCCATACTTTGTCGATAGCAAGCGTCGATCAAGGACGACCATCACGCCGGTATCCTCCTCGGAACGGATCAAGCGCCCCAATGCTTGGCGCAGCCGTAAAATCGCTTTAGGTAAGGCATCTTCTTTAAAAGAATCAATGCCTTCTGCTTCCAAAAAGGCGTGCCGTGCTTGGACCATGGGTTGTTTAGGGTTCTCAAAAGGCAATCGGGTCACCACAGCGATCTTCAGTGCCTGTCCTGGTAAATCGACCCCTTCCCAAAAACTGCTAGTCCCTAATAAGATACCATTTTCCGCTAATAAAAATTTCTTTAAGATTTTCTCACGGGTTCCGCCAGTCCCTTGAGCAACGATTTCTCTGCCATAATGCAGGGCTTTTTTATTCAATCGATCATAGACATTTTTCAAAGTCTCGTGTGCCGTAAACAACACAAGCGCTGGTTGCGGATTGTCAAACAAAATCGGGACCAACGCTTCGACTAAATAATCCGCGTATTCGGCAGCTGATGCTTGTTGGACCGAGAGACCTTTTTTGATTACATACAGTCGCGTTTGCTTGCTGTAATCATAAAAGGCAGGAATCGTTTTGACTGGCACATCCGTCAAGCCGATCTGATGGGCAAAATATTCTTTGTTGCCTGGGATCTTCAATGTCCCCCCTAGATAAATGATGTGCTGATAGCGTTGGTACCATGTGCTCTCCACGATCGAATGTCCTTCTAGATCAGCTAACTCAATCAAAGCATTTCCTGACTGGGGATGCTTTTTCAGCCAATGAACGTAACGAGGATGCCACCAAGTCAACCACGCGGTCACTGTTTGTTCCTGTGCGTCCATTTGACTAAAGAAATCAAATAAACGGGCAATCACGATCCGTTGTCTTGCATACCACCGATCATTGGTCAACTCGAATCGCTGACGCAGCTGCTTTTGAATCTCATTGATTTCCTGATAATAGAGGCTCAATTTTTGATGTAGCTTGTCCTGCTCTAATGACCCATCATAGAGGTCACGATGCTGAACGACTTGTAATTCTGGGGCATCGATAGATAAGGTGCGAAAATACTGTTCTTGTGTTTCGACCAAAACCGACAATGCATTTCGATACAACGAGAACATGCGTTGCAAAAAATCGTCCTCGGTAATGATCTGGGCAATTTCTTCAAATAGTCCTTCTTCATTCAGCTGTAAAAACTGCCGCTTGAAATGAGCAGAGTCAAAGACATGTTGACTAAAGCCTTCTGCTTGCTGCGGCAACTGTTGGGCTTCATCGATCAACAAATAATCACTCGTTGGCAACAGTGGCTGCGCCCGTCGGTTTTCCTGCATTAAAAAGGCATGATTGACGATCAAAACATTGCTTTGCGACATCCGCCGATATAAATGTCGAACAAAATCTTGTTCATAGAAGGGTTGATCTTTGGCTAAAAAGTCGACCCCGCGATGGCGAATGTCGGCAAATAAAGGATGATCAAGACGAACTAAATTCAATTCATCAAAGTCACCTGTTTCTGTTTTGGTCAGCCAGACTAAGATCCCCATTTGATATTGGGCGTATTGCTTCTGTTCTACCGGTTGATCCAGCGTCGCTTTAAAACGCTGCAAATCAATGTAATGACGATGACTTTTGACCAAAACTGCTTGCAAAGGCTGCTGCAGTACTTGGTTTACCAAAGGAATGTCTTTGTTGATGATCTGATTTTGTAAAAGAATCGATGAGGTGCTAACGATCAATGGATTTTCTGGCGTCGCTAAATAAGCGGCTGGAAACAAGTAACCGATGGTTTTTCCCATCCCCGTTTCTGCTTCAATAATCAAATTTTTCTCTGATTGGGTGTAATGCGTATACACCGCATTCATCAAACGTGCTTGTTGTTTCCGATAGATCAAGTGCTCGCCAAAGCGCTGTTCTTTTTCCGTTTTTACTTTCGGATACGTTTCTTGAAAATGCGTGGCTTCAAAAAGCGGAACAGTTTTTTTTCGCAGGACGACGCCGTCGATCACTTCGAAATCTTCCGCCAACTCTGGTCCTTTTTCTTTCAAAATTCCGTGAATATACTCACTCGTTTGCATCCCCATCTGACCGCTTAAAAGCGCAATCTGTTTAAGAGTCGTCCGTGGTAGCTGTCGCATGATTGCTTCAATGTATAAAAATAATGCTGCGGTCACTTCTGCATCACTATCGGCTTGATGCGGGTTGTCATGACGAAAGCCGATGCTGTCTGCCAGATCACCTAAGCGAAAGCTGCTTTCTGTCGGCAAAAACACTTGCGCCAATTCCACCGTATCGATCCCTGGAATCGATAAAGGCGGCAGACCGCAACGAACAAATTCATTGCTTAAAAAATGATAGTCAAAATAAATGTTATGCGCCACAAAAATCGTATTGCTGAGTAAGTTGTAGATCGTGTCAGCTATGTCTTCGAAATAAGGCGCTTTGCTTACTTGCTGGTTTGTGATGTGTGTCAATCGTTGAATTTGCTTAGAAATTCTGCGGTCAGGGTTGATATCTGCGGCAAAACGATTAATGATCTTGCCATCTTGGACTAAGACGCAGCCAAATTGAATAATTCGATCAATCGTCGAATCGGTTCCTGTTGTTTCAAGATCCACCACAGCGTATATGGGTTTCATTGTATTCCTCCTTGCACACTGTCTGCATTATACTACAAAATCAATGGCGATTACATCTGTTTTCCCATCGGATACGAGGGTTCGCAGGAAGAAGAACCTTACTATCTAGTATCCGTATTTATCAGCTAAAGGAATTTGTCACTCGTCGCTGATCGCTTTTTTCGACAAAAAAAGGGATCTTTTTTATAATTTACTATAAGGAGGCGAAAAAAATGAATGATTTCAAAAACAAACGAGTGATTGTAACGGGGGCTGCTTCAGGGATTGGAAAAGCGGTGGCAGAACAATTTCTAGCCCAGGGTGCTCTTGTTGGGTTGATTGATCGCAACGAGGAGGAGCTGCAGGAGTTTCTTGCTGACTATGACGCACAAGCCCACTATCGTGCCATTGACGTCACTGAAGCAGAGAAGCTGCAAGAAGCGATGAGTGGTCTTGTGGAAGAACTAGGCGGTCTCGATGTACTCCACGTCAATGCCGGCATCAACGGTACTTGGACACCGATCGAAGAATTGACGGTGGCAGAATGGGACCAGACGATCAACACAAATTTACGCAGTACCTTTATTACCGTCAAAGCTGCGATCCCATTTATGAAAGCAAACGGCGGCAGCATTGTCATTACGAGTTCGGTCAATGGAAACCGCATCTTCAGCAATTTTGGTGCGACTGCTTACAGTACATCTAAGGCAGGTCAAGTCGCCTTTACAAAAATGGCTGCGCTGGAACTTTCTGGTTATAATATTCGGGTCAATGCTATCTGCCCTGGGGCGATCGCAACGAATATCGATGCCAGCACAGAAATTGAAGAAGAGGTTGCTCGCGTTGAGATCCCCGTCAAATATCCAGATCGTTCTCGACCATTAAAACAAGAAACAGGCGTGCCAGAACAAGTCGCCAACCTTGTGCTTTTTCTATCTTCAGAGGCTGCGGGCAATATTTCTGGAACGGAAGTCTATATTGATGGAGCGGAATCTTTGCTTTAATACAACAAAAAAACGAAAAATCAAACCTGATCCCCTCACTTGTTTCAAGTAAAACCTGTGAGATGGATCATTTCTTGATTTTTCGTTTTTTCTTTTTGTTTATTTTTCCACCAAAGCTGCGATTTCTTCTAGAAAAGCAGTCTTGCCATAAAAATCTGCATTCAATAACTCGGGAAAAATGGCTTCAAAGAAATAGGTCACACATGGACGATGCTGAAACGCTTTGACCGTCAAAACCGCTTCACGAAACATTTCTTTGAACACTTTGTCGGGGTTGCTTTTTGAGATCTCTTCAAAAGATTCATACAAAAGATCGATCTTATCCGCAATTGCCAAAAGTTGTCCTTCAAGCCTGTTGTCTTTGCCATCCGCCAAGCGTCTGCGATACGTCGTTTGAAAGCTTTGGGGGATTTCTTCTTCGATGAAGGCATCGGTCATTTTTTCTTCAACGGTTGATAACATCGCCCGCAATTCTTTGTTTGCATATTTGACTGGCGTTTTGATGTCGCCGATGAAACGTTCCGTGTAATCATGGTTCAAGGCTTTTTCATAAAGAATTTGCCAATTGACTTGATTTCCTGCTTGTTCTTCGATATCGGCTAAGGTCTGGGCAATCATGGTTACTCGAAACGAATGAGCGGCCACGCTGTGCTCGGTAAACTTAAAAAATCCAGGTGCGCGTTGGATTTTTTCTAAATTAGCCAATCCAAGAATAAATTCATTCAATCCCATCAGTCTGCCTCCTTTTTTTCTAAGAGTATAACAACTACTTTCTCCGCAAGCAAATATCACGCGCACAAAAAAAAAGAGCAGCTAAGCTGCTCTTAAAAGGCATTCACAAATTACGCTTTGTTAACGTTAGTCGCTTGAGGGCCACGTTGTCCGTCTTCGATATCGAAAGTCACTGCTTGACCTTCTTCTAAAGTTTTGAAGCCTTCGCCTTGGATAGCTGAGAAATGAACGAATACATCGTTACCGTTTTCTGCAGTGATGAATCCAAAACCTTTGTCTGAGTTAAACCATTTAACTGTACCTGTTTCCATAATAAAAATCCTCCTTGTGTTTATACACATATTTTGCAATTACTTGTATAAGGTGAAAATGTGGAAGATGTTTAAGATGAAACAAGCTACCATAATTTACCGTAACAAAAACTACACTTTGTATTATAGCACATTATCTTCTTTATGACTAATAGAAAATCAAAAAAAATGAAAACGCCTTTATTTTTTTATGATTCGCAAAAAGACTGCTGCACTAAAGATCTGCAACAGTCTTTTCTTTTTTGGAAACGATTTATTTACGAAGGACACAACTGCGTTTAGTAGCGCAAAATCGCAGTCAAACTTTTTTCTCCTGGGGCATCTTTTTGTTCCAAAATAGATACCTCGCCGCCGTTTTCTAAAACATCGATTGCCAGCGTATTTAACACTTGGCGACGATCGTATTCCGTGTCAGGATCTTCTCCAAACCCATCAGCGAGATTGGAAGTCGCTACAAACAGATTGGCGATCCTGCCTTCTTTAGCTGCAGGTACGATATCAACCAATTGGTCAATAAATTTCCGATCCAACAGCTTGCCGTATTCCCCAACTTCTTTTTGTGTCAACTCCACAATCAGCTTTTGCGTACACGTTTGGATCTCTTTCAAAGATAATGATGCTGGTGAAGAGGAAATGCTTGGTTCTGCTTTGAAAAAGTTCGTTTTTGCCACTTTTTTAAACAGCGTTTGATTTTCTGGTAAAGCAAAAAGATACATTGGTAAATGCTCTTCGTTTGAAAAGTCATTCTTAAAAAATGCATCAACTGCTTGATAGTAGTTGACGTGATCGATCTCGACTTCTTCATCTTTGGCACTAAAGCCGTGATAAGCGACGCCTTCTCCTCCTGAGTTAGGGCCACCTTGGGCACTGTAATTAAAGTTGCCGCCGCCAGTGATTTCTTCCCCCAGCGCTTTTTCGATCGTTGTCGGTGCCTCTTCTGGCAACTCGACTTCACGCACTTGATTGTTTTCAACTTGATAGACTTGCATTGAATCGCGATTCAACGCTAAGAGATAAAATGGGTAATTAAATTGTGCGTTTTTGATGACAGCTAATACATACGGGGTTTCCCCTACGTAATATTGATCATCCACACGAATACTTAACCGATGAACTAGTACATCTTCTGGTGTGATAATCACCGCCACACTCGTTGTACTGTTACGCCAAAATGATTGATCTGCAAGCAGTTCATCAATTTTCGTTTGAAAAAGATCCCAAGAATGTTCTGGGTATTTCTTTTCAAAGCGGCGCTTCGCATCTTTGGCAAAGTTCTTAAATTTGATTTGATCCTTTTCGACATTCTGGTGGCCGACATGCGTATTGAGCATGATCGTGACAAATGGTCCTTTGATTCCGTCAGATATTACCTGCGATAAAAAACTTTTTCCAAATTTTCCCATTCCACATTACCTCCTGCTTAATCAAATACAAATAAAGTGTACCATGCTTATTTTCTTCCATAAAGTAAAACGATTGCACGCGTTTATTTCCTCATTCGTTTTTCTGATTACTCACTATACTGGCTATTTTTCAGCGGATCAGCCAAGGTATTTCTGGTGGCCCATAGAAAGCCTCGTTTGGTCCAAGTCTGAATGGTAGGCTCTTCTAGCTCTTTTAGACTGTGTCCAACGGATTGGAAAAAGACTCTGCCCTTGCCCCATTTTTTGATCCACATCATTGGCAGTATGACTTCTTGGTTAGCTGCATTCGGATGATCTTTAGCGGCAAATGTTGAGGTAGCTAACACAGTGACGGCTGGATCAACCAGACAATAGTATTGCTCCGTCGTCAACTGAGGGATCGATTGCGTATTTGCCGTAATATAGTGATCTGTCGTAAGATCGATGCTATAGGTCGTTTCCAATCCACCAGGATGTGCCAAAAAACAGCCGCCAGTCAGAAACAACCAGCCTTTACTGGCTTGAAAAGCCGAGGCAAAGCCGCCATGAACGCCTGCTAATCCTAACCCTTCTGCTACAGCCTGAGTGACATTTTGCAGCGGCTCATCAGGCAATTCTCCTCGCGTCCAATTCATGATCAACAGATCCAGCCTTTTTAATTCTTCTTTATGATAGAGAGGTTCAAAATCTGAGGCGAGTGTCACCTGATATCCTTCTGACTCCAGCAACGTTTGGTAAAACTGACTGGTTTCTTTTGGGGCGTGTCCTTCCCAACCTCCGTAAATGATCAATGCTTGTTTCATTTTGTGTTTCCTCCTTTCTTTCTAACTTAGCGAAAAAAATGCAAAAAGCGAAGCAGAACGATTCTCCGTTTTCCTTCGCTAGTAATTTTTTCTGATTTAACGGTTGATTGAACGCCCGACACGATTGATCGTATGGCGCATGCCTCTAATTGCAACTGATGTTTCGAAAATATTTTCGGTCGGTGCCATGCCGCCATAGCCAGCATCACCGATATGCTGCAGATCGACCCCACAAGTTTTGTTGATAATGGCTAATTGTCGCAACGTTTCTGGACGCGCGCTCTCTTGACTCGTTCCGATCGCTGACATCGTCAATAAGTCATATTGTTTGGCAATTTGAACAGCTTCGATCAGATCCTTTTCTAGAAAGCCTTGAATCGAGCCCACGGAAGGCAGTAACAAAATATCTGCCCCAGCTTCAGCGTAAGAAATGATGGCTTCTCGATCAACCACAGGTTCATCTGAGCCGGCACTGTGCATTTTTCCAGCGATGATCAAACCAGAGAAATGTTCTTTTGCCAATTTTACTGCTTTAGCGATTTCTCGGTTGGTCACACCCGTTCCAGGATTGCCTGTAAAGCAGAGAAAGTCCACCCCGAGTTCTTGGGCTTTTTTGATGGTGTCCACCGAACTTGTTCGGCCTTGACTGATGCTGATCTTTTCACTCATCATTTCCGTCGTAGCTGGGATCGGCTCAAGATTGATGCCGACAGGTCGTCCAATCAGTTGTTTTAGTTGAGGAATCGGATTTTCAATGGGCTGTGTAGGATCAAGCAGCTGCTCCAATGTGATACCAGGCATCCCAAAAATAGCTGGACGATAACAATCAAAGCCATTCAACAAAATCAAGTCAGCCCCAAAAGCTGCCGCGACTTCTGCGTTGGTGATGTCGCCAGCTTGCGGCATGGTTTGAACCACCGTTTCACAGACGATCACTCGTCCTTCGCTCGCTTTAATGGATTGTTTCAATTCTTGCGCCGACATTTCTTTGATTTCACTATAGTTTGCACTTATCAATCGTTTGACCATGTTTTTCTTCCTTTCTTTTCCTTCTCATCTTGCGAGAAACACGAATAACAGGTAAAATATAGCTATTGTGTTCCCTTAGTTAAATGGATATAACAAGTCCCTCCTAAGGATTAGTTGCTGGTTCGATTCCGGCAGGGAACGTTTAATATATACTTAAATCCCTTATATTATAAGGGATATTTTTATTTCGTGCCAAACATGTGCCAAATATTTTTATTTTGTATCGAATACCATCCATATAATAGTAGTAATCTAATTATACACAAAAATATATGTAAGGATAATTATTTCTGATACAATAAAGATATAAAAATTAATGAAAAGAGGAGTATCATGGAAAGCAAGGGTCAACGCATCGTCACTTGTCCAAATTGTGGAAGCAATAAAGTGAAAGTGACAACAGCAGGCGCAACGGGTTGTGCTGGTTTCGGAATGGGTTTTCTTTTAATCTGTACAGGCATTTGGATACCAGTCATTGGGTGGTTTGTAGTAATTCCACTTGGAGGAATTATAATGTTAGCTTCACTTATTGCTCCTTTGTTCGCCAAAAATGCTTCGGTGACATGTCAAGAGTGCAACCATAAATTTAGCATCAGTAAAGAAAAGATGAAAGAATACAATAGATCAATTTCTGGAAAAGGATGATCAACATGCAAATACCACTTGCAGATAAACGGACGTATGCACTAGAAAGATACTATTACGAGTTCATTCAACGAATGGGACCAGCACATTTTTTTTACGATCAATTCGTGCAAACTATGGAAAACTTCGGTAAGCCTTATTTCACCGTTCCCTCAAGCTACAGCGGCTATCCAGAGGAAATAGCGTTTGTCTTCAAAATCGAAGGCGAAAACTATATTTTTGATCATGTTAGGACACAAGACAAAATATTACGTAAATATGATCCAAGCATTAATTATAAGCCCGGTGGAAATTAGAGCAACAAAAAAGCCCTCCTACTCAACTAAGAGTAAGAGGGTATTTGTTTACCAAGGAAGCTTGTTGTTGTTCAATGCTCGTTGTAATGCTTTGACCATGTCAGATGTTGAGCTGATAATGCCGTCTTGTGTGGTACCCAATCGTTTCTGCAATGCTTTGATTGTTGCTTGACCGAGCAACCCATCTTGCGTAACGCCCAATGTTTTTTGCAACGCTTTGATTACGTTAGACCCTTTTAGAGTCTTATCAAATTGTGCAGCATAAACATTTTGATTGTACTTTTGCTTATACTGGTGGCTGATAACACCATCTTGAGTGGTCCCAAAATATTGCTGCAGCCGTCTTGCTGTAGCTGGACCAAACTTGCCATCTACTGACAAGGTAATATAACTTGGCTTAGTAGCTGGCGTACTTGGTTTTGCAGATGGCGTACTAGGTTTAGCTGCTGAATTAGAACCGTTAGTCTTGCCAAATACCGCATCCTTGAAACGTTCTAGCTCACTCGGTTTGGCTACCCATGGAGCTGGGCAGTTCTTGCCAGTAACATCATAATGGCGCCAAATCTTGTTTCGAGCGACATTTGGATATTTTGCAATCAATTCTTTGACAGCTTTAACGGTGTTCTGGAATGTTTTTTCAGTGATATTTCCATTTCTATCCAAGCACATCTCCACGCCAATAGCCCCATAATTAGCATTGCCGATTTGCGAATACAAAGGTTTGTAGATAGATCCATCAGAATTGTATCTAACCGTATCGTTTGCATGGTAAGCGACTTCGTCTAACGGAATGATACAAATAGCTTCATTGTCATCTACAAACAAATGAGCGGAAGCATAAACGCCATTCAGATTGTTGAAGTAGTCTTTGTGATTTCGGGCAGTACCGCCATTGTTAGCCGTGTAATGCATGATAATTCCTTTGATACCATAGTTCTTGATTCCTGGACGAGAAAACTTGTTGATTCTGATATATTCGTATTTGATGAAACTCATTTATATCATCCTTTCTAAATTAAAAAAGAGCGGCTTATTCAGCCACTCCTTGGTCAACGCCATCTTTCATCCCTTTTACTGCTGATTCGATTAATAGATTCAGCTCGTCTTCAGTGAACTTGATCCCGTTCTTGTTAAACAAGTCTACTAACTGAGCCTTGGCTTCTTGCAACTTAGCATCTCCATTTGCTTCTGCGTATACTTGCTGAACTGCTGATACAACGATCGCCACATAGTTTTTCTTGCTTTCCAACTGAGCTAAGACACCTTTCTTCTTCAAGTACTCTGAACCCTTTTGGCCAATAAATGCTGCCACCAAACCAACCACAACAATCAACAAGTTTAACAATGCTTCTTGTAATGCTTCCATCTAAATTCCACCTTTCAATTGTATCTTCAGCATTTCGTTTTCTTCTTCTAACTCATCACACTTAGTTTCCAACTTTTCAATTTGCAACAAATAACCTTGCTCTTTTTCGGCAAATGTATGCTCAATTGTATCAAGTTTGATTTTCAACTTATTGAATTCATCTTGCAGAGTAAAAACTTGTAGACGTGTTTTTTCATACTCTTCTTTTAGTGTGATATTCTCTTTAAGTTGCGCATCGTATAAAGTCTTCCAACCAGCATAGACATCATCTTTGTTTTCAATCTCAGCCTTCTTATTCTCTAGTTCACCTTTTCGAACCACACTTCGGAAGTCTATTCTATTCGCAATAGTCGTTCCTATAATACCGATCACCCCTGTTAAAACAGGCAACCAACTATCCAACCAACTATCCTTCATTCCAAAACCTCCCTAACTGCGATACCTAGGGCAATCCAAGCATACCCAAAGGTTAAGATCCCCACTGTATTAGGAGGGCCATTGAAGAAGAAAGAAGTACTGAATACTAGCCATAGTCCGACAAGAAGCGAAAGACTAACTCTTTTAATTACTCGATTATTTGTAAACACACCAAACAACTTCATTGCGCCAAGAATCATGAAAGAGCTGCTGATTATACGCTGATCAAATATTTCATTTAACGTCTCATACATTTCATAACTAATTAATATTTCTGGGTTCTTAAACAGAATCAAACCGTAGCAGAAACTCACTACGGCTAGTCCGATGCTATACCACTTCAGAATCACAATCCTTGCAAATCTAAGCCACAAACTTCTGGTTTTATCCCACATATGCCACCTACTTCCCTAAAATATAATCCACAACACGATTAGCCAAAAAAGCGGACAACCAAAATAAGAGCAAGCCTAAACAGCCTACTCTCATGACATTATGACGTTTCATTATTCTCCTTTCCGCAAGTTAAAAGAGACCAACCGAAGTTAGTCTCTAGCTTTCATTGATACTTTCATTTACCGCGCCTTATGGTTCAATGAGCGCTTAAAATTTCTGGTACATCAACAAGCATTTTGCTAGCCAACTGTTACGTTAGCACTTCCCTTTATTTAGCAATCAATAGTATAATTATTGAAAAAGGAAGTGGGGAAAATGAAAACTTTTTTAATATTAATTTTAACTTCTATTATATTGGGCATAATAACTTACTTATTGAATCTTGACTTTTTCGATAGAGCTTGGAATTTTTACAAAAGCCTACTCGAAAGTGATCCTACTTCTGAGGAAGACGATGACGATGACTATCCTCCGAAAGACAGTTGGTAACGTATTAACCGTTCCAAATATGTGAACGAATTTATGCAATTTTCGTAATACTCTCGTTTGATTTTTGTCTTTCGTTCCTTATCAGTTCTTTAATAAAAAATAAAGTCAAGGCAGTCCAAATGATTGATGATGAATTAAAATAAAATATTTCAAACATAGCATGTACTACTACGGATAAATAAGCTAATAAAGCAGCAATTATCCGTCTATTATACATAAAAACTCTTAAATTCAAAAAACTAAACAAAGGCTTTATAAGGATAAACATATATATTAACCCAAATAATATACCTAAATCTCTAAAAGATTTTAATACTAAATTATGAGGATCAAAATTCGTAATAACGCCAATACCAAATGGGTTATCCTTAATTTGTTGAATTGCCATACTCCAGAGAATGTTTCTACCTGCTGTGTTACCGCTTGTTAATGCATATTTTACACCGTTAATTAATTCCATTCCTAACGTTGAGTTGTTTAAAAAATACCAAACCGAAACTCCCATTGTACTTAATATTATTATTGATTTTGTCTTCTTTAGATTTCTATTGAAAAGAAGTAAAATCATATATACTATCAGAGAAATAGCGATTGAAAGAAATGCGGCTCTGGACAAGGTAATGAATATTCCTATAAAACTAATGACAGAAAAAATGATCCATTTCTTTTCACGAGCAATTATTTCATACAAAAAAACAAATGAAAGATAAATAGAAATATAGTTAGAGTTCCCTAATAGTGTAGATGCTTGTTCTTTTATAGCATAAAACCCCACCAAAGAAGTATCTGAGTTAATAAATCCATTAAAAAATAACTGAATAGCCAAACTAAGCATAAAAACCCTATTGCCTATAATATACCCTTTAATATAATTACCTTTATATTGAGTAGCTAAAAAGTATGTCATTAATCCCACTAATATACTTAACGCTCCTGGAATCGTTGATATCCCATACTCTGACCAATAGAAAATCGATAAAGAGTATAAAAAGCAAGTATACCATATAAACAAAATATTAATATCGTTTTTTTCGATTTTAAAACTATTATCGTGAGTTGATACTGCTTTTAAAAAAACCATTAAATATCCAATTACTAATGCAATTTCAGAATATTGAAGGTTATAACTACTCGAACCAAAAGGAATTTGAAATATTGTACCTAAGCTTAGCGAAAACATAATTAATATAATAAATCTCATTGAGATAACCCCCATTATAAAACAATATCATTTATAATGGGATTTATCAATATTTACTTTTTTCCGACAGTATTAGCTTATGTTGCTAAATCACCAACTCGAATGTTTATGACAACACGAAGGTTATAACGATACATACTCAACTTGAACTACAACTTCACCCGCACCAATTTTTCCGCCAGGTGTAGATACAAATATAGGGTTATTTGCATTAAAATTTGTCAATGCTGGAGTAAAGCTAACTACTGAGTTTATCGTTTTATTTGTTTCGCTAATAGTATCAAGGTATGTTGTGATGTATGGGGCTACTTCACTCATAACTTTTATTTGCACTCCAACATCAGCACTTGTTGCTTCAGTATATATTAGCTTTATATTTGTAATCCTACCATTGTTATTTGGGCAGAATAAAAGTTGCTTTTGATAATTTCCCGATAAATCAATAACTTTGCTTACTTCAAAGCGTTCCTTAGATGGATTTATAATTTTACTTGTTGAACCAGAACCACTTTTGTCAACAACAGATTGCGGAAATGACCCGTCTAAACTAATGACTTTTGTCCCGCTCGTGATCCCAACGTGTTTTATGTTAGATAGTGATCCACCTTGACTACAAGATTCAAATGTTACACTTGCTGTATCTTTAACGAAAACTTCAAACCCTTCAACATCACCTACCGTTGAAGTGGGGCCGAATCCGCAACCAATAAACTTAACTACGCTTCCTGATCGGATTAAAATTGGCGAATTAAGCAAAGCGTCAGTAGGAGATAATATACTTTCAAAATTACAACTATCAAAGATAATCTGTCTACAATTTGAATCTAATGTCATATATCGAGCGGTTCTGTCGTTTCTCCCCCCAAAATTACAAGATATGCAGTTCAATCTTGTAACTCCCGCCAATTGAAAACCTAAATCAGATGCGTTGCTATATACATAAATGAATGTGTTATTAATGGATTGACCGTTTGATTGTATGCTTACAGATGTATTACATTCATTTATTTTCACATTTTGAAGAATGTTACCCCACCAAACATTCCCAGCTCTTATCCCATAGTAAAACTGATTGATTTTAACATTTAAAAATAGTTGTTCTGCTCCACCGTTTGATAAATTCAGTGAAATAGCAGTGTTAGAAGTGCCTATACCTTTTAAAGATGTGATATCCAAATCCATTATTTGTACACCACGAGCATTTGAAACTACTGTTATTGCGTTAAAAGTATTTTCGTTCGTTATTATAGACGTAACGTTCATACCTAATCCAACAAGGATGACATTATCATATAATGTTAGTGTAGATGATATTAAAAATTTAAAACCATTTAAAACAACTTTACCTCCACCTATTGAATTCACATAATTTATAGCTGACTGTATAGCTACTGTATCATCAGCGACTCCATCTCCTTTGGCATTGTAGGGTTTCTCAGTTACATCAACCCATCCACCTAACTTTTTCGCATTTTGTGCCAATTGCGCGTTAAATTCCTGTTCTTTATCATCTAATCTTGCTTTTAAATTAGGATGAGTGACCCCATCGGCGGAATCTCGTGCATCAATTAATTCTGTCAAAATTACACCGCCGGGGTCAACACTTTCCAATATTTCGCGGTTTTGTTCCACGAACTCTTCCCAAGAAATTTTTCCCGAATCTTGGTAATCCAAAAACTTACGATACAATTCTTTAAACGTCCACCAATAGTTTGAATCTTTAAATGGCTGTGTATAAATAGATTTCTCAACTGTATAGAAAAATGATCTAGTACTAAATTGTTCGATCCATTCGCCGTTAGAAAGTTCTTTCCTGAAACTGAAGTAAGCTTCATTTCGTCCTACCATCTGCATTGCATTCGCTGATAATGTGTATTTTAAAGCGCCTTTCGCACCATCGTATGCGGTTACCGGTTCTTCTGATACTCCTTGCCCTGTAATTTCTCTTGCCATAAGACAAAAAAATGGTTTTAACCCTGCGAAATTTTTAATTGTTCCATTCTCTAGCACAGTTACCTCAAATAACTGTGTTTCGTCATCAGCTTGTCGTACTTTAACTTCACCAACTAAATTATCTTCTGTTGTCGATAGCATTAATTTGTATGTGATTGTAGCCAAATCCATCACTCCTAAAAATTATTTCGGCGGAATAACGATAGATGAAATACCTGCAGGGCTTGTGTACTGCCGGTCGAATTTCCCTATAATCATTCCTTGTTCCGTGTTTTGTTCATACGTTTGAATGCGTCCATTTTCTAAGTCACGAATGATTCCAGTATGTCCATAGGTATCATCTACTGTTGGCCAGTTTGCCCACAATGCTCCTCTGGTGATATTGATAATCGCACCGACAACTAATTGATCGTAGGTTGGGTTAAGAATCACAGACCAACCAACAGCTGCCCAGTCATAGGCTATCCCGATATCACTTGCAGCACTTGTATTGCCGATAACATGAGTTAATCCATAGCGTGTGCCTGCGCCTAAGCCGCAACCGCCAAGGAATCCGCTATACTCTGCTGAAGCGGCGTAACACTGACCGTTCCCGATTCTTCGACCAACTAATGTTTCTAAATGCGCTAAACCAGCTGCGCCGACTTCTTGCGAAGCTTTTAGCCCGTGTAATTTGTTGTACCATGTCCTTGCAAAGCCTTGTCTTTCGGGATGTGCTGCGGCTGGTCTTTCAAAGTTTAATTCGAATGCTGTAGCGGCTTGTTCTACATTAGTGATAGCTTTAAATCCGGCAACGCTAGTTGGTGGAACTTGTCCGATCCATTGTCCGTTGTACATACACCACTCAATCAATTTTGCTTGTGCTAACGAAGATGTGTAATCATCTTTGATATTTGCGGCAACCATCAAGCGTTGCACGTATTCTCGTCCGTCATAGGTTGGTGATCCAACTAATGGATATGCCGAGCCATCCCATTGGACCCAACCAAAAGCAGGACCGCCTACTTGCGCAGTGTTCGGATTCATTGAAGCGCCAACTTCACCTTGGATATTGCCCAAAATACCGGCTGTGGCTTCTTCTGAGTATCCGTTTGCCAATGCGTAACTCCACCAATCCCAAGCGAATTTCTCAGCATCGGTTGTTAGTTCAGGAGGATAGCCGCCAGTGCCTGTTCCACCGCCCGGTGAAGGTCCACCATTTTGACCAGGGATAACCTTTTGACCGCCGATATAGATTTCTTTTGCATCGACACGTCCTTTGAATTCAACGTTTGCATTAAATACCACATCGTCTTCAAACGTAATTTTCCCATTACGAAAAGTCCCTTCACCGCTAAGTCTATATAACGGTGCGTCAGGTGTACTTTCTTTTGGAATTTGAAAGACTGCAACTGATTTTCCATCGCCATCGCCAGTATTGATTGAAAAGATGTAATTCGGTTCTTTCCAAATAGCAAATCCATTGATATTCTTGTTAGCGCCATAAGTAGCAGTAATCGCTCCTAATGATTCTCCATGAACATCATCTAATCCAGTAGAAACAACCTGTTTTTCAAAAGAAACCTTTCCACCTTCAACCACAACTTGGAAGTCTTCATCATCTAATGTCTTCAAAGCCACCCCTTGAACGAGGATGCCTGATAGAATACCTGCAGTGATAAAGTCAGCCACAATCGCTCCGTCTTGAGTCATTGCCAATCCATAAGGACCATTCACACCGTTTTTCGAATATCCTAGTCCACCTAAGTTCCATCGCCAAACTTTTTGAGCATCTGCAACAGACGGCTTATCCATGATTAAGATTTCACTAGGCGCCTTTTCAGGTCGCATACGAACGTAGCCACCTTTTGTTCCAGTGATCCAACTAGAAGCATTTCGAACGGCTTCAACCAGCAATTCAGTGCGACTTTCAACCTTTTGACGAAGCTTTGCCGTCTCGGTTGCCGTTGCATTGGTGTAGAACTCGATATCATTGCCTAAAGTCACGCTCTTGTATTTGCCAAGCGTTGGGTACCAAGTGTACTCAATCATTCGTTCGGCTACTTCAATGCCTAATTTTGCAACCGTACAATAGCAAGTATCACCGAAATGAAGTTTAGCTATTTGTTCATAAATGTTTTCTTCCTGACTTTTCTCATCGTTACCGTCTTCGGCATCTTTTTTGTATTCCAATGTATGCTCAAGTTGGACCATTGAAACCGTATGAGTGATTGAAGGCTCATGTACCCGATCGACATCAAATTTTGTTTGACCCCATTTTTTCAAATCTGCAACAGTGGTTAGTTCTGAATTTTCGTATTTACCAATGCGGCGGTTTTTGTCAGTTACTCCTGTCAATTCGAGATATTTGTACGTGATAGGCTCTTTATCTTCATCGTAATCGCGTTCTGGCACCCCGCCGATTAAATACAAGCTATTGTAATAGTTGCCGTCTATCTCTTCCTCAATCGATTCTAGGTTCACTCCTAAATCAACACGATAGCCATTGTCTTTCCCGATTCGAGATAGCAATCTAAAACGATAGTTGTCCATATCCAATTCGCCAGCAGTGATACTCGCTAGATTCTCGTTACCATTGTTTGAACCAATCACAGCATCAACTGGATTAGTCTGTTTTACAGTGAATTGGTGGACAGTTTGAATATCTGATTCAAATGAAAAAGGCTGCTCAAATGCTAGGGCAGCCTTTAATCTACTCATGATAATTGATCCAGTACCATTTTGAGTGAAACTACTCTCAATGAAATTCCGACTCAACATGTAACCGATCGCTCGTCCAGTAATAGAGAAAGAATTGAGATTTTTTGTTACCTTTTTAATCTCAAAGTATTTCATCTTGCCGTCTTCATCTTCTGCACGAATGAAGTTATCTTCTTTGAGATATTCCACATTTTGACCATCTAATGAATAGTTGCCATAAAAAGTATAGTCACCATTTAGAATACGGTTGATTTCAGGTAAATCAGCCCAATCGATCAAAGCGTGACCGTTCGTTTCTAAGTCCGCTGGCATTTCTTCATAAACATAAACTAAACTCACAAATACACGCTCCTTCTTAAAATTGTGCCGCTAGAAACACCTGTGGTAGTCAGTTTGTTTTCTCCCGGACGAACCAACGGCCATTCTCCTTTGCTGAAAAGTGTTTTCGAACCTTGAATAATTTTTCCGTGTTCGCAATCGACTTTGATTACTTCGGTACTGCTGTTTGTAATCGTCAACGAAGTATTGTTGATTGTCAGTTTGACGTTGCCGCCTGTTGGTTTCAATTCAAGGTAAGGTTTTGCTGTTTCATCGCCCGGATCATGAAAAACAAGTGAAGTAGCGAATGGCAATGATTGCTCATTAACTTTCCGTTTAAAAGGTTGGCATCGAAAGGTTAAATCGAAGGTATAGAAAAACCCCCACTCGTTTTCAAACTCAGTAGGGGAATCCATCATGCAAATAACGTCTCGATAGGTATTGTAATCATTATGAGTAATCAACTGCCCACGACCTCGCAACCATCGTTTTACTTCACGCAAGCGATCATAAGGGACTGTGATTGATTCGACTTCAAGATTGTAAGGTTCATAATCATCAAATGTTTCGTGTAACGATCCGCTTCGTCCTAGTACAGTGATTTCTTCGTAGCGTTTGTTTGGAGAGATCTCAGGAAGTTCAGTTTCGATAATACAATCCATATCCATAACTGCGTTGATTCCTTTGAATATAAAATTCGGTGTATCAGCATCCATGAACATTCCTATCACCCTCCCACTCCACCAAGTGCTTGTTTGCTTGCTTGGTAAATTTTACGATTCATTTTGTTTAGCTCGCTTGGGTTATTTGCGTCTACATTGCCAATGTGGATATGTTGTTCCACTTTGGAAGGCTGTACTTTACCACCAATACCTTTGCGTTTTTCTTCATCTGATAATGGAGTAACGGTTGTCTTACCGTTTTTATTCGTAAGCAATTCGGGACCTGCTTCACCTACGATCGCTTGGCCATTCAGTACATGACCGCCATCTGCCAAATAAGGCAAAGTAGAAATGCTAAAGCTTTTTCCACCAACACCAGGAACCCATTTCGGAATTTTAATGTTATTGAGACCACCTAGAAAAGCATTGATTAATCCAATCATTCCATTGAATGGCGCCTTTGCCATGGCTGCAATACCGTCAAAGATACCGCCAAAAATATTTACAACACCATTCCAAGCTCGTTCCCAATCACCTGTAAATATGCCAGTTATAAAATCTATAAATCCGGTGAAAATTCTCTTGCCTGCATCGAAAAAGTTTTGGAAATTTTGTATGATTCCTCCGAAAATATTGCTAATATATCCGCCCATGAAATTAAATACTTCCACCGCTATATCAGAAACGCCTTGGAAAAATGCATTAACTCCATTTCTAAACCATTCCACTTTGTTGTAGGCAAGAACTAACCCTGCTATGAGCAAAGCAATACCGGCAATTACCAGAACAAAAGGATTTGCTGCTAGTAATGCCGTCATTCCAGACCATACTCCTTGTAAAACCCTTATTCCAGTTGCGATTTTGGTAACCGAACTCATTAGCGTTCCTAAAACAACTAATACAGGACCAACTGCAGCAATGATACCTGCTATGGTTATAATCCAAGTCTTCGTGCCTTGATCCAGAGAATCCCACCAGCCTTTAAAACTCTTCAAAGCATCAATCGCTATTTCAAAGAAAGGTAATAAGCTGATTTGGACGGATTCACCTACGCCAGCTAAAGCTAATTTCGCATTGTTCATCGCTTGGTTAGACTTATCAATTGGATCTAGCGTGGCTTCAAATGTTTCTCCCACCGAACCTTGACTTTCATCGGCGATTTTTGCCAAGTCTTCTAGGTTTAACGTTCCTCTTCGAATTGCATCTGCCATTCTCGGACCGCCTTTGGTACCAAAAACTTCTGCAGCTGCGTTGATTGCATCAGTTTCTGAACTAGCATTCTTAATTTTATCTTGAAGTTCACCTAAACCCTCAGACAGAGATTTCCCGTCTTTAGCATAGGCAACCGTAGCTTTCGATAAACTACTCAATGCTGCATTTCCATCAACACCGGCTTGTTCGAATTGACCCATCAAAGTAACACCCTCGCCAAAACTTAGACCTAGCTGTTTGATTTGCGGGGCACCTTTGATAGCCGAATCAAACAGACTATCTACTGCTTGACCTGTATTTTGAGACGTTTTTGTTGTAACATCTAACACTTTGTTCAAATCATCATAGGACAAATCATAGGCTTCGATCGCCTGTCTTGCATAGATAGCGGATTGAGAAACGTCTGTGCCATTAATTTCAGCAAATTGAAGAATATAGTTGGTCGAATCCTCTAATTTTTTATCCATGAAACCAAATTGGGTATTCACTTCTCCAATTGCTTCTCCGACCGTTTGTAGCTCTAAGTGAGTGTTTGAGCCAACATTTTCAAACGAAGTTGCCAAACTGTCAGCAACATCGCCGGTTGCTCCCGTCTTGGTTATGATCGTATCTAGCGCTTCATCAACTTCTGAGAATGCAGCTAGCCCCGCCGCTCCGGCAGCCACGATTGGAGCTGTAACGCCAATTGACATCTTCTTGCCGACATCAGAAACCTTTTCACCAGCTTCTTCGATTTTTTGTAACTTTTTGGCTGTATCAATAGATACATCACCTTGTTCTTTTAACGCTTCATTTGTTTCATCCAAAGCGGCTTTTAATTTGTTTTGGCCAGTTTCAGATTCAAGCATCTTCTTATAAAGTTTTTCAGATTCTGCCGAATACTTGCCAGTTTCTTCAACCGATTTTTCATATTGTTCACGCAAAAGTTCTGTTCGCTTTTCAGCGAGCGATAATTGATTTTCGAGTTTCTTTTTCGCAGCAGTTAGCTTTTCAGTTGCCGTTGCGTCTTTATCCATAGCAGACACTTGGTTTTTGTACTCAGTAGCTGCTAAGTTCATTTCACGATTGATTTCCTTGATCGTTTTAGAGTAATTGACTTCTCCATTCGTCTTGAAATTCAAGACTGTGTCTACCTCTCTTACGGCCATCTTAGCACTCCTTTCCTACCACCAAGGGCTTTGATCCATTGTTCTCGTTTCCGGTGGTTCAAACTCCGTATTACTTTTCAACCACTGGATATAAGATTTAAGCCACAAGTTAGGTGTTGCTTTTAAAAAAAATTCCTCACTCCAATTAAGTAGAGTGAGGGCAACATAGAGATAGAAGCTCCATGGAGTTCCTATCTCTTGTGTTTCTTCTTGTTTTTTCCTTTTTTCTTTTGAGGAGTTTGATAATCTTGTGGCTTCTTCGATTTTTTTAAGTCTTCAACCTGAAACTTTTGATTACTAAAAATTTCCATGCATGCGCCATAAGCCTGTAATACATCGCCGTTCATACCTAAAAATTTGAAAATAGTTTGAGGATCTTCTTCTAAACCACCAGTACGTAGCATTCCATAAATCAACGAACGCATGATTTTTAAATCTGCAGGTGTCAAGTTACGAGAATTAATTTCCCCGTCACTTTTATTGATCAAAAGATTCATGTCATTTTCAAATTTCGAGTAATCTTCCCCATATACATCTGCAATATATTCCATCGTTTCCATTGTAAATACAACGGGAAAGTCATGCCCTTTAATATTAACCACACGAGAGTTTCCTAAGTCGTCAATATTAATTCCGTAGTCAACTAATCTAGCCATTACTCGCCACCACCTACTGGAGGAATAGCTGCAACAATTGTTTGCCATTGCTGTTCAGAATAGATTGGTTGAGCAATGAATTTTTCGAACAATTCAATTGATCCAGTAGTTCTATTTGAATCAAAGCTTGAATACATAACGTTGTTATAATTCAAGGCAGTTGCTACTAAGTTTGCCGTCACATCATCGATCTTTGTTTCATCTTCTTCAGTTGCGTACTCTTCATCAATTACATTAGATAACTGAGTTTTCGGATACCAGACTGCTTTCCGACCGCCACCTTCGATTTTGCCGATAAATCCAAATGCAAAAAACGGGAATTCACGAGCGATATTTTTCGAGAAGGTTACACCGCTTTGAGCGATTAATCCTTTCAATTCATCCATGACATCAATCGGAATGCCCACATGATCCAATCCTAATTCGTGTTTTGTTTCTCGTGATACACGGCGGAACATCTTGCTTGATGCCCATTTTTCTAACGTTGAACCGTTCCCTTTTACAGCCAACTTAGTAGCGATAGGTAGTCTTACAATTTCGCTATATTCTGGCGCTTTATTTACGCCATCTTGTGCAGCAGGAGACATCATAGCGATCAAGATGTCTTCAAGGCCTTCAAAATACAATACATCTGTTTTGCCCAAATTAATTACCTCCCCAAAGATCCATGATTTTCTGAGTCATGATTTCTTCGATTTTATTTTTGTTCTGTTCGTAAGTCCCACTAGCAAAATTCTGTGCCCTTTGATTAGTGGTTCCATTCTCTGCGAATCGCCAATAATATGCTGTATCTTCGAAAGCAACTCTTACTCTGTCCTTCTCGACCACAACTTTTATTTGATCTCGCATATGCTTTCTTTTCATTAAGCTTTTAGGTATACGTGGCAACATTTTGTCGACATAGAAGTTTGCGGCTTCTTCCAATGATTCCAAAGAAACTTTGACAGGATCTACTCTACTCAACTCGCCCAATATATCTGACATTTCAGCAAATCCGTTTTTGTTACTAGGCATCTTCAACACACCTCACATAAGTATAAAAATTTGTGATTGTATCATCGTTTTCATCGCCTTGGATACCTATAAAATCCGTATAAAGTATACCGGCATTTTCCAAAGCTAGTTCCAGAACTCTTAAATCTTGTTCTGTACCTGCCGTAAATAATGACACTTGATAATAAGGCGTTCGTTTATGGACTTTTGAAGAAGCCATTTTTTTGCCATTGCTAACATTTGAATAAACGATATACGGATAGTTTGTACCTCTCGCTGCTTTATCACGAGTAACTGGCAAGTTTGTTGATTTGAGGGCGGTTTTTAAGTCATCCAAATTAATTAACATACGTCAAACTCAACTCCATTTCCCTACTCTTTGGCAGCGTATAAATGCGTGCTATGTTATACGCAACACCGTCGATTTTAACGCCGTTTGTTTTCTCTGTGATAGATTTATCCCAACGGCATTTAATGCGCCTTACAACGTCCGTCTTGGCTTGCTGTGATAGGTATTTTTCTTCTGCCGTTATACCGATTTCTATATAGTACAAATCACGAACTTTCGTTCTAACTTCGACAGGTCTGTCGTTGTCATCTACGAGTTCTTCAATCTTTTGTAACTCAGCGATCCACTGTAAATCATTAAGTAGGCTCATCAGTCAACACCTCCAAAGCGAAAATAGGTTCTAGAGCCATCAACGCTTCTTTGAGATCATCAGATGAAAGTCGGTGTTCAAACATGACGGTTGTCACCATGATTTCTAAATACTCTTGCTCATAGCCGATTTTCTTTTTTACGTATCGTTTCGCTGCTTCAGCATAAAAAGAGAGCATAGAATCATCCATGCCCTCCTCTAATCGGATATGTTTTTTTAGGTTATCTAACAAATTACTTTCCAATCTATTCACCTACCAATTCCAATAATTCTGATTTAGTAGCATTGGATTTGTAAGAAATACCAACCGTATCTAAATAGGCTTTTATTTCCACAACAGTATTGTCACTAGTCGGCTTTTCTAAGTCGGCTACCCCTAACGAAGTAGGGGAAATTACTCCCCCGCTGTTACTTTCAAATGAGCAAACGCTTGAGTGTAAGTTACAGCCCAATCAAGTACTGTGTACCCTTGATAGCGAGTTTCACGATCTACTACACTACGTTCAGTTTGGATAGAGAATGGCTCGTTTGTATTTTGTACCACACCTGCAGCTGGGTTGCCTAATACAACTTCGCCCGCTGGAACACCATCATCTTCTACAACTGGAATGCCAAAAATAGTACCCACACCACCATCAACTACTTCTCGAATGAAGATAGGTCGACCAGTACCATCTACTACTGTTGCCAAATCGTTCCATACAGTTGTAGATTTAGCATAAAATTTAGCACCTGCAGCAAATTGAGAGACTAATTTAGAACGTAAATTGGTAAGATCTGCATATTTGATAGTATCAGTTGCAGTCACAACTTGTGGAGTTCCTGATTGCTCAGACAATACCGTCAAAACACCTTTAGGTTGTTTTACACCAGTTCCAGTGAAAATAGCTTTACCTAAGGTACGTCCTACACGATCAGCAATTTCAGCTTGGATATAAGGAATGAATTCCTCGATAGACATAGCTTCTAATTTGAATGAAACACGGACAAGTTTTGCTACTTCAAATCCAGTCAAGGTGATTTCAGCAAATGTGTTTTTCTCGTCTTCTGCTGGAGTGCCTTCATCGACAAAGTCTGCATCCCCTGCGTCAATAGAAACATGTTGCTTGATTGTCAGATTACCTCGAACATTCAATTTGCGAATCGCTCCATAAAATGGATGTTGCTCTTCGATCATGCCCAAAATTCCAGCCATAGTTGTTTCTGGAATCAAAATAGGTTGGTTTGCTACTTGGTGAGTATACGCAGCATTGTTTACTTTTTCGTAAGCAACTTTATCCTGCGGATCAAGTTCACGACCCATTAAAATCTTCGCAAATACATCTTCATATTTTGGTGTTGCCACATCTTTCACTTCTCCGACTTTTTTCAAATTTGCCACCTCTTCTGGTTTTTTATTTTCCAGTGATTTGTTTTCCACTGCTTCTGTCTTTGGTTCTTCAAAGATCGCTTTAGCTTCTGGATTGTCTTTCATCAGTTGATCCAATGCTGCGTTTGCTTCTGCTGTCTTGCCTTCTTCTAATAATTTTTGGATTTCTTCGAAATTCATTTTTTATCCTCCTTGAAACGCAAAAAACGCAATTTAGCTTCTGCCAAATCCCGCTCTTCTTTGTCCTTCATATTTTGTAGTTTTTTGATAAATGACGAATTGGCTAAATTCTCAAAACCAGCTACTAAAAGCAACTCGTTTTCTGAATCTTCAACCATTCCATCAGCAAATCCATAATCAATTACTTCTTGTGCGGTCATGAATGTTTCTTTGGCCATTAAATCTGCCAAGCCTTCTTTGTCTAGTCCTGTTTTTGCTACATAAGCATCTAGCAAAGAATTTTCAACGGTCGTTAATAGTTGAGCCGCTTTTTCCATATCCTTTTTCTCGCCACTAACATCAGCTAACGTTGGATTGTGGATCATAAACGTAGCTACTGGACTTACAAGCACCTCATCAAATGCGCAGGTAATCAATGTACCGATACTGGCCACCAAACCACTTAACTTAACAGTCGTTTTGCCTTCGTGGTTTTTAATAATGTCGTAAATCTCTTGTCCGGCAAATACAGATCCACCGTTTGTGGTCAATGTAATTTCTACATCTTCACTTCCAGCGTCTTCTAATGCCCGTTTGACGTTTCCCGGATAAATTGAATCTAAATCAAACCAATCGAACAATTTACCCACATTGTCGGAAACGACATCGCCTTTAAGCTGAATCTTCTTCATTTGCACCCCCCTCTCTTATATTGTTTTGCCCAATTCTGTCAGTGTCTTTTCGAAGTAAGCGCATATCTCCACCTTCGACAGGCTCTAATCCCAATGCAATTGTTCTATATTCATTCACAGTCATCACACCACGATCTAGCCAGCCAACCATTTGTAACTTCGTTTGCATGCTTGCAAATTGAAGATTGTTGGATTCAAACATAATTGAATTACCCAATGCTCTTTCTCGCCTACTAAAAAAAGCCTTTGTAAATCCATCTGATAGTTGGATCAACACTGGCTCGATTTGAGTTTCATAATAGGCAATCCACTGGTTTTCAGTGAAATTAGATTGAATAATTGAATCATTGGAGTTGAAAAGGTCTAAAATACGCTGTCTCGTTGCGGCTGACTGTTCTTTTTCAGGAACATATGAATAAGGTTGCACCTGAACTGCATCAGCCTTAGAATCGACACCAGCGGCTCCAATACCTTCTGAATCTGTCCGAAGAAAATCTTCAACAAACTGCTTCGTATTTTCTTTGATATCTTCAGGCCGCAATGTTTGATTGAATTTAAGCAGCCATTTAACAACGTTTGAGTTTCGAATCGCTGCTATGATCCCTTGGTCGGTTGTTTGGACCACTTCAAGCAGTGGCAAAAGTGACGGTGCTAGACTATCACCCAATATTTCATTTGAAGTAAAGTCATTCCTAATGTGAATGAGGTCCCGATATCTAAAGGTATAGGATTTGCCATCACGTAGAACGAACTTAATGAAATACTCGCCACTAGGGCTAATTAATAACTCCAGAGAGTGAGAAACGATTGGATAAAGCGCAATAGGCTTTCCGTTATCATCTTTTTCCACATAAATAAAGGCATTCCCATTTACCCGATATTGCCAAATCGTTTTTTCGAGCAGCATTTGCATGCTCATTAAGGCGTTGGGTTCCTGAAGCACCATCGATACAGCAATATTAGGATTAATCTTGTCACCAAACCTATGTTTAGGCACTGTCTTCCCAACTGCATTTGCAAGTGGTCGCACAGCGCTTCGCACAATATCGGCTTCATAAACATTCCCACTAAATCCAACAAATCCAGAACTAGGTTCGTCAATCATTTGAAACTTCGTTACAGTTTTCGGAGTTTCGTTTACTTTTCGATTAAATAATTTCAATTTCTCACCCCTTTCTATTAAAGGCGGTAGCCTATTTGGTCGACTTCAATTTAACAAAGTCGTTGCCATTTAAATTGTTGTACATTTCTTGTGCTTTTTTCTTGCTAAAGAAACTAACAATTTTAATTTGTAAGATTTTCAAATAAATTGTTTTCTTAATCTTTAAGTGGATTGTCACATTTCCGTGATTCTTTTCTTCTGCCACAAAAATCACCCCTTTCTAAATCAATCCAAGGTATTCTTCCATATAGCGCTCATAGGTTGCATAAGCGTCCAAAAGACTTGCCAAACCATCAATACGTTTTCTCGGATTGTTGCCCTTAACAGGTTTTATATTGGCATTCTCGTCCGTTTTTATACGTGTGTTAGAGATACACCATTTCAATAACCCGTTATTGTTGTAATTGATATTGTCACTCATTAAATCAGCGCCCAACGCTTTCATAGGAGCAGAGAGAGATTTGAATCCTTGGTAAACTGCTTCAGGAACAGAGGGTCCAAACGCATTCTTCAATTCATCGATCAGATATCCCGAACTCCAAGCATCATACCCAATTTTGAATGGATAAATATCGTATTCCATCTGCATTTTCAAGAACCACTTTGTTATATCCTTGTAATCCACTTTACTGTCACCGGAAAGAGTGATAATTCCTTGGTCTTTCCACTTATCGTATGGCACCTTATCGTCCTTCATACGCTCTTCGAACAAGTCACTTGGCATAAAGTACTGTTGCATGACATAAAGCTTGTTAGGCTCGTCCTTGATGCCAAATATTGCAGTCGCACAAGTTAAGTCAGTGGTTGCTGACAAGTCAATACCGCCAATAAAATACCTTGGCTTGAGTTCAAGCACATTGAAGGTTGATTCATTGTTGAAATCGTTGAAGCTTAACCATGCGTCAGTATCGGATTCATTAATATTGAACTCTTTACAAAGCATGTTGCGCACCATACGAGGATTTTGTTTCGCAAGGTCAACTTTTTCCTTTAATGATTGCAATTTCTTGATAACGCCGATTCCCGGATTAGCTTTGACCCACATTTCTTCGTCTCGCCACTCCTCTGGATCGTCTAATTCGTACATGAATGGAATTGTGCGATCGTCATGATAACCTTCAGCATTATCCCATCCATCAATGATATCTCCCATTTCCTCCCGAAGTTCATCGAAGATGTCTTCACGAGTTGTACCAGAAGTTGTAGTGATCAAAATCAAAGGTTGTTCACGAGCGGACATACTATCAACGATTACGTCATACAGTGGACGTCCGCCACGCCCTTTCCACGAATGAATTTCATCCATCAATGAGCAATGAGCGTTTAACCCGTCCAAACTATCCGAATCACTAGCCAAAGGTTTAAATTCAGCGTCGTTAAATTCGGCTACCATGTCGGCCACTCTAGCTTTAATCATTTTTCTAAGCGTTGGTGATTTTTTAACCATCAATTTCGCTTCTTGCCAAATGATTTTCGCTTGATCTTTCTTAGCAGCCGTTGCCAAAATCTGAGAACCGTTTTCCTGATCGGCAATCATCATGTAAAGTCCGATTGCTGAAGCGATTGCCGACTTACCATTCTTACGACCTATGAGTAGAAATACTCGCTGATACTTTCTATTGCCCTCGATATCCACAAATCCAAATATCGCTTCAATCATTGCCTTTTGCCAAAGCATCAATTTCAAAGGCTTGTTCGCTTGCTTCCCTTTTGACGGGTGGCAAAACTTTTCTATGAAGTCAATCGGGTGTTTCGCACGTTTTGGATCAAAATAATAGTCGCTTTCTGTATTTTGCAGATCAGCGACTAGTTTTTTATATAGTTTGAATATCTTTAAAGAGACTGCTATGCTTCCGCCATTTTGCCTGAAGCTTTTCCAGTATTTGAAAATGTTCGTTTCTCGATAGTCCACATCAATCCGCCCTCTCGCTTAGAAAGGCGCTGAATTCAGATAAACCATCGTCATTTCTAGGAGCATCTTTAGGCAACAAGCCAAGAAGTTTCTCAGTAACTGTCGTATATCGTTGGATAGTTGTGTTGTATGACTTCAAAGCAGGGTGTTCACGCATGATTGAGTACTCACCTTGCGGCATTTCGTTAATTACGCCTTCATTTTGAATGATTTCTTTTAATTCGAGCAGCGTTGCTTTCATAAACGCTGATTCTTCAATCAAACCCTTAATTGTTCGTTGCTTCTTACTATCAACTTCCTTGAAGATATCCGTTAGTCGCTTTATCTCGTTCGTTACTAGACGCTTCCTCTTCTTATCGTCCATCTAAATCCTCCTTTCTTTTGGGGTGGGGGTTATATGAAATTACCCTGTGTGTTTTTCGGAGTTCCATCCCCGATTCCTAACCGATTTATTTTTTTCGATTCGAACGGGGGATAAGGTTGCCGTTGCCATCGAACATTACATCATCATTAATTATTTTTTCTTTTTCAAAATGTTCTTTATTATGACAATCAAGACATAAGTATTCTAAGTTACTCCATGCCAGTGATACATCTGGATCATGTATAGTCTCCTCTGTTAGGTGTTGCTTATGATGGACTATATATCCTTTGACGATCTTGTTCTTCTTTATACATCTCTCACACAATCCACCAACTGATTTAATATATCCTGCTCTACAGTTACGCCATGCCTTAGACTTATAGAATGGTTGTGATATGTGTCTAGGTACCACATCCATACCTCCTTAACCTCTCCACAATATGCAGGTCACTCTTCCAACCATGCCCAATGTATATCAACCTATGCTGATCGATATACTCGTCGCTAAACTGCTGATAGCATTCAAGCAACGTGTGCTTTGGTTTCAACTCCGCTTGTCGGATGTTCTTATGCCTTAGTATTCCTACTGATAGTTGGATGTAATAGTAATGCATATCAGTCACTAACTGCGGCCGCAATCACCGCAATGATTAAAATCAGTATTGTTAGTCCTACTCCAATTAGAACTGGAGTAAATACTAACCACCAACTCCAAGCAATTACTCCAAATAATTTAGCAACGACAAAAATTAATGTCAGGATACTCAAGAACCCCAAGCCACCACTCTTTTCTTTATTCATTATTATTTCCTCCTTTGGATTTAATATGCTCATTCCAAGACTCACGCACATAGTCTTCTCTAAAGCAATACCAGTCATCGTAGCAAGCCTCTTTAACGAGATCTTCTACATTATTAAAAGATCCAATATAGTCATCTGAATCTCCACACATAGGGCAAACTCTTGAAGTGATTTCTTCGTCATATTCATCTAAAAAGTAAATATCGCTTAAGCAACTCACGTATACATAGAACGTTTTATTTTTAGATGTCATACGTCACCCTCAACCTTTCGCTATCATATTCAAACAACTGCAGCACCTTCTTGCCCATAGTCCAACCATTCTCTATCTCGTAGCTGTCATTCGGCTTAATGGTCCCTAACTGACGATGTATCACACCTTGATAGTCGTTCGTCTGTTGTGTGTGGAAATGACCTGTGATTATCTCCCGTGTAGTTGCCTTACTCCACATATCAGAGAATTCAGTAGCAAATAACATCGGCAAATCCTTCCGCTTGCCATACTGCCCATGAGTAATCATGATCGCCACGTTATCCAACATGAACGCTTGTCGGTACTTATTGTGGTAATTTACTTTGATGTCTGGATACTTGGCTTCTAGATAAAGGAGAAACATGTATTCGACGGATCCGCTGTGATTTCCTTCAGCATGTTCCACAGTCACTTGCTTCGAATGTCTCACACACTCAGTAATCAACATATCGAAAAACGCTCTTGCATCCTTGATAGCTGTTTCCATATCCACATCGTCTAATACTGTGCCAGCCATCGTGACCGACTTCTTGATTTGGCTGCTATGGAATAAATCTCCTAGCTGACCAATAACAATCTGCTTATAGCCTTTTGAGATAACTTCAATCATTCTCACTAACTTATCTTGCAAATCCTCTAGCTTAGTGATGCCAAAATGCCAATCAGCCAAACCGATGAATAAGTTTCTGTCACCCGTCTTGATTGCGGTTAGTTTTACTGGCTCGATTGATTCGGTGAAGGCAGATGTGTTAAATGCCTTGTGCTTTGGCTTGACCACAAACTTCAACTGCTGATTCCATTTCTGGATATCCGCTGTGGTAGTCGTCCACTCATTAGTTGTTACTTGAGATATTTCCCATTCTTGCGGATCATAGCCTTTGTATTTGAGGATATCCTCTGGCGTTTTACTGTCCTTCTGGTAGAAAGCCATCTTCACATCGAATTCAGCTTGGGAAATAGTACCATCTATGTTGTAACGCTTGTTTTCGTTGATTGATTGTCCATCAATTTTGCGAGGTGGCGTTACTTTGTTCAATCGTTGACGTTTGCTTTTTACACTGATCTTGGTAAACTCTCTTCCGCACTCGTTTGATAATATGATTGCTATTTCTTTATTGGTATAACCTTCATTGATTAATTCTTTGAGCCTATCAATTTCTTGTTCTGTCCAGTTTATGTCTGCCACCTCGCTTTTCTGCAAAATAAAAAGCCACTCGCAATGAGTGACTAAAAGTACTATGTAACAAGTTTTCACTGACTAGCAGTCGGGATAACTATAAACCCTAAAATTGTATCGCCCACAGAATAATTTTTCGTATCAAAAGGAGGTTGAATGCCGTTGTGCTTGTGGGCGATATCTGATAATACTAATTTACCACGTTTTTATACCTCGAAAGTTTGAAAATCGTTTAAATATCAAGGCTTCTATCCAATTCTTCAAAGAATTTGTCTCTTAAAGTGAATGCTTTATTCCTGCCACACTTGATAACCAGATTATCAACTAAACCTTGCATCGTGTATTGCGGAAATCGCTTGATATACAACTCTCGAATGATCGTCTCAGTGTCACTGCCGCACTCATCGAGAAGTTCTTGTACAATCTGCTTATTGCGTTTCAACCGCCGAATCTGCTTATCCGTCTCGATGGTCCACAATGTGCCGAACATCAAATCGCTGTCGCTTCTTGTTCCCTTGATGTCCCCGTTAACATCTTCTTCTCGATACGGAACCCGAATCTCTTCTTCAAGCTTCCTGACGTACTTATCCGTATCTCGGTAATCTTTCAACACTGCCTTGACTCGTTCAACACGCCATTTCTCCAATCACTTGCCCTCCTAGCTCCTAAATTTTCCAATCAACCAAGTAATACACTCTATTATTCCGAATAGAAGACCAGATGCCTTAAAGCGCAATCTACTAGACTTATCTCTGATTTCAATTCCTGGTCCAAATATCAATAGCATCAAAACTATCACTTGAAAGTCTAACACTCACTTGCCCTCCTCTTTATCTTCTTTACCAAAAATCACGCTTGCAACCACTGTCGCTACGACTGCGAGAAAAATCGCTACTGCAAAGTCCATCATTCATCCTCCCGCTTCCATCGCATCCCTGACTAACGGATCGTTGATAATAATCTTGTACTTCATTTGCTCATACTGCAGCTGTTGTTCTAGCTTCAAGATTTGCTGTTGTTGGTCCACTATTGTATAGGATAGCCAACTTAGACCTGCGATTGTCAGCAGTATTGATACAATAGCTAGTACTGTATAATGATTAACTTTCATTAGCTTGCTCCTGAACTAACACAAGTAATTCATTCTCTACTTCATGAATCTGCTCAAACAAATCACTTTTCGCTTCGTTGATTGCTTTCGCCATAATCTTACGAGGCACACCAAAATGCTTATTGTTTCCCTCAAAAGCATCCCAAAAACACAACTCACAATCGCTAGACTTAATTTCGCCACCGTGTTCTCTGCGGAATGCATCGCCAAAACGTTCTCCATGTTCTAACTCACTATCAAGTTTTTTCAACTTATCAGACAGTTCACTTACTTTTTTACAAAAATCAGGCCAATTCATTCTTATCCCTCCTGTTTGCTATCGCTGACGATTGCGGAATTAATCTTTTGGTGATAAGACCCATTGACTGAAAATAATTAGGACTTTAAGAGATTCATCATCAGACAAGCTCTGAAAATTACGTATTGTATCGTCTTCAAACATAGACCTATCACTATCAACCAAATAGTAAAATAGATCCCAAGCATGGCTGTGTTGCCAGCTGTAAACGTATTTTAAATCATCTAATAGCTCTTGCTGACTATTGTTGAGTTGCGGTTGTTTTAACATTTCAACGGCTTTATTAAATTCACTAGCGGTATAGCTTTTCCCATCAACTATTATTGACGGTTCAATATCTATACTTTTAAAAGTCGCACCACTGATTGTACCTGCAGTTATTTTGCGTTCTTCACTCACATTCATCACTCGCTTTCTGCTATTTCGTCGGATTATCAACTAAACTACCTGAGCAAGTCCGTCAAACGACCCATCTCCGTTTTCCCAAACCTCAATTTGAAAAACAGCACCATTTTCTAATTTCTGCTTCAATTTGTAATATCCATCAACAAGATCTTCAACTTCCTCAATATCTTCTGTCGCATAAATTTTTTCATGTTCAAGATTATTTTGTTTTAGGTAATCAACGTAGTGCAATCCCCAAGATTCATCTAAAAATTTCGTATAGGCATGAGATAGAGAATTAGCTCGGAACTCTTTATTCTCGTATTTAAACATTTCTTATTCCTCTTTTCTTAGTTGTGTATTTCTGTCATTAATGGAATGAAACACATCCACTGTCACTGGCTAATTCAAAAGCTTTTTTGAAATCCAAATATAATTCGAAATCACTTTGACCTAATTTTTCCTTAGCATCCTGTTCCAGATCTTGAAAATCTTTTGCTAATTTTTTTGAAACAACAGATCCTATAAAACCATCACAATCAGAGAACATAATTAATTCAAATAATTGTGAATTTGAAGCAATCTGTTCAAGCTTATCTCTGAAACGATTGTAGTATCCGTAACCCCCTGCTCTAAAACCATATTCAGATTCATAGGAATACACGCCAGCCTTCAAACCTTGTGTACGCCCCTTAAAATGTTGCTCGGTATAATCTAATGACGCTTGGTCAATATCAACCAAGCTTTCCCAATTTACTAAATCTCCGTCTTCGTCTCTTTCTGGATTATTAACTCGTTTTAAATTCTTATATGCTGTAATATCTAAACCCATCTTCATTCCCCTCCAATTTGGTAATTTCTTTCCTTACTTCTTTCTCGTGCTATCGCCATATCTATTATTTTTTTGAAAATATCCCACTCCTCGAAAGTCATTTCGATGTCGTGCTCCTTGATGGCATGGGCATCCCAAACCTTTATATACACGTTTTCTGACGACACTGTCACATCTAGTTCATGTGTATCACCTACGTATTCACAAGTAATTTTTAATTCTTTGATTTCTGCTGATAATGCCATCTTTCCACCTCATTCCGTAATTTCTTCCGATTGCTGACTCAATATCTCGACCGTTGCACCTGCAAAATTGCCTTTCTTCAAAGGTATCTGCAATCTGCATGCTCGATCCAAAGTCCATTTGTTCAGTCCTGACATCTCTGAGGCTTCACGCTGTGTGCTGAATTCTTTGACTTCACCATCTGGAAAAGTAAATCTGACCGGCGTTGAGTTGTATCTATTCTGCTTTGGTCGATCGTAACTCTTTCCCCACAAAGCCTTTCTCAAAACTCTGATTTTGTCTTCATCAGCACCTGGCGTATTAACTAGCTTTTCCAACCGATATAAATCTTCTTTGTTAGCCATCATTCCACCCTCTTCATATCTCGCAATCTAACAACTGTCCGATCGCTGCCAAACGTCACAATAGCTGAATTCTCAAGTACTTTGACACACACTGCTTTGAAAGGTGTTTTAAAACGTTCGGTCACGCACCAATACTCGATACCTGCTTTTACTCTCCGTTGCTTTCTGACTACTCGTGGCGGCGGGCTATACTTGCCGTCCTGCACGCCTGTTATTGTGTCTGCTAGTTTCATGCTTTACTCCTCCGTTCCATTTCCTCGGCTAGCCATTCTTGTTGCTTGAGCAATCTCTCGACATGGCTGTCGATCACTTTCTTTCTCCATACTAGGTCCTTATCTGACATGTTTCTGATTTGGATTTGTGTTGGTGTCATCTGCTCACCTCTTAATATTGATAGTTATTTTCCCAATAAAATACGGTGTAAATCCCCTCGTTGCGTACGATCGCTTGTATATCGCTTTGTTTTATTTTTCTGTTGTTAATGAATTTAATTAACGAGCTCGCCTTTAAAAATTCCGCCTGTTTCAATTCCATATCTACTCACCTCTCAAAATGGAAGGTCTTGACTATCAATATCGATATCTATTGATGAGTTGCCAAACGGGTCTGATTCATCGTTGTTGCGGTTTGGTTGGTTGCGAGTGTAATTATTCGTTTGACTATTTGAAACGCCGCTACCTTGTGTATTTTGGCTAGAATCGGCTTTCTTGCTTTCTAACAACTGGAAGTTGTCCGCAATCACTTCGGTGACATAAACTTTTTGTCCTTGTTGGTTATCGTAAGAACGCGTTTGAATCCGCCCTGTTACTCCGATCAATACGCCTTTTTTCGCATAGTTCGCTAATGTTTCAGCTGGCTTTCTCCAAATAACACAATTGATGAAGTCCGCTTCTCGCTCTCCGCTCTGATTCGTAAAGTTGCGATTCACAGCTAATGTGAAGGTGGCAACCGCGGTTCCGTTGCCTGTGTATTTCAAATCAGGATCTTTCGTTAGTCTTCCGACCAAAGTTACGTTGTTTATCATTCTGAGTCCTCCTCGTTTACGAATACATCCAACAAGCCATCTTTTTTTGGCAAAGCGACTATCGTATCCATTACTTGAACCTTAACTGTTCGTTCTTCCTCTTCCACCACGCTAATGATAATTCCATGTCCATCATCGAATTGTTGCACGATGACGTATTCATCGGTTTTAATATCAATTCCTAGTTGATTTAAATATCTTTTAGCGTTTTCGAATGCCTCGTTCACTTCTTTATTCACATCTAATTTCAATTTTGCTCCTCCAATTCATTTTCAATCGTTCTAGTACCTTGGATTATTTCGATTGCTTCAACCAGATTCCTAGCTACTCCATTGAGACAACCTTTCCGATTTTTATCTAAAAGGAATTCTTTTTGCTCTTGTTTTAATTTCCCTTTCGGCATTTTGATTTCTATAAAGAAAATCCGTTTATCATCTTTTCGGAATCCAAACAAATCAGGGAATCCTTTTTCAAGATTCATTTGCTTATGGCTAGCTCGTTTGACTGGCCCTGTATCAACCTTCCAGCAATCATGCCCGATTACCTTGAGTGAATTTCTGATTTGCTTTTGTAAATCGAGTTCGTTCACATCTTTCCCCTCGCATTCAGATATCTTTCGGCAATCTGTTCTTTGGTTTCATTGCCATTTAGGAATGGATAACCTTGTGCTTTTTCTTCCTCAGCTATTTCGATCGCCAACCACTTAGCTTCTTCTGCATTCGCTGGCATATTGTTTTCTTGAAACACCTTAACTTGATGTTCCAATATTTTGACTAAGTCCGATCGCACAAGGCCGTTTTCTTTGAAGATAGCCAGATAGGTTTGTCCGTCCATCTAACCTCTCCATTCGTCAAAGTCTACTGAGAAATCCATAAACTTCTTGTCGAAGATAAACGGTGCAACTCCTGTCATGCCTTCTCTGTTTTTGGCTACATCGCATCGAATCTTGCGACTGTCTTTATCGTCAGCAGAAAGCAAGAGTGTGACATTCGCATCTTGTTCTAATGATCCAGATTCTTTCAAATCACTGAGCATTGGCCGCTTGTCTTGTCGCTGCTCGACTGCCCTACTTAACTGAGCTAGCAGCACAATGGTGATTCCGTAGTCTGTTGTGAGCTTCTTCAACTCTCGTGTGACTTCGTTCATCACTTGACGCTCATTTTTGCGAGTATCGTTCACTGTGATCAACCCTGCATAGTCTACAAACACGACATACTTCTTATCACTCAAACGCTGCTTAATTGCGTATTTGATATCGTTCAAGTTTGAGTACTCGGATGTATAGACACGTAGATCAAATGTATTTTTCATTTCCTCATAAGCTTTGCGCGCTTTGACTTTATTTTCCTGTGACAGCTTATCCTTCCCCACGAATAGAAGTGAGTTGATATGTGTCTCTTTTGAAACCAGTCGTGTCATTAGCTCGTTTTGGCCCATTTCAAAAGTGAAAAAGTCGCACTGAACATTTTCATTATCTGTAAACAATTTGTGCATGATATTCAAAGCAAACGCCGTTTTCCCTGTAGCTGGTCTCCCAGCTAAGACAATCAACTTGCCACCAGTTAGCCCGCCACCAAGAAATGCATCTAGCGGTTTGTATGTCGTCAGAACATCGCTTGGTTTATCTAAGTTCTCCGAGAATTCAGAGAAAGCTTTATCCAACTTGCCATCAGACTTAATATGGTTCACGTCACGCTTTTCTTCTAACAAGCGTGTTAACTTATCGCCATCTGTCTTAGAAAGCGTCTCAGCGTATTTTATGGACGCTGAGTGCAGCTTGCGATCAAGATAATCATTGTGTATGATTCGTGCTAGTTCTCTTTCGATTCCAAGCTGATTAGCAGAATTCTTCAAGATGTCTAATTCATCTACTGTCCCTGATTTGAAGTAATCAATGGTTCGCATTTCTCGGTGAACCTGTTCAGTGCTGTATTTCATTCCTCGCAGTCTAGTCATTGACTCTACAATCAATTTGCACTGAGGACTTTCAAACCATTCTGAATCGATATCAATGTTTGTAATGATTGATGGATTGTTTAGCATTTCAGCCACAAGTTTTAACTCATTGTTCATAGGCTTCAGACAACCTCCTTTGAGATTCAGCAATTTCATCGGAGATTGAAGAATTAGCTTGTGGACGATACTCATTCAAATAATCATCAAACTTATTTCCAAAAAGTGTTGCTGGTCTTAGGTACTTATTCATTTCTTGGTTGTTCAACCATTGGTTTGTTTTCACATCAATTACTTTTTTGAAATCATCTAATCGTTGACCTTCGTTCCATCTTGCTTTGATAAGGTCTTTCCATTTCTGAGTAACCTTGAATGATTTATTTGTTGCTTCGTTCAAGTATTTGATGATGTCGCTATATGGTATTTTCTCTTTATCTATATCTCTTTCTTTATCTAATTCTTTATCTATATCTGTACCGTCACGTGACGTCACGCTAACGTCACGCTCTAATAGAAGCTTTTCTTGTTTCTTCCGTTCACGATATTCCCTGTTTCTTATGGCGTTTTTCAACCTTACTTGTTCCATGCCTTCAACGTTTTGGTGTTTTTCCCAATTGCTAATTGCTATTAAGCCATCGTTGCTAAGATCGATCATGTTGAAACTAGCTAAGGTCGTCAGTGCTAATCTAACTGTGTTGACGTTTTTACCAAAAAGGGTTGCCAGCATTTCTTCTGAATAGGGCATATTTCTTTGTATATAGATCAAGCCATCATCATTAGTCTTCCCTGCTAATACGAGAAGTCTTATCCAAATGACTAAGATTGCATCTGACTCAGGAACAGCTTGAATTAACCTTATTTTTTCATCATCAAACATTGTCGTCTTAAGCTTAATCCAACTTATTTCTGCCACGTTATCCCTCCTTTGAATCGGACAACAAATGCTTCAAGTAGGATAATATTGCTAAGGTATCTTGAGTTGTAAGTTCATAACCATCTTCATACATTTCATCAGCGAATCTAATTTGTGCCCGCTCGTGTGCGTAATTTTCTCCCACAGATCTGCCAATTACTCTAGAATATCCTGATTGAAATCCACTGTTATACCAATATCCAAAAACTTCTCTATTTGAAAGCAGTTCTGGCAGATATCCACTTTCAATCTTGCTGATGGCAAAATTCAATAGATCCTTAAACTCTTTTCCCCAATCTTCGTACTTTCTGCAAATCACAAGTTGCATTCCAACAGCTGTTTTTTCATCACGCTTGCTAAATTCTTCGATATATTTTTCTTGTAATTCAATTTCTTGCAATAGCTTTTTCTCTTGCCTGGTAAACGTCTCTCTAAGGACTTTTAGTTCATTTTGTGAGTCTTTTAAACGTTTGTAATTGTCATTAATCGTTCTCAAGGTCATCCCCCTATCTTTAATTTCTTTATCTCGTCTTGATTCAGTTTGATGCCAATAACGTGATACTTGTTTTTAAACTCTGTAATCCCCATCTGATGCTTCTCGGTATGATGGGTTCTGCAAAGTGCTGCAAAAGTAAATTCTGTGTGATCTACTTCTTTCCGCTTACGTCTTCCCAAGGCTTTGTCAAAGTGATCGATGTCAGCGTTCTTTTTACCGCAAATGCAGCAGGTTCGATTCATTACACATTTATAGAAAAAGTACTGTTCATTTTGTGGCGGAATCTCATAGCCTTCACGAAATGGAATGTCATTTGCGAAGATAAAATCTAGTATCAATTCATCTAATGTTGAGACTTCATCGACTGTGTTCTCCGAATGATTCGATAAGCTGATGTTCTTCCCTGTGAAGTATCGAAATTGCCAATAGAACACGTCTTTAAGGCTCTCTAATGGTTCGCCAGTGTAAATGTATATGTCTTGCATTAAAGCGAACGTGAAGCGTCTCTGTTCGACTGTGAACCCTCGTGGGTCTTTGATGAATATTTCCGCTTGTCTCTCGCCGTCATATCCATCAAAGATTGTTTTAAGTCGTTCGATGTTTAGCGACTCTTTGAGCTGAAATGTGACTTTGTCCCCATCAACATTTGTTATTTTTGCTAGATACGAAAGATTGTTCATTTACATCACTTCTTACTGTTTAAGTAGTTTAAAAGTTGACCCATTTCTTCTGCGCTTAAAGATTCAATTGATTTTCTTTTTAATCCGATATATTTAAAAGCTGCTTGTTGAGCCTGATCGAAAGTCATAGCATTTTCATCAGCAAGAGTTTGTATCTTTGTTTTGGCAACTTGAATATGAGTAGAAGAAGCATTCTTTGGTGCATTTTTTCCGCTAACTTCGTTTGCATCATCGTCAATATCACTAGCTACTCCGAATGCCGCAGCCAATACATACCGTCTTGCATAAGTTTCAGCTGATCCAAATGCCTGAGCATCAGCTTTGGTTGTCGGCACTGTTAATGGTTCAAATAATAAGTATTGCCCAGATTCATGTAAGATGTATGTTGCTACTGATACAAAGTTCCCTTCGCTTGTTGCTTCTTGGGTGTAGGTGATTCCTGTTCCTTCAAGAGCATCATCTATGGCTTTAATAACACCGTCTAATGTCACATATTTGCTTTTGAAAAATGGATTGTTTGCATCTTTTTTAGGCTGTACAAGCTGTTGTCTGAACTTAACCAATCCTTTTACAATTTCATCAATACTTTCACTTAATTTCATTTAAACTCCCCCTGTCTTTGTTTCAACCATTCTTCGCCACTTACAAGCCGCAATGTGCTAATCATTAGTGATTCGGGTCCAAATTCATCAACCATTTTTAAAAAGTTATCTTGTTGTAAAACGTATTTTGCCATGGTTCCGTTGCTGTTTTCTCGATAACCTATAAACATCCAGTCTGATTCGTGTACGATCGTTTCGTTGTCGTCCTCGTTCCAATGTGCAGAGGGATCAACATCATCCTCTAATTCATTAGATGAATGGATATTAGGCATAACATGACTGGTTTCGTCTTGTAATAATCTGTCGTAATCTGTTGCGATATAATCTGACATCTTCCCACTCCTCTCGATTTGTGGTAAACTTAGGTAAATATTTTTTCGTTTCTGACTGACTATAGCTTGCCTGCTAGTCGGTCTTTTTGTCGTTCAATATTCTGCCTTGACTGAATCAACGGCTTGTTGTGCTTGTACCAGCGATCAGCAATGATTTTTCCGATACGTAGCGCTTCAGCTCTGGTCATACTACTTAACCCTCGTGATCCAAATCAGGACTACCAACAGAACAACATTCAAGCCGAGACTTGCATAAGAAATTGCCTGCAATTGGCGTGCTTTATAAAATAAGTCAGTTGTTAAACTTGCCAACCATATCTTGTTCACTTTAATCCCTTCTTTCTTATTTCATCTAAATGATCATCAAAAGCCTTGCGGCGACGTTCTATTTGCTCATCCATTCGTTTATATTCTTTGTGCATATGCACCAACATAACTATGGTAAAGACAAGCAACAGGATCACCCAAGTAATTGCTAAGATGAAAATTACATTTACTAATGTCATGCTGACTCCTCCTTGAAGTATCGATCGATCAAAGCGAGTGCTTCTTCTCTTGTTGAGACGGTATGCTGCATTGTCGATTCGTTCGTTTCTATTGAGATAGTGATTGATTTAATCATTTTGTATTCACTCTCCTACTCTGGTTTGTGCGCAATAATTTCAACACCAACAATATAATCGCCTAGACTGTCGAATTCATCTTGTACAAGTGTAGTGTCGCCTTTATCGTTAGTAAGCTCCATAGAGAACCAATCTTCATCAAGGTCGCGAAAATTAACTGGGTTATCCTCGAAATTAGCATCATATAGATCATATGAATCAATAGCTATTAATGATAAACCCTTAGTGTTACCGCCCACTTTGTAAGTAACGTATCCTTTGTAATCCCAAATCATAAAAGAAACTTTAATTGTGTGTTCAGCCCATGAAATATTCGGGTCATAAATAGTCAACTCTTTCATTTCCCCAACTCCCCTACTTTTTGATCCGTATACTGTCTTAACTCGCTCACACGCTGTTCTAACTGTTCCTTGTCGTTTTGCACTGTGTTCAACTGTTGACGCAAGCTATCGGCTTCCTGTTGCTTTGTAGCGATCTCCTGTTGCTTTTGTTCGATTTCTCGTTGCTTGGCTTCGATTTCCTTCTGCTTGTCCGATTTGATTTGTTCGATTTCAGCTTTCAGCTGATCCTGTGTACGAGTGTTTTTGGATAGCTGTGATTCAAGTTCCGACACACGCTGTGATTTCGTTTGTCCGTATTGCAAGACAGTGTTGAAGTTCGCCTTGATCGTGTCCAAATCCTGAAATGCGTTACTTGCTGCATATCCGATAACTCCGCTACCTAGTGCTAGTCCGATGATTGCTGTTGTTTTTGCTAGTTTGTTTTTCAATGTGTTTGCTCCTTTTATTTAAGAATTTCTACGAAGTTTTCTTCTAAAAAATCTAATGTTTTTGATTTCAAAAAAAGATACTTGTCATTGCCTTCCCCTGGGTAATACACAAACCCTTCAGATGATTTTGAGATGTCGATTCGATTTCTATATCTAGGATTTTTCAAAACTTTCTGACTAAACCAATCATATTTTCTATTTATGCGATCAAGCACTTCTTTTAATGTCATCCACCGACCTAAACTATCCGCTTGAAGTAACTCCTCATACTCAACCTTAGAAATGATCACATAATCTTCTGGCACAGGTATCTTTGCTTCCAAAAATTGTTGCACGGGATCACTCTCCTATCATTAAATTACATATTTAAAAAATAATGTAATTACCACTTGCGTAATTTTAAATTACGTTTTATAATAAAAAAAGAAAGTTGTTAGTCCGAAAAATCATTTTCCCATAACTTTTCGAATGATGTTTCAAGCAATAAAGTTAGGTTGATCGCTAATTTAAAGCTTGGGTCTACTCTGTTGGCTTCAATATTTCTGATGGTCGTTTCTGTTACACCAGACATTTCAGCTAATTTGCGCTGAGTAAGAGATTTAGATTTACGTGCCTCTCTAAAAGGCAATCTAGGGTTACACATTTTATCACCTCTATTCATATCAAATTTACGTAACTGCTAATTACACTTTTGATTATAAATGGTAAATGATAATTACGCAACCCTTTTCTTTATTTTTTTGTTAAAAATAACTAAGAGGAGATTATTATGAGTACATTTGCATTGAGATTAAAGGAATTAAGATCGAATAAAAAAATGTCACAAAAAGAACTTGCTGACTTTTTAGGAATGAAAAGAGAGAATATATCAAATTATGAACGAGGAACCGTAACTAAAATCCCTAGTGATGTATTAGAGAAACTTTCATCGCTATTTGGCGTGTCAGTTGATTATTTATTGGGTAGAGAAGACTTTGAGAGAAAATTAGGTGCCCACGGAGAGCTTTTAGCCGCTCATATTGACGATGATGTTTCGGAAGAAGATATGGATGATATTTTAAGATATATAGAATTTAGAAAGAATAATCCTTTATAAGATAAGCAGGTGGAATGATGCAGGTTTATGAAGAGTTAATGGCTAATTATCCATACTTAGATTTCAAGTTCGACCCTCTTATGCCGGCTAAACATAAAGGCATGATTATGGGGAAAACTGTTTATATAAATCCAAATCAGGAATACAAAGAGTTAAATGTTACCGTTGCTGAGGAAATAGCGCACTACTTAACTGGATCAGGGAATATAATCGCACAAGATTCAATCGAGAAACGTAAGCAAGAGCGATTAGCGAGAGATATAGGTGCTGCAATACTAGTAACACCTAAGGATATAATTGATTGCTTTGAAACTGGATGTAAAAGCGTTTGGGAATGTGCAGAACATTTGAACATTACTGACCAGGCATTCAAAGATGCTGTGAAGTTCTACGCTAGGAAGTTTAGAGGGATTATGACAGAAGATAATCATATTATTATTTTTAGAGAAGACGGAACTGTAAGTGTATTTAAATCAGTTCAATAAAAATGCACGCTCCACTTTCGACGGGAGAGCGCGCAAAAACAAATAAACAGTAGGCTTATTTGGTCATGCCTATTGTATCAAAGTTGAGGAGTTGAATCAATTGGCAGTAAGAAAGCGTGGCAAATCATGGCAATTTGAAATATCATATAAAAAAGCTACTGGTGAATATAGCAAAATAAGAAAAGGTGGCTTTAAAACCAAAGCTGAAGCCAAGGAAGCAGAAATAGAAATGTCTTACAACCTAGGCCGAGGATATCAGGCTGACAAAAATAGCCTTACGTTATATGACTTTTTTAAGAACTGGATAGAATTGTATAAAGAAAATTATGTATCTGAAATAACTTACAGGAAATATTTAAACACATTGAGTGCTATCAAAGAATTGTTTCCTTATACCACATTATCGAGCCTAGATAAAGCCAACTATCAAAAATCGTTAAACAGTTACGCCAAAACACATGCCAGATCTACAACCGCTAAATTAAACAATCATATAAAATCAGCGCTAGATGATGCGGTAGAACAAGGATTAATTCTCAGGAACCCCACTTATAACGTAGTGATAAAAGGTCTTCCCAGCAAGCCTGCAGAGAGTAAATACCTTAACTACCACGAGTTTCAGGCACTAATGCAACTCTTAGAAACTCGAATAAATCCCACCTACGCATCCCCATTCTTGCTTTTCTTTGCTGGGGCAACAGGTATGCGATTAGCTGAACTCATGGGATTAACATGGTCTGATATAGATCTTGATAAGGGAATAGTAGATGTTAATAAGACGTGGCTTTATAAATTAAACAAATTTGGACCAACTAAAAATCCATCATCAATAAGAAAAATTTCGATCGACAACAAAACATTATCCATACTAAAGAAATATAAAAACGATCAGGAACAACTTATCAGCAACATTGGGATTGATAATCCTAAAAACTTCATATTTTTTAATATTAAAAACGGTCCAGTCTCGCAAAATGCTGTAACAAAACAACTGCGGGTAAGATTGAAAGAGCTTGGTATAGATAAACCACTTAGCATACACGGCTTGCGCCATACACATGCTTCGGTGCTTTTATATAAAGGAGTAAACATACTATCAGTTTCAAAAAGATTAGGACATGCTGATATCAACACAACTATGAAAACATATTTGCATACAATCAAAGAGTTAGAAGAAAAGGATAATGCCGCTATTAAAAACATCATGGAAAATATCTACTGATTATGTGCCAAATTCGTGCCAAATATTTCCGATTGCTATCTTTTTCTAGCTAACTAATTATTAATAATAAAAGCAAAACGTCCCCTGCCGACCACAGTCGAATGCTGTGATCGTTGGCAGGGAACGTTTTTTGAAGAAAAAGATTCCTTATTTTTAAGGAATCTTTTTTTGTTGGAAAGCAAATACCTCTGCCTCGATTTGCTTAGAAATAATCTTCCAGAATCGGCTTTCCGTCTGGTAAGTTTTCCTGAATCATCACTGCAGCTTCCTTCTCCGTTTCCATTTGCTGGAAAAAGACCAAGGAATCAAGGGATTGTGCCTTAAAGAACAGTTGCACAAAACGCTGAATCGACAAGGTTGCTTTTGGCAGCTGGGTGTCCGTCGTTTTCGTGACATGATGCTGAGCGTTTTCGATCGTCACTTCATAACACCCATTATTCCATGGGGCATATGCATCCCCTTGAATTTCTATGGCAAAACGACCAGCTTTTTTCAACGTAAATGGATAGCTTTTTAGAAACCCTTCCACATCGACGACTCGTGCCATCATGTCGGGGCGCACTTGGTAGTGAGCCAATGGTTTGGCTGCATTTACTTGCAGGACTTCCCCATCAAACCCTGGTCGATAATGGATCTGCGCTACTGAATCTGCATGGGAAACGATAAACCGATTGAATCCTTGATATGCGTCAGCGGTCAAATAGCCCCACTCTTGAATATCAAAGCGTCCTCCTTCAACAAAGTAGATCAAATACCCTTCAGGAACGCCCGCTTCATTGCGATAAATCGCAAACGTATACGGTCTGCGCAAAACAAACTTGATTTCTTCCCACCAGGCTTGGCGAATCAGCCCACCTTTTTGATGGCGAGGCAATTGATGATAAATCTCGTGAATGATCGGCTGTGCTTCCTCCCAATTCATGCGTTGAATCCTTCCGTTCACTTTCTTCCCATCGGGCCATTGATGCGCATCAACTTCATAAACGGTGCGTTCAAAGGTATATTCAAACCCATATCTGCGATAAAACGCAAAGGAGAAAGGTGCCAGATAGGACAGAACGATTTTTTGTTCATAGCAATCTTTAATGATTTGTTTCATGATCCGATCGATCCGACCTTGGCTGCGATACTCTGGATACGAAGCCACAAAACCGATCCCTGCCATTGGATAAGTCGTTCCATGAAAATTCACATCAAAAATAGTTGCCATGATTTGGCTCGCTAGTTTTCCACCCTCGTCGTAGGAACCATAATTCCATGAATTCTCCGCAAGCTTGCGATAGCGCTTGATATTTGTTTCATTCAACTCCCACTGAAAGGCATAAGAAACCAATTCCAGTACTTCTTGCGAACCGAATTCGGTCATTTTTTTGACATCTGTCATTCCTTCATCTCCTCTACTTGAAAACACGCAAGAAACGCAAAAAAGGCGTCAGTCGACCCCTTAATATGCTTCTTCCATCATACTCAACATTTTTTTAAATTGCTTGCGTTTGAAATATCCTAGAATGGTGCCTAAGAGCATGTCATTCAATTGCTGCATGAAGCCATGTGATTTCATGGTTTCCGTATAAATGACTTTACTGCTCTTTTCATCAAGCGGCGCTACTTCATAGCGAGCGACAAATTCATTTTTCGTCGTTTCTGTTTTGAATTGATAAACTTGATTTTCAATGATTTCTTCGATCTCTATCTTCGCACGACTCGTAGTAGAAAATTCCTTTACATATTGAAATCCTGCCAGTTGCTTTCTAGAAAGTGTTTTTCCAGTTGCTTTTCGTACGTCAAAGATAACAGAATCCATAATTTGATCGTAAAAGACATTTGCTGGAATCGATAAATCTTTTTCAATTCTCATTAAGACTTCCTCCTATCTGACTCTTCGGCTTTCTTCTTTCCTTTCATGAATAAAAGACTGCCAGAAATAAGCAAGAAAATACCTGTTGTAAAACTGAATATATCTAACTGCTGATTACTTGGATTCATACTGTATAGGACTACGAGTAGACCGATACTACATATAAACAAGCCGTTTTTTATCATTTTCAATCATCCTATCTATTCGTTGATCCACAGAGAACCTACTCAAACACCGACTGCTTGAAAGTATAAAACAGAACCCCAAGGCTGTGCTTTGATCAATTCTTTTGCTTTTTTTGCCGCCGCTTCTGAATCGGAAGCTGTGGTAGTAAAAATAAGTTTAATCCCTTGTTTTTCTTTGAATGTAAAAGAAATTCCATCTTCGTTATATCCTTCAAGTAATTCTTTGATGGCATCTTGCTGCATTGCGCTTGCTATTGAAATCATATTCTTTTCCTCCTAAATAATCAATAATAAAAGGAGGAGCTGCTTTACTTCAAGCGAAGCCATAGCAGTTCCTCACAATCTACAGGTCTATTCGCCTAGTTTTGGATCAATTTTATTTGCTGAAATAACGAACGGCGCCCAAATGAAGAATGTAACGACCATACATACCAACGTTACGATTGGGGCACGCCAGTCAGCTCCTGTTGCCAAGAATGATAGCAACATTGGTGGAACGACCCACGTTACTTGTTGTGAAACAGGTGCTACTAAACCAAAGTATGTTGCTAACCAGCCGATTGAAGTGGCTACTAGCGGTGCGATAATGAACGGAATAAACATGATCGCATTCAATACGATTGGCAGACCGAACATTACCGGTTCATTGATGTTGAATACACCAGGTCCGATTGACAATTTTGCAACAGTTAGATAATCCGCACGTTTTGATAGGATCAAAATAGCAATCAGCAATACAATTGTACCGCCTGAACCGCCAAACCAAGCAAATGAGTCAAAGGATCCGCGTACCCACATATATGCCTTGCCGTCTTCGATTGCGGCAAGGACCGCGTTTGTCCCAGTTTGTCCTTCATATCCTTTTTGGAAGATATCGATATTGATCAACTGCGCTTGTCCCCAGATACCTTCTAAAACTGGAGCCAGTACGTTTGGACCATGGATTCCGAAGAACCAGAAAATTTGAACAAAAACAGTTACGATCAATACTGCGCCAAGTCCTTGAGACAAGCCCAGGAATGGTTCTGCAATATATTTTTGGACAAGGTCAATAATTAATTGTCCATCAGTTAGTTTACCGACAATAAAGTTAATAATAGCAATGACATATAAGGCGATTGTTGCTGGCAAAATCGCAGCGAACGCTTTCGATACTGCTGGCGGTACTGAATCAGGCATTTTGATAGTGATATCAGCTAACATCAATTTACAGAAAATAATAACTGAAATAGCCCCCATGATCATTACGGTAAAATAAGCGTTTCCGTTTAGATGATCGAGTTTCAACCAACCCCATCCACCTGCTGTAATTGCATCTGCTGTTGCAGACCATCCGGAAGTTGCTGACCCAGTATTGATTTCATCCATCAAAGCTGTTGGAACAGCTGTCGCCACAGAAGTGCTGTATGAAAAAGCAATCCCTTGAATCAGTGTCGCTACCCCAACGATCCCACCTGCGAGATCATTCACTCGATAAGCACGAGCCAGATTATATCCCCAAGAAAAGGCAAATACTAAACCAGCAACAGCCAATGTACCATTCCATACGAAGCCATTGATACTAATAATTTCACGAATAACTGGAATGGTACTGGCATCATAACTCGGCCAGAATTGCGGTGGTAAGTCACGAATGATCGCGTTGATCATTACTGCGATCGAACCAGCCATAGTAGCGGGCATTGTTCCGATAAAGGCATCACGTAATGCAACTAAGTGCTTCTGGGCTCCAATTTTTGCAGCTACAGGGAGAATATACTTCTCCATCCAACTTGTTAATCCATCCATTCTTAATTCCTCCTATAAGTTCTATTCGTCAAAGAAGATTTTTTGATTCATCGACAATAACTACTTCTATCCGTTCAAAGATTATTCGTTATTTAGACGTCGATAGACATCAATGATTTCTTTCGCTAAATCGGTAAATGCGATTGACGTCATTAGGTGATCTTGTGAATGCACTGTCAACAATGTCACGGTCATATGATTGCCTTGCGCTTCTTGTGTCAATAATCCTGTTTGCGAATGATGCGCTTCCACAAGAGATGCTTCAGCATCTTTGATTTTTTGGTCAGCTAATTCGAAGTCCCCTTCTTTTGCTGCCGCGATTGCTTCCATTGCGTCACTTTTTGCATTACCACCATACATGATCAATCCCATAATGGCTTCCAAATTTTGCTCATCCATCTTTAAAAATCCTCCTTACACTTCGATCCTAAAAATCTTAGTTCATTAATGTTTCTGCTTGTTGCAATACTTTTTCGCCGTTCATCATGCCATAGTCTGCCATGTTGATCACGTCCAAAGGAATGCCTTTTGGTGCTAGTTTTTGTTCAAATTGTGATTTCATGAATCGTACTTGTGGGCCTAATAATAGAACATCGACTGGTTTCGACTCCAAATGTTGGTCGGCTTCTGAAGCTGAAACAGCAAAGATATCTGCTTCCATTCCTTTTGCTTCGGCTGCTTTTTGCATTTTCGTCACCAATAGACTGGTACTCATTCCTGCTGAACAAACAAGCATAATCGTTTTTTTCGCCATCGCGTATCCGCTCCTTTCTGTTGTAAGTTACACTTTACTATAAAGCAAAAAGCGTGCCAAAAAAAAATAAGTCCAGACCTTTATATATCAATGGTCTGAACCAATTTTTCTTTTGCACACTCACGGATTTATCATTACACACTAATATTGTGTGCGGATTCATCATAACTTTTTATTTCATTTTCTAAGAACATTTGTGTTAAATAGGCGATCTCATCTTCAGAGATTTTGATTTGATAGTTTTTCTCTATCTGCAATAAATGAGTTCGCAACACATCTGTTTCGATACGATAGCGTTTTTGGAAGGCCGCCAAATTGGGGAAGGTACGGGAATGTTCCTTCTTCAATAAACTTTCCACTAGAAAGGCTAAATGAATCACTAAGCCCGCATCAACGGTAGGTTCAACAATCACATGCAATTGATTTTGAATTTGATGAACGATTCGCTGCAGACTTTCGATCAGATGATAGACGGACCCCACATGCGTTAAGGTATTTTCTAATGAACGTACGATTTTTTCAATCGGCACTTCATCTGAAACGATCCGCTTCAGCACATTCAACCGATTGTCATCAAAGACATCATAGGCGGAAAAGAACGGGATATTTTGATAATCGATCTCGACGGTGCCCGCAATGGCTTTGATCTCATATTCTTCTAGCAAGCCATCAATATGTTTCTTGAAGGTTTCTTTTTCAATAAATTGCATTTGAATGATCTCGACTTTTGATTGATCGACGACGGGATAAATTCGTTGATAAAGTTTGGCAGCGACACCTTCTCCAGTAAAGCAAGTGACGATGACTGCTTTTTTATTCCCCTTCGCTTCGCGAACTGTGCGGAACTGTTCTTGCACGATGGTTTCAAAAGAACGCTGAATGTTTTGATAAATGTCTTCTAAACTTCGGCCACTTTCCGCCATTCGCAAAGCCTCTAAGACGATCATCGTACTGACCATCGAGATGGCTTTCGTACGAATCCCGGTCTCTTCAGAAATCAAATTCGCAAATGAATTGAGGGAACCCATATCAGTTAAAAGCAATAAGCCGTTGCTCATCTTTTCCTTATTGTCAGTGACATAGTTCAATAGCTGTTCATACATTTGACCGACTTCCATATCTAAAGACATATTCATCGCTTTGCCGTGGTCAGTTTCAAGCAGCTCTTGTGCCGTTTCCAACATACTGCTGGCAGTCGCCTTGCCGTGCATCAAGACAATGATCTCGACTTTTTCAAGGGGGAGCTGTGAGGGTTGTTTGACTTGAATCGCTAAAAACATACTGATAAAGCCGATCTCATCGAAGGGGATCTCGACATGGCGTTCTTCTTCGATGATGGTCGATAGATCCATTGCCACCTGGAACTCGGATTTCAAGTTTTTTCTGACTGTATTCAAATCTGGGTGAACGATCATATGTCCTTCCTTGACACGTTCCAGTGTACTTTGCAGATGCAGTGCAAAGGCAAAGCGGGCTTTTTCACTATAGGTTCGAGACAATCTTTGCCCAGCTAGATCATAAAGAACATTTGTCAGTTTCCAAATGTCTTCTGGAATCAGTTCTTTATGAACGGGATTTTGGATCAATTCTTCGACATACTTTTCAAAGTACGCATCGACATCTTTAGAGATCAAATTTTCTAGATCGACATTGGCTACGCCCGTTTCAATCAGTGAGCTGACTTTTTCTTCGATCTCATTATACACTTGCATATTCCGTTGTGGATCACGAGACCAGACGACATCTGGGTCGCCAGGTTCAAAACTTAGAAAGTCGCCTTTGCCATCTAAAAACCGATCCAAGCGTTCCGACATTTCTTTGATCTTCAACAAGCCTTTTTGAACTTGCAAGGAGCAGTCGCCTTTTCGTATCAGCAAGTGTTTTTTTCCATAGGTTCGATAATGCAAAAATGCTTTGGCACAGACGAGTTTAAGGTCTCGCTTGATTTGACCAATGTTGCCTTCTGCATCATAGAGCATAAAGGCCAATATCGCATCTCGTTCGACATCGATTCGTTGATTTAGACGGGTCGCCTCTTGCTTGATAAACAACGAAATGATTTCATACCGTTCATCTAAGGAACGACTTTCCACATTTGGCAAAGTAATAGCCATGGGAATTCGCCGATTGAAGGTCGTTAAAAAGGTTTCTGATGATTCCGTGGTGGCACCGATGATCTGCACGGCGGCTTCATGAACTTGATTACTTTCCCCTAATGGACGGTAGATCCCTTTATCAATGAAGGTAAAGAGCATTTCTTGGCCTTCTGGCGGCAGTCGATGGATCTCATCTAAGAACAGGATGCCGCCATCGGCTTTTGCCATAAGTCCTGGACTATCTTCTGCAGCACCTGTGTAGGCGCCTTTTTTGATGCCAAAGATGTGACCAAACAACAATTGCGGATTTTGTGCATAATCCGCACAGTTAAAGGATACGAATGGGGCATCTTTTTCTAACATATTTGATTCAACCGCAAAGTGATACATACATTCGGCAAATAAGGATTTACCGGTACCTGTCTCACCAAAAATAATGGTATGGAGTCCTCTAGGTGGATATAAGATCGCCGCTTTGGCTTGCTGGATACTTACTTTCAAGGAAGCTTGGACTCCAACCAGACTTTCAAAACTAACTTCAGAAGAAACATCCACATGGACCGTTTCTTCTAAAGGCTCATAAACAACCGGACGGCCGGAACGTTTGCCGATTTTCTTTTCTTTATAAAGCTCACTGAGATAACGGCTTGCATTGCTGCGATCGATTTGTAAGATTTTAGCGACATCAACTGCGGTCAACCCTTGCTTATGCAGTTCGATCGTTTGAAAAATCTCTTCTTTTCGCGAATTCATTCGATAGCCTCCTCATTTTTTTACACACTAATAATAAACAACGTTAATGGTAACACAAAAAGACGCTCAATGGCGTCTTTTTCCTTTGTCTTTTTGCTTTTTCGTCTTTTTCTTGCTCTTTTTAACAGGAGTGTGTAAATTTTCAGGCGTTTTCTTGGAAATTTTCTGCACACTTGTTGTTTTCGTTTCTTTCTTGCTTTCTTTTTCGATAACAGGTGCTTCTGTGTGTAACTGTCCCCCATGCAGATAGACTTCCTTGAGTTCTATAGACAACTGATTGGCGATTTTTTTCAAATCCTTCAACGAATGGTCTTGAACGATCGTGACGACAGTTCCTTCTTTGCCCATTCTCCCAACGCGTCCTGCGCGGTGTAAATAGGATTCTTTTTCTAGAGGGACTTCTGTATTGATCACGTAAGGCAGATCCACGACATCTAAGCCGCGAGAGGCGACATCGGTCGTCAAAAGTTCCACTAGTTTGCCTTGACGAAAGCTCTCTAATGCGCCTTTTCGTGCAAGTTTGTTTTGATCAGATGCCAGAGAGGCCACCGGCAAGCCATGAAACAATAGCTTTTCTTCCGCATTCCCCATTGTGCTTAATTCATTGAAGAAAACCAAGGCTTGAAAGTTTGGTAAATGAGCAAAGCGTCTTAAAGCATCCACGATTCGTCGTTGCGGATAGTTCAAATAGTAATGATGGATGACGCCTTTGCTCTGATCTTCTTGGGTAACATCAATGATCAGCGGCTCTTTTGACACGAATGGTCGAATCTCATCGATCACTTCGTTCGCGGTTGCTGAAAAGAAACTATGCTGGATTTGTTTTGGTAATGTTTGATTGATCTTGGCTGCCAGGGTGAAGGCACCCTCTTTCAATAATTGGTCAACCTCATCCAATACCAACGATTGCAGCTGCTGGGTCTTGATTTTTTTGGCTTTGATCAACTCTAACACACGGCCTGGGGTACCGATCAAGACCTCGGGTTTGTCTTTTAGTTTTTCCACTTGGCGTTTTGTACTTGCGCCGCCAATTAGCGGCAGAACGGTCAAACCAATGGCTTGGGCCCATTCCCGTGCTACTTCTGTGACTTGCATCGCTAATTCTTGTGAAGAAGTCAAAATCAACAGCTGGTTGCCTTGCTTTTTTTCAACCTTTGTTAACAATGGCAAAAGATACGCCAAAGTTTTACCTGAACCGGTCGGTGAGATTCCTATGACAGACGCGCCGTCTTTTAAAGGACCAAAGGTTTTTTCTTGGATCAAGGACGGTGCGTGATACCCAGCCGCTTGCCATTTTTCCTGCCAGACGTCTGGCAATTGTGTCAATTCAAATACTGTCATAAATGTTCCATTCCTTATTTTTTATCTGCATCAAAAATGATGTCGGCCTGCTTACGCATCAAAGAGACGGTTTCATTGACACTGCGGGCAAGTTCCACCCATTCCTCATAGCGTTGTCCTTGTTTAGGATCATCTTTGTTTTCAATGATGTCTGCAAAGTCTTGCGCTTCTTCGATCATCGGATTGTCTAAAGCAGCGACTGCTAATGGATGCGTTTGTTTTGTTTGGCGTTCATAAAATGCTGCTTCTTCAATAGCATTGACGGCATTCAAATCTAATGTCCCGTCTTCAAAATAAATTTCTGATCGTAACTCTGAGTCAGCGATTTTGCCTGTTTGGATCGTGACATCAAAATCAGCATAGCGCAGCACAGCAGTCCCGATACCATCTACACCGGTCGGTAATTTGCGCGCAAAATAATGAACGTCCTGCGGTTTACCAAACCAAGCGACCGCCGCATATACTGGATACACACCCAAGTCGGCTAAAGCTCCGCCAGAAAAATGCGGAGAAAAGATATTTGGTTCCTCCCCAGCTAGTACAGCGTCATAACGAGACGAGTATTTCATATAAGAAAAGTTCGCCCCAAGAATGGCACCGCGTGTTGGTAAGAATTCGGCTACGGTTGAAAAACTCGCTTCATGAATGTTGCGAGCTGCTTCAAAGAATAAAACCTGTTGCTGATTTGCCAATTCGATGATCTCCGCCATTTCCTCAGGCGTTGAAAAGGCTGGCTTCTCCACAATGACATTTTTTCCTGCTAAAATCCCTTGCTTGGCTTGTTCAAAGTGCAAACTATTCGGAGACGCGATGTAGACCGTGTCCATATGAGCTAACCCAAAAAAAGTGGCCAAATCGGTCGCATATTCGATGTCTCCGTATTTTTCCCCAAAGCGTTGCGCTGTGGCTAATTTCCTTGAGTATACGGCTACCAATTGATACCGTTTGGTTTCGTGGGCTGCTTGTACAAATTGATCGGTGATCCAATTTGTGCCGATAATCCCTAAATGAATCATGTGTTTTCCTTCTTTCTTCTATAGATTGGGGTCGTCAAATTCGACGTTCAAATCAAAAGGGATCGGTTCTTTGACCGCGATCATCCCTTGGTTTACCTGGCAATTATAAGCAAACACTTCGACACCTTTGCTTTGCGCTTCAGCGATCTTATCGGCCAGATCCGGCTGCATCTGCCGATGGATCGTGGCGCTTTGCACCACTTCAAATTGGATCATGAACAAAACCGCCGCATAATAGCCTGCTTCTTTGGCATGGATCAATTCATTGACGTGTTTCAAGCCGCGAATCGTTGGCGCATCTGGGAAAGCGCCGATTTGCTTGTTTTCAAGTGTCATCCCTTTAATTTCTATAAACCCTTTTTCTTGTTCGTCTGTTTCAAAATAAAGATCAAACTTAGACATCCCATAGACGACTTCACGCCGCAAGAGGGCAATTTTCCCTTTGATATTTGGCAACTGGATCGTGCCATCCAAAAGGCCTTCATAGCCTAACCGATTGGGTACTTGACTATCAATATTGATCCATTGGTCTTCTTTCTTGACTGAGATCAAATCGTAATTGGTTTTACGCTTCGGATTGTCCCAATATTGGAGGGTCACGAGTGCCCCTTTGTGCAAGAGTTCTTTTCCTCGTCCCGTATTTTTCACATGGACGATCTCTTCTTGCCCATCGACTAGACATCGGGCAATGAATCGGTTGTCTCGAACGAGAAACGTGGCTAAGAGGGTATTCGGATAATTCATTTTCTCACCTGCTCTTTTGAATCATAGCATATTTTGATAAAAACTTCTAAACTTCAAACTAAAGTACCATGCTTTTTTACCTTCTCATGGTATACTTATGGCAATTATTTTCTAGTGTGCAGAAGCGGGCATCTTGTTCACAAGGTGCAACTAGATGAATCGTAAGTGATAGGACGTGTATAAATGAAGAAAAGGTCTCTATTGATTGGTTTATCTCTAGCAACGGGCGTGGTCAGCTCCTTGCTGTTGCGAAAGGAAAAACAAAAAAATGAAAACCGCCAAAATTTCATTGGAAATTGGCGTTTTACTTCAAAGACAAAAGAAGATGTCATTTTAGAAATTGCCAATGATTATTCATTGACCATCGAAGGCAAACCGTTGCCTGTTTCCATTGTTGAACTGACTCCGATGCGATTAGTGTTACTGGACACATTTGGCTATCATTTAGTCCTGGAACAAAAAAGCTCCGTTATTACTTTATATGATGAAGCAGAAGATTGCCACTATTCTTTGACAAAAATCGCCTAAGGGACATGAGAAGATCGAGTTCATGTTTTCTTCACATTTTCTTCGGTCAATTCTCAGACTTTTTATCAGCATTTCCTGGCAATCCATGCTATCATTAACTTAACAAGTGGTTGAACAAGGTGTTCCGTTGAGTGATGTTTGATCGTTCATAGATTAAGGTGTAGGTTCGATTCCTACCTTCCACATTTATTTTAAACAGAAAGAAGGGATTTTTATGTTAACGACCTTTATTTCACTCTTTTCCATCTTTGCTTTAGCTGCGTTACTAGCTGGGACATTCTTTTTAGCAAAATTGGCCATGCAACAAGAAACGAGAGCAGTGAAAGTTCCCGTCAGAGCCCAAAACCAAAACCCGAGAATCCATTCCAATCGTCGCTAAGTGAAATCGTTTGACCCGATGTCAATTCAGAAAAACTTGTCTTCTTTATTAAATAGGAAGGCAAGTTTTTTTTGCTGTCTGTTGCCCTTAGGTCTTCTAAGTTGAAATGGTTTAACAACGCCCATTCCCCCTTTGAGCGGTCTTCTCGCAATTAAATGCTAAGTTTTCTCTTAGAGTATTGCAACAGCGGATACTCTTTGTTAAAATTTTTGCTTAGATACAACTTAAAAGGAGCTACTACATATATGCAGAAAATAACCAAGTTCGGGTATTCCTTCGTTGCTGCTTTGGCAATCCTCTTTGCTGCTGTCGGCATCCCCCTCGTTTCATATGCTGATGATACAGCAATGAGCATCGAAGAGATCCAAGATTTTTCGATTGACGCCAAAGCCGCCTACTCCATTGATTTTGACACAGGGAAAGTATTGTATGATCAAGATGGCGAGACAGCCATGGGTATTGCCTCCATCACCAAGATCATCAGCCTCTACCTTGTCGCTGAGCAAGTAGAACAAGGAACGATCGCTTGGGATGATCCTGTGCCGATTTCCGATTATGCCGCAAATCTCAGCGTGTCCCCTAACTTATCAAATGTCCCTTTGCATCAAGACGTTACCTATACTGTAAAAGATCTGTATGATGCCAGTTATATCCAATCTGCAAATGCTGCAATCGTCGCGCTCGCGGAGCTGATTGCTGGGTCTGAAAGTGCCTTTGTGGATTTAATGCAAGAAAAAGTGCAATCATGGGGCATCACCGATGCAAAGATCGTCAATGCTTCTGGCTTAAACAATGCTTATCTTGGGGAAAATATTTACCCAGGATCAACTTCAACTGATGAAAACGAACTATCCGCAAAAGATGTGGCATTGATTGCCCGTCATTTGTTACAAGACTTTCCAGATGTTTTGGAAGTAACCAGCCTTTCAACAAAACAATTTGGTGAAGGTTCCTATTCGCCTGTCGAGATGGTCAATTGGAACTGGATGCTTCCAGGTTTTACGAATACGAAAGATGGTGTCGACGGTCTGAAGACTGGTACGACAGATATGGCAGGTGCCTGTTTTGTCGGAACCGCCGTCAAAGATGGCCAACGAATCATCACCGTGGTGCTAAACGTCAATGGTCATGCAGAAAATCCAAGTGTTCGTTTTATTGAAACAGGCCGTTTGATGGATTACTCGTTTGATGCTTGGGAACAAGTAGAGATTTTACCAGAAAATGCGCAATTAGAAGATACCCAGACGGTTGCAGTCAAAGATGGGAAAGAATTGAGTGTGCCCGTTGCCTTAAATCAAGGTTTGACCTTATGGGTACGTGGAGATATGGATGCCACAGCCTTTGAAACAACCATTGACTTTAATGAGCATTATCGTGATTCTGCCCTGCAAGCGCCATTGACTGAGGGCACAGAAGTCGGTACCGTAAGTGCTTCGATTCCAGCTGATACGCTTGGTTATATTGATGATTCCGATCATGACGAGACTGCAGGATTGATCACAACACAAACGGTGGAAAAAGCCAACATCTTTGTTCGTGCTTGGCGCGGCGTGTCCAACTTTTTCAGTAATCTTTTTTAACCTAAACAAAAAAATCTGTCCGAAGCAAAGACTGCTTCTCGGACAGATTTTTTTATTCTACTGTTTCCACCGTTGCTGTTGCCAATGGCTCCACAGGGAAAAACAATTCAACTTCCCCCTCCTTAAAATGAGGAAGATACCTTTCTTGGATGGCAGCTGACAACTGGACGTTGTTTTCTGGTAAAACTTCCATCAGCATTTTTTCAGTCATCATCGTTAAGTTTTTTTCATCCGTTTTTACAACGAGATAGGTCATTGCGGGCATTTCCCAACGGACCCAACCGACAGGAGGAAAATTTTCTGTCTGGACTTGAACGCCTGCCAAGTAGCGACCGGTTTCTTGCCAAGGCTCTAACCAATTGGTGCCATCACTCATCAAGCCCCAAAATTCCAGTTCTTCTGCCTTTTGATCACTTACGAGAAATTCGATCTCTTCAAAATCCTTTGTTGCAAGTTCCCAGAGCGCTGGTACCCAAGAAGCACCTTCTTCTGCTAACCCCTTGCCCTCTTTTCCAATCACATAAAAAGCGGGTCGTTCGACGCGAATCACTTCACCTAATTGCATGTTCCTTCCTCCTTCTTTCCTTCATTTTAGCGAATTGCAAGAAATTCAGCAACTTTGACCTTAGCAACAAGCAATTTCTGTCATTTTTCGGTATACTAAGTGTATCGTTAAAGGAGTGAAAAACATGGATTTTACGCAATTGCTGATTTTTGCCATCAGCTATGTGTCGGGCGTGATCGTCGTTCAAAAATGGCGCAAGAAAAAAGATGATCCGGATATTTTCTTTTTTGAATGTTGTTGGACGATCTTAGCCCTGCTAATTTATTTAGCTGTCTCAGAATTACGGACAGGTAGTTTCTTTATTCTGATACCCGTCGCCTTCGCCGGCCTTTTTTTATTTTCTTATCGGCGCAACAAGCATCAACTCGTAAATGGCTTACTCTTTAATATGTTTGTGTTGGCTTTTGGCGGCTATTTAGTCATTAATTTATACCGAACCCAAGATATTCTTGTAGGTGGCCTATTGGCTGTTTTACTAGCGATTTTCTTTGCTGTACTATTATTCGGTTTGGCAACGCTCGTGGTCTTTCTTTACTGGAATTCCATTATTGTTCTACGAAGAGAATCGCGATCGATCGCCAATCTATTGACCCTGATCTTAGCGGTGGTTTTGACTGTATTACTATTTTCAGATACCCTTTTGCACTTTTTCCCAGATTGGATCCGAACCTTATTCGGCATTGTTCCCCTAAGTCTTTTGTATCTGTTTGTAGTCTTTTTGAACTTTTTATCCATTTCAGTCATTTATCAGTTCAACCATCCTCGCTATAATCAGGACTTTATCATCGTCTTAGGAGCAGGCCTTTTGAATGGCACCACGGTCTCCCCTTTATTGGCAAAACGCATCAATACAGCGATCTCGTTCTACGAAGCGCAATTTAAAGCCAAAAAAACCGCTCCTCGATTACTGATGTCAGGCGGACAAGGAAGCGATGAGCAGCTGCCGGAAGCTGTTGCTATGAAAGACTATGCGATTGCCCAAGGCGTACCAGAAGGTGAGATTTTATTGGAAACAAATTCCACGACTACTTATGAAAACATGAAATTTTCGAAAGAAATCATGGATTCGCTTAAGCCAAAGGGCTACAAAGCAATCTTTGCCTCAAACAATTACCATATTTTTCGTGCCGGTCTCTATGCGGATCAAGCCCAACTTAAAGCGGATGGCATCGGAGCACCTACTGCCTTTTACTATTTACCGAATGCCTTTTTAAGAGAATTTGTGGCAATCCTTTTTATGCACAAACGACGACATTTAACGGTATTGATCACCTTACTGATTCTCTATGCAGGAGCAGCGATCCTCCAACTTATTTTTGGCTAAACAAACAAAAAAAGTTCTTTGAACCAGTTGGTTCGAAGAACTTTTTTCTTATTGAATCGTGCGATGTTTCTTCCAGAAGCGTTGTTGCCATTTTTCTTTCATGCTGTCTGTAAGGGGTTCTGATGCTTCTTTGATCGCACAATATTTGTCCACCATCGTGACGATATAGCTTTCTTTATAGCGTGGCGGTGCAATCGTTGCTCCCCACATATGTTTCAAGATGATATCTTTTTCAAGATCACTAAGTTCAGTGATTTTTTCGGCATTTTTTACTGCGATTCGTGGATGCATGTACGCATGGGTACCTTCGTCAAACTTTGTAGTACGCCAATCGTAATAAAATAAATCATGAAGGAGTCCTGCACGAGCTGTTGCACGAGCATCGCCGCCCCATTTCTTGGCCAATTTGTAACTATAATAAGAGACGCTGATCGAATGTTCCAAACGTGTGGAGTTCATATGCTGCACAAAATTGGCTAATTTTTTTACAGCTTCTGTTTCTAACAGGTCAGCCACGTAAGACATATATTCGCTATCTTCTTGCCATTTTTCTGTCATAAATTTTTGTCTGCCACCTTTTTTTGATCTGCTTGATTGTTACAAGACAAAGTATAGCACCTATTCCTGCAAGTTTCTAGGTGAGGTGCAATAGATTCAAATAGTTTAACAGTTCCTTAAAAATCTAGCTGACAGCAAAATACATCAAAATACCTGCCGCAATGGCGACGTTCAATGATTCCGCCTGACCATAGATAGGAATATATAGATTTTTATCGGTCAATGCCAACAGTTCCTGATTGACCCCTTGCCCCTCGTTGCCTAAAATGAAGGCAGCCGCTTGTTCTTTAGGAAGCTCGGTATAAGGGACTGCTTCTTTGTTTAACTCGGTACCATAAATCGCCACACCAGCTGCCTGCAGCTGCTTTAAAAATGGCGGGATCGCTCCTTCTACGATCGGCAGATGATAGTTGCTACCTTGCATGCTGCGCAAGACTTTGGTGCTGTAGAGATCGGCTGTTCCTTCGCCGAGAAAAACCCCGCTGAATCCAGCGGCATCCGCTGTTCGAATCATGGTGCCAACGTTTCCAGGATCTTGCACATTATCTAAAATCAGCCAATTGCCCGTCAGTGTCTGTAAGTCTTGTTCTTGCTTTTCCACCACGGCAAAAATCCCTTGTGGTGTTGGCAAATCAGAAAGCATCGCTGCGATCTCCTCTGTGATCAAATAGCTTTCTTCCTGATAATCATCGAGTTGCCCGTTGGCTTCACTTAACCCTCGCGGGGTCACCAACAATGCTTTGATGGGTACTTGTGCATGCAATGCTTCTTGCACCAAATGCCAGCCATCAATCAAATAGCTATTGGTTTGTGTCCGATGTTTTTTTTGTGTTAGTTTTTTGATTTCCTTGATAAAGGTATTTTTTTTCGATTGAATTTCTTTCATCTTGTCACCTCGATTCATTATAGCATGAGTCAATCGATCTAACTTGTTCTTTTACTGAAAAAACGCTATCATATAAAGCAGAGGAGGGATTGTCCATGAAGAAACTACGAATCCATGTGCAAGGACGTGTCCAAGGCGTCGGCTTTCGTTATACCACAAAAATGCTTGCCGATCAGTTGGGCGTCACCGGATCTGTAAAAAACGAAGCGGATGGTTCTGTTTCGATTGAAGCAATTGGCGATGACAATGCCATCGATGCCTTTGTTGCTGGGGTTAAGGATTCTCCTTCACCCGCTGGGAAAGTAAATCAGATCGACATCCAACCAGACGATGCTATCAAAGAGCGTAGGAGTTTTGATGTAGTGTACTATTAACAATTGAATGTTTTCTAAGTCGAAAGATTGATTTTTCAATGAATTTCTCTTTGTACATTGAAATAGTCGGTCTTTTTTAGTATAGTTATTTTTGTCTAAATTTATTGTGAAGAGGAAGAATAGAATGTCTAAAATGAATAAATGGCTGCTTTCATCAGGATTATTTGGCCTGTTATTAGCATTATCAGGCTGTGTCAGTACCAATGCTGATGGTACGCCGAAAGAAACAGGAATGATTTATCGCTTTTTGGTGAAACCATTAGGGGATATGATCACGATGCTCGTAGAAAACTTCAACTGGTCTTACGGCTGGGCGATCATCGCGGTAACGATCGTTGTCCGTGTCATTATCTTACCATTAGGGATCCATCAGTCTCGAAAAACGATGGTTCAAAGTGAAAAAATGCAGTTTCTGAAACCTCAAGTGGATATTGCGCAAGCCAATTTGAAAAAAGCAACCACTCGGGAAGAACAAATGCAAGCGCAAGCGGAGATGCAAAAAATTTACTCTGAAAACAACGTCAGTATGTTTGGCGGTATCGGATGTCTCCCTTTGCTGATTCAGATGCCGATCTTCTCTGCTCTTTATTTCACCGCTCGTTACACACAAGGAATCCAAAACTCTGAATTCTTTGGCGTATCATTAGGCGACCCAAGTATCCTCTTTGTGGCGATTGCTGGTCTTTCCTACTTGGCACAAGGATATATCTCAACCATCGGGATTCCTGAAGAACAGAAAAAAACGATGAAAACCATGTTGATCGTTTCTCCATTGATGATCGTTTTCATGTCCATGAGTGCACCAGCTGGTGTGACACTTTACTGGGTAGTTGGTGGGGTCTTCAGTTGTATCCAAACGTTTATCACGAATGTCATCATGAAACCAAAAATTCGTGCCCAAGTCGAAGCGGAAATGAAAGCAAATCCGCCTAAAACGGTAGTTACGCCTCGTAAAGACGTAACGCCTGAAAAAACAGAAGCTGTCAAAAAAGCGTTGAACACGACAAAGCCTAACGGAAAAGGTCGTAACGCTGGCAAGCAGCAACGGAAGTAATTCTTGACCAAATCGCTCATTGAGCGGTTTGGTTTTTTGTTGTTTTCAAATGGGAATCAGTTGCTTCTTCTATTGCCTTTCGCTATAGTAAATGAGAGGTGAGCGCATGTTTCAAGCATATATCAATATTTTTGTCATTTTCAGTCTCATGTTTATCGGTTATTGGTTGTCTTACAAACAATGGTTTTCTAATCGAACCGCCGATACGTTTTCAAAACTGGTGTTAAATGTCTCATTACCCGCCAATATGTTTTTGACGATCATTAAAAACTTTACGAAAGACGAGTTTCTCTCATTAGTTTCCGGGATGATCATCCCTTTGCTTTCCATGATGATCACTTACTTCGCCGGTTATTTATGGCGCCGTTTCGCGCAAGTTGAAACCAAACACCAAGGGGCATTTTCCGCCATGTTTACCTTTTCCAATACGATCTTCATCGGCTTACCGATCAATTTAGCTATTTTTGGTGAAAAAGCCGTTCCCTATGTATTGTTGTACTACATCGTAAATACGACATTATTTTGGACCATCGGTATTTTTGAGTTAGCAAAAGATAACCCCGATTTCGGCGAAGCCCGCATTTCCTTTCATCCATTGGTCATGCTAAAAAAGATTTTTTCGCCAGCCTTGATTGGTTTCATTATCGGCTTGATCTGGATGCTGTTCACATTACCACTGCCCTCCTTTGTTGATGGGCTTGGAAGCTACCTAGCAGATTTAACGACGCCTCTATCAATGTTTATTATCGGGATCATCGTGTACTTTGGCGGGCTCAAGAACTTGCGAATGACCAAAGACATTGCTGGTGTCTTGTTTGGTCGCTTCATTCTTTCGCCCCTCGTTGTATGGCTATTAAGCAGAATCATCCCTGTTCCTGAATTGATGCTTTCTGTGTTTATTATTCAAGCCTCTATGCCCGTCCAAAACTCTGTCCCGATCCTTGTACGAAACTACCAAGGGGATGAAGAATTTGCAACTTCATGTCTAGGCTATTCCGTCTTACTGTACATGGTGTATCTGCCTGTTTTGCTTTTTTTCTTTTTTTAGCTAGTTAACGAACTTTGTCGAAAAATACTCGTTACCAAAGGCATTCGCTTCTTTCGGTAACGAGTATTTTTCTGATTTTCGCCAGATTGTGGCTGCTTGGGTCGATTTAACAAACAAGACAAAAAAGCCCATCATGCAGAAACTAGCTATACTAGATGCTGCAATGATGGGCTTATTTTTTTAAGTGAACAGCCGTTGGCTTACAACATATCGAACAACGACAACTGATTTTCATCTGGTAGATCTTTTAGAACACCGTTATCCGTCATGTATTCAATCAATGTCTTAGAAACTTTCCCGCGATTGGCGAGGTCTTCTTTCGATAAGAAGGGACCATCTTTTCGTGCTTCCACGATTTGTTTCGCTACGTTCAGCCCTAAACTCGGTACTGCTCGGAACGGTGCGATCAATTTTTTCCCATCGATCACGAAATTTTCTGCATCGGATTTATACAGATCGATCATTCCAAATTCATAGCCGCGCTCCAGCATTTCATTGGCTAATTCCAGAACCGTCAACAGATTTTTTTCTTTCGTTGACGCATCCATTCCTTTGTCATTGATTTCTTGCATCCGTTCTTTTACGGCATCTTTTCCTTTTGACATAGCAATCAAATCAAAGTCATCCGCCCGGACAGAGAAATAAGCACAGTAATAGAGAATTGGGAAGTACACTTTAAAGTAAGCCACCCGCAACGCCATCAAAACATACGCCGCCGCATGGGCTTTCGGGAACATGTACTTGATCTTCGAACAAGAATCGATATACCATTCAGGGACATTGTTCTCCCGCATCGCTTGCAAGTAAGTATCCCGCAAGTCGTCAGGGATCTTGTTCCATTGTCCTTTACGGACCGTCTCCATGATTTTAAAGGCCATCCCGTCATCTAAGCCGGCATGGATCAAATACACCATGATATCATCCCGACAGCCGATTACTTCCGCTAGGCTGGCATCTCCGCGACGGATCAATTCTTCCGCATTGCCCAACCATACATCGGTACCATGGGAAAGACCAGAGATCTGCAAGAGCTCAGCAAAGGTCGATGGATGGGTTTGATCCAACATCCCCCGCACAAAGCGTGTACCAAATTCTGGGATGCCTAATGTACCTGTTTTTGAGTAGATCTGCTCTTCAGTCACACCTAGCACATCCGTACCACCAAAAATACGCATCACTTCCGGATCATCCGTGGGGATCGTTTTAGGATCGATTCCTGATAAATCCTGTAGCATCCGAATCACCGTCGGATCATCGTGTCCCAGGATATCCAGCTTCAAGATATTGTCATGAATCGAATGGAAATCAAAGTGGGTCGTTTTCCACTCTGCATTTTGATCATCCGCTGGGTATTGGATTGGGGTGAAATCATAGACATCCATATAGTCTGGAATAACGATGATCCCCCCCGGATGCTGACCAGTCGTCCGTTTGACGCCAGTGGCGCCTTTTGCCAGGCGATCGACTTCGGCTGCTCGATAATGAAGATTATGATCGCGCTCAAAGCCTTTTACGAAACCAAAGGCTGTTTTATCGGCTACGGTACCGATCGTTCCTGCACGATAGACGTATTCTTCACCGAAGAGTACTTTCGTATAGTTATGGGCTTCTGGCTGATATTCCCCTGAGAAGTTCAAATCGATATCGGGTACTTTGTCGCCATGGAAGCCAAGAAACGTTTCAAAAGGAATATCATGGCCATCTTTGTTCAGACGAGTGCCGCATTTTGGACACTTTTTCTCTGGCATATCATAACCAGAACCATACGAGCCGTCTTCATAAAACTCAGAATACTGGCAATCGGGACAATAATAATGAGGAGCTAATGGATTGACCTCAGTGATCCCCGTCATGGTTGCCACGAAACTAGAACCAACTGATCCCCGTGAGCCTACTAGATAGCCGTCTTCATTGCTTTTATGAACCAGTTTTTGTGAGATCAAATAGATCACGGAAAAGCCGTTCCCAATGATCGAATCAAGCTCTTTTTTCAAACGTTTTTCTACGATCTCTGGCAATGGATCGCCGTATAACTCTTTGGCACGGTTGTAACTTAAGTCGGTGATCTCTTGTTCAGATCCGGGAATCTTTGGTGTATACAGATCATCTTTTACCGGAATGACTTTTTCACAGAGATCAGCGATTTTATTCGGGTTCGTCACTACAATTTCTTTCGCTACTTCTGGACCTAAAAACTGAAAAGCGGTCAGCATCTCATCGGTTGTTCGGAAGTGTACATCCGGTAAACTATGTCGATTCAAGGGATTGGCGCCCCCCATCGAATTGATCAAGACCTTACGATAAATGGCATCTTCTTCGTTCAGGTAGTGGGCATTCCCAGTAGCCACAACGATTTTCCCTAACTCTTCCCCCATCTTTACCAGATTCCGAATGATGTCTTCTAGGTCTTTTTCGCTTTTCACGAGCTCCGTTTCCAGAAGATGGGCATAAACTGCTTTGGGCATGACTTCGATATAGTCATAAAACTTGGCAAGTTCCCGCGCTGCATCGACCCCTTTTTGCATCATTGCGACAAAGACTTCTCCTTTATCACAAGCGGTTCCGACTAACAATCCTTCCCGCAATTTCACCAATTCTGAACGTGGGATTCGTGGGACTTTATCATGGAAGTACTTCACATTCGACATCGAGATCAGCTTGAATAAATTTTTCAATCCTGCCTGTGTTCGAGCTAAGATCGTGGCATGGAAGGGTCGAGCTGCTTTGTAGGAGTTCTCGCCCCCCACGTGTCGGTTCAAATCTTCGTGAAGTAGCATGTCATGTTTTTCCATCGCTTCTTTGACAAAGATCCACGCTAAATGACCGGTTGCCTCGGCATCGTAGATCGCTCGGTGATGTTGCTCCAAACTAACGCCGAATTTTTTGGAAAGGACACCTAAACCGAATCGCTTAAACTCTGGATACAAATAACGAGCGAGTTCCAATGTATCAATGACGGGATTTTCCGCTTCTGGAATACCGTATTTTCGATAACTGGTATTTAAGAAGCCCATATCAAATGACGCATTGTGGGCAACTAAAATGGCTCCTTCAGAAAACTCACGGAACAAACGTAAGACTTCTTCTTCTGATTTTGATCCGCGAACCATTTCATCGGTGATTCCCGTCAGTTCTACGGTCGTTCGTGATAACGGATGACCTGGATCGATAAATTCATCAAAGGATGCCTCCACGTTGCCTTTATGCATCCGCACAGCAGCCAACTCAATGATGGTGTCGTATACTGCAGACAACCCAGTGGTCTCCACGTCAAACACGATATAAGTAGCATCGGTCAATGGAACAGGCTGAGGATTGTAGGCAACCGCTACGCCGTCATCCACGATATTGGCTTCCACACCGTAAAGAATTTTAACACCAGCCTTTTCTCCTGCATGATGGGCATCAGGGAACCCTTGTGCGCCACCATGATCGGTGATCGCAATCGCCTTATGGCCCCATTTGCCTGCTTGAGCGACAAAATCCGCCACGTTGTTGGTGGCATCCATCGTACTCATATTGGAATGCAGGTGGAGTTCGACCCGTTTCTCGCCTTCAGGTGCATAGTCTTTGCGGGCTTCGTGTTTGACTTCCAGCAAATCTTGCGCATTCATAACGAGATCTCGCATGAAGGTATCTTCTTGGACGCTACCGCGTACTTTGACCCAACTACCTTTGGCGATGGCATCAAAGACTTGTTCATCTTTTTCATTGTTGGAGAATTTTTTCACACTAAACGATGACGTATAGTCGGTGATTTTTAAGATCAAAATCTTCCGTTTTGAGCGCAGTTCGCGGACTTCTTTATCAAAGACATAGCCTTGGATCGTGACCCGACGTTCTTCCTCAATGATATTGATCATCGGTGTCACAGGTTCGTCTGCGGGAATATTACGTCCAAGCGCGATCGGTCCGTCAAATTCGACTGTTTTGACTTCTTTTTTGCGTTGCTCGTGCGCCATTAAGTTCTCAGCAGCTTGTTGTTGGAACGCTGCTGTTTGCTCTTCCTTGCGTGCTTCAAGTTCTTTTAAGGCCGCCTCCGCTTGCTCTTGATCTAGCTGCGGCAAGATCCGAAATTTTTGAAAGCCGAAGGTACTATAATTTTCCTCAATGATCGGCAAGTACTGCTGCTGCAAAATCGTGATGACCGCATCATTGTTGACTGGCAAAATCACTTTGTTCTCTTGCAGCACAGGCATTTGGTTTTTGATCACTTGATGAACCAATGGCCGATCACAATTTTGATTGGCTAACGCCAATGGCCAATATTCTTGAATGAATTGCTCATCAAAGGAACCATCTTGAGCTTCAATGATGATACGAACTTCCGCAATCTCTTTAAACGCCAATTCAATATGTTGTTTAAAGGACTGATACACCATCACCGGTACTAAACGTTCAAATTGGAAATAAAACGTCCACGCTTTTGATTGTCGATGCACGGTCACTTGTTTGATTTGGGCAGTCTGCATCAACGGATGCTGCCGAAGATTTGGGGCAGCTGCAATTTGGTCTAATAATATCTCAAAGGTCTCTCTTTCTTTTGACAATTGAAGATCCTCCTTTTCTCAGTACTCACTAGTATACCTCTTTTTGCCCTCATTTTCATTAAAAAATCGAGAAAGGATTTCCTCTCTCGATCTACTATTCATTCTTGTTCGTTCCTGTTTATTCCTGATTGGCTAACAAAATCGTCAGGGTCGAAGCGACTTCTTCTTTTCTCACTTCAACGGTCGCACCAGTATGCTTGATTTTGATCTCTACGATGCCTTCTACGGCTTTTTTACCGATAGTCAAGCGAATCGGACAGCCAATCAAATCGGCATCTGCAAATTTGACCCCTGCACGTTCATTGCGGTCATCTACCAGCACTTGATAGCCTACTTGGTTCATCATTTCTTCTACTTCTTCACTTAAGGCATTTTGATAGCTATCTTCAATCGACGTTTGAATGATATGCACATCAAATGGGGCAATTTCTTGGGGCCAATCGATCCCAAACTCATTGCCGTATTGTTCGACGATCGTTGAAAGCAGCCGAGAAACCCCCAGCCCATAACAGCCCATGATGATTGGTTGCTCATCGCCGTTTTCATCGACAACCGTCGCTTCTTGCGCCTCACTGTACTTGGTTCCTAACTTGAAGATATGCCCAACTTCGATTCCTCGCGTAAAGGTTAAGGTTCCTTTTCCATCTGGGGAAGGATCACCTTCTTGAACCAAGCGAAAATCGGCAAAGGCTAATGGTTGAAAATCACGCCCCACATTCGCATTGAGATAATAGCTTTGTTTTTCTGCCGCTGGAACGATCAGATTCGCCATATCTTGGACATGCTGATCGGCGTACAACTGGATCGAATCAGCAAGCGCAATGGGACTACGCAGCTGCGTCTCACTCGTCAGATAAGACTCCGCTTCCTCAACAGTCAGCACCTTCACTTGATCAGCAGCTAAATAATGCTTGACCTTTGTTTCATTGAGGCTGTGATCGCCTCGTAATAACACCATAATGACTTGCTCGTCAACGAGTAATAAAGAAACTTGAACGATTTTTTGCAAGTCTGTTTCGTATGCCTGCGCCAGCGCCTCTAACGTTAAAGGCTCATCCTGTACGACTTTTTGTAATTCTAAATAGGTCTCGTGAGATTTTTTGGCGATGTATTGACTGGTTGCTAATTTCCAATTGGCGACATAATCGCTTTCGGTCGAGTAGCAGATCAGCTCTTCGCCGATCCCCGACAATGCCAAAAATTCTTTCGAATCTCTGCCACCCATCAAGCCATTATCCCCAACCACTGCCCGATACTCGATCCCACAGCGTTTCAATATTGCATGATAAGCCATTTCGTAACGATTATAGGTTTGATCTAAGCTGGCTTCATCGGCATGAAAGGAATAGCCATCTTGCATGATAAATTCGCGGCTGCGGATCAATCCAAAGCGCGGCCGCTGTTCGTCCCGATATTTCGTTTGGATCTGATACAAGCTCAATGGCAGCCGTTTATAAGACGTGATCTCGTTTTTGATCAATGTCGTAAACGGCTCTTCATGAGTAGGTCCTAAAACGATCTCTCGTTCGTTTCGATCGGTTAATCGATACAAGGATTCACCATACAATGAGGCACGTCCTGACTCCTTCCATGGCTCATACGGAAGCAAAGAAGGCATCGCCATCTCTACGGCATCGATTTGTGCCAATTCTTCACGGATGACCCGCTTGATCTTTTCTAACACCCTTTGTGCTAGCGGCAAGTAAACATAAATGCCTGCCGCCACTTGTCGAATATACCCTGCCCTAACTAACAGTTGATGACTTAACGTCTCCGCATCGCTGGGGGTTTCCCGCAATGTCGGAATCAAACATTTTGACTGTTTCATTTTTTTCTCCTTTGCTACAAAAAATCATGTTCACCCGATCAACAATTGATTTGCTTGTGCGTCTTATTTTTAAAAGAAGAAACGTTGAATATCATTCCAGGTAACGAGAACCATCAGCAGCATCAAAAACCCAAACCCAATCAGAGTAATGATGCCTTCTTTTTCTTGGCTGATTGGCTTGCCTCGCAAACCTTCTAAAATATTTAAAACCAGCTTACCGCCATCCAATCCAGGAATCGGTAATAAATTAAAGATCCCCAAGTTGATAGAAATCATCGCCATCATCGCGATCACCGTTGTGACACCTTGCGATGCGGCTTGAGAAGACAGTTGGAAAATCGCAACCGGTCCACCCAATTTATTGATATCTGGTTGGGCAATCAAGTTGCCGACTGCTCTAAAAATCACCAGTGAATTGTCAATGGTCGTTTGCAAGCCACCCAGTAAGATATCTCCGATCCCAGTTTTTAAGGAAGCGGTGATCCCTAAGAAACCAATCGTGGTCTCCCCTGATTCTTGACTCGCAGGAGTTGCCGTCAAATCAAGTGTTTCTGATCCTCGTTTGACTGCTAGAGCAATCTGAGTATCTGGGTACTTTTGGATCTCAGTCGTTAATTCTGACCAGTTGGAAACATCGACACCTTCGACAGCTAAGATTTCATCGCCATTTTGCAGCCCTGCTTCAGCTGCCGGTGTTCCTGCTTCGATTCCTGTCACGATGGTTGCATCTTGATTCGCAACACCACCTTGTGCAAACACCAACCCAGTGAATAAGACCAAGGATAAAATAAAGTTGTTCATCGGTCCAGCAAAATTCGTCAACATTCGCTGCCAAAGCTTTGCGGACTGGAATTGAACGTCTTTAGGTGCGATCCGAACTTCAACGCCATCTTCATGAATGATCGTTGCATCATGATCCACAGCGTACGTAACCGCTTCTTGTTCATTGCCATTGATGAACCCTGTGATCGTCAACTTCTCCTCCAAGTCAAAGTCGGTCACTTCCATAGGGATCGCTTGCGGCAATTGGATCTTTTTGCTCGTATTGATTTTGATAACTTTGCCAGTTGCATCTTGAACCAAGGAGACTGGCATACCTGGTGTTAATTCTGTTTCATCTTCACCCCAGCCCGCCATTTGGACATACCCGCCTAATGGCAGCATCCGAATCGTGTAGGTCGTCCCATCTTTCGCTTGATGCGCGAACAATTTAGGCCCCATACCGATGGCAAACTCTCTTACTAAAATACCTGCCCGTTTTGCAAAGAAGTAGTGTCCAAACTCGTGAATCACTACCACTACGGAAAAGATAATGATAAATACAAGTATCGTTTTCATGCTCGTTCCTCTCTTTCACAGCATCCCTCTCATTCAGGGCAGCCTTTCCTTATTTTATCACACCGATTCCCGTTGAGGAACTCACATTCCCGTTGTAACAAGAATTTAAAAAAAGAAGCGCAAGCCAAGCCTGCACTTCTAAATAATTTCTAAAAAACACCGAATAAATACATGATTGGAAACACAAACAGCATGCTATCGAAGCGATCCAAGATCCCGCCATGTCCTGGCAAAAGATTGCCTGAATCCTTCACGCCATAATGACGTTTGATTGCCGATTCCACTAAATCCCCGAATTGACCAGCGATCGAAAAGAGGACAGTCAATAAGATCATGATGGCACTACCATGTCCAAAATAATCTTTCCCTGGAAATGCTAGCAGATACAGACCGGCTACGACCACCGCAGCAGCAATCCCGCCTAGGGCCCCTTCGATCGTTTTATTAGGGGAAATCTCTGGCCATAATTTTCGTTGTCCGTAACGCCGTCCCACCATGTAAGCCCCAATATCCGTTGCCCACACGATAAACAGACCGAAAACTAAAACGACTAAGCCATCCGTTGCTGAACGTGCCGTCAAGAAACGTTCAAACCCGACACCCGTATATAAGCTGACGATCACTGGAAAACCAGCTTCATCGATAGTATACGTATTTTTAGAAATAACCGCGATCCCTAGTAATAAAAGGACGATTACATAATACAGGGCACTTTTATCTGTGCCCTCTGGCAAAAAGAAAAACCAGCGTTCTTGAGGTAAAACTAAAATCACCGCACCGATGATTGAAAGAATTCCTTCAAAACTGAAAACAGCTAGTCCTTTCATCCGAAATAATTCATAAACACCAATCCCTGCCATCGCTGCTGCCAGCAATTCGACGGCAATGCCGCCAACGTAAATAATTGGCAGGAAAAAGGCTAATGCGACGACCGCAGTGATTACACGTTGTCTCACTCTTCTTCCTCCTTCGTTTTCAAACCGCCAAAACGCCGGTTTCGTTGTTGAAAGCTCCCGATCGCATCTTCTAGTAAAGCAGCATCGAAATCAGGCCAGAGCGCTTTCGTAAAGAATAATTCGCTGTAAGCAATCTGCCATAACAAGAAGTTGCTGATACGTTCTTCGCCACTCGTGCGAATCACCAATTCAGGATCACGTAACGCGTTTGGCAAAAAACCAGTCATCAAATGTGTCGCCAGCATGTCTTCCGTGAGCTTGGGCAGGGCTTCCTCCGAAGCTGCAAGCTCTTCATAAAGAGCTTGGACAGCAGTCAAAATTTCTGCGCGGCTGCCGTAATTTAAAGCAAAATTCAAGATCATCCCGGTATTATCTTTGGTTTGATCAATCGCTCGCTTGACCGCTTCTTGTGTATGCGCGGGTAAAGATTCCGTGAACCCCATCACTTTGACTTGAACATTTTCTTTGATCAGCTCAGGAACAAACGTGTCGAAAAAGTCGACGGGCAGTTGCATCAAAAAGTCCACTTCTTCGTTTGGCCGTTTCCAATTCTCTGTTGAAAACGCATAAAGAGTCAATACTTTCACACCAAGGTGTGAAGCATGTTTCGTGATCTTTTTTACCGTCTCCATGCCTTCTTTGTGACCAGCTACTCTTGGCAAGCGCCGGTTTTGCGCCCATCTGCCATTGCCATCCATAATGATCGCGATGTGTTGGGGAATCGGCAGTGATGGATCAAATTCATGTTCAGCCGCTTCTTTGATATATTTGTCTTTTTGTGGAAAAAAACGCAGCATCGTATTCGCTCCTCTTCCAATTCTTGAAATTCATCTTTTACATTATAACAATAATCAGATTTCTTGCCTATGAAAACCAAGAAAAGATTTCCATATTAAGAAAAAACAAAAAAACAGTCGTGATATTCAAGTACATAAGGCACTTTCGACCATAAAAAAAGAGCCGCTGAAGCGACTCTTCGTCATTCCTTTTAAACCTCAAGTAGCTCTTGCTCTTTTTCAGCTGCGATCGCATCGATTTCTTTGATGCTGTTATCTGTAGCAGTTTGCACTTCTTTTTCAGATTCACGCAAATCATCTTCTGTAATATCGCCAGCTTTTTCTTGTTTCTTGTAAGCTTCCATCGCATCACGGCGAATGTTACGGACCGCGATTTTCGCATTTTCAGCTTCTTTTTTCACGTCTTTGGCTAATTCTTTACGACGTTCTTCCGTTAATTGAGGAATCACCAAACGAATGACGGTTCCGTCATTGGCAGGCGTGATACCAATATCACTTTGCATGATAGCTTTTTCTACTTCTTGGATCATTGTTTTGTCAAAAGGTGTGATCATCAAAATTCTTGCTTCTGGAATCGTAATTGAAGCCATTTGGTTCAAGGGTGTTGGTACACCATAGTAAGTAACCATTACGCGGTCTAAGATGCTCGCGTTCGCGCGGCCAGCACGGATTTGTCCTAATTCCCGCTGCAAGTTTTCTGCTGCTTTTTTCATTTTGTCTTTTGCTTCTGTTAAAATTTTGTCAGCCATGTTATTTCCCCCTTACTGTCGTTCCAATATGTTCACCTAAAATGGCGCGGCGAATGTTTCCATGCTCATTCAAGTTGAATACGACTAATGGAATATCGTTGTCCATACTTAATGAACTTGCGGTTGAATCCATTACTTGCAATCCTTTAGAAATGACTTCTAAATGGGTCAATTCTTCAAATTTCACAGCACTTTGGTCCGTTTTAGGATCTGCTGAGTAGACGCCATCAACATTGTTTTTCGCCATCAAAATGACATCAGCGTTGATTTCAGCTGCCCGTAAGGCTGCGGTCGTATCAGTTGAGAAATAAGGGTTTCCGGTTCCGCCTGCAAAAATGACGACCCGCCCTTTTTCTAAGTGACGTTCTGCTCTGCGACGAATATAAGGCTCTGCGATTTGACGCATTTCGATCGAAGTTTGGACACGCGTTGGTACACCAGCATTTTCTAGCGTGTCTTGTAATGCTAAAGCATTCATCACAGTCGCTAACATGCCCATGTAATCAGCTTGTGCTCTTTCCATTCCCATTTGCGCGCCGATTTGTCCACGCCAAATGTTTCCGCCGCCGACCACGATCGCCATCTGTACGCCTAATTCGTGGACTTCCTTGATCTCTTTAACGATCTCTTGGATCGTCGGTGGTTTGATCCCAAAGCCTTCGTCACCCGCTAATGCTTCACCACTTAATTTTAATACAACACGTTGATATTTTGGTTTGCCCATCATGATTCCTCCGTACATTCTCCAATACTATTGTAGCATATTGGTGCTCTTTCGTTGAAAATTATCTACACTATTTCTTCAAAAACCGTTTTTGCTTAAAAAAAGGGAGCGCACTTCCATGCGTTCCCATCTGTTCGAGGAACAGAATTATTTTTTCACTTGGCTCATTACTTCTTCAACGAAGTTGTCTTCGCGTTTTTCTATACCTTCGCCGACTTCAAAGCGGACAAAAGATTTCACAGTTGCGCCTTTTGATGCAACGTATTTTTCAACCGTCATATCTGGGTCTTTAACGAATGGTTGGTCAACCAAAGCGATTTCTGCTTTAAATTTCTTCAAGCGTCCTTCAACCATTTTTTCAACGATGTTCGCTGGTTTTCCTTCGTTCAATGCTTGTTCTGTCAAGACTTGTTTTTCATGATCCAATTCTTCTTGAGAGATTTGTGCTTCGTTCACGTAGCGAGGGTTGATCGCTGCAACGTGCATTGCAACATCTTTCGCAACTGATTCGTCAGTTGTTCCTTCAAGAACAGTCAATACAGCAATACGTCCGCCCATGTGTAGGTAACCGCCGAATGCAGCATTGTCATCTTTTTCAACAACTTCAAAACGACGGAAGCTGATTTTTTCTCCGATTACTTGTGTTGCTTCGATCAACGCAGCATCCATTGTGCCTTTAGAAGTTTCTAATTTTAAAGCAGCATCCATATCAGCTGGTTTGTTTGCTGCGATTACTTCAGCGATTTCTTTTACTAAGTCTTGGAACATTTCGTTTTTAGAAACGAAGTCAGTTTCTGAGTTCACTTCAACGATTGCTGCTGTGTTGCCGTTGATCGCTACAGATGCTAAACCTTCAGCAGCAATACGGTCGTTTTTCTTCGCAGCTTTTGCCATACCTTTTTCACGTAATAAGTCTACGGCTTTTTCGATGTCGCCTTCTACTTCAACTAATGCACGTTTTGCGTCCATCATTCCTACACCAGTCATATCGCGTAATTCTTTTACTAATTTAGCTGTTACTTCTGCCATTTTTTGTTTCCTCCTAAATGTTTTTAAACAAGATTGCTTGTCTTTAAAAAAAGCTGTTTCAAAGGAGAGTGAGGCTTGGCGCCTAGCCTTTGAAACAGCTCCATCATTTATTATTCAGCTGATGCGTTGTCGCCTTCGACAACATCAACGATTTCTTCGATTGAAGTTGCGTTTTCTGTTGATTCAGCAGCAAAATCTTCTTCTGCTACTTGGTCTTCGCCTTGGTTACCTTCGATGAAAGCATCTGCCATTTTCGCAGTGATCAATTTAACGGCACGAATAGCGTCATCATTTGATGGGATAACAACATCGATTTCGTCTGGATCACAGTTTGTATCGACCATAGCTACGATCGGGATATTTAATTTGCGTGCTTCTTGGATCGCGATACGTTCTTTACGTGGGTCAACAACGTACATTACATCTGGAATTCTTGGCATATCAGCGATACCGCCTAAGAATTTTTCAAGACGTTCGCGCTCTTTGTTCAAGCCAACGACTTCTTTTTTAGGAAGAACAGCAAATGTGCCATCTTCTTCCATTTTGTTGATTTGTTTCAAACGAGCAACACGTTTTTGGATTGTTTCCCAGTTTGTCAAAGTTCCACCTAACCAACGATGGTTAACATAGTATTGACCTGAACGGATTGCTTCTTCTTTGATTGCTTCTTGTGCTTGTTTTTTAGTACCTACGAACAATGCAACGCCGCCTTCTTCAGCAACATTTTTCATGTAGTCGTAAGCTGCGTCTACTAATTTCACTGTTTTTTGCAAATCAATGATGTAGATGCCATTTCTTTCTGTGAAGATATATTTCTTCATTTTTGGGTTCCAGCGACGAGTTTGGTGACCAAAGTGTACGCCGGCTTCTAGTAATTGTTTCATTGAGATTACTGCCATGTTGTGTTTCCTCCAATTTGGTTTTTTTGTTTTCCTCTCTTGCTCTTTTACTCCTTGAAGAACTGAATCGATCAGCACCGCTTCGCAGATGGAACAAGATGTGGGATTGACGTGAAAAACTCACGCCTTAAACAGTATACAGTAGCTAAAAAAGAAATGCAACTGATTCAAATGAAAAAACTACGATACGTGCTCCAGCTTTTTTTTAACGTTCTAATTCTTTTCTTATTATATCTAGGTTTTTTCGGCTTTATCTGCTATGATAAGGCTGACTTAATCAATCATGCTTAAAGGAGTTTACCTATGCGAAAAGCTGATCGCCATTTACTTATTAGACAAATTATTACTGAACATACTGTACGCACGCAAGAAGAATTATTGCAGCAATTGGAAGCCCAAGGCGTCTCCGCCACGCAAGCGACCATCTCTCGCGATATTCGTGATTTGAAAATCGTGAAAGTGCCCGATGAAACAGGTCAGACGAAGTTTGTCATTTTTCAAGGAATGCAATCGTCAGAAGATGAAAAAGAAGAAGAGCAGCGTTTGATACAGATGATCGAAGACGTTGTCACTAAAGTAGATCGTGTGCAATTTATGACGTTGATCCATACCGTTGCGGACAATGCGCCTTTGCTTTCGGCTGCGATCGATGAAGTGACTATGCCAGAAAAAGTGTGCTCGTTGGCGGGCTTTGATACAGTAGCGGTGATTTCCCGCAGCGACGAAGATGCCGAAACTTTTTATCAATTTATCAGAAACCACGCGGTCTTATAAAACACCGGACAAATGTGACCTATCTGTATTTTTACTACAAAAAAGCTGTGCCCTTATCAAAACAAGGAGCACAGCTTTTTTTGTTACATTTTGTCGGGTGCGTGTAAACCAAGCAACCGTAAATCTTCTTTTAATAAGGTCGTTACTGCATAAACTAGAGCCAGACGTGCGTCTTTTTCCGCATCTTCAGCCAAGATTTTCACATTAGCGTAATACTTATTAAAGGCCTGTGCCAATTTGATGGCATGTTTGGCAATGACGGATGGTTCATATTTTTCCGCCGCTTGCATGACCGTTTCTGGATAGCGTTGAATCAATTTGATGACTTCCCAGCTCTCAGTATCTGCCAATGACAGACTGCTGACAGCAGCAGGATCAAAGTCGGCTTTTTCAAGAATGCTCATGGCACGGGCATGAGAATATTGCACATAGGGTCCGGTCTCTCCTTCAAAACGGACAACTTCTTCTAGCGTAAAGTCGAAATTATTCAAACGGTCATTTTTCAAGTCGTGGAAAACGACTGCCCCGACACCGACTTGTTTTGCAACTTCTTCTTTGTTTTCAAGGGTTGGGTTCTTTTCAGTGATTTGTTCTTTCGCTGAATCGATCGCTTCATTCAATACTTCTTCTAAAAGAACGATCTTCCCTTTTCTCGTAGATAATTTTTTCCCATCTTTGGTGATCAACCCAAATGGTACGTGGGTCATATCATCTGCCCACTCAAAGCCCATTTCCTTCAAAACAGCTTTTAACTGCTTGAAGTGATAACTTTGCTCATTTCCTACCACGTACAATGATTTAGCAAAATTGTAGGTCCGTTTGCGGTACAGCGCTGCAGCCATGTCCCGGGTGATGTAAAGAGTCGCACCATCGGATTTGCGGATCAAGGCTGGATTTAAGTCATACGCAGCCAAATCAACGATCTCTGCCCCTTGGTCTTCTTTCAGCAAGTGTTTTTCCTCTAATAATTCCACGACTTCTGTCATTTTATCATTATAGAAAGCTTCGCCATTCAATGAATCAAAGGAAACTTCCAACATATCATAGATTTTATTGAATTCTTTTAATGATTCATCACGGAACCATTGCCACAAATCCATTGCTTCTTGGTCACCATCTTCTAGTTTCTTGAACCAAGCTCTCGCATCATCTTCTAATTGTTTATCTGTCTCGGCAGCTTCATGAAAATCAACATACAAACGTAGCAGTTCGTTGATTGGTTCCGCTTTGACCGCTTCTTCTGACCCCCATTTTTTATAGGCAACGATCAATTTCCCAAATTGTGTGCCCCAGTCGCCTAAATGGTTGATGCGAATTGGCTGGTAACCGATTTTTTCTAAAATAAAGCCGATCGAGTTACCGATCACAGTGGAACGCAAATGCCCCATTGAGATGGGTTTGGCAATATTTGGTGAAGACATATCGATGGGTACTGCTTGCTGATTGCCGATGGTTTGATCGCCAAAATGATTTTTTTCTTTGAGAACCATCTCTAAGACATGGGCAGAGATTGCTTTTTTATCCATAAAGAAGTTTAAATATGGACCGACCACTTCAATTTTTTCAAAAGACGCTTGATCGATTTTTTCTGCTAAGTCTGCGGCAATTTGCTGCGGCGCTTTCCGATAGACTTTTGCTAGCGAGAAGGCTGGGAATGCCACATCCCCATGGTCGGCTGACTTTGGATTTTCCAGTAATTGCTGAACTTGTTCGATCGATAGATCTTCTTTTACTACTTGATGGATGGCTTGTGCGACGATTTCTTTGTTATTCATAGTATCCCTCCTATAATGACTGAGCCCATGTTTTGATGAAAAGTTGTTTGAAGCAAGCAAACAGCTGTATGTTTTTAACGCAAGAAATGATTGATAAAAACAAAAAAAGCCTCTAGCGCATAGCATGCACTAGAGACGAGATTTCCCGCGGTACCACTCTGATTGTCCTTTTCGGACCTACTTTTTTCTGATAACGGCAGAATTCCGTTTGCTTGGCAAATTCTCACAAGTGCGTTTCACAATCTGATCAATTCGGCTTCCACCACCCCGAACTCGCTAACTGATACTCGAATCGCTACTTCTCTTGTTTCATCAAATCAAGGCTATTTACTTCCCAGAAAGTATAGCAAAGAAATGTTTGTTTGGCTAGCGAGATTTTGGCATTTTCAAAAAAAATTATTTTATACTTTAGGAATAAATAGATCTCCAGCAGTCACTGCCATGATCGCTTTGATTGAGTGCAAACGATTTTCGGCTTGATCAAATTGACGGGCATACTTACTGCGAAAGACCTCATCAGTGACTTCCATCTCAGAAATTCCATACGCCTGCGCTGCTTTTTTGCCATACGTGGTCTGATCATCATGAAATGCTGGCAAACAATGCATAAAAATCACTTGATCGTTTTGTGTTTTTTTCATCAACGATTGGTTGACTTGATACGGCAGCAGCTGTTCAATCCGCTCTTGGAATTTTTCTTCTTCACCCATTGATACCCAAACATCGGTATACACGACATCAGCGCCTAGAACACCTTGATCCACATCATCAGTCACCAAAATCTTTGCGCCTGATTGCTTGGCATAGGCTTGTGCCTGTGCGATGATGGTTGCTTCTGGCTGTAAGGCTTTCGGAGTGACGACATGAATATTGACCCCTAAAATCGCACTGGTCACTAACAAAGAATTGGCGACATTGTTGCGCCCATCCCCACAGTATGCGATGGTCAAGCCAGTCAGCTCACCGAAGTTTTCTTGAATGGTTAAAAAGTCAGCGATCATTTGCGTTGGATGCCATTCATCCGTTAAGCCATTCCAAACAGGTACGCCTGAATAGTTGGCCAGATCTTCGACAACCTGCTGACTAAAGCCGCGAAACTCGATCCCGTCAAACATGCGGCCGAATACTTTGGCGGTATCTTCAACGGATTCTTTAGACCCCAACTGAATATCATTGGCCCCTAAAAATTCCGGATGTGCCCCCAGATCCACCGCTGCAACCGTAAAGGCTGCTCGCGTCCGTGTCGAATTCTTTTCAAACAAAAGTGCAATGTTTTTGCCATCTAAATAACGATGTGGTTGATTGTTGGCCTTCATCCCTTTCAAGTGCTGGGAAAAATCAATCAAATATTGTAGTTCTTCTTTTGTAAAATCCTTTTCTGCTAAAAAACTGCGTCCTTTAAAAACCGATGTCATTGCATACCCGCCCTTCGATTAACTAATAATTATACATTATAATATCAAATAATGAAATAAAATACAACGAAATCTTCTGTTTGCTCATATAGAAACCCAAAAAAAACACCTAAGAACGGATCTTAGGTGCAATCATCTTAAGAAATCGTATGGGCAAAGCTGACACTTGGATCAGCATTCAATGAAAGATCTGCTAAGCGCTGCTTTTTCAACGCAACATGGGCATAGGCACCAATCATGGCCGCATTATCTCCGCAAAGACGCAACGGTGGAATCAACAATTCCACTTCCGGCAATTCCTGCATCGCTTTTTGTAAAGCGTCACGCAAGCCTTGATTCGCCGCGACTCCCCCAGCAACGATCAGCTGGTTTACAGGATAAGCTTGGCACGCCCGCAACGTTTTGTGAACCAATACTTCGACAACGCTGGCTTGGAAACTAGCTGCTAGATTTTCTACTGACAAAGCTTCCTCTCTTTGCTGTGCATTATGCACAAAATTGATAAAGGAACTCTTTAAGCCGCTGAAACTAAAATCAAAATTATCTTCTTGTATCATTGCTCGAGGAAAGTGATACGTATCACTGCCTTGATGCGCAAGGCGATCAATTTCTTTCCCACTAGGATAAGGCAACCCCAGAACACGACCGACTTTGTCATAGGCTTCACCAGCGGCATCATCTCTCGTTTCACCGATGATCTCAAAAGAGCCATCTTCTGCCATATACACCAATTCGGTGTGGCCACCGCTGACCAATAATGCCATTAAAGGAAAAACCAATGGCTTCACTAGGCGAGCTGCATAAATATGTCCTGCCATGTGATTGACCGGAATCAACGGTAAGCTGTGGGCCCACGCAAAGGCTTTTGCTGCAGAAAGCCCAATCAACAGTGCCCCAACCAACCCTGGACCATAGGTAACAGCAACAGCTGACAACTCTTCAGGTTGGGTGTCGGCCTGTGTCAATGCTTCCTCGATGCATAAAGTAATCTGTTCGACATGGTGACGACTAGCGACTTCTGGTACGACACCGCCGAAGCGTTGGTGGCTCTTGATCTGCGAAGCAACAATGTTACTTAAAATGGTGTCGCCGTTTTTAATCACTGCCACACTGGTTTCATCACAACTGCTTTCAATGGCTAAAATCAATTCATTCATTTGATTTTTGTCCGCCTACTTTCTTTTCCATAATCAACGCATCCTCTTCTGGATGACTGTAATATTTTTTTCTACGACCGATGACTGTATAGCCCATACGTAAATAAAGAGCTTGTGCTTGCAAATTCGACACACGCACTTCAAGATAGATGCGCCGACCATCGGTTTGTTCCACGAGCGATTCCATTTGTTTCAACAATTCTTTCGCCAAACCACGACCTTGATACGCTGGTAAAACCGCTACATTAAACAGCTCTGCTTCATCCAGCACTTGCTGAAAACAGAGAAACCCAATCAGCTCTTGGTTGGTTTTTCCATAACGGAACAAATAGCGACTGTTGCTGTTTTGCAAATCTTGTTGAAATTGCTGCACATTCCAAGGTGAGCCAAATGGATAGCTCTGATCTGCCAATGACCAGAGCATTTGCGGTGTCGGGATCGTTTGCTCTACTTGTTCGTTAGTCATTTAAAAATTTCACCATATCCAATGCGTCTTCATTGCCTTCGGTGTAGTACGCCGTTTTGATCGCCTGTGAAACAAACCCGAGGGTCCGATACAAGCGTTGCGCATCACGATTGCCCAGGCGCACTTCTAATGTCAAACGGTCGCATTTGTTTTTCCTTGCATAACGTTCGATTTCTCCTAGCAAGAAAGAACCGATCCCTTTTCCTTGATAATCAGGAATGATCGCGATATTGGTGATATGGGCATCAGCGCCTAAAATCCGCACCCCGATAAACCCAATCATCCGCTCATTATGCAAGATGCCCAAATAAAGATGTTTGACCCGTGAATAAAGCTCTGACAAAAAGGCGCTCTTGGTCCAAGGCAGTTCCCCAGCATACACGAGACGCTCCACCTGCAGCAGCTCTTTAATGTCATCTCCGACTAATTCACGAACAACGTACGTTTCCCCTCGTATCTCTTTTTTACGCTCTGGGTATTGAATCTGACGGAAAAGAGCCAGCTTTCCCGTCATCGTTTTAAATTTTTTCAACATAGGCATCCACTCCCGGTTCATGCGAGGCTAACCATTTTTCTTCGGCTTCAACTAATTTTAAATAGTCTGGTACAAAATCATGGATCGAAGCGACCGGAGCTTCTTCTTTCGCAATAGCAGCTAAAACAACGCCATTCGGGTAATTCCATAACGACACTTGATTGATATGGGCTGTCGGCAGTTCCGCCTCGATCATGTCTTTAAATTTGATGGTATCGGCGCCGACAAATAGCACTTCTTGACCATCGACTGCTTTTAGCTGGGCCAATAACTCAGACAGTGAGATATGCTGGTCTTTGATCCTTGTTTGTAAGGTCCCATTATGCCATTGGTAGGCACCTGTGTAGACATTTTGACGGCGAGCGTCAAACAACGGGACGATCACTTGAGATACGCCCACGCAATTGGCAGCGACTGCTTTCAAACTGGAAACACCAATCAGCGGGATGTTCAATGTTTGCGCCAGCGTTTTTGCTGTTGTGACGCCGATTCGCAAACCCGTATACGAACCAGGACCTTTCGCAACAACGATTTGTTCCAGCTCTTTAGGTGCCATCCCCACCGCTTGCATCAATCCATCAATGGCAGGCATCAATGCTGTGCTGTGGTTTTTGATCGCCATCGTCTGGCTTTGTCCCAACACTTCTTGACCATCGACCACCGCAACCGCCAGTGTCTGGTTTGAGGTATCAATCGCTAATGTTTTCATCTATCTTCTCCCCATTCAAAAAACTCTCTCATATTCTACCATATTCTAATCAAATGCCCAACCAAGTCTCCCAAAAGATGCCTGCGTTTAGAAAAAAAGCAATAGGACAACAATACCCGAACCTTTGAAAAAAGCAAGCACGGCTGCAGCTGCAAACCGACGAGGCTGTTTAAAGGTTCGGGTAAGACGATAGTCATTTTTTTGTTATTCTATTAAAACTCAGTTGACGTGTGTAACGACATCCTTCGGTGATTCAACTGGTTGCTAGGAGGATTGGCGCGTGATCAGTTCCGTTGCGATTGTAACTTTGCGAGGAACGGGGGCTGCATTCGTAATGATATCCAGCAAGGTCGTCACTGCCAGCTCCCCCAGCCATTCCGTATGAACTTTGATGGTTGACAGAGTGGGAAAGACGTACTTTGCAACACTGACATCGTTGAAGCCGATAATTGCGATCTCCTCAGGAATCTTGATGTTTTTTTCTTGCAAAGCACGCATAGCGCCAATCGCTAAGGCATCACTGGAAGCAAATAAAGCACTTGGCAACTCTTTGTTTTGCTGCAAATACTCTTTCATCGCCTCATAACCGCCCTCTACTGTAAACGGTGCGCTGAGGTGATATTGCGGGTGGTGCAGCTTCAACCGACGGAGCCGTTCCTCAAAAATTCGGCGCCGAGGGTCTTCGATTTCTTGGTGATGATCCTTGGTAAACTCAACGCCTGATAACAAGCCGATCCTTTGGTGGCCTTTTGCAATAAAGTCATCGATCACTAAATCCACCGCTTGTTGAAAGTCCACCACCAGAGAATTGACGCCCTGAGCCAATGCGTCAAAATCGACCATCAACAAATTGGCTTGGCTTTTTTTCAATTGTCGAATCTGGTGATCATCAAATTTCCCTAGTGCAATCGTTCCATCGACTGCGGTATCAGTCAATCCTTCGTAGGGTTCTTTCAGCAAACGAATCCCTAATTCTTCGGTTTTGTTTTCAATCCCGATACGGATCGCTAAATAGTAAAGATCTGCTAATTCTTCCTCGGTATCAAACCATTGGATCAAGCGCATACTACTGGTTTCTGGCTGACTCTTTTTTTTATGTTTTGTGTAATTGAGTGCTTCTGCGGCTTTAAAAATTTTCTCTTTGGTTTCAGAACTGACCGATAATTCTGAATCGTAATTCAGCACCCGTGATACAGTGGCTGGCGAGACGCCAGCCTGTTGTGCAATATCTTTAATCGTTGCCATCTTCCAGCCTCCTTTTTTTGCGGGGAACTTTTTTATAAAGTAGCTATAAAGCGAGCAAAGGCCGCTTGCCCTGTCTGGTCTCGCTTGAAGACGCCTGCATGCGTCAATACTTGTGTAAAGACTTCCCCTAATGCATTACGTAAAATCTGCGACACGTTATCGGCATTGCATTCTGGGTGCTGGGCTTTGATCGCATCTGCCCAAGGAATATGGTATGCCGCGATCTGATTGGGCTGATCCAATAGATAAGCAGTCACTTCTTCAAGTTCCGGAGCTAAACGCGGCGGGAGAACTGCCAAGCCCATGACTTCAATCAATCCGATATTTTCTTTTTTGATATGCTGCACTTCTTGATGCGGATGAAAAATGCCGTCAGGATGTTCTTTGGAAACATTATTATCCCGCAAGACTAAGTCCATTTCAAACAGCTCTCCTTGCTTGCGTGCGATCGGTGTCACCGTATGATGAGGCGTTCCATCTTCTGAAAAGGCATTGATCGAAACACTTGGATCTGAGTACTGTTGCCATTGGGCTAACACATATTGGCAAGCAGCGGCTAATTTTTGTTTGTTTTTCGCTTGTAGTCGTATCACCGACATTGGCCACTTCACGATCCCCGCAGCGACATCAGGAAAACCAGTTAAAGAAAAGCGTTGCTCGATCGGCGCTTTTGCCATGGCAAACGTGTGCCGTCCTCCTTGATAATGGTCATGAGACAAGATCGAACCCCCAACGATCGGCAGATCGGCATTGGACCCGACAAAATAATGCGGCATCACTTCAATGATCTGCAACAAGCGAGCGAAGGTTTGCAAATTGATTTTCATAGGACGATGGTCTAAAGAGAGAAAAATCGAATGCTCATTGTAGTAGGCATAGGGCGAATATTGAAAGCCCCATGCTTCATTATCCAAATTCATACGGATGATCCGATGGTTGGTCCGTGCTGGATAATTGACTCGTCCTTGGTAGCCTTCATTTTCCAAACACAACATACATTTCGGATAATCTACAGAAGCAGCAGCTCCTTCTTTCGCTATTTGCTTGGGATCTTTTTCAGGTTTTGATAAATTGATCGTGATCTCGATCTCCCCATATTCGGTATCAACTGGGAACACGATATTCTTTGCGATGGCCCGAGTCTTGATGTAATCATTTTGACGGCACAGCTCAAAGAAATAATCCGTCGCTTCTTTAGGATCATTGGCATAATGCTGCGCAAAAAAAGCATTGACTACTGAAGGCGGTGGCGTCAAAAAGTCCATCAACTGTGCTTCAAAGATTTCTCTTTCTGCGTGAGAATCGCCAATTTGCTGATTGCTCAAAGCGCATGCCACCAGCTCGTCCATCAAATCAATGGAGGAACGAGCAACAGAACGAATTTCGCTGGGCTCAAAAACAGCTTCCCCGATCATGGCTAGTACCCGGTTTTGCAAATAAATACGATCCATTTCCATCCAGCCGCCAGCCTTGATTGCTAAAGTGACGAAATCGCTGATTGTTTGGCTGATCGTCATTGGTTATTCCTCCTGCCCTTGATACCCATTTGGATGGCTGACATGCCAATTCCAAGCAGTCTCGATGATTGCTTCGACGTCGGTATAGACTGGTTTCCAGCCTAAAACCTTTCGTGCTTTTTCACTCGATGCCACTAAGGTACTTGGATCACCGGCACGGCGAGGCGCCACTCTGGCTGGGATCTCTTTTTTCGTTACATTGCGAGCAGCTTCCACCATTTCTTTCACAGAGTACCCATGATTGCTGCCTAGATTGAAGACATTGCTCTCATTGCCTTTTTGTAAATATTCTAATGCCAACAGGTGAGCAGCGATCAGATCTTCAACATGGACATAATCGCGGACACAAGTACCATCTGGAGTATCGTAATCCTCCCCAAAAATCGCTACCTCTTTGCGTTGTCCTAAAGCAGCTTGCAAGATGATCGGTACTAAGTGTGTTTCTGGATCATGGTCTTCACCGATCGAAGCATCCGACTTCGCGCCAGCCACATTGAAATAACGCAATGCGACATACTTCATTCCATAAGCTTCATCGCACCAACGCATCATTTTTTCCATGATCAACTTGCTTTCGCCATATGGATTTTTAGGATTTGTTGGGGTTTCTTCCGTGATTGGACTATGGTCAGGTTCCCCATAAGTTGCTGCTGTAGAGGAAAAGACGATATGTTTCACTTGATGTTCCTTCATCACTTCTAAGAGGACCTGCATCCCATACACATTATTGTTGAAATACTTCAATGGTTTTTCCACAGATTCTCCCACCAAAGAGCTGGCAGCAAAGTGAATCACGCCATCGATCGTTTCTTTTTCAAATACCGATTGTAAAAATGCTTTGTCGCGAATATCTCCTTCATAAAAGGTTGCTGCTGGATGGATCGCTTGGCGATGTCCTGTCAGCAAATTGTCAACGGCAACCACTTGTTTTCCTTGTTCGATCAATTGATCGACTGCATGAGAACCGATATAGCCGGCTCCTCCTAATACTAAAATCGCCATATTTTCAGCCTTCTTTCTTCATTCCTTCATCGTTTCTTATTCTACAGTTTTCGTGCACCATCATCAATACTTGCTTGATAAATGTCGGTTGCGTAGCCGATTTCTGCTAAATAGGCTGCTTTGACTGACGCTTCGAAATCAGCCCATTCACTTGCTTTGACCAATGCGATCCCGCAACCGCCAAAGCCCGCACCCGTCATCCGCGCACCTAGAACAGCAGGGTGCGCTTGAGCGGCTGCGACTAGTGTATCTAGTTCATGCCCTGTCACTTCATAATCATCTCGCAATGAAGCATGGGAGGCATTTAATAACTGGCCGAATTCTTCAAGATCACCAGCAGTCAAAGCAGCTTTTGCTTTCAATGTCCGTTGGTTTTCCGTCACCGCATGTTTCGCCCGTTTGATCAAGCGTGGATCATCGATCAATGCTGTATTTGCAAAAAAGGTTGCTTCGTCTAATGCGCCCAATGAATCAATGGCTAATGATTTTTGCAAACGAGCCAATGCTTCTTCACATTCTGCACGTCGTTCATTGTATTTAGAATCAGCCAATTCGCGTCGCTTATTGGTATTCATGATCGCTACGACATAATCGCCAAATGCCGCTGGTACGACTTCATAATTTAACGTGTTCGTATCTAAAAGCAGTGCATGGTCTTTTTGACCCATTCCGATCGCAAATTGATCCATGATCCCTGAGTTAACGCCAATAAACTCATTTTCGACTTTTTTGCCAATTTTAACTAAGTCCAAGGTCGTCAGGGTTAAATCAAAGAGATCTTTTAGACAAACCCCCGTCAGCAATTCAATCGATGCCGAAGAAGAAAGACCTGCGCCATTCGGAATGTTGCCATAAAAAGCGATGTCAAAGCCTCGATCGATCACTTGCCCCGCTTCTTTTAGGAAACGAACGACTCCTTTCGGATAGTTTGTCCAATCATCTTCTTTTCGGTAATCCAGCTCATCTAACGAAAAGGAGATCACGCCTTTTTCTGGAAAGTTCTCTGAATAGAGTTGGATCAACTGGTCTTCACGTTTTCGCGCTACTGCATACGTCCCTAATGTGATCGCCGCCGGGAAAACATAACCGCCATTGTAATCCGTGTGTTCACCGATCAAGTTGATTCTCCCTGGTGCAAAATACATGCCTGTGCCTTCTGTTCCAAATTTATCAATAAATATCTGTTGCAATTGCTCCATTTCTCTCACTCCCACTTTCTTTTTAGTAAACTTATTGTAAAATATTTACTAAATTATTTCAAGCGTTTTCAATCCCAAAAGTGATTTTTTTTGATATTTTTTCCGTTTTCATTCATAATGAACCTATAACTAAAGGCGAGGTGTTTAATGATGAAACGATTTCTTTCAGGATTTTTAGTAGGAACAGTCGCAACGGTTGCTGCAGCTGCAAGTGTTGTTATGACGGTCAAGAAACAAGTGATTGATCCAATTGATGAACAACAAGCGGATCATGATGAAAAACGGAAACGTGCGATGCGTAAAAGCGTTGCCCGTTAATCATTTGCTACAAAAGAGCCGTCAGCCTTCAATAGGCTGGCGGCTCTTTTAGGTAATCATTCTTCCTTCTCCAGTAAGTCCTGCAAAATCACGGCTTGATTTTGTTCTTCATTTTTCGCTCCGTATAGTAAGGTAACGGTCTCTTGTTCAGCAACCAACGCGTTTAACTGTGCCAAGGCATCTTTAGCGGGCGCTTTCTCTAATTCTTGTAGATAGCGGTCTTTAAACGCATCAAAACGTTCAGGATCATGCCCAAACCATTTGCGCAATTCAGTACTTGGTGCGACTGCTTTGAGCCATAGATCGATCTGAGCTGTTTCCTTTTTCATCCCTCTAGGCCAGATGCGATCCACCAATACCCGATAGCCATCTGTCGTTTCCGCCGCTTCATAAATTCTTTTTCGCTTGATCAACGCACACTCTCCTTATTGATAGACCTAAGTTCAAATAAAGGCAAAAGCCCACAATGTAAATTGAACAATGACTTACTTGAAACACTCCGTTTGGTGTTTCGTCACTCATTCAAATTTGCTTGTGTTCTTTTGCCTTGAGTTCTCTGTTTTATAAACTATTTTTCTTTTTCGTCTTGCCGCTCCAGCCTTCATATCCTTCTTTTAGGATATAGACATTGGTAAAGCCTTCTTTACGTAATTTATTCGCTGCGCGAATACTCAACGATTTACGCGTGTCATATAAGTAGATCGGTTGATCTTTACGAAATGCGCTGAAGGAATTGGTTAAAACAGTAAAGGGAATATTACGCGCCCCTAAAATATGTCCACTGTCAAACTCATTTTTTTCCCGAACATCGATCACTTGGGCTTTCTTCATTCCTGCTTTGAATTCATCTTCTGAGATGATCGTTGCTGAACGGCGTCCCATGATTTGAAAATACGCCCAGTTCAAAGCGATTGCTAAGATGATTAATCCCAAAACCAAGTTTAGCCACATAATTGGTGTCATTTCTTCTATTCCTCTCTATTGTAACAATCATTCTTTTTTTGATTTATGCTGCTTGAATGTATCATTGCCTAGCAGCTTGGCATCTAAGCTTTTGCTGCAAATTGCAAAGCTAATGATGCTGCCCCGATCACACCGGCATCATTCCCAAGTTCTGCCAATTTGATTTCGGTACTTTCCGTTACCTGTGGGAAGGTAAACTGAGCAAAGTAGGCAGCAACCCGTTCACGTAAAAATTCACCGGCTGCTGATACGCCTCCACCTAAAACGATACTTGATGGATTTAATGTGTTTCCTAAATTTCCGCATGCCAACCCAAGGTAGAAGCACACTTTATCAACGACCATCAAGCCAAATGGATCGTTTGCTTGAGCCGCTTCAAAAATATCTTTACTTGAAACATCTTCCCCATTGTCCAGCTGCTGTTTCAATGCCGAATCGCCAGCATATTCTTCTGCCAACTGTCGAGCAACTCGCACAACACCCGTCGCACTAGAAACCGTTTCTAAACAACCACGTTTGCCGCAAGTACATTCAAACCCTTCAGGATCAACAGTGATATGACCGATTTCTCCAGCACAACCCGCAACCCCATGAAGCAATTGCCCTTCCATGATGATACCACCGCCAACACCTGTACCTAGTGTGATAAAGATGACATCAGGATTGTTATCCCCTGCCCCTTTCCAGCGCTCACCTAAAGCTGCTACATTGGCATCGTTATCGATGGCAAAGGGGATTTTTGTGCCTTTTTCAATCAGTTCTTTGACTGGCTGAAGTGTTTTCCAGTTCAGATTGTAGGCACCGATGACGGTTCCTTTGTCACGATCGACACTTCCTGGTGTCCCCATACCAATACCGATAAATGCTTCTGGCTGTAAGCCATATAATTCTAGGCGATGATTGATCGATGCCACGATTTCTGGCACAATATGTGAGCCTTCATCAAGAATATTGGTGTCAATACTCCATTTTTGCTGAATCTCGCCTTCGCTCGTTAAAATAGCGAATTTCACCGTTGTTCCGCCTAAATCAATTCCGATGATTTTTTTGTCCATCACTTGTTTTCCTCCCGGCTTTCTTCAATTCGATGCTCCCGCGTAAGAATTCGCCGGGCAGTCAGATATACATCCCGATCTATCAAGCGACTGTCATAAAAGTTTTTCAGCTCGATTTGCATCAGTTCTATATCGTAGATCCGCTTGCCGACATATACGTAAACACCAAATTGTTTCAGTAATTGTTGTACGTCATATAACGTTTCCATTTAACCACTTCCTGCTTATTATACAAGTAATTAATATTTTTTAAAACCATATATCACAAAAATAGCCAATAAGAAAACAAAGAGTACGCCAGAGAGGATTCTGGTGTGTATCGAATATTTTCCATAGTTCTTTGGCAATGCCAAAAGATTCCCTAACAATAACCCGCCGAGGATCCCCCCAATGTGTCCCCACATATCGATCGTTTGATCAAACACCCCAAAAACCAGATTCAATCCAACGAATAGGGCAAATTGCCGTACCATTGCTTGGATGCGGTAATCATTTCTAAAATGCCAACCTAAAATCAAAAATGCCCCGAAAAGTCCGAATAAAGAAGTACTCGCGCCTGCTGATTGAACCCCTATTTGGTTGAAGGCAAAACTCATGGTATTGCCCATGATGCCGCTTAGCAAATACAAGGCAAAAAAACGGCTATGACCATAGATGGCTTCTACTTGCTGCCCCATATAATACAGAATCACAGAATTGATCGCAAAATGAGCCAAACCGAAATGTAGAAAGATCGGGGTAACGAAACGCCAATATTCATTTAAATAAACGACAAACGGACCAAACATCACCCCGCCTGATTGAATAGAGGGACTAAAATAACCTAAGATAAACACAATTGTTTGGATAGCTAAAAACAGATACGTGAAGACCGGCTGATTCAGCCATCTTTTCATTTGAGAATTCATTGACGTGCTCCTTTACGTGCGAATAAGAGAATCCGTATAGATTTTATCGATTGGGATGTCGAATACATCTGGTGTCCATTGATCGTTGAATTGCTCTCCGAAGACCAAAGAAACGGTCTTGCCATCGAAAGCTGACAAGAAACGATCATAATAGCCACCGCCAAAGCCGATGCGATAGCCGTTTTTAGAAAACGCCAAACCGGGAACAATCAGCAAATCCAAGTGATGGGCTTCTTGCTCACTGATCGGCTCTTCAACTCCAAATGCCGACGCTTCATAACGTGTTGTCGGCTCCACATGATAAAACTGCAATTTTTTCTGTTGTGCTTTCGGCACTGCGATTCGTTTGTTTTGTTCAAATCCTTTAGCAAAAATAGCCGCTGTATCAAATTCAAATGGCAACGAACGGATCACACCTACTGACTCAGCTGTTTGCCAAATCTGAGAAGAAAACAGCAACTGCAAAATCAGCGTTTCTTTCTGCTGCTTTTGTTTGATTGGCATTTGTTTTAATGTTTGGATCATGTGCTCTCTAATGACTGGTTTTTCCATTGGATCACTCCTCTCAGAAATAGTACCAAAAACTGTGTCCAAATAGCAAACTAGAATCGCAGATTTCTTGACAAGATCATGACTAGTTGCTCATCCTTCTTTACGTCGGATCAGCAAAAAGACAAAGTACGGTGCCCCCACGATAGAAATGATGATACCAGCTGGGATCTCGCCGCTTGTCAATAGCAAACGACCGATCGTATCACTGACTAAGACTAGCAGACTGCCAATCATTCCCGCTAAGAAAAAGGCACTGCGAGATTCTCTGCCGATGAGTCCCTTAGCGATATGAGGCGCCAATAAGCCCACAAAGGCTAAGTTACCAGTATAGCCAACCGTACTGGCAGCTAAACCAACCGCGATCACTAAAAACCACGTCCGCAAACGGGTCAAAGAAACCCCTAAGCTAATTGCCTGCTCCTCGCCAAAGCCAAGTAAGTTAAGCCTTGGTACGGTCCAGAAAGCTGCGGCAGACAATACGATGACCCAAGGAAGCAGACTGGTGATTTGCTGCCAAGAAGTTCCCCAAATCGAACCAGAAAGCCACGCTGTTACAAAGCGATAGCGGTCTTTTGATAATTCCACCGTAAAGAGTAAGGTAGCCGCCGCCAGCCCTGCATTGACGGCGATTCCCGCCAGCAGTACTCGCTCCATCGATAACAATTGGCGGTGCTTATAGGCAATCAAATAGACCAGTACAGCAGCTAATAAACCACCGATGATCCCAACGACAGGTAAAAGCTGCGATCCTTGGGTATAAAAACCTAAGTAGATCATCACAAAGAGCCCTGCCCCATTGTTGATTCCTACGATACTTGCATCAGCCAACTCATTTCTCGTCACTCCTTGCAAGACAAACCCAGAAAAACCAAAGGCACCACCAGCGATCAGCGCTAGACAAGCCCGTGGTAGTCGAAACTCAGTAAAAGTCAGTACTTGGCTCGAAGATGCCGTTCCTTGAAAGATTTCCCCTAATGCCTGAAAGGATAAAATTGTTTTTCCCACCATGACACTTCCTAAAAAAGCGACCATCAGCAGTAGGAAAAAAACAGAGAGTGTTTTTTTCATCAGCCTTCCCTCCGTATCTTGATCAATAGAAAAGGCACACCAATCAATGCCATCAGTATCCCAAAGGGTGTCTCAAAGGGCGGATTGATCAGGCGGCCAGCCAGATCAGCGGCCATCACCAGTGTTCCCCCTCCAAGAATCGTCAAAGGTAAAATCAGTTGATAGTTTTTGCCCACCATTCCCCGCACGACATGAGGAACTATTAAGCCGACAAAACTGACCGGTCCAACAAGCGAAACCGCCATTCCCGCCAAAACTACGACTAACAGTAAGGCAGATGCCCGAATCAGATGCGGGTGCTTGCCTAATGAAATGACGGTGTCATCTCCTAGCGCTAACAGATTCAACGCTTTTCCTAGACGTAGCACAAAAACGATGGCAATCAGATAGATGGGGCCCACAAAACGCAGTTGCTGGCAAGTCACATTTGCGGCACCACCGATAAACCAAAAGGCTAACTCTTGATTTAAATCAAATTGCAGTGACAGGGTCTGACTGATGGCTGAGAAAAAAGAACTTAGTGCCACACCAGCCAAAATCAAACCTGTAGGTGACATACCCAATTTGGCATAGCGAGTCAATAAAAAAAGCAGCGCAGTTGCCGCAAAGGCACCAAAAAACGAAAATAGCGCCGCTTGACTCGGTTGAATACTAGGAAATAGGATAAATGCGATCGCTAATCCCATCGCAGCCCCACTGTTGACACCTAAAAGACCGCCATCTGCCAGAGCGTTTTTCGTAATTCCCTGCATGATAGCTCCCGTAACAGCAAAACAACTTCCTACTAGAAAAGCAGCCAACACACGGGGCAATCGGATATTGCGCAAGACTTGATGCAGCTGATTCTCATAGTCAAAAGCAAAAATAGCATCCCAGATCGTTTCAAAGGAAAGGTCGGCCGCTCCTTGGGTGATCGCCAAAAAGAAACAGATAATAAAGCAGCCGCTAAAAAGCAGCAGCAACCAAGAAAACTTTTTCATGCTTGGGCTCCTAACTCATAGGTCAAGACCAATGGCTTTGTGCTATTAGGAAAGGTTCCTAACATGGCGTCGATCTCAAACAAACGCTGCAGCCACTCTTTGGTCAGCACTGTTTCTGGTGTACCAGAGACCAACAGTTCTCCACCTTTTAATGCATAAATATAATCAGAAAAACGTGAGGCATGATTCAGGTCATGAATCGACATAATGATCGTTTTTCCGTAGGTTTTATTGATTTGCTGTAATAAGAGCAAAATTTCTAATTGATGCGCTGGATCTAAAAAGGTCGTTGGTTCATCTAAAATCACGATATCCGTATCTTGCGCAAGTGCCATGGCGATCCAAACGCGCTGTTTTTGTCCCCCTGACAGCGTGCTGATCGTTTCATCTGCTAGTGCTGTCAAACCCGTTGCCTGCAAGGACCAGTCGATCGCCGCAAGATCTTGTTCCGATAAACTATTTAGTCCTTTTTGATAGGGAAAACGACCATAAGAAACAATTTCGCGAATCGTCAAGCCAATCGATGAATCGCTAACTTGTGAGAGCAGCGCAATCTTTTTCGCTACTTCTTTGGTTTTGATGTTTTGCAGATTTTGTGCATCTAAGAGGACCTCACCAGACAATGGCTGTAAAATTCGGGCAAGTGCCTTTAAAAACGTCGATTTCCCACTGCCGTTCGGACCAATCAAGCCGATGATTTTCCCTTCTGGCATCTCAATTGTTAGATTTTGCACAATTTTTTGTTTTTGATAGCCGACACTCAAGTCAACTGTTCGTAATTTCGCCATATTCGTCCCCAAAATAAATGATTGATAATGCTTATCAATTATGAATGTAATCCTACTATTCGTCAATAGTTCTAAAAAAAGGAAATAAAAAAATAAGATTGACAAAGGCGCGTTTCTTCGTGATAATAGCTATCAGCAAATGAGAACTATTCTCAATTAAAATAATAAGTGCTCAACATGTAACAAAGGAGGAAGTGTTTCTATGAAACAATGGTCAAAAAGAAGTACTTGGCTTACCCTGCTAGCTGCCTGCTCCCTTACCCTACTGGGTGCTTGCAGCACGAATAATGACTCAACGGATAGCAGTGGATCAGCCACTACTTCTTCAGAAATAGCAACAACCTTTACCGATGCGATGGGAAATGAAGTCACTGTTCCCGAAAACCCACAGCGGGTGATTGGTAGTTATTTGGAAGATTATTTGGTCGCTTTAGGGGTAACACCGGTTGCTCAATGGACCGTCGGCAATGACAGTGATCAAGCATACTTGCAAGACAAACTGGCGGAGGTTCCAAGGATCAACTACGATCTGCCCTTTGAAGATGTCTTGAGCTTTGAGCCAGACCTGCTGCTGATGGATAGCAATTCCATGGTGGAAGGCGACAAATATGATCAATACAGTAAAATCGCGCCGACCTATGTGGTCACAAATGGCGAGGACGTGACTTGGCGGGAACGTCTGACAGATATTGCAAAGGTGTTACACAAAGAAGAGCAAGCTGCCCAAGTAGAAGCTGATTATGATGACTTAGTCGCTGCTACCAAGGAAACGTACGCTGATCAAATCCAAGGCAAGTCGATCGCTGTTTTATGGGTGGTCAATAACTCTGTCTTCATGGTTTCAGAAACAAAATCAAGCGGTCAACTGCTGTATCACGAACTCGGGTTTGAAGTTCCCTCCCTTGTTTCAGAAATCAGTGAAAGTGCCACTGCTGACTGGTCTGCCGTTTCTCTGGAAAAATTGGCAGAATTGGATGCCGATTACTTGATTTTAGTGAATAGTGATAAAGGCGCTGATTTTTTCAGCGAACAAGTCTGGCAAAATCTTGATGCAGTCAAAAACAATCATTTATGGGAATTCAGTCCCGAATCAAGCTGGCTCTACAACGGTCCGATCGCCTATACCAAAATGATCGAAGATATCCAGAGCAAATTGGACTAATGCGTTTCAAGTAATTCGTCAAGTAAAACTACTTAACGAATTTCAGGAAAAAGCTAGCATTCCCGCACAAAACATGCTATTATATTTTAGTCTGAGAGATTTCTTAGAGGATTCTTGTATCGTTAGGGGGGAAAATCATGCGCGTAAACATCACATTAGAGTGCACTTCTTGTAAAGAACGCAACTACTTATCAAACAAAAACAAACGTAACAATCCTGATCGTTTGGAAAAGAAAAAATATTGCCCACGTGAAAGAAAAGTTACTTTACACCGCGAAACAAAATAATGCTATTTAAGAAGTTCGCAAACGCTGATAACCAAGGCGTTTGCGAACTTCTTTTTTTTGTAAAAACTAGCTTTGAGGTGATAGTTTTGAATCGAACTCCCCTTCTATTAGCCCTTGTTCTTTCAAACTTAGATAGTAATTGCACCGTCTCCTTGATTGCTCTTTGTTTTAGCTGCTTCTTCACTTCTCTTCTTTAGACTTTTAGGCCATTTCTTTGTAAAGTCACAAAAATAAATTTTAATGTATAATGTATAGAAAAAAGGAGAAATTAAATGTTTAACAAAGAAGAAAAAGAGTTTCGTTGCAACCATTGCAAAAAAGTGATCGACACAGGGGAAGTCGTTTGGACAAAATGGCCGTTTCCGCCGAAAGCTTCTGCTTACCAACTAAAACCCAGAAAAGAATTAGCACTGATAAACGCGCCGATCCTTTGCCTAAATTGCTCAGAAAAGCTTCTCCTGGAACACCTCGAATAACTATTCTTTTCATCGTTTTATTGTCTCTCTTTGTCCATCATAAAAAAAGCAGGCAGTAGCCAAATTCACTTAGTGAATGCACTGCTGCTTTTTTTCTGGCGGAAGAATAAGGCGAACCCATGAGCAACCACAAAAGTTTCAGGGGCGATTAGCGGCAGCTTTATTTTCCGAAATTTTTTGCAGTATCTCTCCCGCGATTATGCGCGAGATGATTTTGGCAATAACCATAATATGAAGCCGCTCTCTCCCGTTGCCGCCTTTTCTGTATACTTTGATCTCCGATCGACCCTTTCATGCTATACTGCCTATAGGAGGTGAACCCATGCTTGGCAATTTTACGTATCTACCTAGTAACTATCGTCTGTTTTATGGCGCTTTTCTTTTTGCACTTATTGGAAATATGATTTTCATTTTCATCAAACACCCTGCTTGGACCTTTAGCCTACCGACGGTGATTGTCCTCTTCTTAATAAATGTCTTCTTTTGGACAAAATACAAGAAGAAACTTATTCCTTGCGCAACAGATGCACTGTTTTATGTTCTGCTCTTCCTCTTGGTATTTCACAATCACTAATATAATGCTTATTTTGATACTGATTGTTTCTCTTTCCCCTATTTCGTCATAACAAAGGAGTGTTGATGCGATGGAGATTTCCCATATCACGTTGCTCGTACAGAATTTAGCAAAGACGACAACGATGCTGGAAACATTGTTTGAAGCAGAGGAAATTTATGATAGCCGAGACCAGCCCCATTCTTACTTCCCAGAAAAATTCTTTTTGATCGATGGCTTATGGCTTGCTGTTATGGAGGATGCCTCCCAAAAGCTGCCGAAAACGTATAACCATATTGCCTTTAAAATCGATCAATCTCAAATCGATTCCTTGATTACGCGCATCCAAGGACTAGGATTGAAGATCGAAAAAGATCGTTCTCGCATCAAAGGCGAAGGTGCTTCTATTTATTTTTATGACGATGACAACCATTTGTTTGAACTACACACTGGTACGTTGGCTGAACGGTTGCACCATTACCGTCTGACAGAAACAAGGTGATCATCATTACTAGCAACTGCATTGACTGTTATGCAAAGAACACCCACATGAAAGGAAGAAAACAATGAAACTAGATATGGTCGGTATTATCACAAAAAACATGGAACAGGCACTGGCTTTTTATCAAGTACTTGGCTTCACGCCATTAGGTCAGCACTCAGAAGATTATATGGAATTAGCAAACGACGGGGTTCGCATCTCCTTGAATAGCCGCAAGATGGTTGCTGGGATCTACGGACATGCACCAATGACTGTGGGTGATACGATTGAATTAGCCTTTTTATGTGATTCTCCTGAAGAAGTTGATGCCCTTCATGCAAAAGTCGTTGCTGCCGGGTATCAGTCTTTCATAGAACCTTGGTCTGCCTTTTGGGGGCAACGCTATGCCATTGTCAAAGACATAGACGGCAATCTCTTAAGTTTGTTTGCAACCCTACCTGCCGAAAATTGATTTAAGCTACGACAGTCGGTCCAATGGAGCGGCTGTTTTTTTATCCGTTTTTCGGGTAAAAAGACAAAATCCCGTATTTATGTCCAATCGAATTCTGATAATCTGAAATGAATGTATTCCTTATAAACCAACATTTCCCATCATTATAAAATAAAAATAATCTCTCTATAAAAAAACAAATCCCCCTCATCCACTCCTGTTCGCTTGACAAAAAAGAACAAACGTTCGTATAATCTCGGTAAGGAGTGATAAAAATGGGTGGTTTTAATTATGCGCTCGAGCCAAAACGCGATATCTTATTTATAGATGTCAAAAGTTTTTATGCTTCTGTCGAATGCATCTCTCGCGGGTTAGATCCTATCCAAGCGATGCTGGTCGTCATGTCACATTCTGACAATACTGGTAACGGCTTAGTCTTAGCAGCTTCCCCAAAGGCAAAATCGGTATTGGGGATTTCAAATGTGACTCGCAATGACAACCTGCCGACACATCCCGATTTGTACAAAGCATCGCCGCGTATGAGTTTTTATATCAAAGAAAACACCAAAGTCAATAATGTCTTTCGCAAATATGTTGGACAAGACGACTTGCTGCTCTATTCGATCGACGAAACGATGATGGATCTGACCCGTACACTGGATCTTTTCATTCCCGATAAAACGATCTCTCGCGAAGAAAAACGTTGGTTGATTGCCCAGCAAATTCAAAAAGACATTTACGAAACAACGAAATTGTATGTCACCATCGGCATTGGCGATAATCCATTGTTAGCAAAACTAGCTTTAGATAACGAATCCAAACACAATCGTTCCTTGATCGCTGAATGGACCTATGACGATGTACCGACAAAAGTTTGGCAGATCGCCCCTATGACAGAGTTCTGGGGGATCGGTCGGCGCACAGAAAAACGACTTCACTTGATGGGGATTGAAACGATCGAACAATTGGCTCACGCCAGTCCTGATCTTTTACGCAGTCGCATGGGGATCATTGGCGAGCAGCTCTATCATCACGCCCACGGCATTGATCGCACGATTTTATCTGAACCGACACCACAAGTGATGGAAAAAAGCTACGGCAATAGCCAAGTTCTACATCGCAATTATTATTTACAAGAAGAAATCGAGATCGTCATCAAGGAAATGGCGGAGCAAGTTGCCGCTCGAATTCGCCGCCATCATTGTCAGACCGCTTGTATCAATGTTTACATCGGCGTAGCCTTTGGTGAAACTGCTTCTGGTTTTTCCCGGCAAATGAAAATCCCGCCAACTGACAATACCCGTAAACTTGTCGCTCATTGCCTATTTCTCTTTCGAAAATTTTATACCGGGCAAGTCGTTCGCCACATCGGTATTACCTATTCAAAATTGGTTTATACAGAAAATGTCCAGCTGGATCTTTTTGAGCAAGCAGAAGCGCAGTTGCGCCAGCGTAAATTAGATTTGATCATCGATAAGATTCGTGAGAAATATGGCTTCACTTCGATCGTTCACGCCACAAGCCGAATGGAAGGCGCTCGCGCCATTGCTCGCAGCAAATTAGTCGGCGGACATGCCGGTGGTCTAGATGGGATCGCTAATATAGGACCCGTCCATCAGAAAAAGGAAAAAGAACCGTTTGCTGATGGTTCGAAAAATACTGGCACTTGATTCGTTTTTCTTTCCTTTTTGCTGACAAATCTTAAGATAACATTAACAAACGGTCCATTTTTTAAAGATTTATGTAATTTCGATTCGCCCACCTCCCCCTTTGTTCTTTTCTAAGGTACTTTAATAGCAAGGAGTGTGAGCAGATGAAAATTGACAAAATCGAATACAAACGAGTCATCAACGGTGCGGGACACCTTGAGTACGATTTGCTGCAATATTTAGAAAAGAATCGGGCGACTGCTGCACAAAACCTGAAACAGTCTGAGATCGATTACCTTTTAGAAAAAGATATTCAGCATCGTATCATCCAACATGCACGTAAGAGTTTCTTTGGCGATACGATCGTTTTAAAAGATGAATATGCCGAAGATTATTTTTTATTAAAAAAGTATACGGATATGTTCCAAGAATCATTCTAAAAAAAACGCAGAACCAACTGGTTCTGCGTTTTTCTTATTCTTCGAAATGTTCTTTATAAACATCATCGACTGTCTGGTTCGGGTCGATCACGATATAAAGGCTCTTCGTTTTCTCACTGATTTTTGTTGATTGGTATACGTTATCCAATCCTTCCGTATCTTTGTCCTTATATGGGAAATACACAAGATCCGGTGTACCGTTACGGTAAAGAATTTCCATCCGTTCGATATCTTCATATTTCAACGCACGGGCAAACATCCCTAATTCAAGCCCACCTAAGTTGATGTCATGCGTTGCCACATGATCGCCTTCTTGGAATATTTCAATTTTGAACCCAGCACATGGATGAATCTCAACAAATTCGCTTCCGTGGATGCGGCCAAAACTGGTCGTGATTTGTTTGATCCACAAGTCACCGATGTAACGGCGCTCAATCGTCCATGTTTCTCCATTACGGAAATAAAATTTTAAAGCTTTCATTTCTCTAGCCATGACAAAACGCTCCTTTTTATTAGTAATACACTTTAATTCTAACACATAGTCGCCATCGGGACACAAATTAACTTTGTTTTTCGTTGACTTTTTTCATGAACCGAGAGATTTCCACTGCCGCTCGTTGATGCGTCCCATTGGCAATGATCTGTTGTTTTTCGTCTATTACCTGATAATGAAATTGGAGCCCCTGTTCTTTTTCCCACTGTACAAGAACTGTGATCGTCGCTCCAACTGGTAAAGGCTTCAAATGATTGATCGAAAACTTTGTACCGACGGTAGTAAACCCTTTATCTAAAGTAGGCTCAAGGGCTTCCCAACAGGTGTTTTCCACCATTGCTACCAATCGTGGGGTTGCTAAAACGTCTAATCCCCCAGAACCCAAAACAGCCGCAGTGTCTTGCTGTCCCACGATAAATTCTTTTTTGCTTTCCATTTTTCAGTTATCCCTCCTTTGCTAAATACGCTTGGACAAACGCTAATAGTGCTTCTTTTTCATTAGGGATTTTTCGTGTGATGACTGCAGCTTCGGCAGCGGTCAAGACTTCTTTGAGCCACGGACCAGAAGAACGATCGATCGTTTGTAGTAAATCACGTCCATTGATCGCCAACTCCTTCAGTGAATGGATCGGCAGCTGCTGATAGCGCTGACTGATTTTTGCTGGATCGTTGGGCTGATTGTCATAACGCAATAATCCTTCGGCTAAACAGGTTGCTTCTAGACCGAACTGATACAACACTAGGTCATTCCATTCGCCGTTTCGACGCGCGAGCAGTGCTTGATAAGCCGTGTGTACTTGGCGGATGCAGTCATTGGAACATTTCCAAGCTTTTAAAAAGCTGCGGACTGCCTCTGGCGCTAAACCCATTTGGTCAATGAGCAAAACCCAGGCCGCCGTTTCGTTTTCTAATGGGATCGCTGGCAGGTCTGCCATCCGCAGTAACGCCTCACCGTATTCCCGCAAGCCTGGGCAATAGATATAGCATTCGGTTTCTACTAGCGCCCGTAGTGCTTGGTTCCGATGATTGCCTAACAGCAATTTCACGAATTCAATCATGATCCGTTCAACAGAGATTTTTCCCAACAAGGCATGATTCGCATGGATAGCAGCCAATGTTTCTGTTTCTAAAACAAAGCCCAATTGACTGACAAAACGCAGCCCCCGCATCATTCGTAGGGCGTCCTCATGGAAACGTTCCTGGGGGTGACCCACTGCTCGTAAGATTTGATTATCGATATCTGCCAGACCATCGAAAAGATCAATGATGACACCATCTTCTTGAAGTGCCAACGCATTGATGGTAAAGTCCCGCCGTTTTAGATCTTCTTTCAGGGAACGGACAAAATCCACTTTGTCGGGTCTGCGGTAATCTTGATAGGCTGCTTCCGTTCGAAACGTAGTGATCTCATACTGCGCCTGCTCCCACAAAACCAACACCGTCCCATGCTCGATGCCAATGTCAATGGTTCGAGGAAAAAGCGCCTTGATTTCGGCTGGAAATGCACTGGTAGCAATATCGACATCATGAATCGGCTGGCCTAAGATCGTGTCTCGCACGCTGCCGCCGACAAAGTATGCTTCATATCCTGCGGCTTCGATTTTTTTTAAAAGCGGTGCAGCTTCTGCAAATTCTTTTGGTAGTTTAGTCAGTTTCATTTACTTTTCCATCTTTTCTTTCAAAACGATACGCATCCCGCTGATTGAATTTTGCCATATTTTCCTCAAACACTTCAGTCAGGTCGATGTCTAGTGAATTGGCCATGATCATCGTCACAAAGAGTACATCACCGAGCTCTTCTGCCACTGTTTTTTCAACTTCATCGCTTTTTTTATTTTTTTCCCCGTAATAGTGATTCACTTCTCGCGCCAATTCGCCGACTTCTTCGGTCAAACGAGCCATTTGGGCGAGGGGGCTGAAATAGCCAGTTTTGAATTGCTGAATATACGCATCGACTTCTTCTTGCATCGATGCCAAAGAACGTTTTTCTGTCATTTTCTCCACCCTTTCTCGTTTATCTTACCAAAAGAATGGCTGCCTGCCTAGATAGAGCCCCCTTCAGGATTTGTTGTGCATTCAATGATTTCGTGCTACATTGATACTTGTGGAAGTTGAATAACGGAGGAAACAGGATGCGGGCATTTTTTTCATGGCGAACGATTCGCGATATTGTTTTGATTATTTTTGGTACAAGTATCTATGGCTTCGGTCTAGTCTATCTAAATATCCCAAATGACTTAGCAGAAGGCGGTGTGACGGGGATCACCTTGATCCTGCGAGCCTTATGGGGAATCAATCCTGCCATCAGTACACTGATCTTAAATATTCCGATCATTTTGATCGGTGGCAAAATTCTTGGTCGACGCTCATTAGTGTATACGATTTTAGGAACTTTTGGTTTGTCTTTTTGGTTGGCATTTTGGCAGAGTGTTCCCCTGTTGATCGATCTGCAGCACGATCTGCTGATCGTTGCGCTCTTGGCTGGTTTGATTGCAGGGATCGGTAGTGGGATCGTCTACAAAGTCGGGGGAACGACTGGTGGAGTCGATGTATTGGCACGTATTTTAGAGAAAAACTTTGGTGTGACGATCGGTCGTTCGCTTTTGATCTTTGATGTGTTCGTCCTGTTGCTTTCTTTGACTTATATAGATTTGAACCGCATGATGTATACCTTGATTTTTTCTTATGTCTTCACGCGCGTGATCGATTCGATCCTAGATGGCGGCTATTCAGCCAAAGGGATCTTAGTGATCAGCAATCACAGCGAAGAGATGGCTCCTGTTTTAATGGATGAATTAGAACGAGGCGTCACGTTTTTACAGGGCGAAGGGGCTTACTCAAGAGTGTCGAAACAAATCATTTATATGGTGGTCAGCGGGCGGGAGATTTCTGAAGTCAAGCGCATCGTTCATGACTTTGATCCGCAAGCGTTTGTTTCTGTCATTAATGTCCATGAAGTCGAAGGTGAAGGCTTTACCTACTTAAGACCTAAGTCGCGGTTCTTACAGCGCAAAACCGCTGTTTCTAAAACAAAATAGAGACTGAAAAAAGCAGCCCCGGTTAAAGGGCTGCTTTTTGCTTGTTACCGGCTTTCTTCTTTTTGCTGGAGCAAGTGTCGATTTACTTCATCGGAAAGTTCTAAGAAGGCATCACGATCCCCATTTTCCAAGGCTAGATCGATTTGCCGATACAAGGTATCGATTTTGGTTTTTGTTTCTTCTTTTTCAAGATACTGGGTAACATGTTGGGTCATTTCTTGATCCAAGTGGTCGTTCCAACGTTCATAAGGATTGTCTTCTAAAACTGCTAAATAAAAGGATTGCGACCAAGAATCTGGGAAGAGACATTCAAGATACAAGGGTTGTTTCCAATTCATGCGAATCTCATGAAAAATCTGATCAATGTCATAAAAGGTCTGCCCTTCGATGCTCAAGACAAACGGTTCGCCCCCAATTTCTGTACTGCGGACACTCAAGCCCCGTTTGGCTGCGGCTGCCCCTTCTACAAAATGAACATTGGTCAAGATCGCTTCATGGTTCGCCAGATAGTTTAACACCCAAGAGACTTCTCGGCGGCTGAAGGAAACGGTCGAAACTAACCAATTAAGAAACTTTTTCTTTTCTTGTACATTGATGTTCATTTCTCTCACCTATCTTTCTAATAAGTCCTCCACGATCGACTGTACTTCTAAATCACCTGGCTCATGCGCCAAATAATGTTGCAGCAAATGAAGTGCTTCAGGTAAACGCCCTTCTTCACGTAAGAAAATGCCATATTCTTTCATAAATGCTGGCTCATGGTGCAAATCAGCATTGGCTTCTTCGTAATAGTTTGCTGCTTTGTCAAAATCTTCCAGCGCATTATACGCTTGCGCCAAATTCCAAAGGGCATGCGGCTGTTCATTGTCTTCCATTCGTTCGATGGTCAAGATCGCTTCTTGCCAACGCTCTTCATTCAAGTATAAATTACTTAAGGTCAGTAACGTATCATCTTCTTTGTCACCAGTCTCCAATGCTTTTAGTAAAAATGATTCTGCTGCTTCACTGTCATGAAGTCGGTAAGCATTCTCGGCAGCAAAATGATAGAAATCCACTTGATATGGATCTTCATGAATCCCTTCTTCGATCACACGCTGCGCTTCTTCCAGCTGCTCTTCTTCTTGCAATGCTTCTGCAAGATAAAGATACAAGGCACGGTATTGCGGATTCATGACCCGCAACTGCTGCAAGTAGCGAATCGCTTGTTCATTTTCTTTTAGCTGCAAATAGACTAAAGCTGTTTGAAAAAGACGCTCATCGGTCTGTTCGTCTTCTAGGCTTGCTTCAAAATATTCCAATGCCTCTTCAAACTTGCCCGCCATACTCAATGATGTACCAGTCCGTTCAACGATCGAGATCCCCGAAATATCCGTGATTTCTTCTTCCAGCAATCCTTGATAAAGGTCAACGGCTTCTTGATAGCGATCAGTCGAAAAGGCTAACTCAGCTAAGGCAAACCGTATCAAAGGTTCATCTGGCACAATGCTTTGCGCTTCTTTTAGTTTGGCTTCACTAACTTCAGGGATACCGATCAATTGGTAAAGATCCGCACTCAATAGCAAGGCTTGCAAATACGCTTCACTGGTCGGTGGTATTTGATCAATATAGGCAAAAGCCGTCTCGATCTGGTCTTCTTCCATCGCAATTTCTGCTAAAGGAAGCAGCAAAGCTTCATTATCAGGATGTCGTTGCTGCAAGGTTTCAAATAACGTTTTCGCCTCTTCCAAAAAGCCGATCTGCAATAGTTCATCACCTAAAGCGCCTAATGTCTCATCATCATCTTTTTGCAGAGCTTCGGTAAAATTTAATTGTGCTTCAGCCAGTTCTTCCGCGGCTAATGCTTTTAACATTTTTTCACTATATGTTTCCATTTAAACCCCTCGAATCTCATTGATTAATCGCTGATAAGTCTCCATCGTCTGGACGAGATCTTTTTCCTCGATTTTCGTTCTGCCCCCTATTGTACCAACTTTTGCCAAAAATAACAGTTTTTTTTCTTTTTGCTGCAATTCTAGTACATGACTGAAATATTCGCTTAATGAAAAAGACTCGGGCAATTCGATGGGAAAGCCTAATCGGGCAAGCCATTGGCAGAACACGGGCAGATCGACAGTCAATTGCTGCTGCTGGACGGTCCACATAAAATGAAACAAAAAGCCAAAGAATAATTTCATCGCATCAGACAGCAAGTGCCCATTTTCCGTTCGATAAGCAGCATCAGCAAAGAGTTGGCCAAACTCCTCCAATTCGCTGCCTGATTGCTGGTATAGTTGGATCAACCGATCGGTATACGCAGCCAACGAATGTCTCATCAACGCCTGATGACTGGGATAGGTTCGATAAAGCTCTTTTAAAAACTCACTATCGGCAAGCACGCCACAACGAATCAGAGTCAAAAAATCGACCAATTTCCCATCGATCTGTTTTTCTGCGATCGTCTGATCGTAAATAACAAATTCGGGTGTATTAGGATTTTCCAGCATCGGGATATCTGGCTTTTTCACAACGATCGCTATTTCTTTCACACTTTTAGCTAAGGCCCGCAAGGAAACGGGAATCAGCCAAAGCTGTGTCGTCAGAACCGACGTCGCGTGGATAAAACTGCTCAATGCCAACACGCCTTCATTCCCAAAGCCGACGATCAACAGCGGCTCTTGTTTTGAAAAGCGACCGAAGAAATCCATTGCAGCTTTAAACTCGCTAAAGTTGTTGCAATACATTTGATTGGTACAAATATACCAATTGACCTCTCGTGGCAAAAACAGGCGGGTCAATTTTTCTGAAAAGCGGTCATAATAGCGCTGATTCGTCAAAATGATCACCTGCTGCGGCTCGATCGACTGTTCTCTCATGACCGATGCTAGTGTTTCACCATAAGAAATTTGGGTTTCTTGTTCATTTCGGAAAAAAACAGCTTCCATCGGCTCACTCCTTTGCTACTACTTTCTATTATAACAAGAAGCCGCTTAAACACCTACTAAATCGCTAATGATTAGGAAGTATTTTCCTGTGATTGGTTCAATGATCCGATAAAAAGCAAAAAACATGATTTCCTCTTCTTCCAAAGGAAAATCATGTTTTTTCTTAAACCAAAAGTGAGTAGAGTGATTGATTTTGCTGAAGGTTGATATAGTTTTGGTCAAACTGTTCAATTCGTGACAGTAATGCGGGGAGATCTTTTTTGTGTTTCAACAAGATCCCCAGCATTACTGGTCCTGTTCCACGATTGATTTTTTTTGTATATTCAAACCTAGTGATATCATCATCAGGCCCTAATACATGGCTAACAAATTCCTTCAACGCACCGGGACGTTGCGGGAAGTTGACGATAAAATAATGTTTCAATCCTTGATAAATCAGTGATTTCTCTTCGATCTCAGCCATGCGGGAACTATCATTGTTGCCGCCACTCACAATACAGACGACTGTTTTGCCTTTGATTTGCTCTTTGATCAGATCCAAAGCTGCCACACTCAAGGCACCAGCTGGTTCAGCGACGATCGCTTGCTTGCTGTACAATTCCAGAATCGTTTGACAGATTGCGCCTTCTTCCACAGCTACCAATTGATCCACGTAGCGTTTGGCATGGGCATAGGTTTGAGCTCCGACTTGTTTGACCGCTGCACCATCCACAAAGGTTTCAATATGCTCCAGTGCCACTGGTCCTTGATGATCAAAGGCGGCTTGCATCGAGGCTGCCCCTACAGGTTCTGCTCCAACAACTTTTATCTTCGGTTGCTTTTCTTTCAAATAGGCTGCGGTTCCACTGATCAAGCCGCCCCCGCCAATCGCTGCCACGACCAGATCGATCGTTACTTGTTTTTTTTCAGCATCCGCCAGCATCTCCACAGCAACGGTTCCTTGTCCTGCAATAATATTAGGATCGTCAAAGGGAGCAATGAAGGCCATTTGCTGTTCTTTTGCAAAGTGTTTAGCCGCTTGGGCTGCCGCATCAAACGTATCTCCCACCAATTCGATTTTGACATAATCTCCACCGAAAAAGAGGACTTGCGCGATTTTTTGCTGTGGCGTCGTTGTCGGCATGAAAATAACCGCTCGGATCTGCTGTTCTTGACAGGTATAAGCAACACCTTGCGCATGGTTCCCGGCACTGGCACAGACGACGCCACGACGAGTCAGTTCAGGATCTGCCTGGGTGATCGCATAGTAGGCACCGCGTAATTTGAAGGAGCGGACTTTTTGCAAGTCCTCTCGCTTCAACAAGACCGTCGCTTGATACTTCTCAGATAAAAAGCGATCATACTGCAGCGGCGTATGACTAACTGCTCCCCGCAGTCGCTCGTAGGCTTGTTCGATTGCAGAAACTGTCACCAACAAACGCGTCCCTCCTAATCTTTCGCAACAAACGGCATCATTTTCCGTAACTCGCTGCCGACTTTTTCAATTTGATGATTGCCGTTTTCCTCACGCATTTTATGGAATTCAGGGAAGCCGTTTTGATTGTCTTCAATGAATCCTTTCGCAAATTGGCCGTTTTGGATGTCTGTCAATACGGCTTTCATGTTTTCTTTGGCTTGTGCAGTGATCACCCGAGCACCAGAAACGTAGTCACCATACTCAGCCGTATTCGAGATCGAATGGCGCATTTTTTTGAAGCCTCCTTCATAAATCAAGTCAACGATCAGTTTCAATTCATGACAAACTTCAAAATAAGCCAATTCCGGTTGGTACCCCGCTTCTACCAATGTTTCAAAGCCCGCTTCGATCATACTGGTCAAACCGCCACAAAGTACGGCTTGCTCACCGAAAAGATCGGTTTCGGTCTCTTCTTTAAAGGTCGTTTCCAAAACGCCGACCCTTGTGGCACCAATGCCTTTTGCATAGGATAAAGCCGTTGCTTGTGCGTTACCAGTCGCATCTTGATAAACTGCAAACAAGGCTGGTACCGCAAACCCTTCGGTAAAGGTTCGACGCACCAAATGACCTGGTCCTTTTGGCGCAACTAGAAAAACATCCACCTCTTTTGGTGGCGCGATCACATCAAAATGAATATTGAAACCATGAGCAAATGCTAATGCATTGCCCGCAGAAAGATTCGGTTCGATCTCATTTTTATACAACGATCCTTGGATCTCATCGGGTGCCAAGATCATGACTACATCCGCTTTTTGAACGGCTTCGGCTACTGGGAAAACCTCAAATCCATCGTTTCTTGCGGCTTCCGCTGATTTTCCTTCACGAATGCCGATAAAGACTTCATGACCTGTGTCCCGTAAATTTTGAGCATGAGCGTGCCCTTGAGAGCCGTAGCCGACGATCGCAATCTTCTTGTCTCCTAAATTATCTGTAACTTCCTCGTTGTAATATACTTTTACCATACTTGTTTCCTCCGAATTCTTTCTTTATTTTAAGCAATTCAAAATTGCACTTACCCTCTTGTAAAGCCAGTGACACCAGTCCGTGCCAATTGTTTGATGCCGTATGGACGTAAAACTTCGATGCACGCTTCTACCTTTTTCGTATCGCCAGCAACTTGCACAACGATTGTTTTTAGTGCCACATCGACAATGTGTGCTCGAAATGGATCGATCACTGCTTGGATCTCCGAACGACTTGTGGTTGGCGCATTGACTTTGATCAGCACCAGCTCCCGTTCGATATGAGGAACTTCTGTAATATCAGAAACCTTCAAGACATCGATCTGCTTGTTCAGATGCTTAGTCACTTGTTCTGTTTCTGCCAAATCGTTCACGTTGACAATGATCGTCATACGTGAAAACTCTGGTCGTTCTGTCGTACCGACAGAGATACTCTCGATATTGACTTGACGACGGTTCAAGACACTCGTGATACGGCTCAAAACACCTGCTTCATTATGGACGATTGCTGCTAATACCCGTTTCATCCCCTTAGACCCCCATCATTTCATGATTGGCTTTCCCCGGTGGGATCATCGGCAGCACATGCTCAGATGGCGAGACCATTACTTCGATCAGCTGCGGCCCTGCTTGAGAAAAAGCTGCTGCCAATTGATCAACCAGTTGCTCTGGGGCATCGATCCGACAGCCTTCAATGCCATAAGCCTGTGCCAGTTTGACAAAATCAGGCTGCTGCGCAAAAACGGAGGCAGAGCGCCGCTTGCCATGGAATGTTTCTTGCCATTGGCGAACCATTCCTAAAGAGCAGTTGTTCAATAACACAAATTTGACATTCAAGCCATACTCATTCAAAATCGCAAATTCTTGGTTCGTCATTTGAAATCCACCATCGCCAACGAACACCACGACCATTTTTTCTGGATGAGCAAATTGAACGCCGATTCCTGCAGGGATGCCATAGCCCATCGTCCCTAGTCCGCCACTGGTGATCAATTGTTTGGGAAAGCGAAAAGGATAATACTGCGCGACCCACATTTGATGCTGACCAACATCGGTGATGACGTAAGCCTCTCCTTTGGTCAAACGCCCTACTTCTTCGATGACTTTTTGTGGTTTGATCTCTTGTGTCTGAGTGCGATCATAGCGATAAGGTTTTTCCTTTTTCCGTTTTTGGCATAGATCCAACCAAGTCGTCCAGGTTCCTCTTGTTGGTGGGTACCGCAGCATTTGCTGCAAAGCAGCCTTGGCATCGCCGACGATTGGGATCTTTGTTTCTACGATCTTGCCGATCTCCACTGGGTCAATATCGATATGAGCAACGATGGCCTGCTTGCCGAACTGACTGCCGGCCGTTGCTAAGCGATCATCGAAGCGAGAGCCGATATTGATAATCAAATCGGCTTCTGATAAAGCCATGTTCGCCGCATAGGTGCCATGCATACCGCCCATGCCTAAGAAAAATTGATGATCACTTGGCAGTAAGCCTAAGCCAAGCAACGTTGTCACTGTCGGTAACTTGTACTTGGCAATAAATGCATTTAGTTCAGCTGCAGCTTCGGCAGCGATCACGCCTGCACCCGCCAGTACCACTGGTCGCTGAGCTTTTTCCAAGACTTGCATCAGTTTTTCGATTTGCAGACGGGATGGCTCTGCCGTCGGCTGATAACTTTTCCTTGTGATCGGCAATGAGCAGGTTTCAGCGGTTTCTTGTAAGGTAATATCTTTCGGAAGGTCGATGACAACCGGTCCTTTTCGCCCTGTGGAAGCGATATGGAAGGCTTCAGCGATCACTTTTGGGAGCTCATCGACACAGCGGACTTGGTAGTTGTGCTTCGTGATCGGCAACGTGATACCCAGAATATCCGCCTCTTGGAAGGCATCTTTGCCAATTCCTGGTACCGCCACTTGTCCCGTGATAACTACCAATGGTACGGAATCACTCATAGCATCGGCAATGCCCGTGACGACATTTGTAGCACCTGGTCCGCTCGTCACTAAAACGACCCCAACATTGCCAGTAGCTTTGGCATAGCCTTCAGCGGCGTGGATCGCGCCTTGCTCGTGACGCGTCAAAATATTCGGAATCGCTGCATCATATAATTGATCATATAACGGCAGGACGGCGCCGCCCGGATAGCCAAAGATCATTTCGACGCCTTGCTCTTGTAAGCTGTCCACTAATACTTGTGCGCCAGTCCTTAGATGCGATGCTTGATACTCGATATTTTCCATTGCTACTCCTCCTCATCAGGTACTCGCATAATCCCGCCCGTATTGGCAGAGGTCACTAAAGCGGTATAACGTGCAAGCCATCCTTTTTTCACTTTTGAACGAAAATTCGGTCGTTCTTGCGCACGCTGGGCAAGCTCTTCATCGGATACTTGCAGATTCAGCGTTCGATTTGGTAAATCAATAATGATTTCATCGCCATCGTTGACAAGGCCTAAGGGACCCCCTGCAGCGGCTTCTGGCGAAATATGGCCAACGGCGATTCCTCGGGTCGCTCCTGAAAAGCGACCATCGGTGATCAAGGCGACATCTTTGCCTAACCCACGTCCAACGATGCTTGAGGTAGGCGCCAACATTTCTGGCATACCTGGTCCTCCTTTTGGTCCCTCATAGCGGATCACTACAACATGTCCTTTTTGTACGGTATGATTGTCGATCGCAGCAACTGCTTCATCATGTGAATCAAAACAGATCGCTTTGCCTTTGAACACTTGGACACTTGGATCGACCCCACCGACCTTGATGACACTGCCTTCTGGGGCGATATTACCATACAAGATCGATAGCCCCCCCACAGGACTATACGGGTTTTCTTTGGGATGAATAACTTCTTCGTTGTGGATCTTCGCTTCAGCGACATTTTCTCGTAATGTCTTGCCTGTGACAGTCGGTCGATCAGGATGAATCGCTCCCTCGATATCACAAAGCTCCCTTATGATTGCCGAAACGCCGCCAGCTTCATGAACATCGTGCATCGAATAGGCTGATGATGGCGCGATTTTTGAGAGATAAGGCACTCTTTTAGCGATTTCATTGACCCGTCTTAAGTCATAGTCGATCTCAGCTTCATTGGCGATCGCTAAGGTATGCAGCACTGTGTTGGTGGAACCCCCCATCGCCATGTCTAAAGCGAAGGCATCATCAATAGCTTCTTTGGTCACGATGTCTCGAGGTTTCACTTGTTTTTCAACAAGATCCATCAACTTAAAGGCGGCTTGTCTAACTAGTTCTCGTCGTTCTTCAGACACGGCGAGGATCGTACCATTGCCTGGCATTGCCAATCCTAAGATCTCTAAGAGACAGTTCATTGAATTGGCAGTAAACATCCCTGCACAGGAACCGCAAGTCGGACAGGCATTTTGCTCCATAAATTCAAAGTCTTCTTTCGTCATGTTGCCAGTCTTGTAAGTCCCCACGGCTTCAAACATGGAAGACAAGGTTATCTGGTGGCCCCGTGGATCAATACCGGCTTTCATCGGACCGCCAGAACAAAAGATCCCCGGTACGTTCGTCCGCATCGCTGCTAAAATCATGCCAGGAGTGATCTTGTCGCAATTCGGGATATAAAATACGCCGTCAAACCAGTGAGCATTGATCACGGTTTCTGCGGAATCAGCGATCAATTCTCGGCTGGGTAGCGAATAACGCATGCCAATATGGCCCATCGCAATGCCATCATCCACACCGATCGTATTGAACTCAAAAGGGATGCCGCCAGCTTCACGAATCGCTTCCTTAGCGATATCTGCTAACTCCCGTAAATGCACATGTCCAGGCACAATATCGATATAGGAATTACATATCGCAATAAATGGCTTGTTCATGTCATGGATATTTTTTACTTGTCCTGTGGCATAGAGCAGACTCCTAGCTGGCGCTGCATCGATCCCTTTTTTAATCTGATCACTTCTCACACTCATCATCTCCTGCATTTTGGAATAAAAAAAAGCATCCCGGTTATAAAAAACTGGGATGCTTTGCCAGAATCCCATTTTACTTACGCAAATAGGACTCAAACAAACGGATAATTTTTGCTTCCGTGTTCTAAGTCCTGGTATCAATAATAATGACTAATAAATATTGATTAAAATTGCGCATAGAAAATGGCTCCTTCATTAGAAATAGTAACGTTCTTGTAATTGTTTACCAATATACCCTTTGCAAAATCACTTGTCAACGAATTTTCTGAATTTTTTTTCAATAATGACAATTCCCAGGACCCTTTCCTCACATCAGATGTCATTTAATCGCTTGCTTCTTTTGATAAAAATGACTTTTAAATCACCTTTAATCTTGCCTGAAAAATAAGGTGTGTCAGCAACCCATGTTTTTTTTTGATCAAAAGAAAAACAAAAAATATTTTTGAATTTTCTGACAATAATAACCGTTTCTTTTCCCATTCGCTCCGCCTGCATGGTGGCAGTTCCTAGTTAGACAAAAGAAAAAACCCTTGATTACTCAAGGGTTTCTACAAGACTCAATTATTTCACTGCGTCTTTAAGAGCTTTACCTGGTTTGAATGCAGGTACTTTGCTAGCAGGGATCTTGATTTCTTCACCAGTTTGTGGGTTGCGTCCTTTGCGTTCTGCACGAGAACGAACTTCAAAGTTACCAAAGCCGATCAATTGAACTTTTTCACCGTTAGCTAAAGCGTCTTGAATTGTTGAGAATACAGCGTCTACTGCTGCAGTTGCGTCTTTCTTAGTTAAGTCAGTAGCTGCTGCAACTTTTTCGATTAATTCTGCTTTATTTGCCATGGATGGTTTCACCTCCTGATATTTTTTTTGATGTCATGCATCAACAAAAATCTTGAGTGGTCCAAGGTTTTTGTCAAATATTGATTACCATCAATATTCTGATATAACGTTATCATAAGAACCTTGTAATATCAAGGATTTTAACGTTTTTAGGGGGTTTTTTTTTGGTTTTTTCCCATTTTTCTAGAAAAGGACAGATTTCTTTGTAAAAAGAAACAAAGTATGATAAAATCTCTATTTTCTTCTGCGAGGAATGATTCGAATCGGCGTTCCTTCAAAAGTGAATGCCTTGCGGATTTGATTTTCTAAGAAACGTGCATAAGAGAAATGCATCAGTTCTTCTTCGTTGACAAAAATAACAAAAGTTGGCGGTTTGACAGCTACTTGCGTCGCATAAAAAATCTTCAAACGTTTGCCTTTGTCTGTTGGTGTTGGGTTGATCGCCACAGCGTCCATAATGACGTCATTCAGCAACGCAGATGGAATACGCATGTTTTGATTCATGCTGACTTCTTCAATCAATTGCGGCAGCTTATTCAAGCGCTGTTTCGTCACTGCGGAAACAAAAATGATTGGCGCGTAATCCAAATATTGGAATTCGTCTCTGATTTCTTCTTCAAAATCACGCATCGTATTCGTTTCTTTTTTCAATGTATCCCATTTATTGACAACAATAATGATTCCACGGCCTGCTTCATGGGCATAGCCAGCGATCCGTTTGTCTTGCTCGCGAATCCCTTCTTCGGCGTTCAAGACCATCAAGACGACGTCTGAGCGTTCAATGGCCCGCATCGCCCGCATGACACTGTATTTTTCAGTAGACTCGTAGACCTTCCCTTTTTTACGCATGCCGGCGGTATCGATCATGGTAAATTCTTGACCGCTTTCGCTGGTAAAATGGGTATCGATCGCATCACGAGTCGTTCCTTCGATATCAGAAACGATCACTCGCTCTTCCCCTAGAATTGCATTGATCAAAGAGGATTTACCGACATTTGGTCGACCGATCAAACTAAACTTGATGATGGAATCATCTTCTTCTTCTGCTTCATTGGTGAAGTGTTTGACAGCTTCATCAAGAACATCCCCGATCCCTAATCCATGACTTCCTGAGATTGGGTATGGATCGCCTAGACCCAAACCATAAAATTCATAGATGTCGGTACGCATCTCGGGATTATCAACTTTGTTGACGGCTAAAATCACGGGTTTGTTGCTTTTGTACAGCAAACGAGCCACAAGCTCATCAGCATCGGTTACTCCTTCACGAGCACTCGTAATAAAAACAATGACATCTGCTTCATCAATGGCGATTTCTGCTTGATGCTTGATTTGATCCATAAACGGCTCATCACTTAAATCGATCCCACCTGTATCGATTACGCTAAACTCACGGCCTAGCCATTCACCGGTGGCATAAATACGATCTCTGGTCACTCCTGGAGTATCCTCAACGATCGAAATTCGTTCTCCAGCTATCCGGTTGAAAATGGTCGATTTCCCCACATTCGGACGTCCAACGATCGCTATTGTTGGATTTGACATTTTTTACCCTCCATTTAAAAAAGCAGTCCTTGTACGCTGCTTCTTGTATTCAATCTTACTTAGTTTACCTAAAGCCATGGAAAGTTGCAAGCTTTCCTGGCAAACAAAAAACCAGCTTATAACAAATTCAAACATCGAATCGTTATAAGCTGATGGCATACAATTACTCTTCGTCGCTGTCTTTTAAGGCATCGCCTAAGATATCACCCATGGTAAACCCAGTTGATTCTTCTGGCAATTGATAGTCGTCCTCTGAAACCTCTTGTGTTTCATTGGTATTTTCGGCTTTTTCTAATGCTTTGATACTTAATGCGATTCGGTGTTCTGAAGGGTTCACTTCAAGCACTTTCACTTGCACTTCATCGCCTTCTTGTAAGACTTCATGTGGTGTCGCAATGTGTTTATGGGAGATTTGTGAAATATGGATCAGCCCTTCAACACCTGGGAAGACTTCCACAAACGCACCGAAGCTTGTCAAGCGTTTAACAGTCCCTGTCAAGACACTGCCAACAGCCGCTTGCTCTTCAATATTGGTCCAAGGTCCAGGCAATGTGTCTTTGATTGAAAGTGACACACGTTCTTTGTCTGCATCAACAGATAAGATCCGGACATTGACGGTATCGCCAACAGATAAAACGTCACTCGGTTTGCCAACATGCCCATGTGAAATTTCAGAGACATGGACAAGTCCATCGATGCCGCCTAGGTCTACGAAGGCACCAAAATCGGTCAAACGAGCTACTTTTCCTTCTACTTCTTGTCCTTCATATAAATCAGCTAATAAAGCTTCTTTTTGTTTTGCTTTTTCTGCTTCGACAACTGCTTTATGAGAAAGGATCAAACGGTTTTCTGAAGGCTCAATCTCAACGATTTTGAAGGTCAATGTTTTCCCTTTGTAATCTTCGAAATCCGCAACAAAATGGTCTTCGACCATTGATGCTGGGACAAATCCACGAACACCTACATCAACCACTAACCCGCCCTTAACGACGTTGGTGACTGGTGCTTCAATGATTTTTCCTTCTTGGAAATCTTTTTCGATATCTTCCCAAACTTTTTTCGCGTCTAAGCGACGTTTAGAAAGGAGATAGCTGCCGTTTTCTTTGTCTTTACCAATTGCTGAAATCACAACCAATTCTAAGACATCCCCAACTTTGACTGCTTCGTTGATGTCTTCAACAGGTAAAGTTGATAATTCTTTTGCAGGAACAACGCCTTCAACGCCGGCGCCTTCGATCCCTACGATCGCTTGTTTATCCTCAATGGCCAATACCTCACCTTTAACGATATCTCCAACTTTTACTTCTTGGAAATTGTCTAAAGCGGCTTCCATTGATTCATTTCCACTCTCAACCTGATTATTTTCAAATTCTGTCATCTCTCATGTCCTCCTAACCAACAATTCTGCAATAATTGCACTACATCTTTTAGTTTAAAATAGAATGAAAAAAAAATAAAGCGATTTCTCTTATTTTCCTAAAAAACTACGGTTTTTTCGTTAAGAAAGTCTTTTCACCTCTGTTTTCTTACTCACTTTCATCTTTTGGTTTCAAAAAATAAAAAAACAATGGGGAACACCCATTGTATTTGTTAATCAATTTTTTCTTTGATGGTTTTTTTGATTGCTTCGACGACTTGCTCGATCGTTAAACCAGACGTATCGATTCGAACCGCATCCTCCGCTTGTTTCAAAGGGGAGACTTCTCTGTGAGAATCCAGATAATCTCTTTGCTGGATCTCTTCTTTCAACGTCTCATAATCGGTTTTGATCCCTTTTTGCTGATTTTCTTTAAAACGGCGCTGTGCGCGTTCTTCCACACTTGCTACCAGAAAAATTTTGACTTCTGCTTGTGGTAAAACCGCCGTACCAATATCGCGGCCATCCATCACGACACCGCCATCTTTAGCGATCATCTGCTGTTGTTGGACGAGTTTTTCGCGGATCGCAGGGTATGCCGACACCTTCGAAACTGCGTTGGTTACTTCTGGCTGACGGATCGCTTCTGTGACTTGCTCTCCTCCCGCAAAGACCTCTTGACCGTGTTCAGTCGGTTCAAAAGTGATGGGGTATTGATCGATCAAAGCAGCGATCGCCGCTTCATCTTCAAGTGAACAGCCCGTTTTTAAAGCTAAATACGTGATGCTTCGATACATGGCACCGGTATCCGTATAAATAAATCCCAGGTCATTCGCGATGATTTTTGCCACTGTGCTTTTCCCAGATGACGCAGGACCATCAATAGCGATGTTGATTTTTTTCATTTTTCTTACTCCTCGTTTCCCAACGATGTGTATTCCTTCATCGTTTCTGCTTATCGTCCACCTTGGCTTCTCTCTTTCAAGAAAAAAAACCGCCAAAGCGGTTTTTTATTTAACTCTTAACGTGTCGCCAGGGTAAAGCATGTAGTTGTTCGGATCAATCCCATTTAATTGATATAGGGTTTCAACTGAGATACCTGTACGAGCTGCCACTTGTTCAGGACCTTCACCTGCTTGCACAGTGGTATACTGTTCATTACCAGCAGCGCCTTGCCCTTGGTTATTTTGGGTAGTATCTTGTCCAGCATTGTTTTGTTCTTGTGCCGGCTCACTGCTTGAAGGTGTTGATGAAGCTGGCGCAGAAAAACTGCTAGAAGAACTTGATTCACTTGTTGACGAACTCGTTTCACTTGTCGATTCCGTAGTGGATGATTCCGTCGTTGATGATTCGGTTGTTGAAGACTCTGTCGTACTTTCTACAGTACTGCTCGAACTTGCTGTGGTTGGGGCATCATTGTTATGGTTCAATACCCAAATACCGGCACCAACCGGAATTGCCACGATCAAGAAAAGCAAAACTAAAACGATCGTCAAAAAGAGTGAATTCCCACGCTTTTGTTTTCTTTGTTGGGATCTTGATGCAGAATCATCGTATTCTGTATCATAGATTGGTTGTTCCCACGGTTCTTGATTTTCTGAATTGTAGTCATTGTCTTTCTTGCTCACTCGTATTCCCTCCTAGTTTCCTTCCGATGTATTATACCATAGGTAAATAAAAACTGTCCTACAAAATACGATTCAATTTATATCTTTAAAAATTTTTATTAAACGTTCCTGCCAATGATGGGCTTCCTTTTTCTCGGGCAGCTGTTCTTCACCCGCTATTTCGATCCCGTCATTGTCGCAACAATAAGGATTCTCCTGGGCTTCCTCTCCGAAATGCGCCAGTAAAAATTGTCGGCGACAACCTGTAAAATGAATATAAGCCAACATTTTCTGTAATTGTTCTTGTTTTTGCTGTTCATTGCGTTTTAATGTTTCCAGCCAAAAGGAAGTTCCCAACTCTTTCATTTTTTGCTGCCACTTTTCTTGCAACGGTGTCAAGGGTTCTTTCCTCTTCTCCTGAACCATTCGTTCTAAAGCAAGGCGTTCTTCTTTGTTTTCTCGCTGAAAGAAGTAATGGATCTGCTCATCATGTTCCTGATAAAGCAAAATCGCATTGCTTTGTTTGCCGTCACGACCAGCTCGCCCGATTTCTTGACTGTAATTCTCTAATGAATCAGGTAGATCATAATGGATCACAAAGCGAATATCTTCCTTATTGATCCCCATCCCAAACGCATTGGTAGCAACGAGTAATTTTAATTTATTCTGAGAAAACTGCTGCTGCAACGTTTTTCTTTGATCACTCGCGAGACCACCATGATAATAGCCTACCAAATAGCGCTGACGCAGTTTGTTATAGACTTCTTCGACTTTGCTTCTTGTGGAACAGTAGATGATCCCAGCCCCGCCTAAGCGGCTGAGATAGTCTGCTAATGCCGCATCTTTGTCTGTCGTTTGCTCTACGAACAAGCCGATATTGCTGCGGTTCATCGAATAACGGTAGACATTGGCGTTCTTTGCTAATAATACTTGCCGTATGTCTGCTTCCACTTGTGCTGTTGCTGTAGCCGTCAAGGCTAACGTAACGGGTGCCTTCAAGCGTTTCTTTACTTCACCAAGCTGCAAGTACTCTGGTCGAAAATCAATGCCCCATTGCGAAACACAATGGGCTTCATCCACCACGAGCATGGCGATCTTAACCTGTTCCAATTGATGCAAAACAGCTTCTTGTACGATCATTTCTGGACTTAAAAACAAAAACTTGTACTTCTGCAAATGCTGCATCACATACTGGCGATCAGCAAGGTCCAATTGACTATTAAACGCAATCGCGCGTTTTTCCCCTTGCTTTTGTAAGCCGTAGACTTGATCTTCCATCAAAGAGACTAACGGCGAGATAATGATCACGATCCCGTCTACTAGGTACCCTGGCAGCTGATAGCACAGACTTTTGCCATTCCCAGTAGGCAGAATCGCTAACGTATCTTGCTGTGCTAAAACACTTTCGATGACTTCTTTTTGTCCTTGGCGGAATGTTTTGAAACCAAAATACTGATTCAGTGCATCTTCTAACATCGAATCCCCCGCTTCTGAGCAATCTGTAACAAACGAATCGTCAAAAAATCAGTCGTAAGAAGCGCCTGTAATTCTTGATAGCTATTTTTCCAAGAAGCTTCTGGCAGCTTTTTCAACAACGCTGTATCAAAGCGCTGAAAAGGAAACGTTGGATCAAGCAATGCCCACTCAATCAAATGATCATTAACAGTTCCTCGTTTGATCCTTCTTTTTTCCATAATCTGCTCGACAGAATCGCCTCGCAAAAACAATGCTCGGCTTTCCACCATGCTTTGGTTTAAATTTCTCTTTAGAAAAGGCGACAATCCTCGAAACAGGATCGTCAGGGGCGTTTTTTCGATCAAGGTTAAAAATTGATGGATCGAAGCTCCTACATAAAGAGTGTCCCAAGGCTTACTTTGAACATTTTCTGGTAAAAGCTGAAAAAACGCCTGCCCTAGAATATCTGGACCCGATAAGGTGCCCGCTAAAAAATCTGCCACTTCTGCGGGAAGCTGGTCAAAAATTGCTGATAGCTCTTGATACAGGCACTTTTTGATGTCAGGATTGTGACGGATCAGCTGACGGACAGGTTCTGTATAGAGTGGCGTGTTTTCAACGGGAATATACTGATTGGTCACACCTTGATACGCAGCTGCTTGAACCAGCAGCCGAACAAAACGCCAAGCCTCCTCCGTCGTTCGTCCATAACGAAAGTAATTCGCATACCGCAACAATCGTTCACCTGGCTGCTGGCTGTTTATAGCGGTCGTTTTGAGCAGCAGACCATCTGAATCTCGACTTAGAGCCCCTCGTTGGATCAAGTCAGCGAGCGTCTGTTGATACGCTTTCTCATTCAACTGGGGCAACGATTGAAAGAGACCTAAGCGATCATAAAAAAAGGCATAACTCAAGACAGAGCTAGTACGCTTACCAATAAGAATTTGATAAAGTGTCGATGGGCGCAGCTTGTCAGTATCAGAAAACAGCGCTAAAATAAAAGAATCCATATTTCCCCTCCAGAAAGGACTAAAAAATGTCACAACGCTGTAAAATTATTCCTGAGCGCTGCATTGCTTGTGGCCTATGTGCGATCTATGCCCCCGAGATCTTCGATTATGATGAAGACGGGATCGTTTTATTTGCCCAAGAACCGAATGCTCGGCAACAGTTTATCATAGAAGACCAACAAGAAAAAGTCAAAACTGCTTATCGCAAATGCCCTACCCGTGCGATTATCATGGAAAAATAAAAAAAGCCGACCTGCCATTGACAGACCTTTCGTCTGCAACAGCAAGTCGGCTCATTTTTTTATTTTCCTATAGCAGAATGATGGGGCTGCTTACGAGCCAACCATGGCAGCAGTTTGGCGTGAAGTGCTAAAAAGACGGCACTGACGATTGCGCCTTTGACCAAATTGAAAGGTAAGATCCCGATCGCCACATATTGCGGCAAAGACATTCCTAAAAATTGATCGGCTGTGACCCCGAAAAAGCGCAGGTAAAGCGGTGTGATCACAAATAGGTTCGCCACACTCATAAAAATCGTTACCGACAAGATACCGCTGATGACACCAACCATTTTGTTTTTGGTGTGAATACCTTTGCGGAAAAAGTAGTACATTGGCAAAGTAAAGGCACATGATGCTAAAAAGCTTGCCGTATCCCCCACCATATCAGCAGGTGAAAAACCAGATAAGAACAAATGCAGCACCGAACGAATGAAAGCAGTCAATACCCCGCTCCAAGGACCAAATAAAAACATCATGATCATCACGGGAATATCACTAAAATCGATCTTTAAAAAGCTGAATGCTGGGAAAATCGGAAAAGCGATAAATTGCAAAATTGTTCCCATAGCAGCACACATGGCGATCGTCACCATTTTTCTTGTTTTGTTGTTCATCAGTATAAATCCTCCTAAGTTCAGGATTCCTCTTCAAACGAACCTATTAAATTTCCTCGGCTTTCTTGTCGGCGCCAGACAAAAAATGCCCTCTTTTTTCCACAGGGAAAAAAGAGGGCATTCGAAATAGCCATAAGCAAATCAAATACGCTCTATCTTCTTTATCCAGACTGTACTGTCGGTATCGGAATTTCACCGATTCAGCTATTTCCGAAGAAATAGGTCGTGGACTATAACCACCGGTCGGGAATTGCACCCTGCCCCTGAAGACGAACCTTTATTCTATTTATTACATGTTCTATTATACACAAAATCTAAAAATTAACAATAGTTACGTTTTCAGATACTTTTCAATTATTTTGCACTGTTTTTCAGCTGGCTGACTTCCTTCTTCGTCAGCTCTCTGTATTCCCCTGGACGAAGACCTTTCAAATCTAACGGACCATAATTTTCCCGTTTTAATTTTTGCACAGGCAAACCAACTGCTTTTAACATATTTTTGACTTGATGGTTGCGTCCTTCGTGGATCGTCAATTGCACAATACTAGATTGCGCTGTTTGGTCTGTCGACAAGATCTCAAAGCGAGCAGGTGCCGTCTTACGACCTTCGATCCGAATCCCTTTTGTCAATGGGAGCAGCTGCTTTTTATCCGCAATCCCTTTGACTTTGGCAACGTACACTTTGTCGACTTCGTGTTTCGGATGCATCAGTGTCTGTGACAATTCCCCATCATTTGTCAGCAATAACAAACCAGAGGTATCATAGTCCAAGCGCCCGACGGGATACACCCGTTCAGGAACTTCAGCAAAATAATCCAAAACGACTTTGCGCTTTTTATCATCCGTTACAGCTGAGATCACACCACGAGGTTTGTAGAATAGATAATAGACGTGTTGTTCTTGTTCGATTGGTACACCATCGACTTCAACAACATCTTTTGAGCTAACTTGGACCCCTAATTCTTTGATCACTTGCCCGTTGACACGCACTCGGCCTTCGGTTATCAATCCTTCAGCTTTTCTTCTTGAGGTGATGCCAGCATGGGCAATCACTTTTTGCAAACGTTCCATCTTCATTCTCCTTCTGTTTCTGCTTGTTTGTAGCGGTCGTAAAAAAGATCAAACGGTGCATCTTCTTCAAGTTCATCTTCCATGGATTGGATATCGGGTAATTCAGCCAAACTTTTTAAGCCAAAATAATCCATAAAGTATTCCGTCGTACCATATAGGATCGCTCGTCCTGGTCCGTCAACGCGGCCTTTTTCTTCAATCAGTCGTTTTGCCACCAATTTTTGAACCGATCCGCTAGATTGGACGCCGCGGATCTCTTCTACTTCCATCCGAGTGATCGGCTGCTTGTAAGCAATGATCGACAACGTTTCTAAAGCGGCCTGAGACAACGAGTTGCCCATCGGTGATTCAGCATATTTCTTCAATAAAGGGGCAAATTGTTTCTTGGTGGTCAAAATAAAATGATTGCCCACTTCAAGAATATGCAACGCAGTATGTTCATTTTCTTCATATTGCTGATTTAGTTCCTGCAAATGCTGATAGACACTGGCAGTATTGCTTTTGACTAAGTAACTCAATTCTTCAAGTCCGATCCCCTCATCACCGACGACGAATAAGATCGCTTCTAATTCACTATATTTACTCATCTTCTTTACCTGTTGGATAGAGCAGAATCGACGCATAATTGTCTGTTTGCTCTACTCGAATCGTTCCTTTTTTCATTAATTCTAATAGTGCCATAAAAGTTACCACAACTTCTGTTTTATTGTAGGTCGTAAAAAACGAATCAAAGCTGCGGCCTTTTTTGGCACTGACATGTTGCATCTCCAGCTGAATCGCCGCCATCTTTTCATCGATGGTGCTTTCATCAGGAGAAATTTTGGTTTCTAGTACTTGGCGATTTTTCTTTTTCTCGATCATTTTTTGAAAAGCCAAAAAGAGATCGATCGTATTGAATTGATTGGCTCTTAACTGATCTTCTTCCTCTTTGTATTCATCGACATCCATCGGATCTTTCGTATAATACAAACTGCGCTCTTCCGCTTTTTCGGAAAGCTGCTCGGCTGCATACTTAAATTTGCGGTATTCTAGCAGCTGTGCCACTAGCATATCCCGTGGATCTTCTTCGTACTCTTCCACTTCAGCAATCAGCTCTTGTTTCGGTAACAGCATCTGGCTTTTGATCGCCATCAGAGTTGCCGCCATGACTAAATATTCACCAGCGACTTCTAATTCTAAAATTTTCATGGCATGGATATACTGCATGTATTGTTCGGTGATGGTTGCAACTGGAATGTCATAAACATCGATTTCCAGTTTTTTGATCAAATGAAGCAGCAAATCCAACGGTCCTTCAAAGACAGCTAATTTTATTTTGATTTCTTCCATTCCATCCTCGATTTCTAGGCGCGCGGAAAGTGCTGCTTGTACACTTCCGTCATCCGTTTCTTCGTTATATGCGTGTAAATCTGAGTGGTCGAGATATCTGCGTGTCCTAACAGCTCTTGAACCGTTCGCAGATCTGCGCCGTTTTCTAATAGATGAGTCGCAAAACTATGGCGCAACGTATGGGGAGTCACATTTTTGGTGATCCCAGCTTGTCGAACCAAGGCTTTTAAATTTTTCCAGATTCCTTGACGAGACAGCTGTGTGCCATGGTTGTTTACAAACAGGTGGCTTTCATCCGGTGTTTTTCTCGTCAAATACGGACGTGCATCGCTGAGATACGTTTCGATCCATTGAATCGCTAAATCCCCTAATGGGACGATCCGTTCTTTGTCGCCTTTCCCGGTTGTTTGCAACAAGCCCATACTTAAATGCAAATCATTCAATTTCAAACCGATCAACTCGCTGACGCGCAAACCTGTCGCATACATCACTTCCAAAATCGCTCGATCGCGAATGCCCAACACCGCTCGAGTATCTGGTGTTTCGATCAAGCGCTCCACTTCCTGCAAACTCAAAGTGTCAGGTAGCTTCTGCTGTTTTTTCGGCGAATCAATATGCTGCATCGGATCATGATCTGTCAACCGTTCTTGACGCAAATATTGATGGAATCTTCGCAAACTGGAAACCATCCGAATCACGGTTGCCGAGGATTTTCCCGCCTCTTGCAGATTTTGCAAAAAAGACAAAACGATCACTCGGTCGATCTGTTGCCACTGCGTCACTTGTTTTTTTTGTAAAAACGCAAGATACTGTTGCAGATCCCGCTGGTAGCTGGCACGGGTATTTTGGGATAGCCCGCGCTCAATGGTCAAATAATGAAGATAATCAATAATTTGTTCGTTCATGGGGCTTCCTCTACTTTCAGCTTTTTTATCATATCAAATTCTGGCTCGTTTAGATAGTAGCTTGCCAACAAAAAGGAGGCATCTACCCGTATCTTTTGCCCAAGGAAACACCCGAATCATAGCAGATTTTTTGGTTTCTTTCAAATCGGAAAAAAGGACACTCTTCCTATTGAAACCATCTGACTATCATTCGGGTGATAACAAAATCTTTTCAAATTGCCCAGCTACAGACACTAGGCTTTGTTTTGGCATTTTTGGCAGACACCATGAAATGTCAACCGATGATCCTTTACTAAAAAATGGTACTTTTGTTCGACGATCTCTTCGACACTGCCCAACAGATCCTCTTCAACCTCTTCAATATTGCCGCATTCCAAACACAACAAATGATGATGGAAATGTTTGGCGCCTTCTTTACGTAGATCGTAACGAGCGACACCGTCATTAAAGCTGACTTTATCGACGATTTTCAAATCCGTCAAAATCTCCAATGTTCGATAGACGGTTGCTAAGCCAATCTCAGAATTTTTTTTGCGCACAAAGAAGAAAATCTCTTCGGCGGATAAATGATCTTTCTCATTTTCTAATAAGACCAACAACGTCGCTTCTCGCTGAGGAGTTAATTTGAACCCCGACTCGTGCAATTGTTTCTTGGTCTTTTTTAACGCTGCTGTTGTGTTCATAGTTGCCTCCGTATGCCGCTAATTTATAACGATTCTAATTTGAGTGAGAATCACTCAAGACAAACATTGTAATCATTATAAATTAGAACAGCAAAAGAAACAAGTATTCTCAATTAGGTTTTTTAACAAGAATCGTAAAGCCGTCTTTTTGCTCAATTAAACGCTGTTTCATCAAGGTTCCTAACGCCCGTTTAAATTGGCCTTTACTAATACCAAACGTTTGTAAAATCTCTTCTGGTGCTGATTTATCGGTAAAAGGAATTTTATTTTCTGGCGCTCGTTCTAAAAAGGTTAGGACCATGGCGGCATCATTTGAAATCGCCTCGTGGGCTCTTGGTTTCAATGAAAGGTTCAAGACGCCATCTGGACGAACCCCGATCACTCGTCCTTTGACAGCTTCCCCAAGACGCGGCTCTTGGTAGCGCTCTGATGGGTGGACGAAGCCAATATAAAAATCATCCGTCAATAAGTAGGTTCCCGCTAGTTTTAAGCGATACACGGTACCTGTAACATCTTGATTCTTCATCTGTTCCGTACCATTCTTACTCAGTGCCTTGAAGATTTTCTCATCTGCTAACGAAGCCCATATACGCTCTTTGTCATCGACGCGCAAGCTGACCATCAAACGGTCGCCTTTTTTGGGCCAAAGTTCCCGCATTGTTGGCAATTCATCTAATGAAACCACCATATCCTTGTCTTTTAAACCGATATCGACGAAAACGCCTAAGTCGCGACGGCTTCCTGTGACTGTACCAAAGGCATAATGCCCTTTGCGGCTTTTCGGAATATTCGTAGTGAGCACATTTTCTTGCTTTTGGTTTTGATAGCAAAACCCTTCGACGGCTTCACCTAAATGATGTTCGCCTTCTTCCTTGGCTAGTCGGAAGGTAACCCCGCCTTTTTGAACAAAATAATTCTGTTCATTTTCATCAATGATCAATCCGCTAAATACGGATGCTAATAAGTCTTTCATCTATTCTCTCCTTCTTCATAAAAACTGCCCGTTGCTAAAAAAAGAAACGCAGCAGTGCCATAGCAATAACGCCTGTGATAACGATCTTCATCAAATCTTTTGTATAATACCCCACCAACAATGCTGGGATACAGGCAACAGTTTCTTTGACTTTCAAGATGGGAAACTGCCCTTCTCGAAAGATCAGCAAATTTTGAACCAACAATGCCGCCAAAATACACAACGGCAAGTAACTCAAAAAGATGGTGAAAGGTTTTGGAAATACGAGCTTTTTAGAAAATAAAAAAGGAACGATCCGCGGAATCCAAGTAACCAACCCACATGCTAGCATTAGTATAACAAAATTAGTCATGATGTGTCACCGTCCCAACCAAACATCCTGCCAAGGTCGCAGCAATTACCGCGATCTCAGCAGTCGAAAAACGCATAAATAAAATCAATGTCCCCACAACTGCCCCGAGTACTAAGAGCGTTTGCTGGGTTTTCTTCTTGAGGGGTCGCTCTACTTGAAATAAAAAAAGACCAACAAACATGGCTACCAAGGCAAAATCTAAGCCTAACGCTTCTGGATCTGGAATAAACGAGCCTAATAGTCCGCCCAAAAAGGTTGCGAAGATCCAACTCAAATACGCCATCACGTTCAACCCATGGGTCCATTTCGCTGTGACTGGTTTGTCTTGTTGCAGTGCCGTCGTCAAAACGCCATAGGACTCATCAGTCAAAAGCGTCCCAATCCCAATAGCAGAAAGCAAAGGAGTCTTTTTAAAATAGGAAGCCACTGATAAGCTCATTAAGAAATGTCGTAAATTCACTAAAAAGACGGTTGCGACGATCGTCGTGAAAGGTGCTTGAATCGCGAGTAATGCACAAATAATAAATTGAGCACTACCTGCATAGACAATAATAGACATTAAAATAATTTCAAGAATCGACAACCCAACACCTTTTCCTACGACCCCCATCGCAAAACCAATCCCTAAGTACCCAAGAATCGTTGGTACACAAGCAATGACCCCATCTTCAAAGCGATCATATCTTTCTATTTTCTGCACAAAAAACCCTCCCTGTTTGAACGATTATCTTTCATCATATCGAAAACAGGGAGGGGAAACAAGTATTTTTCACATGTGCATGTAATAACTCTGAAAGTTTTCTAGTGACTCAGGAGACTTAGCGAACGGTGTGATCGTTCCCATTGCCTCTGAAATAGCCAGTTTTGGCGTTTACCGTAAATAAGTATAGCGGGAACGCTGAATCATCCGTTCCTTTAAGCAAGCTGCCTTGGGCATTTGTCGCATAAAAATTGTAATAGCCTTCGCCGTTGACGATCCGCACGCGTTCAAAAGTATAACCACCATCAACCACGTAACCACGGGCAATCGCTGTGGCAATGATTTTTTCTTGGACACCATCTGCCCACACCCAAGCGCTATTGTTTACATCATTCAAATCACTTTGACGGGCTGGAATAATTGGCTGATTATTGGTATTTGTTGGCGTATTTGGCGAAAGCACATACTCTTCTTCAGACGTGCTTTGTGCGGGCGTCGCAGCGCTTGTAGAACCGCCGCTTGAAGCGGAAGCGTTGTTCTCGGAAGCCGCCGCTTGTGCTGCTTCTTGGGCCGCTTGTTGTTGTGCCGCTGCTTCTTGCGTAGCGGTTTCACGCTTCGTCAACGCAGTATCGACTTTGCGCAGATCAGCAGTGAGACTTTCCACCAATGAATCGATCGGTAAAGCTTGGACTTTTTTCATCAAGGCATTGTAGTTCTCACGGGTGACACTTGCAGGTGCTTCACCATCACCACTTAAAGCCACCATGCTCTTCACCGCATTTTGAACTTCCTCGATCGCACTGAACTCTTTTTGTCCCATGTCGATGGCTTGATTGATCAACTCATCAAAGGCATCCCCGTTCTCACGCTTCGCCATTGTGACGGCAGCCGCTTCTTTCAATGAGACTTCTTCCAATTGATCTTCCACAACGGCAGGACTGCTAAAATAGCTGTTGATCTCGGTCAAAGTTGCTAGTTTGTCAGCGATCGTCGCAGCTTCTTGTGACAAGGCATCGTACCGTTCATGGTCTTGAAACTCTGCCAACTGATTCGTCACAGCCGTCAGCTGTTCTGATGTTTTGTCGTTTTTAATGAACACTCGTTCATCATTTGTATAAAAATCATTCAGCTCATTTTCAATTTGATCGAGTGTACGGTTTTCCTGCGCCAGTTGCGTTTCTCGGGCAGTTTCTTGTTGCTGCTGTTGATAGTAATACGCCCAACCGCCACCAGCTGCCACTAATAAACAAGCCGCTGTAATATAGAGTGCTTTGCGAGGACGCTTCTTTTTTTCGCTAGGCGTCGACGTTTTTTCTTCAGTAGTCGCCTTTTTCGGTGCTTCATCCGCTGCGGTGATCGGCTCAGGAATTGGATCGATCACTGGTTCTGGCTGCTTCTTCGCTTCTTCAATGACTGGATCCGTCACTGGTTCATCTTCGCTTATCAGTAGAGGTTCCTCACTGGCTTGTTCCTGACTTTCTTCTTCAGTAGCAGACAAATCATCAGTGGCGGCTTCTGCTTCTAGAGCAGCGGCTTTTTCTTCTTCATCAAGTTTGTGTTGGCGGATATAAGCAGCCAAAATATCAGCGTCATGCTGTTCCTCCGTACTTAATGCATCGGTTTCACTTGCTTCCTCACTGGCTGATGTCGCATGCTCTTGCGTTGCGCTAGAACTTTCTACTTCCGTTTTTTCCTCAGCTTCTTTCTTAGAGGCTGATGTGGAGGTTACATGTTGCTCATCGGAAAAAGTCCCTTGCTGCGCGAGGTCGATCGTTTCTTCATTTGAGGATGGCCGATCACCTAAGTGCTCCTCCATTTTTCCGATCGGGACGTTTTTAAAGTCTGACCAGCGAATATCATCATTTTTATTCTGTGGCTCTTCTGGCGTAACGGAAGAGTCAGATGTTGGTTCCAGTTCATTCTCCTTTGCCTGGTTCCATTGGAACCCGCAATTGGGACAAACGGGTGTTTCTTCTATTGCTTGAAATCCACATTCAGGACATGTCTTCTTCATTGATTCAAACTGACTCCTTTTGTTTTTTGCATTTCCTTTTATGAAGCAGTCGCCTCTTTCATCAGACGCTTGCTGTACCTACTGCTTCTTTTTTTAGACCAGCAAATAATGGGTCTTTTTTGACACTTCGTTGTTTGTTACGTTTTGATGCAGATGCACAAAATTAAATTTATCACATTCTTGGCAATTAGCCAACACTTGCTTGGTTACGTTTTTATTAAGTTCTTTACCAATCTTGTGTCGAGAGGACAGAATCTGAATAAAAAAGACTTTCCAAAGGGTTCCTTTGGAAAGTCGATAAACCTTGATTATTCTAAGAAATCTTTCAATTGTTTTGAACGAGATGGATGGCGTAGTTTCCGTAATGCTTTTGCTTCGATCTGACGAATCCGTTCTCTCGTTACCCCAAAGACTTTGCCGACTTCTTCTAATGTCCGAGTACGACCATCATCGATTCCGAAACGCAAGCGCAGCACGTTTTCTTCACGGTCAGTCAACGTATCCAGTACATCTTCTAGCTGCTCTTTCAACAGCTCATAAGCCGCATGCTCTGCTGGACTTGTGGCATCTTGGTCTTCAATAAAATCACCTAGATGAGAATCGTCTTCTTCACCGATCGGTGTTTCTAATGAAACAGGTTCTTGAGCGATCTTCAAGATTTCACGAACTTTTTCCGTCGGCAGATCCATTTCTGCGCCGATTTCTTCTGGTGTCGGTTCGCGCCCTAAGTCTTGCAGCAATTGCCGTTGAATACGGATCAATTTGTTGATGGTTTCCACCATATGCACAGGAATACGAATGGTTCGCGCTTGGTCAGCGATCGCACGGGTGATCGCTTGACGGATCCACCAGGTCGCATACGTCGAAAATTTGAACCCTTTGCGGTAGTCGAATTTCTCAACGGCTTTCATCAAGCCCATGTTTCCTTCTTGGATCAAATCAAGGAATTGCATTCCTCGACCCACATAACGTTTGGCAATACTAACGACCAAACGTAGGTTGGCTTCTGCCAAACGCTGTTTTGCCTCTTGATCGCCTTCTTCGATTTTCAGTGCGAGCGCCACTTCTTCTTCTGCGGTCAATAACGGCACACGACCGATTTCTTTCAAGTACATCCGAACGGGGTCATTGATTTTCACACCAGTTGGTGCAGACAGATCTTCTTGAGGTTGTGTTTCTTGTCGTTTTTCATTGCTCTTTAGACTATGGACTGAAGGCTCTCCATTTTCATCCACGACACTGATGCCTGAATCCTCCAGTTTTTGAATTAATTTGTCCATTGCATCAGCATCCAAAGTATACGGCGTTGCTAAACGATTCGTAATGTCATCGTAAACAACTTGCCCCTTTGTTTTGTTTTCTCGGATGTATTCGGCAACTGCTTTGTCATACGTTTTTTTTGTTTCTTCTGCCATGAAAGAAAGCCCCTTTCAGTTCGCTATTTAGCTTGTTTCAACCGTTTGGTCAAATCAATGATTTCGATCGCAAGTTCAAGTTCTAATTGCTGGTTTCCTTTTTGTCTTGCTTCTTGCTGCTGGATTCGTTTTTGATTGATTTCTTCAGCAATGCCCGACTTTTGAAATACCTGCAGAATGTCCTGAAATTCTTGTTCAGTCCCTTCCTCAGAAGCTTTAAGATCTGCAATATCGATCACCATTTTTTTCATTGAATCTTCTTTTAAAAAATCTAAGAACTTTGCTAAAACAAAGTGTTCTTCTGTTTCCATATACGCATCAAACAGCAGATAAAGCTGTTGGTAACGATCATGGATAAAGGATATGCCACTCGCTCGAAAGCGATGGTTTAACGTACTGTCATGAAACAAACGGTACAATAATAATTCTTGTGCTTTTTCTACCTGTGTTTTGGGCTGCTGCCGCGTTGGCGGCGTGAAGACCACAGGATTGGTTGTTGGCGCAGGCGGCGGTGCATCTTGCCGCGGCTGCTGCTCTTGCCGGTTTTGCTTGAGCTGCTGCTGCAAGGTCTCACGGCTCAAGTTGAACTCTGTGGACAACTGAGTCAAATAACGGTCTTGCTCCAGCAAAGAATCCACCCGCTGTAATTCTTTTAATACTACTTGGACATAATCTAGCTGCTCTTTCTCATTGGCCAAATTTCGATTCGCTCGATGGTAATCCATTTTGAAAGCAAAGACGGTTTCTTTCCCATGTACAGCTAATTTATAAAAAGCTTCTGTCCCATATTTGCGCAAATAGTCATCTGGGTCCATCCGTTCCGGCACTCGAACCACAGATAATTTCAAGCGGCTATTGTTTTGCAAAAGATCGATCCCACGGTTCGTGGCTTCAACCCCTGCACTATCTCCATCGTAACAAAGAATCACTTCTTGTGCCACTCGCTCGATGTGAGCGATCTGCTGATTGGTCAGGCTGGTCCCCATCGAGGCGATCCCATTTTCGATCCCTGCTTGCCAAGCGGCGATCACGTCCATAAATCCTTCAAATAAATACACTTGGCCATCTTTACGCATCGCTCGTCGCGCTTTGTCAAAGTTGAAAAGAACCTCGCGTTTATTGAAAAGAATCGTTTCAGGACTATTTAAATATTTTGGTTGGTCTTGATCACCGACTTTTTCGCTTGCTAACCAACGACCAGAAAAACCAATCGTTTTTCCCTGAGGATTGCGGATCGGAAACATGATTCGCTGGTAAAAGCGATCCGCCAGTGAGCCATCGTTGCGCTGAACAAAGAGTCCTGTATCAGGAAAAAACTCTGCTTTGGCTTTTTCATTCAAAAAAACTTTCTCCAAAAACGAGCGTTCATTCGGTGCAAAGCCAATATTGAACTCTTCGATCAGTGCCATCGTCAAGCCACGATCTAATAAATAATCAAGCGCTTCTTGTCCAGCAGCCGTATTCACCAACATGTGATGATAGACTTCGGCGGCTTTTTCATGTAACGCAATCAATTGACTCGTTTGTGAGGTCGCTTCATTGATGCCTTCAGACTGCTGATATTGCGGATCAAGAGGAATATCGTTCATTTCTGCTACTTTGACGACTGCTTCTGGAAAACTGATCCCTTCAAGCTCCTGTAAGAAACCATACACATTTCCACCACGACCACAACCAAAGCAATGAAAAATTTGTTTGTCCTCTGCAACGGAAAAAGAAGGTGATTTTTCATTATGGAACGGACACAAACCAAAATAATTTTTTCCAGACTTCTTTAACTGGACATACTGTCCCACGATATCGACGATATTGCTACGTTCGCGAATGTCGTCAATGACCGTTTGAGGAATTCGTACCATCCACTCACCTCCATTTGGTAAGTATTCATCGGTTTACTAGGTAAAAAAACGCACTAATAGATATCAGTGCGAAGAATAATTAGACAGAATCACTCATAATGATTTTACCATATTTTATTTGTATTTCAAGCTTTTTTGTTTCACTTATTTTACAACGCTTATGAAAAGAAACGCGCCGTAACATTGATCTTCCATTGATTCATTTTTATTAAATCAGCGTAGAATAAATTGCCGCCGTTATGATACAAGTGACCACCATTATAAAAAACGGATTGGATGCCCCAATAACGATAGGTTTGTTCTGTATCATTGCCTAACAACGGGGATAAAACCTCTCTGGAATATGTTTCTGCTAATTCTAAGGTGTTCATGCCACCCCGTTCAGCGACATAATCAATATAATCTGTCCCAAAATTATAAGCCTGGACTGCGGTCCAAAGATCACAGTTCATTTGCTCGGCTTTTTCGATCAACTCGGCTAAATAAGAAACCCCTTGTTCGATGCTTTGTTCTGGCGTATCAAATTGATTTTGTTTTCCATATACACTTTCAGAACTTTGCATCGGGTCATTGCCTTGTCCTTTTGACTCCGTCAGCATGATGCTCATGGCTAATGACTGATATTCAGAGATGTCGTGGGCTTGCGTCTGTTGCGCGATTGCTTCTTCATACGCATAGACAGCTTTCAATGCCGTGTAGTTTCGATAGACCCAAACCCCTGCCCCGATCAGCAGCAACACGAGGGCCAGCTTCAGTATAAATCCTAGGAAACGTCGAATTTTTCTCATCAAATACATCCCATCTTTTCTAAGTCAGAATCTATCGTACTATGAAATGAACGGGCTGACTAGAATTTTTTCTCTCCTAAAAAATCCTTAATAAAATCACAAGATTATTTAGAAAAAAACAAGCAATCCTAAGCTGACTGAGGGATTGGCGATCTTTTGACAAGAAAAAGGAAACAGCGCTTCTTCAAAAGGAAGCACTGTTTCACTCATCATTATTTTTCGATCGTGGTGACAATACCAGAACCGACTGTTCGTCCACCTTCACGAATCGAGAAGGTCGTTCCATTTTCTACAGCGATCGGATGGATCAATTCCACATCGATCGTTACGTTGTCACCAGGCATCACCATTTCCGTTCCTTCTGGTAAAACGATATTCCCAGTTACGTCCGTTGTACGGAAGTAAAATTGTGGGCGATAATTATTAAAGAATGGGGTATGGCGACCGCCTTCTTCTTTTGTCAACACATAGACTTCCGCTTGGAATTTCGTATGCGGTGTGATAGAACCTGGTTTTGCTAACACTTGGCCACGTTCAATTTCATCACGGGTGATGCCCCGTAACAATACCCCTACGTTATCGCCAGCTTCTCCGAAGTCCATCGTTTTGCGGAACATTTCTACCCCTGTCACGACTGCTTTTTGTGTTTCAGGTTTGATTCCGACGATTTCTACTTCATCCCCGACTTTTACCATGCCGCGATCGATCCGACCAGAAGCAACGGTCCCCCGTCCTGTGATCGAAAAGACATCTTCGATCGGTAACAACAATGGTTTGTCAGTATCACGTTCTGGCGTTGGGATATATTCATCTACTGTATCCATCAGCGTTAAGATCGCTGCTTCAGCATCTGGGTCCCCTTCCAAGGCTTTTAACGCAGAGCCCTTGATCACAGGAATGTCGTCGCCAGGAAAATCATATTCAGTCAGCAATTCTCTGACTTCCATTTCAACTAAATCGATCAACTCGTCATCATCGACAAGGTCCGTCTTATTCAAAAAGACGATCAAATATTTCACACCCACTTGACGAGAAAGCAAAATATGCTCCCGTGTTTGTGGCATTGGGCCATCTGTCGCTGATACGACCAAGATTGCGCCGTCCATTTGAGCAGCCCCTGTAATCATATTTTTCACATAATCCGCGTGTCCCGGTGCATCGATATGGGCATAGTGCCGTTTTTCCGTTTCATATTCCACATGAGCAGTATTGATTGTGATACCACGTTCGCGTTCCTCAGGAGCCGCGTCGATACTTGCGTAATCTTGCGGATTGGCAAGCCCTTTTTTCCCAAGAACTGTGGTAATTGCAGCAGTCAAGGTGGTTTTCCCATGGTCGACGTGTCCAATCGTTCCGATGTTGACATGGGGTTTGCTACGATCATAATGTTGTTTTGCCATATTGTTTCCCTCCTAGAGAAAGTTGAGTCGTTGGTTGACTCGAATCATATTTTTGCGATTTACGCTTCCAAAGAGATAAGGATTAACTTATTTTTTGTAAGTTTAAATCTACCCTTATTATAGGTCAAAATTAGTCAAAGTCAAGCAAGAGGTCTCGGCAGCTAATCCCTAAGAATTTCTTTGCTTTTTGTGATCCATTGGACGCAAGCCTGGTTTTTATGAATAATAGAAGATGAGGTGAGAAATGTGAAGAAAATCATTGCAGCGCTGGTTTTTACAGCAATTTTTCTTGGCGGCTGCTTCCTTACTTATGACTATTACTATGGTGGAAGTGACTACTATACAGTTATCAACGATGCGGGGGAACACGATACCGAAGTCAGTGACGAGGGGGTCGTTGAAAACATCTATCGTTATACACAAACAGCCTACAGCGCCTCTGGTGACGTCAAAACGGTCAAAATGAATGAACACCGTTCCGCTCCTTTGAAAGAAGGCGCCTATTTGAAACTATTGGTCAATCCAAACAAAGGCGTTATAAGCTGGGAAGAAGTTTCTGAAGAAGACGTTCCTCAAGCGGCTCTTGAAAAGTTGACCCCTCAATAATTGCTGCTATCAAGCAAGCGTCTGTAAAAAAGCAGGCCGTCCTCTTTCTAAATGAGGACGCCCTGCTTTTTGTACTTGTTCTGCCATCGTCTGCTTAGAAACAGCTCTTGTTACATCCGATTAATCACTTCTTCTACATTTTTGATCGTTACGGAAATCGTGCCATCGGGGTTATTGATAAATTCGATCAAATTCGGATCTCGGTAAACATCCAAAGGAACGATCAATTCGATTCCATTCGATAATTTTAGTTTTTGCTTACCAAATTTTTTCTCCGAGATCTCACGAACATCCCGCATCATCGGTGCTTGATTGACGAATCCTTTTTCAACCACTTCTTCTTGAAATGAAAGCTGAGCAGTAATATTGTCTTTAAAGACTTTTTGCGCCACTTCACTCACATCGATATGACCAGACTCTTCGATCGTATCGTAGACCGCTTCTTTCAAATCGGCAACAACGTTATAGGTGGATGTTTCAAATTTCTGACCAATTTTTTCGGCTACTTTTTTGATGACTTTGACATTTTCTTCTAAAGATGGGATCGGTTCGGCATCAATGACTTTTGTTGAAAAGTAGGCGTATTTTTCACCTGAAAAGCTATATTTCTTTTCAATCAGTTCAAAGTCTAAGCTCTCCACATCGATCGTGATTCCTTCATCTGCCTTTTGGGTTTTACCAGCTAGTAAGGCACGATGCAAAATCAAATTATTTTCGATCCCAGCCTCCCCATTATCAATAAAATGCGTATAGCCATCTTGATAATTGACCTTCAAAAAAGCCAGCTGCATTCTTGTATCTAATTCATATAAGACGACAAACGCATCCGCACTTGGCGCATCTTCACTTTCCTTGTACGCTTCATACCAGCGTTGCACGATCGCTTCACTGGCTGCGATAAAGTCGTCTGGTGCTTGTTTGACCAATTGAGCGATCGTTGAAGTTTCGAGTAAACGACCTGTTTTGGTTTGCGGTGTAGCAAGTTTCTGTATTTTCTTCGTCAAATAATCACGAATGTATTCCGTTGTTAAATCAAGTTCAACTTGAGAAAAAACTGGATCGCCTGTTTGACGGTCCACAATGTGTAAAATCGCATGTTTCAAATAAATATCCATTGGTTACGCTCCTTATCCATTTGTCTAGTGTACAAAATAAATAGGCGAACTGACAAGAGCGAATCGGCATTTTCCTTCAACATTCGCTTTCTTTTTAAAAGGTGCAATCATTGGAAATTCCTGCCTCGTCTGCTAAACTAGAAGTATCACAGAAAACGGAGGAATGAACATGAACAGCTATACGTTATCAAACAATGTGGCCATCCCTGAGCTAGGCTTTGGCACATGGCAAACACCAGACGGCGACGTTGCCGTAGCATCAGTCAAAAAAGCACTAGAAGTAGGTTACCGCCATATTGATACAGCACAAGGCTATAAAAACGAAGCCAGTGTTGGTCAAGCGATCAAAGAAAGCGGCATTCCCCGCGAAGAGCTTTTCTTGACTACAAAATTATGGAATGCGAACCATTCTTATGATCTTGTGATGTCCTCTTTTGAAGAATCTTTAGAAAAATTACAAACAGACTATATCGATCTTTTCTTGATCCATTGGCCAAATCCAGTGGCTTTTCGCGACAATTGGCAAACAGCGAACGCAGAAACATGGCGTGCTTTTGAAGAGTTGTATCAAGCAGGCAAAATCAAAGCGATCGGCGTCAGCAACTTCTTACCACATCATTTTGAAGAATTGAAAAAAACAGCGACTATCTTCCCAATGGTCAATCAAATTTTCCTTGCACCTGGCGAGTTACAAGAAGAAGTCGTGACTTATTGCCAAGAACACGATGTATTGCTTGAAGCATACAGCCCATTAGGTACTGGGAAGATCTTTGATGTACCAGAAATGAAAGCATTAGCTGAAAAGCATCAAAAATCAATCGCTCAAGTTGCATTACGCTGGTCTTTACAACATGGTTTCTTGCCATTACCAAAATCAGTCACACCAAGTCGGATCGAAGAAAACATTCACGTCTTTGATTTTGAGCTATCTGAAGAGGACATGAAAACGATCGATCAATTAGATGGTGTGGTTGGGAAAGCGACCAATCCAGATACGACAGGGTTTTAATTTCACTCTCTATAAAGGAGAAGCCTATGAAAAAAACTGATTTGAATCATCTCTCCCCTGCTGTTCAAAAAGCCTTACATGCTGATTTTGTTTTTCTCGTTTGGCCAGACAAAGTCCAACACTTTCCAGCACGTCAATGGACGACCAGCGACTATCAGCAGATGCTGACCGAGAAACTTACTGGGGAACCACGCTTTTTTCTTTGGGAAAACTACTTAGTCGCCACTGGAGAAAATGACCTTTTGGTCCTGATGCCTAAGTACCATCAAATCAATGATCTAGTAGAAACACCAGCGCCGCTTTTTTAGCAGCGTTGGTGTTTTTTCAGGAAGTATATAAATTTTTTTGTATTTTTTCATGAGAATCACTGTTCTTTTCTGCAAATTTTCCTTATAATCGATAGTGATCGAGAGGAGAAGATTATGAAAAAGAAACAATTAGCAAAATTGAAACAACAATTCCGCCCGTCTTATGAAACAGCTCGCCAACAGTTGTTTACAGCGATCGAGCGCAAAACAGCAGATAAGTTTGACCTTCCGACGACAGTGTATATCAATCCTAAAAACCAAGAGGAATTATTGATTGAATTGTTGAAGGAAACGCCAAAAGAACAAAAAATCGCTGTTCCTTTAGATGAGAACTTCAAGATCGTCGTGAAACGAATCCAACGCTTAGAAGCTGGTTTGCTTGATCGTTTCAGCGATAACTTAGTTGATGAGATCGCTGCTTACTGGTTGCCGACCAACCCGCAAGAAAGTACGGCACCCGCTCCTGCAAAAGAACCAGCGAAAGTGAAGGAAGAATCAGCACCAGCTGAAGCGGCTGCACCGACTACCTCTGCATCAACTAAAGAAGTAGAAAAAGCAACTGAAACAATGGCTGATACTGCTGACAACACAATGACTTTTTCAGCATTTGCTGAAAAAATCGCAGCATTCCCTAAATTTTCTGCCAAACAATCTTCAGGAGAAACGATCGTGATCGAAGCTTCCCCGAAAGAAGATCGTGTTCTAGCAACGATTTCTGAAACAGAAAGTGATACTTTTACCATCGAAACTGCGCTAGAGCGCAAATACAAAGTAAAATTAGAAGTCATTCCATTGATCGAGGCGTATGCCCACACGGCGATTTCGAAACGATAAACAAAAGGTTCTCTAGACAAATGCCTAGAGAACCTTTTTTAATTGCGTATTTCGGTTAAAAATTTACGGGCTTGCTCTTGGTTCATTTGAGTCGCAGCTCGCAGCTTAGCTGCCAGCTGTTCAATCTCGTTTCCTTTTGCTCCAACTGAAATAGCTAATGAACGGGCTTGCATGCTCATATGGCCTTGCTGGATACCTTCTGAAACCAATGCTCGCAACGCGGCCAGATTCTGAACCAACCCGACACTTGCCGCCAGCGAAGCTAACTCACTCGCCGTTTCAACACCAGTCAATGCCAACGCAGCTTGGGCTTTTGGCAATATTTTTGTGGCACCCCCGACTGTGGCGATCGCCAACGGCAGTGTGATACTACCAATCAAACGGTCTTCGATGATGGTCCAGGAAGTCAACCCTTGCATGCGGCCATTACGGGCAGCATAGCCATGACAAGCGGCAGAAACGGCGCGAGTATCGTTTCCGGTAGCCAAAATCAGCGCTTCAACCCCATTCATGATCCCTTTGTTATGGGTAGCGGCACGATATGGATCGATCTTGGCAAAATCAGCTGCATGAACAATTTTTTCGGCAACTTGTCTGCCATTTCCGGTCTTGCTCAATTTGTCAAAAGGCACCGAGCAAGTGGCTGTTACTAACGATTCCGTAGCGAGATTGCTTAAAATACTAAAGAGAATTTCTTCTTCTGGGAACCATTTGCGAAAAAGCTCTGCCACTCCTTCTAAAATTGAATTGATGATATTGGCGCCCATCGCATCTTTGACATCAACCATTAAATCGATCGACACATAAGCGGTTGCTAAGTCAGATTCTGCTGGCGAGAAGTTCCGACCGATCACTCTTCGCAATCCACCGCCGCGTTTCACAATGGAAGGATACGTCTCATTCGCCACTGCAAAGATCGTTGCTTGCTCGGATTCAACTTTTGCCAAAATCGCTTCCGGATCCTGAACATCCATAAAGACGATCTGGCCTCGAAGCAAACGTTCTTGACTGGTCGTCGTAATGGGCCCAGCCATTTTTGCTCCATTGCTCATCGCTGCGATCACCGAGGGTTCTTCTGTGGCTAACGGGACATTGTATGCTTTGCCATTCACCTGCAGGTTCAGCCCTACGCCTAACGGGATCTCTACTTCACTGATCTGGTTTTCGATCAAGTGATTAGCCGTTTCCTTGTTTAGTGTCATTTCTTGAAAAACTAAGGATTGTGCTGCTGTGATCGCTCCTTGTGCTTCAAGAAAGGCTAATCGTTCATTAGGCGCGAGGGCGTAGAACTTTTTTTTTTCTGTTTTTTCTGATGCCGACTCTTCATCAAAATTCGTTTGACTTACTGTCGCCGAAGGATTTTCTAACAGCATCGCTAGCCCTAATCCGCCACCGACACACAAAGAGGCGATTCCATAGCGCTCTTGGGTGTCTTTTAGCTGATAAGCGACGGTCGTTGCGATCCGCGCGCCAGTCGCTCCAATGGCATGTCCCAGTGAAATGCCCCCGCCGTAACGGTTGACTTTCTTCGGATCCAAACCAAGTTCACGTTCTACTACGATCGAAGAAGCTGCAAAGGCTTCATTGATCTCAAAAATACCGATATCTTCAATCGTCAGTGCTTGGTTTTTCAGTAACGTATCGATTGCTTTGATTGGTGAGATTCCCATGATCTCTGGGGCGAAACCGACTTCGACGATCTCTTTGATCACTGCCAGATAAGGAATCTGATGCTCTTCACAATAGCTTTTTGACGCGATCAAGACCATGGCCGCCCCATCATTGATGGTTGAGGCGTTCCCAGCAGTCACCGTACCGTCTTTTTTGAAAACTGTTTTTAATTCAGCTAATTTTTCGACTGTCGTAGCGGCGCGAATGCCTTCGTCCTGTAAAACGGTTCCTGATTTTTCAGTCAACGGCACGATCTCTTGATCAAATTTCTTTGCTGCTTGCGCTTTGGCAGCTTTCATTTGTGAGTGGTAGGCAAACTCATCTTGCTCTTTGCGAGTGATCCCGTATCTTTCTGCTACCGTCTCAGCCGTCAGTCCCATTGGCTTGCTACTGAATGCATCTGTTAATCCGTCATGCATCATTGTTGACACCGGAGCTGAATACTGATCTTCCGCCTTGTTATAATAACTAAAGAGCGGCGCATTCGTCATACTTTCAATCCCACCAGTCAATACGACGGATGCCTTGTTCAATTGAATTTGCTCCATCCCCATTAGAATCGCTTTCATTCCCGAACCACATACTTCGTTGATCGTTGAGGCTGGTATATCTGAGGAAAGCCCACTTTGCAAGGAAACTTGGCGTCCTGGATTTTGACCACTGCCTGCTTGTAGCACATTTCCGATAATCACTTGTGCGATATGTTCTTTTGCTTGTTGGTTTCTTGCCAACAAGGCTTTTGCAGCGACTGTTCCTAATTCTACCGCTGTATATTCTTTTAATGACCCATGGTATTTGCCAATTGGCGTTCTTAGTGCGTCGATAATGACAACTTCTTCCACGTACGTCACCTCCTCTTGAAATATATCATTAAATCCTCCAAAAAAGAATACCCCACATTCGGTTGTCGCACCCTTTTCTACTTTCTTTAATAAAGTTTAAATTCTAATCAATTCTTTTTCATTTTTTTCAAAAAATATGATACCTTAGAACGTGTAGCCTACTAAGTATGTAGAACATAAAGGAGCGACGGAATGAACGTTGGTATTGATAAAATAAATTTTTTTGTCCCCCCCTATTTTATAGATATGGTTGATCTAGCTCACGCCCGAGAGGTAGACCCGAATAAATTTACGATCGGGATCGGTCAAGATCAAATGGCGGTCAATAAAAAAACACAAGATATCGTCACCTTTGCCATGCACGCGGCAAAAGATATCCTTACGAAAGAAGATTTACAAGCAATTGATATGGTGATCGTCGGAACAGAATCTGGCATCGATGAATCAAAAGCTTCGGCAGTGGTTTTGCATCGCCTATTAGGTATCCAGCCATTTGCACGGTCCTTTGAAATCAAAGAGGCGTGTTACGGCGCAACGGCGGGCTTACAATTTGCCAAAGCCCATGTACAAGCCAATCCACAAAGCAAAGTTTTGGTCGTGGCTTCAGATATCGCCCGTTATGGCTTAGCTTCTGGTGGCGAGCCCACTCAAGGTGTGGGCGCTGTTGCTATGTTGATCTCGGCGGATCCAGCAATTTTGCAGCTTGAAAATGATAATTTGATGTTGACGCAAGATATTTATGATTTTTGGCGTCCAGTAGGACATCAATATCCAATGGTAGATGGTCATTTGTCAAATGCCGTTTATATCGATTCATTCAAACAAGTTTGGCAAGCCCATTGCGAAAAAAATCAGCGGACAGCAAAAGATTATGCGGCTTTGAGCTTCCATATCCCTTATACAAAAATGGGTAAAAAAGCCTTGTTGGCTGTTTTTGCCGAAGAAGATGAAACAGAACAAAAACGCCTGATGGCTCGCTATGAAGAATCGATCGTTTACAGCCGTCGTACCGGCAACTTGTATACTGGTTCACTGTATCTGGGCTTGATCTCTTTATTGGAAAATTCCTCTAGCCTGCAAGCAAATGATCGAATCGGATTATTTAGCTACGGATCAGGAGCGGTTGCTGAATTTTTCAGCGGCTTGTTGGTACCTGGCTATGAAAAACAGTTGGCGCAAGCGGCACACCAAGCGTTGCTCGATGACCGTCAAAAGCTAACGATCGCTGAATACGAAGCGATGTTCAATGAGACGATCGATATCGATCAAGATCAATCCTTCGAAGATGATCTGCTTTATAGTATTCGTGAAATCAAAAATACCATTCGTTATTATAAAGAAGAAAACGAATGACCCTGAAAAAAACTTTGCTTCTTTTTTAGCTAAAAAGCTTGAAGGAACAAAGTTTTTTTCTTTCTTTGAAAATGATTGAAACGAAACTTGTTTTCCAAACATTTTCTGCATGTTATTCAAAAATTTTCAGATAATTCAGGAAAAACATTTGACAGTCCGCTTTTTTTTGTCTATACTAAAATCAATTCAAGTTTGGAGGAACTTTTTATGTTAAACACGACCGTATCCCCACAACTGAATACCTTTTACTTTAGCTACTTTAGATAGTTTGTATTCATATCACATTATGGATGCAAACCAAAAACGAGTTTTGTTTGTATCTATGATGGCTAAAGCATTTTAACTTGAACTTGCAGCCATGTAGAAAATCTTCTAAATGGTTGCCAATAGACGTTTACGCTTGGTATAGGATCGAATCCATTTAGACGATTGTCTGAATGGATTTTTTTGTTCAGGTAAACCCCCATAAAAAAAGAGACGATCATAGGAGGAATTACAATGAAAATGAAAAAATGGATCACGACTGGGTTACTGACAGCTTCCCTACTGGCATTGGCAGCTTGCGGAGAATCAAGCAACACTTCGGAAGAAAACGACGGAACAAAAACAGTCGGTGTCTTACAATTGGTCGAACATGGCTCCTTGAATGCAGCCTATGAAGGGTTCAAAGAAGGCTTAGCAGAAGCGGGCTACACGGAAGGTGAAAACCTAACGATCGAATACCAAAATGCGCAAAACAGTCAAGACAATTTAAAAAGTATGAGCGAACGCCTAGTGAATGCCTCACCAGATCTTTTATTGGGCATTGCCACTCCTGCTGCTGTATCTTTAGCAAATGAAACCAACGACACCCCAATCGTAGTTACCGCAGTCACTGACTTAGTTGGAGCGAAATTGGCCGATTCAAATGAAGAACCTGGTCGCAACATCACCGGTACTTCAGACATGGTGCCGATTGAGCAACAGATCAACTTGCTGTTAAGCATCGTGCCTGATGCCAAAACGATCGGCATTATGTATAACGCAGGTGAAGCCAATTCAAAAATCCAAGCTGACTTGGCAGAAGAAGCCTTAAAAGCTGCGGGCGTTGATGTAAAAGTATTGACCGCCAATACAACCAATGATGTGCAACAAGTAACCACCAGCCTTGCAAAAGATGTTGACGGCATTTATGTTCCAACAGATAATACCTTTGCCTCTGCTGCTGCAATCGTCGGCGAAGTGGCCAAAGAAACCAAAACACCGATCGTCGCTGGTTCCGTAGAACAAGTCGATGATGGTGCCCTAGCAACTTACGGTATTGATTATAAATCCCTTGGCATTCAAACAGGGAAACTAGCAGCGAAAATTTTGGATGGCGATGCAGAGCCAGCAACGACGCCCGTTGAAACAGCGGATAATTTAGAGTTAGTCGTCAATGAAGAGATGGCTGCTGCTTTAGGGATTGATCCTGCCAGCATCACTGCACCAGAATAACCATACTAACTTAGATTTGAGGAAATCATATGAATTTAGTCGACACATTCTTGCTCTTACTACAATCTGCCACCTCTCAAGGGATCCTTTGGGCATTGCTGGCGATTGGTGTATTTTTAACCTTTCGTATTTTAGATATCGCTGATTTAACTGCAGAAGGGAGTTTCCCCTTAGGCGCTGGGATCGCAGCAATCAGTATTACGAATGGTCTCTCGCCTATTTTAGCGAGTCTGATGGGCTTTGGCGGCGGCATGGTAGCCGGCTTAGTATCTGGTCTGCTGCACACAAAACTAAAAATCCCTGCCTTATTGGCGGGGATCATCACGATGACTGGACTGTATTCCATCACAAATCGTGTGATGGGTGCTCCCAACATCGCCTTGCTGGGGCAAGACACGGTCTTCACCCAATTTCAAGCCATGGGACTGACCAAAAACAATGCCGTGATTCTTGCAGGCTTTCTCTTCGCGGCAATCGTCATTTTGTGCTTGTTCCTCTTTTTCCGTACAGAGATCGGCTTAGCATTGCGAGCGACGGGCGACAATTTAGCTATGAGCGAGGCCAACGGTATCAACACTGATAACATGAAGATTATCGGCTATATGATCTCTAATGGCTGTATCGCCCTCTCTGGTGCCCTCTTAGCCCAAAACAATGGCTTCGCTGATTTGAACTCAGGGATCGGTACGATCGTGATCGGTTTAGCATCGATCATTATTGCAGAAGTTTTATTTGCCAATAAATCTTTGCTTTTGCGATTGATCACCATCGTGATCGGGGCAATCGTTTATCGCTTTATCTTGGCCGTCGTATTCGAATTCAATGTCGAGGCCAACGATATCAAATTGGCATCTGCAATCGTCTTAGTCATCTGCCTCTCCTTACCGCAGCTTCGTTCAAAACTAGGACTCAAAAAGATGCTGCCAAAAACCAAAGGAGGCCAATCCTAATGACTTCAGTCTTAACAATCGAGAATCTACACCAAACCTTTGAAAAAGGAACGATCAATGAAAACCATGTCTTGCGAGGCATTGACCTGACGATGAATGCCGGTGATTTTATTACGATCATCGGTGGGAATGGTGCTGGAAAATCGACCCTCTTAAACAGTATCGCAGGAACGATCCCAACAGAACAAGGAAAAATCACCTTAGATGGGAAAGACATTACCCGTTTATCCGTGACCAAACGGTCAAAAGATATTAGTCGGGTCTTTCAAGATCCACGTATGGGGACCGCGGTTCGTTTGACCGTTGAAGAAAATTTAGCATTGGCTTATAAACGCGGCCAAGTCCGCGGATTTGCAACAGGCGTCAAAGCGAAAAACCGCGCGTTTTTCCAAGAGAAGTTAGCCAGCCTAAACTTAGGCTTAGAAAATCGCCTTTCTGCTGAGATCGGGTTGCTATCAGGCGGACAGCGGCAAGCCATCACCCTCTTGATGGCAACGTTGCAGCAGCCTAAATTGATTTTATTAGATGAACATACCGCGGCCCTTGATCCTAAAACCTCATTGACGGTCATGGCATTGACCGATCAGTTGATTCGGTCCCAACAGTTGACGGCTTTCATGGTCACTCATGACATGGAAGATGCCATTCGTTACGGAAATCGCCTGATCATGCTTCATCAAGGCAAGATCGTCGTAGACATTGCCGGTGAGCAAAAGCAGCATTTGACGGTCCCTGAATTGATGGAAATGTTCCATCAAAATAGTGGTGCTGAGTTGAAAGATGACCAACTGCTCTTACGCTCTTAACAAGCAAAAAAGGCACGTAGAAAGAATCCTCCTTTCTACGTGCCTTTTGCTGTAATCACACTGCTTGCAAAAGCCTTACTTCGCTTCATTTTCTGCAATGATGTCCGTTACCTTCATCAAGCGAGTCAATGTTGCTCGTTCGTCTTCTGCCAGATTGCTTTCGATGTATTGAATGGTTTCTGTCAGCTTGGGAATCGTCATATACTCTAACGCATTGACTCTTCGTCTCGTCCGTTCAATCTCATTGGCCATCAGTTGACAGGTTTTCTCGATCTCGGCCAACTGCAGCATCACTGGCAGCATTTGATCCAGATGGGACAACGAGAGATCCAGCTCACTGGTGGTACTCACAAAACCGTAGGAAAAATCATCATCCGAGCTTTCTTCTTCGTAAACAGGGTTCAACACTGGCACATCCATATTCATGATGGTTCGGCTTTGCACATCTAAGGTCACTTTATTCAAAGGGATCATAAAGGCTTCTTGCAAAACGACATCGGGAATACTACTAGAAGCCAGCACATACTCTTCCATTCCTGCTTGCAATGCGGTCTCCATCTTTTTACGAAGTTCCTGGTTTTTCTTTACTAGCTGAATGAACTGACGTACTAGCTCATCTTGCTTGTCTTTCAATAATTTGTGACCACGGGTTGCCGTCGTCAGCCGCTTTTTCAAACGACTTAGTTCCATCCGTGTCGGATTGACATTTAAGATCGCCATTAAGAACTCACATCCTCGTCCGTTGGGTAATAGGCGTCGATAAATTCTTCTTTGATACGGCTCAACTCTTGTTTTGGCAAGGTAGCTAATAGCTTCCAGCCTAAATCTAACGTTTCTTCAATCGTCCGATTGGTTTCAAATCCTTGATTGACGTACTCTTTTTCAAAAAGATCAGCAAAGCGCGCGTACTTTTTATCAAGGTCAGATAAGGCAGACTCCCCTAAAACGATCGATAGCTCTTTGGCAGCTTTCCCATCGGAATAGGCGGCATAGATTTGATTCATCGTTGCCGCATGATCGGCACGGGTCTTACCTTCTCCCGTTCCTTTGTCCTTCAACCGTGAAAGACTTGGTAAAATATCCACTGGCGGGTTGATATTGCGCTTGTAAAGGTCCCGCGACAAAATAATTTGTCCTTCTGTGATATAGCCGGTCAAATCAGGAATCGGGTGGGTTTTATCGCCATCTGGCATCGTTAAGATCGGTATTTGTGTGACCGATCCTTCTTTGCCCATCAAACGTCCTGCCCGTTCATACAGCGTCGCTAAATTGGTGTATAGATACCCTGGATAGCCGCGACGTCCCGGAACTTCTCGGCGGGCAGCGGAGATTTCTCGCAACGCTTCACAGTAATTCGTCATATCAGTCATGATCACTAAGACGTGCATGCCTTTTTCAAAAGCCAAATACTCTGCTGCGGTCAATGCCATCTTAGGTGTAGCGATCCGTTCGATTGCTGGATCATTGGCAAGGTTCATAAACAAAACAGAACGATCTAACGCACCGGTTTTGCGGAATTCATCCACGAAAAATTCAGCTTCTTCAAAAGGGATCCCAATTGCTGCGAAGACGATCGCGAAATTGCCTTCTTGGCTAGGTACTGTTGCTTGTCGTGCGATTTGAGCAGCGATCTCTTTATGAGGCAAACCAGACGCAGAAAAGATTGGTAGTTTTTGTCCTCGAACTAATGTATTTAAATGATCGATCGTTGAGATCCCCGTTTGGATAAATTCATCTGGGAAGTCCCGCGCCATCGGATTGATGGCTTCACCGTTTACATCGATGCGTTTTTCTGGCAAGATTCTCGGGCCATTATCTTTTGGTTTTCCTAAACCGTCAAACACCCGACCCATCATATCTAGAGAAACTCCTAGAGTCAAACCAGTACCTAGAAACCTTGCTTTGCTTTCTTCTGCACTCAAATTACTGGTACCTTCAAAGACTTGGACAACAGCATTGTCATCACTGACTTCCAGTACTTGTCCTTGACGGATCTCGCCTGTGTCCATGCGGACCTCAACGAGTTCGTCGAATTTCACGCCTCGAACATTTTCGACCACCATTAAGGGGCCAGCAATTTCGGAAACTGTACGATATTCTTTTAACATCAATGAACACCTCCAGTTTCAATGATTCGTTGTAACATTTCTTTGATGTCATGCTTGATCGTATCCAAGCGAGTCAATTCTTCTTCAGGAATGTATTTGCTGCGGGCGATGCGCTCACGCAGATCGACCGTTCCTTTAGTGATCTCATCTAAGTAAGCACCTAGCTGCAATGCACGCTGTGCTTGTTCATTAAAGTAGAGAATATTTTCCAGCATTTTGAACTGCTTGTTGCGGGAAGTGTACGTATCAACGTCATCGAAGGCGTTTTGCTGCAAGTAGTCTTGTCTTAAAGAACGAGCAGTCATCATCGTCAAGCGGTCTTTCTGGGAAAGAGAGTCCATCCCTACTAGCTGAACGATTTCTTCTAATCGGCTTTCCTCTTGGAGAATCGCCATTGATTCATTGACTAGCTCCGACCAGCGATCACCTAATAATTGATCCAAATAAGAATTGATTTGATCCTCATAAAGGGAATAGGAATTCATCCAGTTGATGGATGGAAAATGCCGCTTTTGCGCCAACATACTATCCAATGCCCAAAAGACTTTCACGATTCGCAAGGTATTTTGAGTGACCGGTTCTGAGATGTCTCCTCCAGCAGGTGAAACCGCACCAATTGCGGTAATGCTTCCTTCCCGAGGTTGCGTGCCTAATGAATGGAAACGCCCTGCTCGCTCATAGTATTCCGCAATTCGACTTCCAAGGTAAGCCGGATAGCCTTCATCTCCTGGGATCTCTTGCAAGCGTCCACTCATTTCCCGCAGTGCTTCTGCCCAACGAGAAGTTGAATCTGCCATGATGGCAACACTATAGCCCATGTCACGGTAATATTCCGCGATCGTGATTCCTGTATAGATCGAGGCTTCCCGAGCAGCAACTGGCATATTCGACGTATTGGCGATCAATACCGTTCGTTCCATGATCGACTTGCCGGTATTCGGATCGATCAACTCAGGAAATTCGTTCATGACATCCCGCATTTCGTTGCCCCGCTCACCGCAACCGACATAGACCACGATATCCACATCTGACCATTTAGCGATCTGATGCTGAACGACTGTTTTTCCAGCACCAAAAGGTCCAGGAACAGCAGCTGATCCGCCTTTTGCCACTGGAAAATAGGTGTCGATGACTCGCTGTCCAGTGACTAGCGGTTCGCCTGGATTTAATTTAGCAGTAACTGGCCGCGGTTGACGCACTGGCCATTTCTGAACCATCGTCAAGGTTTTTTCACCATCGATGGTTTCTAAAACACAGATCACTTCAGTAATCGCAAAATTTCCCACCATGATTTCTTTGACGGTTCCTTCATAGTTTGGTGGCACCATGATCTTATGCTCGATCACCGAAGTTTCTTGTACTGAACCTAAAATATCACCGGCTTGTACAGTATCGCCGACTTGTACTTGTGGGACGAAGGTCCATTTCTTTTGGCGATTCAGTGGATCGATGGTGACCCCCCGCTCCAAAAAATCACTCTCTGTTTGCGACATAAATGTATCTAATGGTCGTTGGATCCCATCAAACATCTGAGTCAACAAACCTGGTGCTAGTTCGACAGACAATGGTGCGCCTGTCGTTTCTACGGGCTCGCCTGGTCCGATCCCCGCTGTTTCTTCATATACTTGGATCGAAACCAGCCCTTTTTTGATCTCAATGATCTCACCGATAAGGCCCTTGTCACTGACTTTGCAGATTTCGTGGATTTTTGCGCCACTTAATCCTGAGGCGGTGACCAGTGGTCCCGATACTTTTTCAATTGTGCCAAATGCCACATTTATTCCTCCTAGCTGGCTGACTTGTCTGTTATGAATCTAATATATTCATTCCTACCGCTTTTTCCACATTTTGCTGAATGCGTGCCATGCCGATCCCTAAACTACCCGTACTACTTGGAATCGGAATGATCGCTGGTGTCGGTACTTCTTCGTAACGACGAACGATCGGTTCTAATTGCTCGATCAACCGCTCGGTCAAAAAGATCACACCATACGCTTCAGCCATCTCTTCTAATTGTTGGGCGGCTTCATCCAAATCGCTGACTGGAAAGATATCGATCCCCAGCCCTTTGAAAGGCAAGATCGAGTTCTTACCACCCATCATTGCTATTTTTTTATGCATAACTATCACGCACCCGACTTCTTAAAATCTCTTCTGGCACCTTATTGATTTTACCAATCAAGAGAATACGCAAATTCTTGCTTTCAATTTCCTTGGCATACAGATACCCTGCCAATGCTGACGGCCCAAAAGGCACGATTTTTTGTTCTTTGAGCTTCGCCATTAGAAAATTGTCTTTGCGTATATCAAAGGTATTCAAGGTCTTCTTTTCTACCAATTCTTCATAACTATGATTGATCAGCTCTTTATAAGGGGTTCCTTGCAAGTATCCCACAAACGCCTCAAGAGAAGTCGTGATTTCTGCTAACAACTCACTTGCAGGTAAATTCCCATGGTCGGCTAAAACTGCGCTGATAAAGCCGCGCTTGCGTTTCATCGCGTAACTGCGCAACGTTGTTGAAATATTGAAGATATCGATTTGACGGCGAATCAAGCTTTGCAGCAACTCGTCTTGGTATTCTTTACCGATCGTCCATAATTGCTCCCAATAATGGTTGTCAAAGATGATATCGATGGACTGGACTTCATGATAGTTCTCAATATAAGAAAAGACTTCTTCCACACAGGCAACCATTTCTTGCGCGACCTGAGTACTTTTTCTGGTCTTGACCAGATCTTTAAGGACGGAAAGTGGCTGGGTGCCGATTGGGACGAGATACGCCGAAAAATCTTCTTGCATATACGCCGCTTTTACTAAAACTTTCAGATTTTGATAGTCATATTTCAAAGCAAAGAAATCAACGATCGCTTTTTCTGGTGTCAACTGATACATCGTTTCGTATACCCGTTTCAACTCAGCCATCAGGACTTGTTCAAAATCGTGTACACGATCATCTTCATTGATGAAGTCACCATAAACCGTTTCTTGCAGCATCCCATAGATTTCCTCTGCGCTGGCAGCTGAGAGCATTCGCTCATAGCGACTACGATCGAATAATTGCGATTCATACGTCCGAATTCTCGTATTCAACGTATTATATTTGATGTCATTCATCTGTTTGCACCTGCTTACTGTTCAAAAATCAATTGCAGTAACGTATTGCTTAACTCTTCTTTGTTGGCTTCTAGTAGCGCATCAAAGGTAAAATTCAACTCAATTGCTTCTTGTCGCAACAAAAAGCCACCCTTGCGAGGAATCGTCTTATTTACCAGTTTCAGCTGAACCTCAGGGACCGATGCTTGCAACTTAGTAAGGAATTCCTCATCTACAAAATGACGGGACTTCTCACCTAAAAGCAACTCGACCTCACCAGTTAACCGTGCATTCGCCAAGCCTTTCGCGATAAACGTATAAAATGCTGCCTGATCCATCGTGTTCAAACGGGTCAGAGCCTCAGAAAACAGCTCATCTAAGACGGACTGCTTTGCTGCCAAGACCTTGTTTCTTGATTGGATATGCACATCTGAGATTTCCAAATACATCGCAGCACGTTTTTCTTTTTCATAAAAAGCTAACCGTTCATTAAGCTCTTTTTCTAACTGTGCTCGTTTTAAATTTTCTTGGTTTTCACTTTCTTTTTGTGCTTCTTTGATTTGAAGCTGGTATTTCTTTTCCGCATCAGCGGTTATTTTGTCGGTTAAACGTGTAATATCAGACATTCACTTTTCCCTCCTCTTAATTCAAGACAAGCAAGAAGGAAATCACGAACCCTAAAATACAATACGTTTCCATCATCGCTACCAAGATAATTCCTTTGGTCACATGTTCTGGTTTTTTTGCTAAAATCTGCATCGCAGCACTTGCGGCACGTCCTTGCCATTTACCGGCGATAATTGCTGTTAACGCGATCGGTAATGAAGCGATAAACAAATACAACCCGCGATCGAATGAGATCGAACCACTGATCTGACCAAAAATCATAAAGGAGATTACAAAGCCGTATAGCCCCTGGGTACTAGAAAGCAATTCCAAAATCAACGCTTGCCCGAATTTCTCTGGCTGCTCTGAGATCAAGCCTGATGCTGCTTCACTGGTCATCCCCACACCGATCGTTGATCCGATACCACCACAAATCGTTGCGGTCGCTACACCTAAAGCTGCAAAAACAATTCCACCATTTTCGTAAAAGAAACTAATCCAATTTTCCATTATTATCCTCCTGTAACTTTTCTTCTGAGATGATCTCTACATAATTTTCATTTGATTTGAACGGGTCAAAGGCACGTCCGCCCCCCGTAAAGAATTTTCCGAAATACTCTAAATACTGCAAGCGGATACCATGAACATACGCACTAAGGTAACTTAAGAAAATATTCAGGCCATGTAGCGCCACAAATAATAAGATACCGACGGTAAACCGGGCTGCTGGCGGCAAGTAGCTAATGATCAAGTTGAAGGCTGAGGCGATACTTCCGCCGGCAACCCCTAACGCCATCAGACGGGTGTAACTGATCAAGTCACCAACATAGTTGGTCACATCCATCAATCCGTACAATCCAGAACCGATTTTTCCTGCCAACGTTTTTCCTTCTAAACTGCCTCCGATTGCCACTGCTAAAAGACTGGCAGCGATCATTACGATCCCAATCGTTTGTAACGGGGTGTCAGGGAAAAGCAGCATTCCTGCGGCGACAAAAACGACACTGATCAAAAAGACGATCCACGAACCGGCTTGGAACATCGCAGCCAGTTTCTGGTCTTTTTTCTTCCATAAAATATAGAATTTCAGCGCCAAGCCAAACATGATCTGAATGTACCCAAAGATCACGGATAAGACTAAGATCTGATTGACATCATCCTGGGCAGACAACAGTTGGAATGAGAATTCAAATCCAAAGAAGTTGCCATAGATCAAGCCCCAAATAATCGTAGGGATTGAGCACAACTGAAAGAGGGTCAAATTTTGTTCCAGCCCTTTGCTGAGGTGGAACAGCTTTTTCCCCAGGAATGTCGCCAGAAACAAGAGCAACCCATAGCCAAAATCGGCAACCATCATCCCGAATGCCACCATGTAAAAAGGCGCCATAAATGGTGTCGGATCTAACTCGTCATATTGCGGCAAGCTGTACATCCGAACAAGTCCTTCAAAAGGTTTGATCCAACGTGCGTTTTCTAATAAAATCGGCACATCAGCCAGCTCTTTTTCCGTCACTTCTTGGTATTCGAGGTAATAGTTATCCGTGGTCCCTTTTTTGATACGTTTTTCTAATTCGGCCGCCCCATCAACAGGAACCCAGCCAGAAATCGATACCGCATGAGTCGAACGCAAAAGCATTTTACTGCTTTTTAAGCGGGTGATCGCTCCATCTAAATACTCGGCAACGATCCGCAAGGTTTCTTGCTCTTTTGTCATCGCACCAAGAGAAGCTTTGATTTCTTTTTCTTCATCAATTAGACGTTGGGATTTTTCTTTCATCGTTTGCAGATCTTCTTCTGGAATCCCCTCATAAGGGTAGATGTATTGCTCGAAGGCTGCTTTCTTTAGAAGAGTAGTTACTTTTTCTTTTACATCTTTATGGAAAAGTACCAATAAGTAAGTTGTCGTTTGTGATTGATAAATGGTTTCGACATAGACAAGCGGCAGCTTTTCACTGTTGGTCGTAAAGTCAGCCATTTCAGAAGTAGGAATCGATCCTAACAAGCCACCTGATTTTTTTAATTCTTTTAAAACAGCTGGTCGTTCTTTGAAATACTTCCAGATCGACAGTTCTGCTTCTTGTGCTAATACATCGCGTTTTTCTTGATCAATCAAGCGAAGACGTTTGTCTTGTTTACGAAGGGTTTGGCATAATTCTTGCCAAGGATAGGTGTGGGCTGTTTCAGCCAATTCTTGAAGGGTATATTTTTTGATTGGTTGCCGCAGTTGTGCCAGCATTCCTTTTTTGGGTACATATTCTTCTAAAAAATTTAAGCTCCAGTTGACTTGACCAAACTGGTTCTCCATTTCTTCTTCAGACTGTTCCTCGCGAACCGGTGTCAAAACACCCGTCGTTTCTTCAGAATCATAATATTTTTCCGAAGAAAGCAGTTCTACGCCTTGAAAGTCTTGCAGCTGCTCTAAAACAGCTTCTTTCTGATCGTAAAAGGTCAACAGACTGAACTTTTGCATTTTTGCAATTGCCATTTATGTCACAACCTTATTTATTATTATTGCTAATGCTTCTTCTTTCAATTCATTAGGGATCGTTCGCAGTGTTTCCACTTCTGCTTGGGTCTTAGCCAAGAGCGGTTCCTTAGACTGTACCAACTCAGCTGCAATTTTTTGGTTGATTGCTTCTTTTTGTTGGGCTTCTTTTTCTGCCAACTCTTTTTTAAACGCCTTCAACCGTTCTTCTCTTGCTTGTGCCAATTGTTTTTTTTCTGCTTCTGCTTCTTTATTTTTATTTTCCGCAAATTGCTCTGCTTCTTGTAATAATCGAATGGCATCTACTGTCATTTTCTCACCTGCTTTCACTTTTTTTCCGCAAAAAAAACCACTACAAATCAAGCATATGGCATTCGCTGATCGTAGGGTGTCAAAAATCAATAAGTGGCAAATACCTTCACCTATTTCCGTTTTCTAATATAACCGTAACATAAATTTTGCGATAGAACAAGGTTCCTAGCGTTTTTTTATAGTCTTTACATATAAAAGTCACAAAAATTACACATTTTCACAAAAAGAAATCCTTTTCATTTTATTGGGGGTTAAATGATGACAAAAAAGAAAGATTAGAAACAAAATGATGTTTCAAATCTTTCTTTTAGATTTTTCTCGTCTTTTTCTTAACTTAAATACTCCTAAAGAAAAGGCAAGTATTTAAAATAACAAATAATTGTCCTACTCACGTATAAACGGCATACTCATACAGCGGGGGCCCCCGCGTCCGCGAACCAATTCGCTGCCCGAGATTTCATTCAAAATGACTCCTGCCTCTTTTAACAGCCCATTGGTAATGGTGTTGCGGTCATAGACCACGACTTCTCCAGGTGCAATCGCCAAGGTATTAGACCCATCATTCCATTGCTCTCTAGCTGCCGCTGCTAAATCGTCGCCACCACAGCGGATCAAGTGGACTTCAGGCAAATCTAAATAACGGCAAAGAATGTTTTCCAATGTATCTTTTTCCTCATATACTCGCACACCGTCCTTGTGTTTAGTGATTGAATACAGCGAAAGTTCTCCCTCGATTTCTGGATGGATCGTGAACTTATCATGATCCACCATCGTGAAAACCGTATCTAAATGCATAAATTTTCGTTCCTCGCCGATATTAAATGCCAAGATATGTTCGAAACTCGGTTCTGTGGCAAAAATCGTTTCGGCAATTTTTTCAATTGAGGCAACTTCTGTTCGTTGAGAGATCCCGATCGCCACGATTTTATCTGATAAAATCAGCTGATCCCCGCCTTCCATCCGCGTCGTTTCGTCCCGATGATACAAAAAGTTCGTCTCATTGCGGGCAAACATCGGATGGTGCGTAAAAATTTGTTTTCCGTAGAGGGTTTCCCGTCTTCTCGTTGCAGAATACATTCGATTCAAGGAAACACTGTGACCAATCGTAGCAAACGGATCTCGCGTGAAATACAAGTTTGGCATTGGATCGATCAAGAAAGGATATTCTGTTTCAACAATTGCCGTTAAGTTACTGGCTTTTGAAATTTCTACCTCACTTTTTTTCAAGCCCGCCATCGTATGATCGATAAAGGCGCGATTGTCTTTAATCGACAGGAAAAAGTTGCGCACTTCGTTGCGAATCTCTTCATCAAGGATCGTTGTTTCATTTAAATAGTCTTCTAAAAAGGCCTCTTTGGCACCAGTTGTTGTCAATGTTTCAGCAGCTAGATCCTCCAAATAAAGGACTTCCACCCCTTTGCTTCTTAACGTATCCGCAAAAAAATCATGTTCTTTTTGCGCTTGGGTTAAAAAAGGAATATCATCAAACAACAATCGATCAAGATAATCCGGCATCAAGTTTTCTAATTCTGCGCCTGGACGATGCAGCAGCACCCGTTTTAAAGGGGCAATCTCAGAAAAAATCTGTATTGGCTGGTTCATGAACTTGTCTCTCCTTCTTGGCAATTTTGTTGAATAACTTATGTCATTCATTTTTTTGATTCCTCATCACATAATTATTCATTTCTTTGACTCATCGTGTTTTTTCTACTCGTGATTCAAAGTTTTTTTGGATCCTATAGTTATAAACATGCATTTTAGCAAAAAGAAACCCCCGATAAAAAAACAACTATCTGAGAATATAGATTCTAGATACTTTAATTTACCGCCTTTTTCAATTGTATATTTTTGTTAAAAAAACAGCAAGGCAAAAGAACTGATGGACGATAGTCCTAGCTGCGAAACAAGATTGAATTATTTTTGTTTTTTTGGATCATTTCATGATTTTCAAATGATACCGCTATCAAACAGATAAATATTTGCTATGATTCAAGTATCTTGATGCTAAAGAAACGTCTATAAAGGAGCGATTTGATGAAAACGCAACGTCAACTTTACTATGGTGCCGACTACAATCCTGAACAATGGTCTAAAGAAGTCATTCTTGAAGATATGCGCTTAATGAAAGAAGCAGGTGTGAACTATGTAAGTATCAATATTTTTGGCTGGGTCAATCTGCAGCCAGATGAATCCACCTATGATTTTGATTTTCTGGACTGGTTGATGGATCTTTTATATGAAAACAATATCATGATCGACCTAGCCAATGGAACGGCTTCGCCTCCCGCTTGGCTTGTTCAAAAACATCCTGAGATGCTGCCTGTGACCATTCATGGCAATCGACTGGTTCATGGGGCGCGACAGCACTACTGTCCGACTTCCCCTATCTATCGTCAATATGCCACCGATTTGTCAGAAGCAGTCGCAAACCGTTATGCCAATCATCCAGGGCTAGTCATGTGGCATATCAATAACGAATATACCTGTCACATCCACGAGTGTTATTGCGATCATTGTCGGAAAAGATTTCAGACATGGTTAGCAGAGAAATATCAGACCATCGCTGGATTGAATGATGCGTGGTCAACTAAGTTTTGGAGTCAATCCTATGGTAGCTGGGACGAAATTTTTCTACCTGAAGCGATGCCGACCTTCAAAAATCCTGCGCAGCAGTTAGACTATCGCCGTTTTCTTTCCGACATGAATCTGGAGCTCTATCAACTCGAAAATGCGGCGATCGCAAAATATTCACAAGGCATCCCTTACATGACCAATCTTATGGGCTTGCACAAATACGTGGATGGGTTTAAATGGGCACCCGAAATGGATGTAGTCAGCTGGAATTCGTACCCGAATCCCTTTGAAAAGATCCCTTACCCGCAATTTCTTGCTAACGATCTAACTCGTAGTTTAAAGAAAAAACCTTTTTTGATCATGGAACAAGCCACCAGCGCCGTTAATTGGCGGCAAATCAATGGTGCCAAGACACCCAACCAGCTGCGTCTTTGGAGTTATGAAGCGCTCGCTCATGGCGCTGATGGCATCATGTTCTTTCAATGGCGGCAGTCTCGTGGCGGTGCGGAAAAATTTCATAGTGCGATGGTGCCTCACGGAGATCCTCATTCAAGCCGTATCTTTCGTGAATGTGCGCAATTAGGCAACGAATTTTCGCAACTGTCGGAAATTGTTGGGACGCGCTTCTTGGCTGATGTCGCGGTTGTCTTTGACTGGGAAAATTGGTGGGCGCTGGAATTGGATGCCAAACCAAGCACCTTAAAGTACATTCATCAGTTACGCAGCCTGTATGGCGCGCTAAGGGCGTTAAATCTGAGCGTAAACTTTGTCCATCCTTCCGAATCCCTAGACGGCTATCCTTTAGTGATCGCCCCAAATCTCTATTCAGCACCAGAAGCCTTCGGTAAGAAAATCAATGATTACGTGCGACAAGGTGGCATCTTCTTGACGAATTTCTTTAGTGGGATCGTCAATGAATATGACCAAGTCTATCTTGGGGGCTATCCAGGACTGTTTAGGGACACCTTAGGGATCATTGTAGAAGAGTTTTACCCAATGAAAGCAGCTATCCATCACCAAATTGACTTCCAAGGTCGTCGGTACGACAATTCTCTATGGGAGGAAGTCATTCATCTAAATGGTGCGAAAGCTTTGGCAACCTTCCAATCCGGTTATTTGTCCGATAAGCCAGCCATTACTATGAATCAGATCGACGATGGGTATGCGTATTACGTGGGAACAGAATTGTCTCTTGAAGGGCTAACTACATTTTTAGCGACCATTCTGGAAAATCATAAATTAGCGACTCATGCCCAGCACTTCTTGGCTGCTCCTACTGAAGTCTCCGTTACCTGTCGCAAAGGTGCTGGCTATACACTCGTCTTTCTCTTAAACCATACGGAGCAGACAACCAAAGTGAAGCTGAAAGCCCCTGGAGCAGACCTTCTAATCAAAGAAACCAGACAGTTGGTAGTTCTGAAACCAAAAGAAGTCGCAGTTCTTAAGTATGTTGATTGATCTAAGGAAAAAGAACCTCCATGAAGCGATCGCTTCATGGAGGTTCTTTAATAGACGTTACTAGATTCAGGGAGAGTCATTAGACTAGCGATAGGCATTTTCTAAATAAGAGGCTATCTTTTGTCTTCGCTCTCCATCTCTTTTTTCTGAATAGTGATACTCTGGATTAGTCCAATGGGATTTGTCGTACAACCAAACAGGCATTTTTTTCGCTTCGTCGGTTTCCCATTCATAACGGGGAAACAAATGTGCATGAAGAAAGTTATCAGTATTTCCCAATAGTTCATAATTGATTCTCAATGGAGAACAAGCTTGTATTATAGCATCTCCTAAAAGAGTCATATCAGTTAAGAAAATCTGTCGCTCGCTTAAATCTAGATCATTTAAAGAAGCCACCTCTCTTTTAGGTAATAATACACAGTATCCGGGAAGAAATTGGACATCGCCATAAACAGCAAAACTGCCAGACAATTCTTTGATCACCATTGGATTTGTCCCATCTATCGCTGATTTGATTCTATTCTCATACCATTTCAATTTGATCCCCCTCTTTCCTGTTCCTTGCAGCTATTCATGTAAAAACTATACAAGATTAAGGGAAGGCTTTCAATAGTAACAAAACAAAAAATCTTTGCTATATGAGTGGTCCTTCAAAATCGTATTTTTAGACTTTTATAAACAAAAAAAATGTATCAATCTTATAAAAGACTGATA
>NZ_JBIOTA010000001.1:2580000-3457500 GCF_051715045.1 Enterococcus sp. AZ063
AGAGTGCCCAACTAAATGATGGCAACTAACAATAAGGGTTGCGCTCGTTGCGGGACTTAACCCAACATCTCACGACACGAGCTGACGACAACCATGCACCACCTGTCACTTTGCCCCCGAAGGGGAAGCTCTATCTCTAGAGTGGTCAAAGGATGTCAAGACCTGGTAAGGTTCTTCGCGTTGCTTCGAATTAAACCACATGCTCCACCGCTTGTGCGGGCCCCCGTCAATTCCTTTGAGTTTCAACCTTGCGGTCGTACTCCCCAGGCGGAGTGCTTAATGCGTTTGCTGCAGCACTGAAGGGCGGAAACCCTCCAACACTTAGCACTCATCGTTTACGGCGTGGACTACCAGGGTATCTAATCCTGTTCGCTCCCCACGCTTTCGAGCCTCAGCGTCAGTTACAGACCAGAGAGCCGCCTTCGCCACTGGTGTTCCTCCATATATCTACGCATTTCACCGCTACACATGGAATTCCACTCTCCTCTTCTGCACTCAAGTCTCCCAGTTTCCAATGACCCTCCCCGGTTGAGCCGGGGGCTTTCACATCAGACTTAAGAAACCGCCTGCGCTCGCTTTACGCCCAATAAATCCGGACAACGCTTGCCACCTACGTATTACCGCGGCTGCTGGCACGTAGTTAGCCGTGGCTTTCTGGTTAGATACCGTCAAGGGATGAACATTTTACTCTCATCCTTGTTCTTCTCTAACAACAGAGTTTTACGATCCGAAAACCTTCTTCACTCACGCGGCGTTGCTCGGTCAGACTTTCGTCCATTGCCGAAGATTCCCTACTGCTGCCTCCCGTAGGAGTCTGGGCCGTGTCTCAGTCCCAGTGTGGCCGATCACCCTCTCAGGTCGGCTATGCATCGTTGCCTTGGTGAGCCGTTACCTCACCAACTAGCTAATGCACCGCGGGTCCATCCATCAGTGACGCAAAAGCGCCTTTCAACTTTCTTCCATGCGGAAAATAGTGTTATACGGTATTAGCACCTGTTTCCAAGTGTTATCCCCTTCTGATGGGCAGGTTACCCACGTGTTACTCACCCGTTCGCCACTCTTTTTCTTTCGGTGGAGCAAGCTCCGGTGAAAGAAAAAGCGTTCGACTTGCATGTATTAGGCACGCCGCCAGCGTTCGTCCTGAGCCAGGATCAAACTCTCATAATGATTTGTTTGAATGACCATACGGTCATTAAGCTCATAAAAATTAACTTTGCTAGCTATTGCTTGCATGTATTTGTTTCAATAAATTGAAACGTCCTACACATTGGTTCGTTTGCTTGCTTTGTTCAGTTTTCAAAGGTCTACCGTGCTGTGTTAGCAACTTTTATATCATATCAGAGCGACGTTTGTTTGTCAACTCTTTTTTGAAAAGTTTTTTCAAGAAGTTGTTATTTAACTTCTTTCTTAACCTCAGCGACTTTTTTATCTTACCATCTCAACCGTTATATGTCAAACACTTTTTTGAAAAGTTTTTTTGATTTATTAGGTTTTTCAGAGATGATATTTTTTCGACTTTGTTATAATAACACTTGTAAAATGTTTCGTCAACAACTAATTTCAAAAAAGATCAATCAGTGTTTGTTACAAATGCCTTAACAAGGACAAGTAATAATATAGCAATTCTTAAAGGAAAAATCAACTAAAAAAATAGGCTTTTTGGCAACTATTTTTATAAGCGAATTATTCATTGTCAAACGATTCGAACGTTCGTTTATAAGAAGTATTTTGCGGCTAAATCTATCATTAATGGATAAAAAAAGAGAACTTAAGCTTTTCGCCTAACGTTCTCTTTTCGTCCGATCTTCTGATTGAACGATCGGTATATAGATTCGAAAGATCGTTCCTTGACCGATGACACTCTCTGCTGAAATTTTTCCTTTATAGCTTTCCAATAACTGTTTCGCAATAGAGAGCCCTAGCCCGTTTCCGCCTTTGGTTCTAGCACGGGCTTTATCTACCCGATAGAAACGATTAAAGATCTTGTCGAGGTCTTCTTTGGAGATTCCCTCACCAAAGTCTTGAATGGCAATTTCAAAGGATTGCCGATCCAACGAAATGGATAGATGAACTTCTTTTCGATCAGTGGAATATTTCACTGCGTTATCCAAGACAATAATAATGATCTGTTCAAAATGATTGCGATAGATTTTCAGCTTCAACTCATGGTATAAGTCATCATCCAATGTAAAAACAAAATCCGGATACAGTATTTTAAAGTTATTGAAGACTTGATAGACAACTTCTTTTGCATTGGTTGTTTCATTTGCATAATGAACATCCACTTGTTCCGCTCTTGAGAGATCCAACATTTCCTGTACGAGCGTCTTCATCCGACTGATCTCTTGCATACTGGCTGCCAGAGACTCATCCAAAATCTCTGGATCGTCTTTTCCCCAACGCTGCAACAGATTCATATGTCCTTCAATGATCGCCACAGGCGTTCGCAACTCATGAGAAACGTCTTCGACGAATCGCTCTTGCTGTTCAATGTATAGGCGCATGCGATCCAGCATTTCGTTAAAGATATCTGCTAAATCAGACAGTTCATCGTTCGTATTTAATTCTGGCATATGCACCGTTGACTGTGGGTTTTTCCGAACGGTTTCCATCGTATCTCGCAAGACCTTTAATGGCTGAAGGAAATACGCTGATAAAAAGAACCCAAGCACACTACTAAGAATCAGAGAAACGACTTCTAAGATAATCAAAGTCAGCAGCAGTTTGCTGCGTATTTCGTAAAAAGAAGTCAATTCATAAAATGTTTGTGCATAGCCAATCCGCTCTCTGGTGCCTTTTGAATAGATGGGTTGGATCGAGAGAAAGCCTGTGATACCATCCAGCGTTACGATGGTTGGCGCTTTGCGCTGCGTGTCGATCAGTGCTAAATCATTTTCATGGGTTTTAAACACAAGATCCTCATTCAAATTATAAACAAACAAGCTCAACGGCGCTTGGCCTAATTCCGAAATAAAGGAATCGATTTTCATTAAGTTGCCATCGATCGTTGAAGTGCGATCATAAATGCTCGTCGTCCCCGCATCATTTTTGGTTAAATTACGATATGTTCGAACCAATGTTAGTTCTTGATCCGAATTGGCTAAACGAGAAGCAACCTCTGACATCGTGCGCTCCACATTATTTTCTTCTTTAGCAACGATCAAATTCACCGATGTTTTATAGGTGATCACAGCAAAGATCGTAAATACGACGAATATAAAGAAAGAACTTGCGAAGGCCCACTTTACAGTTAAAGAAGGCCCCTTCAGTTCTTTTAATTTTTTCATTCTTTTTTTAAGGTTCACGACCGCATCACATAACCTGTACCACGAACGGTTTGGATATAGCTTTCCTCCCCTGGCACATCAATTTTATTTCGTAAGTAGCGGATGTAAACATCGACAACGTTGGTTTCAACTTCTGTCTCATAGCCCCAGACTTTGTTTAATAAAACATCTCTGGCTAAAACGACATTGACGTTTTCCATTAAAGTCAACAATAGCTCATATTCGCGTTTTGTTAGTTCAATGACATCTGTTCCACGTCGAACGACACGGTTTTCTTTTTCAATCGTTAGATCGCGGTAAGTGATCGTGGTTTGTTTTGCGACGTTTTTGTCCCCTTCGATATCGATACGGCGAAGCAACGCACGTAAGCGTGCCAGCAATTCTTCAATTGCAAAAGGCTTCACAATATAATCATCAGCACCATGATCCAAACCTGATACTCGATCAATCACAGAATCTCTCGCGGTCATCATGATGATCGGGGTGTTCTTCGATTGACGCACACGTCGGCAAACTTCTAACCCATTTAGCTCTGGAAGCATTAGATCCAATAAGATTGCATCCCATTCATTATTCAGCGCAGCATCCAGTCCCGTCCGTCCGTTGTAATGAACTTCGGTATTATACCCTTCATGCTTCAATTCTAATTCCACAAATCGAGCTAAGTTCTTTTCATCTTCAATGATTAGAATATTACTCATTATTGATAGCCCCTTTATTGATTATTCTGCCTTTAAAATAGACATTATCTGTCTTATTTTATCATGTATCTAAAAAATAAAAAAGAGATTGACCGAAAGTTCTCACTTTCGGCCTTTCTCTTTTGGATTCTCTTAAAGCTTACGCTTCGTCATACCATGAATAATGGAAAATTCCCTCTTTATCTGTCCGTTCATACGTATGCGCGCCGAAGTAATCCCGTTGTGCTTGGATCAAGTTCGCTGGCAAACGATCAGAACGATACGAATCAAAGTACGCGATCGCAGAGGAGAACGTCGGCACAGGGACACCCGCTTGGACAGCTAGCGCAACTACTTCACGTACAGAAGATTGATAGCGTTTCGTGATGTCTTTGAAGTAATCATCTAATAATAAGTTTTCGATGTCAGCATTCTTGTCATAAGCATCCGTGATTTTTTGTAAAAATTGCGCACGGATGATACAGCCTGCACGCCAAATTTTGGCAATCTCACCAAAAGGAAGATCCCAATCGTACTCTTTTGATGCTGTACGTAATTGCGCGAAACCTTGTGCATAGCTCATGATTTTACTGAAGTATAAGGCTTCACGGATCTTATTGATAAATTCTTCTTTGTTCCCTTCAAAAGCAACCGCTTCTGGTTTCGGTAATACTTTGCTGGCATTGACCCGTTCTTCTTTGTAAGCTGAGATATAGCGAGCAAAAACAGATTCAGTGATCAATGGCAATGGAACACCTAGGTCTAAGGCACTTTGGCTCGTCCATTTCCCAGTTCCTTTATTGCCTGCAGCATCTAAGATGACATCAACGATCGGTTTGCCTGTTCCTTGATCATCTTTACGTGTCAAGATATCCGCTGTGATCTCAATTAGGTAGCTATCCAATTCACCTTTGTTCCATTCGGCAAAGATATCAGCCATTTCATCAACAGATAAACCTAAAATGTTTTGCATCAAGTCATAAGACTCCGCAATTAGCTGCATGTCGCCATACTCGATCCCATTATGAACCATTTTTACGTAATGGCCTGCACCATTTGGCCCAATATAAGTTACACAAGGTGTACCATCTTCAGCTTTTGCTGAAATTTGTTCCAAGATCGGTGCAACCAATTCATATGCTTCTTTTTGTCCACCAGGCATGATCGAAGGACCTTTCAAGGCGCCTTCTTCTCCACCAGAAACACCCGTACCGATAAAGTTGATTCCTGAGTTTGCCAACTCTTCGTTACGACGAACAGTATCTTTAAAGAAGGTATTTCCGCCATCGATCAAAATATCGCCTTTGTCTAGATGAGGCAATAGTTCTTGGATCGTAGCATCCGTCGCAAATCCTGCTTTTACCATTAATAAAATACGACGTGGCTTTTCAATTGATTGAACAAATTCTTCTATCGTATAAGTTGCTTTAAAATTTTTATCTGGATGTTCTTTTACTACTTCTTCTGTCTTTGAACCAGTACGGTTAAATAAGGCAACTGAATAACCGCGGCTTTCGATGTTCAACGCTAAGTTTTTGCCCATAACAGCCATACCGACAACGCCGATTTGTTGTTTTGTCATCTTTCATCCTCCTAAGATTCAATTATCTTTTTCATTATAGCGCAAATGTACCTGCTTTTGAACTATTCTCTTTCGATGGACAAAAAAATTTCTGAAAAGTTCCATCTTTTCCAAAAAAAACAAAAAAACCTCAGGCTCCATGGTTAGCCTAAGGTTTTAGAATCCTCTTTCTGAAAAAAAGGAATTATGCTTCTTTTGTTGCTACGTCTTTGCCATCGTAATGACCACAGTTAGAGCAGACATGGTGGCTTTTTTTCATTTCACCACAGTTTGCACATTCGTTCAAACCGTTGATTGTCAATTTGTAATGTGTACGACGTTTTGCTTTCTTCGCTTTCGAAGTTTTTCTAGCTGGTACTGCCATTTTGCTACACCTCCTTGTTAATGAACGCAACCTTGAGGCTGCAATTTATTCCAATCCTACGCGTTATCGTCATCTGATTCATTGAATAATTCGGATAATTTTGCAAGACGAGGATCAACTTGTTGAGCTTGCGCTTCTTTTTGATTTGCAAAGTCTTCTTCTGACAAAACAGCCCAATCGTTGCCAGATGGCATTGCTGAACCTTGTTTTTCTTCTTCTGTCAGGACTTGCAAAGGAATCGCAAGTAATAGGTTATCAGCGACCGATTCATCTAAGCTGATGGTTTGACCTTCAATGATCAAAACTTCTTCTTCGACGATCGTTTCATCGCGACGCTGAAATTGCTCTGGTGTCATGAATTGTTCATCCACTGAAAAATCAAAAGGAATCGCTACAGGTGTCAAAGAACGAGTAGATGGCAATGTCATCGTCGTTTCCACTTGATAGTGCAGCAAGTATCCTTGCTTATCAACACTCATCAGCCCTTTTACTTTTACAGGAGACAAATCAATGATCTGTCCATCGCGTTTTATCAGTTGACTTTTTAGGTCAAGTGTTTCTTCAAACATCAGCGGTGTCTCTTGGTATTTTTTTAATTCCAATAAAGACCATTTCATTTTTATCACCCCTAAGCAACAAAAGCAATTATACAGGGCTTCTGAGGCTTTGTCAATGAAATTTTCTTGACACCTTTTTCATTTTTGATCGTGTCATTTTAATGCCTTTTCTCAAGGGATTTCGACACTCTCAAAAAAACAACAGGAAGCGCACAACGTGCACTTGCCTGTTGCTTGATCAATCGTTAAAAATCATTAGATCGCTGTTGTTTCTCCACGATAAACGATACCGCGACGAGAATCAAGAGTAACCAATTCGCCATCTTTGATGGTTGTTGTTGCGTCTTTGGCACCAACGATCACTGGTAGATCTTTCGCGATTCCGACAACTGCTGCATGAGAAGTCAAGCCGCCATCTTCAACAACTAAAGCTGCTGCTTTTTCGATTGCTGGCATATATTCTTTATCTGTTGTTGGTACAACTAAAATCATGCCATCTTTTGCTTTCGCAATTGCTTCTTCGGCACTGTGAGCGATCACGGCATTGGCAACAACTGATTTTTCACCAATTCCTTGCGCTTCAAGCAATTTTGATCCGATCAATTGGATCTTCATTACGTTGGTTGTTCCGCGTTCACCAACAGGAACACCGGCTGTGATCAAGATTAGATCGCCTTCTTTAGCAAAGCCTAAATCCACTGCTTGTTTTGCTGCTAATTCAAACATTTCATCAGTTGTTGATGGTTTTTCAGCAACGGTTGGGTACACACCCCAGTTAAGCATCAAGCCGCGTTTTGTGCGTTCGTCAAATGTGACAGCTAAAATGTCAGCATCTGGACGATATTTAGAGATCATTTTTGCAGTGTAGCCAGATTCAGTGGCAGCAACGATTGTTTTAACCCCTAAGTTTTTCGCTGCACGAGCAACAGATAAACCGATTGTTTCCGTTACATCTGTTTTATCAAATTGGTTGATTTGGAAAGTGCTGTTTTCTGATAAAGCTTTTTCTGCTTCCACGTCGATACGTGCCATTGTTGCTACTGCTTCAACAGGGTAGTCACCGTTTGCTGACTCACCAGAAAGCATTGTTGCATCAGTACCGTCAAAGACAGCATTGGCAACGTCAGAAGCTTCTGCACGAGTTGGACGTGGGTTTTGTTGCATTGATTCTAACATTTGTGTTGCTGTGATAACTGATTTACCAGCAGCGTTACATTTTTTGATGATGCTCTTTTGAACCATTGGTACTTCTTCAGCAGGGATCTCAACACCCATGTCACCACGGGCAACCATGATACCATCAGAAACTTTGATGATTTCATCGATATTATCGATACCTTCTTGTGATTCGATTTTAGAGAAGATTTGCACATGAGTCATGTCTTTTTCTTCTAAAATTTCACGAATTTCTAAAACGTCTTGCGCTTTACGTACAAATGAAGCGGCAATGAAGTCGATATCGTTATCAAGACCAAAACGGATATCTTCTGCATCTTTTTCAGTAATACCAGGTAAGCTGATTGATACGCCAGGAGCATTGACCCCTTTACGTGATCCTAACATTCCAGCATTTTTAACGACAACCACTAATTCACGGGTTGCTTCGTCTTTTTCTTTGATTTCCATGTCGATCAAGCCATCATCAAACAAGATGTGTCCGCCCACATGAACATCTTCAAATAAACCAGGATAAGTTACAGCAATTTTTTCTTTTGTTCCTTTGTGTTCTGGATCCATTGAAATACGTGTTTCATCGCCAACGTTGAATTGGATGTATCCAGCACGACCAAAGTCTGCTTCTGTCGTATTTTGTACAGTTGTACGGATTTCAGCACCTTTTGTATCTAAAAGGATACCGACATCTTTACCAGTTTTCTTTACGGCTTCACGAACCATTGTCATACGCGCTAATTGTTCTTCATGATCTCCATGAGAGAAGTTAAAGCGGAAGACATTCGCACCGGCTTCAATCAGTTGAGAAATAATTTCCACACTGTTACTTGCTGGTCCTAATGTACTTACGATCTTTGTTTTTTTCATTACTAAACGCTCCTATTCATTTATTTAAAATAGCTAATAAGCTTTTTTTACAAAATTACTGTTGCGTTGCTTAAAAATCTCTTTAGAATGAGATTTCTTTGTTCAAGTTATACAAGCTAAGATCTGGTTTGTGACGATTGTTTTCAAGGGTATCGATGATATCAGAAGCAATCATTTCATTGTTTTCGATACCGATACATAGACCGCCTTTGCCTTGTTGCAATAATTCAACGGCATATGAACCAAATTTACTTGCTAACACACGGTCACGAGCGCTTGGTGAACCACCACGGACAACGTGTCCTAGAATTGATACACGGGTATGGAAATCGCCGTATTCAGAAAGTTTGTCAGCAAAATCATTTCCGCCCATCACACCTTCGGCTAAAACGATCAAGCAATGTTTTTTCCCGCGGTCGCGTCCTTCACGGATACGATCAGCAACAACTTGCATGTCAAAATCATGTTCTGGGATGATGATTTCATCCGCACCACCGGCCACACCTGACCATAAAGCGATATCGCCAGCACCACGACCCATTACTTCGATCACGAATGTGCGGACATGTGATGTCGCTGTATCACGGATACGGTCAATCGATTCCAAGACAGTATTGATCGCTGTATCAAAACCAATCGTGAAATCTGTTCCTGGAATGTCATTATCGATCGTTCCTGGAATCCCGATCGCTGGGAAACCGTGACGAGTAAGTGCCATCGCACCATGGTAAGACCCATCTCCACCAATCACGACTAGCCCTTCGATGCCAAATTTCTTTAATTGTTCGATTCCTTTTAATTGTCCTTCTTGTGTCGCAAATTCTGGATAACGTGCTGAATATAAGAATGTTCCACCACGTTGAATTTTGTCACCAACATCAGCAACATCTAAGCGACGAATGTCGCCTGCGACTAGTCCGGCATAGCCATAGTTGATTCCGTATACTTCAAGTCCGTCAAAAATACCCTTTCTGACAACTGCGCGAATCGCTGCGTTCATTCCTGGTGCATCGCCGCCACTGGTTAGAATTCCAATGCGTTTCATTATTCTTTCACCTCATCAAAAGATTTTGTTTAGGGAAGCCCCTGTTTGCTAGTTTTCAAGTAATAACCACGAGACATATTCTACCATTATTCCATGAAAATGTCTTGAAATAGTGGGAAAAAGTTGAAAAAAGTGTAAGTTGAATTACCGTTTTCGGAAAATTACTTGTAAATTACATTTCCATTTCCTAATAATGCGATCAGTTGTTTGACAAAGTTCGGCTCATCCGTCACCCAGTTTTCTTCTGCTAATAACACTTTTTTGCCACTGCTTTCATAGAACATCACCACTGGAATATTTCCGTGGTGCTGCTTCATTTCCTTCGACAATGCTTGCAGGTGCGACGTTTCAGCTTCAGCAGAAATCTTTAAGTAACAAGTTTGTGACGCAATTTTATTTTGAACGTTTTCTGCTAAGTCTATTTTATCAGCAATGAGTTGGATTTCACCATTGTAACGACTTACCTCGACCTTTCCTTCGATGTAGAGAACAGCATTTTCTTCAATCAAGGAACGTACTTGTCGATAAACGATGGGAAAAATCGTTACTGACACTTCTTTGCTGGCATCTGTTCCTTCGACAAACGCCATTTGTTCGCCCTTTTTCGTTCGAATCTCTCGAATCTTGCGCACATATAAAAGGATACGCACCCGTTCATTCGGAACCAGATCAGCAATATCAGTGATTTGTTTTAATTGGTGCAATTTTTGAAACTGTTCCACGGGATGGCCAGACAAATAAACACCTAAGTATTCTTCTTCCAAAGCCAGTTTTTCTTCTAGTTTGTAATCGGCAACGGCTTCTTCTTTTAATGCCATAGTTTCTAAGAGATCCAAACTGCCGCCACTATAAGTAATGTTTTGGATCTTTCCTTCTAGCTGGATCAGTGCTTGTTTTCGATTGGGGGCGATCCCATCGAATACGCCGATGCTCAAAAGCGGCAATAAATAATCCAATTTTAACCATTTGCTGTTCCGCTGATTCAAGCGAAGCAAAAATTGATCCATAGACGTGAAATTACCATGCTCTTTTCTTTCTGCCAAAATGTCTTGGATCATGTCGCGTCGGATTCCTTTGATACTGTTGAAACCAAAACGAATTTGTTTTTCATTTTGCAGTTGAAAACTAAACCCACTGGCATTGATCGAAGGCGGCAGTACTTCTACGCCATAACGTGCGGCTTCATTTAAATATTCTTTCATTTTGCTGGCGGTGTTGCGTACCGAGTGTAAGATCGAAGCAAAAAATGGTGCAGGATAGTGTACCTTCAGATAGGCCATTTGAAAGCCGATAAAGGAATAGGCAAACGCATGGGATCGATTAAACCCGTAATTGGCGAACCGCTCGATATAATCATAGACCAAATTGGCGGTCTTTTCATCGTACTGATTGGCTAAGGCGCCTTGCACAAAATGACGACGTTCCTCATCCAAGACGTCTTTTTTCTTTTTACTGATTGCTCGACGCAAAATATCTGCTTGTCCTAAGCTGAAACCAGCCATTTTGGAAGCTACCTGCATGATCTGCTCTTGGTAGACAATGATTCCGTAAGTGTTTTGCAAAATCGGAATCAAGCTGTCATCTGGATAAGAGACACGCTCTTGTCCTTTTTTCCGCTTAATAAAGGTATCGATATTTTGCATCGGTCCTGGACGATACAAGGCATTGACTGCGGCAATATCCTCGATGCTTTCTGGTCCTAACTTACGCAGCACATTGCGTATCCCCGCTGATTCAAATTGGAAGATCCCTGCGGTCTCGCCTTTTTGAAACAAGCGCAATGTTGCTGGATCATCAAGAGGAATCTCCTTTTGGGTAACGATTTGTTGGCTGATTCGTTTAATGCCTTTCAAGGTATTATCAATGATCGATAAGTTTCTCAAGCCTAAAAAGTCCATCTTCAATAGGCCGATGGCTTCTACGTCATTCATGGTAAATTGGGTCAGCCAGATCCCATCGCTGCCTTCTTGTAAGGGAACCAGATCAAGCAAATTCTTGTCACTGATCACCACACCAGCGGCATGAGTCGATACGTGACGTGGCAAGCCTTCTAAAATTTTGGCGACTTGAAACATTATTTGGTTTCGCTCATTAAACGACACCAATTCTCGCAGCTGATTGGATTGTTCATAAGCAAGATCTAAGGTCATTTTCAAGGCATTGGGGATGGCTTTTGACCAGCGATTGGCTTCACTTTGCGAAAGACCAAAGACACGAGAAACATCTCGCAGAACCATTTTGGCCGCCATAGTGCCAAACGTCGCAATCTGTGCCATATATTCTTGCCCGTATTTTTGGCGCACATACTGTAAAATCTCGTCTCTGCGATTGTCAGGAATGTCTAAATCAATATCAGGCATCGTGTAACGTTCTGGATTCAAGAATCGTTCAAACAAAAGATCGTATTTGATTGGATCTACGTCGGTGATCGATAAAACATATGCCACCAGTGCTCCAGCAGCCGATCCCCGTCCAGCGCCGGTAACGATCTCTTGTTGGTGGGCAAAGTCCATGACGTCCCAAATAATCAAGAAATAGTCATCAAAGCCCATCTTATGGATGACGGACAACTCATAATCCAAACGCTGTTCGTACGCCGATGTAACGTGGGCAACACGCTGAGGCAGACGCTCAAAACAAATTTTCCGCAAATAGTCCGCAGCACTTTCTTCGGCTGGTAGCGGGTAATGAGGCAACAGCCGCTGATGCAGCGGCAGCTCGACAGCGCATTCAGCTGCAATCCGCTGATTATTCATCAATGCCTGCGACCATTCTTCAAATGCCGCGGTCAGTTGGTCTGCTGGTTGTAGAAAAAGCTGCGCAGCCCCTTGCTCTTTAGCCTGACGAAAGTCTTCAATTTGCGAGCCCTCTTTGATATGCGTCATCACTTTGACTGCAAAGGCTTCTTCTTGTGCTAAAGCCGCGATTGGTTGATACGCACATGGTGCAATGTTTTGCTCGTTAAACCAAGCGATCGTTTCTGGATCTAACCCTTTGCTAGTAATACCTAAAAACAAGCTCTCAGAATCAAATTTATGGCTGATTGCTCGCAGTGCTTCTTGATTGGCTTCTAGATCATCGTGCTGAGAAGGCAGAAATCCCTCGCCTTCAGGCAGCAAACCAAAGAGGTCCTGCAAAGAATCACAAGAAGCCAAATTCAACTGCTCGGTGATCATTTTTTCACTTGATAAACGCATCAAGGTTTGATAGCCCTTGAGGTTTTTTGCAAATACGTACAATGGAAAGGACATTGATCCCTCTCCGAAGGTACAGTCGAACAAAGCGCCAAAAATCGGCTTGATGCCCTGTGCTAGGCATTGCTGATAAAACTCGACCGCGCCATAGAGAACATTATGATCGGTCAGACCCAACGTCTGATAGCCCATCTTTTTGGCTTGCTCTATATAGTGAGGAATTTTGATCGTACTTTGCAGCAACGAATAGGCGCTTAAGGTGGTGAGCTGTGAATACATTGAAATCCCTCCAAAAATGAAAATTCTCTTTCTTTCTGCTAGTAATTAGATTTGAAAAACAAAATGAAAAAGTGAAAATCTTTACAATAAATATTTTTGTGATAAACTAAAGTCGAAATGGAAGATACGCAGAAAAGAGGTGTCGTCATGCGTTACTTAGTCACTTTATTTTGGACTTTTGTATTAGGTCAAGTCGTTGGCTATCTAGGCAGCTCACTTGCTGGAGCAACTTATGATTTTCAATTAACTTCAATCATCTCTTTGGTCACAGGTGTGGTGATCATTCTTGTTGGTATTATCGCACCAGCGCCTGAAAAGACAAGCCATTAAAAAAAAACCAGTTACCTTTATTGTAACTGGTTTTTTTTTCTTTTCAACTATTCACTGATGTCCGTTTTACGCAAGCTTTTACGGAAATTAAATCCTGAGATAAAAATATTGATCAGTACAAACCCGCTAGTTACCCAAAAGACGGCGGGATAACCAAAGCCAGCTGCCACCGTTGAGCCGACCATCGGACCTAACACTTGTCCAAAGTTAGAGAACATTTGGTTGTAGCTGTAGATGCGGCTGACCCCTTCCATCGGGGTGATCTTGCTGATCAGTGTGTTGATCGACGGCATCAACGCACCTGTCGAAAAACCAAGCAAGAAGCGCAGCACGCCCAACTGAAACGGTGTGGAGACAAAGCCCATCGGAATGAAACAGAAAAATGACAGCAATAAACCGCCTAACAATACCTTGTGATTGCCGTAACGATCACCGATTTTGCCTAAAAATGGCGAAGAGATGATTGCCGAAACACCAGCAACAGAGACGATCAATCCGCTGACAAACAAAATATTGCCACTGTTCCCGCTTAGATCACGAATATACAATGTAAGGATCGGGCTGATACTCGTTACACCTAGCTGTAAAATCAGTGACGTAATAAACAAACCGACAAGCAACTGCATATTTTTGATTTGACCAAAAATTTCTTTGATGGACAGCAAATCGCCCTTTTCAACCGGCTCAAAATCTTCTTGAACGAGAAAAATCGTAAGCAAGAGCGTAATTAGCAGCACAACACCAGTAATGATAAAAACATTTTTCATGCCGAACCATTGCGCCAACGCCCCACCCATCGATGGACCGATCAAATTCCCTGCGATGGCTCCTGTAGCCAATGTCCCAAGCGCCCAACCGCTTTTTTCTCGAGGCGCCTGCGAAGCAATCAATGCAGTCGCATTGGGAATATACCCCGATAAAATTCCGGTAAAGAAACGCATGATCAACAACCAATAGACATTCGGTACAAAAGCCAAAGACCCCATCGTCACTGTCATCCCCGCAGCCGCGCGAATCATCATTAAGCGACGACCTTTTTGATCTGCTAGATTTCCCCATACTGGAGCAATGATAGCCGCCGCAAACGCCGTTACTGAGATTGCTAATCCAGAAAACAACTCAATTTGACTCTCTGGAGCGCCTAACTCTTCTATATATAAGGGAATGAATGGCATGACAAGACTAAAACTGGCACCCGTAAAAAAACAACCTACCCATGAAATCAGTAGATTTCGTTTCCAATCAATCTTCATTTACAAACCTTCTTTCACAAATACTATACCGTATCGTGAGTAATAATCAAATAAAAAAATCTTTCTGCAGGTAACATACAGAAAGATTTTCTTCATTAAACTTAACTGATCAAAGCCAAAATGACAAAGTTTAGGATAAACAACGCATTGACGACCCAGATGATCGGAGACACTTCGTTGGCTTTTCCTTTCACTACTTTCACTAATGCGTAGAAAATGAAACCAACAGCGATCCCATTGGAAATACTGTAAGACAAGCCCATAAAAATAGACGCGAAGAAAGCGGGAACTGCTTCTTCTAGATCGGTCCACTTGATGTCTGCAAACGAAGCCATCATCATTACCCCAACTAAGATCAACGCTGGTGCTGTCGCTTGTGCGGGAACGATTGAGATCAGTGGAGAAAAGATACTGCTGATTGCAAAGAGTGCTGCCACTACAACAGAAGTCAAGCCCGTGCGTCCACCAGCACCGATACCAGCTGCTGATTCCACATAAGTCGTTGTATTTGAGGTCCCTACGATGGCACCTACAGAAGTGGCTACGGCATCTGCAAAAAGGGCTTTATCCATCTTCGTGTTCAACCCGTTACTGTTTTCAACCGCTTCTTCATCTTTTTTCGAAAAGATCCCTGTACGACGTCCAGTCCCGATAAAGGTACCGATCGTATCAAAGACATCAGATAAGCTAAACGCTAAAATCGTCATGATTACTTGAGGGATTTTGGCAGAATCACTGAATAGTGAGCCCATTCCTTCAGAGCCAAACGCAGCGCCAAATGTGATGCCTAGTTCGCTGATGGAACTTCCTAATGAGTTCCCGTGCCAATCAATGGCACTTAAATCCACCACACCCATCAAAATACCGATGATCGTCGTTCCTAAAATACCAAAAATAATTGCCCCACGAACATTTTTCACCACTAATAAAGTAGTCACTACTAAACCAATCACTGCTAACAAAACAGGTGCATTATTGAAATTCGCCAAAGCTGGGACGATCCCCCCATTAAAATTGGCACTCACGATCGTCTCACCGTCGACAACTGAACCCGTCACTGCCGCAGTGTCTGCACTGAAGTTTAGCAAGTTGGCATTTTTGATCCCTACATAAGCCACAAAGATCCCGATCCCGCCGCCGATTGCATGCTGCATGCTTTCTGGAATCGCATGGATGATCATTTTTCTGATACGAGTGACCGTGATAAAAATGTTGATCAAGCCGCAGATGAAAACCATCGCTAATGCTTGCTGCCACGTATACCCCAAACCAAAAACGACGGTAAAGGTGAAGAATGCATTAAGGCCCATTCCAGGTGCTTGCGCGTAAGGCACATTTGCAAATAAGCCCATGATCAGGGTACCAATCACTGAAGCGATGATCGTTGCTAAGAAAACAGCTTGAAACGGCATGCCTGCAGCAGATAAAATCGTCGGATTCACAAACAAAATATAACTCATCGCGAAGAAGGTGGTGACCCCAGCCATCACTTCTGTGGAAACCGTCGTTTTATTCTCCTTTAATTTGAAAAACTTTTCCATGTTATGTTTCACTCCTGAACTTTAATCGTTTCTATGAAAAGAAAAAATGAATAATTGCGCTTTTCATCGAACAATTACAAATTATAAGGGAATAATTTTCGCTTTTCAAACCTTTTTCCGAATAAAACTAACCAAAAACGTTTAATGTTCGTGTTTTGCTTTGTAAATATTATGAAAACTTATCGAAAACTTACTTGTATTGTGAAATGACAGAAATATGTTACACTTAAGCCACTACCATAAGAGAATGGAGCGAGTCTTTTGAAACCAAAAATCATCGCCATTGATTTAGATGGCACAACCTTAAATACTGAATCCCAACTTTCCCCTCGCACACGTGAGGTACTGGTTCGCGCCACCAAAGCGGGACACTTTGTTACCATCGCTACAGGAAGACCTTTTCGTATGAGCGATCAATTCTATAAAGAATTGGCGCTCACAACACCAATGGTCAATTTTAACGGTGGGTTAGTCCATAAACCTCGACAAGTCTGGGCAAATGAAATGGAGCACTCGATCTCTCGAGAAATTGCGTTTGAGCTCATGGCGCAAAAAGAGCAGCTGGGGCTGACGTTTGTGGCAGCAGAAAATCGCGAAACCTTTTTCATCGATGACCTAAGCGGATTTGATCAGCACTTTTTCTTTTCGGGCAATGCTTCCGAAAAAAATCTATTAGCAAATTTAAAAACGGACCCCACTTCATTACTGGTGAAAACCGAAAATGAATTAGCAGAATCTGTTTCTTTACGTATCAAGGATCAATTCGACGATGCGGTCGATGTTCGAACATGGGGCGGACCTCAAGCTATCTTAGAGATCGTACCAAAAGGGGTCCATAAAGCACTTGGTCTTTCGGTGATCGCGGATTCTTTGTCTTTGGATCGACAAGATATCATCGCTTTTGGTGATGAACACAACGATTTGGAGATGCTGGATTATGCGGGTTGGGGCGTTGCCATGGCGAATGGCACGCAACAATTAAAATCGATCGCCAATGATGTTACCGACAAAACCAATGCGGAAGATGGCATGGTCGATTACTTGGAAAAATATTTAGGTCTATAAAAAAAGCCGATGCGGGATGTCCGCATCAGCTTTTTTTCTGCCATATTCAAATCAAAGTGTTTCATAAACGATTTCTTTGGCTTCTGGAATCGATTCATCAATAAAGAATACTTTATACCAGGTCAAGAACGTAAAGATCGTCCAGATTTTTCGCTGAAGATTCGGTTTTCCTTGGCGATGGTCTTCAAGCATTTGTAAAATGGCTGTTTGATCGAAGAAGGTTGCCGCAAAGTCTGACTCAAAAAGGCTCTTGACTGCTTCATATCCTGTTCCTTCTTTCAGCCATGCCTTGATAGGTACAGGAAAACCGAGTTTTTCACGGTTTGCCCACTCTTTTGGCAAATGACGGTTTGACGCTTGTCGAAACACATCTTTGGTGTTGTTTTGATTGATCAAATATTTCGTCGGGATTGTTTGCGACAGCTTTTGCATCTCAATATCCAATAAAGGAACGCGTAATTCCAAGGAACTCGCCATGGACATTTTGTCTGCTTTTAACAAGATATCCTTTGGCATCCACTGATGAAGATCCAAATATTGCATCTTATTGACCTCGTCTTTGAGACCATTGACTTTCTCATAATGAGGCGCAACGATTTCAGCAACAGAGGGTCCTTTTTGATAGGTTGGTTTTAAAAGCTGCAGTGCTTCCTCTTCTTCAAAGACCAGTGCTTGCCCGATAAAGAAGTCTTGGGCAGGTGCCGTTGCTTCATAAAGATGGATTCGACCATGGAAGTTTTTCATTTTGCCGATTTGACGTCCCAAACGAAAGCGGATGTTTTGTGGCAATTTTTTCAACCCTTGGGCAAAAACGCGCACCGCTTTAGAGTTTGTGTGGAAGCCATAAGCAGCATAACCGGCAAATAATTCATCTGCCCCTTCCCCAGATTGAACGACTCGCACTTGCTGTGCTGCCAGATTGGCTAAAAAGTACAAAGGGACACAGCTTGGGTTAGAATCTGGTTCGTCCAAGTGATACTGAATCAACGGGAATGCCTCAAAGGACATTTCACCATCGATGACCGCTGCTGTGTTGTTCAAACCAAGTTTTTCCGTCAATTTGCGGGCCTCGATCGCTTCGTTGTAGGTTTTGTCATCGAACCCGATTGAAAACGAGCGATCTGGTCGCAAGACAGAAGCTACGTAACTTGAATCGACACCACTGGATAAAAATGAGCCGACTTCAACATCACTGATTTGATGAGCGGCAATTGATTCTTGGACTGCTTGATCGATTTTGTCGACCCATTCTTCTCTTGAATGATTTTCTTTCACTGAAAAATCTGCATCCCAATACTGCTTGATCGTCAATCCCTGTTCATTAAACAAATAATAATGCCCTTCTTGCAAACGATGAACGCCTTTAAAGAAGGTTTCTCCGTTCAAAGGCGAGTATTGAAACGTCAAATAAGGTTTCAACGCCTCTTGGTTCAACTCTTTCTTGAAATCTGGATGAGGCAAAAAGCTCTTGATTTCAGAACCAAACATAAAACTGCCATTCATTTGCGCATAGTAATATGGTTTGATCCCAAAGTGATCCCGTGCGCCGAAAAGCTCTTGTTTTTGAGTATCCCAGATGGCAAAAGCAAACATTCCCCGCAGGCGCTGCAAAACATCAATGCCCCACTCCTCATAGCCATGTAAGACTACTTCGGTATCCGCATGGGTAGAAAAAACATGACCCGCTTGGATCAATTCTTCCCGCAACACTTGAAAATTATAGATTTCCCCATTAAAAATAATGACTTTTGTTCGATCCTCGTTAAAAATCGGTTGTGAGCCACCTTCTAAGTCGATGATCGATAAACGACGAAACCCTAACGCTACTTGGTCGTCGGTAAATTTTCCTGAACTGTTTGGTCCGCGATGAACGATCCGGTCCATCATGCGTTCAATAATGATTTCTTTTTGGTCTTTTGAATTGACAAAGCCGACAATTCCGCACATATTTTCACATCCGTTTTCATAATCCATTTTCATTTTTCTAAAGTAAATCATACCATAGAATTCAAGAGATACGATCTCTTTTCCAAAAAAATACAATCAATATATTTTTGCACAAAACATAATTTGGAGATAAACCTTATGATATCAAGGTTTCTAACCAACTCATACTCTCAATCTTACAAATTTGTTATCTAAGAAAATAGCTATCCTCAAAATTCTTAAGAAATTTTTTATGAATTCTATTTTTCTGAAAATATACAAAGATACTTTTCCCGAATTTACTGACTCCAGGAAACTTCTTTTGCTGCCATTCTCAGGCATTGATTTCTTGAAAAGGATCAGTCAGATTCGTTCGTTTGATAGTTTTATTGGACGAATGTGAAAAAAAGTGTTATTCTAACTATGGAATTTCGTTATCAACTAACCGTTGCCTTTCAATGACAAGTTTTAAGAAAGGAGAATGACTATGACATTCTATAACACAGATCTACAATATCGTGTAACTCTGGATACCAAATTGAATTTATTTATCGTTTTCGATAAAAAAGATGCGAATCATTTTGCGACTGGAATTACGATCGAGCAAGCTGTACAAGAATTGAAAAAAACTGCATAAGGAGTTTATCCAAATGAAGGATACCGATTCGTACTGAAAGCACCTCGCTAAGGAAAAAATTAGCTAGGTGCTTTCTTGTTTTTTGGCTCGCTTTTGTCTTTTGCAGTATCCGCTTTTTGCTTCTGTCCACTTTGCTGTTCATCTAGCTGTAAGATTTCATCAACAGATCCTTGCGTAATAAATTTGCTCAATCCCTGTGCCGCAACTTTTGTGTAACGCATAAAATAATCTTTTTCTTGAAAATCCATCTTCTTCCCTCCTACTGATACAACCATACTTTCATTTCGTTTACTAGCGATTTTACCAGTAATTCTTGAGCGTCACTTCTTTAATACATATGAATGATCCATTAATAGCATACACGTTACATTTGTCAAATCATTCTTTTCCTCTATTCATGAAAAGACAAATCTGTTTTCTGATTCCAGACATAGTACTATTAACTTTAGGAAACTGTTTTATTAGGGGGGATGCTTATGGCTACATTTTTCGCTGGTTTGTTTTTTATCGGTTTGATCGGTTTCATTTTTGGCATTATCTTATTTTATATTGGGTTGATAACTCAAAAAAACAAACGAGATCGAAATGTTTTTCTCATTGTCGCTTCCGCCTTTATTGTCTTGTTTTCGTATGGTGGCTTGTCCTTCTACCAAGATGTGACGTCTTTCGATAGCATCACTGCGCAATTCAGCCTTTCTTTACGTAACGAAGCAAGGAAAAATGAATCCTTTGGCGATGCCACTGCTTCCATGGAACAACCACAAGGAGAACAAACAGCTGGCAACAACGAAGCAAGCAGCGCGCAACAAGAAGAACCCGCAAACAACGAGCAACATACACCTCAACTTTCTCGTGAAGAAAGAAATGCACTGAATCGTGCAGAAAGATACTTATCCAGCAATGCGTTTTCTCAGTCGAGCTTGAAACGTCAACTACTCTATGAAGATTTTTCTGAGAGCGCAGCAGACTTTGCCGTAGCCACCGTGGATGCCGATTGGAACGAGCAAGCTTTGAAAAAAGCAATTCGCTACTCGCAAAATTTATCCTTATCAGATGAGCGTGTGGCGAGCCAACTTTCCTTTGAAGGCTTTACTTCTGAACAAATTGAATACGCCTTAGCGCGTTTGCCCGATTGATTCTTTTCGTTTGTTGCCGCACCACAAGAAAAAAGGGTCCAGCGAATTGGCGTACATTTCTGTTGATTTCCCGATTGAGTGTAAGCTGAGGGTTTTTCAGATGGTCATCGAGCAAACTCGGCAGTCAGTTAGCTTCTCGGCCCATTTTTCTGCCCACAACAAACAAAAAAGCCTATCTCGAAAGATAGGCTAAACGCTCCAAAGCGTTGATATAAGGAGAGTACAGGATTTGAACCTGCGCGCCGGGATGAACCGGGTCGGCGGATTTCGAGTCCGCTGCATTACCACTCTGCCAACTCTCCATAACAGTTATTTTCGCTAGTTTTATTAAAAATGTCAAGAAAAATCTGCACCCAATAAGTAATGGGATGCAGATTTTTTGTTCTTTAATCGAAGATGTAGCTATCTTTCTTTTCGATTACGCCTTCAATGGTCTCGTTGATGATTTTGATGATCTGGTCATCGGTGGGTGTGATGATACCCGCCGACATTAAGGAAGCCAAACCAGTCACAACGATCCATGCGCCATTATGTAGTGCATTTACCGCATCTTCTGAAAGATCCGCATATTTTTCTTCTGATTTGATCAAGGATTTGAAATAGGTCGATGAAAAATCATGCATCAATTTCCCACCGCCATAGTCGTCGATAAAAAGGGCGATGTAGAGATTGTGCTGCTCTTGAGCGAAGCGTATATAATTCAGGCCTAAATCAACAAGTTTGTCTCCTGTTCGAACAACTGGAAAAACATTTTCCGATAAATCTTTGAAAACAGCCTCCACCAAGGTATTTTTTAAGTCCTGCATATTTTCGAACTCAAGATAAATCGGTTGAGTAGAAATTCCCATGTGCTTAGCGATATTCCGGGCCGTAAAATTGCCAAAACCTTCTCTATTGATCAGTTCATAAGCGGCCTTCAAAATGTGTTCTCTTGTATAGACCTTCCTTCGCATCAATAAATCCCCCTTTTTATATTTATTTAATTGTAACCGAGATATTCATTTTTTTAAAATAAAACACTCCATCCGTTATCTTATTTCTATTCACTTTGTTCATTAAAAACGAATGTTTACTAATTAAAAGAAGTGCTTCTCCTTTCATTTATCACAAAAAATCCTACGCATTGACTGCTAGTTATTTTTCAAATCTACTTTTCTTCCTTGTTGAAAACTCGCTGAAATTGTACACTAAGAATGTAGTGCGCAAATTCGATTGAAAAAGGAGTTTGGAAATGGCTGAATCAAAAGAGCTATTATTGGAGACCTGTTTGTTGGCAGGAAAAATCATGATGGAAAACGGCTCGGAAGTCTATCGAGTGGAAGATACAATGAATCGAATTGCAGCAAATGCCGGGGAGCAAGGCAGCATTAGTTATGTAACAGCAACTGGACTTTTTATGGGCTTACGCAGTAGCCACTATGCACAAGTAGAAAATGTTCATGATCGAGTCATCAATCTCGAAAAAATTGTTGCCGTCAACGGATTGTCCCGTGCCTATGCTGAAAAAAAAATCTCATTAGTGGAACTGCACGAGGCATTAAAAAAGGTCAATCCAACGACACCAAGTTTTCCTTATTGGCTGCAGGTGTTTAGTGCGGGCGTGGTCAGCAGTACTTTAATGATTATTTTCGGCGGTGCTTGGTTTGATTTTCTAGCAACGTTTGTCATTGGCTGTCTGGGATTTTTATGCGCCTATTGGGTCAAAAAAGTCATCGATATCCGCTTTTTGGATATGTTTTGCGCCTCTTTACTGATCGGCACTTTGTCTCTTCTAGCGGTCTTTCTTCATGTCGCACAAAACGTCGATAATTTGATTATCGGTGCCGTCATGCCCTTAGTTCCTGGTGTAGCGATCACCAATTCCTTTCGGGATATTTTGGCAGGCCATCTCATCAGTGGGACTGCTCGGGGAACTGAAGCTATTTTCACAGCTGCCGCGATCGGTGTTGGCATCGCCACGGTCTTCACCTTATTTGGAGGGATCTCATGACGATTTTTATTCACCTTTCCTTTAGCTTTTTAAGCACCGTGACCTTTGGTATCTTGACCAATATTCCTAAAAGAGCCTTAGTTGCAACAGGCATCGCTGGAACGGTTGGCTGGATGATCTATTGGTCATTGAAAACGATTGGCTACGGTCTAGGAAGCGCCAACTTCTTAGCCGCATTTGCCGTCGGTTGCGTCAGCATCTTTTTTTCCCGCAGAAAAAAAATGCCCATGATCATTTTTAACATTCCTAGCCTCGTTCCTCTCGTACCGGGTGGTCCTGCCTACAAAGCCGTTCGAGAATTCGCTTTGGGCGACAACTTTGTCGGCTTTGAAAATCTGATGATCGTTGTCATCACCGCTGGGGCGATCGCTGGAGGCTTCATGATGACGAGTGTGGTTGAAAAGATCGTTAATCGTTGGCAAATGAAGCGAACGAAAAAACATCCCTCAGATAAAAAAATCTCCTGAAACTATTGGTGCGCAGAAACTATAAATTTTTCTTATTTCAGACTTTAGTACAATGTTTTCTTTTCGGACTTCTTTTATAATAAAGGCATACCTTACAAAACTGTTTGACGTTTGTCATTTGTTTTACTGGATTTTTCTGGTCTCACCCCGTATAGTGGGATTATGAAACATAAAGGAGATGAAGTCCTGTGAGCATAGCAACTTCTCGTCGTATCATTAATACGATTTCTATTATTGGCTTAGGTTTATCTATCGCATTAACGATCTATTTTATCAATCTAGGTGTTTTCAAAGACATTAATGCACTGCGAGGTCTAGTTGGAAATTCCGTTATCTTAGGACCAATCGTCTTTATCCTTTTGCAGATCTTGCAAGTAGTGATCCCGATCATTCCCGGTGGTGTCTCCAGCGCTGCGGGTGTCTTGATTTTCGGTCCTTATCTAGGATTCGTTTATAACTATGTAGGAATCAGTATTGGTTCTGTCATTATTTTCCTGCTAGGCCGACGATACGGTAAACCATTCATTTTAAGTATGATCAGTGACAAGACTTACGATAAATATATTGGCTGGTTAGATAACCAAAGCCGATTTGAAAAACTTTTCGCCCTTGCAATCTTTCTACCAGTCGCCCCAGATGATGCCCTTTGTCTAATGGCTGGCTTGACCAACATGACAGTGAAGAAATTTACGTTGATTATTTTGTTGGCAAAACCTGCTTCAATTTTCTTGTACAGCATGGCTTTGATTTATGGTGGAACATTCTTAACTGGTTTGTTAGGCGGATAAGAAAAATAGGTAAGAAAAACGATCAATTCATTGAGCCGAACATGAAGGAGCTGCTTTTCATACAGGGATCTATACCTGTGGCGAATGTGCTTCTGAAACTGTTCGACTCTTTTTTTCCGCCTTTCTAGAATAAATAGGAACCAAAATACTTACTTTTGTTAGGATGACGACCATGAATTATTTAAAAAACAGCTTAGTCAACACTTGGGATTTTTTGAAAGACAGCAACGCCTACTTCCGTGATGTGTTACTGATGCACGGTGCTTTGTTGTTCTTAGTGATCCCAATCTTATCGGCTTCCACCAAGTTCGTCTTAAAACGCGGGGGCTTGCCTTACCTTTCTTTTGATAATATCGGCAGTATCTTTACCGACCACCCAGTCGTGCTGCTCTCATTAACACTGATTTTACTTTTGATTTTATTAGCCGTCTTTTTTGAGTTTACTTTTTTGCTGCTAAGTGTCTATTTTATTAAAAAGAAACAGCCGATCAGCTTGCGGCAATTGTTACGGATGACTGTTTTGCAGTTGCGTAAATTACGGCCGATGACCTTTTTATTTTTCCTGTTTTACTTCTTACTGATTTTACCGATCGGTGGGTTGAGTTTTAATTCTGATTTACTCGCAAAAATCAAAATTCCCGCATTTATCATGGATTTCATTTTTGCCAACCGTGTCTTGATCATCGGGGCAGTGCTGTTGGTTTATGTTTTGTTGATTTACTTGGGGATTCGCGTGATCTTTGCCTTGCCAGAAATGATATTACGTGATCTGCCCTTTCGAAAAGCGATCAAAGAAAGCCTCCAAGTAACAAAACGACGTTTTTTTGCCATCGTTGGACAATTTGTCTTTATCGGTGGTAGCATCTTGTTGATTTCAACACTGGGCTTCACTTTGCTGATTACCATTCAGGCGGTGATTGAAGTTGTTACACCGGACTATGCGTTGTATAGTGCTGTTTTTATTATGACTTTCTTGCAATTTATCTTGTTACTGAATGTCATTTTATCGACGGTAGCCATTTTTTACATCATCGTTGATTTCATGGATGATGAAGGCTTTTTACCAGAGATTCCTTCATGGTTCCACCAAGAACCATTGAACCAGCGTCATTTCTTAGGTCTAAAAAGTTCGTTGTTTACCTTGGTAACGGTGCTTTTCGGTGTCGGTGTTAGTCTATATAATATGAACTATCTGACTTCAGCTGCTTCAATCCATCCGGTAACGATCTCCCATCGAGGGGTCAGCGACGGACAAGGGGTCCAAAATTCTCTTGAAGCACTACGCTTTACTAGCGAGAAGTACCAACCGGATTACATTGAAATGGACGTCCAGCAAACCGGTGATGGTCATTTTATTGTTTATCATGATTTTTCTTACCGTCCGTTGACAGGTGGTCAGGGCAAACCAGAGCAATTGCCTTTGAGTTACGCCGAATCACTGACGGTTTCGGAAAACAATCAGACAGCACGTATTCCAACCTTTGATGAATACTTGGCGCTTGCCAACCAATTGGACCAAAAACTGCTGGTGGAGATCAAAACGCAGCGAAAAGATACCGAGGAACTTGTAAATGCCTTTTTAGCAAGATATCAAGAGGACCTCCTTACAAATGGTCATATTATGCAAAGCCTCTCCTATACAGTGGTTGAAGAATTAAAAGATAAAGCACCTGAATTGACGTCAGGATACATCATGCCCTTCAATGTCGTGGGGCCACCACTGACTAGTGCCGATTTTCTGACAATGGAATACAGTACGATCAACCGCAACTTCATCGCTTCTGCCCGAACCGATGGCAAGGAAGTGTTCGTTTGGACCCCCAATGATGCGGATACTATCAGCCGGATGCGTTTTTACGGGGTGGACGGGATCATTACTGACCAGATGGGGATCTTAAATGAAGAGTTGAGTGTGACGGAAGAAGATATGACTTATTCAGACAAACTATTGAATTTTGTGATCGGCGTTGGCTGATCTCACACGAAGAAAAATGCTGCTCACGGTGTTCCGTTGAGCAGCATTTTTTGCTAGTTGGTTAGGCAACGTTCGTTTGCGTACAAATTTTATTGAAACTGACGATCATCCGACGATTACAAGCTTCTACTTGTGCTTGATCTTCTTCTTCATAACTTGAAACGACGATCAACGCCGTATGTACGTATAGTTTTTCCACCACACCAATCACAGGCTTGCTCGCCCCGACAGGTTGGCAGACATATTTTTCACCGATCGTAATATTCTCCATATCCTCACCTCAACCGTTTTCTTTCTTAAAGATATAATAACAAAAAAGCATCGAATTGAAAACGTTTTATTTCAATTCATCACGCATTTGTCACCAAAAAATGACAGTTTCGTTCGTTGAAACCCACTGCTTTGTTCGTGCGACTTCTTAAAAAGCATTTTATACTAAAGGAAATCAAAAGGAGATGAGTCAAATGCCAATTATTCAAACCTGTATCTTTGGACTATTGTCTGCTGCGTTGCTTTGGGGATTAAAAGAAGACCGCTGATTTATTGGACCAACGATCTAGTAACACAACAAATGCGAAAATAAAACAACGCCTTGAGCCAATCAGACTGGCTCAAGGCGTTTCTTTATCGAATTATAGACGTTCGTTCAATTCTTTTGCAAGATCTTCAAAACCTGGTTTGCCAAGTAAGGCGAACATGTTTTTCTTGTACCTCTTCCCCATTTCCTATTGTTTCCCATTTACCAAAACCTTTTAATAGCAGTACTTTTATTAGTGTTTTTTGTTTCTAACTTTTCTTATATTTAGATTCACTATCACCAAAACTATCACCAGAAATTTTAGATGTTTCTATCGATTCTAATTTTAAATTTATAATTCTGTTCGCTTTACATAGGGAACAAACGTTCGTATACTTTTTCGTAAGGAGTGATAATTATGGGAATGATTAAACCTTATGAGGATCGTAAAAAATTAAAGTGGATAGGATTCTTCTTATCTGAACATACAACTGATATTGATAGAGTTGACAAAGAGTTAGCTTATGTATGCCCTCCTAAACCAGAAATGGATGAAGAAGAAATAGGAAAGTTTCTTCAAGAAGCGCTTATTAAACACAAAAAGTTAGCCGTGCAACTAAATTATACTCAGTTGGGAAAATTTATGCCTGATATAACCGGGTTTCTGTCTGGTCATAACGATCTGGGAATCTACATCGGATCCACCCTCATAGAATATGGTGAAATTCGAAACATAGATTTCTTTTCTGAGAAAAAGTGGTTTGATGTGTAATGAACATAATCAGTCAATATGAGCAGGGCTACATCTCCTACTCCAAGTTTCTTGAAGAGTTTCCGGATTCGATTTCTGAATCTCAGGAGTACTTATTTGGAACTCGCTGTGTAGAGTTTTATGTTGCCGTCAAATTAGTCAAAACTGATTGTCATTATTATGTGCAAAAATACGGAGGCGATCAATGTGAAATCATTGAAGGGTGTAGTTTCGAAGATACGAGTGTTGAAGATGAGCAAGACCCCTTTGGTGCGGTTCTCGCTTGATGGAGTTAACTGCTTGATTGCAGCGCATAGTTTAAACTTCCTAGCCGATGTAGATGAGGGAATGCAAATTGTGGTTGCTGGTGAGTTTAACGATCGGAAGTAGTTTGTTGTGAAGAAGTACACTGTCATTGGCAAAACGAAGATGATGATTGAATTTGAAACAATGAAAAAAGACCTTAGCTTTCGCTAGGGTCTTTTTATACTTGATTTATTCATGATCTTTTTCGACTTGCGACTCATAATAATGCTCAAAACCTTTAATTAAGATTGCAATAACGTAAAATGTGCTAGCAAATCCCATTGATGTAAAAGAAATCCAAAGTGTAGTTACTATATTTGCAATCAAAGAGTTAGAATTACAATCGAAAAAAAGTAGTATAAAAGTCATCAATGAACTGATAAAAAAAATTAATGTAGATATTAACAATCTATCCATTATTTTTATATCCGTACCTAATTCTTTTAATGCGTTTATAAACTTTGAATTTGAAAAAGCTGGAATAAGCGAGAAACTTGATAGAAACATTGCTGTTGCCAACGCCGAAAAAGATAGAGAAGCAGACATTATGTCAGTAAAATTGTTAATTTTTGAAGGACTAATTTTAAATATCCCCCCCGCCAAAATTGCTGCAATTCCAACTATGAGCACAACTTTATTTCGCTTCATTCTTCCTTTCTTCATTCTGTATTTCCTCACTTTCAATGCGGGATATTTTAAATTTTGTCTTTAGAAAATCATAATGTACATCAAATGCGTTGTTTAATAATCCGTAAGCAGCCTGATCATCAATTTCCTTTTCAAAAAAAATCTTTCCTGAATAATTTAATTTATTCTTAATTAAATCGATACTATCTGTAACTCCATCGGCAATACCATCAACTTTTAAAGCCTTAATTTCAAGATTATCGACAGTCATTAAGTCTTTGACCTTTTTCTTAATGCTAGGTTTTGACAATTGATTAGACTTTAAAACCACATATAGTTCTTCTCCTTTGGCTTGTTTAGCAAATTTAAAATCACCAAACTCATCCCTAGTATCATCCTTATACGATTTAAAATTATCTGGGCTTGCTACTTTATATGAAATTTGGTCGACTATATCAAGTTTTTCTATTCTATTATAGCCATCTTTATTTAATACGATTTCAAATTGTAATCCTCTAACATCAACTAATTTACATATAAATCTTCTTAAATCATAGGTATTTATAGTACCTCTTCTGGCATAAACTGCAAGGATATTTCTGAAAGGATCAAAAATTATTTGAGTGTCAACAACAATTCCTTCATTCTCTTCATGCTCGATCTCGCGTCTTCTCTCATCAATAGTTTTAGATACATCTGCAACTACGATTTCTTGATCAAAATTTACCCGAGAAATTGTTATCAACCAATAATAAACAAATTCTCCATGAAATTTTTCTTCGAGAGTTCTTTTTTGCATAGCTTGTATATAATAATCATCACTGTCTATCCTTAAAGTAGGTATTTTGCTCCATTTTCTTGTTTCAAAATTTGTAAAAGTCGATTCTAACACTTCTCTAAATTCATTTATACCACCTTTTCTTCCGGGGGTCAGTCTAAAAAAATTAACTTTTGCGTCTCTGTTTTCCATATTTGTTTTCTCCTTATTTTTTTATCTGCTAACTAAATTAAACCAAAAGGAAGTCTCAAAAACAAGCGTTTTCTAAGACTTCCACAGCAGATATGATTATAAGAAGATCACATTCCAATTGTACCAAACATAAGTTCTTATTTCAACAACAAACAACCACTCCTGGGGAGGAGTGGCACAATTAGATGAAAAAGTTTTTTATAAGGTGATTTAATTATATGAACTATTTCTAAATCGTTCAAACCATTTGCTCAAAAATAACCCACCCTCAAGGAGAGTGGGCCTGAAAAAAGATATAAAATGAAATAGCCCCGGTCAAGGCTATGATTCCATTCTACAAGAACATAGTTTTTATTTCAACAAAAAGTCCACCCTAGTTATGATAGAGTGGACTAAAAGAAGAGTAAACAAATGAAAAATTGGATTGGTTGGTATGAGTCTACATTACAACTTTTATTAATTAAACTCAACCAATTTATGACGATTTTCTAATCAAGAATATCTATTACATTGAAATAATGCTAAAATAAAAAAATCGAGGAGTACTAGGCACACTTCCCCAAGCATTACCGCCTAATACTCCTCGTAAAGTATTGCACGCACCTACTAATCTATAGGATAAAGTTGGTTATTGCAAGTAAAACGAATATGATTTATGTAAAAGCCCGCCCTAGCGGGCTATTTTTTAAACTACTGTTTTTTGAAGCTCTGTAAAACTTTCTACAGTTTTGATTTGTTCACTCCCACGAGGCCAACGATATTCCCTGCAAGCTGCACCTGTTGCATTACGTACCATCGCTCTAAAGTGTTTGACTTTTTCATCATTGTTCAGATGAAATCGTTTATTCCCCCATACGCCATATCCATCACTGATATTTCCTTTTGCTTGTGGTTGCCAATAAATAAACATGCCAATTCCTCCTAAGATTTTTTCGATTTCTGGTGTATCCTTGATTACTGATTCTTGATTATTTGAATTGATCGTATATCCAAATAATTTAACAACTTCTTGAACTGCCTTATCAAGATTTGGAAGCAACTTATTCATGTCACCCAGATTATCAATAAAGCCCCATTCAATAAGTAATGTGCGCCCATTTGAGTTGCGAATAACGTACAAGCTAGTAGTTGCTTTTGCACCACGGTTAAATAGCCCGGTTACTTTGGCAATAGTAGCAGAGACTTTTTCTGCCATTTGTCTAGCCGATTCATCGCCCGCCCAATACCAAACTTCGACACCGTTCGCAGTACCATTAAAAGCATTCAAGTGATTGCTAATATGATAATCTCCCGGAAAGTTGTTCATATTCGTCACAATATTACCCAAGTTTTGATTGACTGAGGTCGCTTTATAATCTGAAGTATCCGGTGCACCAGTATAAGAGCGCATCAGCTCATTTATTTTATGTGCAATTTCAGCTTCTTTATATCCGCAGCCTAAAGCACCAGGATCCATCATATTTAATCCCCAATGACCACCATGCGAATCTTTAAACGCCATTCTATTCACCTCTTCCTACATAAAAATAATCTTCTAATACTTCGCCTAAATCAGAACCCGTCTTTTCACGCAGATTCTTCGCGAAAATGAAGGATTCATCCTTGCCTGTTTTGCTGAACTCAGTTGGAAGTACATATTTAAGTTCATTTGATTGATTCATTGCATGTGAAGCATCTTCTACTGGATCAACCGTTCGAAGTGTTTGCTCGTTAGCAACTTTTTCAAAGTCACTTATAAAATTCTCTTTGTTTCTCATATTCATCATCCCTTCAAGTTAAAAAGAGCAACCAGTGGCTACTCCTTCTTTTTTGTGAACTCCTGTCCATCACCATAGTCTGGTTTTTCTTCAGTCGGAGTTTCATTATTTACTTTTAATCGTTTCATAATAGGATCAAAGATATTTGTTCCAACACCTAGCTTGTTTAAATTCTCCAAGATACTAATCAATTCATTTACCATTTCTAAGGTGTAAACACTAATGATCACGGTGACTGAAACAATACCAGGCAACACCACTGTTAAAGGAACGATTGCTACCATAACCAAGAGCAAGGCGAATTTCTTCAACAAACCAGTACTCATCTTTCCTGACTTCAAATCATGATTGGTGTAAGCTTGAATAAAGCCAGTCAATACATCAATCGCCATTAGAACCAAAATAAATACCAGCCAAATCACAATTTTCCCGTATTCATCCTTCATCATTTCCTGTGCCCATAACAACATTTTCATATCCATATATCTCACTTTCCTTTTCTATTTTTGACAATTAGCAACATAAAAAGAGCAAGCACTATGCTTGCTCCTCTGTTAACATTTCAATGAGTTTTGCTTTAGAAACACGATTGATTTCACTTAGATCAAGATCTTCTGGTTTAACAGTAATTTGTCCATACGCAGATTCCCTTTGATCATTTTGTGCATCTACAGCAATGTTGTATTCCAAAATTGTCCCGTCTGCTGAATAAACGGGGCTAATGCTGGTCCATCGAAACATAGTCTCTCCTCCTCTACAATGCAATTCTTATCCCACCAAAGGAAACATAGTTTCCTCCATTTGGTGTGTTGATTTGGATTTCCCCAGTTGCCAATACAACTACCCGAGCACCTCTTTTGGTGCTATCCGCAGCGGGTACCAGTTCATTCCTTGTTGGTCTAAATCCAGCAGGTAATATTCCTCCTGTTGGTGAGGCTGATGTACTAAAATCACCAGAAGTCGGCTTAATCTGGCCTCTAAGTTGCAACTCCCAAGATCCGTCAACTAATTGAACTTTCCGATACTGACAAGGGTTATTTTCTGCTGTTGTAAATCCTGATGCATAAGATAAATTTGTCCAACTTGCAGGGTTTAAAGCTGCTGCAGGAAGGTAGCCACCCACACCAGCTTCCACCATATATAATTTTCCTTGCCCTAATTGAGTAACTCTAGAAGGTGCTGAAGGACCAGATTTGTAGGTATCAACAAACCCTTGTACACGATCCATTGTGGTCGTCCAAGTTGATCCGTCTGAACCTGTTCGTGAGATAGTCACATTCCCATCTTTCATAGTAGTAGTTCCAGTATAAGTTACACCAGAATCTGTATAGGAAAATGTATTTACAATCTCTGCTCCTTCTAACCTTTTGAACACCCCATTCTCAGAAAGAATGTTGGTAGCAAGTAAGTTATCAATAGGCATCCCCCACATACTCCAAGCAGTGCCGTCAAATACTTTAATGATCTGAGGAACAACGCTGCTATCTTGCCATAAAGTTCCTTTTGTTGGATTGGCAGGTGCTGTATCAGAGATAACGATCGCATCTTTGCCTTGTTGAGCGACAAGATAGAAATAAGCACTGTAGGTATTGTCCGTATATTTGAATCTGGTACGTGTCCACATATACCATCCCGCTTTAGGTGTGGGTCTTGTCCCTGACCATCCAGACGTTGGCGGAGTTGTTCCATCTTGAGAAATAGCATAGCTGATTTCTTCTGCAGCAACCCCTTTGCCGGGATCTCCGGGGTCGCCTTTTCCACCTTGTAAAGATAGAGCGTAAGAAAACTGCTTCGTAAATGTTTTGCCATCAGCTATGATTGTGATCGGTACAATACCGCTTTTTGATACTAATGCAGTTGTAGCTGTTAATGTGATTATTGATCCACTCACACTAGAGGAGAGTCCTGTCGGCTTAGTCCCTACAGTAATGCTAGTAGGCGTAATTTTATTGATGCCTTTATATACGATCACTTCTGTTGTTGTTGAGCCAGCCAATGCTGAAGTTGTTGATCCGGCAAAGGTGTAGGATTCGTTCGTAAGGAAAACAGTATAAGCATCTGAGCCAGAAGGCCCTTCTCCACCGTCTTTGATTCTAGAAATGGTGAATACATCGCTCACAGTCGCATCTGCCGCCTTGATGGTTAACGTATCAAATACAGCTTTTGTAGGATCGATCGTCACAATGTTACCTGATCGAGTAACTCCTGTAGGAACAGCTGAACCAAAATTGCCACCGTTTAGACTATACGTCCAATTTGAGATAGCGGTGTTCACTGCAGTTCCGGTCACCGCAAAACTAGAAGCTGGAGTGATCTTTCCATCTTTATCAACTGTGATCGCTTGTGTTGCTCCTGATAAAGAAATGAGTGGTGCTGAATCTCCTTTGGGGCCTTGTCCCCCTTGTGGTCCCATGAATGGTGTCCATGGTTTGTAATCGTCAGGATTATCAGACCCAACTTGATTCGTATCTGAATAGAATCCTTCGTACTTAGGATATGCTGCACTATAATTCTCACTAGGCGAAGATGTATCCGCAGTAGCAACTTTCCCCAACTCAACCTTAACATTCTTAATAGTTGGTATACGTCCACTATCGTATACCCCGTAAAATGCCAAGAGCGCTTGGGTCATAGTTGTTCCTGTTTGTAGTTGCGGAGTAACCGTCACACTATAGCGTTTGTATTCAGTTGTTGCTTGGACTGTAGTTGTTCCAATATTGTATTTAGTTCCAGATCCGTTTTGAGAATAAACTTGTATCGGACCTGAAACGGCAGATTTCAAATCAAACGATATTGTATATTCAATCCCGATACCATATTTTTCAAATATAGGAGCTAAATCCCATCTGGAATCATTTACAAATTCCCTAGAAGCAGTTTTTTCGAATCTAGAAATTGAAAGTAAATTCTCATTCGGATAAACCTTGGTAAACGTCCCATCTGCCATCAAATATCCACGATGTGGGTAGTATGTTTCGCCTGGTTCTCCTGGTTGTCCATCGTCAATATTAGTGACTGTCACCTCAGCGCCACCACGCACATTCCCCGAATCATCTGCTACTTCAAAACGAAAGACTGCTTTTTCTTCGATATCTGCAGCATTGATTGTCACTGTCTTGGTATTTGAAAACGAAATACCATCTTTATACCATTTCAGACTAAAGGTGTCTGTTACGTCCTTGATACCATCTCTAACACGAGCAGTTAATGTGGTACTGCCGAATCCATTCTTAAATACGATTCCGCTGCTTGTAAGGATTTCGAAGTTGTATGTTTTGTTCGCTTCAATTAAAGCTTGAACCTGTGCTAACAGCGAAGCATCGATTTCAGAGCTTAATTCTTTTACATTTGAAATAACTGCTTTACGGATAGATGGATTGGAGAGACTCTTTTCAGTTTCAGCCACACGTACAGATAAATATAATGTAGGATTATAGCCGTCATCCTCAACTATGATCGTATCCCCTACATCCACATCGAATTTTCCATCAATTTCATAGGTCACTTCTGGTGTACTTAGCTTTTTGAGTTCAGAAAGCATATATCCTAGTAAAGCTTCTTGCGAAGTATACTCGGTATCATCCGCTTCATAACCAATATAGCGCTCATTTTCACTGGCAAATAAGTTGGATGGAAAATTATCTCTAGCTAATGGGGCATAAATTCTTGGTTGTCCTTTTCGTGTGAAATATTCCAGATTGCCATCTTCGTTGTACCAATTACGTTCGATGTCGTTGATTGAAAGACCGTCTTTTCCATAAGCCAATATAGCGGTATAGATACCATCACTTATATCAGAGGTTTTAGTAATACCTGTTATTCCTTTACCATACTTTAATATGACATCTGAACGATTTTGACCTATCCCTTGATTGTGTCCATCAGAATATTCTTTATAAACATTCAAGGTAACTTGTTTCAGGGTATAGTCATCATTCAATTCTGTTACGAATTCAAGCTCTGCTGAGAATACAGTTGCTAAAGAAAACAATCTGGCAAGGATTGTTTGGGTCCCTTCCCACTTATTCGAAATTTTAGCTGAAGAAACTTCATTTACTCCTACAGCAAGAACATGCTCTGGATCAAAAACATTTAGATACTGTTCGAAAGTCATTGAATTTCCGGTATATTCTCTCCGAGTCTCGTACAGAAGTTCAAACATAGTTGAATAAGCTGTGATCTCAACGACTTTTTCGTCTCTAACAACTTTGACAATATTCAAGTCATAGTCTTTATTTTTCCATCGAAAAGCAAGTTTATTGCCTTCAACAAGATACTGAGAATCTGAATGTTTTGCTGCAGTTTTAAATGTGAACTGACTAGCATTTCCTTTGACATATTCGTGGAGACGATCGTTTTTGAAATGCATCGCCTTTGGTGCTGCATTATTAAAAAAAGCCAGTACTTGATCGTACTGACTCTTTACCGCTATGATTGGAATCTCTGTCATCATCCATACACCTCTCGCATACTTACTACAACATCAGGTCTTGGATCGCTGAAGTCTGAATAAGAAAACTGAATCTTTGTTTCTCCTGGCGGTACAAGAAAGAAATTGCTACCGATTACATGTGCAATTGGTTTCTCATTCTCATAAGCCTTTCCCGCTTCACCGTCAATATAAACATCCGTTGACTTTGCAAAACGATTTGGAACATCTTTGTCATAATACACGTTATCTTTTCTTAACTTGACATAAAGCCACCCCATATTTCGTAAAGGAGTGCTGCTTCCATGTGCAGCAGACATGATTGTCACATTTGTATAGTTAATCGAATCATCGGAATCATTAATTGTATGTGTGCCTCCATCTGGAAACTTAATGACAATTTGCTTTCCTTTTTTGGAAATTTCGAACATGCCACTATCCCAAGCTGTAAATTTGTTCTTAGCTTCTGCTAAATCAAAATACTTGGAAGTAAATTTGGTAGTTGCGGCTCCTTCGTTTGATAGTCCACCATCAAACACAATCATTTTGAAGTTATTATTCCATCGGCGATCTTTTTGGATCATAATGCCTGTCCGATATTTTCCATCTGCAGTAGCCAAGATAATTGCCTGTACTCCTCCACCCTCAATTTGTGTATTCGCAAACCAAGGTTTAAATTGAAGAGCCCACTTGTCACTAACTCCGACCTCTCCATGACTATCGGCAGGCAGTTGTAACTGTTTTGTTACACCATGGTACTTAGAGCCTGTTCCAAGATTTGCCCAACTCAGATATGATTGGCCTTTGTTTGTCTCCGGTCTCCACGAACCACCTGCGACAAAATCTGATGGTTTAAATGGTACAAAACCAGCATTAGTTGTCCAGGTATTTAATGCATCATAACCAATCGCGTTTACTAACCATTCCGACTTTTCAGCAGGAACAGTATCCGTTTCATCAACTTTTCCAAGTTGAATAGCGCCATACTCAGATGCAATCCCAATATAGCCGTTTTCATAGTTCATATGAATATCATAATCTAACCATGCAGATTCTGATCCGTTGTTTGATACAGTCGCTTCGAGAATTCCTTCCGAATTTAATGTTGCTGGAAATTGTTGGACAGTAGTTGATCGAGCGATACTTTCTGGAATCAGCCAATTAATAGTCCCCTTACCTAAGAACACTATTTCATCAAAATTGAGTGTTTCTTTTGGAATTGCATAGAAAACTCTATTTGGAAGATTACCAAATATTAAAGGTTTAGGTTCAGTAACATTTAAAATACGCTGTAAATCATCATACTTTTTGCCTAAATCATTTCTCATGATAAATGGCATCGGTATCACTTTAGATTTATATGTTGTATATTCAAAATCAGATCCTCTAGGAGTTCCTTCTGTTTCTGATATCGATGGCTGCCAATTTGCACCAACAAATGGAGTGAATCCTCGTAATATATCGATATATTCTCCCAGTTCGTATCCATTAAATTTTACAGAAAATGTCATTGTTTCGGTTTCACCCCATTCAGCATGTTTTTAAAAGATTCGGATGTCGCTTGTTCTTCGTTAATTGGTTCAGCGAAGATTCTAGAGAATTCCCTCTTGTCTACCTCTTGTTTGAATACAGCAGGACGATTGGCCAGTTTTACAATAGCATCGATCATACCACTATTTGAATTACCTGTGATGTAGCTAGTATTTATTATCTGATTTAAAGAACTTGTATTCCCAATATTTCCCACGCCTAGAGCAGATTCTGGTGTCACGTTACGCATTAGGTCACTAGAAAGTTTGTTCATAGCCTTTACAGCCTTTCCAGCGTCGGCTTCAATACCAATTGCAATACCTTGAGGAATATATTTCCCTACTTGATCTCTCATCCATCTAGAAGGAGAGTGAATACCCAAGGCTCCGGTGATTTTATCTTTGATTCCTCCAGCAACTTCTGATATTTTATTCTTTACAGCATTTACCATCGATCCGATTCCATTTATTAATCCTTGAATAACATTTTGGCCTATTGAAAATAGATCTATATCTCCGATACTTTTAAAGAATCCTTTGATAGCATCGATTTTCCCAGAAACAACCGACTTCGCAGTTTCTAAAACATTTGTAATAGTATTCTTTATTCCTTCAAGAACCGAAGAAGTTACCTGCTTAATGCCTTCCCATACTTGGGACCAATCACCTTTTATAGCGCCAGTAATAACTTTGATAATCCCTTGAATAACGCCCATAACTGTATTTATTATTATTTGAATGTGGTTCATTACACCGCTAACAACAGCCATTATTGTGCTAAGCGATGATTGAAAAGTAGCTTTGATTGCAGACCAGATAACCTTAACGATTGCTGTAATTGTTGATCCCCAAGTATTCCAAAAATTCTGAATTGCTGTAAGAACAACTGTAACTATAAGTTGAATTGCACCTAAAGCAATTGAAAATGCTACTTGAATAGCTCCCCAAACTGTTTGAACAGTCGTTAAAATCAGTTGCTGATTCTCGTTCCACCAGGTTACAAGCCCGCCCCATATCGACTGAACAAAGGAGACAATAGCGGTTATTATCGGCTGCATAAAAGCTTGTATAGCATTCCATGCTGTTATAACGGCATTTTTAAAGCCTTCGTTAGTGTTCCATAGGTAGATAATAACCCCAACCAGCGCACCGATAGCTAACGCAATCAGCCCAAACGGATTGGCAGCCATTGCAGTCTTGAGTAAGCCAAAACTTACTTTAAGTGTATCGATCGCACCCTTTACGTTATTGATTAAATCAGTAATAGCGAGGTACCCTTTGAACGCTAGGAACGCGCCGCCTACTGCGACAATTGCTCCTGTTAGCAAATCTATGACGCCTTTATTTTGACTAATATAGTCCATGAAATTTTGTAACGCTGGTACTACATTATTCAAAATCGCCTCTGTAACGGTTGAGCTAACAGTCCAAAAAGCATCTACAATGGTATCAAATAGCGGCAACAAAAATTGCTGCAGTTTATCGAATACACCTAGTATAATGTCTATTGCTATCGGTATAGCGTAAGATAGCACTGCCGATATTGCCGTCGCCCAGCCACTAATAATTGCTGATAGCTTTGTAATGGTCGACTGTATTCCTTGTAAAACACTTTGAAATACCGCTTTTATCTTCCCGACTCTATCTTGAATCTGAAGAGAAAGATTTTGCAAATCCAAACTAATCCATTTAATTGCATCTTTTATCCACAAAAATGAACCAGAATTAATTGGAGAATCACCGTTCATCCCTTTTGCTAGATTACCTATAAATTCTTTTCCCACTTGTAAAATCATAGGACCAGCACTTGCAAAAAGAGTTGCAACTGCTTCAGGCAATGCTTTCAAAATATTGATTACCATTGGTAAAAAATTCCCAAGCAAAAAGGTAGAAGTAGTTTCTGCTAAAGCATTGAGTGCTGGTAGGATATCTTGGCCCAAAGCCATTTTACCTAACACATTAGAAGCTGCTGCTTTCATAGCAGCAAATGATCCGCTGAATGTTTCTGCAGCTTCTTTTGCAGTAGTTCCGGTAATATCAAGGTTTTCTTGAATAGCATGAATAGCATTATATACATCACTGAGATTATTAATGTCATACTTAACACCAGTTAATTTTTGTGCATCTGCGAGTAGCCTCTTCATCTCCTCTTGAGTCCCACCATAGCCAAGCTTCAAGTTATCAAGCATCGTATAATTTTGTTTTGCAAAACCTTGATAAGCATTCTGAATGTCTTGCATGTTAGTACCCATCTTGTTGGCATTGTCAGACATGTCAATCATAGCCATATTAGCTACATCAGCAGCTTTTGCTGTATCTCCACCAAGGGACTGTAAAAGACTCGCGCTAAAACTAGTGACGTTTTCCATATAGGCATTAGCTGATAAACCAGCAGTTCTATATGCTTCATCAGCATACTTTTTAACGGTTCCAGCGCTACTTTTAAATAATGTTTCAATGCCACCAAGAGATTGCTGTAAGTCCGCTCCCTCTGTAATAGCAGATGAGATTGTTTTACCTAAAGCAACTCCAGCGGCAGTTACTGTTGCTACTGCCGCACCTAATACAAGTTTTAATCCTGTTCCAATTCTTGATCCAGACTGTTCTGCAGAATCTGCTAAATTTTCAATAGAATCTCTAGCGCTTTTAACTTCTTTATCATTGACTGAAACATCAATAACAATTTTTCCATCAGCCATCAGCATTCACCTCCTTGTTTAAGGAGTATTTGAGTTGCAGTTCTCTCATGCGCTCTTTTTCCTTTTCGCTTTCACCTTTGCTAGGCGACCAGTTGCGGATTTGAACAATTTTTGGAAGAATTGTGTCATCAGGAAGGCTTTCTAGGATAGCTTGAAATTCTTCCCAGTGCATTTTCCCTTGCTCTTCAAAAAGATTAATGCCGATTTGACGAAACGAAGCATATATGTACTTAGCATCTTGGACCAAGTCCATACTTTTCTTATCGCTAGATGATTTAGGTGTTGGCATAGGATTGCCTTCTAAGTCATAAATCACTTTCTCTTGAATCCCGATCTGGATATGTCGATTCAGAATCAACTCCCAAAGCTCCATTTGTTTCTCGAAGGTAAGATTAGATTCACCTACAAGGAGATTGATCGCCAAATCAACCTTTTCCCAAGCCATCAAAGATTTATCAGAGATGGCATCTAAAACATCCAAGACATTATCAAAAGCCAGATCTAGCTGATACACACTGCCTTCAAACTCAATTTCAGTGGTCAATGGGTCGTTCAACCGCATCTAGATCACCTACTTTTTCTTCTTTTTGTTTTTAAGAGCTTTTTTCTTCAGCATATTTGCTTTGCGTTGTGCTAATTTGTCTTCACGCTCTTTTGCATCGTTTTCAATTGCTTTAGCAACGTTCTCAGCGATTGGATCAAACAAATCGAATAGCCGAAGTACATCTTTGTGTTTCGAATAGATTTTTTCATATGAACCTTCGCCTAATAATGCATCATATTGAATAGCATTAAGTTCATTAGAGATCTCAATAAGACTTTCAGCATCACTTTTAGTAATATTTTCTTGATCGATCACTAATTTTTCTCGCTTTTTCACCAATGGCGCAATCTTTTCTTCGACTTCGTCTTGAACATCGAAAAAGCGTGTTAATTCCTCGACTGTTGTTCCAAAGAAAAACTCAATTCCTCCGATGTTTATAGGAAATCCAGAACGTTTAATTTCAAATTGCATTTTTGTTTCCTCCTAATAAAAAAAGAGGGCAATAAGCCCTCCCTTTTAGTCTTTAGTTAAAATTGTTGGCGTTGACCAAGCTGAACCGGTATAAGGACCGTCATGCAAGAAACGAGCTTTCTCAACATCCGTTGCGCCAACACCTTTTTCTCTGTAAGTCTGAGCATAGAGATAAATCTTATCTCCAGCTGTCAAATCTGGTACATCTCCAGTCGCTAAAGTCCATGAGTTTGTTTCTGTATAACCCATATTGACAGCTTGTGTTGGCTCTGACTGATTAGCATTTCCATAGTGGATAATGTAGCTCTGCGCCTCTTCGACAGCATCCCAACTAAGCGAGATTGATCCATCTTCTTTAATTTCCCCGGTTACATTCCGGGGCGCATTAGGGTGTGGCTTCCGTTACTTCCGGTGTTTTATCATAAGTGATGGCACAGCTGAATTCTTCCCAGTCAGAAGCTTCTCCAGAGCCTGCTACGATCTTCTCGCTAAGAGTTCCAACTCCTTCGATTGTCGTTCCGTCTGTTTCAATGATCTTATGCCAAACTTTCCGATCATCACCTTTAGTACGTTTTTTCTTTTTGACTAGTTGTTGAGCTTCTTGCTCTGGATCCCAATAACCAGAAAAATTCCATTTTTCGGTTACGCCAGTAACATCGGTTGATAAAGTACCATCTCCTGCATAATCGGCATAATCTTCTGATTGTACATCGCCATCGTCTTCCACAGTTGTTACATAGCGCCCAAATTTCTTGTAGGCGTCTTCCAATGGTTTAGTGTCTGGCTTCGTTGCATCATAATCAGCAACAAAATGTTGCCGTAAGGCGTTCTTTTTTCTTGCCATTAGTTTGTTTCCCCCTTAGGATAATTTGTGATTTTTGCTTTAATATCAACCAAAAAGATGTAAGTACCTGTTTCATCCAGTTGATTGATGAATGGTTTGTTTGTAATGCTAATAGAGTCGAAATCAAAAGAGCCATCAGAACTATTTAGCTCCGACAGCTCTTCTAGATAATTTTGTACAAGCCAAAGTGCATTACTTATTTTCTGCTGATCTTGTGACTTCATTGCAAATTCAAAGTTCAACTCTTGATCTTTTGTACCGTCAAAGAATTCTTGGGTCACTTGACCGCCTGCTAGAGGATATAAAACAAAAGCCTCATCTTTTGGTGGTAAATATCCCAGAACACATTTAAGCGGTAAATTTGGAATAGTGTTCACTGATTGATTTAAGCGTTCTATAAAGTCCACTATAACCCGGCTCCTTTCTTAAATGCTTTTATCCAGTCACTCATAAAGATTGGTTCTGCTTTTAGATCCCATCTCGGACCGGTGCCTGGCGTTGTGTAATTCCAACCGCCCGGCGCATAGAATTGACGTCTAGCGTAAACGGAAATCCATTCTATCTGGCTACCATCCGGTGCGACATTACTCATTTTACGTAGATCACCGTCTTTTTCAGGAACAAAGTTTTCATTCATTGTTGAATGCATCCTAGATGCCATATTGAATTGACCACGCTCAAAGTTTTCAGTTGACAACTTTTTTCTAACTCCACTTAAATCAACTTTGATCCCGGACATCAGACTACCTCCAGTCGCCAACCGATGGACTGTCCGTTCAAAATTAACGGTTTAGAAGTAATGATAGTAAACTCATCGCCATTGAACTCAATTTTGGTTGCTACTTTGAAATCCGGTAGCGGTCCACAGTATCGATCTGTCATAGTGACTGAAGCGCTTGGAGCATCATCAGTAGAGTTTATTCCTGAACGAGTAAGCTTTGAAGCAAAATTAAACCAGCAGTTTTCAACAGTCCAGTCTTTAAAAATAGGTTTCTGCCAATCATCTTCTCCGATTACTTCCTTATAGGTAATCGTGTGACAAAAAGCCTTTTTAGGTGGCAATCGATAATATCCCACTATCCTAACCCCCTAAACAGTAAACCTGTACCGGATAGAAGTAAGATAGCATCGTCAGACATAATAGAGGGAGACTCGTTTGCTCCTGTATTATTGTATCTGCTAGCTTCAGTTACGCTCATACCATCTACTGACCACGATTGTGGACTATTAATTTCAAGTGTTGAGTTAGCGCTGGCTTGATACATATACTCTATTTGAGCAGCAACCGCCTTCTTAAATTTCTTTTTGCGAAAAGCTATGTCTGATTCTAAATCATTGAACTGATAAAAATTTCTCGTTTGTACATCAACAAGATCACAAGCTTTGTTGACTAACTCATCGAACTCGTCTTCAGTCATTGATGTATATCCGATTTCTTGGTATTCCGTATAAGTCAAGTAAGCCATAAGTCCCTCCTTCCAAAAAAGAGAGCTTATTAAGCTCCCTCCGTCACGGTGACTTGGCAAGTTGCAGTTTTGCCATTTACTGTTGTTGCTGTGATCGTTGTAGATCCAGCCGCTACCGCTGTTACTTTCCCTTGTACAGGAGTGACAGTCGCAATTCCCGTATCGCTTGAACTAAATTGAACTGATTTGTCACTTGCTTCTGCAGGCGAAACGGTAGCTTTCAACGTCGCTGTGCCCCCAACTTCAAGAGATAACGTCATTTGATCTAACGTCACTCCTGATGGGGCTACGCTTTTGGGACGTAAGATACATAAATTGCTTTTTTAGCATTATCAAATACAATCGCATCGTAATAGTCCAAACCTTTAATTGTATCACGGTAGCCATTGCGATCTTGACTAGCCGGAACAGTGTCAACCGTACCAAATTTAACGATTGGAGCAATTGCTGTTAGTGGTGTAATGATAAAGTTTACAGTGTCTTCAATTGTCAAACCAGACATACGGCCTTTTGCAACTTTGATGATTGGCACACCACCGTCAATTTGAGCAACCGTACGATTGATTCCGTTAATCTGCATTTGATTTGTGGAGAAAGTTTTGCTGACTCCATCAGCATTTTTCAATAATCGATAAGTAGCTGCCGAAACAAACATCACATATCCGCCAGGAACTTCATTGTCTGTCATGTATTCTTCTGCAGCGTCATATGCAGTGAGAATATTTGCCGCAGTCAAAGTTTCATTGATTTTTTTACCTGCATTGTCGAACATAACTTGAATAGCCACTTTGTCACGATGAGGAACGGTAATCAATCGTTTATGTTCAGTTACAACATTGTTAATTGTCAACGCTGCACTCTCAGATTGATCTAACTGATCTACATCATATGCAAACCAGTCTTCATGAGTAAGTTTGATCGTTTCCTTCTCAATGCTAACTGCACTTCTAGCATTGTCTTGGTTACGTTTGTATTGTGTTGCTTCCACAAATCCACTCATTTTATTGATTCGAACTTCGTTTGCTCCGACAAAGTCAGCTGTAGTGATGCTCTTTGCTCCTTGAGTCAGAACATCCCAAACTTGAGAATCGGCACGGAATTCCTTATCAATAGTTGCTAAGTCTTTACTGTCTAATACTAAAGCCATATTTATTCACCTAATCTTTCTTGAATTTTTTGTACCATCGATTTTTCATTGCTGCCAGCTCCTTTAGGAATGCCCCCAGCAAAGATCGTAGGAGTTGGTTTATCCTCGTTTTGTTCTTGTTGCTGAAATAAGAATGCTTTGCTTTCTTGTAGGGATTTTAGTTGTTCATCAAATCCTTGTAATTTGCCATCAACGACTTTAATCGTGTCCTTGTCTAATTGAGTAAGGACAATGTCCTCATCAAGCGCCTGTGCTTCTTTAAGCGCCAATTTGATAGCAAAATCTTTCTGTTGTTCAGCAAGTTGCTTTTCGGAATTGGTTTTTGATTCGTCAAACTTTGTTTGTAAGTCAGCAAGTTGCTTTTCGAGATCTTCATTACCTTTTGCTGATTCTTTCAACGTGTCTAATTCAGCTTGGTTGGCTTGCAGTTCCTGTTTCGCACTGTCACGCTCACTTTCTGCTGTAGCTACTTGCGCATTAAGTTGCGTTACTGTCTTACCGTGCAAAGCCATCACATTTTTAGCCATATCTTCGTCAATTCCTAAAGCGATTAAGTCTTCTTTTTTCATCAATATTCCTCCTAAGTGTTTTTAGAGCGGCAACTCCCGCTTCGAGTCCGTCTTTTAGAGACATCCGAGCAGGTCTAAAGCAAAACAAAAAAGCCCAGCAATACTAGACTTTTGGATATGGATTATGAATAAACTTGTTCCCGGTCATATGATCGATGTAAAAGAGTTTTGTTATCTTCAATAAATTGACGCAGGACAGCTTGTCTTGCTCGTACAATCGATTTAAAGTGTTCGATATCTTCTTGATAACCTATCCATTCCGAAGCCTTGAGCGACTTCTTAGCCATTCTAATTGATCGCTCTAATCTTCGTTGTTTAGCAATAATTTTAGCGTTTTGTTGAGCAACTTCAGGAGAAACTGGATCTTTCATGCCAGTATCTTCCATAGGTAGTTGAGAATACCAACGGTGATTACAATTAATACCGTTACATCCGGCAGGTGTCTTCCAACCATAGTCATATACGCTAGGTAAATGTTTGAATTCTTCTGGAGCTTGATTCTTGGGAATCATCAGAACATATCTGCCCTGGATTTTGCTACAAGCGTCACGAGCCGCCGGATGATGGCTCATAAGAGCTGTAACTATTCCATATTCGCTTATACCTCTTTCGATCCTCAAATCATTAAATACAGTGCCTGTTGTTGATTTGATCACTTTACGGACATACGTCTCAAGCGTCCACGACTTCCCTGACTTGTCTTTTAGACTGACATCAATCCCTTTTTGAACCATTTCATAGATTGCCCATCTAAAAGCTTTCTGTGGCGTTACCAGACCCCCGATGATTCTTGCGACCGTATCATTCAGAACTTGCTGATACATCTTTGCAATTGAGTTCACTTGATAATTAGTAGACAAAAGTGTCTGATTGATATGATTTTCAAAATCTAACCATTGACTTTCGAAATATTGGTTGAGTATTTGATCGAGATTCGTCCATTCTTTAACAGGCGTTTTAACCAAATTAGCAAGTTTCTTATTTTCTTTGAGATTTTTCTCATAGCCATCCTTAGTAATAATCTCAGCTAGTTGTTCTTTCGTGACACCATTACACTCTTCAACTAACTCGTTAATGGTATCCCAATTCAAAAGGCCTAACTGATCTAGCTTTTCAAGATACCACTGAAAAACAGTGTCTTGAGAAAGTTCGACATTAGTTTTAATCTTTAATCGATCAACAACTAGCTGCATAATTTCTTGTTCAAGAGTTAAGTAAGAATCTTGTATTGCAGCAGACTTAATGTCTAATTGTCGTTGAGTGATTGCCATTTAATCACTCCATTTCCTCTGGCAGACCTGCATTAGACATCATTCCGGATAACTTATCCGCACTTTGCCGCAATCCTAACTGATAAAGCTCCATCGCTTCGTCTTCTGGGAGATTCAAAATTTTCTCAAAAGCTTTATTAACTGGATAACCTAGCGTTATCAGTTGTTGATAAAACGTGAGTTTCTCACTCGTCGATGTAAATGCTCCATCGTCAAAGTTGACACCTACATCATCAAATGACGGAATTGGACCATCGTAGACATTTAATGATTTACCCAGCTCGCAAACAGTGACGGCCAGTTCCTTAACAAACTTTTCAATATTAGTGATTTGCATCGATCGTGTCTGATAAGTTTGAGAGTTTTCGCTGACCACTTCTGTAGCTGTTTTTGTGGATAACTTTCCAGAACTATCGAAAATAAATGTTCCGCTAGAAAGATTTGTTTCCATTTCCAAGGTTCTCAGATGATGATTGATCGCAGCAACGTACTCAGTTGTTCGAATGTCACTTGTTAGATCTTTGATTGTGTAATCATCCATATTTGCACCTGGGATAATTTGGAATGTGTCTTCGTCATCATCAAAGTACATTTTGACTTGACCATTCTCTACACGACTTTTCAGAAGCATCTCACTCGCAGCGATTCGTCTTTTGCCTCGTCTGATTTCCTCATTGAATTCGTCAAACGTCCGGTTAATGCGGTCTAATGTCTTCTTACAGTTATCACAAACACCTAATCCCAAGGGAGAATATGGAGAAATATTATTAAACCCACTTGTTTTTAGATATGCGAATAGCGGTCTGGACAATACGCCTGTATTGAAAGTTGACTGAGGTTCTAGATCATCATAAAGCAAAGATAAATTGACCTGCGATCCTACTATTTCTGGAATCTCCGATCGATATAGCTCATTTGTGACTGTATACATCCCATTTTCTTGCCATTCATGAAATTCTAGCAATGTGTAATAGACCTGTCTTCCGCCTTCTGTTCGAATAGCCCTGAAAGGAATAGCACATTCACTGATATTGTTCGAATTACTGTCTAATGGATAAAAGGCATCTGCTAATGCCCAAGAAAATTCAATTTGATTGGTTTTCTTATCCAAATACGGTCTACATGCTAGGCCACCAAGTGCAAACATTGGCTCTAGATACTTAGCAAAGTTCTTCTTGAAATCGTTGTGTTCGAATACATTTTCGATGAACTCTTTTGCATCACCATCTACTTCAATTTCACATTGCTCATTGAAAACTACTGTTGCATACTGTCCTGCGACTTTTTTCATCATATTGATGCTAGAAAATGGGCGTTTCTTTTTCCTTCCGTTGCTATTCTTAAATTGAATATCGTCATACTTGCCTTCATAGTATCTAAGGCTTTCAATGATTCTGTTATATTCTTCTGACTCTAAGTTGATCTTCGGATGGTCCAAGATCGAGTTAAGACTTTGAACTGGCAAGATAGCCTCAGCCCCCTTTCTAAATAAACTTTTAATTGACTGAATTAGTCCCAATTTTTCACCTCCTAGACTGCTATTCCTAAAATGGATGCATTATCTACGCAGAAATATTCAAATGCATCACAGGTATGGTCATCTTCTTTGATTACGACCGGGTTATCCGTATCGGCAGTACCTTCTTTGTACCGGTAGTGCTTATGTTCTTCATAGAAAATCTTGTTGCTTTCTGTATCGAGATAATAAAAACGACCTTGCGCAAATAAATTTGTCGCAAAGTCAATCATGGTTTGTTTATCTTTCTTAGCGACTGGATTCCAGCGTATTTGATAATCGAGATAATACTGATTTCTAAGAGCCGCCTCAGCGCTATCAATCGTTCTATTAATAACTTGAGCATTCTTCCACCGATCATCTTCAAGTGTCTTAGAAATGAACTTATGCACCTCTGTGGAAAGCTGGGAAGGTGCAAGCTTCACGCTTTTTCCGGCAGGTGAATAATAGTAAGTGTCTAGCAATACGACTTTTTGTTTTGCCGTCAATCCTAAACAAAGAACTGTTGTTGCTGACTGAGCATGACCACCGTCAAGGGAATAAAAAATAGCGGTGACATAGTCATCGCTAGGCAAATCTACTATTCTTCTGAATGTTTCAACGTTGTACACATTATCCTGGAACCCAACCGGCAACCCTTCATATAGATACAAGTAATAGTCATAATCATTTTCTTTGATCCGGTTGATCTCATCTATCATTTGCTGCGTAACAAAGCCTAACTCATCATCTTTATAGCTTGATGAATGAATCAAGTAATCTTTATGTCCTTCTAATTCCTTCGTCCACTCATTAATCCAGTGATATGGATTTCTTGGAGGGTTGTATGAATAGAAGAACTGAACTTGCTTGGCATCTACAGGCTTCTGCCGCATAAACGTAGCCTTCATTTGGTCAAATTCTTCTGCACTGTTAAACTCTGCAGCTTCTTCGACCCAAACAGCGATGATGCTTCCGATGTCGTTAGATTTCAGCTTTTGAAAATCATCTTGGCCATAAAAATAAAATGTAGATCCTGTTTTCCTATGTTTGATTTTAAATGGAGAAACAGTACAGCTGAACTGACCTAGGAGAAAGAATTTTCCAAGCGCCCATTGGATTTTTAAGAATACTGAATCACGTATCGTATTAGCCACCTTACGAATGATTACAACATTTGCTTTTCTTCCGGTCATAATGTATCCAACCATCATAAAAACAAGCTTAAGCGCAATGACAGACGATTTGAAACTATTCCGCCCACCTCGTAAGATATTGTATGGTTTCTTACTGATCCAAACTGATTTAAAATGAGGGTTTACTTCTTTTTGAATGTCGATTCTATTCATTAGAATCACCCCAAACATCGATAATAACAATATCACCACCGCTGCTGTTCGAATCATCATTAGTAGTTGATTTGAGTTTGGCAGTTTGGGCATCCATCATACTACTGCGCTTATCGTTCATCGTTAGATCAGCAAGCTGCTTAACTGCACGCTGCAATTGTGCGCTCACTCGTGTTAAGGCATCTTCAATGGCCAAGATATCTTCAATTTTCCTGAATAATTTTTCTTTTCTCTCCGTCAAGACTAATTCTGGAATATCAACCTGAATTTTTCTTCCAAATTTTTTTGATTCGACAAGCGTTTTACGCCCTCGTAGCTCTAGAAGCTGTTCAGTTTCTTTCTCTGTTAGTCCGGATTGCACATCAGCAATACGCTTCATCATTCTTCGCTGTCTTATTTTTAACAGTCGAACCTCTTCAGACATAACAAAAAAAGGATCATCATTCAAATTCGAATAAAGATCCTTCTCTTCTTCAGTTAGATAGTCCGCAAATATGGTTTCATACTCACCTGTTTTCAATGCGTTTTTATTGCCTGATGGTGGAGATGCCTGTTTGTTCCCTTTGTTCCCTTTGGCATTTTGATTTCCTGGCGGCGCACCTCCTCGATTGGTAACGTTACTTTTGTCATTGGTAACATTACCTTTCAATTCGGCGGCCCATTTATCCTGTGATTTCCACTTTCGGATTTGGGAATCGGAAACGCCAAGTTCATCAGCGATATCCTTCAAAAGCTTTTCGCCATTAGATCTCAGCCAAATTTCTCTTGCTTGATCCCTTCTCGGATCCCGTTGCCTAGCCATTCAATACACACCACCTCGCGATCACTAATTAGTTGAGTTTTGTTTTCTTACTCACCATTTTTCGCTTTATCCCATTCAATTTTTAAATACAAACTTATGATGATGGAGAACTGATCTATAGCTTTGTGATACCCTTTGAGTTTCTCATCTGCTTTATTACGAGCATTTTCGTTATTATCAAGTTTCTCTTCAATTTCGTAATAATTACTTTCATATCCTTCTTTTGGAAAATAATCATAACTTGTAGCTCTTTCCCCATTATCAAATTCAACTTCTTCTTCAGGAACATATTTAGTAATTTCATTTTGATCAGATAAGAAATTACTGTACGCTTTTAACAATTCCCGCTTGTTCTCTATAGTGACTCTATAACTATCGTTTCTGAAATTATCGACTAATACATCAACACAACTTATCAAATACTTATTTTTTCCTTTGTTATCATCGTTCTTTTCGATAATACTTTTAGCTTTTTCACTAAACGTAATACCTTCATCTCCAAAAGATACGTCATTAGAAATATCTTCAGTGTCATTATAACTAAAGTACAGTTTTAACAACTCTGAAGCTTCTTCTATTTTTAACCATTGTTCATTGTAGTCAATTTCTTTTTTTTGTAAAGATAATAAGAGAGATATTAAATCTGAAGACTTATGACGCACTTCATTGATCCATTCTATTCTTGCTTTTGCTTTTAAATTTGCGTCTATTTGTTGTTTTGCTATTTTCCTTTGTGTGTATATATTCATAATTACACCTGCAAACACAAGGCCAGTAGAGATAACTGAAACAGTAGCTGAAATAGCTGACCATACAATCTCTCCATTTGAATCATAAAAAATATCTGGTAACATTTTATTACCTCCGTTAGTTTTAATTTAATTATCTACTAACTATCAATATCTTTCAACATAAGATCAGCTTCAATCAATACTTTCAAATCACTTACAGAATTGAGCTTAATTTCCCCAGATTGAAGGTTGGACAGCCATTTTCCAAGAGCAACTCGAATAATTCGTTTATACTCATCAACCGTTTCAGCTCTCTCCTCTGCCTTTTTTAGTTCATACTCAAAATCAAAATCTTCTATTCCCATTGTGCAAGCACCCCGCATTAGATATAATGCTAAAAGATACAGAGGGTATCGAAAGACCACGCGTGGGCATTCTCTGTATCTTCGGGGAGCGATCCTCGTGGAAAGGGTCGGTGTTAGCGCACCGGCCTCTTTTTTATTAGTAAGCTCCTTTCAAATGACTTCGTTGCAAGTTCCCAAAAAGGAGCTTTATAACCTAATTTGTTAGTACTGCTTTTTGTCCAGTAAATTTTTCCCAACGATCAATAATCACATCGACATATTTAGGATCAAGTTCCATAAGGCATGCACTTCGTTCATTTTGCTCACAGGCCAGTAATGTGGTCCCTGATCCCCCAAATAAGTCAAGAATCAGATCACCAACTTTAGAGCTGTTCTTTATTTGATAGTCAAATAGCTTGATTGGCTTCATCGTTGGATGTTCCTTGTTAGCTATCGGTCTATCAAAATCTAAAACTGTCGTTTGTTTCCTATCTGAATACCAAGAGTGCGATCCATTTGATGCCCAACCATATAAACAAGGTTCGTGCTTCCAGTGATAGTCTTGCCGACTCATTACCAGAGAATTTTTATTCCAGATTAGCTCTTGCTTTACAAAAAATCCTGACTTTGTCAAAGAGGTATGAAAAATAACAACCTCAGATGATGCATACCATACATAAAATGAAGCCCCATTCTTAAGATTTTCGATGGCAGCAGTAAAAGCGGAAAATAAAAATTTACCAAAGTCAGTATCTTCTTTGTTATCATTTTTAATTTTCATTGATTCCTTGCCTTTACCTTCATAATTCACATTGTAAGGAGGATCTGTGATCAATAAGTCTGCTTTTTGATTCCCTAGCAGTTCCTTCACTTGGGCAATGTCTGTGCTATCGCCACACATTAAACGGTGCCTTCCCAATCGATAAATATCACCCAATTTCGACTTCGGTTCTTCTGGTAGTTCAATTTCATAGTCATCTTCATCAGCTTCTCGATCAATATCGAGTGTTAATTCATAGTTCTTAATTAAGGAATCAATTTCAGGCTCATCAAAACCACTGAAGTTCAGATTATCTTGATCTAAATCTTGTAGTAGTATTGCTAATTTATCCTCATCCCATTGCCCTGAAATTTTATTAAGAGCTAGGTTGAGAGCTTTTTCTTTTTCAATAGGTAAGTCGACGATTGATACTTCTATCTCTTCAAATAGATTTAAATCTCGAGCTACAGCGACACGTTGATGACCTCCTACTAGATTTCCGGTCTGGATGTTAAAGATTGGTGGATCAACAAATCCAAACTCCAGAATGGAATTTTTCAGTTTTTCGTATTCATCCATTCCTGGTACCAAATCGACCCTAGGATTATAATCAGCAGCCTTTAAATCTGATAATTTCATTAGTTTAATTTCCATATTTTGTACCCTTTCTCCATAAAAAAACAGCCCCGAAAGGCTGTTAAGTAGGAAGTATCAAAGATCATGTGAGTAATCCAATCGACAACTCCCAAAGTCACTGGCAAGGATTTGCACCCTGCAAGAGCTACTGACCACATTTAAGGCTATCCCTTCGCTCTCTTCTATACAGCAACATAAAAAGACGGCTAGCGAATGAAGAAAAGGAGTGAATTCAACTCCATTCTATAATAGATTTTTTTTCGCCGTCTTAGTTTAAATACAGGGCGCTGAAAATGAAATTCAGAAAGGAGGTCTGCCAACACATCATAAAGGAGTGCGCCCTGTTATTTACAATAGTTGATACTACAATAATACTACGCAAAATCATGTAAAAACCGCAGTATTTCCACATAAAAACCACATCGATTCAGCAATATTCTATTAATTTTCCTTTTCGATAGGCTTCAGCGAATTCAATCAAGGCGGTTGCTTTGTAATCTTCGATTGTCCTAACCGAATAACCCATTTGCTGAGCAATTCCAACATTTGAGTATCGATCAACAGTGCAATACGAGTAATACAAAACTTGGCGGCTATCTATTCCCAACGCCAAAAGAGCTACTACAATAGCATCCCTTTCTGCCTCTGCATCCATCATCTGAATGATCGCATCTTCTGATTTGTTGCCGTTACTTGGTGTTTTAGGCATATCAGTGATGATCGGTGAGCGGACATCAATCTTAGATCGACCAGCAATCCGCTCCAACCGACGATAATTTCTCAAAATGCTTTTTGCATTCTGCCTAGTCCTACGAAAATCTATCTCTCTTAATAGCTTCATTGCTCAATCGCCCCTTTATTTGGTATAATGAAATTACCTTGGCGGGTACAAAATCATTATTTTGTAGGGCATTGGGCGGCTGCTTAATGCTTTTTTATTTACCTTCTCTTTCGTCCATCTTCTTTCCTACAACGACTGCAACGATTATCAAAAAAACGAATACAGTGAATCCTAACACTGCAAAAGTCATAATCATCCTCCTGCCTCCGCTGCATCACGAACCAGCGGATCATTGATAATAATCTTGTACTTCATCTGCTCATGCTGCAGCTGTTCTTCAAGTTGATCTATTTGCTTTGATTGCGACCAAATTACGTACGTTGATCCCCAACAAGCAATTGCAAGCATTGCTAACAAGATATAAATCACACGTTTACTTTTCATCTGTTTCCCCCTCTAATTCAGCAATTGTATAGGATAGCCAGCTCAAACCAGCGATCGTCAGGAGTATTATGATGATTGAATGGCTAGTTTTCATTGGCTTGCACCAATTCTATTTCTGTCCCAGCTTGCTTTATAACAATATAGTCTCCGATAAGATTTAAATTGTGATCAACGATAATTTCGTAGCATTTATTCATCGAAAAATACTGGGCTAATCTCGATTCAGGATGAAATTTATCCGCATTTTTTAATTCAGACATATGCGCGATCTCGTATTCTTCGCTATACCAAACCACTTGCCAAAAAATCCCTTTGGTTAATTTTCTTCCAACAACTATGCAATATTTTTCTTCAGTATCTAAGCGAAAAACTTCTGTTTCGATCGGCTTATCTGGGATATAACCCTCAAAATAAATATTGTTGCCTGCTAAAGTCATCTTCAGTGCCGTACCGTCATGTTCTCCGTTTATAAAAACATCGTATGCGGTTTTCATCTTATCCCTCCTGTTCATTAAGGTTATTGCTAGGTTTAAATATAAACATTTGCTAAAATTAGTTTGTCAGGCGGAAAACTGACTGTTCACTGTTGAGATGGCGAGTGGTCTGCCATCTCTTTTTGTTTTCTATCGCTGACGATAGCGGAATTAATTTTCGTGTACTAAATGCTTTGTCATTTTGAATTATAATTTCATATCTTGTTCACCAAATTTTCAATTGATATGATACAATCAGAATGTAAAGGTGGTGCTCAAAGTGTGGGATTTTCTTGGCAAGTTCAATTCAATAACTGGGTTTTTTCTATTTTTTACTACTCTAGCTAATCTTTTTATTTCGTGGAAAATTAACACTAAAATACATAGCGCTGTTGATTTACAACGGTTAAAAGTTTCAAAAGACAAGGAAATAGGAACTCTTAAATCTATAATTCGAAAATTGGACGTTGACGAGAAAATTTCGAATGAAAGTAAGCTGAACATATTGAAATGTTTAACTGATATTAGAGCTACTTACCCAGATATAAAAAAACTCAACCAGAAAGATTTCTTAAAAAAAATAGAGTCAGGTAAGTTGGACTATTTAAAGACCCGCGAAAAACTTAGACGCCTAATCACAGAAATAGAAAGGCTGGTATAGTATGGACAATTCTGAAAAAGTAATAGATAAACTACTAGATATTACCGCTAGAGACAACTCTAAGTGGTGGAGCTTTGCCTCATTCCCTGAAGACAAAACTATGCCGTACTACGGTTATCAACACATCGATACTAAAGAATCTTATGGCTATAGCGTTGAAGAAGGGTTCTTTTTTCTAGCTACATTTAAAGCAATGGATTTTGAATCCGGCAAGACGATCAATGAACTCTTATTGGGTTTTAAAAAAAATACCGGTAATTACGAAACGATATCGCAAAATCAACAGAAATTATTTGAGTTAAAATCCTTGATTGAATACGAAGAAACTGTACATGATTTATCAATTTCTGATATTCTTGATAAATTTCTTAACGATGAAAACTAATATCATTTTCTTTTAGCCATTTTAAAATAGACGGATTCATTAACACGTCTATTTTTTTTACGCCTGCATATTTTTTAAACAATCGTAAATTTGTAATTAATTGGATGATTTGAAGCAGCATTGAAAATACTAGTATCAAACTTAATCCTAATTTAATCATCTTCATTCCTCGCTTTCTCCTGTTTACATTTTTTCGAAAAAAAGGCAAAGTGTTAACATTGCATGTGTTGATAGAGTGTTTTTCTGCTATTTCGTCGGATAACCGACTTGGTAAAATATAAAATATGTTACAATACCTAAAAGGAGGTATTGCTTTGGGAACTTTTTTAGCTTTTATTTGGTATATTTTTATAGGATTTATGCTTTATGGAATCATCAGATTGGCAGTTAAACACGGAATTTCAGATTCCAAAAAAAAATAATTTATGATTCTGTTGCTACTCTTTTAGGGTAGTTTTTTTATTTCCACAATTTTGGTGGCTTACTGACTATTCAACAGCTAATTTATAAACACAAAAAGTATCTTCATCTTCACTTTCTGCCTCCATCACTACCGCTTTTAGTCCATAATCAAAATATTCATGATTGACTTCTGCATCAAAACCATCACTTCGTTTAGACTTTACCCAGTCATCAAGCCACTTAGCAGCCGTTCCCTTCGATCCAGTCGCTTGAATTTTTTCAATTCCATTATCTTCTTTCACCGCTACATAGATTATTTCTTCATTCATCATTAATTCCTCCTAGTTGGTAATATCTGTCGTTACTAAATTTTCATATCTACAAACATTTATAGTATTTATTTATTTTGTTTGTTTATTATGGTATTTTATTTAAAAGGAGTGATTCTATGGCGAACAATATTGAATTTGAAGTTGAAAAAGTTTATAAAGGCAGAACCAACGAAATCTTTGTTATTACTGATCCCGAGACACAGGTACAATATATTCAAACAATTGTTATCGGTTCTGACGGAAAAGGCGTCGCAATTACACCAAGACTAGAGCCAGATGGAAGTATTCATTATAAGGATTAATTAGATCAACTTGTGTTGGTCTTTTTTCTTTCCAAGTTGGTAATTTATTCCGATTCTTAACTAACATATTTCTGATGTGACAACTTGAGCTCCTCGTCGCCGATCATCGAATACTTCAATGTTGTATCTATGCTTTCGTGGCCCAAGAAGTTCATCACCAATTCGATCGGCATTCCGTGTCGTCTGGCCATAGTAGCTGCGGTTCGTCTGAATCTGTGAGGATGAACGTTTGTTACTCCTGCTCGTTCCCCTAACCGTTTTACAAGCTTCTGAACTCCTGCTGCAGTCATTTCTTTTCCCTCAATCCGACCAAAAAACAGTGGACCAGTAATGTGCGGGACATCTTTCAAATAGTGGTTCAAAGCTATCTTTGCTTTCGCATTCAGATATAACGTTCGCTGCTTGTTACCTTTGCCAATGACTGTGATAGAATCATTTTCTTGATCGAAGTCACAAAAGTTTAGTGACACTAATTCTGAAACCCGGCATCCGGTACTAAGTAACAGCTCGATCACCAAAGCTTCTTTGGAATTTGCTGTTACCGACCGTAGTTTTTCAACTTCTAATTCGCTGAATTCCTGTTTTCTGCGTTTCGGCACTTTGATATCTTCTAGTCTAGCCCCGGGATCCCGACTAATATATTCTTCGTTACATAACCATTTGAAGAATCGAACAATACAACCTCGCTCTCTTGCGAGTGTGCCTTTAGTCACGTTGTCGATCATTTCTCTGTTTGCAATAAACAATCGAATGTCGTTAGTGGTAACATCACTGTATGGCTTTCTTACACTCCTCATGAAGAGATTGATTGTCTGCATATAAAGATTCAAGGTTCCATTTGAAAGGCCCTGGATCTTTTTTGAAACGAAGAATTGCTTGTATGCTGCAATGTCAGATGTTTCATCATAGATCACGACTTCATTCTTCTGTTCGGCGATTGAATACTTTGAGCATTCAACCGTCAAAACGTCTTGCAGCTTCTTCAACTCACTACCGTTAAGATTCTGTTCCATTTGCAGCAAGATCCTGTTTATAAATTGCTCTTGCAATGGATTCACTCCAATCCAAATGATTAAACTATCTAGCAAAAACCATATTTTTCAGCTTTACCACAGTTTGATCACCAAGAACTTTCTGCCGCCACTCGTCTTGTTCTTTGTGACAGACAATAATTCTCACATGTGCGGATTTCTCATAGATTTTCAAGCATTCCGCTCTAACAAGTCCCGAAAATCCTTCGATGGCACAGTTATAGATTTGTCCTACTTTTACTTTCGTTTTTGCTCTTCTGAACTTCGGTTGAATTTCAAAGCGACGTCCTTCCGGATGAATGACAAAAGTATCTCGTATTCTCATGTTTTCCCCTCCTAAAGTGGTTGAATTTCAATTTCTGTTCGTGGGTTCCAACTGTATACCTTGCGACTAATACTCACAGCAATCTGTCCGTCATCCTTATACAAAATGCCGTTTACTGCATCGGTTACAGCTTTAAAGTAATTGTCAACGTCTGGCTTCTTATCGCAGTACATGGTCTCATCATCAAGCAAAGTCCTGTTTTTCTTTAATTTCGAGATATAAGCCGGTGGATAGATAAAAAAGCAGACATCAACCATCACAGGTCCTTTCTCAATCAGCGGCGGCTTTGTGGCCATAGCATGATATTTAACCGCATTTTTGTATGATTTCATTGCTGTTTCCTCGTAAGGAGTCTTACGGTTCCTTGTAAACCGTGGCCTTGATTGTGGTTTAGGCGCAATAGGAATAATGAGTTTCACTCAACTTGCTCCTTTCGCTGATTCTTTTCGCTTAAATATGCGGCTAGCTTTGCATCGATTTCAGCCTGTCTCTCTGGAGAAATCTGAGGTTCTTCAACTGGATTATCTGCCCAATCAGGAAGCTTCTCTTCACGAATCGGCTTTTGATTATAGCTTTGCTTTTTAGCACCTCTTGTCCGTTGATACTCCCTTGCCTGTTCAATGGTTTTTACGTTAGCATCTGCCCATTCTTGTAGAGACGCTGTTAAAAAACTAATAGCTCGATTCTTAGGAACATCTTTACTACCAGCAAGTTTAATTGCAGCATTTACAAGTTCATCGCCATAAATGTCCACCAGATTAAGCAGATCATCGACCTGTACAACATTGGGAAAGAGCCATAACTTTTGAAAAGTTTCAAGAGACGCGCGCTCGCTCGCAGTAGCATCTTCTTTTATTTCCTTTTCTTTACTTTCCTTTTCTTTACTTTGTTGATTATTCCCCTGATTAACCGAATTATTCCGCCCATTAATCGAGATATTCGATCGATTAACTTCATTTGTCAGCAAATACTTATATTCAAGCTCAACTTTTTTGCGTTCCTTAGTGGCCAGAATGTATCTGCTTTGAATACCTTTAGAAGTTAATACGGAGTATTTATCAAAAATATCTTTATCAAAGAATTTTACTTGCACGGCTTTTTTCACCAGTTCTTCAACTGTGCCCTCCTTCGTACCAACTTCGTCAGCCACTAAGAACGCAAGGTCGTCATCCCACAAAACGTAATACCCCTCATCTCGATAAATATTAGCCAGCAGGGCGACCAGTATATGAACGGCTTCTTTACCGCATGCTTTGATAATTCTTCGAACTTTTAGATCTGATAAAAAATCGACATCAAGAGGAAAATAATCAAGACCTTTCTTAGTCGGTCTTGCCACGTCTATTCCTCCTAATCAGAGGGAGATAAACTCCCTCATTGTATTAAAACGGTAAATCATCATCACTAATGTTGACAGCTCCACCAAAGCCACCATTTGCAAAACTACGAGTGTCTTGAAAAGGATCTGTACCTGGTAAAGAAGATTGTCGATATGTTTGTTGAGTGGCATTTGAATCATGGAAATTTGTTTGATTGCTGGCTTGATTCTTAGAAAACTCTTCTTTAGTTAGAAAGTTTTTGATATCGGTTCCGATAGATTGCTTTTCCTCACCGTTTTTATCTATATAAGTACCAGTTTTTGCTTTTGCCATGATAAATACACGCTTATTTTTTAGGAAGCCTAGAGTGTTTTGGTTAAATCCATAGTCCAATGGTGCTATTGTTTGATTATTGTCCTCTATGCTTGCTAGTAGTCGATTTAAATTCGCATCCGACCAGTCAAGTCCAAATGTTAACCAATAGCTGCCTTGCTCTCCCTGTTCACCTTCCAGATCAATCTGAAACATATCCTTGCCACTTTTACTTTTCTTATTTACAACATTTGTGATCCTTGCTCGATGAACACCTTCTGAAAAATTTTTGAAAGTGTTTAAATCGCTCATATTATTTCGGTTATATTGCATTTTAAATTCCTCATTCCCTTATTTTTTATTGTTTTCAAAATTAAATAGTTCTTCAATGGGACATACAACCCTACTATCAATTCGATTCTTCGCATATACACTATCATTTCCCTCTAGAATGGCTCCACGTCCTCCAGTCTTAGGATTAATCTTGATACGTCCAACCACATCTGTTAGACCTAACAGCTGATTCAAGACTTGATCCCGAACTTGCGGAACAAACTGAGTAATTCTTGAACCGTCTTCCATCTCTAGATCTCGTGTGATTTCCCAAGCAGTAACATAGACATTTACAGGAAGACTGTAAATTTGAGTGATAATCCTTAAGAAGAAATTTGTATAGTCTCCGTAATGCTGAATCTCATTTCGAATACCATTTTTTGAGTGTTTCCCCTGTTCTACAAACCAATCAAATTGAAAAGCTGTGATATTATCGAAAACTACTGTGTCAAAATCTTTAAGCATTTCTGGAATCTCTCTTAAAACATTAGTAATTTCTTTGGTAGGATGTTTTCTATCAAATTCATATACTTCAATATTTTTTGAGTTAGCAAGAACTTTACTTGATCCATCTAAATCAATTAGGAGAACATTTCCTTCAAGATTCTTTACAGCGCTAGTCTTACCCTGCCCAGGCTTCCCATAAAGCAATACTCGCCAATTATTTGTACGGCTTATAGTACTGGCATTTTTAGTAGTTAATGCCATTTTAATTCCCTACCTTTCTATAATTGATACCGTTAAGTTTCATGAATTCGTTCATTGATGCCAAAGATTCAAAACTTCCTGTTACCTCTAAAAAAAACGTCATCATTTTAGATTCAGTAGACTCTAGATTTTTTTCAGTTAAGACTTCACCTGTTTCTATGTCAATCGTTGAATCATTAATTTGTTTTTGTTGATCACGTGCAAGCTCTGCCATTGCAGCTTGATATTGTTCTCTAGCAATTCGCTGCCGTTCTTTTTCCTCTTGGTCAAGGCGTTTTTGCTCAACTGCCTGTTTGATTTTTTCAATTACATCTGCAGTGGAAAATCCTTGATCAATAAGATTTTCCCAAGCATATGGATCCAAACCGGATAACTCAGCAAACTCTTTAACTGCTTGTTTACTAGAGAGAATTTGTTGCTTTTGTAGCTCTAAATAGCCTAACTTGTTGTGAATAGCTTCAATAGTTTTCTTAGTTGGCTCTCCTTTTTTGGTGAAAGCAGTTGTGTTATACCAGCTTTTATCAATTTCTAAGTCTTTGATATCATCATCAACTAGGTTATGGGATACCATCATTTCGGAAAGTAGCTCATAAAGCTTTTCTAACCTAATTTCCGTTTGCTTTGATTCGTAGGAATCAATGTCTTGTTTTATTCCATCAACTACCAATCCAAGCTGATTTGTGTATTTCTTTATTTTCGCTTCAAACTCATTCAGAGGCTTCTGAAATTCACTTTTTACTTTCTTGCGCTCATTATCTAGAGCATTTTTAATTCTGTTTAATTCGGTTCTAGATTGTTTTGCTTCTGATATGTTTTCATCAGAAAAAACTAGTGATCCATAAAATGCTACTTTCTCCTCAACAAATTTTTGAAGACTTTCTTCGTTCTGAATTTCGATAATAGAAGGTTTGAAATTTACTCCTACTTTCAAATCAGTGGTTAGTTCGTTTGTTGGCATTGTGTTTTCCCCTTTTCTGTTTTAAACTAGAGACAAAGATATTTTCAAAAGAATTTCTTGTGACTTGCTATTGCTTTGGTCGGCTAGCAAGTCTTTTTTCTTTGTCTTGGTAATCTTTTGAAGCTACATCATATACAAGAGTTGCGTAAGACCATAAAAAAACTAAAGCTAAACCTGCTGCAACATGAATTGCTGTAAAAGCTACTACAAAAAGTAATAGTGCTGTGACGATAAATGTATCTTTAATTGATCGTTTCATGTTTTATGCCTCCTTGTAATTGTATGTTCGATTACGTTCTTCCCATTCCTTCACTTTTTGCAGATCATATTGAAGCATCCCGCTAAGTTTTGAAAAAGGAATTGGATCTACTTTCCGATGTGTTAGCTTCGATAATGTTGGTCTTGAGATGCCTAGATAATCGGCGATTTCTTTGGCTTTTTTCCACTCAACTTCGGTAACTTCTTTTTTTCTCTCAAGCGGTACAACATTCTTCATTTGAGAAATTTTCACTTTAGATCATCCCCTCATATATCTTTTTTTAATCCAGTGAGGCATACGCTCCTTAATTGCCTCTTGAATAGTGATGTTCAGAATCTTTAGGATGGAGAAGACGATCGCCATTTCAACAATGATTTCATCAAGAAATTCGTCTGTGTAATTCCTAAGCTCCGTTTTTTCAACATCAGTTAGCATCCTGACTTGAGATTCAGCAACAATTCTCTGAACTACTTTTTTCCGTTCTTTCCTTTCGTTTGACTCTATTTCTTGAAAAATTTCTAGATCATTCGTTGATTTGACATCTGCTAGTTGACCATCCATTGATTTGAAAAATCCTAAGTATTGATAACTGATGTCTCCTGTTAATTCATCAGTTGCTTGATACCCATTTTCTTTCATGGCTTCTAGATACTCGATTGCCTTATCAATAGGGACATTGGCTCCGTTAAAATGATCGCTGATCGTTGCGTTTGGTGTTTTGGCGTCGATTGCTAATTCTTTCTGACGTTTACTCGAAAGAAATAATGCAAGCTTTAAAGATCGCCCAATTTTTGCTGTTTTCGGCACGTTATCACTCCTTATATTCGTTATTGTTATTGGCTCAAACGGTCAATAATTGCTTAAAATGTAATCAAGCAATAAGTTTCGGTGTTGAGGCGAACTGCCATTTTTCATCAATATATGAATAAATGTCCTGCGCTACATCATCAGTAGCTAAGAAACGAATAATGATTTCTTCAACACCGCCAGTGTTTGTAAACAGTTCGCCTTCAATACCGATTGAGATATTAAATTTACGTTTGATTGCCGGAACAATCATTTCGATATATTGTGTAAAAAATCCAGAATCGATATTAGCTTTAATCATTTGCGGTTTGTCTTTCATTCGGAGACCTCCGTTCTCTTTTTGTTCGCCTGCCCCTTTTGATATGATTTTCAAAAGGAGGTGACCCTTTTGGATTTAAACAATATTGCTAAAAAGAAAGCTCAAGAGATTTTGCAAACAAAAGGCATAGAAATTACTTGCCCAAGTTGCAAAGAAAAATTCATTGGTCGTTCTATGGAAGTTGAATGCCCTCACTGCCATAAAACTTTTGACGTTGAATTTAATGTGAAGTAATTTGAGCTTGTAGCCAATCATCATTTGTGGTTGGCTACTCTAACATTTCAACATCAATCACAACTTTGCCGTGCTTATCCTCTTCCCATTCAGAATCAACTAAGCCCCACGCTTTTTTGACTTCTTCTGGAATAAGTCGAGGTGTTCCGATAATGATCACTTTAGGAACTTTATCATCTACTAAATCTAACTTGACTGCTTTAACACCTTTGCCAGCTTTTAGTCCGTTAATCACGATTGGATTCGTATAGCACTTATCTGACCCGTTAGAGTTAAGCTCGATGGATTTGATATTTTCTGGTTTTAATACTTGTTGCTTTAGCAATGTGTTGGCTCCTTTCTTTTTAACTCATTTTTGTAGTTAAAAGCTGTAAAAAAAATTTTCTCTTTAGGTACCTTAAAGAAATCCTCAATTTGTTGCATTTGACTTGGCTTCGGAGTAGTACGACCAACTTCCCAAGAACTAACAGTTTTTTGGGATACTGAAAGTTTTTGAGCCAGTTTTTCTTGAGAAATACCTTTGACAGTTCTAACGTTTTTCAACTCGTTTTCCATTGTTATCACCTCTCTTTAACTACCTTATTTAGTAATCATATACTACCTTTCGTAGTAAATCAACGTTTTTTACTACATTTTATTGTAATACTCGTTTTTTTCTTTTTCTACTACATTATGTAGTATATAATCACAGTGAAGGAGGAGCTGCCCATGCTGAAAAATAGAATAAAAGCTTTAAGATCTTCAAAGAAATGGACCCAAGCTGAACTTGCTAAAAAGTTAAATGTTTCTCAGCAAACTATTGGGAGTTGGGAAGTAGGCAGAGCCGAACCTAATTCAGAAGCATTAGTTAGCCTTGCCAAACTTTTTGGTGTTACTACCGATTACTTATTAAATGGTACCGAATCTAACACAGACCCTAACCTCCTTGTTGCAACTCACGTAGATGATGACTTGACTGAAAAACAGAAAAAAGAAGTTCAAGATTTCATCAAATTTATAAAAATGAGAGATCATAACAAAGAGTAGGTGCTTGGATTTGAATGTTTCTGAAGAATTGATGGCCAAATATGATGAACTTACATACAAGTTTGAAAAAAAAATGCCGGATCATCAAAATGGTCTAATTATTGGGAAAACAATATATCTGAGGCCAGGTCAATCTGCAATTGAGCTGGCAACTACTATTTCAGAAGAGATTGCTCACTATTTAACTTCTGTGGGCGATATATCAGACTTAAATAATCCGTTTAATAGGAAGCAAGAAAGAAGAGCTCGTGATATCGGTGCCGTGATGCTAGTATCGCCTTTTGACATAATAGATTGTTTTGAGGCGGGATGTGTTTCGGTTTGGGAATGTGCTGAACATTTGCAAGTATCTGAAGTCACATTTAAGGATGCAGTAAAATGGTATGCAAGAAAATGGAACGGCATTAAAACAGAAAACAACTACACTCTCCTATTCCAACCGAATGGGACTGTAGCAGTTTTAAAATCATTTAATAATTTTTAGGAGATGTATTCATGAAAAAGTTAGCAAGTTTAGGGTTAGTTCTTTTTGCCACAGTATCTTTGGGAGCGTGTGGTAGTAACGAGAAAAAGGAGACTAGTACTGAGAGCACCACTATTGAAACAACTGTAAGTGTTCCAGAGGAAACTAAAATGGATGATGTTTATTTTGATGGGGAAACAATGAAAATTGAAAAGGCTACTGTCAAAATTATCTCTACTGAGGTTCTAACACCCGATGAATCGGTTTATCGAGATAACAATCAACTTGCATTCGTATATGAAGTTACAAATGATAGCGAAGAACCTTTGGATGGATCAATGGCTTGGATTGCTTGTATGAACGCCTATCAGGAAACAGAAAATACAGTTGGTAAATTGCAAGTAGGTACAACACCCCAAGACGAAAAATTCGCAGAATATCGTGGGGATGAATTCGATGAACTGAAGCCTGGAGGAACAAAGAAATATGTGATTGCTTATGATCTTAATGACACTACTACCCCAGTAATATTAAAAGCAACGCAAGGTGTAGCAGGAAAAGAAATAGGCGAAAAAACTTTCAATTTACAATAAAGATTAGCCTCCGGGCTTTTCTTTTTAGGCTCAAAGGAACATACGTTCGGATAAATAGTAATAAACTTCGAATACTTCATTATTCAAGTGATTATTCGATTGAAATCACTCGAATAACCGAATTTATTATGTAGAAATACGAAAGGAGAAGTCTAATGGCTTCTATTAAGAAATACTATTTGAAGAAAACAAAACAATATAGATATGAAGTTTTCGTTTCTAATGGAATTAATCCCGGAACTGGTAAACAAAACAAGATACACAAAAAAGGATTTAAGTCATTTGACGAAGCAAATAGTTATGCCAAAATAATTGAAGGAAAAATAGCATCCGACGAATTTTTCAAAGAAAATCCTCGGAATTTAACTATAGAAGAATTTCTTGAGGATTGGGTAACTAATTACAAGCAGGCTGTAAAAGAAGGAACCCGTGTGGTACACAGAGCGAATATACGAATGTATATTAAACCCTATATAGGAAAATATTCTTTAAACAAATACACACGAGCCAACCATCAAAAGTTCATTAATATGCTGTTAAATAAGAAAGGACTAGGTCGAAGTGGTCAAGGTTTGTCAATCACTACTGCCAAAAGCGTAAATGCTACCCTTAGCAATGCTTTCAAAAAAGCAATTCAATTAGGATATATAAAAGATAATCCGACTCAATTTGTTGAGTTCCCAAGAATCATTGAGAAAAAGGAATCTGTCAGATACTACGATTTGCAACAAGCAGATAGATTTCTGGATTTCGCAAAAAAGGAATCTGAGGTCTTATGGTACCCTTTCTTCCTATTAATATTCGATCAAGGATTAAGAAAATCAGAAGTAATGGGGCTACAGTGGCAAGATATTGACTTTGGAGGAAACATGATAAGCATTGAAAGAGAACGTTTGGGAGCAGTTGAAAAAGGCGAAAACGTGAATTCAATTACTACAGACGATCCGAAAACACCGGCAGGAGTCAGAAGTATGCCAATGACCAAAAGAAGTAAACAAGCCCTGCTTGCCTTTAGAAATCATATCTTAAATATTTTTGGTGCCTTCCCTTCCACTGAAGATGGCGAACAATTTATCTTCTTGCAAACCAGTAAGAGATACAGAGGGAAAATCGTCCGTGATCGATCAGTGAATGGTGCATTTAATCGGATTGCTGAAAAAGCTGAATTGCCGAAAATTAGAGTCCACGATGGCCGGCATACATTTGCAGTAAGGTCTCGTCAAGCTGGTCTATCTTTAGAAGATATAAAAGACTTTCTTGGCCATAAAGACATTTCAACAACTCAAATCTATGCCCATATTTCTCCAGAGGTCAAAAAGAGGTCCATGGAACAGTTCGAAAACTACATCGAAAGCGAAAGAAAAAAGCACTCGCAATGAGTGCTTTTACTCTGTCACTATCACCAAAACTATCACCAGTTGTGAACTAAAGCGAACATGTTTCGTTCACCACGAATTTATAAAAGTGGTAGAAATATTGATTTATAGGCGTTCGTTCAATTCTTTTGCAAGATCTTCAAAACCTGGTTTGCCAAGTAAGGCGAACATGTTTTTCTTGTACGCTTCAACCCCTGGTTGGTCAAATGGGTTCACGCCATTTAAGTAGCCAGAAATACCTACAGCGATCTCAAAGAAGTACATGGTGTAACCTAACGTGTATGCATCCATTGTAGGAATTTTTACTAACAGATTTGGGACATCCCCATCTGTATGTGCAAGTAATGTTCCTTCAAAGGCTTTCGTATTAACAAAATCAACTTCTTTTCCTTCTAAGTAGCCAAGACCATCAAGATCTGCTTCTTGTGTAGGGATCACAATTGATTTGCGTGGTTTTTCAACTTTAACAACTGTTTCAAAGATATTGCGACGGCCTTCTTGGATGTATTGCCCAAGAGAATGCAAGTCTGTCGAGAAGTTTGCACTTGAAGGATAGATCCCTTTTTGGTCTTTTCCTTCAGACTCGCCGAATAATTGTTTCCACCATTCTGAGAAGTATTGCATGCCTGGTTCGTAGTTGATCAGCAATTCGGTTACTTTGCCTTTACGATAAAGGATGTTACGCATTGCTGCATATTGATACGCTTCATTTTTTTCAAGGTCGTCACTTGCGTAAGCATCGCTAGCATCTGCTGCCCCTTGCATCAAGGCATCGATATCCGCTCCGCTGGCAGCGATTGGTAATAAACCAACAGCAGTCAATACAGAGAAACGGCCGCCGACGTCATCTGGAATCACAAAGGTTTCCCAGTTTTCAGCATCTGCTTCAACTTTTACTGCACCTTTCGCTTTATCCGTTGTTGCGTAGATCCGTTTGTTGGCTTCTTCTTTGCCGTATTTTTCAATCAAACGTTCTTTGAAAACACGAAAAGCGATCGCTGGCTCAGTAGTTGTTCCTGATTTTGAGATCACATTCACAGAGAAGTCACGGTCACCGATGATTTCGATCAAATCTGCTAAGTATGTTGAAGAAATCGAATTACCTGCAAAAAAGATTTGTGGTGCTTTGCGTTCTTCATTTGGTAGCAAGTTAAAGAAAGAGTGATTTAAGAAATCAATCGCTGCTTTCGCTCCTAAATAAGATCCGCCGATCCCGATCACGACTAATACTTCAGAATCAGATTGAATTTTTTCAGCCGCTTTTTTGATACGCGCAAATTCATCTTTGTCATAGTTTTTAGGAAGGTCGATCCAACCTAAAAAGTCGCTACCAGCACCTGTTCCTTCGCGTAATTGTTTGTCTGCTGCTGTAACTTGACTTTGCATGTAGCTCAATTCGTATTCGTTCACGAATGGTGCTACTTTCGAATAGTCAAACTTGATGTGTGACATGATTTGTCCTCCTTGAAAAAATAGTTTTTCATACACTACCTACTTTACGTTTTTTTTCAACTTTTTTCAAGTAATTCCGGATAGGTAGCCTGTTGGGTGATTTTAGACAAGTCCTTGAGCAAACATTGCTTTAGCAACTTTTTCAAAGCCTGCGACGTTCGCACCTAACATAAAATTATTTTTTTGATCGAAGGTTTCAGCAGTATCACGGCATGCTTCATAGATCGACTTCATGATATCGTCCAATTTGGCATCGACTTCAGCTTTTTCCCATTGCAGTCGTTGGGAGTTTTGACTCATTTCTAACGCAGAAACGGCCACGCCGCCAGCATTGGCTGCTTTTCCTGGGCAGTAGAAAATTCCTTCTTCAATAAAATATTCTGCTGCTTCTAATGAGCTAGGCATATTCGCGCCTTCAGAAACGACCCGGACACCATTGGCTTTTGCACGTTTGGCTTGTGAGAGATCAATCTCGTTTTGGGTCGCGCAAGGAAAGGCTAATTCCGCTGGTGTATCAAAATCCCAGACAGATGCCCCTTCATGATATTCGGCTGATGGACGTTCCTTGGCGTAAGCCGTCAACCGTTCACGCTTCACTTCTTTGATCTCTTTTAACAAGGCCAGATCAATGCCGTCTTTGTCATAGATAAAACCAGAGGAATCAGAACACGTGACAGGGATCGCACCTAATTCTTGCAATTTCTCAATTGCATAGATCGCAACATTGCCGCTTCCAGAAACGATCGCTTTTTTGCCTGCAAAGGTTTCACCTAGGTCTGTCAATAAATGCTTAACGAAATAAACGGCGCCATAACCCGTTGCTTCTGTGCGGTTTTTACTGCCCCAGAAGTCTAATGGCTTACCAGTTAAAATACCAGCATCGTATTGCTTCAATCGTTTGTAGGCACCAAACAAATAGCCGATTTCTCGGCCTCCGACACCAATGTCGCCAGCTGGAACATCTAAGTCAGGTCCGATATGTTTTGACAGCTCCGTCATAAAGCTTTGGCAAAAACGCATCACTTCGGCATCTGATTTGCCTTTTGGATCAAAATCACTTCCGCCTTTGCCGCCGCCGATCGGCAGACCTGTCAAGCTGTTTTTGAAGATTTGCTCAAACGCCAAAAACTTCAAGATACTCAAGTTTACACTTGGGTGAAAACGCAAGCCGCCTTTGTAAGGCCCCATTGCCGAGTTGAATTGAATCCGATAGCCACGGTTTACTTGCCAGTTGCCTTGATCATCTTGCCACGGGACTCTGAATTGGATAAAACGTTCTGGTTCAGTTAAGAGTGCAAGGATATTTGATTCAATATATTCTGGATGCTCCTCTAAAAAGGGAACGATCGTAGGCAAAAATTCATCAATTGCTTGAAGAAATTCCGGTTGGTGTTGGTCTTTCTCATGAATCTTCGCTTGAATTTCTTTCACGTAAGCTGAAGCTTTGGTCATAGTGCATTACCTCCTTTAAGATATTTTCTATTTTAAAGAAATTTTCTGAAATTGCACGCTTTTTTTTAGAATTGTCAGAATTTTTTATTATTCGAAAAAAATCGACCAATCCTTTCAGCACTCATAGCCGATGTGTTACAATCCCAAAGAGGTGAAAAGAATGGAAAAAACCTATGATGTCATTGTTGTTGGTGCAGGTACGAGCGGCATGATGGCTGCGATCACTGCTGCCAAACAAGGTGCGCGGGTGTTATTAATCGAAAAAAACAAAAAAATCGGCAAGAAATTATTGATGACTGGCGGCGGACGCTGCAATGTAACCAATAATCGGCCGGTAGATGATTTAGTTGCTCATATTCCAGGAAACGGCAAGTTTTTGTATAGCACGTTTTCTCAATTCAATAATTATGATGTAATGGCGTTTTTCGCAGACTTAGGTGTCGTCTTAAAAGAAGAAGACCACGGACGGATGTTCCCTGTGACGAACAAATCAAAAACGATCGTCGAAGCGTTGCTTCAAGCAATCAACGATCATCACGTCACCCTATTGACGAACACGGTCGTCACAAAGCTGATCCATGACGGCAGTCAAATTCGCGGCGTGCGAACCGAAACCGATGAGTTCTCTGCCCCTAGTGTGATTTTGACGACAGGTGGCCGTACCTATCCTTCCACGGGCGCAACGGGGGACGGCTATAAGATGGCAAAAAAAGTCGGCCATACCATTACGCCGCTTTATCCAACCGAATCGCCGCTTGTTTCAGAGGAATCCTTTATTCAAGAGCGGACGTTGCAAGGCATTTCCTTGCAAGACATCACGTTGAGTGTCTTGGATCAAAGAGGAAAGTCCATCGTCGCCCATACCATGGATCTTTTGTTTACCCACTTTGGATTATCTGGTCCAGCTGCTTTACGCTGTTCCTCCTTCGTAAATCAAGAATTGAAAAAGCAGCAACCCGTGACGGTTGTTCTGGATTGTCTGCCAGCAAAATCTCATGAAGCCTTGACCCAAGAATTGATTCAGTCTGCGGCTTCGAAGAAACAATTGCCGAATGCTTTAGCTGGCTTTTTGCCTGAGCGCTTGATGACCTTCTTTTTGCAGCAGCTAGACCTGCATGAGCTGGTTGCTGAAAAAGCCTCACCAGAACAGTTGGCGGCGCTCGCTTCCTTGATCAAAGGCTTTTCAGTCACTATCGTTCGCACGTTCCCGTTAGAAAAGTCTTTCGTGACTGGTGGCGGGGTCCATCTGAAAGAAATCAATCCAAAAACCATGGAGAGCAAGAAAATCAATGGCTTGTATTTTGCTGGTGAATTATTGGATATCAATGGGTTTACAGGTGGTTTCAACATTACAGCAGCGTTTTGTACTGGACATGTTTCGGGGAAAAACGCAGCAGAAACAGCTAGTTATTTCAGTTATTGATCGATGACCCAGGTGTTGGCAGCAATATCCTTGCCGTTGCTACCAACACCTGGGTCTCCTCTCTTTTTGCTTATTAGTTGGGTTTTTCTCAAAGTAGGCGTAGACTAAAGATAGCAAGATTGAGGGAGGTTTTATAATGAAACGAATTTCAAGAGGTAAATTTGAACGAATGCAAAAACTTTCAAATGAGGATGGTGTGATTGCCGCACTAGCGATCGACCAACGTGGTTCCATGAAAAAAATGATGAAGGCAGCAACTGGACCGGATGACTTTACGATGGAACACATTTATGAATTCAAGCAGTTGGTTTCCCAAGAATTGACCAAATATGTCAGCAGTATTTTGTTAGATGAAGAATATGGCTTCTTAGGGATCGAAGCAAAGAATCCCAATGCTGGCTTGATCCTTTCCTATGAAAAAACGGGGTATGATGTCAATACGCCGGGTCGTTTGCCAGAGATTTTACCCAATGAATCGCTGCAGCGCTTAGTGAAAAAAGGGGCAGATGCTGCGAAAGTTTTGGTTTATTATAATCCAGATGAACCGCAAGAGATTTTAGATACCAAACATGCGTTTTTAGAACGTTTAGGTACGGAGGCGCAGGCGGCCGATATTCCGTTATTTGTGGAACCAATCGTCTATGACGATGAGATCACAGATGACAAATCACCTGCTTTTGCCAAGATCAAACCGAGCAAGGTCATCCGAACCATTCAGGAATTGACGAAAGATCACTACCATATCGATATTTTGAAAGTCGAAGTACCGGTTCAGTTCGACTTGGTTGAAGGTTTCCAAAAAGAAGGCTTAGAGGCCGTCTATACGCAAGAAGAAGCCGCCAATTACTTCAAAGAAGCTAGTGACGCTGCGACGCGACCATTTATCTATTTGAGTGCGGGTGTCCCAGCGAATGTCTTTCGCGATGAATTGACCTTTGCTGGTCAACACGGTGCTAAATTCTCAGGAATCTTAGGTGGTCGAGCAACTTGGCGCGATAGTGTCGAAATTTATGGGAAACAAGGGGCCAAAGCGTTATTGGAATGGCTGGACACCCAAGGGAAAGAAAATGTTGAAGAATTAAACGCCATTCTAAAACAATATGCCACTCCATGGTTTGACTTTTATGGCGGTTTAGAAAATATTGAGGTTTTCGATATTGAAGTCATGGAATAAAATAGTACAAAAGAATCCCCGTGAACGGCATTTCAAGATGGTTCACGGGGATTTTTTATTCGTGTTCAGGTGCCAACAAATCGGCAAAGACCGCCCTAGTCAATTGTTGCAACGCTTGTGGGGCAAGCCCCATCTGCAACCCGCGCTTTCCTGCAGAAACCACGATTTCTTCCAGTGTATCTGCCTTATGATCAATATAAGTAGGAAAGAGCTTTTTCATCCCAATCGGCGAACAGCCGCCGCGAATATAGCCAGTCGTTTCTTCTAAATCTCTCAGATGCAGCATCTCTACTTTTTTGTTTCCACTGACTTTTGCTAACTTTTTCAGATCCACTTCTCTGTTTCCAGGAATCACAGCCACCAGCGGACCTGTTTTGTTGCCCACTGCCACCAGCGTTTTGTAGATGGCTTGCGGGCGTGCTAGTTGCGCAGCGACGGATTGCGCATCGAGATGGTCTTCCGACCACTCATAGGTGTATTCGTTATAAGCGATTTTCTGTTGTTCTACTTGACGGATCGCATTGGTTTTTTGTTTCTTCTTCGCCATTTTATCCCTCTTTTGTTTTGGTTTCTTTTAAGAGAAGGCCTTGGCTGGTCTTACTCATTGAGTGAAAATTCTTGTAAGTAGTTGGTCATTCGTTCGATCGGTATTTGTCCAGGTGCTGATGCCCCTTGCAACGAAGCAAAAGTAAAGACCGAACCAGTCAATGCCCCACTAACCCGGCTGATTTTCCCCAGCTCCCCCATCGACATGATCGCCAACGGCAGTTGGTTGAAGCCACGAGCTTTAGTAATGATCCCCATCAAACGTAAAACATCTTGGACTTGCTTGGGCATCATCGCTAACTTACCAACATCGGCACCAAATTGATTCATTACGCCGATCTTTAAAATCAACACAGCATCTTCTGGCGTTTTCTCAAAATCATGATTGCTCAATATCAGCTTTACCTGTGCCTTTTTGATTTCTTGAATAAAGGCTCGACCTAAAAATTCAGCTTTCTCTAATTCGACATCGATCCAATCGATCAAGCCTGAATCAGCAGCAGCTAAACACAATTCTTTGTACTGGGTCAATGTGAACGCCCGCTCGCCCCCTTCTTCCAAGGTTCGAAAAGTGAAGAGCAGCTCTTTGTGCTTTAATGTCGTGCGAATATGTGATAACGCATCTAAGACCGCTTGCTTGTCTTCGACATGTTTGTAATGATCAACACGCCATTCGACGATCTGTGCCTCTGATTCCTCAGCAGCGATGGCTTGTTTCAAGATCTCTTCATTGGTTTTCCCAATCAATGGCACACAAATCAACGGTGTTTTCCCGTCTAACGTTACTGGTTTTGATCGGCTCATCTACTTCACTCCTTTTTCATTTGATAAAAGAATACTTTCAGATAGTTCCCTTCGGAAAAATGCTTATCTACCGCAAAGTCAGCTGGTAGACGATAACTTTGAATACATTCATAAGCAACGTGTGCTTTCTCTAAGGATGCTTCGATCATTTCTTGAAACTTCCTCGGTGAAAGATTGGCCGCATTCGTTGAGGCGATCAATAAGCCATCAGGCGCTAAAATCGCCAAACTATCAGTGACTAAGTCGCCATAATTTTTCGCAACCGAGAAGACCTTTTTCTTGTTGCGGGCAAAACTCGGCGGATCTAAAACGATCACATCAAAGCGCAAGTCTTTTTTGCTGGCATAATTGAAGTAATTGAAAACATCCATGACATGGATACGCTGGGTATCTGGATCAATGCCGTTGACTGCAAATTGCTCGCGGGTCTTTTCTAGACTGCGTTTTGCCAAATCGACGCTCGTTGTTTGAGCAGCGCCACCGACAGCAGCAGCGACAGAAAACGCCCCCGTATAACTGAACATATTTAAAACCGTCTTGCCAGCTGCCAAGCCATCAACAAGTTGCCCACGAACTTCTTTTTGATCCAAAAAGATGCCCGTCATTAGTCCTTCGTTCAAATACGTCGCATACGTGACGCCATTTTCCTTCACCAGTAAGGGTTCAGGTGCCGTTTTTCCATAGACCCATGCTGATTCAGGCAGTTCAGACGTAAAGCGGATTTTTTCATAAGCCCCTTTGATTTCGGGAAAGATTTGACGAAAAGCCGCCACGATCGCTTTTTTATGTTGATAAAGGGTGGCATTGTACCAAGAAAAAACGACATACTCGCCATACAAATCTACGGTAAGTCCCCCCAATTGATCCCCCTCGCCATTAAACAGACGAAAGGCATCTGTCAGGTCATCTTGATAGTAAGCACTACGCTTGCCTTTTGCTTTCGCAAAACGTTGGGCAAAAAACGCTTGGTCGATCACTGTTTCTTCAAAGGATACGACCCATCCGATCCCTTTATTTTGTTCCCCAAGATAGCCGACACCTAAGAAATGGTTGGCCTGATCAATAAAGGTGACCCACTCCTTCGTCTCGATTGCTTGTTGAAGATCTTCTCTTTGGATCAACGGATTCTTTTTGCGAAGCTTCGCTGATCCTTGCTTCGTTAGTTTTATTTTCATGTTCATCTGCTCCATTCATTCTCCTTTTTAGTATAGCAAAAAGCGACTGTATTGTCTGTATCCTTGAAAGTAAAGAAATACTTAATTCCGCGTCATGACAAGGAATTCATTTGACACGTCTTTCACAGCCTAGTAAAATGTACTGTGATGTAAAATCGTAATTTACCGGTTATACTGGAAAAAGAGAGGACGATTCCTTTGAAAAAAAATAAAGTATCCACCTTTGTGAATACAAGAATGGGCTTTTTTTTCCTATTAGCCCTATTATTTTGGCTAAAAAATATCTTTGCCTATATGGTGGACTTCCACCTAGGTATTGAAAGCAGCATTCAGTACTTCATCTTATTCATCAATCCGATCGCAACGACTTTGTTGCTGCTGTCGATCGCATTGTACGTAAGAAGAACCAAAGCAGCTTATATCACGATGCTTGTGATTTATTTCTTGATGACTCTGCTGTTGTTCTCCAATGTTTCGTACTATCGAGAATTCACTGACTTTATCACCATCAACACGATGCTTGGTGTAGGAAAAGTGGCAAGTGGTCTAGGAGAAAGCGCAATTCGCTTGTTCCGTCCCTACGATGTGTTGTATTTCATTGACTTTATCGTGCTGATTGCAGCCTTTTCAATGAAAAAAATCAAAATGGACACTCGTCCTGTGCGGGCACGGATGGCTTTTGCGATCTCAACCTTAGCTGTCATGGTCTTTTCTGCCAATCTTTTCTTAGCAGAAGCGGATCGTCCTGAACTGCTTACTCGAACGTTTTCTCGTGACTATTTAGTGAAATACCTTGGGATCAACGCCTTTACGGTTTATGACGGCGTGCAAACCTATCAAGCTTCGCAAGTACGTGCCGAAGCAAGTCCCAACGACATGAACGAAGTAGAAAGCTATGTCAGAGAACATTACGCGGAACCGAATGATGATCTGTTCGGTATCGCAAAAGGCAAGAACGTCATTTATATTCACTTAGAAAGTGTTCAGCAATTCTTGATCGATTATAAATTAAAAGATGAAGATGGTGTTGAACATGAAGTTATGCCATTTATCAATAGTTTGTATCATAGCGATAGCACCTTTAGTTTCGATAACTTCTTCCATCAAGTAAAAGCTGGGAAGACCAGTGATGCGGAAACGTTATTCGAAAATTCCTTGTTCGGATTGAATCAGGGGGCATTATTCACTCAACTGGGTGGGAAAAATACCTTTGAGGCAGCGCCAGATATTTTAGGTCAAACCCAAGGCTATACCAGTGCGGTTTTCCACGGAAATACGGGTACCTTCTGGAACCGAAATGAAACCTACAAACGGTTTGGCTATGATTATTTCTTCGACGCATCGTATTATGATGTCAATGATGAAAATTCATTCCAATACGGTTTACATGACAAACCGTTCTTTGAACAATCGGTACAATACTTAGAACGTCTGCAACAACCGTTCTATTCAAAATTCATTGCAGTTTCTAACCACTACCCATATTCTGAATTTACCAATGAAGAAGGCGGCTTCCCGCTAGCGAACACTTCTGATCAAACGATCAATGGGTATTTCGCAACCGCGAATTATTTAGATAAAGCCGTAGAAGAGTTCTTTAATTACTTGAAAGAAAGCGGCTTGTACGAAAACTCAGTCATCGTTTTATATGGTGACCATTACGGAATTTCCAATTCTCGGAACCGCAACTTAGCAGAATTGCTTGGAAAAACAAGTTCGACTTGGACAAACTTTGACAATGCTTCATTGCAACGTGTCCCTTATATGATCCATATTCCCGGACAATCAAACGGCGGCATCAATCATACGTATGGTGGCCAAGTTGATGCGTTGCCAACCCTCTTGCACTTACTCGGTGTCGATACATCGAACTATATTCAATTGGGACAAGATTTATTCTCTGATCAAAATGAACAACTGGTTGCCTTCCGCGATGGCGACTTTGTGACACCAGACTACACTTACTATAGCAGTACATTGTATGACAATCGTACCGGCATGCCGATCAACGATCCATCCGATGAACTGCAAGCGAAAGTCGATGAGTGGAAAACCAAAGTTGACAAACAGCTGTCGGTTTCTGATCAGATCAACAATGGTGATCTCTTACGTTTCTATGCGAAGAGTGGTTTAGAAGAAGTCGATCCTTCGACCTATAATTACAAAGACGCCCTTCAGCAAATGATGGATATCGAAAAGAATCTAGGCAGTGATTCAACCAGCGCCTTTTCTCAAAACGGCAATCAATCGACCGTCGATCTGTACCAAACAAAAACCTTCCAAGAATACCAGCAGATGACGGAACAAGATAGCGGAGAATAACCTATAAGTACTACAAGATCAATCCAGCAAGGCGGATGCTTTGCTGGATTTTTTTCGGCTGTTTTGTTCGTAAAAACCCGATTTTTTCTATTGCTTTTTTAGCTTCGATATTTTACTACAAGAACTTCATACTTTATTCAAACTCCCCTTTTATACTATAAAATAGGATGAGGTGAACTAGATGAAAACTATACATTTTGCGATTGCCAGCATATTTTATCATAAAAAAGCCATGGTGCTTTATACGCTTGTATCCTTCTTTGCCGTGATTGGCTTGATCGTGACCTTCGCCTTGATCTACTCAATGGATCAAGTGATCGCTCAAACCAGAGATCTCTTAACAACAGAAGATTTGCAAACGAAAGTAGCGGAAGAGATCCAACCAGTCACGACGATCTATCATCAACTGTTCTATTTGATTTTTAGTGCCTTTACACTGGTCTTTATCGGCTTTCAAGTTTATTACCAATTATCGAAACGCTCAGAGTACACTGCCTGGTTAGCAAGCGGTGCCACCACCAGACAATGGGTGGCGATGCAGTTGCTTGAAATGCTCTTGCCGCTTTTAGCAGCTGCCGTGATCGCCTTTGTGTTGTTGCTGCTCTTCCAGCCTTATTTCCAGCGAGAATTGCTTAGCGGGCATATCATCGCTCTTGATCGTGAGCGTGCTTCGGATCACTTTTGGGAGGCTGTTCAAAGTCTTCCTGGTCAAGAATTCGCCATTACGATCCCGCAAAACAGTCAAATTCTTGTCCAAAATGTTGACTTGAACAGCACCACTTGGCTGGCTATTTTATTTGAGAGTACGCGCCACACACTTATCGTATTGCTTGCTGCTGTTACCAGCTTTACTGGTCTGATTGCTAGCGGACATAGTCTGTATTGGAGGAAAAAACAATGGAAAAACCAACTCAGCTAACGAAATCAATTGGTTTCTTTTATGTTGCGAAAGACAATGAAACAAAAACATCTGAATTAAGCTTGCTGCTTTCACAAAAAAAAGCAATCTTGATTCGCGCACAGTGGCCCTCCGTCCCCTTTTTATCGGTCATGGACAATGTATCTCTTGCAAATAAAAAAGGGGGCGATTTAGAGGAAGTGCTGCCTTATGTACAGCTTCCCTTATCGGCTTTGAAAAAAGATCGAACAGAGTTAACACCCTTTGAGGAGCTCAAAATTCAACTGCTCTTAGCTTTACTTTCAGAAAGAGAAACCCTTTTAATCGAAAATGTCTTGAGCACATTAACAACGAAAGAGGTTCAAACCCTGCTGCCCTTGTGTCAAGAAATCGCCGAACAATTTGCTGTTGCCATCTATTTGATTCATGAAGACGAATGCTTTGCCCATACCCCTTATACTACTTATCTATAGTTTACATAGCCCCCAAACAAGAAGGCTTGCTTGCAAAAGCAGGTCTTTTTGTTTGGACTGCTGCCACTGAACCGCAAAAAAAATCGACCGGCTAAGCGAATTGCTGCCGGTCGATTGCTATTCTTCATTTAAGTCGATATCAGGAAAAGAGATTTTAAACGTCGTGCCTTTGCCAAGTTCACTTTCTACACTGATCTTTCCTTTGTGCAGGCGTACGAGCTGTTCAACGATCGATAGGCCCAAACCTGATTCACCAAATTGACGGTTTTTACGGGAAGGATCGACTTTGTAATAACGATCCCAAATATTCTTGACTTGTTCTTCAGACATGCCGATTCCCGTATCACTGATTTCGATGATCGTTTCCAAGTAGCCTTTTTCGATTCGAACCCGAATTTCTCCATCTTCCGTAAACTGGATCGCATTTTGTAAAATATTGACCATGATTTGGACGAAACGATCGTAGTCGGCATAGACGTCAATTGGCTCTGTTGTTTCTAAAATCAACACATCTTTGGCGATTTCTGCCTTGCTCTCAAGTTGCGTCAGCAGATTTTTAATGGTTTGCGTTGCATCGAATTTTTTGATGACCATCGAGATTTGATTGGTTCGGATTTTCTCGTAGTCAAGGTTTTCGTTGACTAACCGAATCAAGCGATTGGTTTCATTTTTCATCAAGCGGATCGCATTGTCCTTTTGATTTTCAGGAATCGCGTTGTACTCTAACCCTTCCAATAAGCCATTGATGGTCGTCAAAGGCGTGCGCATCTCATGAGAAGCGTCTGCCATAAATTGCCGACGACGTTCTTCTTGTCGTTCAATTTCCTCTTGCGACTCTTTTAAGGATTTCGTCATTAAATTAAAATCTTCGGCTAACTCATCAAATTCATCCCGATTATGCACTGGCAAGAAGATATCAAAATTGCCATTGGTGATCTCCTTGGTTGCTCGTTTCATGCGATTGATCCGCCTTACTTGGAACGTAGCAAATAGGTAACTGATCAATAAGGAAACGACGATCGAGATCAAACATACTTTAAACAAGTTTTGGTTAAAAGCACTGACAAGATTCAAGATGCTGCTTGCCGATTGTGAAACCACCATCACCCCGTAAAAATCCGTTCGATTGACAGAAAAAGGAATCAAAACATAGGAAGTCAGTTCTTTTTCCCCATATAGATTCGTGGGTGATGTCAATTGCAGACGCGCCCCGTTTTCTAAGGATTGCCAGTCTTTTTCAGAAATTGGAAAATCCACCGCACGAGTCGTATCTAATGGATAAATAATGTCATCGGGGCTTTTAAAGAAAGCAAAAGAAATGTCTTGGTTGCTCAAAATATTTTCAGCCAAATGCAGAGAATATTGCAGATAGCCATCTCGCGTCATATTTTGCTGCAAATATTCTGAATCGCTGATTTGCGAAATCGTCGCGACCGACGAAGCATACCCCATTAACTGCTCATAATTTCGTTCTTGTAATGTTTGGCGCGTCATTTGTGTAAACGCAATACCAATCGTCATCAAAATCACGAAGATCACAACAAAAAACGCAATCAGCTGTTGATACAAGTAGCGCATTAAGCAGCACCTGCATCGTCAAATTTATACCCCACACCCCAGACGGTTTGAATGATCTGAGGTCCCACTTTTTCTATTTTTTGTCTTAGTTTTTTGATGTGCGCATCAACCGTCCGTTCATCACCAAAATATTGGTAATCCCAAACTAGTTCTAACAATTGCTCTCGTGAAAAGACTTGCCGCGGTTTTTTCGCTAACGTATAAAGCAAATCAAATTCCTTCGGCGTCAACCCATCGATGGGTTTGCCATTTAAATAGGCTTCCCGTGTTTTTGTGTTCATTTTGAAATGATCGGTCACAACATCAAAAGTTGCATCGGAAGCTTCAGGCGTTGTTTTTTCAACCAATTCACTGCGGCGGTGTAAGGCTTTGATCCGCGCGATCAAGGTCAGTGGACTAAATGGTTTCGTCACATAGTCATCTGCCCCCATCTCCAACCCGATGACTTGGTCGCTTTCTGAATCACGAGCCGTCAACATAATAATAGGTACTGTACTGGAGATTTTGCGAATTTCGCGCGCCACCATCATGCCATCCATGGAAGGAAGGTTCAAGTCAAGGGTGATCATGTCCCATTTGTCTGGTTCAGCAGCAAAGGCTTCCAGTCCTTCTTTGCCGTCGTACTTAAAAGCCGCTTCCCATCCTTCATTCAAGAAAAACATTTGCATCATTTCAGAAACAGATTCGTTGTCTTCAATCATTAATATATTCATTTTCTTCACCTCTATGTTCTTTATCAAATCGTTGCAGATTCTCTTCGATCAGGCCAAAGATCGGCACGATGAACCAAGGGATCGCGATCATTTCAACTAGGAAAAAATTGGTCCATTCTTGCCATTTCAAGACAAACCCAATGAGAGCCATGATTCCGCCAAAAAGCAGAAAATAACGGGCGCATAGTTTCTGAGCATGCCGCCAGTTGCGTTCATTTTGTTTTGCTAAATAGGAACGGTAGCCATAAATAAGGTTCATTTTTTTTGATGGAAAAAGAAAAAAAGTGAGACCAATCAAGAAAAAAATGATGCCAATTACTAAAAAAATCATCGTTTCACTCCATTCTTCCTATAGTATACTCGAATTTCTTTCTTCTACCAACAACTTCACCGATTATTCATAAAGGTTTGCCTTTTTTTCAATCTTTGATAAGATTGTGAGTGGACTATGACTATAAACCTTAGGAGTAAGATACATGACCTATAAAGCATTAACTTTTTTTGATCTTGACGGTACGCTTTTAGATGAACACTCGCAAATCACATCCGAAATCGCTGAAGCGATGGCGATGTTGCGAAAAAACCAAGTACTGCCGATCATTGCAACGGGAAGAACCGAACCTGAAGTTACCGCCATTCGTGAAGCAGCTGGGATCACCTCGAACATCGTTATGAATGGTGCCTTTATCCGTATTGACGGCAAAGAAGTTTTTTCCGATACCCTTGAACCCGAACTTTGCGCACGGATGTTCCAAGCAGTGAAAGACAATGGCGATGAACTGTGTTATTACAATGAGAAAGGCTATTGGGCGACTGGACATACTGAGGAAATGATTGGTGCGTACAACTACGTCCGCAGTCCTTTACCAGAAATCGATCCTCTGCATTATGAAACAGATCGGACCAATATGTTGTTGGTTTTAGGTGTCGGCAACGATGCTTATTATCATGAGCGTTTTCCAGAATTAACTTTTTATCGTAATACCCCCTTTTCCATCGATGTCGTAAAATCTGGCACCTCTAAAGGGACGGGCGTAAAAACCTTGGTAGAATTGTTGGGTCTAGAAGATGTACCTACCTTCGGCTTTGGTGACGGCAGCAACGACTTCGCTCTTTTAGAAGCCTGCGACCACAAAATTGCAATGGGAAATGGAATTCAAGAGTTGAAAGAGTTGGCAGACTTCGTGACCCTGAAAAATACCGAAGGCGGGATCGTGCACGCCCTGAAACACTTTGACTTAATCTGATTCTTTGCATACAGGCAAAACTATGGTATACTAATGAATGGTAGCGATACCCCTTTTATCAAGGGGATGTTACGGATTCGACAGGCATAGTTGAGCCTGAATTGCGCTTCGTAGGTTACGTCTACGTTAAAACGTTACAGTTAAATATAACTGCTAAAAACGAAAACTCTTACGCTTTAGCTGCCTAAAAACAGTTAGCGTAGATCCTCTCGGCATCGCCCATGTGCTCGAGTAAGGGTCCTATTCTAAGTGGGATACGTTTTATCTTTCCGTCTGTAAGATAAAAAAGAGATCATCAGACTAGCGATACAGACTGCCTGTCACTCGGCAAGCTGTAAAGCGAACCTTCAAATGAGTTGACTATGAGCGTAGATTTTTAGGTAGCAATATGTTTGGACGCGGGTTCGACTCCCGCCATCTCCATAAAGAAAAATCGATTAGATTTTCGTAGTTTTTCCTAAGTGTTCAAAACCTTGATTTAAAGAGGTTTTGAACACTTTTTTTGTATTTTCGGATTCGCAATGTTTTTCGTAGTTTTTCTTATTTGGTAGTCATTTGGTAGTCAAATGGTGGTCAAATTTTATCTTCGCATCGATGTGCTTTTCCTCGCTTTTCTTAGATTGTATTTCTTATACCGATTGAACCTAAATTAATTGTTCAAGTGAAGTCAGATGCTTTTTTAAGCAATCAATGCTCTTCAATGGCGTACCTTCTCACCAAATTGTATACGAATCTCTTTTTTGCGAGTTTTTCTTGGGCTGATTTTTTTACTCTATTTTTGATTTAAGGCTTTTTACTCCTTAGTATCTTTAGATACACTTTTTTTCCACTCCTGTTTTGTGTTCTCAACGGCTTTCTTTGCTTCTAAAATAGTTATTTTCCCTGCCTCATCGCATGAAATTTTTTGAAGATGTTTCTTTTCATCAAAGCTTGATGTAAGTTTCATAATCTGCTTGATCATCAGCAATCTATGATAGTTCGTTGCTGGCTTGATATGACTCTGCCTCAGTAAAAAAAGTGCTAATTAAAGTGTTTTCGATTTCTCTACAATTTCCTTTACTCGTTCACAAAAACTATCTGGATTCATTCCAGGTTCCATTTTCTCAGCCTCATCAGGAAGTAAATCATTCAGGTACAATGTAGCTTCCTTGTTTTCGGTATACATTTCCTCGTAGTGATCGACTAAATAATGTTCCAAATCTATGGAAAACATAAAAAAATTGATTTCTTCGGAAAGTCCTTTTTTAATAAAATTGAAAAATTTATCCATTCATCACACCACCTTGACTAAAGTTTATCAAAATATTACAAAGCGTTCTTTACCTTCTCCTTGAATCTTGTAAGGTCTTCTTAAAATTTAGCATGTTCCTTCTTCTCTTTATGATCCTCAGTATCAATTTTTCTTCCAATCAAACAATTAGTGATTTATGTTCCATTCCTCTGTCCACCATAATTTTATGTACAATAATAGTACTCAACCATTGATTTATGATTGAGTGCTATTTATCTTCTATTAACTCGATTGATTTCAAATCTGATTCAGCATAGATTGCGGATCCAATTGATATTTCTTCTTCTCCAGAAACAGAGGTATACCCATCAGTTTTAATCGCTTATTTTCATCTGTATAGAATCTACCCGTCTGTTATGCCTCGCAGAAACGACACAACGCTTAGAATCGTACGTGATCAAATGATAATCGCCTTCCCTTCTTTCTTATCCTTTGATATGATGTTTGCATCAAACGAAGGACGTGATTAGATGAAACTAACCTTATTGGCACCCTCTTTTTCTGTCATCCAAGTAGAGCGTATTGATCCTTCGATACTGAAGATCGTTCCTCTATTTTTTGCCCATACGTCAGAAGAACTTTCTTTGGTGTTACCAACGGCAAAGGTTCCAGCTGAAACACTAAACAGAGAAGATGGATGGAAAGCGATGAAAATAATTGGTGTGCTGGATTTTAGCTTAATTGGCATTATTGCAAAAATCTCTTCCCTTCTAGCCGAGGAGTCAATCAGTATTTTTGCTGTTTCTACCTTCAATACTGATTATATTTTAATCAAGGAGCATCAGATAGAACAAGCTCGTACTGTTTTAACCGCCAATGATTATTCCTTTGTCAATTGAGAAAAACTTGTTCTTCCTTACGACAAGTTACTCTCGCTCGCTTTTTGAAATACAAAAGAACGACTGAACCAAAGAAGTTCAGTCGTTCTTTTGTATTTCACTTGTCGTTTAACAAAGATAAGAGTACTGGGTATCCCAAATAAAAGACTTCCCCAAGCTTTCATTTGCCCCAGTACTCTTCATTGCTCGTTGTTAAGATAATCATAATACAAAAATGATTTTTATTCAATAACTATGCTTTAAAAATAAACAAAATGCTATTTTGTGACAATTTATAGGGGTTTCACTTCATTTCTAGCTAATATTCCCAATATCTGTTTATATTCTAAATCGTTACGTGAAGCATCAGTTGATGAGATGCGATCCCTTCGATAGCGATCCTCCTTCTTTTAAAGTTTTGAATTTGAGGAAATTCAGCCTTGTCAATCTCGCCTTCCCATGCTACCATGGTTATGCAAACGTTAACATTAAAATGCACACGTGAACATTAATTTGAGGAGGATTTTTAATGGCAAAAATTACAGATGTACAAACAGCGTATTATCGGATACCTCTTCCAGAAATCATGGAAGATGCGAAGCACGGCTTACACACCCACTTTGAAGTGCCTATCGTCAAGATCGTTACTGATGATGGACGTGAAGGGGTCGGCTATACGTATACTGGTGGCTTCTGTGGCGAATCGATCGCCAAACTGATCGATAAAGAACTAAAAGCGATCCTTTTAGGGAAAGATCCAGCATGTGTGGAAGCCTTGTGGGATCAGATGAACTGGGGCATCCACTATGTTGCCAGAGGCGGTTTAGCAAGTTTCGCCATTGCGGCTTGTGATATCGCCTTGTGGGACTTACGTGCGAAAAAAGCACAAGAACCCCTCTACAAACTTTTAGGCGGCGCAAGCAACAAAGTAAAATGCTATGGTGGTGCGATTGATCTAAACTTTCCTCTTGAAAAACTCTTAGCCAATAATCAAAAATATTTAGACATGGGATTAAAAGCGGTCAAAATCAAATTGGGACAAAAAACACTTGCCGAAGATATTGCTCGAATAAAAGCGGTCAGAGAATTGATTGGTCCTGAGGTTGTCTTTATGGTGGATGCCAACATGAGCTGGTCTGTTGAAAAAGCGATCAAAGCCGCCAAACTGATGGCGCCTTATGACATTTTGTTCCTTGAAGAACCAACGATCCCCGAAGATTACGAAGGCTACGCTCGTATCGCTAAAGAAGGGCAAATTGCGGTGGCAGGCGGAGAAAACTTACGCACCCCTATCGAATTTGCTCATATGATCAAATATGGCAATGTCGATTTTCCGCAACCCGACGCTTCCAATTGCGGGGGGATCACCGGCTGGTTGAAAATTGCTGCCTTAACACAAACAAGTAACTTATCTGTTTCTACACATGGCATGCAAGAATTGCACGTTAGTCTACTAGCAGCGATGCCTAATGCTGGGTATCTCGAAATGCACAGTTTCCCAATCGATCAATACACCACGAGACCGTTAGTGATCGATCCATCCGATGGCTGTGCGATTGCCCCAGAAGAACCAGGGATTGGCGTCACCTTTGACTGGGAGAAACTTGCTCCTCATAAGCAACCCTTTTAACTGAAAACCCACGCTGATTTCCTTTAGGATGAGGAAATCAACGTGGGTTTTTATTACAGAATCAATGGTTTTTCTTCAAATTGAAGCCACCGTTCATCAATCAGGGAACGATACCAAGCGGCTGATTTTTTTAATGACCGAGTCCGTTCTTCATTTAGCTCGATTCGTACGAGACCATAGCGGTTTTTGAACGCATTCATAGGTGAAACGCAATCGGTAAATGCCCAAAGCATATAGCCTTCGCAGTTGGCGCCTTCCTCGACGGCTTTTAGCAGCCAGTAAAGATGTTCGGTAATAAACTGAATCCGATAATCATCTTGGACTTGACCTGTGGCATCCATATACTGTTCTTCATTTTCCCGCCCCATACCATTTTCAGTGATCAGCCATGGAATATTGCCATAATTCTCTTTAAGATAATTGGCCATATCGTACATGACCTTCGGATAGATTTCCCAGCCACGGGAGTTATTCATTTGTTTTCCTGGCAAATCAAAGGTCTCATAAAACATTTCTGGATGAAATGGTGTATCCGAATGCCATTGATATCGTGGTGCCCGCACGCGTTTCGGGTAGTACTGATTGACACCTAAGAAATCCACCGTATGGGTGCGGATCGTTTCCAAATCTTCTTCTGTCGGATCAAAGTAGATGTCATAGGTTTGGCAAAGTGTGATAAGTTCATCTGGATAATGCCCCTTGACCATTGGATCAAAAAAGATTCGGTTGAAAAAAAGATCGTACATTTTTTGCGCGTTTTGATCCTCTGGTGAGGAAGAGCGTGCGTAAACCATTTCTGGATTTAGCACACAACCGATGCGCCCCTCATAGCCTTTTTCATGATAGACAGCCACCGCTTGGGCGGATGCCAATACTTTGTGATAATTCCAAAGCATCCATTTTTTTGTGTTTTGCTCATGGGGCCAGCGGATCGCATCGAGATAGCAACGAGTCTGAATAACGATCGGCTCATTGAAGGTAAACCACTGTTTGACTCGATCACCGTAACGCTCGAAGGCGATTTCGGCATAACGGGTATATAGATCGACCACTTTCCGCGAGCTCCAGCCATCATAGGCATCCATCAAACTAGCTGGCAGTTCATAATGTTCCAAACAAAGCATCGGTTCGACCCCAGCCGCAAGCAATTGGTCGATAAGCTGATCAATATGAGCAGCATAATCTTCGTCAACGATCAGCTGTTCATGGTCGGTAAAGAAGCGCGCCCAGTTGATCGATGTTCGGTAATGGGTCAAATGAACCTCCTGCATCAGTTCAACATCCTCTGAAAACTTTTCCATAAAATTCGTCGCAACAGCAGGCCCGTAGCCATTATGCCAGACAAAGCGTTCTTCTTTGTACCAGCGGTCGAGATACGAATCTTGCCCTTCTTTCTTTCCTTGCCAGCCTTCTGTCTGCCAAGCAGACGAAGCAGCCCCTAAAATAAATGTTTCAGGTATTTTTACCATTTTTTTAAAACTCCTTTATGCAACTTCATTGGTCGTACGATTCATTACCAAAACAAAAGGTAGATAGATCAAAATCGCCACGACAATACAGATAACTTGCGTGATCACAGCCCCGATATCCCCAGCAGTAGCTAGATAAGCATTGACGATCGGTGGCATCGGCCATGGGACCATTACCACGGCTTTAGCGGCAAAGCCTAGACTTGTCGCCACGTACCCAATCGTTCCTGTTACTAACGGTGTCAGGATAAAGGGAATCGCCAAAATGGGATTCAGCATAATTGGCATTCCGAAGATCACTGGCTCATTGATATTGAAAATCCCAGGTGCTAATGACAATTTAGTGATTTGGCGCATGTCCTCCCGCTTGCCGACGATCAAAATCGCAATCAGCAACCCAATCGTAACCCCAGAGCCGCCCATACTCATATACATATCCCAAAACGGCATCGTAATAATATTGGGTACTTCTTTTCCAGCTTCAAAAGCTTCCGTATTGACAGCGATCGCTGCCAGCAACAATGGTTCGCGAATGGGTTTGACCATCTGGTTCCCATGAATCCCGATGACCCAAAAAACTTGTGCGATAAACATCAACAACAAGATACCTGGTAATCCTTGGACGATCCCTTCCAGTGGTCGTTGGACGACATTGTAGATGATATCGTAAGCATACATCCCTGTGAGTGCTTTGATAGCAAAACCAGCGGTGGCGATGATGGTCACGGTGAAAATCGTTGGAAACAATGCCGAAAAACTTGCCGAAACATTCCCTGGAACACTATCAGGCATCGTGATCTGCAGCCGTTTTTGTCTTCCTAACCACGCATAAAGCTCGATGGAAACGATCGCAACGAACATGCCTAAAAATAGGCCTTTCGTGTCAGTATATTGCTTAGCCAGCACGTTTTCGGCAACCACCGTCGCATCTTCGTGCAAAAATTCAAAGATCATTGGATTAACAGAAAGATAAGACATCACTGCGATGATTCCTGGAAAGACCCCAGAAATCTTATTTAATTTTGCTAGCTCAATCCCAATCAGAAACACTGCATAGATCGTTAGGAAACTCAACGTCACATAACTGACCGCAGATGAGATCGGTTTTAAACTTTCTAAAAAGCGCAGTGCCTCGATTTGTGCCAATCCATTTTCAGCATCAAAAACCATTGCTGAAAACAATGTACCAAACGCCCCTGTAATGATTACTGGAATCAAAGCAGCAAAGGCATTTTTAATGACCATGATGTAGCGTAAATTATTGATCCTATTGGCAAACTTTCCTAAAACGTCAGCGAGTCGATCCATAAATCCTTGCATAAAACTCCCTCCTATACCCCTATTCTTCAATTGTTAGAAAACGATTACATTACAAATGTAATTCATTTCCTGAAGAATGTAAACGCAGGAAAAGCCTTCAAAACAGGGTATGTAAAGCTCCACGTTTACATACTTCGTTTTATCACTTATTATTATTTTGAGGTGAAGCAAATGGCGAACTACCATGACATCGCTGCCGATTTACGGAGCAAAATCAATCACGGGTTTTACGAAGAAGAGAAAAAATTGCCGAAGCAATCCGAACTGGCTGCGGATTATCAAACGAGCCGCGTGACGATTCAAAAAGCATTGAATATTTTACAAATGGAAGGCATTATTTACGGTAAAAAAGGCACGGGTACGTTTATCAGTGATTCCTATTCAACCTTCGATTACAACGCCAAGATCAATCGTGGCCTGACCAAGCGCCTTGGAGAGACAGGAAAAATCACCAGCAAGATCATTTCTTTTGCCATTCTTTTTCCCGATGAGAAAGAACAAGAAAAACTAAAAATTCGCAGTGACCAGCAAATTTATGATATCGTTCGTTTGCGCCTGTTTGACGATATACCCGTGGTTTTAGAATATACCATCATGCCGCTTCATGTCATTCCTGGCATTACCGAAGAAGTCTTATCCTCTTCCGTCTATAGCTACATCACGAACCAACTCCACTCCTCGATTGGAACATCTGTCCGTCGTATCAAAGCGGATCGTGCAGACACCTATGACCAGCAATACTTAGCTTGTGCTGCCACCGATCCCATTTTAGAAGTTGAGCAAACGGTTTACCTCGGCGATGGGACGCCTTTTGAATTTTCACAATCACGGCACCGCTATGATATGGGGGATTTTATTGTTGTAAATAATTAATACGCTGCGGATCAAGTGCCTCTAAGTGAGGAGCGATACGCAGCGCATTTTACTTAAAAATATTGCTGATAGACTGTTTGACCAATTTCTCTTAGCCAACTGATCCCTTGACCACTACCGGTTTTATCATAGGAAAATGCCGCAATGATGATCGTCGTTTCATTGGCTTGTAAATACGCTACATCGTGTTCGATGCGGTCAAGACGGCCTGTCTTATTAAAAATGCGGCAAGCAGGATACGCAGTTTCCGCAAAATTTCCCGCTAATCCTTCTTGAAATTGCTGCTGATTTAAGGGTGAAAATCCTAGTGCAGCTTCTTCTCGTTTAACACACCTTAGTAGTAGTTTGGCAGCCGCCGCGGGGGTCAAGCGGTTCTCTTTGTCTTTGGTCGGTCGCATCATATACCGTTCAAATTGAATCTCTGGCTCCTGAATCCAGGCCTGAAGCGTGGTCAACCCTACTAAGTCCAATAGTACATTGGTCGCAGTATTATCAGATACGGCGATCATCGCCGTGAGAAGTTCACTGATGGTCCAACCTTTCTTCTGAGGAAAAAGACGGATCACCCCAGCACCCCCTGTCAGATCAACGGCGTTCACACCGATCAGCTGTTGCGGATCGATTTTTTCTTCGATAATCTGTTCAAGATAATACGCGTACAAAACAAGCTTACTGATACTCGCTGCCGAAAACGACTTTTGACTCTGATAGTCAATGAGACATTCCGTTGGCGTACCGATCCATAAACCCATTTCCAAGGTTGTCTGATAGTTTTTTAGAATAGGCTCAATTGCTACACGCAAGTCATCTTTTCCCATCAAATGCCCCTTTCCTTACGTTCATGAAAAGAATGTTCATGAGCATTCCTGTGATTCATTCGGCTGTTTTTGCCAATAACGCGCCACAACTGCGAGCTCTGGTTCATAATTAGAGCCAGTGATTTTGGTTTTCATGACCCGCGATCCGGGTGTTCTTGAATGAATCATTTCATCATCTCCCAAGTACAGCCCAACATGATGGACTTCGCCTTTTCCTTCTTCATAAGCAAACAGCAGCAGGTCCCCTGGTTGTGCCTGACTGTAAGGTACGGTGTTTGCTTGTTGTGCTTGCTCGATCGTATCACGGGGGATCAAAATACCATGAAGTCGATGCAGCGAATACATGAATCCAGAACAATCAAAGCCACTGCCGCTAATGCCTGCCCAGACATAGGGCTGGTTTATAAATTGTTCGGCTAAAGCAACCATTTTTTCTGGGAGCTTTGCCCATGTATCCGATAGGTCGTGTGCAAAAGCTTTAGCAATCGTTGCTAGTCCATTAGGCGTAGCCACTTGATAGGAATCTGCGGTTTCCCCAACAAGTGGTAAAACTGTTCCAAAAGAAACGAGTCGTGTGGTCGAGTCAAAAACAAGCACGGCTTCTTTTGCAATCACACCAATCCTTCTTTTAGCTGTTGCATAATCTGGTGGCAATGGCTTCAATACCTCGTTCGGCAGATAACCGGGATACCCGAGTGGGTGTTTATTGCTTATTTGATCCAAGACGATCACATGGGACCAACCATCCGTTTGGGCGATGACTTCTACTATCGTCCCATATAATACTTCGGAGTCCACTAAGCTTTCCTGGTAAAGCCGCATCGTATCTTCATCAGTCAAAAAAGTGTGCAGCGCTTCTAAAGGAAATGCTTTGATTTTTGCTAGTACTTTGTTTTCTTTGGGTTCCTTCCATAAGAAGGAAGAGCCAGCCTGAACAATTTGTTTCATCTTTGCTCCTCTCATAACTGTTTATTCGTTGATTCCTAGCCCGATGCGTTCGGTGACGCTCAAGCTTCCTGGACGCTGAAGAATCCCTTGTGTTTCAGGGGAAGTCGTTTGGGTCTCCCACATAAAAGGAACATCCAGATCATAAAATTGGACATCAGCCATCCCCAAAGCAAAATGGGCGGCTGCCGCCATTCCCCCATACCCTTCAATCATCGAACCGACCATCACCGGCACTTGATGCTCTTTTGCCAAGTGATAAATTTTTTGTCCCTCTTTGATCCCGCCGCTTTTCATCAATTTAATGTTCAAATAATTGCAGCAGTTTTCAGCAATCAAACGCTTGGCATCCTCATAGGAAAAAAGACTTTCATCGGCCATGATTGGAATCGTCGTACGAGCAGTCACATAGCTGAGTCCAGCAAAATCATGGGCTTTTACTGGCTGTTCAACAAACTCGATCGGAATGTCTTGCCATTGGTCTAAAATCTGCACCGCTTCTTCTTTGGTCCAGCCTTGATTCGCATCGATTCGAAAGGGGATCTTTCCTGCCAAGCTTTCATTGATGCGGCGAATTTTCGCAACTTCCTCTTCGATCGTTCCTGCCCCTAGTTTGATTTTCAAGGAGCGAAATCCCGCCTGGACTTTCGCTTGGGCATCATGCAGCATCTGCTCCTGTGAGCCAACACTGATCGTATAGTCGGTTGTCAGTGTATTGGCAGAACCACCTAAATAGCGATAAAGAGGCAAGTTTGCCGCTTTTGCCAGTGCATCATGCATCGCGATATCAATCGCCGCTTTTGGGCTCGTATGATGCTGGATCAACGCATGAAGCTCATCCATTACTAGCAATTGGGCATCTACCTTTTTGCCTAACAGGAACGGGGCAAAGACCGTTTCGATATCTTTTAAAATACTTTCTTTTGTATCACCGGTGATCACTTCGGTAGGTGCTGCTTCTCCGATGCCAACGATCCCATTATCAAAAAAAAGCAGCACTCGAATCACTTCGACGGCGTGCACCTCTCTGAGGGCCGTTTTAAACGGTGCATTCAGCTGGATCGGAATTCGTTTGGTTTCAACTGCTGTGATTTTCATTGGTGTTCCTCCCAAAAAGAAAAACAGTTCTTATCTAGCTAAAATGAATACGTCATTGTTCGCTGCTAGAAAAAGAACTGCTTTATTCCTTGTTATCAAGTTGCTAAACATTCTAGTAACGTTTTTCTCGTCTGCTGCCCTCTTTGGCGAAGTCAGACAATGAATAGACAAAAGGAGCTTTTTTCTCCTTATTCTTCGACAAAGACATTTTTATAATCATAGGCCGCGCCAACACTATGAACGATGAGGCCTTTGATTTTTGGCGACCGTAGATGTGCTTCAGCACTTTGGAAGAGTGGAATAACGCCTAAGTCGTCGTTTAAGATTTTTTCTGCTGCTACCATATTTTCCCAACGAGCTTCTGGATTGTTAGCATTTTCATTGGAGGCTTGTTCGATCAATTGATTGTAGTCATCATTTAGCCACTTTCCACGATTATAGGAACTGTCTTTTTTGAACAATTCCAAAAAGTTGATTGGATCTGCATAATCCCCGATCCAGTTGTTCATGACCATCTCAAAATCGCCGCTATTTGAACGATCCAAGCGCACAGAAAATGGAACGTTTGTGACTTCGACAGTCAGCCCATCCAGTGTTTGCTGCAAGGTACCTTGAATGTATTCTGCCATTTTTTTCGATTGATCGGTATCTGATGTCAACAGTTCAAAAGACAATGTATCGATACCCAGTTCAGCTTTTGCCTTTTCCCAATATTCTTGGGCTTTTTCTTCGTCAAAGGCTAACGTGGTTGCCGCATCCTCGACAAAATCAGCCTTTGTCTCTGGATTAAACGCTAGGTCAGAAGGAACAAAACCGACCGCCGGTAAGGAGCCGTTACCTAAAATATTGTCAACGATTTGTTGTCGATTCATACTATACGAAATGGCTTGGCGCAGATTTGCATTTCGAAAAGGCGAATCTTCTGGTGCTTGATTCATTTCTAAATACTGAGTGGTTGCACTAGGCTGAACAATGTAATCAGGATGATTCACATTCTGCATCGCCAATTCACCGCTTAAAATAATGTCATCGGCTTGTCCGCTTTCGTACAAGTTATAAGCGGTCGATGAGTCTTTCACGACATCAAAGTTAATTGTTTCAAGTTTGACCGAATCAGCATCCCAATAATCGGGATTTTTCGCCAATGTCCATTGGATGTCGGTGCCTGGTCCAGCATAATTGGTCAATAGGAATGGTCCATTGTACGCCGCGTTTTCACTGGTTAAGGCATATTGGTCACCGAACTCTTCTACGACACGCTCGTTTTGCGGGAAGAAAGTTGGAAAAGCCAGTAAAGATAAAAAGTAAGGCGTCGGTTTTTCTAACGTGATTTTCAATTCATGATCATTGACTGCTTCGATCCCTAACTCGCTTTTATCTAGCGTACCATCTGAAATAGCGGCAGCGTTTTTAACGGGTGCCAGCATATAAGCATAATTGGAAGCAGTGGCTGGATCAACGGTGCGTTGCCAGCTAAAAACATAATCAGCTGCAGTAACTGGATCGCCATTGGACCATTTTGCCTCTTCCCGCAGTGAAATGGTGTAAGAAAGCCCATCTTCACTAACTTCAGCGTCTTCGCTTGCACCAGCGATCACAGGAACATTGTTTTCATCTAAGCGATAAAGACCTTCATAGGCGTTGTTTAACGTGATAAAGCTGTAAGAGTCGGTTGCTAAAGAAATATCTGCACTGCCCATCTCTGCCGAAAATTGCACATTGATCACTTGCTCTGCAGAAGAAGCGGCTGATGAATCCGTCTCGTTATCTTCATTGCCATTTTGACAAGCTGCTAAAAATAAGCTGCCTAGTAACACAAGCGATACTGCATATTTGCTACGTTTCCCCATTTTTACTCATCCCCTTCTAACATTCAGATAATTCAAAAAATTCTGTTTGTTGTACCGAGTTTACCGCATGTTTATGCAGCCTGTCAATTTAACACGACCAAAAAATGTAAGAGGTTACATGGTTGTGTCAGAAGCGCTCTTCTGAATGTAAAAAGTAGAAAAGAGCGACTTTATACTGAATATCGTTGAAAGGAGTCGTGCCAAGAAAGCATACAAAAAAGTCCTGATCTTCTAGTAATCAGAACTTTTGATACTTTCTTATACATCATTTCGCAGGTAAAATGGATAAAAAAACTTTCTTAATTTTCCTTCCCTTTCACACAAAAAAAGAAGACATAAATTTCGTCTTCATAGCGCTTTCTCAGAGCCTTCCCACTTTTTTGCCTTTCAACTCAAGGAATAAAAGAAATCTCCTCAGAAAGTAAAAAAAACGTATCTATTTTAAAATGGGAGTGGTACACTAAACAAACGAAGAGTATTGCACGTGAGAAAAGAAAGACTTCCCCAAGTATCCATTTTCTCCAATACTCTTCGGACTCTTCAGTACGTATATTAATTATACGTACTTTTTTCATTTGTTCAAGGCTTTTGAATGATTTAATCAAAAAGTGAAAATCGATAAAAATGTACAAATTCCTTACGCTAATTGACAATGATTCTCAATTAGCGCTATACTAAATGAAATCACTCACAGTCAAAGGAGGAATTTCATGTATATCCGTACCGTCGCATTTGAAGTCATTCCAGAAGGCAAAGACATCTTTCTAGCTAAAATGAAAAAAGATACCGCCTCAATGAAAACATTTGCTGGCTGTCACTCTGCTGAAGCTTGGTTTTCAGAATCAAAAGACAGCCTCGTTTTCCAGTTGGTGTCAAAATGGACTGAGAAAAAAGCATTTCAAGCTTGGTTAAAACGCCCCGAACATCTGCAAAAGCACCGAGAGGCGTATCGAGCAGAAAAGGAAGGAACTGCAAAACCGAGCCTTGTTTTGTCCAAAACAGGTCAAGAATTTGTCTTGATCGATGAAGAGCCTACTCCTAGTTAAACGATACAAGCGATCCACCAAAGCTGATTCCGTTCGCTTTGGTGGATCGCTTTCTTGTTCAGTGTCTTTCTTTTCTATTCCACCGTTCGCTCGTTCAGGGTTCTTCCTTGCTGATCTTTTAATTGAAGCCAGCCATTGGTTCCCCCATAGTAAAGAAACATGCCGACCTCATTGACACTTTTTAATACGACGTCTTCAATCGTTCGTCCCTCTTTGATCGCTGATTGATTCTCTTGCCGTATCTTTTCTGCTAATCGAGCTGAAAAGCCCACCGAGCCGTCTTTGTTCAAAGGAACCTCTTGACGCAAAGTAGCGCCTTTTTCAATTCGAACCTCGTTGCGTTTCTGCCAATAGACCGTTGCTGTACTTCCTTGATAATCCACCATAAAGGGTTCATCTTGTAATTCTTTTGACCATTTATGACGAGGCTTGCCCCCTTTTTTCACCGCTTTCGTTTCCTTTTTGCTGGTAGATACATAACCCAGAAAATCGATCAAGCAATCAAATGGTTCCGCACAAACAGCGACCCCTTGTTGCAGTTCCTGTGGAATCACGATAGGTGCGTTGGAAGCATTGGACAGTTGATATTTCTCTTGATAATAGGCTGCTAAGTATGGCGCCATGATCTCCCAAGGTGGTGTAAGGATCATTAAGCGATCATATTCTTGCTTGTCATCAAATGTTTTCTCATCTGCAACTGATAGTAATTGGCCTTCTTTTATGGCTAAAAGGACGGTATTGTCTTTTGTTTCAATAAGTTTTCCTTTAACAATTTGCAGTTGCCCTGCTTCCTTCGGCAATTCAAAAAGCATCTGTTTGTCATCAATGACCGTTTTTTCTAATTCCATTTCGCTCCCTGCTTTCTGCTAGTTTCTCGCCCATTATAGCATGTATTTTTCTACGCAGCGGTGTCCAAGAATCAAAAAAAGAGGCTGCTTCCAAGAAACAGCCCCTTTGTTAAGGGAATTGGTTTACGTGCATGGCTTCGCTTGATTGGGATTAACCCTTAGCTAGAAAAGCATTCAACCAATGCTGGTTGATAGATCTCGTTGTATTTTGCCACAACTCGTCCACAACGTTCTTCAAGCTCGTCATGATCAGTCTCTTCATAACGGATCACATGCAAAACGGCACAACGTTCCATTTTTCTGACCACTTCTCCGATAACGCGGCTTTCTAAGCCGACTGGTTTACATTCATATGCTTTACCTAATACAATTGTTTCTGCTTCCATAATGCGCTCCTTACTACTCGTTTCTCTAATTGTATTATCATCTTATCATCTAATTCTAATAAAATAAAGCGATATGCATGTCTATTTAAAACAAAAATGAAAAAAGTGCCCATTATTCAATGAACACTTGCTTTGTAAACGTTATATTGTTTTTTGCTAATTATTAAGAAATGACGATTTATTTACGACTCGCTACTAGGATCGCCGCAAATTCTTCAAGATATTTCTGATCGATCGCATCATAGCTGTTCGTTTTGCCACTATCGATATCCAAAACACCAATCAATTGATCATCAGCTATCATAGGAACAACGATTTCAGACATAGCTGCCGAGTCACAAGAGATATAGTTCTCATGTTCTTTGACATTCGGGACGATCAATGTCGTTTGTTTTGCCGCTGACTCTCCACAAACCCCTTTGCCCATAGTGATTCTGGTGCAAGATACTCTTCCTTGGAACGGGCCTAAGATCAGTTCGCCTTCTTCAAACAAATAGTAGCCGGCAAACACCGTATCTTCCAATGTTTCATTTAATAAAGCAGAAGAGTTTGCTAGATTAGCGATCCAATTACTCTCTGCTTCTAGTAATCCTTTTAATTGCAGAAGCATCAATTCATACGCTTCGATTTTTTTATTCATTTTCTCACCTCTGTCCTTGATTATAAGCAAAGACAGAGGATTTGTCTTGTCTAAATTACTGAGTATGGGAAACAATAATGTAAAAAAAGAACTGTTGCCTAAAATAGCCTATCCATCCACTCGTACCAATAGTCAACGCTACTCATGGCATTTCCTTCTCAGTCGTCTTTGAAAACTTACTAGGCATCAATCACAGTAAAGCGGGTGTTTTCATGTTGTACTGTTTCGATCTCATCGATAATTGCCTTAGCTAACGTACCGCTAGATGTCACCGATTGCTTTTGTTCGTTGAATAGTAAGTGATCTTTCCCTAAAATCGCTGGTTTAGCTGGTCCTTCTTGAAAGACATTCCCAGGAGAAATCCCCACCCAAGGGACATTTTTGACTGTTTCTAAAAAGAGATATTCGTCTAGCTGATTTTCTGGAATCGCAATCCAACTTTCGCTTCCTGGTGCTTTTTTCAACTCAGAGAGATTACGTTCCCCCGCTTCATTGAATAAACTGCCGGCTCCTAAGATGAAGAACAAACGAGTGTTTTTTTCTCGAAACAGGTGCACTAATTTTGCTGCCAGATCCACATGCAAGTAAGCTTTGTCAGGACTTGTCGCAAACGCGTCAACAAGCACATCAAAGTCACTGAGCTCTTCTTCTGTGAGAGAAAAAGCATCCTTTGTAAGTGTTTTGACCGTCTCACCAAGTTGTTCTTTGGCCTTCGCTTCATTTCTCACGATAGCAGTCACTTCGTGTCCTCTCTGTACTGCTTCTTGATAAATTGCTGAACCTGCATTCCCTGTTGCGCCAATAATACCGATTTTCATAATGATCATCCTTCCTACTTTTGTTTTTTCAAAATCAGTTGTTACTAATTAAGTTACAACTAGAGTATAAAAGAAACTTTCTTCCCTGTCAAGAATTTGCCTAGCAGGTGAAAGTTCTTTTTTTACAGCCTTCCATGTGACTCTTTTAATGATTGGCTTCTACTTGAATGCCGTCAATGATGGATTGCAGCGAGATAGCGCTCATTTCCTGCTCAATTTTCTTTTGCAGCACATCGTAAGTTTCCTCTAATACCGTCTGGATATTCCCCCCAATCAAGCAATTGGGATTGGTCTTTTTGTCCGCATGCAAAAGATGCTGATCTTTTTCAACACTCGCATAGATGTCCAACAAAGAAATCTCATTTGGTTCCTTCGTTAGTTTAGGGTTTGGTTTTCCTCTTTGGCTTTCGATCAATCCGGCAATACGCAGATCACTCATAATCCGGCGAACATAGGCAGGATTCGTTTCAACACTCTGGGCGATCCGATCACTTGATAGATCAGTTCCTTTAAAGAGGTGGATGTAAGCGAGGATGTGAATGGCGTCGCTGTATTTCGTTGAATATTTCACTTCGTCTCCACTCCTTTTTCTTGTATCATACCTCTTTTTTCAGATTTAGACAAAGGGTACTGACCAATCTTACAAAACTCGAGGATCCCATCAAGAAAAAGCAGCCCTCAAAAAGTTAGCACAAAAGCCTAACTTCTTGAGGGAACTGCATACTGAACCATTTTTTTCCTTTTTATTTAAACGAGCACTTTGCTAATAGCCCTTCATCCAAGCAGACTCAATCTGATTGCCGTCAGGATCAACGATTTCATAGCCGACCATCATGTCCTCTGGAATCCCCATATCAACTTGGAACGACTGTCCACCATTTTCTTCAGCAATTTTCGCAAAATTCTTTGCTTCTTCTGGTGTGTCAAAACTAAACGCGATCAATGCGCCACTCGTCTTCTTTGTATCTGCAATACTTCTACCATTTAGAAATTGTTGGTAAAACGCATGTTCTAATAGCATTAACCAAATCGATTCACTCCAAACCATTCCACTGCTGGTCTCGTTTGAGAACTCTTCATTTTTTACAAACCCCAGCGCTTCATAAAAGGATGTTGCACGTTTGATATCAGTGACAGGCAAGTTAATAAACACCATTTTGTTCGCCATTTTCTTGCTCCCTTTCTTTGGTAAGCTGCACTGCTGAATCCGTTCTCATTATAGCACCTATCGGTTCATTCACAAAAACATCAGTCTTTATCATCTGCTGCTAGTTTGAATAACCTGATCCAAAAAATTTTTTCAAGTAAAAAAGGCCTTGCACGCATAGGCCTTTTAGCTTTTCTCATCTTATGAAAAAGTAACTTGATAAGCATTAGCAAAGAATCATGTTTTCGCTAATACAATCAGCCCAAACTACTTTATTTAATACTCAAAGCTCAAGTCTTGAGTCGATCACGGTTACTTTCCCACGATAAATTTTTCGATACTCTTTGGGCGTATAAGAAGTTGCTTTTTTAAATTTCTTACTAAAATAATTTGGATCATTGAATCCTACTCTAACAGAAATTTCACTGATTGATCGATCACTTGTTGAGAGTTCTTTTTTGGCAACTTCAATGCGATAAATCATCAAGTACAATGAAAAGGTCATTCCTAATGTATTCTTGATCAAACGGCTGGTGTGATACCGACTTAAATGCAGGTGATCTGCTAAAGTGTCTAACGTAATATGTTCTCTATAATTTTCATGAATATAGCGCAATATCTTATGTCTTAAAGAAAGCGAAGGAGAAGCTTCATTGTTTTTCTCGACGTGCAGCAAGGAAATCTGATTGATGGATTGACTCCCTCGGTCCAATGCATAAACAAAATCATTGGTGATCGGTTCGACCAAATAATCGATCAAGTCGTAACGCAACGCTTTTTGAGCGATAGCAAAACTTTCTACTGCAGAATACAAAATTGCTTTTGCATTCGGATAAAAAGAAAGCAACTCTTTGTATAATTCAAAACAGTCCTCTTCGCCATCCGCATTGATCACTGCAATGTCAACCATCTGCTCAAGACAGGTACGCTGAAGTGTTTTTTTCGAATCAATCATTGGAAGCAAGATGACATTTGGGAAATGACGATCAATCAAACGAATCATCTCGCTAACTGCTCTTCGTTCTTCGCTGTCAATGATCAATAAATTACACACGAAATTTTCTCCTTCGCTAAAAATTCATAGTTGGTTTCTCTATTTTCGTTTATTTCTCTTGAAAATCAATGACCATCCGTCCTTTGATTTTTCCTGAAAGCATTTCATCAAAAATATCGTTGATCTCTTCTAACTGACGCATGACTACTTTAGGAACAACTTTTCCTTCCGCCGCAAATTGGAAAGCTTCTGCTAAATCAGTTCGTGTTCCAACAAGGGAACCGACAATCTTAATCCCATCCAATACAAGTCGAGGAATGTTCAAGTCCATGCTTTCTGGTGGGAGACCGACCGCTACAATCGTACCGCCCGCACGAACAGCATCAACAGCAGAATTGAAGGCTGCTTTTGAAACAGCAGTTACTACAGCTGCATGTGCGCCGCCGGTTGCTTCTTGAATGATTTTTGCCGCATCTTCTTTCGCAGGATTGATTACAAGATCAGCGCCATGATCTTTTGCGAAGTCCAACTGTTTGTCGTTGATATCGATTCCAATCACTTTTGCATTAAAGACATTTTTGGCATATTGTAAGGCTAGGTTTCCTAATCCCCCTAAACCATAGATGGCGATCCATTGACCTGGTTTAATGTCAGAAACTTTTACCGCTTTATATGTTGTTACACCTGCACAAGTAATGCTGCTGGCTTCAGCAGAACCTAAGTCCTCTGGAACTTTCACTGCATAGTCAGCTACAACGATACATTCTTCAGCCATACCACCATCTACAGAATAGCCGGCATTTCTAACCGAACGGCATAATGATTCATTCCCGTTCACACAGTATTCGCATGATCCACAGCTTTCATACAACCAAGCGACACTTGCACGGTCACCGATTGCTAGAGAAGTAACATCATCACCGATTGCAACCACTTTACCGATTCCCTCGTGTCCGAGTACGATCCCAGATGCATCTCCAAAGTCGCCATCTTTTACATGCAAGTCAGTATGGCAGACACCGCAACACTCCATTTTCAATAATGCTTCATTCGGACGAAGCGCTCTTAATTCTTTTTCCTCGATTTTTACAACCTTATCTTTTGATACTACAGCTGCTTTCACAAAGACACCTCTTTCAATTCGATTAAATAAAGAACTTCCTTTTATTTGTGAAGTAATTAACTAACAAATAGAGGTCAGCAATAGCTAGATAAAAGAAAGTTCTCTATCGAGAAGATTACCATAGAAATCATCAAAAAAAGGGGAATTTATTGCTTTTTTTCTGTAATCATTTATTAGAAAACAATAATGAAATCATTCAAATTTTTTTCTTTGACTCCAAGTTACATAGAATTAAAAATAAAAAGAGAGAGATAATTTATCTCTATAAATAACAATCGTTTCAATAAAAAACACCAAGACGATCTGATAGAAGACTGAATGAAGCATTGAGGGAAGTTGGATAGAAGTTTCAGAAACGGCAGGCGGTTTGAATGACAAACCGTCTCCAGGCGTCATTTGCGCATGCTCCACTTGAAACATCGTAAGAAACGGCTAACGAATAGAAATAATTATTTTTGTTAGCACTACGTTTGCTCTTGAAGGAAAACCTGAATGGAATTTTTTAGAGAACGTCATTTCTTGATGTGCCTTTTTCTTGACCTAAAGTTAACTTTAACATTTATACTAACAATACTAACTTAAGAAAGAAGGATTTATATGAGAGCAGCAATTTTTGAAAAAGCAGGATTAGTTAAAGTGGAAGAAGTAAAAAAGCCAACTTTGCAAGCAGCCGATGATGTTATTATTAAAGTTGTCCGAGCATGTGTTTGCGGTTCTGATCTTTGGTCGTATGCCCATGGCGATAGTAAAGAACCTCATTCAGTTAATGATGGTCATGAGGCATTAGGCATCGTTGAAGAAATCGGTCCAGACATTACGACTGTAAAACCTGGAGATTTTGTCATCGTCCCCTTCACCCATGGTTGTGGTGAATGTGATGCTTGCCGTGCCGGCTTTGATGGCACATGCGACCGTCATCAAGGTACAACGAATTGGTCTAACGGTTTCCAATCTGAGTATATTAACTTCCATTACGGCAACTGGGCCCTTGTAAAAGTTCCAGGTCAGCCAGCTGATTATACGGAAGGTATGATCAAGTCTCTTTTAACTTTGGCAGATGTTATGCCCACAGGATATCATGCGGCACGTTGTGCACATGTAGAAAAAGGGGATAAAGTCGTCGTGATTGGCGATGGTGCCGTAGGACAATGTGCTGTCATCGCGGCAAAAATGCGTGGGGCTTCCCAAATTATTTTAATGAGCCGTCATAACGATCGACAAGAAATGGCTCTTCAATCAGGTGCTACAGCTGTTGTGGCTGAGCGTGGTGAAGAGGGAATCGCGAAGGTACGCGAGATCCTTGGCGGAGGCGCGGATGCTGCTCTTGAATGTGTTGGTACAGAAGCTGCCATTACACAAGCCCTTGGTGTATTGCATAATGGTGGTCGTGTAGGTTATGTCGGCGTCCCTCACTATGACAATCGACCAATCGGTTCCACTTTTGCTCAAAACATTTCCATTGCGGGAGGATCTGCATCGGTCACAACATATGATAAGGAAATCCTGTTAAAAGCGGTGCTTGATGGTACTATCAATCCAGGCCGCGTTTTCACCCAAACCTATGATTTAGATGATATCAACCAAGCCTATGCCGATATGCAGGAACGAAAAACGATCAAATCTATGGTTGTTGTTTCAAGGGATGAATAGACAAAGCTAATTAAAAAAAGCTCGTCCTAACAATGGACAGCCTCTCGATAGACAAAGTACTATAACCAGTACTTTGTCTTTTTATCTATGAAGAAAGAAAACACTGTAACAGCCTACCCTTTTTCCCACAATTAATCAATTCTAGAACTTTAAAATGATAGAACATAACGCCAAACAAAAGAAAAAAGGGACTGTGACATAAGTCCATAGAAGAAAACCGCAAGAAATGACGAGAAATCGTTCATTTCTTGCGGTTTTTTGGGTAAAATAAAAAGGAGCACCGGTTGCCGCCAATGCCCCATCATTTAATCCTGAAAGGACTAAACAAAATGTATACTAATTATAACATGAATCAACTCACTTTGGATCTATCTACTTCATTTTCTCCAAAAGAAAATCATGTCGCCGTTTTTATCCATGAACTGGTCGAAGCGCTTCAGATTAATGACCCCTATCTTTTTGGTCGACCAAGAGAATATGATTTAGGTGCCATGTTGAAGTTGGTTCTTTTTGCGTATACGCGAGAAACCTTTACAAGTCGCAAGATTGAACGCTTAGCTGAAGAAAACCTATATGCTCGCTGGTTGACGCAAGAACGGGTTCCGACTTATCGAACGATCGCCCGTTTTTGTGTATCTAACGATGTGCAGGAGTTGACCAATAAAGGCTTAGATCAGTTGACAGAGTATCTGCGTGCACGGAATCTGATTGATGATGCGTTGTTTATTGACGGTACAAAAATTTTGGCAGATGCGAATAAGTACAGCTTTGTCTGGAAGAAAAACACGATCCGATTCGATCAAATGAATCGCGAAAAACTGCTTACTATGATGACGGAACTAAGAGAAGCGTATGCCCTGAAACAGATTCCCGAAGGGACGACCTTGACAGTAGACATGATAGATGAACTGTTAACACGGATGGAACTACGTCTGGAAGAACTAGAAAAAGAAGTTGAGGCAACGAAACGTCTTTCGCCAAATCCAGCGAAACAACAACGGCGAACGTTGAAAAGCCAAGTACGCAAATTAAATACAAAACGAGAAAAACTTCTGGAACATCAAACGCAGTTTTCTACTTATGGGACAAGAAACAGTTATTCAAAAACTGATCATGATGCGACATTCATGCGCGTAAAAGAAGACCCTATGAAAAATGGCCAACTTAAGCCTGCGTATAACCTGCAGATCGCTACTTGTAATCAATTTGTACTCGGCTACGATGTCTTTCAAAACCCAACAGACACTAAGACGCTGAAACCATTACTGGAAAAGATGAAGATCGCACAAAAGTCCCCTCATTATTTGGTCGCCGATGCAGGCTATGGTTCAGAAAGCAATTACCGCTATATAGAAGACGAACTTCCCCAGCATACTGCACTGATTCCTTATGGAACGATGTTTAAAGAACAAAGCAAGAAATGGCAGACAGATGATCGGAAAGTAATGAATTGGGATTATGAGCCTAAGGAGGACTTTTACATCGACCCCAAAGGGGTACGATTCAATTTTCATGCTTACCGTCAACGAACAGATGCGGATGGCTTTGTCCGAGATTTTAAAGAATACCAAGCAGAAAAAACGGATGCGAACCAAGCGCTCATTCCTGAAGCCTTAACCCCAAAGGGGAATCGCAGAAAGATCACTGTAAATCCGTCTTGGGAATACCATAAAGAAAAACAAAAAGAGCGCTTATCAACGCCTGAAATTCAAAAAATATATGGTCGGAGAAAGATCGACGTGGAAACAGTCTTCGGATTTATGAAGGCTTGTTTGGGTTTCACTCGATACACGGTTCGGGGCTTAGAAAAAGTCAGAAAACAGACGGGTTTACTCATTACGGCAATCAATATGATGAAATTGACAAAAATAGGTACTTGAACTACCCAAAATGAATAAAAAAAACAAGGAGCACTCGAAAAATCACATGATTTTCGAGTACTCCTTATATTTTGGAGAGCGTAACTAGTTAACTTATGTCACGCCCCCTTTGCTTCATCTGATAATAAATGATTAACGACGAATTTCTTTGATACTTGTGAAAAGCCATTAAAGCATTGATATAAAAGCATTTAAAAAAAGTGACTACTTTTTGACTACTGAATAGAAAAAACACTTTTTGAGAATCTTAAATACCTTTGTTTTTCCCTAATTTTCCAATGAATTAAAAGCAATTAAGGGCTTTAATTTTTCATTTGATGTCAAGTGTCGATAGATTTTTGAGGTCGTGCTATCTGTATGACCTAAACGATCCTTCAAAACATCCCAACTACAATATTCTGCAACTAAACTTGCCATAGTGTGACGTGCTAAATGGGTATGAAAATCTTTATTAATTCCACAACGTTCAACACAACGCTTAACATGATCATTTACATACTCACGACGATAAGGAATTCCGCGCTTACCAGGATCAAGATAGACAAATAAGAAAGTCTCATCTACAACGAATTTACTGTTTGTTCTCATATCATTCAATACACTAATTAATTGTCCAAGCTTTTCTATTACTAAAGATGTGACCGGTACTCGCCTAGCAGAACTAATAGTTTTAGTTGTTTCAATACGGAAATCTTTACTTTTACCTTTTACTGCTGTCTGTTTATAAAATAAGATTTCATTTCGCTCAAAATCTATATCTTGAGGTTGCAAGGCGAGTGCTTCACTCACACGACATCCAGTATAAAATAAAATATGAAAAAGCACAGACATAGGTAACTCTTCATGAATAATCCCGTAGTTTAAAAAAGTTCGTAACTCGTCTACTGTTAAAAACTTATCCTCTAAACTACTCACAGACTCTTTTAAATCTTTAACAGTTAACTGATACTTGGGCATTCTAACAAACTTCATTGGATTCTCATTTATCAAATTCTTTTTCTTGCAATAATTGAAAATCATATTTAGAACCTGAACAAGAGACTGTAAACTGTTTTTTGCATAACCTACGTCAACCCCATTAATTCCTTTTTCTTTTAAAATGAAAAGAAACTCTTGAAGTTCTTCTGAAGATAAGTTACTTAGCTTCATATCACCAATCCATCGATTAAGAATTTTCACCTGTTCTTCTCTCTTGTCATAAGTTGTCAGCTTCTGTTCACACAGAGATCGATAGTATTCAAACCACTTTTGACTAATTACATTAAATCTATCATCACTACCAATAAATTTTTGCTTAATTCTATGCTGTTTTTGCATTTCGAGATAAGCTAGTTGAGCTTCTCTTTTAGAATTAAACCCTCGTCTTGTAGTTCTAAAAGCCTGAAAGTACCAAGTGACCTTTCCAGTTGCAGTAACATGTTTTTTAAATCGATTCATACTTTCCATTTGTTTTTCCCTCCAATTACTAAGGAACCCAACAATCGGAAATTCTTGAAAATCTTTCTATTTATGAAATAATTATACCTCAAATAGACGAAGAAATGAATCCTATAATGATCGAAGTAAACGAAGCTGATCACGAAAATCATCTTCCTTTCCTTTTTTTACCCATTCTAAAATATCGTCTCTAAGATAGTGTCCTCTAATTCCAAACCAACAGTTAGGAAAATCTCCAAGTTTTATAAGACGATTTAAAGTACTATCACTTATTTGCAATTGTTCTTTTAAATCTTTATTAGTTAAAACTAATGGCAATTGATTGAGACTTAACAATTTACTAGTGTAATCATCTATCTTTTCCTGACAAAACAGACAATTCTCTAATACCGAAAATGTTTTTTTATCGCCATCATTTGACATATTGCCTCTTCCTTTCTAATAATAAATTGCTCTATCAGCTGCTTTTGTCAAAAGCACATAGGTTTTTTCACCTCTCCCCAAGTTTACGGCGAGCCTTACGGAAGTATCATTATCCCACTATCAAGTCATCGCTTTTTATTGACTATATAAAAATTATTTTAGAACATTTATCGCTCGCTATTATAAAAAGGTCATGGCGTAACTAAAATATGCTCTTTGAAGTGTTAACGTACTGATAAAACCTATTCAAATTTCAAGGAACAATTAGAACTTTCAACTAAAGATCTCCTAATCTGAATATTAAAAGATCCTTTTAGAGAGAAAAATGGAAAGGGGATTTTTTTATTTTTTAACTTTAAATTTCAATATAGATTCTATTAATTTTGTTTCTAATTGTCTTAACATGATTTCATCTATATAAACAATAGATTTTCCCGTTTCGTTAAAACCATTTGACAATGATAAACTAGCCATGTAGCTTTGATAATACTTAAGTATAATTTTTATCGAAACTGGATCTTCCTCTATAGCAGATAAAATAATTGGTATTGGAACTAGTGGATAATAATTTCTCACCAAAGACCATACCCCGTTTTTAACTGTTCTATTGCCTTTGTTCGTTGGTACCAAATACCACTAGTACTCATGTTTAGTATTGTTGAAATTTCTTTGTCGTTAAAACCTGCAAAGTAATAAAGCAAAACAATCTTTCTCTTCGTTTCCGTTAAATCGTCAATGGCTGCTGATAATTTTTGGTCTGAAACTAAAATTTCCATTCCTAGTAAAAAATAACTACTTTGATTTTCAAATTCAGTCTGCGGATATTTTCCCTCATTGGAATAATCTAGTGGTTCTTCACTCTTTTTTATTCTAGAATTCCGTTTTCTGATATTTTTTGCTTCATTCCGTAAAACCTTTTTGCAATAAGCATCAAATTGATGTTGTATAGAATTTTCATTAAAAATTTTTCCCATCGTAAATTCGCTCCATTTTCCCCTTTCCACTAATACAACAATCTAAGAGTGCTTTTTTTTCGAAAAACTAGAAAAATATTGTAAAAATCCATATACTGAAATAGATAAAACTTGTTTTATCCTACAACTATCAAATGTTGCACTTACATTAAAAAAACAGATAACAAAAAACCGACTAGGTTAGCCTAATCGGTTTTCAAAATCTAAAAACTTATAATTTTATTTTATTATGTTTCTATAAAAAAACATTCATAACTCTAAATATATCTATTTTTTATAATTAAAATTTGGTATCGACAACCTTCCGATCTTCCCGATCTTCAGAAAGTGCGCAATCCTTTTTGGCCTTCTCTCTAGTACGTATTCCTTTTATTACTTGTACTCTTAATATTGCTTCGCTTGACTCAAAATCTGCAAAATTCCAAACCTGTTCACCAACAAAATGATTACATTTATCTGTTACTTCGTGATTTACTTTTTAAGAGGCAGCTTGATAATCTACTATGAACATTGTTGGTAATGTATCATGAAGTCATGCTACTGTATCTACACCACATTCTGTAAACATTATTGGTATATCAGGACATATTTCCATCTACCTAGCTCTTTCTTCAACAGATATTTTGCATGTGTTAAGTCTTCACCTAAAACATACCAATTATAATAACGACTTAAAAATAATATATCAACAATATCACCTATTTTATAAATATTGAGTGTTGACTTTAAATACGTAACGTTTGTTACAGGTCTCTTCTGAGAATCAAATTTTCTAGTCAATTCGACTAAGGTCCCAAAATATTCTTTAGCATCTTCAGAATCCGAATCTGGGTCATTTACTATAGACCACATTACAACATTATGATGATTCTTATCTCATTCTATCAATTCTTTAATTACTGCTTCGTGGGCACTTTTTTCCGTATTTCTTTCCACGTATCATGCTTTTCTACAGTATCATCTATTAAAGTAACTATGAAATTTAATTACAATCCTACTGCAAGTAATTCATCAATAACTACAATACTTTCTCGATTTGCTAATCAAATAATTTCTTCTGAATAAGGATAATGGGAGGTTCTAAATGAATTAGCACCAATCCATTTCATTAAATTAAACTCTTTAATATTTACTGGTTCATTCAAACCACGCCCTTAAAGAATGTCTGTCGACATTCAACGCTTAGACGCAACTGTCCTGCGTTTTCTGCACGCCTGTAAAAAAACGTATCATCCTCGTTTTGATACGTTACCTTCGGTCCCTTGTTTTGATGAGTTCAAATCAATGAAGTCCTGCAGTGGAAAAATGAGTTTTGTTTTTATGAATAGGCAGACCCAGCAATTGATCAGTGTATTAGGGGGTCGTCGACTTGCTTTCTTAAAACTACATTTACTTAAATTCACTCGAAAAAGAACGAGCGAACGCGAAATACGTCGTGATGGATATGAATACACCACATTTTGAACTTGTAAAGGCGGTCTTCCCAAAAACAAAAATTGTGACCGATCATTTTCACATTGTCCAACAAATCACTCGTTCGTTAAATCAGTTGCGAATCAAAACAATGAACATCTTTCAAAAAACGAAACCGACAAAGTATCGACGATTGAAACGATTCTGGAAAATACTCCTTAAGCATGCCTGTGATCTGGATAGTGCCAATTATCAATATGATCGATCCTTTCGTAGACCAGTGACGCAAAAAGCGATCGTTGATGAACTTTTGAGTTATGACGAGCAATTAACAAGGGCTCACGAGACTTGTCAGCTCCTCCTCTATCACTTTGAACACAAGGACAGCCAAAGCTTTTTCGATACGATCAACAGCTTAGATCAACACCTCCCCCAATGGTTTTGTAAGAAGCTAACGTTTTTAAATAAATACAAATTAGGGATTCAATATGCTATAAAAACCAGGTATATTAATGGTGCATTAGAAGGAACAAACAACAAGATAAAAGTGATAAAACGAGTAGCCTACGGATTTAAATCATTGAGAATATGAGAAATAGAATCTTTTTGAGCAATTAATTAAAGTAAGATGACAAAAAATCTGAGTTAAAATTTGATTTTATACAACTCATCACTCCTTATTGACAAAGAGCCTATTTTATTCATTCTGTCTCAGTTATGAATTTAAGTAACTCATCATGCCTTATTAATAAAGGAAAATTTTTCCCTCTATTTCTTAAAAAGCCCCCAAATTGCTATACTCTTTGTACACTATTATTCTGTAAAGTGATTGATTGTAATATTGGATATTTGTTCATAACATTATTATATATATTGGTATCGTTCTTATATTTCACTGTAACAACTAAAGCGTATTCTATTCTATCTCGTGCTTCTGATCTTGATAAACCATGAAGTCTGATAAATGGTTTATTTAAACTAGATATTAATTTGTTGACTCTTTGAGTTTTAGTAGTATCCCATTTTAGTAGCGTTCTTCTTCTTTGTCCTTCATCTAAATATTTAGGATTTTCTTTTATTGGATATGAAGCTTTACGATACCCACTTTGAACCAATGCCTCAACTTGTTCCCTATCTTCTTCACGAGACAAATCAATTGTCTTGGTTTTATTAGATTCTCTAAACATATATTTCTCTGAATTTGGATAAAAATCATCTTCTATCCCATATTCTGTGTATCTATCTGTGTGATTAGGATTAACTTTTGTTTTTGTTACCAGAGTCCAAGTGATGGTTGCAACTCGCGCTTCTGTGTTATCTGGAAGTGGGATAGGCAATAATACATAGCCTTTCGCAGATATTTTACCAGAATATAAAATTCTTATTTCATCTTCATTAGATAAAAAAAGTTGCTCTTCTCCTCTATTGAATTCTCCTTTTCCTTCCAACGAGATATCTCTGTCTGATGTTATCTTTAATGCAAGTGAGTGTTCTAAAAGAGCACGTGCTTGCCATACGTTTAATTCTGGATATTGGTCGAGAATAAAACCGAGTTTTCTGGCTATATGCGGTGCTGCAAATGATGTCCCATCAACTTTATTTAATAAATAGCTATAAGAAGAAATTGTGTGTATCGGATCCTTAGGAAGTAATCCCCCATGGTCCACTAAGTCAGGTTTTAGTTTAGCACCTTCTCGACCAGGTCCTATTGAACTATAATCAGTTGTTAATAACTTATCTTCATCATTTACATAATAGGCAGACACTGTCAGATTATTTACTGAATCTCCAGGGATTTGTATCCTCTTTGATATTCCTGAGTCTAATCCTGTATTTCCAGCTGCAATAACAAAGATAACATCATTTTCATAAGATATCTGATCCAATAAGCGTGTTAACGAAGACACAACTTCATCAAGTATTGGTCCTTGTGGTCCAATAGATAAATTCCATACTTTTATATTTGGATACCGAGGCACAACTTCCTTAATTAGCTTATCTACTGTAATTAAGTTAAACTCAACATCAAGATCTGATGGTAGCGCTCTAATACTTTGAATCCTAAACGCAGGTGACAATTCAAGGTTACCCGATTCTTCTAAATCTCCATATAAAAGTACGCTAGCTACAGATGTACCATGTTCTATATATTTTTGACTAGATGGGGCCGAACTCTCATGCAATTGATTTACTGTAGAAAAGAATTCTGTATTTTTTGCCACTCCACCATCAATTAAACCAATCCAAGGCAACTTCTTCAATTCCTCAGTTTCAATTTTATTGTACTTATAATTATTTCTCGTACTTTCTTGAGAAAAAGATGCAGATATAAATTCTCTATTATTAACAGAATAACTTGCTCTTAGTGGGTTGAAACTTTCGATTCGTCTTAATTCATCTTTAGATAGTCTGACAACAATAAATATTACATCTTCATCTGTTTTTAGGACATTGTAACTTTTAGAATCTATACCTAGTTTAGATTCAAATTTTTCGAGTAACTCATCAATATCAGTCACCGAATAGAAAGAAAGCTCATATAAACATTCGTCATCATCTTCGGAATCATAATTTATTAACGGACTCAACAATGAGATTTCTTCCATTCTTCTGATTTCTTTTTTTTGTATTTGTACAGAAGTATCAGAAATGTAATTTCCCAACAAATCAATGCTTTTTTCAGATCCCCTTAAAAAATCTGATCTTCCTTCTTCTCCTTCTTCATCAATCCACGTACAAGAACCAACAACTTCAATTTTTGAATCTCGATAAATTGAAGAAACTTGATATGATTTTGCTAGAAATTGGTGTGGATAGCTAATTTTAAAATAAATATTATCGAGTCTATCATCTATAGACATGGTTTTCACCTTATTTTTCAGCTGATAAAGTTGTGGTAAAAGATGTTCTCTTGCTTCTTCCAATTTTCTTTTAAATTTTTTTTCTTCAATGTCAGGTCCTCCCCCTCTGGATGGATCAGGACCAGACTCGGCTAAAACCTTACCATTAAGAATTAATGGATGCTTCTCCCCCATCTTCTTTCATCTCCTTTAAGTATCTTTGTACAGAACTTTTTGAAATATTAGTTAACTCTCCAATTTCTCTAGTTGTTAGTTTAGGGAAATTTTTATTTACATACTTAACAATCTCTTTCTTTTTTTTGGAATCTATCTTCGAACTAGAAATCTGATTAAAAATTGTTAAGAACATATTTTTATTTTTAAGTACTTGCAAACGCAATCCTTGTTGTGATAAAATTTCAATTTCTGCTGGAGAGAACTGTTCACTAAATTCTGCTAATAATAAAAGTTCTTGTCTAGTTAAACCGTGCTTAGAATATTGATCCCAAAGCTTAATTCTGTTATGAATATCTGGTAAAGTAACGTCTATTTTATCATCAAATCTCCTCCAAACAGCACTATCTAAATTCTCTTTGTCATTTGTAGTAGCAACAATTAGCCCTTCCCCATTCCAATTATCCAAACTTGTTAACAAAGAATTAACGACTCGTCTCATTTCTCCAACATCATTTCCCAAAGATCTACTTGTTGCAATACTGTCAAACTCATCAAATACTATTACAGCTTTTTTGGGTTCGAGTGCTGAAAAAAGTTTTGAAATTGTTTTACCAGAATCACCTAAATAACTCGAAAAAAGTGCAGGTAAATTTACTAAATTAAAGCTAAGGCCTAATTCATAGGCTAAGGCTTCTCCTATAGATGATTTTCCTGTTCCGGGAGGACCATTCAATATGATTTTTTGACTATATCTAATATCTAATTTTCGAAGTTTATCTTTGTTTTTATATGAAGCAATTATATCCTCTATATGGTTAAATACTTCATTATTAAGCACTAATTGAGAAAGCGATTTTGTTGGAATTTTTTGATACATGTATAAACTACTTTCAAAGAGATCTTTTTCACCTTTATATGAGCGAATAATTTTTTGATCTGGATATAAGCCTGCTTGGTGTTTAGATAGAAGCTTAGACATTTTTTCAGCGATGTTTTTTGTAGCATCATCCTTGTTTAACATACGAATCATAGATAAAATAATAGACTCGAGTGAATTGTTGTCATTACCAAAGCTTGCTTCAACTAAATCCGGCAAATAATTAAGAACATTTTTACGCATTGCGCTCCTCCTTTTCGTCCCAAATAAAACCAAATCCATATCGCGGGACAGGATATGGCATATCTATTGATATAACTGAAAAAAAAACGATAATATATCGTCCCACAATTATACAATATAACCATCAATAAAAAAAGAAGAAAAATACAAAGCTAACTGATGTTCGATATTTTTAGTATTACCTATTAATAGTTTTTCTTTTTGAAATATCAAAAATTAGATTATAATGATTTTGACGTCTTATTTTTTGTGATGTTACTATAATTTCAATAATCTCAAATATAAACCTTTTCCCTAATGGTTATCACAGTTTCAATCCCCCATCTAATCCCCTTAATAATTGGTTTTAATTCTTGAATCTCCTTTTTATTTGACAAAAAATCAATTTTTTATTGAAATATTTTTCTTTTTAAAGATTTTACATTATGATTACTTAAGCTAAATTCAATCCCAATAAATCTGTTATCAATCTATCAATTTCTCCATTATCTGATAGATCATTTACAATTACCCATTAGTTTCTTCTTTTATAATCGTGAAAAATCATTCTAAGAAACACACTTTCATTTCTTATTTCACATTCATCATTGACGTAATTGACTACTATATTTGTAAGTGATTGCTCAAAATATTTTGAGCAATCACTTACTTTTGGATAACGTTGTCCATTATAATGTCATTCTCCTATTTTTTTATCTATTTAATTCTAATATAATGTCACATGTTTTTATTTCTGAATACTTTTTCTATTTCTTCGGAATGTTTTTTATTATGTTATTTTCAAGAAGTTATTCCCTGAATTGTTCTCTGTATAACCTTTAAATAGGATACATCCATTCAAAGGTTCCGATAAATCAAAATTAACTATTGTTTAGTTCTCTTGATCGCTGATTGTTCTGCATTAGGACAGTAAATCGATAATAATATATTTTAAAACCTAAAATATCAAATTCATTTTTGACAACTAATCAACCAAAGAACAACAACGAAAAAGGGAGACAAAACGATGTTCATTCTGTCTCAGAATTAATTTTCCCTTTCCATCAGTTCTTTTAAGGACATAAAAACTTTTCATGACACTATTAATTAATTTGCTTAAATAAAAAATAGGCATCCGTAAGTATTAATTTTATTGTATTGCTTAGAATACATTATTCGTCCATTACTTTTAGCTTCGTTTTTACCTCTCCACCGTTCATTTTTTGCTTATAATCATCGATCGAATATGTGGAAATTTTCAATGTGATATTATATTCTCCTTCTTCAAGTTCTTTTGATATAGGTATTGCTTTGACAGCCTTACCCGGCTCAATTAAATCTGTTTTTAATAAAACTTCTTCCGTATCATCCATTATAACTTCAAACTGAAAATATACTGGATTTCCTTCTGGATTATATAGCGCAACGTATGCAGCCCCCTCTCCTTTTTTCGCGACAATTTCATCATACCCTGGAATTGCAATTTTACTATCGTCCCAGTTAGCAGGTCGTTTTAACTTGGATTCATAATCACTTGCCCCTCCATCTAAGCTAGGACCGTTGTCTCTAAATTGTAATCCTCCAACGATTAATAAGACAAGTGCTAATACACTAATCAGTATACCTCCAACTTTTTTCCAGTCTGTCCCATTAATTGCCACATACTCGTCATTATCACAAACTACATAACCTATGTGTCGTTGAAATTTTTTATTTGTCTGAATATTTCCTATGTAATGATACTTTTCTTCTTTCGTATCATCACTCAATAAAGCCACATTTTTTTCTTCATTATTCGTTAATTCACCAATTACTTTAACTTTGTCTTTGAAATTTTTAGAATAAATTTCTCTCATTTTTTTTATTGAATAATATTCCCAAGTGTTGCCATTTTTATCAATAAATTTTTTGTCATAATCCCTTTGTTTTTGATATTTCTTCAACTGTATCTCTCCTTCACAAATTTTTCTGTTACAATATAATTAAAGTTGCTTTTCCTCAAAATAAGACTACAGTGTGCAAATTGTATGCTTTGCCTCCTGTAGCCCATTTTCTAGCTAACTTATGAAAAATATTAATCATTCATAAGTAGTTTTTTTATTTTTTTCCAATACATAATAATACACCCAAGTAAAATCAGAAGTCCCATTTGTACCAAAGTATCACTTTTTAATCCTCCGGTTTTTGGAAAAGTTTTATCTGATGAGGATGGGCTGTTACTAACGTCCCCTTCATTTTTTTCATTAGATTCCTTAAAATGAACTTCCAAAAAAGTATCTTCCGCTAATCCTTTCAGCTTAATTTCTGTCCCATTTCTGCTATCGAAGGTTTGCAAATTATTGATTGTAGTTCCTTGTTTCGTTCGCCAAGTAATACTATCAATCTCAGCATTTTTCTCTGGAACTGCCAATAGAACTTTCTCTTGCCCTACAGGCAACTCATAAATCATTGTCCCACTAGCTATTGTTTGAGAACCATCTACCACCATTCCTGGACCACTCACTGAAACAGAAAGTTTATGTTTCTCAGTAATAGAAACAGTATAAACTACCGGAACTTCTTGATTCTTCTCCGATGCTAATGCTGATTCAAAGGAAGCAACGAAAAACAACAAGAATCCAAGTAAAAGTATACAAATACTTTTTTTCATATTGGTTATCCCCTTTCCTTGAAGACACTTATGGATTATATTCAATAATAAACTGCATCGTCCCTGTATAAGTTGCTTTCTCAACGACAAAGCTTTCACTTGGTGTCTTTAACCTGAAAACTCCTTTTCGGTTTTCATTAGTTAACTCCATCAATGGATCGGCTTTGTCTGTTCCCAACCCAGTTAATTTATCTTCAAATGATTTGTATACATTTACTCTTGCTCTATCTTTAGGATCCTTATCATTGGTCATTGTACAAACTGCATCTGTATAAATAGTTATCTTACCAGAAAATTCTTCATTTGATTTGACAGAAACAATGTCTTTTCCACCTACCATACCCGAAACAAGAGGATTCTGTTTATCTACTGTTATATCTGGATTATAGTCAGGTGAGGTTGGATCAATAGTTGGATCATAATCAGGTGAATTTTCATCGATAACATCACCTAAAGTTAATTGAGACGGAATTTCCACCAAATAATCAGGAGTATCTATTGGGCGAAGTGTGACACTCATTGTACCTGAAAACTTCTGTCTAGGTTCAGGCTCGCTTTCCCATTGATAGCTTACCATTTTAGTTTCAGCAGTTACACCTGTCCAAACCACCTTATTTGATACAGCATCATATAGATATTTTTCTGACTCTACAATATCTTTACTTATACCATCAGGAAGATAGATTGTATTTTCAACAGAGAAAGTGTCTTCACCAAAATAAGGTTCTTCTTTACTCGCTACTTGATTTAACACGGAATACTCAAAAATATTATCTTTGTAACTTTGTATATTACTTAAGGGACGTAAGTCAGTTATAAGATTATTATCAAGATTTAATACTCTTAAACTATCACAGCTTTTCAATGGAGCAACACTTTTAATCTTATTTTTCTGAGCATAAAACTCTTCCAAATTGGAAAGTTGTCCTATCTTTTCTAAATAATCCGAGTCTAGATTTGCACTATTAAGATATAAAATTGTTAGTTGAGTTAACTGTTCGACCTTTTGTGGCGCCTCATTCTCCGAAAGATTCAATTGATCTAATTGTGATAAACCCGCTAGTTGACTCACCTCAGAGATTTTGTTCGTACTTAAATCAATATTACGAGCATTCTCACAATATTCTATACCGGTTAAATTTGAGATACCTAAACCTGAGAGTTCTATCTCATTCAAAGTTGCTAATTCTTTAGCATATACCTCTTGTTCAAATACTGTAGGTCTCTCTTGTGGAATCGTATTTACCACATTAGTCACAAGTCCCTGTTTTAGAGCAGAATCTGGAATAGACACAACTTCCTCACCTTTTGTATTCATTTGAGCTTTATTCACTTCACTCCCAACTGTCAACTCATGAGATAATGCGGTAATATCCTTACCCAAAACTTTGGGTATTCGTATAACATATTCAATTGTCCTCACTTGTTGGTTAGCAGGTAATGTGGTTTGTATTTTTTCTCCTTCAAGGAACTTCGTTGCGTCAATTGTTTGATCATCAGTTTCGGATTCTCCCACATAACTCTTAAAGCTCCCCTTTACAATATATGGCTTGTACCAAAATGGTGACGTACTATTGTCTTCTAAGACCCGTTCATTTCTGAATGACTGATCAGTTAATTGTAAATTTACACTCTTTTCCTCTTCAGTTTCTTGAGTGTTCTTTATCTGATAACGGATTTTCACTTCTTCTTCTTCTTCAAAAATAGAGTTATTAGGTACAACTGTTTCATTTCCTGAACCATCTTTTTTAAGATAAGATACATTTATTTCAGGTTGAGAAGTATAGTTTATTTTTTTTATGTGATAACGAATAGGCGCCTTAAGATATTGTCCATCTTGTTGTCCATCTTGGGACTTATCATGTGCAAAGTCACCGGTACATGCAACTAAAGAAATATATGCGTTATTTTTCAGTCTTTGCGCCATTTCAGAAGAAATTTTTTTTTCAGTAATCCACTCACCAAGAGTAAATGTCATCAAATTTTCTGAGCTGTCCCAACTTATCTTAAAATTTTCTGGAGTTGGAAATGCATAGTCCTCAGCGGGCTCATTATATGAAATAGGTACTAACTTGCTAGTTGATGAAACTCGCGCATTTGCATCTGTTTCATTAATACTTATATGAGGACCTTTAGCATTGGCATCTCCATATATCACTCTATTACTATTATTACTACTTGGAGATGAATCTACTTCTAAAACTACACCGTTATCTAGCGGATTTCCATTATATGCACCAAGCCTAGGTACGTCATATACAGCTAAATTAGCAAATGGCCTTGCACCATTGTACCGATCCTTTCCTGTCGGATCATCATGAAATAAAATAGAAAAACCATGGTGCCATTGGCACCAGTCATCATTGAGATCTTGTCCAGTAAAACGAGTTCTTATTAGTTGGAGAGTTCCTTCAATTTCTAAATCACGGTTAAGATCTACTGCAGGACTTGTCATTACAAATTTTTGTCTCATGTAAGATCCTGCTTCTACAGTTCCTCCATCTATCGTATATTTCGTTTTGTGACCCGCATATTCATGCCACGCGTATTTGAACCAATTATCAAAATTGGGTTCTCCTAAAATATCCGAACTACCAAAATTCACCTCACTACTTAGTCCCAACGAATCATCGTTTTCATCCAACGACACTCCACCACTTTCTGTTTCCGAAGTTGCAGGATCAGTATTTTCAGTACGAGATGTGTCCTCTAGTTGCACAGAAAATGACCATACAATTTCACCAGAAAACTCTCCTTTTCCAGTATCATGTTTAAACATTGCCTGATAATTTTGCTGACCATTTTTCAAATCACAAAGATAAATATCTCCTGATTCTGTAAGTTGTGATTGTGGGGTTAAATCAGAAATAGTTTGTCCATGAATATCCTTTAATGGATTTTCTATGGTTATCTCGGATTTAGTTATTAGAGGGATATTTTTTTCTATTTTTTGTTCTGAAATATTCAAAGATTCTAATTGATTTAACGCACTTAATGGTGATAAATCAACAATACTATTTGAGGAAAGGTTGATACTTTTTAAGTTTTTTAAGTTTTCTATACCAGCTAAATTGCTTATCCCTTTATTACTTAAATCAATATTTTCCAAAAGTAGTAAATTTTCTGTAGTTAGTTGTTCATACTTGTTTTGCTCTAAACTTAATTTATTTACTTCTATTAAAAGATTATCGTACAAATTTTTATCCTTAAAACCTAAAGACAACTCTTCTTGAGCATTTTCGTTTGCACTTGCAATATTGGGGACTAAAGCATTTATAACGATAGCTCCCACAAGAGTTATTATTAGAAAAAGAGAAATATATTTTTTCTTTTTCATAAGTCATCCTCCTTTCTTAAAGAAGAGAGCCAGAAAAGATTTTCCTTTTCCGGCCCCCTTAGTCACTCTTGTCTCTTACTGTTTTTCTACGGTGTAAGTTAATGTATCTGTAAATTGACCAACTTTATTTGTTGTCCCAGTAAGTGTTGCTAGACCAGGAATCTTTGCTGTTGTATCACTTCCACCAGTCAACGTCCCAACTTCAACATCACCTGTTGTCATTACTTTAGATCCATATCCTACTTGATAGTCAATTTCTGCATCATCTTTTGTCAGTTTATAGCCGTTAGTTGATGCAAGTTTTACTCCTACATTCAAGCTACTATCAGTATGTTGATTTCCATCCATGTCTTGTAATTCAACTGTAACGTCAACTTTTTTTCGTTCTTCATTGAAGCTCACAGCAGACGGAATTGCAACTTGCCATTGTGGGTCACCTGGATTGTCTGGATCAGGAATTGTATTTTGATTAGAATAAATAACTTTAACATCTTTTTCACCAGGTGTTGCAGCAGATACTACAGAAGGCACCGCGACACTACTCAAAATTGCCCCAATTGCTAAAGTACTTAGTAAAATTTTTTTCATACAAAACACTCCTCTTATTAAGTTACTTGAATAATTTTGTCCCTAGGCCTTTCGGACAAATTTATATTAGCATTTTAAAATGAAACTTCTTTTCTTTTTATTTATTAATTTAACAGTCCTACTAAAAAAAAAAAAAAATGATATAATAAATTTAAGAATACTGAGAAGTTAGTATCGAAAGGATTTAGTCTGCATTCATAAAGATAGATAAATTAGCTAGCTTAATTTTTGTCACAAATAATAGTCTATTTTCGATTCATTAAACTAGAAAATACTATTTTTTACTTTTTTTTAATCCGATTGATTTGTCCCACCAAAAATAAAAAAATTGGTACAAATATATAACTTGTTTTTTATCCAAATATCTTTCTTTAATTAAGATTTTAGGACTTCTTAATTGGTTCTTTTGCACACCAAGAAAGTTATCGGTCTATCCTTACTTTATGCAAGAGTATAACTAATATCACCAATCATGAAGATAATAAAACGAGTATTCTACGGATATAAATCATTCGATAACATGAGAATTAGAAACTTTTTGATCAATTAATTAATCAAAGTAAGATAGTAAAAAGCCCTAGAAGGGCTCACCACTCTCTAGCCCCTTAAAAGGGGCTTTTTAAATGACCACCAACCGCTCACAGCCCTATCTCTCTTTAACTATTTAAATGGATCTACATACTCTTGTTTACTTATACTATCTCTTATTCGATCATCTGCTTCTTGTTCTCGAATATATTTTTCAATTGTTTTTTGATTTAACCCAACCGTACTCACATAGTATCCTTTGGACCAAAAACTTTTATTCCCATACTAATATTTCAAATTCGCATGTTTTTCATGGATTAAGGTTGCACTTCGTCCTTTTAAGTAGCCCATAAAACTAGAAATACTAATCTTTGGTGGTATTCTTACTAACATATGAATATGGTCAGGCATGGCATGAGCTTCAATGATTTCAACATCTTTCATCTCACACAATTTTCTTAATATCTGACCAATACTTACTCTTAACTTTCCTTAAATCACTTTTCGTCAATACTTCGGGGTGAAGACTATGTGAACCTTACAATTCCATCTGGTATGTGCTAAACTTTTATCGTCGTTAGACATAAAAAAACTCCTTTCGATCTGATATGCGGTTGGTAGCCACTATTAGTATATCGAAAGGAGTTTTTTATCGCTAAAGCTATTTCGTCCACGCGCAGAAACGCGCGGTTTTTTTGTTTCGTACGCTACGCGAACGAAACTGACTAAAGTCAATAAACAAAAAATCTGACCCAGATTTGATTTTGCACAACTCATCAGTCCTTATTGACAAAGAGCCCTTTTTGATCAATCAATTAATCAAAGTAAGATAACAAAAAATCTGAGCCAGAATGTGGTTCATTCTGACCCAGATTTGATTTTACGCAACTCATCAGTCCTTATTGACAAAGAGCCATTTTCAGTTGTATATTTCTCTACCATCACTAAATGTCGAAGAACGACTCTTTTTCTTAGAATAAAATTGTTAACGGATCAATCAGTCCATTCACCGCTAAATTGCGATCTAAGGCAAATTCTAAATGCAAATGCGGTCCCGTACTATTTCCTGTTGAACCCACATAACCAATAATTTGTCCCTGTTCAACTGTTTGTCCCACTTCCACACAATATTCTTGTTGATGGGCATAAAGGGCAGCACTTCCGTCTTCATGCTCAATTACTACCACGTTTCCCCAAGAAGGGTGAAACTCCGCTTTGATAACCATTCCTGCCTTACTCGCATAGATCGGTTCTCCTTGATTGGCTGCCATGTCTAACCCTCTGTGGAATTCTTCTCCTCGCCAACCGAAGGAACTAGAAATTGAATAATTTTTTAGAGGTACCATATAGCCATCTTTTGCGAGTGTTGGTCCCGCCACTTCTTTATCAAACGTCGTTAACTCATACGTTTCAATCAACCCATTTAATTTTTGGTCATATTGGGTATCAGTAGCGTATCTTCCTGTTAAAAATTTGGTCGCTTCCTGATAAGTTTTTGCCTTACTTTTCCAAACACCATCATAAAAAGACGTATTTCCAACTAAGCCTTCTTTTAACAGTTTGGCATAGTCTTTTAAGCTTTCTTCGTAGCTCTCATACTGCCGAAAGGTTGCTTGGGTCGTATAAAGTGTTCCGTCCCCTAAATCTTCTTGTGTCGCAAAAGAGACGCCTTTTCCATTATGTGTGCCTTTAATCCCAAACAAATTATAATTCGGTGCTTGGGCTAACTTGCTTTGACCACTAGCTGATTCTAAAATGGCTTGGGCGATCATGACAGAAGCATATAAATCATTTTCTTGTCCAATTTTACGAGCAGATTCACCGATTTTACGGATAAACGTTTCTACAGACTCATCTTTTTCAAAATGAATCTTCCCTTCGGTATCTTGTACGCTAGAAGGGACTAATTCTTGTATCGGTGCGCTTGGTGCTTGATGATAGTTTTTTGTCTCTTCTGAAACGGTTGGTTGTGCCTGTGATACGTCATTCATAGGTGCAGTCACACCCTGTTCAGGTGCCTTTTGTGGGCGTTCCGTTTTTATTGGCTGTTCCACTTCTGTTTCTGTACTTGGTTTTTGAGGAGCCTGTGCGCTTTCATCAGAAGGTTGCTCATTTGGTTTTTCTGACGATTCCTCTTCAGGTTTTTGATTGTCTTCTGGTTTGTCAGGTTGATTCGGTGTTTCTGGCTGTTCTTCAGAATCGATTGGTGGAACATCCGTTTCTGGATTATCTGGTGTATCTTCAGTCGGTGTTTCTGGTTGATTTTCTTCTACAGTGGAACTTGTTGTATTTTCTTCGGTTATCGTTGCAGATTGCGAATTTGTCGGTTGATTGTTGTTCTGTTCATTAGCCAAAACCGCTGGCGTATAACCAAAAACCTGACTAACTATTAACAAAGTAGATAATAGTTTACTTCTTTTTCTCACTCAATATACTTCCTTTCTATGATTATTATTAAGATAGTAGTAGCTTGGTATCTACAAAAACAAGCATTTTTACTATACTTACTCGCTCGATAATGTGTTAATTTTTTGTATATTCTTTCAGAAAAAAAATAATTATTTATCTATTATAGTCTTATATAGTGCATCTAATCGGCGTAACAATCCTACCTTCTTCCTGTAAGTTATAGTCACTCCATCACTATTTGAGATCTTGAAAATCAATTCTCTCCATTATTTCAAATTCTTGAGGATTAAAACTAATACCACACCTCTGTTTTTAAAAAGGTGTATCTTAATCAATGATCTGAAAAGTTAACTAAAACTTTTAAATTAAGTTCAATATGATCAATTAAGTGTTTCACGATCCAGTTAGAACTCTTTATTTGAAACTTTTATTCTTTCCCTGAGCCCTCCCACTTTTCTAAACTTAAACTCCATTATTTAAATTATTAAAATCTGTATTACGATTTTAATGACCAAATATCACTCAAATTAAATCTTTAGATTGGGATTTTTAATAGTTTCTAAAAAATCTTGGGTTCCTTTTTTTATAGTTAGCAAATTTGAAACTATTTATTCTTGATATTTCCATTCCTTTGCATAAAACTTTACATAAATTTTATTTCAAAAAAACAGTTTTAATTAAATAGTCACAAAGAAAACAGTAAACGGTGCATTCATAAATACCTTCTTTATATATATATTCCCCAAAATATTATACTATTTTTTTAGCTTTTAAAAATACGTGATAACATTATCTAGTATGGCTATGCTTTACATTAAACAATTGATACAATTTTTAAAAGTTAATAAAACGTATAGGATCAATTTTTCTCACGGTGCCAATATTATTGGAACTACGAAAACATTAATAACAACGATTATAAAAATACTCCTTCTAGCATCTAATCATAAAAATAAACGTCAGTCGACATTAAAGATCATTAAGGGCTTAACCGGCATCTTTAGATTATATCCGCACAATTCTTTGAAGTAAGTTTGAAAATCATTTTCAACGATGCAAATAATTTCTTGGGAAGAAAAAAAATCATATGAAATAAATTCAGCAAGTAAATTAAGTCTAGCATCAATCCCTAATATTTGAGGAAATACTTGCCAGAACGTTTCTTCTGAAATAATAGCAGTTAGTTCATCTAACCTACATAGTTGCTTATTTATGTAATCATCCCACTCGGTCTCATTTCTTCTCCCCAAAAGAGTACCCTGAAAATATTCTATATATTCTTCCTGAGTTTTGAACAGCGACATGTTTTACCTCCTTTTCTAAATTGACAATAAACAACCTTAAATTTACTAAATCCACCAATTAACTTTTAGATATCTCAAACACTTTATATGTATTCTAGAGTAAGTAACACATTTTGAACGGATTTTCTCTTTGATCACTAAAAAAACATTTTAAATATGAGAAAGACTAAAAAAGTAAAAACATAATAAAAATGAGATTAGTTATAATACTTAATACAATCAATAGAGCACAAAAAACAGCAACTTGATTAAAATTAAAAGACTTTCGCTGTTTTCATCGAAAAAATCGCATTCTTTCTGTTTATTCTCATCTTCAATAATCATCTCTCATGATTATACTAAACTCAATCTATTGTTCAGTTTCCTATTTCTAGGGAATTCATATCCTAGCTTACTCAATTCCTTTTTTGAAAGTAAATAACGTTCCGTCCCATTTTCAATTATAACTGAATTTTCCAAAAAAATAGCTACAAAACCGCGACATTTTACTCCATTAGCATCCTTCCCAATAATTTCCATACCTATTTCCAATAACATAGAATCTTCAATCTCCTTATAATATAAATCTCAGAAAATACTGATGCTTTAGTTTTTCTTTTCTATACTTTTATAAGTCTATTCAGTCCAAACTAAAAACTGTATTTTTCAATTGTTTTTCAACTACTGTAGTGATTATAGTAATTTATAAAAGATTTTTTTTTCAATTTTTGTATCTCATACACTAATAATCAAAAAAAAAAATAAAGTACACAAGCTCTATTCAGATATTTATCATTTTTCGCAAATTTTTTTATCTCTCTCAATTCTATAAAAAAATCGTACGACTGAATTTTTTATGTATGAAACTATAATTAAAAGAAATTTAGTTAGCGGTAATCCTTCCCCTTAAATACTGAAAATGCTAAAATTAGTTAAGGCAGAAACTTTGTGTAAGAATAAAAAAATTCGGTTTACAAAAAGTTAAATGTGTTGATTTTAAAAGAGTAATTTTAAATGATACTATGAGTTATTTTAATAAATAACGTTTACATATCATATCTATCGAAAGCGAGGACAGACAACTAAATTAATCGTTGATACCCTAATTAATTATTTTGATTTGCACATACAGCTATAACTTCCTGTTTTCCATGAACTCACTCTTCACTTACACATTGAATTCAGCATCATGCTCACTTGCAACATAAACTATCTTTATTTATAAAAATGGTAGTAAGCAATCTTATTCCCTTCCATTAACTTATATGATTCTTAAACTGATTTTAATTCCTAACGTTACAGATGTTCCTTTTTCAAAATTATTTTTTCTTATGATTTATCGACACAAAACAATAAGAGAGGACGAATCAAGATGATAGAATCTTATATTGAGAAAGATATTATGCGTCAGGTTAAATTAACAGAATACTTCTTAGATCTCAAGGAATTGAATATTTCCGAAGTCGCAAAAAAACTAAACGTAAATGCAACCACCATCAAAAGAGATTTTGAAAAATTAAGTGCATTTCTAGAACATCATATATTAAATACATCTATCTCCAGTAAAACTATTTCTATTGAATTTAAAACTGATTCTTCTTACTATACTCTTGTTCGTGAGTTATATAATGAATCTAAATTTTTACGAGTTTGTGCTCGATATTTAATGGGAGAACAAAATTACTTAGACATTGTTGAAAATGAATTTGTTTCTGTTACAAAAGCTTTTCATCTCAAAAAGAAAGTAGAAGAATACTTTATTGCTTCTGGAATTATGGATAAAAAGAAAACTTTTTTGAATCATGAGTTTGAATATCGGTTAGTTATTTTATCAATTTGGATGAGATCAGATTTACTAGATGGATCTGTTGACAAAGATGATATGTCTATCGCAAAAAAGTTAACCAATACAATTTTAAGTAACTTTTTAAATAATCCTGAAATTAATCATAGAGACTACAAGCTACTTCTTCTGGGTACTTATTTATCAGTACATAGAGAGAATAAAAGCAACGTGAGTTCATTTAAGTTACCCATATCTTCAGAGTATTTAAGTAAAATCACTACTTCTAGTTTAACTTTTGAAAAAATCAATTCGATAAATTACAAAATATTAAAGGATTGTGCATTAAATACCGAAGAGATAGTTTTCCTAAGCTTTATTTATAAATCTTTGTCATTAAACACAACAAATTATTTGTTAGTTGAGACCAACTATTTTATAGAACGAAATTTCACTATTGCTACTGATCCTAATATTACACGTTTGATTCGAAAATTAGAATACGAGTTTAGTACATCCCTACTAAACGATATCTCATTTGAAAAACCCTTTTTAACTTTTATAAACTCTCTTTGGAATAATACTCAAAACTTCATTGTTGACAAACATTATTACTTAACAAATGTCCAAATCGATTGTTTAGTAAAAATTAAAAAAGCTTTTAACCAATGGAAAAACGAACTAAATTTGTCCAATATCAAGATTAGTGAGATTTCTTTTGAAAAATTCTGTGTACAAGCAACTGCTTCGCTCTTAAAAGAGTCTACATTAAAAACAATTGTAATCATCGTTGCAAAAGATGAACTTTCTCATGTTATTTACAGAGAAAACCTTAAAAGATGGCTTAATTTAGATTTTAATTCTATTGATGACATCATGTATTATGACATAGATAGTATACCAATTTACATTAAGTCGATGCCTCATATAATAATTTGTGAACGTTCATTATTAGTTAATAAGAAAGAAAATAATCATGATGTGTTTGAAATCTCAATCCCTACAATAAATAAAGATTTAAAAAGAATTCTTTATAATTTAATCGATAGAAAGTTAACATGGAAAGATACCTTATCGCATGAATAAAACAAAATTCAGCTTTCTTAATTAATCCATCTCATTTACTAATTGATTAATTAAAAAAAAGATCTACAGATCTAACAACTAGGCCAACAACAAGTTCGTACCAGATAAATAATTATATTCATGAATGCTCGTTGGAGAAAAACTGATTCTAGGACAACTCAAAGCTTTTTGATAACTTCTAATCTATTTTTCACATTGTCAAGCAAATAATCCACGTATAATCCAGCAATGAATTAAAACAATAAACAACTTTCAAAATACAGAACCGACAAAGCGTCGACGATTGAAGTGATTTGTAAAAAAACTTAATCACACCTATGGTCTATACAATTCCAATTATCGATATGATCGATCCTTTCATAGCCCCATGATGCAAAAAGGGCTGTCGATGAACGTTAGAATTATGTCAAGCAAATAACAATGGCTTACGAGACCTGCCAGTTTCTCCTCTATCACTTTACACATAGGAATAACCGAATCTTTTTCGATACAATCAACAGCTTAGAATAACGCATCTCACAATTGTTTTGTAAGAAACTGATTTCTTTATTAAATACAAATTAGGGATTCAACATTCTTTAAAAACCAGATATAGTGATGGTGCATTAGAAGAAATAAAGAATAAGATAAAGTGATAAGATAAGCAACCTACAACTATAGAAATCCCCTCTCTTTTCTCTTAAAATATAAGTGCTAAAAATTTCAACAATTTTTATGTTATTCTCCAGTCCTTTTTAAGAAAAAAGGACTGGTTTTTTTATTTACATAAAATTCTCCTATTAAATAATTAATCGTGTATCCACCTTGCACGTTATGCACGTACATATGAAACGATACCCGATCAACTTCTATAATCTGTGCCTCGATACGCATGCCTCTTACCACTAACTCATTTCCCTGAAAATCTGGTGTGACTCGGTAAAGAACATGATTCCCAGTCGTTCTCAGATAATCAGTTACTTTATTCTCATATTCTATCCTTCCAGGGGTATTAAATGATCGTGTCCCTGTCATCAGATTTTTGGGATTGTTATTTTCTCCTGTCAACTGATATCCAATCAAGTGACAACGATTATAAAGATAATCGCCATTCTTCATTTTCTTTTGTTTCCAGCCAGTCGGCTTAATATATAAGCGTTCCCGTTCTCCTGTTGGCATCATGCTTTTATGCAAAAGTGCGCTGGCTACGCCTCTCGATTCAAACGATCCAAATCTGAAAAAATTTGCCAGTTGCCATTTTCTAACGAAAAGTCTTCTTCAGAAAAATTCGGTTGGTTTTGATTCACTATTTCTACTTGTGTATTTAGTAGTTGTTCTTCATCTTGTTTGATTAATGCTTGTTTTATTTCTGATAAGGAAGCTTTTTGAATATCAATTGCTTCACAGTCAGTCCCAATAAAACCAATCAATGCTAGCGCAATAAAAATACTTCGTTTTAATCGTTTCATTTTTTCTCTCCTCCTAAAAAATTGTCTTCTTGTTCCTATCGATTGAACAATTGAATCGCATTTATGGATTCTTCACCTGTTTGTTTCGCAATCAATTTAGACAAAATTTTTTCCAACCATTTTTGATCTGGGACATAATCTAAAAAGTTGCCTATCGTTGTTAATACCAATTCATCACTTGCGAAATCTACCAAGCGAACGCTTTGATAAGGGGGTAAACTTGCAACGTAATTGATAATATTTTCATCTGTATACTCAAAAGAACCCAAATATTGCATGGTTCGTTGATCGTAACTGTCAATGATTTTCATAAAAAATCGCCTCTTCTCTATTTATGGTTCTATACCTGAAGAAATCAGGCATAGAACAAAATTATTTTTCACTTAAAAATGCGGTATAACGACATGTTTAGAATGGTAAGTCACTATCTGAAATTTGAACATCATTTTCAAACGTTGATTGCTCTACTTGATTATTCGTTATCGCTTTTGCTCGTTGCTCATTGACTTCTTTACTCTCTAACAAATAGAAATCTGTCACTAGAACTTCTGTAACATACATTGTCTGCCCTTGCTGATTCTTATAGCTCCTTGTTTGCAGTCGCCCATTAATACCAATCAAACTTCCTTTTCCAGTATATTTTGCTAAAGTTTCCGCAGCTTTTCTCCAGATTGCACAACGAATATAATCTGCTTCACGCTCGCCGTTTGCATTCGTATAATTTCGATTAACAGCTAAAATAAACGTACCTGTCGCGTTGCCATTTGGCGTATACTTTAAATCCACTTCTTTTGTTAAACGTCCTACTAAATTCACTGAATTCATCATGATTTTTTCTCTCCATTCTTATATTGATTATTTTTGAAAGGGGAAACTATCCCCTTAATAATAACTACTTTCATAAACAGCTTGATTTTTATATCTATGAAACGTGTCCCAACTACGATAACCGCATAACATATCAGGATAGCTTTCTGGATCAATCCGTTTTTTTACAATACTGTCTTTGGTTTTTGCTAAAGGATACTCTATAAACTTGTCTTTCATTGGAACAACTTTTCCACTCATGGACGAATAATGCTCGACCATTTTCTTTTGAATAGGCTGAAACCATGCTGTTTTTTCTGTTAGCTTCACAATTTGCCAAAACGTCACGTTCGTTTGTTCGTAGCCCCAACTACTATAAAAAATATCTCCCACTTGATAAGGTGTGTTTTTTTCCATTTTCTTTTTTCCTTCTCCCTTTATTTTTTTACCGTACAAAGAGAATCATTCTCTTTGTACGTCATGTGATTTTTATAAAAAGTTTTCAAGCTTGCCGTTGTTAATTTCCCACTCGTACCATTCGGTAAAATCCTGCGAAAAGCCATTTACGGCATATTTTTCTTGGTCTTGTACTTCTTGTTCGTTCATCGGGTCTAATGCGGTAGGTTTATTGATTGGTCTAGCATAACAACCAATATAGGTTTCAAAATCTCCTTCAAAGCTCCCCTCAATAATCAAACCTCTTTCTTGCAATTCTTTTCTTGCCTGTTCTTTCAGTTGCTCGTTTTTAGTTGTCATGGTTGTTTCTTCCTTTCTTGAATAGAATGTTTTATTTGATTTTTTCGCCACCCCCACCCACCTTTTCGGTAGTGTGTCGGGGGCGCGGGGGTTTGGGGGTGCAACCCCCAAGGTCTTCATTCGGCTCGTTTTTAGACGAAGGCCTGCTTGTTTGATTTTGGGTTTCAGTTGTCAAGGATCAAAGTGGACTTCTGTTTAGAGGCCCTTTTCGTATAGCGGTCGTTCGGCATAACCGGCTCGAAAACATGTTCTGCCAATTGCCAAGGGCGCGCAGCGTGCATTTTACCCTTGGCAATTGGCAGGTTATGTTTTAGGTTATACTCGCCGAATGACTGCTAGACGATTAGGGACTCTCGAACGTCCACTTCTTTGACAACGGATAAATCCAACAAGCTAGTCCTTCCTAAAAACGAGCCGGTTCAGACGCTTGCGTCTGAACTGTGCCAGCTTGCTGGCACAAAAAAAGAACGAAGCTTGTCTTCGTTCTTTCCCTCTTTCAAATGTGAGCGAAGCGAACACCCTCTTTTACAATACTTCAGGCGTAAACTTCACTTTTGGTTTTTCCTCATTTTCAGTTGATTCTTCAAATAAATTCAAACGACTTTGAACAGCGCCATTCGGATAAATTTTTTCTCGTTCTACTGTCCGCCAATTGACTGCTGGATCATTCTCTAATAGTTCTTCTAATCCCTCTTCAAACTCTAAAGCAGAAAAAACATGCAACCGCTCAAACAATTCTTGTTGACTCGCATCTTTTTCAGTTTCACGCTTGAAAAAAATACGCTTAAACGCATGAAGTTCTTCTTGAATTGCGCCACTAGGTGTCACATAAATTAAATGTGATTCAGGACGTGTTCGCAACTCACGAATATATTTCGGAAAAATCGCTTCACGGTAGCGACGACGTGTTTTCAACGTTAGCTCAATTTCAAAGGACCAATTGATCTCATGATTTTCTTTGTCTCGAAAACGAAAAATAAAATCTGGCACAAAAAATTTTCTTCCTTTTGTTTTAGGATTTAAATCTTTCGTTTCATAGACGGTACGTCTTTCTGAAATAATCCGTTTTAAATGTGGGTGGTCTTTTGCCAATTCCATTCCTTTAATCAAATAATTGTTAATTTGTAAATGGTGATTCAAATTATATTCAGGAACTTTCGGCAACGTATAATATCCACCTATACTTTGGTGTCCTTCTTTCGTTAAATAATAATACATTTCTGTTCCATATTTTTTTCGATCGATTAAATTCTTTTTATATAGCTTTCCCAATACTTTATTTAATCCATCTTCCTTTATGTCCAAATCAAATTTCAATAATTGCTCTAACTGTTTTTTTGTTACTACTCTTAATTCATGAAGTAAACATAAAATTGACAGACTAGTACAATTACGAGCAGAATAATCAATAAAATAGCCATGCAATAAATACTTCATATTTCATCACCTTCAACTTAATAATGCTTTCTTGCAAGTTTCTGTTCGAACAAGTCTTCAAGTTTCCTCTACACTTGTTTTACTCCCACTCTCTCGCAAGTTTCTGTTCTGGACAGCCCCAAGAACACTGGGGCGTTGGCCGTGGGGTTGATTCTCCCCCTCTTTCAAAAGAGGCTGAAAGAGGGGGTTAGGGGGGAGTTAGTTTTGAGACCCCAAGATTGGGGTAGGGGTTGATTTTTTCCCTTTTAAATTTTATGCTACTACTATTTTTAGTAGTGTATTCTTTATCTGTTGGCTGTCGGCGCTTGGTATGTTATTCGGAGACTTCCCGCTTAGGTTTTTGACCATTTTTTCTCATAAGTGGCGGTTTTTCCACGTTGAGAGAAAATGGTCAAAAACCTGGAAGTCGGAGAATGCCTTTAATACCAAGCGCCGACAGCCCTCCTCCATCATATAAGTTTGCCTTCTATTTGCCCTTTGTTTGCCCTATATTTGCCTTATACTTGCCCTGAAACGCAAAAAAAAAATAAACGGATTTCAAACAAAATCCATTTAATTTTTACTTGATTTTATCTCAAAATCGATTCAATTCGAGTAAAATCTTCTTCAAATTTCGATTGATTTTCGTTAAATTTCCGAAGCGTTTTTGTTCTAAAAGCAATTGAATTTGCTTCAAAAGAAAAAATAAATTCAATCGAAAAAAGAGGAAACACTTGATAAAATATTATTTTTTCTCAACGTACTTTCTTTCAGATTTCACTAAAAATCAGGAAGAAATTGTTTCAAAGTTTGCTCAAAAAAGAACGTTTTTCTCTCAATTTTTTTGACGTTTCCGTCCTGAACAATAAGAAAAGTTGGCACACTTTTAATACGGTAACGTTGTAAAAACATTTGAAGTGCTTCTTGTCTTGGTTCTTTTCTTGTTTCAATTCGATACACATTTCTAGAGAATTTTTTGTCGTATCTTTCCAAGAAAGATTCCACTTCTTGGCACTTTTTACAATCATTTCTTGCTAGATACACAAAAAATGACGCGTTCGTTTTTTGAAGTGCTAACACTTGTTCCAAGTCACTCTCGATTAGTTTTCCGTTCAATTTGTCATCATTCGCTACAATCTTAAAACAACCAAATAAGAAACAACTGACAATAAGCATCGCAACAATAGCTTTCTTATTTCGCATGTTGTTTCTCCAAATTTGGTTTCCGAATATAGACGACTCGCGGTGGCTCCTGAACATCTTCAGCTGTTCGATACACCACAAATTCTCCTGTTCTCAATGCTCGAATGCGATTCGGATTGAATTTAAAGCGGTCTACGTCTCGTTTCGTACCTCTTTCTCCTGTCCAATCAACCTTTCCCATATCAGAATAGCCTGCTTCTTGTGTCGTCGTTTCTGTTAATTCAATGTCTTCTTCTGTCCCCATTAAATCTGCCCAATAATCAATTTCTGTCGGGTCATTTGTCTTCCCAATAAAGAACGTATTCACATTCCCAATCAACTGTTTTCGAAGGACAGGATCAATTCTATCAATGTCCGCAAGCGTTTGAGGGGCATACGCCGCATGCACCCCAGCACCTCGTCCCTTATTGACTAAATCTATAAGCTTATCATTTAAATAAGAAGCGGGTTCATCAAACACCACTAAGACTTTTGAACGATTAGCTGTTTCTCCTACTTGTCTATACACTTCTGACGCAAAGAAATTAATATCTCCCACAAGCATTTGAGCCAATGTCCGAATAAACTCACTATAAATCAATCCGTTTAACGAGATATAAACAATCTTCCCTTCCCCGACAACTTCTTGAATATCTAATTCTCTTTTTCCTCCAGAAGTATCAAAGAGCTCCCCTAATTCACTATCCAATAACATATTGATATTGGTCTGTAAATTCTCAGAAGTCGCATACAAATAAAACGGGTTCTTCTTATGTTCGTAACGAACAAACAACCGTTTAAACAACGTTTGCTCGATTTCTGTCATGAGAAAAATGTTTTCTTTTAATAATAGGTAATACGTTTCTAAGTCAACGGTTTTACGATCATGTTCAATCATTCGTTCTTCACTTAACTGTTCCACATCGGCAAAATCACGTTCTGTTTTGTCCATCGCTTCATTCTTTTTCGTTTTTTTCTTCGTGGTTTTCTTCTTTTCTACGACCACTTTTTCTTTAAATAAATCTGGATTTTTCAGCTGAATACGATCCGCAAACAAATGTAAGACGTTTCGTGGCAATAAATAATGTTGTAACCAAACTAGATTTCTTTCAATTTTATGGCTCTTTTGGAACTCGTCTAAAAGCTGAATCGTTACCTGTAATAACGCTTTGGCTGCCGTTGAATAATACACGCTTTCTGTTTCTGCTAGATTGGTTAATTTGTCTCGAACGGCAATATCATTGCCATTTTTTACAGGATTATAACGCAAATCGCCTCCGTCCACAAAGACTTCAAACGGGCGATTATATGCCTCTGCCACTTCTTTTAACGCCTGTAAAGTCTCTCCTGCTCCTTTCCCATCGACTAAGATAACTGGGATACGAAACTTACACGCATGTTCTGCTAGTAATTGAATCACCGTCGTTTTTCCTGAACCTGTAGTCGCTGGAATAATCACATGTTGGTTCAATTCACTAAAGTTCATTACATAAGGGAGCCCATACTCATCTGTTCCTAATAGAATCACTTTGGCTAATGAAGCCAGCTGTTTATTCCGCAAGGCAACGTCTTTTATGACAATTGCTACCTGGTACGCTTGCTGATACTCTTCTGTATATTTTTGGGACTCTTGAAATTTATTTTTCCGACGTTCCTTGTATTCTTTGCTGTTTTGGATAGCTGTTTGTCGTTCTTTCTTTGAAACAACCTTTCTTTTTTCAATAAAAGACGCATACGCAATCAAACAACTTCCTGCACCTGCCCCACCTAAAAGGAGGGCAAAAATCGTTTGTCCATTAAACTGCAACGCATGAGAAAACAAGTTTAATGGAAACAATAAGTAACACGACAAATACCCTCTAGGAAGAACAAAAATAAAACAAAAGAGATTTAATAGCGTAAAACCTAACGCAAAAATAAAAAAAAGAGAGCTTCTTCGTTTCAAGAAGCTCTCATACTCAAAGTCATAAATATGTGCACGTGTCTCTTTTTTATCTATCGCAAAGACAATCGCTAAAGGAATACTGCCTACAATAAAAAATGGATATAGACAAACACCTAATAAAGTGACGATAAAATAAAGTTGTTGAAACCGACTTTTTGGCATTTCTTTTTCTTGTTTTCTTTTGCGATCGACAGAAAACATTTGCTCAAAATGCGTCGGTCGTTTTGGTGCATTCATCATACTATCGATTTCCTCCTATCGTTTTCGTTGTTTCATTTCTCTTCGATAAATCGGTTGTTTTTCTCGTTTTCGTTTCATTTTTGCTTGCGTTGCTCGAAACTCACTCCGTGTCTTCGGTGCTTGTTTTGGTGATTTTGTTTGTTTCATGGTTGAGTATGCTTTAGATACGGTGGAAGGCGCTTTGGTTTGTGCTGTTACTCGATTGACTGCTGACATATGTTCCCGAACCCTCTCTGGACGTCGAACAGATTTCGGTGTGGTAGAACCTGTTGCTCTTGGTACATTCCCTTTTCTTAGTGGTTTTTGTACCGCATGTTTTTGTCCTGCAACTGTCCGGGTTTTCATCGAACTTGTTTTTGTTACGGGAGTAAGTGCCTCCTTCCGACGACGACTTGTTTGTCCCTGACGACGTTTTCGATCGTTCAATTCTGTTCTAGGCGTATGCTTCTGACCATAAGACTTGTGTTTTTGCTTTGGATTCGCTAATGGCACCACCATTGCAGAACCCTGATTGCGATACGGACTACGAGACGCACCTTTTCTACTTCTTTCTCTTAGACTAGGATTGCCTTGCAATTCTCGTTGTAATAAATCGGCTGTTTTTCTTGCCTGTTTCTCCATTGCTGTTCGTTGCATACGTTCTTGACTTTGCTCTTCTGCTTGTTTCGCTTGATCATGCAAGTCTCGTGCTTTTTGTGCCATACGTTCCATACGATTTGGTGCTTTATGACGAGGTTGTTGTGCGGATTCACGCCGAAAAGCACTTCGTGTGGCTTGTTTCGTAGTTTGTGGCATACGAACGTCTGAGCCACCCCCACGTTTTCGTTGACGTTCTTGTCTCTTCCGTGCGTTTTCTTTTTCTTTTTGTTTCTGTGCTTTTCTCGCTTCTTTGCGTTCTTTCAACCGTTGTTTGGCGTCCCTTCTCAATTTTGCCTCTGTCCCAAATGGATTTCCCGCAAAAGCTAACGCTCCTCGGACACCTATTCTTCCAGTAAATAAACTGCCTAAAAACCCTCGGAACAAATAAATTCCCAACGGCGCAAACAAATAAACAATGATCAAGAGAATTTTTTTCCATGGATCGTCTTGTGTACTACTTAATTGGAACCCGTAACTAAGAAAAGAAGAAAAAAGGATACATGCAAAACCTGTCATTCCTTTTAAAAACGTCAAAATACCAAAAACTTTAGCATAGTTGCCAAACACATTCATTGTGACAAGAAACAATCCTAAAAAAAGTAAGAACGGCAACATCGGTACTAACAATAGTTGCATAGTTCCAATAATCAATCGAAACATACTTAAGACAAAATAAACAACGGTTTGAATCAAATTTACGACAAAATAAAACAAGGCAAATGCTGTATTTTTCCAACTATTGTAGTATTGTATGTTCTTGTTTTTCAGTTTATCTGCTTCATACTCTGTGACCTTATCATGAATTTTCTCCCCTGTTTTTGTGCCTAAATCATTGTCCAATAAAAGATTGATTCGATCATATTCTTTTCCAGCATATTTGACTTTCTTCTCACGAATTGTGTCTACATTGGTTGTGTCATAATTTAACAACAGATATGGTTCATAGACATTACTATAAAAGACCCGTGCCGCCATCAATTTGCCTGCCGTTTCCACTTTTTTATCCGCTGTTACCTCTTCTGTTTCTTTTGTTTCATAATTTGTTTCTTCTTCAGGTGTTAACACTGGATTGACCTTCACGAACGCCGTTTCCACTGTAGAATCTAAAGAAAAAAGAACATCAAAAAGATTCTTATTTGTCCCAGAATCTTTTAATACGCTTAACCCAGTAAAAATAAGAATCGTCATAAGAAACACGCGAAGTGCTTGTTTCATTCGAGCCTCTCCGGCATATTTGATTGCCATCATAATTGCTGAAAAACTGATTCCAATAGTTCCTGCAATACTTAACATATTGTCCGCAATTTTTTGTGTTAAGTTTTGAATAGGGGCTCGAATGGCGGAAATAATATCTAATTCAAAGAGAAATTCAACCATTGAGGCATTGAATTCTCCTAACATTTTTACGCCACTCCAAACAAAATTTTTCATCACTCCTGCAACATTGTACGATAGCTTTTTTTTAAGGTTCATTGACTCATAGTCATTGGTCATCAATTCAAACGAATTCTTTTTGTAATTTTTATACAATTGATCCACATCAGTCGTTACTTCTTTTACTTCTACTTTATCGTTGGCATTCTCTCCTTCAGAACGATCTGTTTCAGTGACACCCACACCATCGTTCATTTGATCGGCAGAAACAGTAGCCCCTTGTAGACAGAAAAAAAGACCCCCCAATAAAAGGAGCGTCCACCATTTCAGAGATTTTTTTCGCAAAAAAACCACCTCTTTTTTGTTTTATCGTTGTTTTTCATTTTCTAACATTGCTTGAATTTTTTCATCTTGATTTTCAGTAGAAGAAACAGCCAATAACCAACTATCAAACAACACATCAATGGCAATCGGTTGATTTCTTCCCAAATGATCCTGGAACAAACAAGTGCCTGTTTGTAATTGTTCCATCATTTCTAAATTGGCTGAATTCACTTCCATATCAAAGAAGGACAATAGTTTCTCTCGTGCTTCTTTTTGTTTCGGACGAAACGCAAATTTGTAAGAAATTAACTCTTTTTTATCTTCTTGATCGTAATCTTTAAACGCTTGTATAACAAGGTAAATATCCGTATTATTCGCACGTCCTTTTCGCAAGCTATCATCAATCAAATAGCTTCCTTGTGCGGTATCTTCATACCCTTTTGCCTCGTCATAAATAATCGCAGCGTCTTCTTCTTTGTTTGTAGAAAAAATATACGTAAACTTCATAATGACTTCCATAATCGCCATTCCTGCAAGTTGTTCGCTATTTAGTCGACCCGAGTCAATCTCTTTTTGAGTCGGAATGCGTATTCCTTGCGTCCCTAACACGTTGATTTGTGAATCAAAACGTATCGGCGTACTGTGCTCATTCCCAATGAGAATCTTTCCTAAACCAACGCTATGCCCTAAAATCAATTTAGCTAATTCTTCGTCACTTTTTCGAATTTCTTCGATAACTTGACTTAACGAATGCTTACCTGGCATGGTGTAAACTACATCGATAGCGTCTTGGATCACTGTCTTTTTGTGGCTCGCTGTTTCTCGATTGGTATCTACTTCTCCTAACATTCCTAACACATTTTTAGCGGTTTGAATGGCCTCTTCTTTTGGTAAAAACAATAGAGGATCAAGCATCCCTCGACAGCTTTCATCTGAAGATAACGAAATAAAATTAATTCGTTCATACATAGCTACAAATTCGGGAATATGTCCAAACTTTTCCAGTGCCTTTAAAAAGAACTTTTGCGTCTCATTTTTCGGATCAATGTAGAGAACTTTTTGTCCTAAAAACATCAACCACAAAAAGATATATTTTACAAGGACTGATTTTCCTTGCCCTGGTGGACCAATAATCAACGTATTTCCATTGGTATGAACGGCTCCTTCAATACTTTTCTTTGTCAGATTAGGAAAAAACCATACCAGTTTACTAGATAACGCTAACGCTTCTTTCGCAGATTTAAACTTTTTTGCAATAACAATCCGTCCTAAAGGAAATCCTTTCTTATTTCCTACTTCTTTCTTTAAGTCCAAGCCATAATCTGCCACAAAGCCTGTCGTAGCGACCTGCTCGTAACTTCTAAAACGTTGCGTACTTCCAATTAAGCATTGATTAAACAGTGTCAATTGATCCGCTACCGATCGATAAAATTTAAAATCTGTAGACTCAATCGCAAATTCAATATCTTTGACTCGTTCTTCCAATTCTTCTTTTGAAGAAGCGGATACAACCAGCGTGACGGTAGAATAACACAATCGTTTTTCTTTGCGCTTCAGCTTATCTTTTAAATCCATTAATCGCTCTGTGCCAAAATTTAACACATCATCGGAATCTAAAATGCCGTCAACGGTCTCATATTCTTTTTCTTGTTCATAAATCCGTCCTGCCATTTTATTAATTTTTCGTTCGTCAGATTTTTGGTGCTCAAATCGAAGACGAACATGTGTATCAATTGGAAAAGATAAGCTATCCTGAAGATTTTGAATAAAGCTACTCCCATACATGGCTAAAGGAGCCTCCGTTTGACTTAAAAACGTCGAATAATGCGTTTGATTCAACTGTTCAATCGCAATGTATCCTGCTTCATTCGAAATGACGCCCTCGCAAATTTCCATTGGCGTAAGCTGTCTTTCAGGCAATTTTTCTTCTGATCGATGAAAAAAATAATAATAAATCTGTCCAATCTCTTGGGCAGATAAGCGCTCTATCGGCTTATAATTGGACAATTCCGTATAGAGTTCCTTTTCTAATTTTTCATACGTTGGTAACACACTACTTACAGGAACTCGTTGTCCCGTAATACGATAGATAAACTTTTTAAAAACATACTTAAGCAATTGAAGATACTCGATTGGATCAGACACTTTCATTTCTGTAGTGAAACGCACAAACAGATACGTTCGATACTCGTTTAATTGCACTTCGTCTTTTAAAATTTTTCCTGCTTGTTCAAAGTACACTTTTCCTAAATCTGCGCATTCTCCCTTTACCAAATCTCGAATGGTTTCTTCAATATGCGTATCTAAGTTAAATTGACGCGGAATATTGATAAAATGATAGTCATATTCATCATGTCCAAGTATGCCTTCGCCATCTTGAAGATAGTTTTTGAAAAAATCAATGTCATTTAAAGGAAATACTTGGGAAGAAAGTTGATAGCCTACCCACACATCATCATTTTTGGTCAAGACAAAATTGCGGATAATGGCGTCTATCGGAAATTCTAATCGAGGAAGCTTCGTTTTTTTCTTTTTGAACTGCCAAATTCCGATAATAAAGACAACTAAAAGAAACAAAAACGCCATTTACTCAACTCACTCCTTCCATTTGTGTAGGGAATACGTCACTTTTTCATGAAAAAACGGCACATACAGTTCATGTTCAAAGCGTTGTTTCCGTTTCTGATAATAGGACGTTCGCCCAATTAAATACTCAAAAAAGTGTTTATTGTCCCATTTCATTGAAAACAATGTCCAAACGAGAACACCAATCCCAAAAAGCATAATCAACCAGGACTTTCGAAACAGTGTCTGTAAGAAACTAATTTGATTCACATAAGCAATCAAAAATAGGATCAAAAGAACCAAAAGAAATATTCCACCAATCACTAATTGTTCCATGCGAATCCCGTTAGAAATCCAGGGAATTTTTTGTCCTTTAATCCCGTAAATTTTGTGAGGATGCTTAAACTCCTTTGTATAGTTGTATTCCATGTTCACTCTACCTCCTTTTACAAAAAAAGAAGCGACCAGAAGTTCTAATCTTCTGATCGCTTTTGCAGTTTGTCTTTTTCTTATGATAATTGTATCCAGGGCACAATCATTTGCGTTACCCCCACGTTCTCTTCACTATCCTTAATAAAGATAATGTCCTTTAGCCATTCACCAATATCGACGGCATTCGATAACAATAAGACGAGCATTATCAAAATAAAGACGCCTATAATGGCAAACGCTGCCCGCGCAAAGCCTTGGGTCGCATAAGCACCAACCATTAGAACAATCGCAACGATTGCCAATAGCCAAATGACTTGTCCAGATACATCATCAAATAGCGATTTAAGATCAAAAAGTTTCATTTTCCTTCTCCTTTAGTTTCATTTTATTCATTTAACGTAGTAACAAAATAACTATCACCACTTGTTTTTACTTCCATTGAAAAATTTGATTGGAACTCGTTTCCTTTCTCAAAATAGAAACGATACTTCCCTTGTAAAAGGTAATTCCCTTCTTTATTTTTTACTGCATGATCCAGTTGTACATTGACCAATTCGCCGCCTTCTAATCCTTTTTCGTTAGAAATCAATGCCAATTTTTCATCGTTTTTGACATATAACTCAAAGAACCGTTTCACAAATGCTTCTAGCTTGATTTCTTCGCTTTCATTGACCGCTTGCCCAGAAGAATAAAAACGATTTTCCTGATAGTTCACAGAATTGGTATTCTTACTCTCAGAAAGATTCAAAAATTGAACACCATCAAGTACTTTTAAAACATTGTTTTGATAACTGACTGGAAAAGAAAGTTGACTGCTTTTCCAATGTTCTCCTTCTGTAAAAGTAACCTCATAAAACAACCGATACATCGCTTGTGTTGTGTCAATTTCTTCTAGTTTAATAAAGCGAACGTCTTTTGCTACTCGATTGGTAGCCGTCGTTACAAACCCTAAATCAGACGCTTCCAAGCCTTGTGCAAGAAAGTGATTGACGGAAGTCTCCCATTCGTTTCGTATTTCTGGCGAATAAGTAAATAACCTTTCAATAAAATGTTGTCCCTCGTACTTCAATTGTTCCGTAGAAGACAAGGTTTGGTTGACTTCGGTTAACAATGTTTCTGGATTCACTTGTTTTTTCACTGCTAAACGCGTTAATGTATCCACTCGTCCAAAGTTGAGGAGGAGCACGACACCCATTAACAGAAACAAACAAAAAAAAGCGCCTGAAAATACACTCATGGCACTTTTTTGCGAAAATTGGATCATTCGATCCGACGGTTCTGTTTTCTTTTTTTGAAACAAAAAACGTTTCTTTTTTTTCATTTCCTTCTGTTGTTTCGGTGGCTTAGTTTGGAACGCTTGTGGATTAAATTTTGCATTACTCATGAGAAATGCCATACCGTTCTAACAATAATTTCGGTATTTTGTCCACAATCACTACTTCATGAACGACCACACTTGCTCCCTCCAAAAAAGCAAGTGCTTCTTTGTAAGCATTTTGACTGTATTTTTTTGATAAAGCATGACAAATTTCTTGATAAAACAGTTGACTGCCCACCTGGTATCGATTATTGTGTATTTGCCACAAGACGAACACACTGATTTGAATGGCTGGACGAAAAAAAGAAAAATCCTTTCCATAAGAAAGAGCCGTTTCTTTCTGTTTTTCTTCTACTTGTTCTGTTGGTACTTCTTGTACCTCTCTTATTGCTTCTTGTCTTTCCATGACCTTCTCCTTTTATTATTCTTCTAAAAGTTGTTGATTAAAGCTACTTCCCAAATTTTGCATAAATGTGATTTTTTTTGACACTGGATCAAAGTGTACGTCAAAAATATTCATGGCATTATTCCAGGAACTATCATCAATTTTATTGCGATACGTTACAACGACAAGTCCTTCAATGATCGCATTTTGTGTGCTTTTTAGATATACTGAACATTTCTCTAATTCAGAAGATACCCCGTTTGAATCACCATAGGAAACACCTTCTTTGAAGTATTGCTTCATCAGTTTGTCAGAAAGATACGGTGCACAATTGTTTTTGCGTTCTTGAAAAGAGTCAGGTTCATAATTAAAAAGAACACCAAACGCTTCTGTCACTGTTTTTTGAAAAAGTTGAATGTTCCCTTTTTCTGTTGAATCATTGTTTTTCAATTCTTCATTTGCTTTTTTTAACGTCGTGACCTCGCTTTCTACTTGTTTAAGTTGTTCTTTGAGTGACGTTACAAGGGCTTCTTGTCCTTTCTTCACTTCTTCGAACTTGTTTATCTCCACCGTCAATTTCTCTTCTTTTGTGGTCAGCTGTTGCTTTTCATGAATAAGAAAAAATGTACTACCTACACCAAATATGAACAATCCGCCTACACAAACATAAATAAATAGTTTCTTCATTTGACACCTCTTATTTCTTTATCGGTCGAGCAAAACAAATGTCTCCACCGTTAAGCAAATACCCAAACGATAGATTGACTTGCCCTTCACCTACGCCGTTATTGTTCATTCCCCCTTGTTCGATTACTTTCGTAGAAAGTCCATGCCAATCTTCCGCTAAAACAGCTGTGTGTCCATCATTTCCCACACCAGAACCTAAGTTCACAATGATAATATCGCCAGCTTTTGCCTCGCTCTCAGGTATTTCTTGTAAATATTGCTTACTTCCTCTTGCGTCGCTCGTCATTGAGCCGGTAAACCACCCAACGTTCGCAGGTGTTTTATACCCTGCTTTCGTTAAAACAAGCCACACGAAACTCGAACAATCGGCATAACCATTTTTATCTGGATTTTCGACACTACCAAATTGTGCCCGTTGCGGTTGTGAATAATGGAAATAACCAATCAGACTTTTGGCTACATTTAATACATTGCTATCGGAAGAACTGCTTGTTCCTGTTGTTTCAAGACAATAATCGGTCAAGTCTTTACTTCCTGCGTTTGCCCCATTTTCTAATGTAACTGAAGCGACGGGATCGCTGTCATTTTTTCCTAGTTTTGCATACCATTGGTTCGCAAAATTGATACGATTCCCCATCATTGGTATCCCTGCACGCTCAAATTTCACTTGCCAAAGTTCCGTTGCTTCCTCCACGCTTTTTGCTTGTAACGCAACTTGTGAAGCCTTTTCTGTTGTGTTTAGTTCATGAATCAAAAACTCAACTTGTACACCTAAATCTGACCACTCTTTGTTTCGCTCTTTCGCAAAATTTTTCAAAGCAGTCGTTCGTCCTGCCGTCCATTGTGCTATCCCATGCCCAGATAATGGATCGTTTGGTCGTCCAATCGCTGTGGGACTCATACTCGACTCTTGTTGAAAATTGCCTAACATACCCGCTAGACCTTCTAATGTCGTATTTGGAATATGTTTTTGTACTTCCTTTGCAATTTGAAGCCCGTTTGTCTCCATGCCTTGGTTCGTTAATGAGATAGTACTTGCGACAATTTCGGTTGGACTACAGTCGATTTCTTCCTCTTCAGAACCACTACTAATCAAAACTATCATAAACAGAAAACCAAACATACATAGTAATAGTGTGGGTAGACAACCGAACCCACACCATAAAAGAAGCTTTTTCTTCATGTTTGATCCTTCATTCGCTTAGTTCATTTTTTGTTTTGCTTTTCTCTTGCGCCAAAAAGCAAAACAGCTGCCTGAAGCCAATAATCCACCAAGTGCTGTCACAACGATAGACACTTCTTCGCCAGTCTTAGGCAATACTTTCATTTTGCCATCGGACCCTTTCACCGCAATATTTCCGCTTGGAAGTTGTTCGACCTTGTCTGAAATGGGCGTCAAGCCATTTTCTGATTCTTTATAAGCGACACCATCAACGACGGAAACAATTTTTTCTCCTGAAGCTGTTTCAATTGGTGTACTTGGTGTTGGAATATGGGTTAATTCAGACGCATTATTTGTTTCAATTTGAACATTTTGTCCACCTGTTTGTTGGTTGCCAATACTTCCATCTGGTTTCACTACGACGTCCTGTACTGGAGGCGTAGTGTTCGTCCCCCCATTATTGATAGGTGGTGTCGTAGGAGGTGTTGTTGTTCCTTCATTGCCTCCTGGATTCGACGGCTTTTCTGGTGTCTCCGTGTTGCCACCATTTCCTGGGGTTTCCTCAACAGGTGGAACTTCAGGTGTTTCTTCCCCTCCGCCATTATCTGGATTTTCTGGTACTTCAGGCGTTTCTGTTCCTCCACCAGTATCTGGATTTTCTTCTGTTGGTGGAATCTCTGGAGTTTCAGGAGTTTCTGGAACTTCGGGCGTTTCTTCCCCTCCATCTGTCGGCGGTAAAACAGGTTCTTCAGGAACTTCAGGTGTTTCTTCTGTTGGTGGAATAATTTCTGTCGGTGGAACGGTCGGATCTCCTGGTGACGTAGTATCTGCATAGACACTTGTTCCTACCATACCTAGCAATACAGTTGCACTAAATAAGCTTCCTAAAATCAATTTTTTCATGTGTTTTTCCTCTTTTCTTTCTTATTGATTTATTTCAAAATCATCTAGTTCGGGAAGAGTGGAAACTAGATAATTTTTTCCCTGTTCTTCTAATTGAAAGGACACTTTTTTTGTTTCTTGTGTCTTTTTCTCTGTTTCCAATGTAACGATATACGCAATTTGCCAATGCTTGGCTTCTTTCTTCATTTCCCAGGATAAAATACTTTTGACTTTTTCCTTTTGAGGACTGATTTGTTTCGCAACTTTTTCCGCTAGAAACGATTGAAGCTTTTTCCTATACCGTTCTTCTTCCATTTCACCCGAATAATAATTCGTAATGAAATAACGACAAAACGTATCAATTTGTGGTTGTCTCGCAGCGAGTTCTTCCGCAAATGCAATGCGTTCTTGTAGTTGGTGTTCTTTTTTCGTTAGTTGTTCAAGCTCTCTTTGCGTTGAAAGTTGCATAATAAAAAGACCACAAGATACAACGACGATAAATCCAAACAAAAGCCATTGAAAAGACATTTTTTTCTTCTGAAGAGAGCCGTTGCTCTGTGTAAACGCTGTTTCTACAGAAGGTGGTGTTTTCTTTTCCTTTTTGATTTTTGTTGGTCGACGTTCGTTCTTTTGGTCTTTCTTTACTTGATAAAACTTCGGTAATTCGGAATTTAAGGTTTGAATAAAGGTTTGTGCTTCTTCACTTAATTGCCCATTTTCTGTTAAAGATTGTTCAATTAATGAAATCAAATGAAACTCTTCTACTGGAAAATCATACGAGCCTTCAAATACAGGAATTTCATGGTTTTCTGTGTAGATTTCCAAGGTACACCAGCCAATTTCCGCTCGTGCCAATAGCTCTTCATTTTCTCTTTTCAATTGAATAAATGCCTTATCTAATGCAATTTTTTTATCTGTTAGTAAAGACATGTTATCAACTTCTCTAAATCGAATCATCATCATTAGTCAAACACTTCTTCCACCACTTCTACCGCATATACCACTTGAATAGGGTTATTTAAAGAAAACTTCACCCGATATTCTTGATTGTTCAAACTGACGATATAGCTATCCTCATCTTCAGCATAATAGGTATATTCGTTGCCTTTGACTTGAAAATATTTTTGGATCGCTTGTCTTTGTTGCCATTCTCCAATCTTTGGAAAATAGGCTAAATGATAGCCAAATAAAACGCCAATCCCTAATAAAACAATTCCTGTTACTATAATCATCTGTTTTCCTCCTGTACCTGTTTATCTTCTATTGACTCTTTTGTCGGTAAGCAATAAAGAACCAGTAACACAAGAGAGCCAATCGTTGGGACAAAATAGAAAAAAATAAATGCCCAATGAAACCCTGCGTCTCGTAACCGTCGAACGCTGAGAGAAAGAGACGGGACAAGAACTACTAAACAATACACAATCAATACGCCTATCAAACTAACAAGCATTATTTCAGAAGCATTCAACGCTCCTGCTAGTCCAATCACTATGCCTAAGCCAAACCCAATGAGGGCATTCATTAACGCAACGAGCCAATACTCTTTTCTTGTGGCTTTCTCTTTGTAATTAAAGCTATTCTTCCAAAATTTTTTATAATTTGTGATCATATCTTTGTCCTTTCTACTGTTTATTTTCGATTCTAGTTTCTTCTGTTTTGCTAACAATGAAACTTGCCATAAAAAAGGTTGCCAGTACACCACCAGCTAGCAATCCACTTACAAATAACAAAACTTTTTCCTCCTTTTCATACATTTCACCTTAAAAAGGCAAAGTATAAACATGATAGATCTCATGTGCATACTTTACCTTTTTATACGAAATATGTTAACTCTCCAATCAATTACTGATTTTTAAATTCTTTATAAATAAAATAAAAATCGTTTGAGTAAAGAAATAAATCAATGAAGACCCAAGCGATAAAAAATATTCCTAATACTATATTTAATAAACTACGTTCTAGATAGATACGAGATTTCAAATTAAAAAACGAAAATGAGAGATACAAATATATCAAATATTTAAAAAGTAACCACATTTTCTATACCACTCCATATCAAAAACAGCCTTATTCTTTAGAATAAGACTGTTTCTGGGTTGATTAATTTGTCTTTTGTTAAACTACGATCTAAGGCAAGTTCTAAATGCAAATGTGGTCCCGTACTATTTCCTGTTGAACCCACATAGCCAATAATTTGCCCTTGCTCCACTGTTTGTCCTACGTTCACGCAATATTCCTGTTGGTGCGCATAAAGAGCAACACTTCCGTCTTCATGCTCAATCGTGACATAGTTTCCTGATAAAGTATGATACGAAGCTTCTATGACCGTTCCTGCCTTGCTCGCAACGATTGGTTCTCCTTGATTGGCTGCCATGTCTAACCCTCTGTGGAATTCTTCTCCTCGCCAACCGAAGGAACTAGAAATTGAATAATTTTTTAAAGGTACCATATAGCCTTCTTTTGCGAGTGTTGGTCCCGCCACTTCTTTATCAAACGTCGTTAATTCATACGTTTCAATCAATCCATTTAATTTTTTGTCATATTGGATATCTGTGGCGTATCTTCCTGTTAAAAATTCGGTCGCTTCCTGATAAGTTTTTGCCTTACTTTTCCAAACACCATCATAAAAAGACGTATTTCCAACTAAGCCTTCTTTTAACAGTTTGGCATAGTCTTTCAAGCTTTCTTCGTAGCTCTCATACTGCCGAAAGGTTGCTTGGGTCGTATAAAGTGTTCCATTGCCTAAATCTTCTTGTGTCGCAAAAGAGACGCCTTTTCCATTATGTGTGCCTTTAATTCCAAATAGATTATAATTTGGTGCCTGAGCCAATTGACTTTGTCCGCTAGCTGATTCTAAAATCGCTTGCGCAATCATAACGGAAGCATATAAATCATTTTCTTGTCCGATTTTACGAGCAGATTCTCCGATTTTACGGATAAATGTTTCTACAGACGCGTCTTTTTCAAAATGAATAGTCCCTTCGTTATCTTGTGTGCTAGAAGGGACTAATTCTTGTATCGGTGCGCTTGGTGCCTGATGGTAGTTTTTTGTCTCTTCTGAAACGGTTGGTTGTGCCTGTGATACGTCATTCATAGGTGCAGTCACACCCTGTTCAGGTGCCTTTTGTGGGCGTTCCGTTTTTATTGGCTGTTCCACTTCTGTTTCTGTACTTGGTTTTTGAGGAGCCTGTGCGCTTTCATCAGAAGGTTGCTCATTTGGTTTTTCTGACGATTCCTCTTCAGGCTTTTGATTGTCTTCTGGTTTGTCAGGTTGATTCGGTGTTTCTGGCTGTTCTTCAGAATCGATTGGTGGAACATCCGTTTCTGGATTATCTGGTGTATCTTCAGTCGGTGTTTCTGGTTGATTTTCTTCTACAGTGGAACTTGTTGTATTTTCTTCGGTTATCGTTGCAGATTGCGAATTTGTCGGTTGATTGTTGTTCTGTTCATTAGCCAAAACCGTTGGCGTATAGCCGAACACTTGACTTAGCAATAACAGAGCAGATAAACATTTACTCGTTTTCTTCACAAGATTGCCTCCATTCTCCAATCAATCATCTAGAGACAGCTGATTGCTGTCTCTAGTGATTCTTTAATTGCTTTGTTTCATTTTACGACGAACCAGAACAGCCCCCACACCAACAAAAAGAAACAGTCCCCATGCAATTAGCGCATCGTTCACTGTTTCTCCTGTTTTTGGTAAGCTTTGTTTTGGTGTACTCGTCGGCGTTTGTTTGACAGGGGTTGTCGGCGTTTCTTTTTGTACACCTTTTGCTGTCAATGTTTGTTTTTCATTCTTCAAATCAAAGTGACGTGCTTCTTCCTCTTTATGGTCTTTATCCTTATAGACAATATGAGTTGCGACCAATTTCTCCCCGTCTTTTAACGTGCCTGCTTTGTAGTCAAAGGATACTTTAAACTCTTCAGACGCTTTAGAAACTTTACGTGCAGTTTCTACCGTACCAACGACTGTATCTTTTCCATTTTTATCAATCTTATGAAATTGAGTCACCCAGTATTTGGTTTCCCCTACCGTAGATTCTGGAAATTCTTGCGATACATGATCGATCAACTCTTGGTCTTTGTCTGGATCAAATGTTTGGTCGCCATTCACTGTAACAAAGCGTGTTTCGATTTTTGGTTCTTTCGCAGTCACTGTTTGATCTTTATTCGTTAAATCAAAATGACGAGCGAATTCTTCTTCCTCTTCTTTGTCGTTATAGACAATGTGAGTTGCGACAATCGTGTCACCGTCTGAAACCATGTCTGCTTTGTAGTTGAACGTCACCTCAAATGTTTCTTTTTCATCGGTCACTTTTCGTGTTTCTTTTACTGTATCTAATACAGTGACTTTTCCATCGGCAGTAATTTTATGGAATTGCGTCACCCAATATTTCTCTGTCCCAACCGCAGATTTAGGGAATACTTGGGACACTTTATCCACTAATTCTTGGTCTTTTTTCGGGTTGAAATCTTTTCCACCTGTCGTTGTCACAAACAAAGTAGAAATTTCTGGTTGGTCTTCTTCTGGAACCACGATTTCTTCGTTTTTCACAGTAATTGGTTGTACTTCTCCGTCTTTGACCGTTACTAAAATCGTTTCTGTTTGTCCTGAAGCTTGCCCATAATTCTCAGGGAACACAATTTCCGTAAATTTATACGTACCGTCTGGTAATTTTAGTTTTTCTGGTTCTTCTTTGGTTTCATACACAAAGGACACATTTTTATTATGGGCAGTTATACCTTCAATCAGGAATTTCGCTCCTGGTAATTGTAGATGATTGATTGAATCGACTTTATTAAAGTCTACTTCACCTGTTTTTAACAAGTTGTCAATCACATCTAATTCAAACGTAAGCACAGGCGTCGTGTTATCGCCATAGGCCACAGAGAACGTGGTTTGTTCTTCAGAAGGTTGACGGTAGTTATCTGGTACATTTTTTTCAATCAATTGGTACTTGTTTTGATCGCCATTGTAGAATTTTTTGTTTGCTTTCCAGTGTCCGTCTTTGTCAGTTTTTACTGAATCCAAGACTTCTCCTTTTTTCACAAGGACTGTTTCTTTATCTGGCGCAGTAATATCTGTTTTGGCGATAATGTCAAATTCGATATTTTCTGCAGGAACGGTATCATAAACAGGTTTGCCTTGATTCCAGGATTCTTCCGCATTATACACTTCTTTGACTTTCTTTCCTTCTGGAATGAACTGTTGTAAGTCATTTTTTGCGGTTAACATCACTTCTTTGTTTGGTTCGATCGTTATCGTATGAGTTTGTTTGTCTAGAATATACCCAGCTGGTGCTTTGACTTCTTTGACGTCCAATTTATTTTGAACGTACTTCCCCTCTTTTTCATAGAATGCAGGGATATCTTTTAAGGCGATTTCCCCTTTGGCATCAGTTGTATATTGTTTAGTTTGTCCCGTATCATGGCGTTTAATTTCATATGTTACATTAGGGACTTTTTCCCCTGTGACAGCGTCTAGTTTGTTTAGCTTGAAGTCGCCATTTTTTAGCACTTTAATGTTTAGCTGAGCTCTATTAGGATCGGGAATATATAAACGTCCTAAAGTTTGCGCTTGCGGGTTAACATAAGCATAAGCAGCGCCTATTCCTCTATCATCTGCTTTGAAAGGACTTACTCTTACCATTCCATCGTTTGAATTATTATTTGCTTTAATAAACAAACTATTTCCTGATTTTCTTACTTGAACATTGGCAGTATTTACAGTTACTGCACCTACCCAAGCATTAAAATGCCCTTTTGTATCTTTTATTTCTACTTCTTCACCAACTTTTACTGTAACTGTCTGATTATGAAATGAAGGGACTTCTGTTAGTTCATTCATTCTACTATTTATATTTTGAGAAAAGGTATTAAAAGTACTTTCTCCTACTGTACCATAATTGACAAATGAACCACCTATTACATCCCAGACCATCATTTGAGTTAAAACATAATTGTCCATTGTCGGTTGAGAATAATATCCCAAATATCCGATATACGCCAACTTTTTACGCATGTTCGGATTTGAAATAATGGTGTTAAGATCAGAAACATCATAATTTATACCAGCAGAAGTCAGCGTACCTTCTTGAATACAGAAGACATCTTCCCCATCAATTTGCCAGCGAACCATGTAATCATGAGTATACATTGTTCCCTCTGGAGTAATTCGAGTCATATTGATATCTCTACGACCATTTTCAGTCAACGTTAGATTGGTAGCACGCGTCTGTGCATTCTTTTCCAAGATTGCTTGCCATTCTTCAGATTCTTGTGCCAATCGTTCTTGTTCAGAAAAAGATGTCGCATTTTGAATATCTTCAACGGTTATGAAGTATTTCTCATAATCTTCAGGGACCTCTTGAGTCATTACATTGGGAGGAGAAACATCTTCTGTCGCCTCCTGCGTAGTTGGCTCCTCTGTTGTTTCACTTGTGGTTTCAGTACTGATCGTTTCTTCACTACTTTGTGATTCTTCAGTCTTCATTACTTCTTCAGTAGAATTTGGTTCATTTATTGTTTTTGCAAATGCCGTTACAGTTCCTAACAAGGGGTTGAGAAATGTAACGAAAATTGCCAACCAGGTTAATACTCTTTTAAACATATTTTTTTCGTTCCTTTCGTTTTATTCTTTCTGTTTCACTTAGATAATTTCTTATGGACTTCGACATTTATTTAACATTTTTATCCTCCTTGAACAAAAAAAGCTAGAATTATTAATTCTAGCCTTCTTCTCTATCTACATTTTTAATAAAAATCAACTGTATATTTTGTTGTTCCGTCACTATAAATAATTGGCCCCCCAACAAAACCTGTATAGCCTTGAGCTAACCATTCACTGTTAGGATCATCTAATTGAGCATTTCCCCAAGCAGTTGCTTCTCTACAGTATCAAAGATCATACCGCTATTTCCAACTTCACCTGCGACTATTGTTAGCTCTTCAGGTGTCGTTGTGCCACCATTGTTTTCTGGTGTACTTGGCGTTGTTGTGTCACCAGTTGTTCCTGTTTGATCTCCAGCTGGTGTTGTTGGCGTCGTTGTATTTGACTGTCTACTTGATTTCGTTGAAAGGCTAAATCTAAACGTGACCGAAAAACCATAAATGCAATTTTCGCTTTATCAGACAACGAACGATATTTATCGCTTGTAATAAATACCTTTGGAAATTGATAGTATAATTCATTGTATTTACGAGTTGCGGTAAATCTCTTTGTAACCATCTTTTACACCTCATCTTGCCCATGAATTAAGAAAGAATTTTGGTATTGATAGCTATGAACAACTTCCATTGTAGCGATCAATTCTTTTAGATAAATTCAACCGAATTCAACTGTCAGTATGTCGTAATCTTTTAATTCATTTCTGATTTCTTCAATTTCTTCTTCAGATACATTGAGTAAAATTGCTAAATCTTGATTAGTATAAAAAATATAGACATGTTTCTTTTCATCAATCCGTTTTTCAATTAAGGATTCTTCTAAATACTCATTCAGTAAGCTATAAGCATATTTTGCTTGCGCAGACATCGCGTAATATTTCAACGAATTTACAAAAATAATTTTGGCATATGAAAAGTTTCTTGTGTCAGCACATCTGTTGCGCGAAATTTATTTTTTTCATATTTTTTTCCTCCTAGAAAAACGCGCAAAAAAACTCTGCATAAATCGAATTACGCAGAGTTCTTTACTATTATTCAGTTTCAATTTTATCACTAAACAATTTGAGCACCAGCAAATCACTTAATCAGAAATAATGAATTATTATTCATATCTGGCCAATCTTTTTTTTGATCCACATACTAAATTATTTCGCTGTTTTTTCAATTTAATCTGTTTATAATCAAATCCAATTTCACTCATCAGTTCTTCCCACGTTTTATTAGTACGTCTCATAATTGTATACACAGAAGGAAGGCGTTTTGATTTTGAATTACTCTGAAATTTTGTCATAGATAAATCATCTTGCATATTGAGTTTAATTATTTCATTTCTAAGCTCAAATAGTATTTCAAAATTTGTTAACCCTTTGTTTTCTTTCTTTTTAAAAAGAAAACAAATATCTCCCAGTCTATTCTTTAAAGTACTTAAACAGGGAACATCTTTTCCAACCGATTTTTTTTCATATGCACGTTGTGATTGTATTTTTTCTGATTTAATAAATATTTGAGCTACTTTTATTAAATCATCTGTTTGCATTTTAGCCCATTTTCCATATCCAATAGTTTCTGCACCAATGCTATTCAACAAATTCTTCCAAGAACCATATTTATTGATAATAAACCACATACTCGGAGCTGAATTAGGATATTCAGATAATTTTTTTTGATATTGCCGACTAGATTTAATCTCATGTTTTTCAATAAATTGGCTAATTGTTAAAATCAGTTTTAAATCACTTTGATTCTTCCAAATAATACGTTTATCATTTTTCATTACTAAAAAACTCCTAAAATTATTTAAATAGAATCCCATCATATTACCTTTTTAGCAGAAAAGTACATGTTTTGCCTTTTTCTAAAAAAGTAGACCTTTTTAGCAACTCGGGTTCAAAAATTGCTAATTTCGGTAAATGTTTTGGTATTTTTCGTATTAAATTTGTCGTCAAAATGACTACAAAGATTTGCCCTATTATGACGATAATGATAGTCAAAATGGGACAATTCAGGGCAATTTAGGACAATATTAGAAAAAACCATCCAAAACAACTTAAAATTATGATAGAGAAAAAAGAAAAAGTCCTTGATATACAAGGACTTTTCACAAATTTCAGATTTCCAAGGAAGTTTTCCGTGTTTATCTTCTAATTTCTTTGATACGAGCTGCTTTTCCGTGTAATGCACGCAAGTAGTACAATTTTGCACGACGTACTTTACCGTAACGAACAACTTCGATTTGTGCAACACGTGGTGTGTGCAATGGGAAGGTACGTTCAACACCTACACCGTTTGATACTTTACGAACTGTATAAGTTTCGCTGATACCAGCACCGCGGCGTTTGATGACAACACCTTCAAATAACTGAATACGTTCGCGAGTTCCTTCGACAACTTTCGCGTGAACGCGAACAGTGTCCCCAGGACGGAAAGCTGGGATGTCAGTACGTAATTGTTCTTGAGTTAGTTCTTGAATCAATGGATTCATGTTTATCATTCTCCTTATTCCCAAACATTCTTAAAGCATGAAAGCTCCAGCGGAACATCGTAATAGTTGAGTTTACACTCACTGAAATATCTTACCACAGTCGACCACAGGCTGTAAAGAGAATTTTCTTGTCATAGCGCAGAATATCAAAAAAACTGGCACTATTTTAGTTGCCAGTCTTCGCTTCGTCTTCAATTTCTTTTAAAAGCTTCTGCATTTCAGCGGTCAGCGGATAAGTTTCCAGCATATCTGGACGTCGCTGATACGTTCGGCGCAATGATTCTTTTAATTGCCACTGCTCGATCAGTTTATGATTGCCATTCATCAAAACTTCCGGCACTTTCATGCCTTTGAACTCTGCCGGGCGTGTATATTGCGGATGCTCTAATAAACCAGTGGAATGAGAATCAGTTTGTGCGGAGGTTTGATTGCCCAAAACTTCTGGTAATAGCCTGACCGTCGCATCGATCATGACCATTGCCCCCAATTCGCCGCCAGTCAAGACGTAATCCCCCAGTGACACTTCATCAGTGACCAATGAACGGATTCGTTCATCATAGCCTTCATAGTGACCGCAAATAAAAACAAGGTGCTCTTCGGTAGAGAATTCTTCCGCCATCTTTTGATCAAAGGGTTTTCCCGCTGGGTCTAATAGGATCACCCGCTTTTTCGTTTCTGGTGTTGCTTCTTCGATCGCTTTGATATTGTCATAGACAGGTTGGACTTTTAATAACATTCCTGCTCCGCCACCATAAGGATAGTCATCCACTGTTTGATGTTTGTTGTCAGAATAATCACGGAAATTAGAGACGTTGATTTCTAACAGTTCCTTTTCCCGTGCTTTGCCGATGATCGACTCTCCTAGAGGCCCTTCAAACATTCGTGGAAATAGTGTCAGCACATCAATTCTCATCGTCTAACAACCCTTCTGGGATTTCCACAGTGACCTGACCATTTTCAAGATCGATCGTGTGGACAACCGACTCGATATAAGGAATCAAGGCATCCTTCTTCCCTTTTCGCTGTACCACCCAAACATCATTGGCGCCTGGTGAAAGGATCTCTTTGACTTTACCAATGACTGTGCCATCCTCTTCGACGACTTCCAGACCAATAATTTCATGGTAGTAAAACTCATTTTCTGCTAGATCCACCAAATCATCCTTGGTAACTTTTAAAATGCCGTTACGAAACGGTTCAACGTCGTTGATGTTGGGATAGCCCTCAAACGTTAACAAATCAAAATTTTTATGTTTGCGATGACCTGAAACAATCAATGGTAATGGCTCTTTATTTTCACGAAAAAGTGTCAATTCAGCCCCTTTACGGTAGCGTTCTTCTGGAAAATCCGTTTGTGATATCACTCGTACTTCTCCACGGATCCCATGTGTATTGACGATTTTCCCTACGTTTAAATATTCTGTCACGTTCGTTCCCCATTTCTTCTAACTTCTGTTCTATTTTAGCATAGCAAAGTAGCGAATTCTAGCCGTTTCCTAGCGCCCCCTGTTTTCCTCAAAATCATCGCACGAAAAACGCCCCTTCGACGCTTGATCAAAGGGGCAATGTCCTAATCTGAAACTTATTGATTCATTGAAACGGCCATTTCCAATGCTGAACGTGCATCTTGATGTTGCACCGTTCGAAGCATCTTTTCTTGTTGCCAGACCACGGTAGTTGCTGTATGGTCATTTTTTCCCATATCGATAGTGATTTGACCGACCTCAGGTGCTGGAAGCATGGCTTCTTCTAGATACGCTACCACTTCTTTGGCAACCGGCACAGGATCTTGTTCCTCTTGGTTGACTGCTCGAACAGTCAATGACCAATTTCCTTCTTGCCAGCTCAAATAATTGGAGCCAGCAGCTCCTTGCATATGCCCAGTAATCCCATATCCGAGATCGACGGCTTGTCCGCCATCATCCGCTGTTACATTGACCGCTGCAGCCGCTTCATCCGCTGATTGATACTCTTTTGATTGAAAAGCAGCAAGCGGTGTTTCTTCGTTCAAAGCCTTGTCATTGAGAGACAATTGCTGATCAAGTCCATAATAAAGAATCGAGGCATCGGATTGACTGCCAGCTGTGGCAGCATTCAACACTTTACCCGAAGCAAGCGGAACGTCCTTTGGCAAGACAAGATCAGGGAATACCGCTTGTATTTGGCTATAGATGTCTGTGGTGCTACTCGTATTTGAAGAATCCTCAGAAACCGCCTGACTAGTCGATGCAGTTGATTGACTGGTTTCTGATTGACTACTTTTTTGTGTTTGGGTACTTTCCACCATAGTCGTTGCTGTTGTTTCAGCTGTACTGGCTTGACTGGTTTCTTGGTCTTTTTGATTATTACAGCCAGCCAAGGTTCCGATCGTTAGCAGCGTAACAAATAATCCTAGTTCTTTTTTCATGATGTTCCCCTCCTTATACAAAGGATACCCCTCAATAAAAAAAATGACAAACAAGTCAGATTGTCTGTCATTTTTTTGTCGATTTTTTAAAGATTGGTGACCCAATTTTGCAGTGATTGGAAGCCGTCCTTGATCCATTGCCAAACTTGATTGGCGATCGTCGATATGTCGCCCCAACGAAAGTTTTGTGTCCATTGGTTCAATTGGGTCATGATCTCCTCACGATAGACCCAAATTAAAAAGAGCAACAACAAGATCCCTAGCGTTCGCCAAAGAAAAGAACCAATTTTATAAATAAAGACGAGAATCAAAAGAACGACGATCCATGCGATTAGTTGAGACATACAAGCACCTCCTCATTTTTGATTATCTCAAAACCATCCTTTTTTGTCCTCCATCTTAAGCATGAATTTTACAAAAAAAGCATTTCTCTTTGAGAAATGCTTTACACTCTTGCTTATTTACCATCAATGATATTCAAACGAACTTTTTTCGGTCCATTTGTCCGTACACTGTAAACAATCGTTCGAATTGCTTTGGCAACCCGACCTTGTTTACCGATGATACGACCAATATCTTCTGGTGCCACAGTAAGATTATATTCCAAGAAATCATCTGACTCTACCAGCTCAAGCTTGATATCCTCAGGTTTGGTAACAAGTGGTGAAACGATCGTTAAGACTAATTCTTGCAAATCTTTCATCCAAAGTCACCTTATTTCTTAGTGAATTTTGCTTCGTGGTGTTTTTTCATAACGCCTTCTTTAGAAAGGATGTTACGAACTGTATCTGAAGGTTGCGCACCTTTAGATAACCAATCAAGAACTAGATCTTCTTTGATTGTTACTTCAGCTGGGTCTAGTAAAGGATTGTAAGTACCAACTGTTTCGATGAAACGTCCGTCACGAGGAGAACGTGAATCTGCTACGACGATACGGTAAAAAGGTTTCTTTTTAGAACCCATGCGTTTTAAACGAATTTTTACTGCCATTATTTACACCTCCATTGATTTAATCACAAGAGCTAGTTTAACAGGTTTTTCTGATGGTGTAAAGAGTTTTTTCTTTACAGCTGAAAAAAGTTTTTCTTTCCTGTTTTTTCAGCATGGTTATCTTTTGCCAGAATGAATTTGGACGCGTATCATGAATACTAGAGAAACCTTTTTAAGGCCAAATCGTTTTATTTGCACCATTCACTTACTTTTGGTAAGCTTAATGAGTAGAAAACAACAAGGAGGAAATTTACATGACAAAAAAAATCGGTTTTATCGTCGGCAGCTTGCGGGAAGGTTCTTATAATAAACTCGTAGCGAAAAAATTCGCATCACTATTACCAGAAGGTTTTGAAGCATCTTTCATCGAGATCGGCAACTTGCCTTTTTACAATGAAGATTTGGAAGTTGAAGGAAAAGTTCCTGCTGAATGGACAGCATTTCGTGAAGCATTAAGCGCCGTTGATGGGGTCTTCTTCTTTACACCAGAATACAACCGCTCTGTTCCTGCAGCCTTGAAAAATGCTTTAGATGTTGGTTCTCGTCCTTACGGTGCGAGCAGTTGGGGTGGCAAACCAGCCTTAGTCGTCAGCGTTTCTCCAGGAGCGATCGCTGGATTTGGTGCGAACCATCATTTGCGTCAATCATTAGTCTTTTTGGATATGCCTACTCTGCAACAACCAGAAGCCTACATTGGCGGTATCACAAACTTGATCGATGAAAACAATGAGATCAACCCAGATACAGTAAGCTTCTTCGAAACGATCCTTGCAAAATATATTGAATTCTTTCAACGATTCAACTAATGAAGAATCCATACAAAAAGACCAAGAAACTCGGCACTGAGTTTCTTGGTCTTTTTTACTGTGAAGAATAATCGTTTGCGCTTTTTACTCGCTGCCTGACACAGCCTTTCGGACAAAATGGAGTTCTGTCAGTTCTCCCATCTGTTTTGTTTCAACAAACGTCAAGCGTCTCGAATATCCCCCCGGTTCAAACAGCCGCTTGCCTTCTCCTAAAAACACCGGCGCGATTTGAATAAACCATTCATCGATCAAATCAGCTTCCAGCAATGGTTTTAATAAGGAACCTCCCCCTACTACCCATACGTTTTCCTCTTGTTTTAATGCTGAAACAAATGCCACTGGATCCGTTGACACTAGCGTTGCATCTGGCAACGGTTCTTTTTGTGTACGGGAAAAAACATAATTTGTCGTTTCGGGGTACAACAGTCCACCATCCATAAGTTTTTTTGCTTCTTGATAGGTCTTTCTCCCCATCACTGTCGCATCGATGGTTGCAAAAAATGCTTCATAAGTCGTGGCGACACCGGTATCGGTTTGAAACAGCCAGTCCAGTTGATCCTTCAGACCTGCTAAATAGCCATCGAGGCTGATCGCACCATAGAATATCACTTTTCCCATTATGCTCGCTCCTTTATTCTTTGTTTGCTGCTGATGTTCGACAAACACAAGTGACTAAATGGTCGTTGACCATGCCGACAGCTTCCATAAAGGCGTAAATAATGGTCGTTCCGACAAATTTAAACCCTCGCTTTTTCAAATCTTTCGCTAGCTGATCAGAGATTTCCGAATGGGTCGGTACATCGGATTGCTGCTCAAATTCATTAATGATCGGCTGATGATCGACATATCGCCACAAGAATGCGGAGAAACTACCATATTCTTGCTGGATTTTTAAAACTTCTTGGGCATTGCTGATCACCGCTTCAATCTTTCGCCGATTGCGGATGATTCCTGGATTCATCATCAGTTCTTCCACTTTTTCTTCCGTATAGTTCGCTACTTTGGTGATTTCAAACTGATCATACGCCGCATCAAAATTCGCCATTTTATTTAAAATCGTTTGCCAGCTCAACCCTGCTTGATTCATATCTAACACCAATTTTCGAAACAACTGCTGATCCTCATACTCAGGTTTCCCCCAGATTGTATCATGATACTCCTGCATCGCTGGTGTACTGTTGGCCCACTCACATCGTTCCATTGTCCTCATCAGCTCCTTTTTGTTTATTTTATCATAAAAGACTTTACTTCCACTAGTGTACTACGTATACTAGTACACATAAATGAAAGGAGCTGATTTTGTGGTTCGCATTAACAAAGCCAGCAGCAAACCTTACTATGAGCAATTGGTTTTAAGTATCAAAGAAGATATTCTGAACGGTGTTCTAACCGCTGGAGACCAAGTACCTTCGGTTCGTGAAATGGCCAAGCACCTGTTGATGAATCCAAATACCGTCAGCAAAGCCTACAAAGTATTGGAAAATGAGCAAGTGCTTGTCACCATCAAAGGAAAAGGCACCTTTGTGAAAGTTACTGAGGATCTGCCACGCGATGAGATTCGGATCTTACAAGTGAAAGAACGTTTGAAAGAATTGGTGATCGAAGCACGCCATCTACAGATCAGCATGCGTGAGCTGAGCGATTGGATGAATGGTTTTGAACAAGAGTTAGGAGGCGATCCACAGTGAAGATCGAACATGTGACCAAGAAAATGGAACAAACAATTATCTTAGAAAACGTGAACTTCTCTTTGGAAAAAGGAGAACTCGTAGGATTGATCGGCCGCAATGGTTCTGGGAAAACCACGTTGTTTCGGACGGTCGCTGGACATTATTTACTAGATGATGGCGAGATTTCAATCGATAACCAACGCCTGGATCAGCACCCGGAATTAAAAGAACAGCTTTTTTATATCGATGAAAAAGAAAACTTTCTGGCTGCCTACTCGTTAAAAAAAATCAATCAATTTTATCGGCTTGCTTATCCGAATTTTGATCAAAATCTTTATTTAGAATTGATGCAAAGCCATGGTCTGCCGCTAACGCTTTCTTACCGGCGAATGTCAAAAGGAATGCAAGGTCTTTATAAGATGATTCTAGCGATCGCTTCAAATGCGACGTTCTTACTGTTAGACGAACCTTTTGATGGTCTTGATGTGATCGTCCGTAAAAAAGTGATCGGACTATTGCTGGAAAGCCTCAGTGAGTCGAATCGTACCGCATTGATCGCTTCCCATAATCTAAATGAATTAGAGCATATTATTGATCGTGCCTTGTTGATCAAAGGGAAAACGATTGAAGGAGACTACCGTTTGGAAACGATTCGCGAACAATCTCGCAAACTTCAACTCGTCTTTCGCAGCAAGCAGATTCCTCCCCTTATCAAGCAGCGCTCCAAGCTGATTCAAAAACAAGGTCGAGTCTTGACCGCTTTGTTTGACAATTACACAAAAGAGCTGGCGGCTGAGATCCAGCAGCTTGATCCTTTGGTTTTCGAAGAATTGCCCTTGACCTTGGAAGATCTGTTTGAAGCAAATTTACGACAAGAGGCATTAGTGGAAGGATAGAGGTGGAAAACGATGTTAAGCAATATATTTAAAGAACGCTACGGCAAGCTGCTGATCGGCTTTTGTTTTGTCTTACTCTTAATGTATCTTGGTGATGGCTGGCAATCACAAAAAGCCTGGCATCAGCAAGAACGCTATTTGACATCTGAAGAATTTATCAAAGATTTCAACGAAAATCGAGAGTACTATGTCAAAAGCTACAAGGGAGAAACCCCGGTTTACTTTGATTCGGCAACAGAGTACCGCGATGCGGTATTGACGATCAGCAATGAGTCCCCTGATGAGATTTATTACAATCGCCCTTATATGACCACCATGAATCAATTTGTGATTGTCTTCCTGTTTATTTGGGGCTTCTTGTCCTTTTTTGTCGATGGCCGCACCAATTTCAATCGCTTTTTATTTGCTTTACCCTTTAGCAGAAAGCACGTCTTCCACAAGAAACTGCTTTTTATCGGCTTACCCTTGACCGCTTGTTTAGTCTTGGGTCTGTTAGGTCATATCCTGATCGAATACACGATGATCCCAGCTCGCTATCTCGCTGTGCCGCTTCAAGACGTGCTGCTTTCTGCCCTTAGTACCTTGGCAACGAATCTGCTAGTATTTGCTGCAGGTCTCTTGTTAGGCGTTTTGCTGGGGAATCTGTTTACTGGCATGCTCTCGGTCTTCTTCACTATTTCTCTAGGATCAATGGGGTATAGCTTTTTCCAATGTACCCGCGAGTTTTTTAGTTTTGTGTTTCTTGGTCATGGGGATTTTCTGATTCCTTTTCAAACGTGGATCGATTGGCCGCAAGGATATGTCTACCCTTGGTGGCTGCTGCTCCTTTACCTCGGCTTGAGCGGCTTGCTGATTCTTGCTGCCGAAAAAGTGTTCTCGAAAATCTCTTTAGAAAATGACGGTGATTATTTAACGATCCCTAAATTGCGCGCACCAGTTTATTGGCTGCTTTCTTTGGGAACCTGGTTCTATTTATCCATGATTTCTTATTACCCACTAGAAATTTTTTACCGTAATCTCTATGAGGGGTATGATGTCAGTCTCTGGAACATCGCTCTTCGGCTCGGTTTATTACTGGTTGCCTGCTTATTCATCAGTTTGCTGCTTGTCTATCCTAAAGCGCTGATGAATTGGTGGTACAAACGAAAAAACAAACAAATCAGTGGAATATAAAAAAGCATCCCTGCAACATGTTCTTGTTGCAGGGATGCTTTTAAGTTTAATGTTTAGGTTTGTCGTTGTCTTTTTTGTCAAAGAAGTCATTTACTTTACGAGAAACATCATCCGCAAAATCTTCAACCTTATCTTTGGCTTTCCCATATTTATTTTGGGTTTTGCCTTTTAATTCTTCGGAGTCATCTCCTGTAAGTTTCCCTTTTGTTTCGGTTACTTTTCCTTCAATGCGATCTTTGTTTGTCATCGTAAAAAACTCCTTTCATACTTGCTATAAATTAATAGTAGCACCATTTAACAAAAAGCACGAATGTTCTGCTTCTATCCTATTCTTAGAGTTGTCCGCAACGATAGTTGATCGCTATTTTTGACTCTTGGACGATTTGAGATATTCGGTAGAAAGCTGGCTTTCTCTATAAAAAAGGATGTTCTCTAGATGTTTTATTTGATGTTCTTTGAAGGAGTTCATTTAAAGAGGACGCTGTGAGCATAAAAAAACATGACCTGAAGAAGGCAATCTGAGGAGCTGCAGTTGCTAGAATCAGCAGGTACAGCTTCTCGATTTGGTGCCTTTTCAGATCATGTTTTTTAATTACACAAAGATAAGGTTCAGTTCTCAGTTCCTATCAGTGTTAAACGATTATTTGCGTTTTTTCTTTTTCTTCTTTTGTTTTTTGACCATACGATTCATGGCCATTTTTCCAAGTTTCCCTTTGACACCGCCGCCAAACATTTGATCCATGCCAGGAATGTTCATATTCCCTTTGCTCATTTGCTGCATCATTTTGCGGGATTCTTTAAATTGTTTGATCATGCGGTTGACTTCGACGACACTGTTGCCAGAACCGGCGGCAATCCGGCGACGACGGCTTGGATTTAACAAATCAGGATTTTCACGTTCTGCTGGTGTCATGGAATAAACCATGGCTTTTTGACGGGCAATTTGTTTTGGATCAACTTTGACGTTCTCGATGCCAGGCATTTGGCTCATTCCCGGAATCATTTTCAAAAGATCTTCAATTGGGCCCATGCCCATGACTTGATCGATCTGTTCAACAAAGTCATTGAAGTCGAAGGAGTTTTCCTTCATTTTTTGAGCAAGTTCTTCTGCTTTTTTCTCGTCGTAATCTTGCTGTGCTTTTTCGATCAAAGTCAGCATATCACCCATACCGAGAATCCGACTAGACATCCGATCTGGATGGAATACTTCAAGGTCGGTCAATTTTTCACCGGTACCAGTGAACTTGATTGGAGCGCCCGTAACTTGACGAATCGACAATGCCGCCCCGCCACGAGTATCGCCATCTAGCTTGGTGATGACTACCCCTGTGATCCCCAGTTGTTGATTGAAGCTTTCCGCCACGTTGACAGCATCTTGTCCTGTCATCGCATCCACTACCAGTAAAATTTCATTTGGCTGTGCCAAGTCCTTGATTTTTTTTAGCTCTTCCATCAAGTTTTCGTCGATATGCAAACGACCCGCCGTATCGATCAAAACGTAGTCATTTTTCTTTTCCCGAGCCAAAGCCAATCCTTGGCGGACGATTTCAACTGGACTGACATCAGTTCCCATATCAAAAACAGGTACATCCAATTGTTGCCCTAATACTTTCAACTGGTCGATCGCAGCTGGTCGGTACACGTCACCAGCGATCATTAATGGACGTGCGTTTTCGGTTTTGATCAAATGGTTGGCTAATTTCCCAGCAAAGGTGGTTTTCCCTGCCCCTTGCAAACCAGCCATCATGATGATCGTTGGGATCTTCGGTGATTTTTCGATCCCAACTGTTTCTGATCCTAATGTTTTGGTTAATTCTTCATCAACGATCTTAACGATTTGTTGCGCTGGAGATAGGCTTTCTAATACTTCTACCCCCACTGCCCGTTCACGGACATTTTTGGTAAACTCTTTTACAACTTGCAGATTGACGTCGGCTTCTAATAAAGCTAGACGAATCTCACGCATCATTTCTTTTACATCTGCTTCAGATACTTTTCCTTTTCTGCGCAGTTTGCTCATTGCCTGCTGGAGGCGTTCAGTTAAACTTTCAAATGCCATTTTTTTTCATTCCTTTATTCTTCAATTTCTTGGAGCTGTTGAATAAACCCCTGTAAGGTTTCGTCTTTTGGATAGTGGGTTTTCGTATACTCGCTTAGCTGATCGAGCAAGTCTTCCCGCATGATATAATCCGAAAACATATGTAGTTTTTTTTCATAGTCTTCTAAAATACGTTCGGTGCGTTTGATGTTGTCATAGACTGCTTGACGGCTAACTTGATACTCTTCAGCGATTTCTCCTAGAGAAAAATCATCTGCGTAATACAATTCCATGTAATTCATCTGTTTTTCCGTCAATAACGTGGAATAAAACTCAAACAACGCATTCATGCGATTGGTCTTTTCAATTTCCATTTGCTTCCTCCTGTTTTGCAAGCCATTCGACATCGGACAAAACAGTCATGCCTTTTTGTCGAAAATAGGCACAAGCGACACCGACCCCTGTTTTTTTGATTCCAGAAAAATTGCCATCATAAATCGTCTGACTGCCACAAGAGGGACTTTTCTCTTTTAGGATCAGTTGGGTGATGCCTTTCTCTTGCAATTTTTGATAAGCAATTTTCGCGCCTTTAGTAAATTGTTCCGTCACGTCTTCTCCTGAAATGGTGACGACCTTCGCTCGTTGCGCCCAAACATCCACCCCATCGCCACCGACGATTTCGGCCGGTTCACGTGGAATCGGCAAGCCGCCAAGAACTTCTGGACAGACCATCATGGCTTGACCCGCACGAACAAGTTCGATCAATTGTGGTACTGCTTGATGTTTTCCATCGTAGCGGCAAAGGGCACCGCCTAGACACGCACTGATTCCAATCATTTAGCACCCTCAGCTTTCCTATGAAATCGTCCTTTATTATAGCATTTATTTAGTGGTTGCAATAGTACCAATTGTCTATTCATGCTAAAATAGGACTTGTTCGTTGAAATTTAATCGTTTCTTGAAAAAAAGAAACGAAAGGAGTCTATCATGAAAAAAATACTCGTTGTCGATGATGAACCTTCAATCGTCACACTTTTAACCTTTAATTTAGAAAAAGAGGGCTACCAAGTCGTTTCCGCCTCAGATGGTCAAAAAGCCTTCGACTTGGCGTTGTCAAAACCTTTTGACTTTATCATCTTGGATGTCATGCTGCCGAATTTGGACGGTATCGAAATCACAAAGAAATTACGTCAAGAAAAAATCGAGACACCGATCCTCGTCTTGACCGCAAAAGATGATCCGATCGACCGGATCTTGGGCTTAGAGATCGGGGCTGACGACTACTTGACGAAACCCTTCAGCCCTCGAGAAGTATTGGCTCGAATGAAGGCCATCTTCCGTCGCTTAGAACCTCGTCAACAAGCACGAGAAGAAGATCAACCTGCAGAAATCTTGCAAATCGGCGGAATTCAAGCCGATCTGACCAATTTCCAGGTCAGTGTGAATGGGGAGAAAATCTTCCTGACACCGAAAGAGTTCGAGCTGCTGGTTTACTTTATGAAACGTAAAGGCCGCGTGATCGATCGCGATACCTTACTCAATCGTATTTGGAATTTTGACTTTGATGGACAAAGTCGCATCGTGGATGTTCACATCAGTCATTTAAGAGAAAAATTGGAAGCTGATCCCAAGCGTCCAGAATACTTGGTGACCGTTCGAGGATTTGGGTATAAATTTCAGGAGCCGACCCAATGAAAAAACGCTATGGCTATGGTTTATGGTCAATCGGTCTATTGCTGATTTTTTTCCTGTGTTGGCAAGTTCTAAGCAGTTTTTACCGTCAGCAAGTCATCGCCCAGCAAGTGGATTTTCTGCAAGAGAAAGCCGCTGTGTTTTTGAATCTCTCAGATAACCAAACCGCAGCGCTCGAACAATTTGCCGATTCCTATGTTCAAGACAGCAATAGCCGCATCACTTTGTTAGATGATCAAGGCCAAATCATTTTCGATACTTATGATCATACCCTCCATGAAAACCGCTCCGATCGTCCAGAGGTTCAAGCCGTTTTGCGCGGAAGCGCCGTTGGTCAATCGTTGCGGGAAAGCGACACCTTGCATGAAGAATTGCTTTATGTGGCGATTCCTGTCAAAGAAGATGGAAACTTAACTCAAATCTTGCGGATCGCAGAACCGACTGCTGCTTTTTTTACGAAAAACCAAGGAATCAAGCAATCGATCTTGATTGTCTATCTTGTCTTTTGCTTTTTGATCAGCCTATTGATTTTCCATACCTTGCGCCAGCGAAATCGGCCGATCCAAACGATTCTGCCCGTCGTAAAAAAAATGATCACCTCGCCCGATCAACAAGCAATCATTATGCAAGAAACCCCTGAACATGACGAGTTGTATCAACTGATCAATCAGCTGAGCGAACAAATGAGCCAGACCTATCGGGCCTATGCGGCATCTGAACAACAGTTGTATGGACTGCTCAGTGAACTGATGATCGGTGTCTTTATCATTAATGAAGAAAATCAACTGCTGCTGTTGAATCCGACGATGCAAGAACAGTTGGGGATGGAAACTGCGCCAACCTTGCCGCAGCCCTTCACTGAAGTGATTCATGACACACAACTGATCCAATTGATCTATCAATTTAACGACGAGACCCCTATTTTCCATGCGGAAACCACCCTTAGCGGGGAACGTTCAAAAGTCTTGGATGTTACCTTGCGAAGCTTCCAAGAAAACCAGTTGATTGGTATTTCTTATGACTTGACGCGCATTCGACAATTAGAAAAAATGCAAAAAGATTTTGTCGGCAATGTTTCCCATGAATTAAAAACGCCGGTAACTTCCTTGATTGGGTTTACCGAAACACTGCTGGACGGAGCCAAAGAAGACCCAGAAACGTTGCAGACCTTTTTAGAGATCATTCAAAAAGATGCTTATCGCTTGAAAAATCTAATACAAGATATCATCCAACTGTCTCAAGACAGTGATTCTTTCCAGTATGTCGACCAACCGATCAACTTTTCTAAGCTGCTGCAACAAGTCGTTCAAACCTATGGTCCCGCAGCTGCTAAGAAGCAATTGACCTTTCAATTTGAAGGACCCGAACACTTCATTTTATCTACCAAAAAAGAGCTGCTGCAGCCCATCGTAAAAAATCTGGTAGAAAATGCTGTCACCTATTCAAAACCTGGTGGGGTCATCACATTATCCTATTCAGAGCAAGACGGCCAGCTGCTATTTCAAGTGCAGGATCAAGGCATCGGCATCGATGAAGAAGATCAAGAACGGATTTTTGAGCGGTTTTATCGGGTGGACAAAGCCCGCGCTCGCAATTCTGGCGGCACTGGACTTGGGCTGGCTATCGTTAAAGACTATACCAAATTATTAGGCGGCAGCATCAAGGTTGACAGTTTCCCCAAAATTGGTTCTACCTTTACGGTGACTTTGCCGCTTCATGAAAAAAATGATTATTGATAAAAAACAGCCGATAACAGGTGAATAATTGTTATCGGCTGTTTTTGTAGTTGTTTTTCATTACCAAATGAAGCATCAGTCAATAGCATCTTCTTGATGCTTTAAACACAAAAAAAGAAGGAGCATTCTCCTTCTTCGGTCATTTCACTATTCAACATTCGTTACTTCGCCGTCTACACTGCGTTCTACTTTCATATCAGTGATTGGCAAGTAACCTAATTCGATAACGATTCCTTGTTGGACATCGTCTGTCATGATGTAATCAAGAAAGGCTTTGACGTTTGCATCTGGCTCGCCGTTCGTGTACATATGCTCGTAAGACCAGATTGGCCATTTGTTATCTGCAATATTTTCAGGAGTCGCTTCTACCCCATCAAGAGATAGCGCTTGGATCGAATCGTCCAAATAGGATAAAGCAAGGTAGCTGATTGCTCCTGGTGTTTCAGCAACGATTTTACGGACTGTTCCAGAAGAATCTTGCTCTTGTGTTTGGATCGTCTCTGCACCATCTAAGCCCCATTTTTCAAAGGTCGCTCTCGTACCGCTGCCTGATGCGCGGTTGATTACAGAGATTTCTTGATCTGCTCCGCCTAGTTCAGACCAATTCTTCACTTTGCCTGTAAAGATATCGATCAATTCTTGTTGGCTAAGATCCGTAACGCCTGCGTCTTTATTTACCACTGGTGCCATACCAACTACGGCTACTTTATGGTCAACTAATTTGCTAGCATCCACACCATCTTTTTCATCCGCAAACACATCGGAATTGCCGATCGTCACCGCGCCTGCTTCTACTTGACTTAAGCCAGTTCCGCTGCCGCCACCTTGAACCGTAATTGTATAATTGGGATTGTCTGCTGAGAAGCTTTCACCTGCTGCTTCAACCAAGGGTTGCAATGCCGTTGAGCCCACAGCTAAAATTTCTACATTTTCATTTGATGCGGCACCTGATGAAGATCCGCCTGATGCTTGACTGCTCTCAGTGCTTGCGCCACCGCTCCCACAGCCAGCTAATAATAATCCAGTTGCAAAAAATAAAAGTCCCAATTTTTTCATTTAGTAAATCTCCTTTCGTTATATGCTTAGTTTAGCAAGGCGGTGTAAACCCTTGATGGATTTCATGTAAAGAATCGATAAAGCGATGTAAATATTTTGTAAAGTTCGTCGATTGCCTAAAAAAGCCCCCGCTGCATCCATCAGAGGGGGCTTACTTTATCTAACACTTATGAACTAAAGAAATGTCTGTAGAATCATTTGCTTTGCATATAGCGTGTCAAGCGATCCATCGCTTCCACCAAGTTCTCCATACTTGCCGCATAGCTTAAACGAACATAGCCTTCTGCTTCGGGACCAAAGGCGATCCCTGGAATGATTGCTAATTGATTCTTTTCGGCTAAGTCGACACAAAAAGCCATGGAATCTTGGTTGAAACCTGCTGGTATTTTGGCAAAAATGTAGAATGCACCAGATGGCTTCGCCATTTCAAAACCAAGGGCAGTCATCTTTTCAAACAAGTAATCTCGGCGTTCACGGTAATCGGCTTTCATGACTTCTGCATCATTGATGCCTTCGATCAATGCCCGCACTGCGGCTTTTTGAGAAATCGTTGAGGCCGCGGTCACTAAGTATTGGTGGACCTTAATGATCTGAGCAGTCAACGCTGCTGGTGCAAAAATGAAGCCGACGCGCCAACCAGTCATCGCGTGTGATTTCGACAAGCCGTTGATCACGATCGTTTGATCCCGCAAGTATTCAGCAATGGACACATGGGTTTCATCATAAGTCAACTCACTATAAATTTCATCGCTAATAACAAAAACGGGGTATTTTTCTAAAACTTCTGCCAATGCTTTGACTTGTTCTCGGGTATAAACAACCCCTGTTGGATTGCTAGGATAATTTAAAATGACTGCCTTGACTTGCTCCCCATGTTCTTTTAAGGCTGCTTCTAAAACTTCTGGCGCTAAAACAAAGTCATTATCCGTCGTATCAAGATAAATCGGTTTGGCATGAGCTAAATGGATGACTGGTTCATAGCCTGGATAAATTGGTGCTGGTAAAATCACTTTATCACCAGGTTCCAGCGTGGCTAATAAAGAAGCTGAGATTGCTTCCGTTGCACCGATCGTCACTAATACTTCTGATTGAAAGTCGTAATCAAGCTGATATTTATTTTTCAAAAAGAGGCTGGCTGCTTGCCGAACATCTGCTAAGCCTGCCATTCCAGAATAGTGGCTGAAATTTTGTTCGATTGCTTGGACACCCGATTTTTTCACGTGCTCCGGTGTGTTGAAATCCGGCTCGCCTAACGTTAACTTTAAAATATCAGGAATTGAAGAAACCCGTTCATCAAATTTACGAATCAATGAAACAGCTATATTGTACACTTCGTGATTGAAGCGTTGGCTTACGTCTGCCATAGTATCACTCCTTTGAATTAAGCAAATTCATTCGCTATTGTTGTTAATCCTAACACAAAAAGGCGACAATTTTAAGCAACGGATGAAATTAATCTAATAACGATAAATTCGTTTGCTCATTTACAAACGAAATCAATTTATGTTAGTATATATCTAAACAATAAAAGGAGAACCCAAAATGAAACCTTATCAAGAGTTTACCATTTCTGATTATCAGCAAGGATATGTCGCAACACCAACGGAATATTGTTGCGTATTTTGTCAGGAGACCTTCGACAAAGAAGAAATCTATCCCGTTGATGGCGCCTTTTTTACAGCAAAAAAACGAATGATGCAGCATATTACTGACCATCACGGAACCGTTTTGTCCGCATTGTTGGCTTTACCCAAAGAACAAACAGGCTTATCAGAGAGCCAACAGGAGATTTTACAACTGTTTGCCCAAGATGTTAGCGATACTGTGATTGCCCAGCGCTTAGGTATCTCTTCTTCGACTGTCAGGAATCATCGCTTTAAACTAAAAGAAAAACAGCGACAAGCGACTGTTTTTTTAAGTATCATGTCCTTGTTGCAAGATACCCCGTTGCTGCCGCCTCATAAAGGGGCGACGATGCTTGATGATCGCTATGCCATTACGGCTAGTGAAAGAGAAAAGATCATTGCCACTTATTTTGATGAAACGGGGTTTATCAAACAGTTTCCCAGCAAAGAAAAGCGCAAGATTGTTGTCTTGAGTGTACTGGCACAAAAATTTGATCCGAAGAAAAATTATTCAGAAGCTGCTGTCAACGATGTATTAAAACAAGCGATCACCGATTATGTCACTGTCCGACGTTATTTGATCGAATACGGATTTATGCAACGGACGAAAGACGGGAAAACTTACTGGCTGACTTAAAACCTAGTCTGTAACTGGCTGGAACTTTTGTTGGTTGGATGAGCAGTATCTTTCACAGTTTAAAAAAAGTTAATAATCTCCACTTTTTTACAACAAAAAAAGACAAAGTACGAAAACATCCGTACTTTGTCTACCGTCTGAAACGCTGGGACAAGTTCCAGCGTTTATTTTTCTTTTAGAAAGATTTTTTTGATGATCAATTTATCAAATAATTGCGTTTGATTGTCTTGTTCTCCAATGACATCAGCGGTCACCGATTTACCATCTTGTTTTTTACGTAGCTGGTAAACGATCTTGCCTGTTTCTTTCAATTCGTTCACCATGTCAACGACACCGCCAAAACCAGTTTTACGAGTGATGAACCCTAGCGCCACCATTCGCTCATCTAAATTTTTTGCCGAGATGCTCGCACCGGTGATCAGCGCTTGCCGCATGATTTGTAAGAATTCCTCTAGCCCTGCCACTGGCGGCTGTTCGGGTTCTTCTTCCATCATCGGTCGCTGACGCAAATAATCTAATTCCTGCAATAACGTTTCATACTGCTCTTGTGTCAACATGACCCCCGCCACTTTTTCACGATTGAATACATATACTGCTGTTCCTGCTTCTCGCGCTTGATTAAATACATCCATCGGAGATTTTTTTACTTCAGTAATTGAAGTAGTGGGAACATCCAATTTCTTCAGTTCCATAATCAACGTCCTCCTTGTCTCAACGAACACATTATAGCATAAATCCAGAAGCAGATTATAGAGGTATTTCACTGCTCCTAGGAAAAGAAACAAAAAAGCGGCTAATCGCCGCTTTTTTCGATTGATAAGGTCATTGCATTGATGGCAACGATGATCGTGCTCATAGACATCAAGACAGCTCCGACTGCTGGGTTCAAAATGATCCCGATCGGTGCGAGCACGCCAGCTGCCAAAGGAATGGCAAAAATATTGTATCCTGCGCCCCACCAGAGATTTTGAATCATCTTGCGTCTTGTTTTTTTCGCCAACGTCAAGAAGTGCAAGATGTCTTGAGGTTCGCTATTCGTCAAAACGACATCGGCTGAATCGATCGCTACATCGGTACCCGCTCCGATCGCAATCCCGATCGTCGCTCTTGCAAGACTTGGGGCGTCATTGATCCCATCGCCTACCATTACGACGCGCTTGCCCTCTTTGACATAGTCACTGACTAGACGTTCTTTATCGTCTGGCAACATTGCCGCATGGAAGGCTTCGATTCCTAGGTAATCGGCTACGGCTTGCGCCGCTTCTTGGTTGTCTCCAGTAGCCATAACTGGCGTGATGCCTAAGTCTTTCACTTTTTGAATAAATTGACTCGCTTCTGGTTTCACCTTATCCCCTAATGCGACGATACCTTCCACTTTGCCGTCATGAACCAAATAGCTGATGGTATTGCCCTGTTCTTGATAATTTTTCAAGGAGTTCCCTTGATACTGAATGGCTAATTGCTCCAATCCTTTTTGATTGACGATCAACCACTTTTGTCCATCGATCACGCCTTCCAGACCAATCCCTGTCCTTGTTTGAACATCAGTCGCCTTTTTGGCTGTGATGTTTTCCTTTTCAGCTTCGGCTAAAATGCCTTCTGCGATCGGATGATTGGCGGTTTTCTCAAGACCTGCTAGGTAAGCTAGTACTTCTGATGCAGAAAGACTGCCTGTCGCCTCGATGCCAGTTACGGTAAACGTTCCTTCTGTTAACGTACCGGTCTTATCGAGGATCAGATAATCAACATGATGCGCATTCTCCAGTGCGTTGCGATTTTTTAAGAGCAAGCCATTTTTGGCAGCGATCGATGTCGAACGAGCAACTACGAGGGGAATCGCTAGCCCTAACGCATGGGGACAGGCAATGACGAATACCGTGACCATTCGATCAAGAGCAGTCGGTAGATCAGCAACAAACAGCCATACAGCAAATGCCAAGACACCAGCAACTAACGCAATATAAAACAACCATTTTGCCACTTTGTCCGAAAGTGCTTCTAAGCGGGATTTATCAGCTTGGGCTTTTCGCACCATTTCCATGACTTTCGCTAAGTAGCTGTCTTCCCCAGTTCCTGTGACTTCCATCGTGATGGTACCGTTGCCGTTGACAGATCCTCCAATGACAGTACTGCCGATGGTTTTAGGTACCCGTCTGGATTCACCAGTCACTGCCGACTCATCGATCGTTGTTTCTCCTTCAAGGATCGTTCCGTCTGTAGGAATTTTATCTCCTGAGCGAACGATCAACTGTGTTTTGTTGGTCACTTCTTCTAATGGAATCTGTTCTTCTGATCCATCCGCATTTTTCCGAATCACTTCTTTTGGCAATAGTTCTGCTAATTTCTGTAATGCATTGCCAGCATTAGAAACGGCATTCATCTCGATCCAATGCCCCAACAACATGATCACGATCAGAGTCGCTAGTTCCCAGAAGAAGTCCATTACATGAGGAACAGCAAGAAAATGATTGGCGATAAACGCATATAGACTATAAAAATAAGAAACCGTGATCCCCATAGCAATCAACGTCATCATGGCTGGGCTTTTTTGTTTCAATTCCATTTTCGCACCATTTAAAAACGGCTGCCCTCCATAGAAAAACAGGATCGTTCCTAAAAGTAATACGACCCAATCTGAGCCAGGAAACGTGAATTGAAAGGGCAATTCGATGCCCATCATTGGCGATAAAATGACGATTGGAATCGCCAAAACCAAGGATAGCCAAAACTTTTGCTTAAAATTTCCCATATGCATACTATGATCCATGCCACCCATTCCATGATCCATCTGACTATGATCCATACCAGACATCTCATGATTCATGTGACTATGATTCATGCCAGACATCTCATGATCCGTGTGACCGTGATCCATGCCAGACATCTCATGATCCGTGTGACCATGTTCCATGCCAGACATCTCATGATTCATGTGACTATGGTTCATGCCAGACATCTCATGGTCCTTGTGACCGTGATCCATGCCAGATATCTCATGGCCCTTATGGCTATAATCCATGCTGGACACTTCATGATCCATAGGACCATGGTTACTATCAGAGCTTTCAAGCTCCTGCTGTTTTGATGTCGCCCTGTGATGATCCATCCCATTCATCTCATGGCTAGGCTCAGGGACTTCTGTCACTTGTGATTGCACATGTTGCTCTTTTCCCTGTGTACCATTATCCCGCTCATTCAAAGCAGGTTCATGCCTATGATGGCTTGACGTCTGACTATTACTTGCGGAAGACGTTTTTTTCTGATTCATCCTAGTATTCCCCTTCCTATTTCACTGAATGTGCGTACAGTCTTGCTCCTTCATACAAAAGCTTCAAGCGGCTGGACACTTTTCATTTGTTTTGATTTTTCATTTTCACTTTAGCAATTCCATTGCTTACTCAAATACCCCTTGATAACCCGCTTCGGTGACCGCATTGACTAAGGCTGTTTCTGTCACTTGCGACTCGTCAAACTTGACTGTTCCGCGAGCTTTTTTCAAGTCCACTTTGGCTTTTTTCACACCCGGTACTTCACTAAGCGCTTTTTCAACTTTTGCGGCACAATGGGCACAATTCATTCCGCTGATTTGCATGTTTTTTTTCATTACGATTCCTCATTTCTTTTAACAGTTCGTCGGCTACTTATTTTGTTGCATGGGTTTTGCATTGGCACTGACCAGGAATACAATTACATGAAATCGCTGCTACTGGCACTTTTTGGTCGACTGCTGCTTGGAGCATCGCCAAATCTTCTGCCGTCAATGCTGCTTCTTGGATCATTTCTGCTAATGTCTGCCCAACTTTTTTGGCACAAATATGAGAAAAAAGATTCTCAGCTGCGCTGCGAACGGTTGCTTCTTCGGAAACAAGCGGCGAATAAACAAATTTTTTTCCTTGGCTTTCTGTTTTCAATACGCCTTTTTTGACGAGTCGTCCTAAAAGCGTCTTGACCGTTGCTGCTTTCCAATTTTTATTTTCGCTCAATAAAGCGGTGATCTCTTTCGCGTCGGATTGTCCTAATGTCCAGATCACACGCATGACTTCCCATTCAGAATCGCTGATTTTGATTGGTTCGACCACAGATTGCATTTGTCCACTTCCTTTCATAAGTGATTCACATTTTTAAGTTTACATCTGTAATCGGATTTTGTCAAAAAAAAGCATCGCCAAACTTTCTGCGTTTTGACAATGCTTTTTTCTATTTCATTAAAAATGATTTGGTTCCTATGCTTAAAAGTGGACCTGATACGTCGTCACAGAGTGGAAGGGTTCTTCTGGACGCAACACGATCTCACCAAAGTGGGTAAATTTCTCAGAGCCAGGAACACCTTGTGTTTCGATCGCCATCCCGCCATGATTGGCAAAAGGACCAGTCTTCATTGATGCACCAGCTTCTCCCTCACCCGTTGTGTAAATAACAACGGCAGGACGGTCAGTAGTTACAGTCAGCTGCACTTTTTGATCGGGACTGGTTACTTTTAGATCCCACTCTTGCGTATGGTCTAATAAGAACGGATCATCCAACATCGTCGTTCCCATCGGGCGTTCTTGTCTAAAATCAAACTTTGTGCCTGCGACAGGCGTTTTTTCACCGGTCGTCGTCACATCGTCATTCGTTTCAGCCACATGTTCGGCATTGATTTGAACCAAATGGTCATCGATCGGCTGTTGGGTATCACCTGTCAAATTGAAATAACCGTGGTTCGTTGGGTTAAATAAAGTCGCTTTGTCAGTGTTGGCATCATAAGCAAGCAATAGTTCATTGTCATTCGTCAACGTATAGGTGACTTGATAACGAACATTCCCAGGAAACCCGCCATCGCCATCTTGCCGTGTGGTAGTAAAAATCACCCCAGCTTTGTCTGCATCTTCAAAGGTTTCAGTGATCCATGTATCAGTATCCAGCCCCTTTGAACCGCCATGAAGCGTATTGCCGCCATCATTGTTTTCCGTTTGGTATTCTTGTCCGTCGATCTCAAAGCGAGTACCTGCGATCCTTCCCGCCACAGGGCCGATCGTTGCGCCATAATAACGTGCTTGGCGATGTCCTTCGATCGTGTCATAACCGACCACAATGTCGCGACCTTCTTCTACTGGAACGACCCAATCCAATAAGCGTGCGCCTTCAGGACTTAGCCTTACGATGGTACCGCTATCATTGGAAAGCTCATAAATTGTTCCCATTTTTTCTGACGTCAGTTGTTTCACATTTGGCATTCGTTCATATCCTTCTTTCTTTGGTTAGTCTGCTACTCTTTTTAAGTATAGCCGTTAAGGGCTAGATCCGTCAATTCAAGACGGAAGAATTCGACAGGAAACGGCTTTGCTTCTGCCACTTCAAAAAAGCGGCAAGAGCACCCCACTGATTTTTATGAATCATTGATACGCAGCTGCTCGGCAAAAATCAGGATTCCCGGCCTGATTTTTTACCGTTTGGTTTCTATCAATATCCATTTCATCCGTTGGGTTCTTTTGCCGCAACTGTCATCGGTTATTTTTTGTGTTTTGCTTGGTAATGTTTTCTCTTTCGTCGCTTTTCTTTAGTCTGAGAAACATTAGCAGCCAAATCTTTGTTTTCTTTTTCTTGATCAGCATTTCTTCTTTCAGCACGTTCAGTTAGTAAACTTTGTCTGAATCGCCGATTTCCCAGAAACTTTAACGCACACATGAGTGGTTGACGATTTTCACCGACTAATCCAATCAGCTCAATAAACAGCTCAATTCCAAATCCTGTGCTAATGATTAATAAAACAATCGCTGTATTGCTCGCGTAATTCATTAGTAAAGCAATAAAAGAAAAGACTAATGCTAAGGCATAGATCGTTAACACTGTGCCGCGATGAGAAAACCCTAACGACAACAATCGATGATGCAAATGCATTTTATCGGCAGAGGAAATCTTCTGTTTATTAAACTTTCTTCGAATCATCGCATAAACGGTATCCGTGATCGGTACACCGAGAATAAACATGGGCGTCAGAACAGAAATAAAAGTTGCGTTTTTCAATCCTTGTAGTGAGAGCACAGAGATCATAAATCCTAAAAACAATGCTCCGGTATCTCCTAGAAAAATGGTTGCTGGATAAAAATTATATGGAAAGAAACCGATGATTGCTGCGATCAAAGTAAAAATGACCATTGGTACTTCCACAAAATTCGGCAGAAAGAAATAGCTGATAATCCCTATCGTCGTCAAACTGATAATAGAGACGCCGCTCGCCAACCCATCGAGACCATCGATTAAGTTCACCGCATTGGTAATTGCCAGTATCCAAATCAAAGTCATAGGCAAGGCAAACCATCCCAGATCAATAAAGCCAAAATAAGGAATCGTGACTGTGCTGATTTTTATTCCAGCAACGAAATAAATTTCCAGCGCTGCGAATGTCAGACCTATTAATTTTTGCATTGGCGACAGTTCAAATATATCATCCAACAATCCTGTAATCACCACTATTGTTGCACCTAAAAGAATCGGCCAAACGAAGTCGAAAGGAATCATTGTTCGAAATTCCCAAAGCAGCGCAAAGGAAAAGGCTAAAAAAATACTTAATCCCCCAGCTGAAGGCATGGTCTTCGTATTGATCCGACGCTCTCCTGGGCGATCAACTGCGCCAATCTTGCAAGATATCAATTTGATGACTGGTGTCAATAATAAAGACACGATCATTGTTATAAATAAGCGCATTACAAATTTGAATGCAAAATCCATCGTTTATTCTCGCTTTCCGTTATTTCTCTTTATTGGTAAATGTATCTTCGATCTTCGAAGAAATCCGCTGAACAGGATCTGTTCGTTCTTTGATCTCTTGTCCCGACACATACTCTTCTACCACTGCGTTGATGATTCCACCCAAGATAATAATCGTCGCAGCAAGATTCAACCAGATCATTAAAACAATAAAACTTCCAATAATTTGATAGCCAATGATTTTCGCAGCAAAGTAACGGGCGTATAAGCCAAACACTTGTGACAGCAACATCCAGCCAATCGTTGCAAAGATCGCCCCTGGCAAAGTCGAACGCAACTTGACCTTTGCATTCGGCACTAACCAATAGATCAGCATCATGATAAACAGCAAAGCAACGATCGTGACTGGCCATTTGACTGTTTGGAACGTATCGATCAGATTGTCTTGAAACTTAAAAATCGGCTGCAAAAAATCAAGAATGATTTTTCCAAGCCCAAATACCATCGTAACACCAACGATCGCAATCATAAAGAGCAGGATGATCACAAATGATACTGCGCGCACCACGACAAAATTGGAACGCTGGTCCACACCGAAGGCTTTGTTCATCGCAATTTGCAAGGCATTGATACTTTGACTCGCAGACCACAACGCAGCCAAGGCGGAGATCGATAATAACCCGCCAGAGCTTGTGGTGAGGAGGTTTTCGATCGCTGGTCCGATAAAGTCATAGATTTGACTAGGGATCAATTCTTGTACATAAGATAAAACCGTGTTCGGATCAATCGATAAATAAGGCAACAGATTTCCCAGCGCAATCATTAACGGGAAAAGTGAAAGCAATAAATAGTAGGCGACGACGACCGATGTGGTCCCCATCTCTGAATCGGTTATTCTATTTTGCGTTGTTTCAATGAAACGCATCAGCTTTTGATTGCTTTTTACTTTATCAACGATTTTCATGTTTCTTCCTCCGCCAGCGAATCATCTGCCTTTTTTTCTTTGTCATACGTAACAATCAGAAGTCTCCTACCGCCAAAATTCAGTAGGTTCCTTCTTCTCCTTGAGAAGTCAAAATGCGTGGCCCTTCTTTGGTGATCGCCAAACTATGTTCGTATTGGCAACTTAAGCCACCATCTAGAGTATAGGCGGTCCAGCCGTTAGGATCCATTTTCATTTTCCACGTCCCTGTATTGATCATAGGTTCGATGGTAATAACCATTCCTTCTTTTAAACGTAACCCTTTGCCGGCTTCTCCGTAGTGAGGAATCATCGGACTTTCATGGATCGTTGGACCAATGCCGTGTCCTACGAAATCGCGCACAACACCGTAGCCTTCTTTTTCCGCATAGGTTTGAATGGCATGACCGATGTCACCGATTCGGTTACCCACTTGGGCTTGTTCGATTCCTAGATACAATGCTTTTTTGGTTACTTCCATTAAACGATCGATCTCAGGCGTCGAGTTCCCTACGACATAACTCCAACAAGAATCAGAAATGGCGCCTTTTAAATCAATACACATGTCGACTTTGATCAGATCGCCGTCTTTCAATGGTTTTTTTCGAGGAAACCCGTGACAAATCTCATCATTGATACTGCAGCAAGTGGCATATTTGTAATCTTCAAAACCAATTTGGGCAGCGATGCCGCCGTGGCTTTCAATATAATCTCGGACAAACACTTCGATATCCCAACTGGTGATACCTGGTTTGATGAAGCTGCGTAATTGTTTGTGGACATCTGCTAACAGCGCGCCGGATTCGGCCATGCGGTCAATTTCTCTGGCAGATTTTAATGTAATCATGTTCTCGTCTCCCTTAATTAAATTCCTCTTATTTTACCATAGAAATCCCTTATTTTACAAAATTCACAGACATTGTAAAGAGTTTTTCAAGTTTTGTTTTCAATCTTTCGTGCATTTGCTATAATCTGTAAGAGAGTTTTCCTTGAGAATAGGAATGAGATTGGAGGAAAAAGCCCATGGCTTTAGCAAAAATCGTCTATGCGAGTATGACGGGGAATACGGAAGAAATTGCAGATATCGTTTCTGAAGCCCTTGAAAATCTTGACATGGAAGTTGAAATGAATGAGTGTACCCAAGTGGATGCCGATGAGTTTGAAGACGCCGATATCTGTATCGTCGCAACCTATACATACGGTGACGGTGAATTGCCTAATGAGATCGTCGATTTTTACGAAGATTTGCAAGAACTTGATTTAAGTGGCAAAATCTTTGGGGTCTGCGGCTCTGGCGATACCTTTTATGATGACTTTTGTAAGTCCGTCGATGACTTTGAAGCCGTCTTTAGTAAGACAGGTGCAACAAAAGGGGCAGATAGCGTCAAGGTCGACTTGGCTGCGGAAGAAGACGATATTCAAAACTTAGAAGCCTTTGCCAAAAAACTAGCGGAAGCATTTACAGAATAAAACAAAAAAACCTCTGACAAAATCACTTGATTCTGTCGGAGGTTTATTGTTTGCTTAATGATAGCTGATATCGATAGGTGTTTCTCTTGCTAAAATATTATCGGTGGTTTCCGTCATCAGCTTAGCAATCTGATCTTCTGTCGGATGAATGATTCCCGAAGACATCAATGCGGCTAAGCCAGTAGCAACGATCCAGACACCGGTATGCAAGGATTGTAATTTTACATCAGAGAGATCTTGATACTTTGGTTCTTTTTTCACTGATTTCACAAAAAGGTCAAATGAAAACTGCTGCATGGAATCCCCACCACCATGCTCTTCTAAGTATAGCGCTCGGTATAATCGTTTTTCTTTATTTGCAAAGCCAATATAATTTAACGTTAAGTCAACGATAACATCTCCCCGTCTCTCAACTGGAAAAACTTCTGTCGCTAAGTAGTCGTAAATCTGATTGATCAATGCATTTTTTAAGTCATCCATATTTTTAAATTCTAAGTAGATCGGTTGCGTTGAACATTTCATCTTCGCTGCGATATTGCGTGCGGTAAAACGTGTAAATCCTTCGGTTGCGACAACTTCATAGGCAGCTTTTAAAATCTGGTCTCTAGTAATAGTTTTCTTTCTTGCCATAATTTTTTAATCTCCTTAATTCTGCTATACATCGCTTTCAGAAATACCTTTTACTTATTGTATCATGTTTTTTTAAGTTTGCAAAAAAACTTTTAAAATTATTGCCCCTAGTGTTTTCAGTTTTTCAATTTGAAGACCTCTGTTTTTTTGCTCTCTTTTTCGTTTGTTTTCAAAAATACTTAGTGCTATCATGAAGACAGTTATAATTTTAGAATAAATGGAGGAATTTTAATGGTTTTACCAAACTTTAATCAGAACCTTGAAAAATATGCCCAACTGATCACAGAAGTTGGTGTAAATGTCCAAAAAGGGCACACCATCGTCATCCAAATCGCCGTGGACCAAGCACCGTTAGCTCGACTATTGACAAAAAAAGCGTATGAGCTAGGCGCAGATGAAGTAATCGTTCAATGGACCGACGATGTGGTTCAAAAAGAATTTCTTGCGCATGCAGCTGAGGATCGTTTGTCTACGATCCCTCAACACAAAATTGATCAAACAGAAGATTGGGTCGAAAAAGGTGCCAGCCGCATCAGTGTCGTTTCTGCCAATCCCGATGCGTTAGCGGGCGTTGACTCAGATCGGGTCGCCGCTTTCCAAGCAGCTTCTGGTAAAGCGATGATGAAACTGCGTCAAGCAACACAAGCCAACAAAGTCAGCTGGACCGTTGTTGCGGCGGCTGGTCAAGATTGGGCACAAAAAGTGTTCCCTGATGCTTCCCCAGAAGAAGCACAAGACAAGCTTTGGGATCAAATTTTCAAAACGACGCGTATCTACGAAGAAGATCCTGTTGCTGCTTGGAAAAAACATGATGAAACGCTGCAAGTCAAGGCAGAAGAATTGAACAAAGAACAATTCAGCGCATTGCACTATACGGCACCGGGTACTGATTTGATCATCGGCCTACCAAAAAATCACTTGTGGGAAGGTGCTGGCAGCTACAACACCCGCAATGAAAAATTCATGGCGAACATGCCGACAGAAGAAGTCTTTACTGCCCCAGATAATCGTCGCATCGATGGCTATATTTCAAGTACGAAACCATTGAGCTACGCAGGCACCATCATTTCTGGCATGAAATTCACCTTCAAAGACGGTAAAGTCGTGGACTTTTCTGCAGAACAAGGCGAAGAAGTGTTAGGCAAATTGCTAGCGATCGATGAAGGAGCGAAATCTTTAGGTGAAGTCGCTTTAGTCCCTGATCCTTCCCCTATCTCACAATCTGGCATCATCTTCTTCAATACGTTGTTTGATGAAAATGCCTCAAACCATTTGGCTTTAGGCTCCGCTTATGCCTTCAGCTTACAAGGCGGCACTGAGATGAGTGAAGAAGAACTGGCAGCGGCTGGTTTAAACCGCAGCCAAACCCACGTAGACTTCATGGTCGGCTCTGACCAAATGTCCATCGATGGCATCAAAGAAGATGGCACCACAGTTCCTGTCTTCCGCAATGGTGATTGGGCTTAATAAAAAAAGGCTGAGGTGGAGTTGCTCCCCTCGGTCTTCTTTTTACATAGAATATTGAGAACCGGCGGCTTTTTTCATAGTAATCAGCTGGCTTTTTTGATAAAATCTACTTTGATAGTCTTTGATAAGAGAGGATGGATCCGATGACACCAAATCGTGAAGATTATTTAAAGCTCATCTTGGAGCTTGGTGGTGACCAAAAGAAGATCAATAACAAACAAATCGTGTCAGGTCTGGACGTCTCAGCAGCTTCAGTAAGTGAAATGATTTCAAAATTATTAAAAGAAGGCTTAGTGGAACATTCACCTTATCAAGGGGTACAGTTGACTGAAACTGGTTTAGCTTCTGCAAGTGCCCTCATTCGTAAACATCGTTTATGGGAAGTCTTTCTTGTGGAGCACCTGCATTATTCATGGAATGAAGTTCATGATGACGCAGAAGTTTTAGAACATGTCACCTCAGAAACATTGGCGAGCCGCTTAGAAGCCTACCTTGATCATCCTCGGTATTGCCCACATGGCGGAATGATTCCTGAACAAGGAGAACTCATTCACGAAGGCGAAAAAAACACCATGAGTTCCTATCCGGTAGGAACCAAGATTCGCATCGCCCGTGTCCTTGACGAACGAGAACTGCTGGATTATCTCGTTTCGATCCAATTGAATATTCATGAAGAATACGAGATCATCGATGCGGCAGCATACGAGGGTCCGATTACGATCAAAAATGACACAAAAGAAATTGCTGTCAGCTACAAAGCCGCCAGCACGATTTTTGTCGATAAACTGTAAGGAGTGAAGATGATGGAAAAAAAGGTCCTTTTTACGATTTTTGGCGGTACGGGCGACCTTGCCCAACGCAAACTATACCCTTCTTTGTTTCGGTTGTACAAAAAAGGCGATTTGAAAGAAGATTTTGCAGTCATTGGTACTGCACGCCGTCCTTGGTCGGATGAACACTATCGTGAAGTGGTGATGGGTACGATCAAAGAGTTGAGTGACTCACAAGAACAAGCAGAGACATTCGCTTCTCATTTCTACTACCAATCACATGATGTAACAGATACGAGCCATTATGATTCATTAAAGGATTTGGCGGAAACCTTAGATCAGAAATACCATTTAGAAGGCAATCAGATTTTTTACTTAGCAATGTCCCCTAATTTCTTTGGGACGATCGTTTCTCACTTGAAATCCCAAGGAATGCTAGATACTGACGGCTACCATCGGGTGATCATCGAGAAACCGTTTGGAAGCGACTATAATTCAGCAAAAGAATTGAATGAAGAGATCAATCAAGTCTTTACGGAACAAGAAATCTACCGAATCGATCACTATTTAGGAAAAGAAATGATCCAAAATATTTCTGCGATTCGTTTTGCCAATAACATTTTTGAGTCAATGTGGAACAATCGTTACATTGACAATGTTCAGATCAATATCGCAGAAAACTTAGGCGTAGAAGAACGCGGCGGCTATTATGATAAGAGCGGTGCATTGAAAGATATGGTCCAAAATCATATTCTGCAGATTCTTTCCTTATTAGCCATGGAACCGCCAGTGGCTTTTTCTGAAAAAGAATTACGGACAGAAAAAATCAAAGCCTTAAATGCGATCCGTATCTACTCCGAAGAAGAAGTGAAACAACACTTCGTACGTGGTCAATACGATAAGGGACAATTAGAAGACAAGAAATTTGTTGGCTACCGTGAAGAAGCCAATGTGGATGAAGAATCGGCAACGGAAACCTTCGTTGCTGGGAAATTTTTGATCGATAACTTCCGCTGGTCCGGCGTACCATTTTATGTACGCACTGGGAAACGGTTGACGGAAAAAGGCACTCGCATCAACATTGTCTTTAAACAAGTCCCAGTCAATGTCTTTAAGCAAGACCTGAATGAACAAAAGCAAATCGAGAGTTTGGCACCGAATGTGCTGACGATTTACATTCAACCGACGGAAGGCTTCTCTCTTTCCTTGAACGGAAAAGAAATTGGCCAAGGGTTTGAGACATTGCCAGTGAAGCTCGATTACCGAAATAGTACTGAAATCGTCGAAAACACCCCAGAAGCTTACGAAAAACTGATTCTAGATGCCTTGAACGGTGATGGCACTAACTTTACCCACTGGGATGAAGTTGCCCAATCTTGGCGCATCGTTGATGTGATCCGTCACGCTTGGGACCAAGAAACACCTGATTTTCCAAACTATGCCGCAGGAACGATGGGCCCCCAAGCAGCCTATGATCTCTTAGCTGCCGATGGCTTTGAATGGATCTGGCGTCCCGATGAATGGTATCGTGAGCGAGATTTACTAAATGAAAAATAAGCAAATGGTCAATTGGATGAGGAAAAAACATCCAATTGGCCGTTTTTCTTTTTTACCGACTGTTTATAATAGAAAGAAATGAGAAATGAAAGGAGCAGCAGACATGAAACAAGTCTTATCGATCGCCGGTCTCGACAGTTTGGCAGGCGGCGGCATGACGGCTGATTTGAAAACATTTGAGGAATTCGGGGTGTTTGGCCATGCCCTATTAACATGTGTGGTCGCCATCAAGGATGATCTTATGTTCCATGATCTCCCTGAGCCTGTGATCCAAGCACAGCTGGATTCACTGCGTTCGGTCGTATCCCTAGATGCAATCAAAATCGGGCTGCTTCATCAAACGGCCATCATTGAATTGCTGCGAGATTTTTTACAAACATTTACCGGACCGATCGTGCTCGATCCCGTTCTCGCCTTCAAAGAAGGAGATACTGCCTTTAACCACTCCTATCAAGCAGGATTGATCTCATTGTTTCCTTACACAGCATTAGTGACACCTAATCTGCTCGAAGCACAACACTTATCTGGACAAAGCATTACCTCTTTAGCAGAGATGAAAACGGCGGCAAAAAAAATCCATGCGCTTGGTGCCCCAAATGTTCTGATCAAAGGTGGCAGTCGACTAACTGAGGAAACAGCCTATGATGTTTTGTATCAAGAAGGACAATTTACCGTTTTTGAGGCAGAAAAAAGTACGCGAACCACAACCAACGGTGCTGGCTGTACCCTCTCATCAGCGATTGCCGCAATGCTTGCTAAAGGCACTTCGTTGGAAGCAGCTATCCAAACCGCAAAAGCATTTGTTTGGGCAGGGATTGAAGACGGTCTGCCTTTAGGTACCTCTGGCAACGTCAATCAGCTCGCCTATTTTAAAAAGGAGGAACTCCTATGAAAGTAAGAAACCTAACGACGATCGCTATGCTGACGGCACTCACGTGTGCACTTTCTTTGACCTTTATCATTCCTGTTCCGCAAACGAAGGGCTTTGTGACCTTATGTGAAGCAGGGATCTATATCTCGGCCCTGTTGTTCGGACCTAACGCGGGTGCCTTCGTCGGTGGAATGAGCGGCGGCATCATTGATTTTCTATCAGGTTACCCTGAATGGGCCTTCTTTTCCATCGTGATCCATGGTGTGCAAGGCTGGATCGTAGGTAGAATGAGCCATCGGCCACTATCAGCCGTCATTGTCGGCAGCTTGATCATGATCGCCGGCTATGCAGCAGCAACGGTTTTGCTATTCGGTTTAGGCGCTGGGATCGCCTCGATCCCAAGTAATTTGATCCAAACGGTCTTTGGCAGCATCGTTGCTTTACCCCTGACGCATGCCTTGCGCCGCACGAAAAAGTTTTCTTTAAATGAAAGGTGATTCTTATGACAGATATCAATCAATTAAAAACGGATTTAACTACGATCGTTGAAGAAGTCATTACGACAGCGAACGTTGGTGAAAATGATCTTTTTGTCCTTGGTTGTTCAACAAGTGAAGTCGTGGGCGGCTTGATTGGCAAAAATTCCAGTCAAGAAGTAGGCATGGTTATCGTTGAAACACTACGATCGATCTTGCGTCCCAAAAATATTCATTTAGCCGTTCAAGGCTGTGAACATCTCAATCGGGCTTTAGCTGTTGAACGTGAAACGGCTCGACTATATCAATTAGAAGAAGTCGCAGTAGTGCCCCAGTTGCATGCAGGCGGTGCTTGCTCAGTTGCCGCTTTCCAGCTGTTCGATGAGCCTATTGAAGTGGAGCACATAGTAGCAAAAGCTGGCATCGATATTGGCGACACAGCAATCGGCATGCATGTCAAACATGTTCAAATACCGATCCGTCCCTCTATCAAGTCCCTCGGCGCTGCCCATGTCACAGCTCTGGGATCACGGCCCAAATATATCGGTGGTCCTCGTGCGCATTACGCACAATAAGCGAATCGTATAATAATCGAAAAGCCCTCATCAAAAAGAAAAAGCATGCTTCGGCGTGCTTTTTTTGTGTCAACGTTCCTGCTATTGCCTCCCCCTTTCCTTACTTAAAAGTGCTCTCCTTTCACTATTTTCTCCGCTCCATCTTATGACAGCTTTTTCTACTTCAAATTCTGTTTCCTTTCTTGCGTAAAAAGAGCGGCAGCTGTCGCCTTCCTTTTGTCATAAATTCGTCAGAATTTCATCACAAAAAGAAAAGAAAGATACCAGTAAGCCCGCAAATTTCTTTTTTCTTTCCTTGATAGACTGAATGTAGTAAGAATCGAAAAGCGGAAGGAAGAAAAACATGAAAAAAATCGCCATTATTTTTGGAGGCAATTCACCGGAATACACCGTTTCTTTAGCTTCAGCAACTAGCGCAATCGAAGCACTCCAATCATCTCCCTATGACTACGACCTCTCTTTGATCGGGATCGCCCCAGATGCTATGGATTGGTACTTGTATACAGGAGAACTGGAAAACATCCGACAAGACACGTGGTTGTTGGATACGAAACATAAACAGAAAATACAGCCGCTATTTGAAGGAAACGGCTTTTGGCTAAGTGAAGAGCAGCAAACGTTGGTACCTGATGTTTTATTTCCCATTATGCATGGCAAATATGGGGAAGATGGCAGTATCCAAGGATTGTTTGAATTGATGAAGCTGCCTTATGTAGGTTGCGGGGTGGCAGCCTCTGCCTTATGTATGAACAAATGGCTGCTGCATCAAGCTGCAGCAGCCATTGGCGTACAAAGTGCTCCTACGATTCTCTTGACAAATCAAGCCAACCAGCAAGAACAAATCGAAGCTTTTATCCAGACCCATGGCTTTCCAGTTTTCTTTAAGCCTAATGAAGCGGGCTCCTCAAAAGGGATCACTAAAGTCACCTGCGTTGAAGAAATCGCTTCTGCCTTAAAAGAAGCCTTTACTTATTGTTCCGCAGTGCTCCTACAAAAAAATATTGCCGGTGTTGAGATCGGTTGCGGTATTTTGGGCAACGACTCTTTGACTGTCGGTGCTTGTGACGCCATTTCATTAGTAGACGGCTTTTTCGATTTTGAAGAAAAGTACCAGCTGATCAGCGCCAAAATCACCGTCCCTGCGCCATTGCCTGAAACGATTGAAACCAAGGTCAAAGAACAAGCTCAGCTGCTCTATCGTAGTCTTGGTCTTAAAGGTCTTGCTCGCATCGACTTTTTTGTCACGGATCAAGGAGAACTATACTTGAATGAAATCAATACTATGCCGGGCTTTACGAGTCACTCCCGCTATCCTGCCATGATGGCAGCGGTCGGCTTATCCTATCAAGAACTACTACAAAAACTGCTTGTCTTAGCAAAGGAGGAAGTCAAATGAATCCCTATCTACAGTTAGTTAGCAAAGAATTTCCGTTAGAAAAAAACCAAGAACCCCCTCATTTAGTCCTTGCTGCCTTCAGCGAAGACGAGGTTTACTTGCAGCCAGAAGCAGCCAAACAATGGGAACGGCTCGTCAAAGCTTTAAAGCTTGAAGACGAGATCTGCTTATTAGATGGCTACCGAACCGAAAAGCAGCAACGGTATTTATGGGAATATTCCTTGAAAGAAAATGGGCTAGCCTATACGAAACAATTTGTGGCATTGCCCGGTTGCAGTGAACATCAGTTAGGCTTAGCGATCGATGTTGGTTTAAAAGGCAGCCAGGATGATTTGATCTGCCCACGATTTCGTGACAGCGCAGCCGCTGATTTATTTACCCAGGAAATGATGAACTATGGGTTTATTTTACGCTATCCCGCGGACAAACAGGAAATTACAGGGATTGGCTATGAACCATGGCATTTTCGTTATGTCGGTCTGCCCCATAGTCAAATCATCGCCAGCCAACAGTGGACCTTGGAAGAATACCATCAATACCTTGAACAAACGGCGAGGCAGTTCGCATGAAGAAGAATCAAGGAATCGAGCAATTTCGGGTAATTTTGGCGATGATGGTGGTGGCGATCCACTGTCTGCCTCTTCATCACTTATGGCCTGACGGTGATATCCTGATCACGTTGACGCTCTTCAGAATTGCCGTTCCCTTCTTTTTTGTGATCAGCGGATATTACGTGTTCAGCGACTTAGCCACCCAAAACAGCTATCCTGCCAGACATCGTGTCTGGCAGTTTATTAAAAAGCAGCTGCAAGTCTACCTCATAGCCACACTGCTCTTTTTGCCGCTTGCTTGGTACAGCGGCATGCTAGGGTTGAACATGCCACTAGGCACTTTTATTCAAACTTTGCTGGTCAATGGCATCCTTTATCATCTATGGTATTTTCCTGCGATCATCACCGGCAGTCTACTAGTGATGGGCCTCTTGACACGTCTTTCTTTCAAGCAGGTGTTTTTCATTGCTGTCGGTTTGTATGTGGTTGGTTTAGGTGGGGACAGCTGGTCTGGCCTGGCTGCACAAACACCCATTACGCCACTCTATTCACTGATTTTTCAACTATTGGATGGAACTCGCAACGGCATTTTCTTTGCTCCTTTGTTTTTGATCTTAGGGGTACTAGCCAGAAGATTTTCCAAGAAACCAGCTTCTCCCCATCGCTATAGTTATCTGCTGATCAGTCTGATTTGTTTGCTTTTGGAAAGTTACCTTTTGCATCACTTTACCACGCCGAAACATGACAGCATGTATGTTTTTTTGCCCTTCGTCCTGTTGTTTTTATTTCCGATCATCCAGCAATGGCAAGCACCCATAATCTGGAAACAAGCGGGTCGACTGTCCCTTTGGCTCTATTTGCTCCATCCTTATACCATTGCAGTGACCCATTTTCTTAGTCAAAAGCTGCCCTTGCTGCAAAACAATCTGATCAATTTCTTCGTGGTCTTAGGACTGACCATTGGGGTGGTGCAAGGTCTCTTTGCTTTGCAAAAGCTGTTCCCGTTTTCGAAAAAAACGCCGCCCCACTTGCAGCGAGCAGCCAAAGAATTTTCCGCCCTCGCTTTGTTGCACAACCTGCAGGAAATCAAGCGATTGATCCCAGCAACAACTAAAGTGATGGCGGTGGTTAAAGCGGATGCTTATGGTTGTGATGCGAAGACGGTCGCCAGTACCCTAGAAAGAGCCGGCGTCGATTTCTTTGCCGTTGCTACCCTTGAAGAAGCCATTGAATTACGGCGAGCTGGCATCAAAAGTCGCTTACTGATTTTAGGGTACACTTCTGCCCAACGTGCCAAAGAGCTGAAACATTATTCCTTGATTCAAACCATCGTTAGTGAGGCCCATGGGCATGCTTTAGCTCAAACAAGTATTCCGATCGAATGCCATTTAGCGGTAGATACTGGTATGCACCGCTTAGGTGTTGCACCTGATCTTGAGACAGTTACTGGACTTTACGCCTTGCCATCTCTCAAGATCACGGGCATTTTTTCCCATCTAGGCTCTTCAGATCAGCTGGATACGGCAAGTATCTTGCGGACACAAGCCCAAATCACTTGTTTTGATGATCTGTTGGCTGGCTTATCCGCTAGAAATATCGCCTATGGACTGACACATCTGCAAAGCAGCTACGGAATATTGAATTACCCAGAGAAACACTATGATTATGTACGTCCCGGTATTCTTCTAACTGGTTCATTGAGCGTCCCGAACGAACCAACGAAGCAGAAGATAAACGTACAGCCGATTTTGACACTCAAAGCCTTACTGGTAGACAAAAAAACAGTTGCCGCTGGTGAAGCGATCGGCTATGGATTAGGCACTGTTTTTGATCGACCAGCCACGATCGGGATCGTTAGCATCGGCTACTGCGACGGGGTTCCACGTGCCCTATCAAACCAAGGGTTCCAGCTTTCTTATCAAGGTGCTTTACTCCCGCAGATTGGGTTGGTTTGTATGGATATGCTCTTGATCGATTTAACGGACTATCCAGAACTGGCGGTCGAAAGTTCGCTCGAAGTAATCAGCGATTGGACGACTACCGCTGATCAAGCACAAACCATTACCAATGAATTGATCAGCCGCCTAGGTTCCCGCATCACCTCTAGTTCAAAGTAGAAAACGAATGCATTCGCTTACCGATTACGGTATGATGGGTGTAGAGTAAATGGTAGTGTAAATGAAAAATGATCGTAGATAGTTGGAGTGAATCAAGGATGGCAGAAAAAATAATTGTTGTTGATGATGAAAAAGAAATCGCGGAGTTAGTCACGACGTTTCTAAGGAATGAAGGCTTCCAAGTAGAACCTTTTTATGATGGAACGAGCGCTTTGGCCTATCTTGAAAAAGAAACGGTCGACGTGGCGGTTTTAGATGTGATGCTGCCGGATATCGACGGCTTCCAGCTGTTGCAGCAAATTCGTAAGACCCACTTTTTCCCAGTACTGATGCTCACGGCAAAAGGGGAAGACTTGGATAAAATCACCGGTCTAAGCCTTGGGGCAGATGATTATGTGACCAAGCCCTTCAATCCTTTAGAAGTCGTTGCTCGGGTCAAAACGCAGCTGCGGCGATACCAGCGTTACAACCAGTCAGCGAATCCCCAGAAGATTGAAGAATACGAAAAGGAAGGCTTACTGTTGAAAATCAACAGCCACCAATGTTTTCTTTATGGCAAAGAGGTTTTCTTGACCCCCATCGAATTTAAAATCTTGCTTTACTTATTTGAACACCAAGGATCGGTCGTTGCCTCGGAAACCCTTTTTGAAGCAGTTTGGAAAGAAAAGTATTTAGACAACAATAACACAGTGATGGCACATATCGCCCGTTTGCGGGAAAAACTGAACGAACAACCCCGCAAACCGAAATTAATCAAAACCGTATGGGGGGTCGGCTATATCATTGAAAAATAGAAGTCCATTGATCCGCAAGCTCTTGACCCAATACTTTATCACCACGGGCATCTTGATGGCGATCTTGATCATCATTCCTTTCGCAGTACGCTTCGTTGCTGGAATGAGGGTCTGGTATGGCTATGAACCCATTTATCAAATTTTACGACTTTTTGCTGACTATTGGCTTCTTTGCTTAGCCATCGGGGCCTTACTGATTTGGGTGAGCACAACGATTTATTATATGAGTAAAGCTATCAGTTATTTGAATGAAACGATCCAAGCCACAAACCAACTGATTGCCGAACCCACGAAGCGAATCGTTCTTTCCAGCAATATGATTGATGTGCAAGAAGAAATGAACCAGTTGCGAGAGAAAAACTTACAGGATCAACGAGCCGCCAAAGAAGCGGAACAACGAAAAAATGATTTGATCGTCTATCTCGCACATGATTTACGAACGCCTTTGACCAGTGTGATCGGCTATTTGACGCTTTTAGAAGAGGAACCGCAGCTTTCTACCGAACTACGCGCACGCTATACGAAGATCGCCTTGCAAAAAGCCCAACGGCTGGAACTATTGATCAGCGAATTTTTCGAAATCACCCGCTTTAATCTTACAACGATCGCCTTGCAAACTGAAACCACGGATCTGAGCTTGATGCTGGAACAGTTGACGTTTGAATTTTTGCCGCTGTTAGAAGAAAAAAATCTCCATTGGCAACTTCAGCTACAGAAAAAAGTCTTTGCGACCGTTGATACGGAGAAAATGGAACGCGTTTTTGACAACTTGATCCGCAATGCCATCAATTATAGCTATCCTAACTCCCCTTTGCGATTAGCCATCAGCGAGTCTGATGATATCCTGATTCGTTTGACCAATCAAGGAAAAACGATCCCAGCTGAAAAGATCGGCTTGATTTTTGAGCCTTTCTACCGCATGGATGCTTCCCGAGCAACAGCGACGGGTGGGACGGGTCTTGGTTTGCCGATCGCCAAAGAAATCGTTGAAGCATTAGGTGGAAAGATTTGGGCGGAAAGCCGTGATGAAACCATCGTCTTTTCGATTCGCCTACCGAAGGCAGCAATGGAAAAAAATGAACAGCTGTCAAAGCCCCATCCATCTGAACCAACCGCTTAACAGGCAAACAACCTGAGCATTTCGCTGCTCCCCTTCTAATTCAGAAGGAGGAATAGCTGCTCAGGTTGTTTTTTATTGATTGCTTATTGATACACCAAAGATCGTAACGCTTGATCGACTTTTTCTGCCGCTAAGCGTCCTTCACGAATCGCCCAGATGACTAAACTCGGTCCTCTTTTGGCATCTCCTGCGACTAACACTCGTTCATTGTTCGTCGTGTAATCATCGTACACTTCTCGCACACCAAAGGCATCGAAGAGTTGGGTCTCTGCACCAACAAAGCCCATTGCCAGCAAGACCAAATCCGCCTTGATCACTTGCTCTGTGCCAGGGATCGGCTGAAACTGTTGATCCACTGAGACCGTTTCGATGGCGATCAACTGGCCGCGTTCGGCGCCGATAAAGGCCGTTGTGGACACCCCATGATACGTCACTTGTGTTTGTAGCACTTCAGCCGCTTCTTCTTGCCCATATCCTGTGCGGGCTGTCATTGGGTATTCTGGCCAAGGATTGCTGTCGGTCCGTGTCAATGGCAGTTGGGGCGTGATCTCCAATTGACGCACAGAAGCGGCTCCTTGCCGAATCGCTGAACCAATACAGTCATTTCCAGTGTCGCCGCCACCAATCACGATAACATGCTTGCCAGCAAGTTTTTTACTTGTTGCCGCTTTGCCATGCTTTAACACATCTTTGGTTGCTTCCGTCAGATAATCGACTGCAAATTGCACCCCAGTCAATTCACGCCCTGGAATCTTCAAGTCACGAGGAACACTAGCTCCTGTTGCCAAGATGACCCGATCATACTGAGCGGCCAATTCTTCTGCCGACAAGTCACGACCGATCTCCGTATTAGCGACAAAGGTCACGCCTAGCTCTGCCATCAAGTCAATCCGTCGCTGAACGACGTCTTTATCTAATTTCATATTTGGAATACCGTACATCAGTAAACCGCCAAAGCGATCACTGCGTTCATAGACCGTCACTTGATGCCCTAGTTGATTCAAGCGCCATGCAGCGGATAAACCAGCTGGTCCGCTGCCGACGATGGCAACTTTGAACCCAGTCGCTTCTTGAGGCAATCCCGAGGCTTTGACCCAATCATTTTCAAAAGCAGTATCGATAATAAAGCGTTCATTGTCGTGGATCGTGACACCCGAGCCATTCAGTGCTTCGGTACAGCCTTTTTCACAAGGAGCTGGACAAACACGACCAGTCATTTCAGGTAATGGGTTGGTTTTGGCAAGACGCTCAAAAGCGGCTTGGAAACGCCCTTGATAAACCAAGTCATTCCATTCAGGAATCAGGTTGTCATTGGGACAACCTGAAACCGCTCGTTGCCCCCCGTAAAAAGAACCGGTATGACAAAAAGGAATCCCGCAGTTCATACAGCGTGCTGCTTGCTCTTGACGCTCATTTTCAGGCAATGGCGTCTGTAATTCTTGCCAGTCTTCGATTCGTTCTGCCACTGGTCGGGTAGGATTTTCTACTCTTGGGTACTTTAAAAAACCAAATGGATCTGCCATATTAGTCACGCTCCTTTCCTAGGATGGTCAATTGTGGACCGACGACAGCTTCGAAGGCTTTCGTCACAAGTTCATCTCCGACAAACCCTTGGTCCGCCAAGGTCTCCGTCGCTTGGATCATCTGATGGTATTCTGTCGGATAGACTTTGATGAAATGGTGCTGCTGATTTTCCCAATCTTCTAGGATCTCAGCCGCCTTCAATGAATCTGTATAGGCGAAATGCTGCTGGATCATCTCTTTTAGTTGGTGGTCATCGCCACTTTCGCCAATCCGATATAAATCGACCATTTCCCGATTGCATTTATCGGCAAAGGTTTGATCGGGGTCGTAAACATACGCCACGCCACCGGACATTCCAGCACCGAAGTTGCGGCCGGTTTTTCCTAATATCACCACGACACCGCCAGTCATGTACTCACAGCCATGATCGCCAACACCTTCGACAACGACATTGGCTCCACTGTTACGAACACAAAAGCGTTCGCCAGCAATGCCTCGGAAATAGCCTTCGCCTCGATTTGCCCCGAAGCACGCTACATTACCAACAATTGGTGAATGCTCTGCGTCATAAGCGGCATCTTCAGGTGGCACAATGATCAAGCGGGCACCGCTTAACCCTTTGGCTACATAATCGTGGGCCTCACCGATCAGTTTCAACTGGATGCCCTGGGTGGCAAAAGCCCCAAAGCTTTGTCCAGCAATACCTCGATACGTAAACTGTAACAGACCTGGCGTAACTTCATAATTGCCAAAACGTTCCGCGATCCAGCCTCCTAAACGCGCGCCGACTGAGCGTTGAACATTATTGATCGTATGATTCGTCACGATTTCTTGATTGTTGTCGATAGCAGCTTGTGCAAAAGCATCTAATTCTGGCCATTGACGTTTCTCAAGGAATGGATCGGTCACTTTGCGTTCGATTGGGATTGTCGTCCCAATCATTTTCGAAAAGTCTAATGATTTTGCTTTGCCTTTAGCAACGAAGCGTGGTGTCAACAATTCCGCATGTCCTACCATCTCATCGATGGTACGAAAGCCTAACTCAGCCATCGTTTCCCGTAGATCTTCTGCTAAAAAGTACATCGTATTGATGATGTGCTCAGGTTTTCCAGCAAAAAATTTTCGCAACGCTGGGTTCTGTGTAGCAATGCCGACAGGACATGTATTGATACTGCATACCCGCATCATGACACAACCAATCGCAACTAGCGCTAAAGAGGCAAAGCTATATTCTTCTGCTCCTAAAAGAGCAGCAATGGCGATGTCCCGACCCGTCATCAATTTTCCATCTGTCTCTAAGGTCATTCGCTGCCGCAAATGATTCATAGCTAACGTTTGATGGGCTTCTGCGAGCCCCATCTCCCAAGGCAAGCCGGCATCACGGATCGAATTTCTCGGAGAAGCACCGGTCCCACCGTCATAGCCTGAGATCACGACTACGTCTGCGCCAGCTTTGACGACACCGGTAGCGATCGTACCCACGCCCGTACTAGAAACCAATTTGACATTGATCCGTGCATACGGATTGATGGCTTTTAAGTCATAGATCAGCTGGGCTAGATCTTCAATCGAATAAATGTCGTGATGTGGTGGCGGTGAAATCAATCGAACACCAGGCGTAGACCCTCGAATCTCGGCGACCCACGGGAAGACTTTATTGCCTGGTAATTGGCCGCCTTCTCCAGGTTTCGCTCCTTGCGCCATTTTGATCTGAAGTTCATCTGCACTCATTAAATATTCGGCGTTGACACCAAAACGGCCAGAAGCTACTTGTTTGATGCGACTATTATAATTAATGCCCTCTACTGGTTTGAAACGATTTCGGTTTTCGCCACCTTCTCCACTGTTGGATTTTGCCCCGATCGCATTCATTCCTTCAGCAATACAGCGATGCGCTTCTTCACTTAGTGAGCCGTAGGACATCGCCCCGACTTTAAATCGTTTGACGATCGTTTCGACAGGCTCCACCTCAGCTAACGGAATACTGCGTCTTGTGTTCGCAAAGGTCCACATAGACCGTAACGTCGTTGGATTGTCCAATGCCTCTTGATTCATTTCCGCCGCATATTCTTTATAAAGCTCATAACTGCCTGTGCGAACGGCTTTTTGGAACCCATAGATCGTTTTTGGATTGAACAAATGATGCTCCCCATCGGCTTTGTACTGGAAACTACCGCCAGAATCAAGATAATCCATTCGTTTTTCACCATATGCTGCCTCATAACGCGTCAAATATTCTTGCTCGATTTGCGCTAACGAGAGACCACCGATACGGGTAACCGTGCCGGTAAAATATTCAGCGATGACTTTCTCAGAGATACCAACCGCTTCAAACAATTGTGCCCCGTGGTAACCGGCGATCGTTGAGATCCCCATTCGTGACATGATTTTGACAATGCCCTTTTCACATGCCTTGCGGTAACTCTCGATCTTCTCTGAAAGCTCAAAATGCGCCAATGTCTGGTAAGCCCCATAAGGATGGACCCCACTTGCTCCGTAGCCGACTAACATGGCATAATGATGGACCTCACAGACTTCCGCTGTATCCGCAACGATCGATGCCAAGGAACGTTTGCCTTTTCGCACCAAATAATTGTGCAGGCCTGATACCGCCAAGAGAATCGGAATCGCCACTTTTCCTTCTTGCGCTTGGATGACTTCCCGATCACTTAAAATGACGATCGTTGCCCCAGCATCGATTTTTTGCTCCGTTTCTTTAAAAAGCGCTTCTAACGCTTGTTGCAAAGCTACCCCGTTTTCTGGTACATAATCATAAAGAATCGACTGTAAAACCGCTTTTTGACCATTTTGATTTAACTGTTTGATCTTTTCATATTCACTCGTTTTTAACACAGGACTAGCAATCTTCAGCTTATTACAATTGATTCGGATGTCCTTTGAAACATCCCCATCTCGACCTAAAAACAGCTCGGTACCGATTACTAATTTTTCGCGAATCGCATCAATGGGTGGATTGGTCACTTGGGCGAATTGTTGCTTGAAGTACGTAAACAAGGATTGGGGACGTTCGCTCAAAATAGCTAAGGGTGAATCAAACCCCATGGAGATCACTGGTTCTTCTCCCGTTTGAGCCATTGGTAAAATCAACGTGCGTATGATCTCATCCGTGTAGCCATTTCGTTTCCAAAGGGTCTGGATCGCATCGTCTGCTGTTTCCTCCTGCTTCTTAGTCCCAGGAAGCAGCTCTGGTGTCAATAGGTGTTCCGCTAGCCACTCCTGGTAAGGATGGGCATTCGCATAATGCGCTTTGATTTCTTGATTTCGTAAGATCATCCCTTTTTGGGTATCCACCAAAAACATATTTGCTGGTCCAAGCACCCCTTTTTCAATCACTTCCGACGCTGGCAGATCCACCACGCCTGACTCAGAGGCCACGACAACAAAACCAGCTTTTGTGATCGAGTAGCGAGATGGTCGCAATCCATTACGATCAAGGGCAGCTCCCACCATCTCCCCATCGGTAAAGCATAAAGCTGCTGGTCCATCCCAAGGAGCCATAAAGCTTGCATTGTATTCATTAAAAGCCGTCAGTTCTGGCGTCAAGCCAGCTTCTTTAGACCACGCTTCTGGCACCATCATCAACAGTGCTTGGGGAATGTCTCGACCTTGACGATACAAGTATTCCATACAATTTTCCAGCTTCGCAGAATCGGAGTTTTCGTCATCGTAGACTTCGATCTGATGTCCATGCATCCAATTTTCCGCCCCGCGTAACGTGTTGATTTCGCCATTATGGGCTAAGAAACGAAATGGTTGCGCCCGACTCCAGCTTGGAAAGGTATTCGTTGAAAAACGAGAATGGGTCAAAGCAATACTCGAAGTCATTTCTGGGCTTTGAAGATCTTTGAAAAACAAGCCAACTTGATAGGCATGCAGCATCCCTTTATAAACAACTGTCTTACTGGACAAGCTGCAGATAGACAACTCATCGATATGATACGTTTTTTCCAGTTTACGCCGTAGCCGGTAAAGCTGATCTTCAAAGGGACGGCCAGCTGCTACATCGACAGGCTTCTCAATAAAGACTTGCACAAAAGATGGCATGACTTTTTGCGCCCCCGGCCCACACTGATAATAATCATATGGAACGTCACGCTGCCATAAAACCGTAAAACCCATTTGTTGAATATCTTTAGCTACTTCTTCTTGGACCTGTGCTGCTCGGAGCTTTTCTTTCGGTAAAAAAAACATCCCAACAGCATAGGCGCCTTTTTCAGGCAATGGGATTCCTGCCTCTTTTGCTTGCTGCTGAAAAAAAGGATCTGGCATCGCCATCAAGATTCCTGCTCCGTCCCCCGTGTCAGGTTCAGCGCCAGTTCCCCCTCGATGATTCATCCGTTCTAACATCGTTAAGGCATTTTGGACGAGCTCTCGGGAATAATGACCATTTTTCTGAGCAATGAACCCCATCCCACAAGCATCTTTTTCAAAAGCGGCATCGTACATCGTTTGGTTCGTTGTTTTCATCATCTCTAAATCACTCATGGAATCACACTTCCTTTCAATATTCTGAATATTCCGATTTTTAACAGTTTACAACCTGATTTTCTATCTGGCAAGTTTTTTTTACTTGATCCAATTTAGTTGATTTCTTCCTTCAAGGGTTACTTAAATCCATAGAACAAATAGTGACTTGTAAATCACAGGCAGGAATCTTCGTCTAATAAGGTTTTTTTATTATACAATAAACTGTCGGAAAATTATTGCAAACAAATGAGAATCGTTATCAATTAACGCGAATTTTCTCATTTGGATGTCACAAACAGCTGCTTATGTCCCATTTTCAAGGAACAAGCTTGACTGATTTCAAAAAAAAAAGATGACCCGCAATGGGATCATCTTTTTCCGTTTTTTTATTTTTCAAAGCCTTCTGCAACCGCTTCAGGATAGTTTTCTTTGACAATAGCTGCGCAATGGCCGCAAAGTGTTGGTAGCTGCTCTTCTACACCGACATCCACACGGACTTGACGACAACGTTCGCAGACTTCACCTTCGGCTTTTTCCACTAAGATCGCCACGTCTTCAAATTGATAGGCCGCTTCTGGTGCTGCTTCACCTGCTTCTTTGATCGTTAAGAAGTCCGGTGAAATGATCAGCAACTGAGCGATATCTGAATCGATAGCTTTTAGTAATGCCGCAACTGGCTCAGTTGGATAAACAGTGACTTTCGCTTCAAACGATTTCCCGATCAATTTTGCATTACGTGCTTCTTCCAATGCTTTTAAGACATTGTCACGGAAATCAAGGAAAGCACGCCATAAATCAAGCAGCTCTTCTTGGTTAGCAAATGTATCATAGCCAGGGAACTCCGCTAATTGGACATATTCCTCTTCTTCTTTCAAATGTGACCAGATTTCTTCTGCCGTATGCGGAATGATCGGCGTCAGTAATTTCGTCAACGCAACCGCTGTTTGATAGAAAACGGTTTGCATGGCGCGACGTTGGAAATCATTTTCAGCTTCGATATAAACGACATCTTTCGCAAAATCCAAATAGAAGGATGACATATCGACTGTCAAGAAGTTAATGACTGTTCGGTAAATATGCAAGAAGTTGTATTTTTCATAACCATCTTCTCGGATCGTTTTGATCGTTTGATTCAAACGAACCATCATGTATTTATCGACAGAACGCAAGTTTTCAAATGGTACGCTGTCTTTTGCTGGATCAAAATCACTCGTGTTCGCTAATAGGAAACGCATGGTATTGCGAATTTTCCGATAGACTTCTGATACTTGATTCAAGATATCCATAGACACTCGGACATCCGCTTCGTAGTCAACACTGCTGACCCAAAGACGCAAAATATCCGCACCCATTTGGTTGATCACTTTTTCTGGTGCAATGGTATTACCAAGAGATTTACTCATCTTACGGCCTTCGCCATCTAAGGTGAAGCCTTGAGACAAGACGGCTTTGTATGGTGCGACTTCATTGATCGCCACACTAGTTGTGATACTTGAGTTGAACCACCCGCGATATTGATCAGAACCTTCCAAATACATGTCAGCTGGGAACGTCAATTCTGGACGTTGACGTAACACGGCTTCGTGAGAAGAACCTGAATCAAACCAAACATCCATGATGTCAGTTTCTTTCGAGAATTTACCGTTTGGTGAGCCTGGATGCGTGAAGCCAGCCGGCAGCAATTCTTCGGCTTCTTTTTCAAACCAAATCGTTGAACCATGTTCAGCAAACAAGTTTGCCACATGCTCGATCGTTTCAGGCGTGATGATGGCTTCGCCGTTTTCTGCATAAAAGATTGGCAATGGTACACCCCACGCACGTTGACGAGAGATCACCCAGTCGCCGCGATCGCGAATCATATTGTATAAACGGGTTTTGCCCCATGGAATGATCCAATCTACTTTTTCGATCTCATCCAAAATGTTTTGACGGAACTTATCAATTGAAGCAAACCATTGTGGCGTTGCCCGATAGATGACTGGTTTTTTCGTCCGCCAATCATGTGGATAGCTGTGAGTAAAGAAGTTTAGTTTTAATAGCGCCCCTTTTTCTTCTAAAAGCTCAGTGATCATTGGATTGGCTTTGTCATAAAAAACCCCTTCAAATCCTGGTGCTTCTTCTGTGAAGACCCCACGGCTATCGACTGGTGATAAGACATCCAGTCCATATTTTTTGCTGACGATGTAGTCATCTTCCCCGTGTCCTGGTGCAGTGTGGACCAAACCAGTACCGGCATCCAATGTCACATGATCCCCTAACATCAACAGAGACGTACGGTCATAGAAAGGATGTTGCGCCGTCATTTTTTCTAATTGATCGCCTGCAAATTCTTGCAATACTTCGACAGATTCCCAACCAATCTCATTCGTCACGGTTTCTAATAAATCTTTTGCCACGACAAATTTACGACCATCAGCTAAGATTTGAACATAGGCAAAGGTTGGATTCACAGAGATTCCTAGATTCGCTGGCAAGGTCCATGGCGTCGTCGTCCAGATAACAAAAGATGTATCTGAATCAAGCAAATCTTTGCCATCTGCGACTGGGAAAGCAACATAGATCGATGGTGATTTCACATCTTTGTATTCGATCTCGGCTTCTGCTAGTGATGATTCACTAGATGGTGACCAGTAGATTGGTTTTAATCCTTTGTAGATATAGCCTTTTTCTGCCATTTTTCCGAAAACGCGAATTTCTGCAGCTTCATAATCGGGCGTCAGTGTGATGTATGGGTGCTCCCAGTCACCAGAAACCCCTAAACGTTTGAAGTCAGCTCTTTGTGTATCCACTTGTGTCAAAGCATATTCTTCACATTTTTTGCGGTATTCTGCCAAGCTCATTTCTTTGCGCTTGATTCCTTTATTTGTCAACACTTGCTCGATCGGCAAACCATGGGTATCCCAACCAGGTACATAAGGGGAACGGAAACCTGACATTGATTTGGAACGTACGATAATGTCTTTACTGATTTTGTTCAATGAGTGTCCGATATGGATGTTCCCATTTGCATAAGGAGGACCATCGTGTAAGACAAAGGTTGGCTTGCCTTCATTTAATTCTTGACGGCGTTGATACAATCGATTTTCTTCCCATTCTTTTTGCCAATCCACTTCGCGGTTCGGCAAGTTGCCTCGCATTGGAAAAGCGGTTTTTCCAAGATGCAGTGTTTCTTTCATTTTCATTCTTGTTTCGCTCCTTTTCGTCTCACTACGTTTCCGTATAATTTCTAAATCCATTGACTCGACCAATCAATTGCTTCTATTGAACGTATCAAAATGGATTGGTTGCCATGACTTCCTTGTGTTTAGGTCTCACTGATTTTAAAAATCAATCCTAGTGATTCCTCGTTTGGTTACTACGCTCCCTACGGTCGCCTAGTACTGTTCATCATCTATTCTGTCTTGCTTCGCAAGCCAATCATAGTGATTCCTAGTAGGGTTACTACGCTCCCTATGGTCGCCTAGTACTGTTCATCATCTATTCTGTCTTGCTTCGCAAGCCAATCATAGTGATTCACAGCAAAAAACACGTCCGTCCCTGGCAAGGGACGAACGTGTTCGTGGTACCACCCAAATTTTTATTGTCGTTAGACAATTCTTTGATGATCGGTAACGGGATCAGGCGTCGTTCTCTACTTGAGTCTTTGGATAATCGGCTCTTTAAAGAACGCAACTCACAGATGATCTGATTTCTTACAGGGTTTTATTTGGCTTCCACTCTCCCAAACTCGCTTGAAAAATATAAGAAATTTTTCTGTTCTGTGTCTTAGTTGTTATCTGTTTTGTTCAATTCGTCTAATAAGTTTCTCGCATCATCTAATGTTTTCACTTCAGGGCTTTCGCTTACATCAACGATTTTTTCATCTGATTCAACAACGTCCACATCAAATGTGTCCACTGCTTCTGAGTTTACTCCAGAACCATTTTCACTGTCAAGTTCTTTTGATAAAACTTCTCTGATTACTTGATGGGAATCTTGCACGTAGCTTGAAAATGGCGCCAAAATCTCTTCCCACTCTGGGCTCTTCACTTGTTCTAATTGGGTTTGTAACATAACCAATAAGTTGTTGTGGAAGACTCTGGTTTTCTTCTTCAAGTCATTTGTTTCTGTTGCCAATTGACGGGCATTGTCTGTTGCATCCGTCAAAATCTCTTTGGCTTTTTCTTCCGCTGAGGTCATCAAGGCATGGGCATGTTTTTCTGCAGTAGCAACCATTTCATCCGCACGGTTTTGGGCAGACGTAACGATCACTTCTGATTCTTTGCTTGCGCTTGTTTTTACTTTATCCGCGGTATCTTGAGCCACGATGATGGATTGGTTCAAGGCGTCTTTCAGTTCATTGAAATACTCTAGTTTTTCTTCGGCATGTTTCAATGATTTCTCTAACTCGCGATTGCGTTGAACCGCTTCTTCATAATCGCGAACGATCATATCCAAAAAGTCATCGACTTCGTCTTGATTGTATCCTCTCATTTTTACTGAAAAGTTTTTATTTTGAATGTCTAATGGAGTTAATGCCATATTCTATACACCTCTTTGATTTATTTACGTAATACACCTAATAACAATCTAACTTTTTCTTTTTTCGTGGTTCCTTCTAACCCCTGTATTTGAATCCGACCAAATCCTCTTACTGAAACGATATCCAGTAAATCCAGAACAAAATCTGGTCGTAGTGCTTCTGTCCAGTTTACTTTTACTTTTCCTGATTCGATCAACTGTTTCGAACGCTGACGTGAGATGTTGTATACGGCAGAGATCACTGTATCAAGACGCAATGAACTAACCGTTTCTCTTTCCTCGGTCCAGCCATCTTTAGGAACGATCAACTCGGTGTATTTTGTTTCTTCCAAGCGCACCGATACGTTTCCGATTTTATCCACTTGGAGTTGGATAAAATGACTGACTTCAGCGGCAACGAATACTTGCCATATTTCACCATCGGAAAGAATGTCTCCAAAGTATTCCCTCTTGACTCCAGTCCCCATTAACGTGCCTAAAACTTTCCCATGACTCAACACCGTAAATTTTTTCGGATATTGAATCGTAAACAAAGTCATGTCAAACTCATCGGTGGTGGGCTCATAATAATCGGGATAAATCAAACAACGTCGTCTTTCAGCAGCTTCGTAACCACCAAAAAAGCGGAAGCTTAAATCCGTTGATTGACGAATCAAGCTTTCTAAAATATACGCTTGTCTCGGATCTAAAAAATCAGTTAAGTAAGGCGCATACTGCATTTGCACTTGTTCGATCCATCCTTGAGCGGAATCAATAAAAGGGCGTTCATCGTTTCGAAAATGTTGATAGACATTTGCGTTCACCGATAACCACCCCTTACGTTAAAATAAAATTGATTGTAAGATCAATATCAATGCTTGTGATGCTAGCTGTAAGACGATAATTGCAAACGCAATCGTAAAATCAATACCAGCAAAACTTAATTTCAATCGATCAAATAAACTCAAATACGGTTCACACACTTTTGCTAAGAAACGGCCAAAAGCGGATTGATACCCTCCTGGAAACCAAGACAAAAGTGCATAGATCACTAATAAAATGGTATACAGATAAACAGCATCACTTAGTAATTTAACGAATCTCAAAAATAAAATTGGCGTTCCTCCTCACTTTAGATATCAAAAAAATTGGTATCTGCTAATGTTTGGGCAGTGCCTTCAATTTCCATACCCTTAGGCGTGCAAAGAAAAATTTCATCGCCAACACGCTTGATATCACCATCTTCAGCGTACACTGTTCCTGTTAAAAAATCAACTATTCGACGAGCTTGGTACTCTTCAATTAAATGAAAATTAACAAGTACAGCATCCCCATTGATGACCTGCTTGGCAATCCCCATCGCTTCGGAATAGACGCGTGGCTCTACGATCGTTATTTTACCAGCTGCTTGTGCGGGTGTTTCTTTTGCTTTTGTTTCTTTGACTCTCGTATTGCTTCTTTGTTGTGCCATCGGAACGACTTTTTCTTCCGTCTTCGTCACCGGTCTTACCCGTTCAGCCGCAGCTGAAGCTTGTTGATAGACAGCTGCTTGTGGTTGCTGTCTGTATTGATAGGCTTGATTTTGTGGTTGACTTGTTGTACGTGTTGCCGCTTGGCCAGATGCATACGTATTCGTGGTTGCTCTGGGGGCTGTAAAAGCTCCTCCTTGGTTCACAGCTTGTTTAGACGCTGTGCGTGCCGGTTCTTCCGTGGCAAATGTTTCTTCGTAGTAATCTTCTTCGTCAGTCAATCCAAAAAAATTGGTCAGTTTCTCTTTGAGCGACATCGGTCAACCTCCTTTTTTATTGAAATAATGCTGTTCCTACACGAATAAATGTTGCACCTTCTTGAATCGCAATGGGAAAATCATTACTCATTCCCATACTCGTTTCTAAGCAAGGGGCATGTGTAAGATGCAGGTCAGCGATCTGTTGTTGAATCCTTTTTAATTCTTTAAAAATCTGATGCTGCTCGTCTTTGGAAGCAGTGAGCGGGGCCATCGTCATCAATCCAACAACACGAATTTTGTCGAACGAAGCAAGTGCTTCAATAAAAGCCATTACCTCTTCAACAAAAATCCCTTGTTTCGTTGCTTCCTGCGAAACATTCACTTCCACAAAGCAGTTGATCGGATGCTCTGCTCGTTTTTGAATTTCTTGTGCCAGTTTGATTGAATCTAACGCATGGAAAAAATCAATCTCATTTATAATTGATTTTACCTTTCTGCGTTGCAAATTGCCAATAAAATGCCAACGGACATCTGGATAATCCTTTAGTGCTGCCTTCTTTTCAAGTAGTTTTTCTACTCGATTTTCTGCACAATCCCGCACACCATTTTCTAAAAGGACTCTTGTTGTTTCTGTATCGACGGATTTTGTCACAGCTGTCAAACAGACATCATTGGCATTTCTAGAAACAAGAGCACAGGAATCCTGTATCTCTTGCTGAATCTTGTGCAAGTTCTCAGAAATCATGTGCTCTGCCCCCTAGCGTTTACGACGGAAAAATGGTGGTGTGCTTAATTCGTCGTCATCATTCGAACGTACTTCATCACGGCTGAAGGTATCGAATTCTTTCTTTTCTACATTTTCAAATGTGTTTTCTTCTACTTTAGGTCGTACATTTTGTTCTTTGCGGATATCCCAATCACCAAAGCCATTGCTTTCTTCTGCTTGCGCTGGGCGTGCTTGATCCATATCTAATGTTGGTTTTTGAGGGATAGAATGAATTTGACCTTGGCTTTGTCTGCTAGAGCGAGAACCCCGTTCTTTTTTTGAAGGGTCAATGCCGGTTGCAATGACAGTCACACGGATCTCATCGCCTAAGTCTTCATTGATTGATGTACCTAAGATAATGTTTACGTCGCCTGTTGCCGCATGAGCGACGATATCAGAAGCATCTTGTGCTTCAAATAAAGTCATATCCAATCCGCCAGTGATGTTCAATAGCACTTGTTCTGCGCCATCGATCGACGTTTCTAGTAATGGTGAAGAGATCGCTTTTTTCGTTGCTTCGATCACACGTTCTTCCCCGCTAGCAACACCGATTCCCATCAAGGCTGTGCCTTGATTTTCCATTACTGTTTTCACATCAGCGAAGTCTAAGTTGACATAACCAGGTGCAGTGATCAAGTCTGAGATCCCTTGAACCCCTTGACGCAAGACATTGTCTGCTTCACGGAATGCTTCAAGCATTGGCGTTTTCTTGTCAACAACTTCTAATAAACGGTTGTTTGAGATGATCAATAAGGTATCGACATTCTCTTTTAATTTAGCGATCCCTTCAGCCGCAAAACGGCCACGTTTTGGTCCTTCAAAAGTAAACGGACGAGTAACGACACCGACTGTCAACGCGCCGATTTCTTTAGCGATTTTTGCTACGATCGGTGCAGCACCTGTTCCGGTTCCGCCACCCATACCAGCGGTAATGAAAATCATGTCTGCGCCTTCTAATGATTCGCGAATAGAATCTTCACTTTCTTCCGCTGCTTTTTGACCAACTTCTGGTTGAGAGCCAGCACCAAGTCCGCGGGTATATTTAGGGCCTAATTGAATGACTGTTTCTGCTTTTGAGTTTTTTAACGCTTGAACGTCAGTGTTGGCTGCAATAAATTCTACGCCCTTGACATTTTCTTCGATCATACGATTGACTGCGTTGCCGCCACCGCCACCGACTCCGATGACTTTGATCACAGCGCCGTCATTGATGTTATTATCAATTGAAAATTCCATAATTTATCTTCCTCCTGAGAATCGTTTTAGATTATTCAAAGATATTTGAGAAGAAATCTTTTACTCGGTTTGTGATCGACTCACCTTTTTTCTCTTCTTCTGCTTCTTCATAAGTTTCTTCTGGCGCTTCATATTGTTCGTAATGCACTTCTTGTTGTTGAATAGCAACGGGCTGTTGCGCCACTGTTTTTTCACCAGTGATCGCACTTTTGGCAAGCTGATACACTTCGCTTAAGTTTGCCGAATAGTCAACGATACTGATCACATTCGTGAAAACAGGATTTCTAAGTCCCATATGATTAGGAACGTAAAGCTTGACGTTTGTTTCGAATACTTCTTGAGCAAGATCTACGACACCAGGAAGACTTGCAGCGCCACCAGTCAAGATCACGCCACCCGGTAAATCAAGCCCATCGATTTCGTCTAAAACTTCTTTTGATTTGGTGAAGATTTGTTCCATACGGGCTTCAATGATTTCTGATAAATAGCGTTCATCGATTTTCACTGGTTCTGATTTCCCGATCACATCAACCGGAAATTCTTCGCTGGCTGAAGTGCGTTCAGGATACGCATCCCCATAATTGATCTTCAATGCTTCTGCATTGTTGAAAGAGGTATTTAAAACCGTCGAAATGTCTTTTGTGACAAATTCGCCGCCCTCTTGGTTCACATGGGTGAATTTCAATTGCTTGTCGTGCATCGCTGCGGTGGTTGTTTGGCCGCCACCAATGTCGATGACGATCGTACCAAAATCTTTTTCACCGTCTGATAAAATCGATTCTGTTAGTGCTAATGGCGTAATGACTACTTCATTAACAATCAAACCAGATTTTTCAACACATTTGCGAATGTTGTGAATGATGGTTTTTGGTCCTGTATACACAACACCAAACATTTCTAGGCGAACCCCGATCATGCCACGAGGATCTTTGATTCCTTCAAAACCATCAACGGTAAATTCCTGCGGTAAAATAGCAATGATCTGTCTTTCAGGAGGGGTAGAACGAACGAGTGCTGCGGAGGCAACATTACGCACGTCTTCGTCGGTGATCTCTTTTGATTCACTATTGACAGCGATCATTCCTTGACAATTTTCCACTTCAAGAAGATTGGCTGGTACACCAACACTTACACTGCGAATTTGAATTCCTGCTTTTTCTTCTGCTTGTCTTACTGCTCTTTGAATGGCTTGTACCGTTTTATCGATATCTACAATGATCCCACGGTTGATTCCTTCTGATTTTGCATTACCTACACCAATGATATTCATTTGGCTGTCAACGTATTCGGCTACTACAACTTTTACAGATGTCGTACCGATATCAAGGCCAACATACATTCCCGTTTTTGCCATGGATGGGGTTCCCTCCTACTTAAATTGGATATATAGCGAACCATCACAGTCCGTTTTTAGAGTTCATTCGAATAATTTGTTCACTGTTACCAATTCTACCATATAATGGCGCTTTTTAGAAACAAGTTAATGAAAAAAACTCTTGAATTTTTCCTAAGAATCACTATCAGCTGTTTGATTTTCGTCTGCATCGTCTTCTTGTGTATTTGAAATTGGGTAAGTAAAGATTCCAACTTCCATATCCACAATACTGTCCTCGGTCAAATCTTTGGCAATTTGCGGATAATACTGCATTTGACTCACCATATTCGAAATGTTGACGATCACTTGATTGCCATCATTCATAAAGAGAGTCAGCAGCTCATCATTGCTGTCACGGGGGGTATATTTGATTTGAGAAACGCCATCGCGAATTTCTGAACTTAATTCTTGATAGGCACTAAGTGTTGCTTTGATTTTATCTTCAGCCGAAAAATTTTCTAAAACCGGCAATCCTTCCACTGGCTGCTCACTGATTTCATCTAACACAACGCCATTTTCTAAAACCGGCGCATAGCCACCATCTTGGGCTAGTAAAGCAACTTCTTGAAATTCAGTGACAGTGATATCGAAGCGATTGATACCAGATAGAGAAATTGAGGCATTTTTTATACGTGGCAATTCTTTTTTGATGGCAGACACGCTTTGATTACGTTCGAAAAATTGCGGCCACATCTCTTCATTGACGGTTAGGTCCGAATTTTCGAGAATTGCTTCTGCGGATACTTCATGATTGCCTTTGACGACCACATTCGCCAAACGACTAAGGGGCGAAACGAAATACAAAACAATCAATAAAGGAATCATCAACAATCCAATAATCAAGGCTAAACGGCGAATCAACACTTGGTTGCGGTACGCCTTTAGGTTAGGCAGCCGATCAGCAAAGGAGCGGGCCTTTTTTTCTGGCTCTGGCAATGCTTCCTTCTCATCAACGGACTCTTCCATTGCTTCATCTGCTTCAAAAAATGTTTCTTCTTGCTCGTCTTCATGGTCTGCTGACGCATCTTCTGTTTCTTCAGGAGCAGGAGAAGACCAAGCTGGCTGATTGCCTTTTTCTTGCAAATACTTTAGATTTTCTTTTTGCCAAGGGGTCAACTCTTCCGTTGACGAGGGGGTTTGATCATCATGAGGTGTTTTGTCTTTACTAATGATAATCGCTCCTTTCTATCCCACACATTGTACTATTTGATTACCTCTTGCACAAGTCGAAATAATCGTTCTGAGGCATCGCTGATCCCTTGTTCTTTTGAGGCTTTTGCCATCTTACTACGAAGGGCTTCATCTTGCATGATACTGTCTACTGCTTCCACGAGGTTTTGACTGTTTAGTTCATGATCGGCAATCATTTTGACTGCTCCTGCATTGGCTAAACTTTGGGCGTTCTTCGTTTGGTGGTCATTGGTCACATAAGGACTAGGAATCAAAATCGCTGGAATCCCTAATGCAGTGAATTCTGCGATCGATGTGGCTCCTGCTCGTCCAATCAACAAATCACTATTTGCCATCACTTCTGCCATCTGATCAATGTAAGGGCGAATACTGATATTAGGAAAGGCATCTTTTGACATGCCGATTTTTTCTTCGATCTCTTTGTAATACCGTTCACCTGACGCATAGAGAAGCTGATACTCTTTTTGAGCAAACAGCGGCAGCGCATCAATGATCGCTTGATTGATTTTCAGTGCTCCTTGACTCCCACCAAAAACCAAGACCGTCTTTTTCGCCGGATTTAAATCATAGGAAGACAAGATCGCTGACTTTTGACTGTTGCGTACTTCTTGACCTCGAGGATTCCCCACCAGCACCGTTTTCTTCGCTGGAAAGTACTGAGACGCATCGTGAAAGGCAATGGCGATTTTATCCACATATTTGGTTAGAAATTTATTCGTGATCCCGGGAACACTATTTTGTTCATGAATAATTGTAGGAATTTTCAACTTCGCTGCGGCAAAGACCACCGCGCCAGAAACGTAGCCGCCGGTGCCGATCACCACATCCGGTTGAAACTCCTTGATGATTTTTTTGGCTGCGTAATAACTTTTCATGAAAAGTTGGATCGTTTTTACATTATCGAAGGACAACTTACGCTTAAAGCCTTGGATTTCTAATGTTTTAAAAGGAATACCTGTTGGAGGGACGATTTTATTTTCCAAGCCCCTTGTTGCACCAATGTATAAAAATTCGGCTGTCGGGTCAATCTCTTTTACATAATCGACAAAAGACAACGCTGGATAAATATGTCCGCCAGTACCGCCGCCAGTCACAAGTATTTTCATATCCGTCACTCATTTCTATTTAAGTTCTGCTACTGCCGCCATAAATTTGTCGCCGCGAACTTCAAAATTAGGGTATTGATCCCAACTTGCATTCGCAGGTGACAATAAAATCGTATCTCCAGCAGCACTTAAAGAAAAGGCTAATGGGACTGCTGTTTCAACATTGTCTGTCATTTCAATTGTTTTTACCCCAGCTGCTTGAGCGGCAGCGGCTAATTTTTCCTTTGTTTCACCAAACAACACGATGGCTTTTAGCCCTTTTAGTGCGGGAACTAAGTCATCAAAGCTGTTCCCCCGATCCAGACCACCTGCCAATAAAATCAGTTTCTCATTGTCAAAGCCGCCTAATGCCATTTCTGTGGCTAGAATGTTTGTTGCTTTGGAGTCATTGAAAAATTTCACCTGATTGATGGTGGTGACATACTGAGTCCGATGGGGCACGCCTGTAAAGGTTTGTAACGCTTGCTTAATGGCTTCGTTTGGCATATCGCAAAGTTTACCGACAGCAATCGCTGCTAATGCATTTTCAATATTATGATCTCCTGGCACGCCAAGTTCATCAGCTGCCATAATCACTTCTTCTTTATAATAGAGGATACCGTCAAGCATGTACGCGCCTGCTACTTTTTCCTTGGTGGAAAAAGGAATGATTTGCGCTTTTGATTTTGTCGACAGTGCTTCTAGTTCTGGCTGGTTCCAGTTGATCACCAAATAATCATCTGCAGTCATTCGCTGTTGCAACCGCCACTTTGCTAGGACATACTCTGGACGACTGCCATGGTAATCGATATGGGCTTCATAAATATTGGTGATCACGGCGATTTTTGGTCGCAAAGTATCGATCCCCATCAATTGGAAACTTGAAAGCTCCATCACCAAGCGATCTTCAGGCTTAGCTGTTTGAGCAACGGAACTTGCAGGAAACCCAATGTTCCCAGAAAGCAGTGCCTGCCCTTTTTGCATCCCGGCGTTTAAGACATTGGCGATCATGGTCGTTGTGGTGGTTTTTCCGTTCGTACCAGTAATGCCGATAATCGGTGCCTCAGAGATTTGATACGCTAGCTCCACTTCCGTGATTACAGGAATTTTTTTCTCTAAAGCTTTTTGAACAAGTGGCTGTGAATAAGGGATTCCTGGATTTTTCACAACTAACGAAAAGCCTTCATCCAATAATTCGATTGGGTGGCTGCCAGTGATCACTTTGACCCCTAACGCCAAAAGATCTTGTGCTTCGGGATTTTCAGCAAATGGCTTGCCGTCATTAACGGTCACAAGTGCGCCCAAATCATGTAACAATTTGGCCGCACTGAATCCACTACGCGCTAATCCTAGCACAAGAACTTTTTTATTTTGATATGTTTTAATTTTTTTCATTTTCTTCATCTCCTACCATACAAGGGCTATTGTGAGCAACGAGCAACCTAGCGCAATACACCAAAATACAGTGTCGATCTTCCACTCAGACCATCCGCTCATTTCAAAATGATGGTGGATGGGTGACATCTTGAAGATTCGTTTGCCCGTTAATTTGAATGAGGCAACTTGCAGCATCACGCTTGCTGTTTCACAAACATAGACCAGTCCGACAAGCAAGAGGGTCCATTCTTGGTGTAAAAGAATCGATATTGCTGCCAGCAGACCGCCTAAAGCCAGCGAGCCGACATCCCCCATAAAAATTTTAGCCGGTTTGCGATTGTACGGAAAGAAGCCGATCAATCCGCCAATGATTGCTAGACAAACGATCAACACATCAATTTGATCTTGCCGCCAAGCAATCAGTGCGTAAGTTGAAAAAGAAATCGTGCCCAGTCCTGCGACCAGACCATCGATACCGTCGGTCAAGTTGACTGCATTTGAAAAACCGACCAGCCAAAAGATGACGAACACTCCGTAAAAGATCGACAGTGGCACATCGATCCCAAAGAAATTTAACACGTCTGCATTGCCTTCCGTTCGAAAAACAAAGTAAAAGACGAGTCCGCCTAAAATTTGTCCAATCAATTTTTGCAGCGAGTTTAAGCCCATATTTCTTTTGCGGAAAATCTTGATGAAATCGTCAAGAAATCCTAATGCACCATAAACCAAGGTAATGAACAAAAGAATGAACAATGAAGCAGTCAGTTGATTTTGCCATGCCCCTACCCAAATTGCAGTGATCATTGCAGAAATCAAAAATACAAACCCACCCATCGTTGGTGTACCAGCCTTTACGTTATGCCATTTAGGGCCGTCACCACGTATTTCCTGTCCGTATTTCTTCATTTGAAAATAGCCGATAAACAAAGGCATCGCGGCTGTTACGATCGCAAAGCCGCTTGCCAAAGGTAATATCATCTCTGTCCATTCCATATCGTTCTCTCCTATTATTCTATTCGTTTTCGCTTAGTGTAAACTTGATCGATTGTCCCGATAACTCAGTATAAGGCTCCACGCTCTGTTTGGTACAATAGCCGTCCCCTTCAAAACTGACGTCCACATTCAACAGACTGCCAAATTTGATCAAATCTGCTTTGGACCAGGAGGTCGTATCAGGCATGTAATACTTGTCGCTATCCGTAATCAGCAGTACCCGTCCGCCAGGCATGATCGAAGTGCCGCTGTCAACGGACTGTGCGATGACCTTCTCGCCATCACCGATGACAACAGGGGTCAACCCAGCTTTTTGAACGTCAGTTGCCGCTGATTCTGTATCAAGATTACGATAATCCCCTACAGTCGTTTCACTACCAGAGGTTGTACTATCTTCTAATGCAGAATTTTTTAGATCCATGACTCGTTTCATCAATGGATTGGCAATTTCACCCAACACGGTGCTTTCGTGCTTCTCTGGCAATTTGATCGTCAAATACAAAATATATTCAGGTTCTTCTGAAGGAAACATCAAAACAACAGAATACAGATAATTGGTACCACCAGACAAATACTTACCGGTCGTTGGATCGGCTACTTGGGCCGTCCCCGTTTTTGCAGAAATGTTGTAGCCAGGTAATTCATAAACGCCATAAGCACTTCCATAATTTTCACTCTCGACAACATCACGCATATATTCACGGACCTCTGTTGCAGCCTCTTTTGTGATTGGATGGCCGACCTCTTCTGGTTGCGTGACCGTTTCTTCTCCAGTATTGCCATCAACGATTTTACTAATAAATTGTGGTTTCAACATCGTTCCATTATTTGCCACCGACGTAAAGGCCTGCATCATTTGGAAATTCGTCACACCAATCGCTTGACCAAATGACGTCATCGCTTGGCTGACAGGGTTATCCTCTGGTGTGATCCCAGTATTTTCGTTAGGCAATCCTGAATAGGTACTGCGACCAAAACCAAATTCTTTTAAGTATTGTTGCCAACGATCTGCCATTCGCTGCTCCAAGGTCACCATTCCGATATTACTGGACCATGAAAGTGCTTGGCGCATCGTCAGTGTTCCTTTTTGTCCGAAGTCCCAGTCGTTGATGGTTGCATCATAAAGTTTCATTCCATCAGGGCTTGGGGTAAAGGTTTCGTTTTCATTGAAGATCCCTTGATCGATCGCTGCTGCCGTCGTCAAGATCTTCATGGTTGAACCTGGCTCGTAGTTGTCCTCAACTAATAGGTTTTGCCAATCATTGATGGAATCCAAATTTTCTGGATTATAGGTTGGTCGTTGTGCCATCGCTATAATCTCGCCGGTTTTGGCATCCATTAAGTTGGCTGTTAAGTTTTCTGGTTTATTTTCTTTAAAGACACTGTCCATCAGCGTTTCCAAGTAGCTTTGGATCCGACTATCGATGGTTGTATAGACGTCTTTCCCGTCCACAGCTGCAACAGTTTCGGCTACGGTTCCTGGCAACGGATTTTGATTGTTGTCTTTTTGATAAACGATCTCGCCATCGGTCCCTGAAAGCACGTCATTGTACGCAGCTTCTAGTCCGGTTTTCCCAACTAGACCAGTATCGTCATCATTGGCAACAGCATACCCGATAAAGTGAGAAGAAAAGACACCATTCGGATAAAGTCGAGCTGGATGGCTGTCAAAATGAAAGCCAGCAATCTCTTCTTTTTCCATTGCATCTTCAATCGCATTCTTTTGTTCTAATGTAATATTGTTTCCTTTACTTCCAAAAGAAACACGCCATAATTGTTGCTCAAGCCCTTCTTCTAACGTGTTGACTGCTGTTTCTTGATCGATGGACAATACATCCGACAAGATTTTGCCCAATTTATTGAAGTTTGCTTTTTCTGCAAAAAGATTCTTTTTGCCATCTTTGTAATTTTGGTTTAAAACAGCGTAAATTGAATAGGAGGTCACATCTTCAGCAATTGGAATCCCATTGCGATCATAGATCGTTCCACGTTTCGCTTTGATGACTTCACTGCCTTCATAAAGATTTTTCGTTTTTTCAGCTAAGGAAGTCCCTGCGACATCTCCGACAATGACGATGTAGCTCAAACGCGTGACAAACAAAAAGAACAATCCAATACTCGTAGCAAAGAGAATAATACCTACTTTTTTGCGATTGTTCGTTGTAGTTTGATTGTTCTTTTTTAAGTATTGCTTGAATTTATCTGTTAACTTCATTTAGTCCACTTTCCTTAAATTGCCGTCATCGATCGACAATCCATTATCCTCAGCAATCTTTTGGATGCGCTCGGTTTTAGAAAGTTCATTTTTCTCTTGTTCCAACTGTTCTGCTTGTGTTGTTTTTTCATTAATATCCGATTGGATCAAAGAAATATCGTGTTCGACTTGACTGATATTGGTTCGAATATTGATGGTCAAGATCGCCAACGTCAATACAGAGATGATCACAAAGGCAGCGATCAGTTTTTCCAGAGTAGAAATGCTTTTTAACCGACGAGCCGGAGATGCTGGTACGCGGATGACCTCAGGACGCTGGGGATCAGTAGGCAGTTTTTCAGTTGTCGGTTCAGAGTGTTCCATAGGTTGTGATTCAAGTGGTTCTCTGAATTCATAGTCATGAACTTTTAGTTCTGCCATAGTTGTTACCCTTCGCTTTCCTTGATTTTTTCCGCGATTCGCAGTTTCGCACTACGAGAACGATTATTTTCAGCTACTTCTTCCTCAGTAGGAAGAAGTGGTTTTCTTGTTATAAGTTTAAGTGTTGGTTGGAATTCTTCTGGTATCATCGGCAAACCTGGCGGCATATCCTTCGGTGTGCTGTATTCCTTGAACATCGATTTCACGATGCGATCTTCTAAAGAGTGAAACGTGATGACACTCACACGTCCGTTGACTGCTAAAAGATGAATCGCTTGTTCAAGTGATTCTTCAATCACACCTAGCTCATCATTGACTGCAATGCGAATGGCTTGGAAAACCCGTTTTGCAGGGTGTCCGCCTTTTCTTCTTGCTGGCGCAGGAATGGCTATTTTGATGATATCGACCAACTCACCCGTTGTTTCGATTGGATGATCTTGTCGCACCCGCTCGATTTCACGAGCGATTTGTTTCGAGAATTTTTCTTCTCCATAACGGAAGAAGATTTTGACTAATTGGTGGTAGTCGAATTGATTGACTACTTCATAGGCAGTCAATGCTGCAGTTTGATCCATCCGCATATCCAGCGGTGCATCTTGGTGGTAGCTAAAGCCGCGTTCGGCTTCATCTAATTGGGGTGAGGAAACACCTAAATCGTACAAAATCCCATCGACTCGGCTCACACCGTGTTGATGCAATGCTTCCTTTAAATAGCGGAAATTACTTTTAATGAACGTAACCATTCCTTTAGCAACATATGGTGCTAAACGTTTTTTCGCATGATCGATAGCAGTTTGGTCTTGATCAAAAGCAAAGAGATGTCCCTCTTCAGACAGTTGCGACAATAAATATTCACTATGACCGGCTCCACCTAATGTACAATCGACATAGACGCCTTCTGGACGAATCTTTAACCCATCAACGGTCTCCTGTAGCATAACGGTGTAGTGTTGAAAATCTGCCATGTGTTTTTTCCTCTTCCTATCAAGCCTATAAGCCAAAATCAATCATTGTTTCAGCAATTTCATCAAAGTTTTCTTCTGCTTCTTCAGAGAATGCTTGCCAACGCGTTTCATCCCAAATCTCGATTCGGTTTGAAACGCCGATGATCACACAGCTTTTGGTAAGGTCTGCATGATTTCTCAATGTAACAGGGATATTGATTCGTCCTTGTTTATCGATTTCGCACTCTGTTGCAGCAGAATAAAAGAAGCGGACAAATGTCCGAGCGTCCTTTTTCGCTAAAGGCATTTCGTTTAGTTTTTCTTCAAGTTTTTCCCATTCAGATAAGGGGTAGCCAAATAAACAGCCATCTAATCCACGTGTCACAACAAATTTTTCTCCGAGTTTTTCTCGTAGTTTTGAAGGGACGATTAGTCGGCCTTTTGCATCTATCGAATGTTGAAATTCACCCATAAACATCGATAAATAACCCCCGATCTCCACCTGATATTCACAGTCTACCACAATCCCCCACTTTCTACCACAAATTATATGAAATTTGAAAGGGAAGTTGTTTGACTTTTCTTTACCAAATGAGGAAAAAGAGGAAAACCGACTACTTAAAGTTTTTAAAAAAACTTTAAGTGAAAAAATGGGCGTTTATCAAGAGTCAAAACACTATAAGTAACTAACAATATTTAGAATGATCAAAACGACATGAAAAATGATCGTAAATAGAAAAATACTACGCCAATACATCTTTAAATAGCGACCATATTGGATCTCCTCATAGTAATACGCCTGAAAGACTGCCAGCAGAATCCCCAATAAAAAAATGGAGATCAAATAGTACAATGTGATTGCTTGATCAAAAGTATACTTTGATAATTGATGAATCCCGACCATCAAAAATGGTACCGCTAAATCCGGTGCCTTCACGTGGTAACGATCATTCAAGGACAACGCGGAAACAATAAACCGACAGGCGAAATAGACGAGCACAGGAAAGATATACCAAAACAAAACGATTGGATTAAATCCAGACATACAGCAAAATCCTTTCTAACAACTAGTGTCACTATACTTTATTTTCTTTACATCCGTGTTTCAGTTCTTTTAAAAATCTGAGCTGGAATAAGACAGCCATGAAATTTTTTAAGGAGCCTCTTTGTTCATCAGCTGACTTTTGAAAGTCTTGAAGAATGCATTTCTTTACCTATTAAAACAGAAGGGCGTAGCTTCAACAAGTCTATCTTGCCATTCTAGTGATTTTTTTTATCCTGAAATTGAAATTTTCTTAATTTCTCCTTGGTTCAACTTGAGTTCTTGTGTATTTGAGGGTAAACTGTCACTAGAATAACTCTAAAAGGTGGATTAGAATGAACGAGAAAAAACCAAAAAGTACCTTTGCAAAAATCACGCAAGTCGTGATCTGGACCATGCTTATTCTCACTGTTGGCTCGATTTTCTTAGCAGCATACACAAGTATTATGGGTTAATCCTATTAAAAAAGTGCCCTTTTCCAAAATGATGGCTTCCATCTTTTGGAAAAGGGCACTTTTTTTACAGCAAGGGTGACACAAGGCGTGCCAAGCCTTCTTTGATTTTGATCGTCAGCTTTCTTTGCTGATACGCTTCGATCGTTAAGTGCTTGGAATCGATCGAATCCGCCAGAAATGCTTCTTTCGTTTGCGTCGCGAGTTGTGCATCGTAGATGATCGTATTGACCTCAAAGTCTAAACGAAACGAACGGACATCGATATTTGCTGAACCAATCGAAACGAGCCCACTGTCAATGATCATCGTTTTTGCATGCATAAACCCTTTCTCATAGGTTTCGATGACTGCCCCAAAATGCAGCAGCTCAGCCGCAAAGGAATAGGTCGCCCAATATACCAAGGGATGATCCGGTTTGTTAGGGATTTGTATATGGACTTTCACCCCAGAAAGCAGTGCCAACTTCAAGGCATTGTGAATGGCTTCATCCGGAATATAATAAGGTGTTTGGATCAAGATTTCCTTTTTGGCTAAGTTGATCATTTTCAGATAGGTCATTTTGATTTCTTCATGTTCCGTATCAGGACCACTCGTGATGACTTGGGCTGCAACTGTCCCGACTTGTTTGATTTCAGGAAACAAGGAAGGATCATATTTGATCTCCAACGCATGTTGTGAATTCCAATCCATCAAAAACCGATTTTGCAGCGAATAGACAGCTGAACCGGCAATTCGCAAGTGATTGTCTCGCCAATAACCGAATTTTTCCACTTGCCCTAGATATTCATCTCCCACATTAAAACCGCCTGTATAGCCAATTTCTCCATCGATCACCACGATTTTCCGATGATTTCGATAATTGATTCGCGGATTGACATAAGGAACGAATAAAGGAAAGAAGAAGGCAATTTGACCGCCATGCAGACGCAACTCATCAAAAAACTTTAATGATACTTGGGTGCTGCCCCAAGCATCTAATAAGACTCTTACTTTTACGCCCCGCTTCGCCGCGCGCACCAGTGCCTCTTTGACTTCATTTCCCAATGTATCACTGCGATAAATGTAATATTCCATATGAATGTGATTTTTTGCCTGTTCGATATCCGCGATCAAGGCATCAAATTTCTGCCGTCCGTCAGTATAAAGCGTCATACTATTCGCTGTCGTATACAGGGATTGCCCAAAGACTGTCAACAGGTAGACCAGCTGCTGCACTTCTACCTGCGCGGTCGGCGGATGCGGAAACAGCTGACGAGCGAGCGCTTGTTTTTGTTCTTCTAATTCAACATTCAGCCCCACCTTTGCCTGTGAGCGCATATCAAAGATCTTTTCTTTAGAGATCCCTCTACCAAAGAAAAAGTAAAGCACAAAGCCAACGATTGGAATGAACATCAAGACCAAAAGCCAGGCCCACGTTTGAGCAGTCTGCCGCCTTTCTCTGAAAATGATAATGATTGATAACAAAATATTGACTATAAATAAAATGGTTACCAAATTATCCATTACAACCATTTCTCCACCTCTTCCCCGATTTCCCGCTACTAAAGCATATCAAAAAATAGTACCTAAAGTAAAGAAACACTGTGATGAAACAAAAAAAGCCGATCTTGACGATCGACTTTAAGAAAATATCGGTTTAGAATTTTAAGAAACGGCGCATTGATAACACGGAACCAAGCGAACCGATCACGATCCCAATCAGTGCCATCACACCGCAAACTTGTAATAGAAACATATTTGGTGCAATTAAACTGTAATTTGAACGCAGTAAGGATGGATTGACCATTGCATAAACTTGGTGGTAGCCGAAGTACATTAAAGCAATCGGAACGATCGAACCTAAGAGTCCGATCCAGCCGCCTTCAAGGAAGAATGGCCAACGAATGTAGCCGTTTTTCGCCCCCACCAGACGCATGATCTGAATTTCTCTTTGACGAGACAAAATCGTGATCCGAATCGTATTAGAGATCAGGAACATTGCCACAAAAATCAATAAGACAGCAGCAGCTAAGCCCCAAGTCCGCACAGCAGCAGACAATTCAAAGATTCGGTCAGAAGAATCTCCGCCGTAATCGGCTTTGAAAACATTTGGCAATTCGCCAGCTTGCTCAGCGATCTCTGTCGTATACTCTGGATCTGTTGCACTGACGACAAACACGTTATACAGCGGATTGCTGTCGCCTTCGAACAAGTTCCATGAATCCCCCATTGCATCTTGGATCTTCTGCAATTCTTCGTCTCGGCTAGAAAATTTCACTTCTGAAACGTTCGGCAGATCATTTAAGGACTGTTCCAAAGCATCCATGTCTTCTTGTTCCGTACCAATATCAACGAAAACCGAAACGTCCACATTCTCGCGAATGTCTTCGGCTAGTTTTGTTGCATTTAAGATTACACCTAGAAAAATACCGACTAATGTCAGTGTGATCGTTACCGCACTCAATGACGCAATAGTCATCCAGCCGTTACGCTTTAAACTTTTGATACTCTCCAGGAGATGACGGAAAAATGTTCTAATCATCGTAACCATATTCTCCTTCCGCTTGGTCGCGAATAATGCGGCCATTTTCAATCGCGATCACGCGATGACGAATCGTGTTTACGATCGTACTATTATGGGTCGCCATAACGACCGTTGTTCCTTGGGCATTGATCCGATCAAGCAGCTTCATGATTTCCCATGAGTTTTCAGGATCTAGATTCCCCGTTGGTTCATCCGCAATCAATACTTTCGGCGTATTTACGATGGCACGAGCGATCGACACCCGCTGTTGTTCCCCACCGGAAAGCTCACTTGGAAATACCCGCACCTTATGTTTCAGGCCGACCAAGTCTAATACTTCCATCACCCGTTTTTTGATATCACGAGGTTTGCGGCCGATAACTTGCATTGCATAAGCAACATTTTCAAAGACCGTTTTCCGTGGTAAAAGTTTATAATCCTGAAAGACCACGCCGATTTCTCGACGCATCAATGGGATCTCGCGGTTTTTCATGCCGACCAAATCATATCCTGCGACATTCAAAACGCCTTTTGTTGCTTTTTCTTCCCGATACATCAATTTGATAAAGGTTGATTTGCCGGCACCCGATGGGCCCACGACATAAACAAACTCTCCTTGATCAATTGAAATCGAAAGGTTACGGATAGCAGTCGTACCATTAGAGTACTTTTTCATTATATCTTTCATTTCTATCATACAGCTATCTCTCCATCTCAAATTTTCATTCTGGCTTATTATAGCATGAATATATTTCACCTTGCTTGCAACAGATTACAATTATGTTTCAATCTGTTTAAGTCACACAAGGTTATTTTTGATTCAGTTTCAGCTTCAAATACGCGTCGATAAAGCCATCCAAATCGCCATCCATGACTGACTGTACATTCCCAGTTTCGAAATTCGTTCGGTGATCTTTGACCATCGAATAGGGATGGAAGACGTAAGAACGAATTTGCGAGCCCCAACCAATTTCTAACTGCTCGCCTCGCAAAGCTGCTGCTTCTTGTTCTTTCTTTTCGACTTCTAGTTGATACAGCTTGGCTTTCAACATTCCCATCGCTTGCTCACGGTTTTTCAATTGTGAGCGCTGGGCTTGGCTAGCAACGACCGTTCCTGTCGGAATATGGGTGATCCGCACAGCAGATTCGGTTTTGTTGATGTGCTGTCCACCCGCACCACTTGCGCGGTACGTATCGATTTTCAAATCATCTGAGTTGATTTCCACATCGATCGCCCCATCTAATTCTGGCATCACATCCACCGAGCAAAATGACGTGTGCCGTCTCTTGGCTGAATCAAAAGGTGAGATCCGAACTAAACGATGAACGCCTTTTTCCGATTTCAAATACCCATAGGCGTTGTGGCCTTTTACAAGTAAAGTGACACTTTTGATCCCCGCTTCATCACCAGCTTGATAGTCGAGGGTCTCTACTTGATACCCGTGTTGTTCGCAAAAACGAGTATACATCCGTAACAGCATGCTGCCCCAGTCTTGTGATTCGGTACCGCCTGCACCAGGATGAAGCTCGATGATGGCGTTATTTCGATCATAGGGTTCATCTAACAGCATCGACAATTCATAAGACGCCATTTTCTCGTTTAGCTTCGTGATCCGTGCTTCAAGTTCTGCTTCCATTTCTGGGTCTGCTTCTTCTTGAATCATTTCCAACATCACTTCCAGCTCTTCCAATTCTTCTGCTAACTGATTGAACTGATCGTAGGTCTCTTTGTTGGCATTGTTTGCGTTAATGACTTGTTGAGCTTTTTCTGAGTCATCCCAAAAGGTGGGATCTGCCATTTGGTGTTCCGCTTCCGCAATGTCCTCTTCTAACTGATCTAAGTCAAAGAGACCCCCTAAAACTGATTATTTTTTCATTCATCTGGGTCAATTGATTCCGAATATCTGCGATTTCCATTAAAATTCCTTCTTTCTTTTTTTCTTACAAACGAAAGTAGACTGGACAAAAACGTCTGCCAGCCTACTCTCAACTTTTTCAAAACGTGTTACATATTTTTCCCGTGGCAATTCTTGAATTTTTTCCCGCTGCCGCATGGACAAGGATCGTTACGACCAACGTTTTTGAAACTTGGTGCTTGGGCAGCAGGTGCTTCTTCTACCCCTTGTGCTTCCCCTTGAGCAACTTGTTCCCGTTGAACGTTTTGACGAATCTCTGCCTTCATAAAGAGACGAGTTACTTCATATTCGATCGCTCCAACCATGTTCTCAAACATATTGAATCCTTCTGTTTGGTACTCAACTAATGGATTGTTTTGTCCATAAGCCCGTAACCCAACCGATTGACGCAGCTGATCCATAGCATCGATGTGGTCGGTCCACTTCGTATCGACAACTCGTAAGATGACGACTTTTTCAAATTCCAGTAATTGTTCTGGACTATTAAGTTGTGCTTTCTTTTGTTCAAAGACTTCTTCTGCCCGTTGGTTTAGGTAGTCTTTGATCTCTTGAGCTGATTTGCCCTTGATGTCCTCGATACTGATAGTATCTTCATGAACAAGTGCATTCGCCGCAAAATCAACGATTCCTTCGTAGTTCCAATTGCTTTCTTCTAATTGCGTATGACTGTCGACGACTCGGCTGATGGAACGTTTCACCATATTCATTAATTGTGGTGAAAGATCCGTTTCTTCCATGATCACTTCTTGACGTTGTCCGTAAATAACTTCCCGCTGTTCTCGCATCACGTCATCGTATTGCAAGACGTTTTTCCGAGTATCGTAGTTATTTCCTTCCACTCGTCGTTGGGCAGATTCTACTTGTTTTGAAAGCATCTTGCTTTGGATCACGGCGTCGCCTTCATCAATCTTCATCCGATCCAAGAACACTTTGATTCGTTCAGAACCAAAACGCTTCATTAAATCATCTTCTAGCGATAAGTAAAATTGCGACATCCCTGGATCTCCTTGACGTCCCGCACGTCCCCGTAACTGATTATCGATCCGTCGTGATTCATGACGCTCAGTACCGATAACTGCCAAGCCGCCTAGTTCTGCAACACCAAGACCTAACTTGATATCCGTTCCCCGACCAGCCATATTGGTCGCGATCGTTACAGCGCCTTTTTGTCCAGCATTCAAAATGATTTCTGCTTCTTTAAAGTGATTCTTGGCATTCAATACTTCATGAGGAACTTTCTCACGATCAAGCATTGATGACAGTAATTCAGAAGTCTCAACAGCGACCGTCCCTACAAGCACGGGTTGTCCTTTGCGGTGACGCTCTTTGATGTCTTGAACGACTGCTTGGAATTTGCTCGTAAGCGTTGGATAAAGCAAGTCCGCACGATCATCCCGTAAGATTGGTTTGTTCGTAGGAATCTGAATGACTTGCATGTTATAGATTTCTCGGAACTCTTCTTCTTCCGTTTTCGCTGTACCGGTCATCCCAGACAGTTTTTTGTACATCCGGAAGTAGTTCTGGAATGTGATCGTCGCCATCGTTTTGGTTTCATCTTCGATTTCGACACTTTCTTTCGCTTCGATCGCTTGATGGAGCCCATCAGAATATCGGCGACCATCCATGATCCGACCTGTAAATTGGTCAACGATCATTACTTTCCCATCTTGCACGACATAATCGATATCGCGAATCATAATGTAATTCGCTCGTAGTGCTTGATCCAAGTGATGGGTCAATGCCGTGTTTTCAATATCATACAAGTTTTCTAAGCCGAAGGTCTCTTCCGCTTTTTCGATCCCACGTTCTGTCAAACCGATCGTTTTTGATTGGATATCGATTTTGTAGTCTTCTTCTTCCGTCAAGCGTTTGACAAAATTGTCGACCCGATTGTATAGCGCAGTTGATTTTTCTGCTTGTCCTGAAATGATCAACGGTGTTCTCGCTTCATCGATCAAGATCGAATCGACCTCATCGACGATGGCATAGTTTAATGGACGCTGTACCATTTGATGACGGTAAACCACCATGTTGTCCCGCAAATAGTCAAACCCTAATTCATTGTTTGTACTATAAGTGATGTCACAAGCATACGCCGCACGTTTTTCTTCTGCTGATTTTGAGTTGATGTTCAAGCCGACCGTCAACCCTAAAAAGTTGTACAGCTCCCCCATCTCAGTCGAGTCACGAGTTGCCAAGTATTCATTGACAGTTACGACGTGGACACCTTGACCGCTCAAAGCATTCAAATAAACAGGTAATGTCGCCGTCAAGGTTTTCCCTTCACCAGTACGCATCTCTGGGATATTCCCATCATGCAAGACGATCCCACCCATTAATTGGACGTGGTAAGGATAAAGGCCCAAAACGCGTTTTGCAGCTTCACGTACTACTGCAAAGGCTTCAGGTAATAATTTATCCAAAGTCTCTCCCTCTTGGAAACGACGACGAAATTCATCGGTTTTCCCGCGTAATTGTTCATCAGATAAAGCGGCCATTTCATCCGCATGTGATTCAACTTGATTCGCAATATGGTCAAGACGTTTTAATTCTTTTTTGTCGTTTTCGATTAATTTTCTAAAAAAATTGGCCATACCTTAATAATTCTCCTTTTACTTCTGCATTATCCTAGCTGGAAACTCTCCTAACTATTTTAGCACTAGTTCACCATAAATGAAATATTTTTCGATAGAACTATCGCATCAATCTTGCGTGATAAACGGATTCTTAACCTTTTTTCACAGATTTTAAAGAAACGCAGGAAAAAAAACACGCAACAAGCCATTGATCGGCACTGAAAGTCCAGCACACGCCCAAACGTCTTGTTGCGAAGGTTTGCAAATTATGCCGTTTTAAAACGGGTTTTTAAGAAAGCTAAGAAGAGCATCAGTAGCATGCCTAAAGACTGAATCCCGATCATCAAGACGATATCAGCGCCAATAAATCCTGCCAACATCGCAACGAGAGAGCCTGCCCCCAGTGCATTTAAAATCACGTTCGTGCTTTCTTTGAAGCTGCCGATTGTCGATAGTCGTGATTTTTTCGTCAACCAGAGGAAAAACGCTGCCCCTATGACTAGAATACTATTCATTGCCACCAATAAAAATGCCACTGTGATCGTCTGACTGAAGAAAATCGCTGTCTCGTTGTTGCGATAGAAGCCGTCTTCGATCGCTTTTTGAAACGAAGCCGCATCATCTACTTGATCAGGTGCCATTTCCGCCGTGTACCGCATTTCATAGTGATAGGTTTGTCCATCGATTTCTTCTTTGATGGTCCAGTCTGTTTCCCGAAAATTGATGGCGTATTTCGCTTTTTCAAGAGCCGCTTCTGAAAGCGCAACGCCTATGATCCCCGCTTCTGTTTGGGAAAAGACTTGTGACTCATCCGCTAAAAGTTTGCCATCTTCCAGCTGCAACTCATTGTATTTTGCTGCCGTTTCTGCCGTCACGAGTGTTTTTACATGGGGAAAAAATGCCGCAAAGGCTTGATCCGTTTGCTTGCTGATCATTAAGGTCAACGGGATCATCAGCAAGGACATCAAGAAAACATAGACGAACACTTGCTGCCAGCGATTTAATTTTTTACGCCATGCATAGACTTTTGTTGGAGAAAAAATGGCCCCAAAGTACGTTAAGGGAAATCGTTGTTCAGACATCCTATCATTCCTATCCTTTTGTTCCGCCAGAGGTCAAACCTGAAACAAAGTATTTTTGTAAGAAGAAAAACAGTGCAGCGATCGGTACGGCGATCAAAATCGCCCCTGCCGCAAAGAGTGCGACCCGTTGGTTACGGGCATCATTGATAAAGGTTTGTAGCCCGACTGCGACGGTCAAACGCTCTTGTGAGCGAAGCAAGAATCGCGCCAGCAAGAATTCGCCGAATGGTCCCATAAAGGCCCACAATGCTTGGACGGCAACCATTGGTTTTACGAGGGGCAAAACGATTTGCCAAAAGATACGAAAATGCCCTGCACCATCAAGTTTTGCTGATTCATCCAAGTCGATGGGTACCGTATCAAAGTACCCCTTCATCAGCCAAGTATTCATCGGAATCCCACCACCGATATAAATCAGTGTCAAGAACCAGAAGCTATCTAGACCGTTTGCTAATAAGCCCATGACATAAAAAGCGGTCAACGCCGACATTGTCGGTACCATTTGAACGATCAAGAACACCATCAGACTACTTTTACGACCAGCAAAACGGTAACGACTGTAAGTATACCCTGCTAACGTTACGATCATTACTTGAATGATCATCGTCGAAACGGCCACGATCAAGGTGTTTTTATACCATGTCAAATACGGGGTTTCATTGAATAAACGTCGAAAGTTGTTCAATGTCCAATCCGCATCAAAATCTAAGCGAAAAGCGATCATGTTCCCTGCCTTGAAGGCTGAGGTTGCGGTAATCAACAAGGGATAGATGATAATGATCGATAACGCGATCATAAACAAGTAGGTAAATAATTTGCTGAAAGAAAACTTCTTCTTTTTCATCCTCAATCCTCCATATTAAATGCATTCGTCTTTTTAAACACCAGTAATGAAATGGAGATCACCACAAAGGAAATGATCAAGGTCAATGCAGAAGCAATCGAATATTGTGGTGAGCCGCCGGTCGTCAGTTTGTAGATCCATGAAATCAAAATATCTGTCGATCCAGCATTTCCGCCTAAACTTCCTGGTCCACCTTCGTTAAATAGATAGATCATCGAGAAGTTATTAAAGTTCCCAGTATATTGCGTAACGAAGGTTGGGGCTGCTACCAAAAAGATTGCCGGCAGCGTAATGTTCCGAAAACGCTGCAACGCATTGGCTCCATCCATTTTTGCTGCTTCATACAAATCTTCGGAAATGGATTGTAAAATCCCCGAAACCATTACATAGATGTAAGGAAACCCTAACCAACCCTGAATCAAAATAATCGCCGTTTTCGTCCAAAACGGATCAGTCTTCCAAGCAATGTTCCCAATATCCACAAAAGGCAGATTGTTCAATAGCGGGATCACCTGCGTATTGATCGCTCCTGCGGTATCATTAAACATATTTGAAAAACTCATGATTGTGATAAACGCTGGCACCGCCCAAGGAAGCAAGAAAATCACCCCAAAGACGCGACGAAACTTCACAAATTTTTGGTTGGCAACAACTGCTGTCAGTATGCCGAGTGTAATTTGCAAGGTGGTTGCTAAAACGGTCCAAATCACCGTCCAACTGAATACTTTTACAAAGGTGTCGCGGTAAGAACTTAAGGTGAAGATATTCGTGAAATTCGAAAAACCGATCCAGTCGATTAAGTTTGCTGGCGGAATGTGTCGAAAATCATAGTTGGTAAATGCCATAAAGAGCGTCACCATTACTGGAAAAATAATTGCTACGATCATTACCAAGTAGGCAGGGATCGTCAGTAAGTACGCGAACCCATCTTCGTATAATTTTTTGAAAAATTCTTTTCTCGTAACAGCTACCGGGAAGCCTTTTTCAATGCTTTGCCGAACCTGATAAGCATCTTTGATATTTAAAACCCAAAAGATAATGAAAATAACGGTAACGATGACCTGCAGTGTTCCTTCAATCAACAAGAACAAAGAGTTGTCTTCCATCGGTACTGATCCGAGTGTGACAAAGTTATAAAGTGCTTGTCCACCAAACAAAAGCATTTCGACCAGAAAAATCAGAAAGGCTGCAAAAAAGAGACCCGCTTTGAATTTCTGACCATTTTTGAATTGTCCCCCACCAGGGATGATTGAAAGAAGCGCTGTCTGCATGGCTTGTGAATTCGTCCTCATATGTATCCTCCTTAAAATCGAAAGTCTGCCAAGCGGCCGACGATCGATAGAAAACAATCTCGTCAAGCAATTTCTTGCGTGCTACGTTGCAAGGAATCCTTTTGACAAACATCCTCTATAGAATCGTCGACATGAATGACAGACCGTAATCGGCTAATTATTAGTATTTCTGCTCAATCGCTTCTTCGATTGTTTTGGCAGCATTATCCGCTGCTTCTTGAGGAGTCATATTGCCTGAACCTGCATCAAACAGCATGTTTTCAGCCCCTACCCAAACCTCAGACATTTCAGGGATATTTGGCATTGGTTGTGAAACACTGTATTGCTCAATCACTGCTTTTGCTACTGGATCATCAGAAGCAGCGACTGTTTCTTGAGCCATAATGTTCGCTGGAATATCATGACGCATGTCATACAATTTCTCTTGATTGGCTTCGTTGGTCAAATACTCGACAAATTGTTGAGAAACGTCTTTGTTTTGTGAGTAGTTAGATACCACCCACGCTTTTCCGCCGCCAAATGTTTCATAGTCGTTGCCGTTGTTTAGCGTTGGGATTTTCGCTACTCCATAGTTGATGCCTGCTTCTTCAAAGCCGTTCACGCCCCATGGTCCATAAATGATAGCTGCTGTTTTGCCTTGATTGAAGTAATCCAACATCAAGTTTTCGTTGGCTGATACATCAAGCATTCCTTGCGGCCAGACATTTTGGAACCAATCAGTTGCATACGTGATTGCTTCAACAGAACCTTCATTGTTCAGCCCTAGATCAGATGGATCTGTTCCTTCATCACCAAAGACATACCCGCCATGCCCCGCTAATAGACCATACGTATAATAAAAGTCCGTCCAACGAGCTAAGAAACCAACATTGTCATCGCCTTCTGCAAAACGATCATCTTTTGCTAGTTCTTCTAAATCAGAAAAAGTTGCTGGTGCTTCATCGATCAAGTCTTTGTTGTAGAACATGACAACCGCTTCGATCATTGCTGGTGCGCCATAGATCTTATCATCGATGGTCACTTGTTGCTTGTCTGTATCGCTGTACCGTCCATCATCTGGCAAAGTCATTTCTGCCAAATGCCCTTGGGAGCCTACTTGACCCACACGGTCATAAGGAGACATCGTAACATCTGGGCCTTTCCCAGCAGGACCGTCTAGTTGAAGCGCATCCATTTGATCGAACATGTCCATTTCCACAACGTTGATGGTGACATCATTTTCAGATTCAAAGTCAGATTTCACTTCATTGATATAATCAATATAGTCTGCGCCTACAGAGACCGTGATCGTTTTTTCATCGCTACCTGAACCTGCATCTGCATTACTACCATCGGTACTACCGCCGTTGCCGCCACATGCTGCAAGCGCTAACAACGCACTTCCTGAAACTAATCCTAGAGCTGCCTTTTTCCAATTCACTTTCATCCTGTTTACCTCCTGCAATTTGTAACTCTATTATGCAACCGGTTTCTTAAAATGGCAAACATTTTCTAAATGTTAGCGATAACAAAAATTGAAAAAGCCTTTAAATTAAGATATTGAGTAATTGAAAAGAAATTGCGCAACCATTTGCTTAATTTTTCACCTTGTGGATTCTCGAACCACGAGTTGCGGTAAAAAACGCTGTTGTCGCTGGCTTGTATCGTTCTGTTCAATTTTTTGGATCAGTAATTCACCACAAGCTTCGCCCATCTCAACGATGGCTTGCTTCATAGTCGTCAACTTGGGCGAGCTGACCTGATCCAGGAATACCCCATCGTAGCCGACAATCCCAAAATCCTTTGGTATCTGCGCGCCAATCGACTGCAAGCCTTGATTGATGCCTAGGGCCAAACGATCCGTCGCACAAATAAAACAAGTATTTTCCGCAAATTGCTCCTTCTGTGCTGTGATAAAGGTGCGGGCTGCGGAAGAACGGTTCTCAAAACGATGGATTTTTGGTGCTTGTCCTGTTTTTGTGACTGTATCTATGTACCCTTTTTCTCGGCTTTTCGTAAATGCTTCTTCCAACTCTAAACCAATATAGACCAAGTGTTGATAGCCAGTATCGAGGGCGTGTTTACAAGCAGAAACGATCCCTTGGTAGTTGTCACTATCAACAAAGCTGAATCCAGCTTCATTTTCACCAAATAGAACGACGGGTTTCTTTAAATTTTTTATCCAGTCCATATCCTTTTGGCGAAATCCCGTAATGATACAACCATCTGCTGGGCCACGATCCACCCCATCCGTCGTAACCAGCTGCAACGAATAATGCGCTTTGCCGATGGAACGAGCGATCCCCACTAATAAATTCATATAGTATGGCTCCGTCGTGTCCATCTCCTCTAAGATATACACTTTGATGATATGGGAACGCTTGGAAACTAATGATTTGGCAGCAATATTCGGTTGATAATCCAGTTCTAGCATTGCTTGATGAACGAGCTGCTTTAGCTCTTCGGTCACTTTATCTGGATGGTTGATCACTCGAGAAACGGTCATTGCGGAAACATTTGCTTTTTTGGCGACATCTGCTAACGTAGTCATGATTCACTCTCCCTGTATTATTTCATCTATAGTATAACACAATAAAACAAAAGAGAAACAAAGCCAACTTTTATATAGAAAGATTTCTTGCTTCATTCCAAAAGATAAAAAAACAGAGTAGCTTCTCAGCTACTCTGTCAAAAAAGACTTTTTTTGGGGTGTCGCCAAAAGGATCCCACACGTGTTAATCCGTTTCGATCAACCCGTATTTACCATCTTTCCGACGATACACAATGCTCGTTCCATTCGTTTCCGCATCTTCAAAGATAAAGAAGTTGTGTCCAAGCATGTTCATTTGTAAAACAGCTTCTTCACTATCCATTGGTTTTAAAGACAAACGTTTTGTACGTACGATGTCTAAATCAGAACCATTGGTTTCTTCATCGTTTGCTTCAGTTGTGAACAAATCACCATCTGTTGGCGGAACCAACGCTGTCTCACGAGATTTGCGATTGATTTTTGTTTTGAATTTGCGGATTTGGCGTTCCAATTTGTCAACAACCAAATCGATACTAGCATATAGATCAGGTGAAGTTTCTTCCGCACGTAGAACTAGGAATGGTAAAGGAATCGTTACTTCTACTTTTGCAGTTTTTTCTGTATAAACTTTCAAATTAACGTGTGCTGTTGCTTCTGGCACATCATTAAAATAACGTTCTAATTTACCTACTTTTTTCTCGACGTAATCACGGATCGCTTCTGTTACCTCGATATTTTCGCCACGCACATTATATCTAAACATAAAAATTACCCCTTTCGTCTACCAGTAAAGAAGGAAAAGGACCACTCTTTTCTTCTTCTTAACTCTATTATATCGAACTCTTGGTCATTTGCCTAGTAAATCGAACAATTTTCTTTAAGCGTTTTCAAAATAACGTTTCAACGAGCAATAGAAAAAGAACGAATCGACTGGGGGCCAAAGGACTGCAGTGCTTCAGCTGCATGATATAACGTTCTACCGGTAGTATACACATCATCGATCAACAATAATTTTTTCCCTTTGATTTCACACGCTACATCTGGCTTCACTGCAAAGGGTTGCGCCTCTACTAATCGTTGCCTGCGAGAACGTTGTGCCTGTGGTGCGGTATCAACAACTTTCTCCAGTAACTCTTGAAATCTGACTCCGGCGGCTTCCAGCACAGCGGTGACTTGATTAAACCCTCGCTGTTGGTAACGCTCTGCCGATAGTGGGATGGGAATCAAACACTCATAGTCAAACCTGTTGAGTTTTTGTTTGATCACAGGCGCAAACGTCCCCCGCAACTGATAGTTTCCCATCAGTTTGTATTCGTGAAGCCAATCCTTCATTCCTTGATCGTAAGCAAATAGCGCTCGGTGCTGCAATTGTATCATGGGACACGTTTCTTCCCAATAGAGACAATCGCTGCAAAACTCAGTTTCTTTTTTTCCACACGAAGGGCAGCAGGTTCGCCAATCGATCACTGAAAACTGTTGGGCACATTGCGGGCACAATTCATTTTCTGGGATACGCCAAGGAGCCAACACCTCAATGATCGTTCGTTCTCTAGGAAAAGTCCTTTTACACCAACTACACACCATCGGTCAGCCAGCTTTTTGCCAATTGGTTCATTTCCTTGATTTCGTTGAGTGCTTTTCGGATCGCTTCCGTCATTTGGTCGTAGAAAAAAATGACCTCCCCTTCCGTATAGGCCCCTTTACGATCGACACGACCAGCAATTTGCACGAGCGCCGATTTTGTAAAGACTGGATGATTAGCACCCAATACGATGACTGAGACGTTTTCAAACGTCACCCCACGCTCTAAAATCATCGTTGTAAACAACACCTTGTAAATCTGTCGACGAGCAGACGCTACTTTTTCGCTCCGTTTTTGATCTTGCGACGAAACGCTAGTCAAAGACCATGACGTGCCTTGTCGGCGGACAGCCGCTTCTACTTCCTTCATCAGCGCAATGCTTGGACAAAACACCAAGACAAAGTTTTTTTGAAGCAGCCGCTGCAACTGCTGCAGCAATGGTCGCAGCCAACGTTTTCTGCGATAAGCCTGCGCCCAGTGACTATAATGAACAGGTTTTGGAACGATCAATGGACGCTGATGAAACCGCAGCGGCATTCTCAAGACAGCGAATTTTCCACGAATTTCTTGCAGCAGTCGTTCTGAAGGCGTCGCACTTAAATAGATCAGACACCCGTTTTTGGCTAAGGCATTGTATAATCCGTAACGCAGCTGCGCATCGCCCTCGTAGGGAAATGCATCTACCTCATCCACCACGATCAGTTGAAAGCTCCGATAAAAATGCAGTAGCTGATGGGTGGTGGCAATAAGGATGTTTGTGTAGCGATAAGGCTCTTCTGATTTTCCATAAAGGAGCAAGCTTTCCTCTTGTGGAAATGCTTGCTGAATTCGCGGAAACAATTCACGACAAACATCGATCCGAGGTGAGACGATCGCCACTCGACCACCTTCTTGCCGAACGTAGCGGATCGTTTCAAAGATCATTTCGGTCTTCCCTGAACCCGTGACCGACCAAACAAGTGAGGATCGTTTTTGTCGACAATTAGACACCAATTGCTGGGAAATTTTTTGCTGAAACGGCGTCAATGCTCCTGGCCAGACGATGTGGTGATCAATGGCTGGACTTTCCGTAGGTTGAATCACCAGTCGCCCATTTGATGTGATCCGACCATAGCGAATACAGGTTGGACAGTAATAGCTGCCTATCGGTAATTGCACCGACGGCTTGCGGTGGGAAGAACCGCATCGCTGACAAACGATTCTCTGCCCCTGCTCAAGCATTGCCGGTCGAGAATCAAAGGGTTTTCCTAGATTCATTGTTTCATCTAAAACAAAAAATTGTCTTCCTTTTTGATTGGTCATAACATACACCTCAGTTTTAAGTACGCAAAAAAATCGGTTCAAGTACTTTTTGAAAAGTACTTGAACCGATTACAGGTTTCTTGTTTGCTTCAACAGCAGGTCTTGCTTATTCGCCGATCAATGTCAAAGCTTGATCTAAGACTTTTTCGCCGTTCATCATGCCGTAATCTGCCATGTTGATTACTTCTAAAGGAATTCCTTTTGGCGCTAGACGTTTCTCAAAATCGCCTTTCATGAAACGAACTTGTGGTCCTAATAATAAAACATTTACGTCTTTGCTTTCTAAATGTTGATCTGCTTCTGAAGCGGAAACTGCAAAAATATCTGCTTCTAATCCTTTTGCTTCAGCTGCTTTTTGCATTTTTGTTACTAATAAGCTTGTACTCATTCCTGCAGAACAAACTAACATAATTGTTTTTTTCGCCATATCGAACACTCCTTGAATTTTAAGAATAAGATAACATTTCCTATCTCTAGTATAGAACAAGTTTGAAATTTGTCAACGCTTTCTATCCAGCAGCCAGTTTGATTTTACTAAACGGTTAAAAACGACATACTCTTTTTTTAAATTGACGAGGACTACCTCATAGCCGGCATTCAGCCACGCATAGGCCCCGTTTTCAGGATGTCGGTAATCATTTGCCCACCAATCCGTACTCGTGCGGGCACTTTTGGGCAAACCGGATGCTGGGAAAAGAAATTCATCAAACTGGGTAAAGGTTAACGTAATTTGTGAACCGCCGTTGTTTTTTAAATAGTGCGTGATCGTATCGTACTTTTTGCGTCTACCCAAAGCAACTGCCTCCTCTTTTTCAGGTCTGTGTTGGTGCCTTTTTCTTTCTTCTATTTGTAACTTTCCTTCCGATTGCCTATACTAGAAACATAAAGGAGGCGATCGTACGCGTGACTTATCGAACGATCCGACAAGATGGAGAAACGGAAATAGAAATCAAAAAATCGCGTTTCATCTGTTCGTTAAAACGAATCCAATCAGAAGATGAAGCCAAAGCGTTTATACAAGCCCTCAAAAAAGAACATTGGAAGGCGAATCATCATTGCAGCGCCTATGTATTGGGTGAAAACCATGAGATCCAACGCAGCAGTGATGATGGTGAACCTAGCGGCACCGCTGGAGTACCGATTTTAGAAGTATTGAAGAAAAATGACTTGATCAATATGGTCGCTGTCGTTACCCGCTACTTCGGTGGAACGAAACTTGGCGCTGGCGGATTGATCCGCGCTTATTCCAGTTCTGCTTCCGCTGGCATCAAGGCGGTGGGAATCGTCGAAGGCGTTTTGCATCAAGAGCTTGCATTGACCATTGATTATCCCCTTTTAGGTAAGCTGCAAAACTATTTAGAACTGCAGAACATCTACGTAAAAGACATTGCTTATACCGAGAAAATCGTTGTTACCTTAATGATTCCCGAAGCAACGCTTGCCGACCAAGAAGCCGCTTTGATTGATTTGCTGCAAGGGCAAGTGAAGCTAAACAAAGGCAAGACCGAATATGTAGAGCGCCTCATCGAGGAGCCAACCGAGTAACTATGCAGGACAAGCACCTGTCAAGTTTGCTCTTTTCCTCAAAGCACGGACTCTAATGCCGCTTGCTGCAGCGAATGCAGGAACGCCCAATCGTTGAAAAACCGAATTGACCGATGCGGAGCAACAGCACGTATGCTCGCAGTGTCCTTTCGGCTTTTTCGCGTCTTTTTTGTTCCCAGCCGTCTCAGGCAGCTTATTTTTCCATATAAAATTCGAAACGATTGCCGACATATTGGGTGCGCACATATTCAAATGGTTGCCCATCTTCAAATGAAGTGATTTGCCGCATACGTAAAATCGCATCGCCGCGTTTGATTTGTAAGTAATCAGCAATTTGCTCGGAAGCGACCATAGCTGAGATCGTCTGCGAAGCGCCGCCGATTTTCCGCTGTCCTTTTTCTTCCAACACTTTATAGAGGGAAGAGATGATCTCCTCCTTGCTAAAGTCATGAATAAACTTTTCAGGGATACTCGCTACTTCAAAACAGATCGGCACATCATCCGCATACCGAATCCGCTCCATCCGTAAAATCGTTTCGTGTCCTTCTAATTGCAGCTTTTCCATCTCACTGGAGCTAGGTGCAGTCAAGAAATAAGCGACCGCTTTGCTGGAAGGCTTACGACCAAGAGAATTCATAATTTCGGTAAAACTCGTCGTGCCCGTCATTTTCTCCTGTACTTTTTGGCGAGCCACATAAGTGCCAGAACCGATTTTGCGCTCAAGAATCCCCTCATCCGCTAAGGTTTGGATCGCTTGCCGCAACGTCATGCGACTCACGCCGAATTGTTTTGACAACTCCCGTTCTGAAGGCAGACGATCCCCGATTTTGTATGTATTGTTTTCGATATTGGCTTTGATTTGATCATGAATCTGGATATAAACAGGTAATTTTTCCACCACTACACATTCCTCCGTTCCCCTCCTATTATAACTGGTATATACCTAAATAGCTAATAAAAAAAGCAAAAACTGCTCAGTTTTTCTTAATTTGTGCGAACTCTTTCCCCATTTTATAGGCAGAAAAAGAAGTTATCACAAATTGTCCAAACAAGAGCAGTCTCTTTGCTTTTAAATTGGTTCGGTCGCTGGCTTGAGAATTTATTCAGCCAACGCTTTATTGGCAGTTGCCATGAGCAAGCGAATGCGATTCAATTGATTGACGATCGAAACACCTGGATCGTAATCAATCGCTGCAATGTTCGCCTGTGGGTATTGGCGACGCAGCTCTTTCATGACGCCTTTTCCTACTACATGGTTAGGCAGACAACCAAATGGTTGCAGACAAATGATATTGTTGACATTATTTTCCAACAGATCGATCATCTCACCGGTCAAGAACCAGCCTTCTCCCGTATGATTGCCGATGGAAACAATCTCGCTCGCTTGCTCGGCAAGCTGATGGATCGAATGAATGCCCTCAAAGCGCGTTGACGCCCGCAACGCTTTATCCATTGGTTTTTGGAGCCGTTCAATCGCCATGATCGCAAAATCAGCGATCATTTTGCTTTTCTTCGCCATCCCCAAATGCTCGTAGCGCCAAATCTGATTGTAGAGGGAATAATTCATGAAGCCGACAATATCTGGTACGACCGCTTCCGCTCCTTCTGCTTCTAACAGGCGAACGACATCATTATTGGCAGTCGGTGAATACTTCACTAAAATCTCTCCCACGACACCGACACGTGGCTTCTTGATAGCTCTTATCGGCACTTGATCAAAGTCTTGAATGATTTTCTTCATATTGCGATTAAACAGACTGAAGGAGCCATTGCGGACATTTTTGGCAATTTTTTCCAGCCATTCTTGGTGGAGCCGATCGACAGCCCCTGCTTCTTGCTCATATGGACGGGTGCGATAAACGACTCGTTCAAAGAGATCCCCGTATAAAAATGCCACCGCCAAGCGTTTCATCATCGGCAAGGTAAAGCGAAAGCCCGGATTTGATTCAACCCCGGTGTTGCCCATCGAAATAGATACCACCGGCACTTGTGGAAATCCTGCATCGTTCAGTGCTTTACGCAACAAAGGAATATAGTTCGTTGCACGACATCCGCCGCCCGTCTGAGTCATCAAAACACTGGTATTTTCAACATCATATTTCCCGCTTTGCAATGCTTCTACCAGCTGTCCAATGGAAATGATGGCCGGGTAGCAGGCATCGTTATTGACAAAGCGCAAACCGACATTGACTGCTTCTCGATCTTCACTGGGCAGACAGACCACTTGATACCCAGAAGCCTGCAAAGCGACATCTACTAATCCGCTTTGGTGGATGGGACTCAACATCGGCAATAAGAGCGTGTGCTGCTTGCGCATTTCTTTGGTAAAAATAATCTTTGCTGGTTCCTCGTATTGCTTTTTAGGAACAAAGTGCTGTTTATCCCGTTCGTTGACTGCTGCTTTCAAGGAACGCAACCGAATCCGAATCGCCCCAAGGTTTGCACCCTCATCGATTTTCAACACCGTATACAGCTTCCCATATTGCGCCATGATCTCTTCGACTTGATCGGTGGTCACTGCATCGATCCCACAGCCGAAGGAGTTTAATTGAACCAATTCCAACTGCTTGTTTTTCGCCACCACTCGTGCTGCCGCATACAACCGTGAATGATAGACCCATTGATCCACGACCCGCAGATCGCCGACATTTGCTAAATGAGCAATACTGTCCTCGGTCAGTACATGAAAGCCTTCTTGGGTAATGACTTCCGCTATCCCATGGTTGATTTCAGGGTCCAAATGATACGGTCTTCCAGATAAAACGATCCCTTTTTGGTTGGTCGTCATCAGCATTCGCAGCGTTTCTTCTCCCCGTTGCGCAATATCTGCTTTGAACTGATCTAGTTCCTCGAAGCCGCTACGCAGCGCTTGGGCAATTTCGTCTTCAGAAAAACCAAAATCTTGAAACGTCCCCATTAAGGTTTTGACCATTGAGGCTTCATCTGCCAGATTTAAAAATGGACAGCGGTAGTCAACCGCCCCTTCACGAATCGCATCGACGTTGTTACGAATCACTTCTGGATAGCTTTGTACGATTGGACAGTTAAAATGATTTTCAGCGGCAGTGTTCTCTACTCGCTCAAAAATGACTCCTGGATAAAAGATCAACGGTATGTTTTGATCGATCAGTGCTTGGATGTGTCCATGGGCTAGTTTGGCTGGGTAACAAACGGTATCGCTAGGAATCGTTTCGATCCCTTGCTCATATAGTTCTTTATTAGAACGCGGCGACAAGGTTACTCGAAACCCTAACTGGGTGAAAAAGGTATGCCATAGCGGATAATTTTCATAAAGATTCAACACTCTTGGTAAGCCGATTTCCCCATGGAGGGCATCTTTTTTACGCAAAGAACGGTACTTGAACAAGCGGCGGTATTTTTCATCCACGAGATTGACTTTGCGGTCTTCTTTTTTGATTTTGATCCGCGCACCACGTTCGCAGCGATTCCCCGTAATGAATTTTCGACCATCCGAAAAGAGGGTCACGGTTAATAAACAATTGTTTTCGCAAAGACCGCAATTTGTAAATTCTTTTTCTGCTTGAAAATCGGCCATTTCTGCAGGAGACAACAACGTACTGACATCGTCGATCGCCGCTTCTTCTAACGCGATCAACGCCGCCCCATAAGCGCCCATCAAGCCAGCGATCGATGGTCGTACGACTTCACGGCCGCTGATCAATTCAAAGGCGCGCAGAACCGCTTCATTATAGAAAGTCCCTCCTTGGCAGACGATTTTCTCGCCAAGATCTTCGGGGCGCCGAACCTTGATCACTTTATAGATAGCATTCTTTATGACCGAGTAAGACAAGCCAGCCGAAATGTCGCCAACAGAGGCTCCTTCTTTTTGGACCTGTTTGACTTTTGAGTTCATAAAGACGGTACAACGCGAACCCAGGTCAACCGGCGCTTGGGCTTTTGTCGCTGCCAGGGCAAATTCTTTGACATCCTGATTCATAGATTTGGCAAAGGTCTCAATGAACGAGCCGCATCCTGACGAACAGGCTTCATTTAGCTGAATCGAAGAAAGTGCACCGTCTTTGACTGTCATCGCCTTCATGTCTTGCCCACCAATGTCCAAGATAAAATCAACCCCTGGCTGGAAATGTTCAGCAGCTTTGTAATGGGCCATTGTTTCGACTTCACCGATATCGACCTTCAGTGCATGTTTGATCAGATGCTCACCGTACCCTGTGATCGTTGACTTTGCGATGTAAACGTCAGAAGGCATCTGACGATAAAGCTCTTGTAAAACCGCCATCGTTGTCGCTAACGGCTCGCCTTCATTGTTGCCATAAAAAGAAAACAACAAATCCCCTGCATCATTGATCAAGACGACTTTCGTTGTCGTTGATCCTGCATCGATGCCTAGATAAGCAGCGCCTTTATGCTCGGACAAAGGTTTTTCTGCAGCAATCGCTTGGGCATGGCGGGCACGAAAAGCAGCCAGTTCTGCTTCGTCTTTGAATAAAGGATCTAGCGTATCTGTTGGCGCAAGTGTGCCGTCTTCTTCATTGGCTAAGCGGTCGCATAGTACAGAAAGCTGCTGCGCTTCTTCTGCATACAGTGCAGCCCCCATCGCCACAAACAGTTCTGGATTCTCGGGAAAAATGATATCTGCTTCTTGCAGGTTCAACGTATCGATAAATCGTTGACGCAATTCCGACATAAACGTCAGTGGACCGCCTAAGAAGGCTACCTTGCCTTTGATTTTACGACCAGCAGCTAAGCCAGCAATCGTTTGATTGACCACCGCTTGAAAAATACTCGCAGCAATGTCCGCTTTTGCCGCTCCTTCATTGATCAGCGGCTGCACATCAGTTTTGGCAAAGACCCCGCAGCGTGAGGCAATCGGATAAAGGGTTTGGTATCCCTTGGCTAGCTCATTGACCCCATTGGCATCCGTTTTCAATAAAACCGCCATCTGATCAATAAACGCACCGGTCCCACCGGCACAACTGCCATTCATCCGCTGCTCCAACGCACCTTCAAAAAAGGTGATCTTCGCATCTTCACCGCCTAATTCGATCGCCACATCCGTTTCTGGGATCACTGTCTCGACTGTTTTGGTACAAGCGATGACCTCTTGGACAAAAGGGATCCGCAAAACTTCTGCCAGCCCCATTCCGCCTGATCCGGTAATCGCTAGCGCAACTGGCTGATCTTGGATTACTGCTTGCGCTTCTTTAATAATTTTTTCCGCTGCCTTTTGGATGTCTGCATAGTGTCGTTCATACCTTGAAAAACACGTTTGATTGCGTTCATCTAACAGAACCATCTTGACCGTTGTTGAACCGACATCGATGCCCGCCTTATATTTTTTCATTTGTTGCCTCCATCTAAACAACACTTTGTTGATTATCTAACAAGCCGTTTGTTATAATACTTATGTTCATTGTAATTCTTTTAATTGATAATTCAACAAACAATTCCAACGAAGGTGTGGGATAAACAACAATTAGACGTTTTTTGTCGTTTATTTTGAAAGGAAATTCACAATATGAAAAAATTGGATTTACGTGTCAAACGAACCAATAAGTACATTATTGAAGCCTTTATTCGCTTAGTTGAAGAAAAAGGCTTCGAGCAAGTGACTGTCCAAAATATCGCAGACGAAGCCATGATCAACCGCGCGACCTTCTACGCCCATTACAAAGACAAGCAAGACTTGTATGAAAAAATATTTGACTTGGCCGTCGAATCTTTTACCTCGATCCTTGACTTTGAAGATTTCGTCCAAGGCAATCGAATCAAGATCCGTAAAATCGAAGCTGCCATGACCGAACTTTTTTTACACATTCAAAAGAATCGCTCTTTTTATTTGACGATCATGGATGCCTCTGCCATTGAGATCATTCGTAAAAAACTGGGGCTGATTTTAACGGAACGGTATCAAGAGATCTTCTCAACCTTGAAGATCACAGAAGGCGATCTTGAAGTGCCCTTAGATTTCATCATTGATTATATGACCTCAATATTTGTTGGCACGCTGCATTGGTGGCTAACGGCAGAAACAACGATGCACGCCGACCATTTAGCAAAACTCGTCATCAAACTAGTGGCAAACGGTCACCTAACTGTCTTGGGGATTGAAATTGAGGAATAAAAAAAGAAACTGCCTATATGCAGTTTCTCTCATGCTGATTGCCCTTTAATCAATGATTTTTTGCGCGCCATTTGATCGTGTCTTTTGTCTTACGCTGTTTTGTTACTTTGATTCCTTTTGGAGCCACACGAATCGCATAGTCTTCCTTTTTGACAACGTCATAGACATGCTCTGCAACTTCCGTTACTTTTTCTTTTAGATTCAGTTTAAATTTCATGTGTTTTCATCTCCCGAATGCTTTACTACTAGCGTATCGCAAATAAAAAAAATCTTCAACTTATAGCCCTTCCTCAAACCAAAAAAAATAATGGTTAAATAACGAAAAAAAACAGCAAAACTACTTGCTGTTTTTTTCTGCGTATTCATCTGACTGGGGTAGCTGGATTCGAACCAACGCATGACGGAGTCAAAGTCCGTTGCCTTACCGCTTGGCTATACCCCAATAATGGTGGAGGAGAGTGGATTCGAACCACTGAACCCTAAGGAACGGATTTACAGTCCGTCGCGTTTAGCCACTTCGCTACTCCTCCAAAAGGTTTTTCTCAAACCTGACAATAGTTATAATACCGAAAAAGATAACAAATTGCAAGAGCAAAAAGCAAATTTTTCTAGAAATTATTCATGTAAATTCCATTGGCGAATAATCATCTCGATCGCAGCTTCTAAACTTCTGCTTGAACCTAGATCTTCATCCCCTAAAAAGCTTTGAAATTCTTTCGGTCCAGTCGTTAAAATCTCACCGATACGTTTTTTACCAATAAATAATTCATTGACGGTATAGTCTTTGCCATGAATGGCTTTCGTTGTTTCTTCAATACGGACTTCGATATCTTTATTTTTCTTAGACATGATTGCACCTCTTTCTTTACAGCACCTTCCTATTTTAACAGAAAACCAGCAAAAGAAAAAGAAAATCTCATCTGGAACGAAAAAAAGTAGTCAATCGTTACGATCGACTACTTTTGCTGCTTTGTCTCATTTCTGGTTCGTCAAGACAGCACTGGTTACGGTATACCCCGCATCGCTTAAGATTTTCTCAATCGCTGCGACTTGGCGCGACTCTACTTGGATCTCAACAATCGTTTTTAGCGCCATCCGATTGACTACGATGGTCAAAATACTCATCTGATGATCGGCAAGCAGCTTGGTCACGTCTGCTAACACGCCTACATGGTCATCCGTGATCTCGATGGACACTCGGGTTCCACCATCATGGTAGCCAGTGATTTTCAAAAAGGCATCGAAAATATCATTGTTGGTAATGATTCCCACTAGGGTATCATCATCCATGACTGGTAAAACCCCCACGTTTTCACTACGCATGACGGAAATGGCGTCCTCTAATAGTGCATCTGGTTCAATCGTGGTCACTTTTTTCAACATGATATCAGCGACAGTCGTTTTATTTAAGAGATAGTTCATTTCATAAACGCTTAAGCTTGTCGCTTTTGAGGGAGTTGCTTCAGCGATCGTTCCTTCTGTGATCAACCCTACTAATTTACCATCGTCAACGACGGGCAGACGGTGGATATCGTGCTGCTTCATTAAATCTACTGCATCAAAGATCGGTGTCTGCGAATCGACGGTGACGACCGTCTTCGTCATAAAATCACTTACACTCATTGTTTAGCCTCCTAGATACGCTTTTCTTACTTCATCACTTGCTAGTAATTCTTCTCCAGTACCTTCTAAAACGATTTTCCCCGTTTCTAATACATAGCCGCGATCGGCAATCGATAAAGCCATTTTTGCATTTTGTTCAATCAGCAGCACAGTCGTTCCTTGCTGCTTGATTTCTTGAATGATTGAAAAAATTTCTTTGATAAAAATCGGTGCCAAGCCCATCGAGGGCTCATCCAGCAAAAGCAAGCGCGGTTTTGACATCAATGCCCGCCCCATTGCCAACATCTGCTGCTCACCGCCAGATAATGTCGACGCATCTTGCGAGAGGCGTTCTTTCAATACAGGAAACTTGCGGTAAACTTGTTCATAGTCTTCTTTGACACCACTGTCTTTACGCAAGAAGGCGCCCATCTCTAAGTTTTCTTGAACCGTCAATCCTGAAAAGACGTGCCGCCCTTCTGGCACTTGCGACAAGCCGTTTGCGACGATTTTTTGCGGTGCTTCTTTCTCAATTCGTTTTCCTTCAAAAGTGACTGAGCCATTTGAGGGGCGGATCAATCCAGAAATCGTCCGTAAAATCGTGGTTTTCCCTGCACCATTGGCACCAATCAGTGAAACGATCTCCCCTTGATTGACGTGGAAGGAAACATCATGGACCGCTTGGATCATGCCGTAGTGTACACTTAAATTTTGAATTTCCAGCATCAGATTTCCCCTCCTAGATAAGCTTCGATCACCCGCGGATTGTTTTTGATCTCTTCTGGTTCACCGTGGGCGATGACTTGGCCGTATTCCAGCACATAAATCCGTTCGCACACTTCCATGACCAAACTCATATCATGCTCAATCAAGAGGATCGTCAATTGAAAATCTTTTTGGATCTTATAGATCAGCTTTGTCAGTTCTGTTGTTTCTTGAGGATTCATCCCCGCAGCCGGCTCGTCAAGAAACAGAATTTTTGGTTCTGTAGCCAATGCGCGTACGATCTCTAACCGACGCTGCTCGCCATAAGGCAAATTTTTCGCTAACGTTTGACTTTTGCCATCCATATCAAAGATCCGTAACAGCTCTAAGGCTTTTTTCTTCATGGACGCTTCGTTTTTGTAGTACTTTGGCAAACGCAGGATGCTAGTCAGCAGTCCTTCTTTATGCTTACTGTTCATAGCGATCAAGACGTTGTCCATCACAGTCAAATTTTTAAACAAGCGAATGTTTTGGAAGGTTCTTGAAAGACCTAAATCCGCAATTTTATAGGGCTTCACGCCATTTAAACGTTTTGGCTTACCTTGGGTCTCAAAAAGCACTTCCCCTTCACTAGGTTCATACACACCTGTCAGGAGATTAAAGAGCGTTGTCTTGCCAGCACCGTTTGGTCCAATCAATCCGACCAGCTCATTGGTATCTAAATGGAGGTCTACATGAGAAACAGCAGCTAAACCGCCAAAGTTTTTCGTTAAGCTTTTAACTTCTAATAGAGGCATCGTTGTCATCCCCCTTTTTTCTAAATTTATCCAGCAGTCCTTTTACGGAGAATTCCCATGTTCCTAAAAGTCCGCTTGGTTTAAAGATCATGATGATGATCAAAGCCAATGCATAAATGATCATGCGCAAATCAGAGAAGCCTTGCAAGTACATATTTAAGATTCCTAGCACTACTGCCGAGACAACTGCTCCTGTGGTACTCCCAAGCCCTCCAAAAACGACGATGATCAATACATCGATCGATTTCATAAAACCGTAATCTCGTGGGAAAACCGACTGCTGATAGCTGGCATAAAGGGTACCAGCAATGCTTGCCATCACTGCCCCCATTACAAACGCAATTACCTTGTATTTCGTTGTGTTGACCCCCATTGATTCTGCAGCGATCTCATCTTCCCGAATCGCTAAAGTCGCCCGACCTGGTCCGCTATGGATAAAGTTTGACACGACAAGAATCGATAAAACGGCAAAGAGAAAGACGATCTGCCAATTACTGAATTGGGGCAATCCGAAAATTCCTGCAGGACCATTGGTCAAGCCTCGTAGGTTCACCAACAAGATCCGAATGATCTCTGCCACACCTAAGGTAGCGATCGCTAGATAGTCGCCTTTTAAACGGAGGGTCGGAATCCCAACCACTAATGCGACTGCACCAGAAACCAGCATCCCCACCAGTAAACCAGTTAAAAAGCCACCAAAGGTTGGATTGCTTGCCGACAGGATCGCGCCAGCATAAGCACCGATTGCCATAAATCCAGCATGTCCTAAGGAGAATTGCCCTGAAAAGCCGATGATCAGATTCAAACTGACTGCCAAGATGATATTGATTCCGATATTGACGATGATGGCATCAGAGAACAAATTGATCATTCCGCCATTGTAGGCTGCAAATAATCCAAAATAAAGAATAGCTGCCAGAGCGAGCCAGATTAAGTTGTAACGTAAATTCTTTTTCATTTCTGCCACCTACACTTTCTCTTTGATATTTTTGCCGAGGATCCCAGCTGGACGAACCAACAATATAATTATTAAAATGACATACACTAAAGCATCCTTATAATCAGAAAAACCAAGCGCTGTCGCTGCTGTTTCCACCAAACCGATCACAAAGCCACCTAAGGCTGCTCCAGGAATGATCCCGATCCCGCCAAGAACCGCTGCAACAAAAGATTTCAGACCAGGAACGACGCCCATTGATGGATCAATGGAATTATAATACAAACCGATCAGCATCCCGCCAGCTGCAGCCAAAGCCGAGCCTAAGGCAAAGGTAAAGGAAATCGTTCGATTGACATTGATCCCCATCAAACGCGCTGCATCTGCATCAACACTTACTGCCCGCATCGCTTTTCCCATACGGGTCTTTTTCACGATCAATTGCAAGAGAATCATTAAGGTAACCGAAACAGCCAAGATCAATAACTGGACATTACTTACTTGAACAAACCCGATGGAATAAGTTTGTCGTTCAATCGCTTGCGGAAAGGGGCGCACATTGGCTGAAAAGAAAAAGATCATGACATTTTGCAAAAAATAAGAAACCCCGATTGCCGTGATCAGTGCCGAAATTCGCGTGGAATTGCGTAAGGGACGATACGCTAAAAATTCGATCGTTACCCCAAGAGCTGCACTGGCGATCATTGAAATGAACAACGCGGGGAAAAACCCTAATTGCCATTGATTGATCAAAAAGTAACCGATAAAACTACCGATCATGTAAACTTCTCCGTGGGCGAAGTTGATCAACTTGATGATGCCATACACCATCGTATAACCCAACGCTAACAAGGCATAGATACTGCCTAGAAACAAGCCGTTGATCAATTGTTGGATCATCATTTCCATATACTCACTTCCAATATCATTTATTATGGTCATTCTTTTAGAGAAAAGAAACTGAGACAAACACATCAGGTCTGTCCCAGTTTTCACTGCCAAACAACTGCGGTTTTTTTAAGGTTCCACAGTGTCTGCTGAGGTTTCTTTCCCGTCAGTCAATCCTAAAACAACTGCTGATTTTTCAGGGTTATGATTTTCATCCATCGTGATTTCACCGGTCACACCGACAAAGTCTTTCAGTTCAGACAAACCAGCTGCGATCGCCAATGAATCTGCTGAGTTTTGATCTTCGATCGCTTGTTTGATCATATAAACGGCATCATAGGCTAATGCATTAAAAGCAGAAGGCTCTTTGCCATATTTTTCATTGAAAGCTGCCACAAACGGCTCAACTTTGTCGTTTGCTGGTGCTTTGGTAGAGAAGTGACCTGTATAGTAAACATTGCTGACATTTTCTGCACCAGCTGTTTGAACCATTTTTTCATCACCGAATCCATCCGCACCAATGATTGCTTGATCAATTCCTAATTCTCGCGCTTGCTTGATGATCAAACCAGCTTCTGTGTAGTAGCCTGGAATGAACAAGACATCGAAGTCAACATCTTTGATTCTTGTAAGAACTGCTTGGAAATCTTTGTCGCCTTCGGTAAAGTTATCCTCTAAGACGATTTCGCCTGGGTAGCTTTCTTTAAATGCTTCCGTCAAACCAATTGCGTAGTCACTTGAGTTATCACCCAAGATTACGGCTTTTGAAGCATCCAAATTTTCTGCTGCATATTTTGCCAAGATTGTTCCTTGGAAGCTATCTTGGAAACAAGAACGGAATGCAAATTCTTGGACTTTTCCACTGGTGTAAGTAATCGCATCATCGGTACCTGAAGGAGTGACCATCGGTACTTGGGCTCTCGTCACATTCGGTAAAGCCGCCTTTGTGGCACCTGAAGTTGCTGGTCCAATAATGGCAACGACTTTATCATTGGTTGCTAAGTTGGCTGCTACTGTCGCAGCTTCATTGTTATCTGATTTGTTATCTTTCGAAATGATTTCAATTTGTTTTCCAAGAACGCCGCCGGCAGCATTGATTTCTTCGACTGCCAAGTCGATCCCCTCTTTTTCAGCCGTCCCATAAGCAGCAACTGCTCCAGACAACTCTAAGTTGGCACCAATCTTAATGGTATCTCCCTCTTGTTTATTGCCACCTTCAGCAGCACCACTGCTATCCGTTGGTCCACCTGTTGGTCCTGCACTACAAGCTGTCAATAAAAACAAACTCGCAAACAAAAATGCAAATTTCTTTTTCATAATTTTCCTCTCCTTTACTTCCCCTGAATATGTTATCCAATATACTGAAAAATCTAGGAAATGTCAACGAATTATCAGAATATTTCACCTATTCAGAATTTATTTTTTTCGCTGATAAAAAATGGTGCTTTTAAAACATTGATCCAGCAACAATGGAATCGCTTTTCTAATTTTCGGATAAAAAGAAAAGCAAGCAAAGGTTTTTCCCCTTTGCTTGCTGCCGATACGCTTTGATTTGATACTTTTTTCTTCAAACGGACGTTTGAAAACATTACATCCTCATGTTAGCGGCTATTTCGTGGATACAATGCTTGAAAATTTGCCGCCGCCCCAACTAAATTGGCATCATTGCGATAGTCACATAACTTGATCAGTGGGACGAAATCATTTAATGCTTGATCCGCCAACATTTTTTTCAAGCGCTGGTCAACTTCTTCTAACAAGCCTTTTTTGGCACTGACACCACCGCCGATAATGATCACTTCAGGATCAAAAGCAAACTGAATACTGAACAGTCCTTGTGCTAAATAGTTGTAAAATTTATTGACTTCCTCGATCGCAATGGCATCGCCATCTTCTGCACGTTGAAAGACCTCTTCACCGGTAATCGTCGTTCGATCCACTCCGATCCGATCACAATACCGCCAGGCCATCTGAACCGCTGTCCCTAGTTGCGAAAATGTTTTGCCTTGATCTAGGATCATCAACCCAAATTCGCCACCGTATAAATGTGCCCCACGGACTAGCTCACCATTTTGAAACAGGGTACCGCCAACGCCTGTTCCGATCACAACGAAGGCTGCTTGCTGATACTCTTTGCCCGCTCCTTGATAAAATTCAGCCATCCCAGCGCAATTGGCATCATTTTCGATGGTTACGGGTACCCCAAACGCTGCTTCGAGTTCTGAGTAAATATCAAACCCATGGATATAAGGGATCGCACTAATGCCGTCGATCCGCCGTTCTTGGGCATTGACCGCACCTGGCGCACTGATTCCAACGCCTTCAATCTCTTCATCTACGCTTGCCCTCACTTGCTGCAGCTGTGCTTTCATTTCCTCCCAAGTATTTGGAGTAGTGAATTTCCCTTTACTCACCAAAGAACCTTGTGCCCAGACGCCATATTTTACTGCTGAACCACCCATATCAAAGACTAAAATCGCCATTTTTTTCCCTCAATCCTTTATTATTCTGATACTGTCTATTTTACCGCAAGTCGGCGCTTGAAGAAAGCGATTTCCGAGGACAAGAAAAAAACAGTCTCATTCACTTAGACTGTCTCTTCATCCATTAGAGTTGTTTTTCTAAAATCACTTGATCGAACAGCTGCTGCCCATTCTCAAAAATCGGTTCGACATAGTGGGTGGTGAAATAATTCTTCACCCGCTCTTTTTCAACATAGCCTTGCTTTTGGTACAAAGTCAAGGCTGCAGAGGGCAGACTACCAGTTTTGATCACTACGATCGGCCGTTTTGCCCCGAGGTGCTGACTGAGGATCGCTTCTTCGGCAGCTTGCAGCAATTGACGACCGATGCCCATTCCTTGCTTTTCTGGAGAAACGGCCACATTCATGATCTCCCAGTTCTTGCCTTGATTTTGATAAACTAGCACACCAATCATTTCTCCAGCTTCTTCATAAACAAGTGTTTGGCTATTATATAGATAGCTTTCTACGACTGCTTTATCAGGATCTGCATCCAGCAGCAACGCCCAAGGATACGCTTCATTAGGGGCGATTGGACGAATCATGGCTTTTTGGCTCCTTTTTTATATTTCTGTTGATTCCTTTTAACTTTTCCGATAACGGTACGTTGGTTTGACTTTGTCTTTCGTATTTCGTTTTAAAGTAAACGTCTGGGGTACGTAATCTATTCCGCCTTTTACAAAGGGATGGCAGCGTAAGATACGAGCTACCCCCATCAAGCCTCCTTTGGCTGCTCCATGGACTTGGATGGCTTGGATCATGTATCCTGAGCAAGTCGGATAATAACGACAGCTAGGAGGAAATAATGGGGAAATAAAACGTTGATAGAAACGAACAAAGCCGATCAAAAGTTTACTCATTCCTTGCCAGCCTTTCTTTTTAGCGTACGATTCAGTAAAGATAGATAGAAAAAACTAGGACTCAGCACGTGGCGTAAGTCCTAGTTATGGTTTATTTCATAAACTCAAAGATATGATTCCAAAGACTTGGAGAGAATACTTTAAAAGGACTGCCGTCACCGATCACTCCGTAACCAATCATCGTTCCTGCTAGGAACAATAAAATAGCTAATAAAATGACGATTAAAATTTTTATCAAGCTAGTTAAAATATAACGGTTCAACTTCACTTTTTTTCTCTCCTACTCCTATTAGGCGTTAACTGGTACGACTTCTTCTACTGCGTCAGAAACTCGTTCAACCGATGCCCCTAATTGTTGCAATTTTTCGTGGAATTTGTAGTAGCCGCGATCCAAATATTTTAGATTGCGAACACGCGTCCGTCCCGTTGAACGCAAACCTAATAAAATCAACGCTGCTGCGGCACGTAAATCTGTCGCATAGACCAGCGCACCTTGTAATTCATGACCGCCTTCGATCACTGCAACGTTGCCGTCAATTTTTACATGGGCATTCATGCGACGCATTTCTTCTAAATGTTGGAAACGATTCTCAAATACCGTTTCATTCACAACACTCGTTCCTTGCGCTAATAATTGAATAGCAGACATTTGCGCTTGCATGTCCGTAGGAAAACCTGGGTGAGGCATCGTTTTTACATCTGTTGCCTTCAATTGTTCAGGTCCGACCACACGAATCCCTTCAGCGACTTCAGTCACTTCTGCACCCATTTCGATCAATTTTGAAATCAATGGACGATTGTGCTCTGAGATCGCATCTTTAATAATAACGTCTCCTTGAGTCATCGCTGCTGCAACCATAAAGGTTCCTGCTTCGATACGGTCTTGCACGATCGAATGATCTACTGCATGCAGGTGTTCGACACCTTCAATACGCATCGTTTCGGTTCCTGCACCAAAGACCTTGGCACCCATTTTATTCAAAATGTTTGCTAAATCAACGATTTCTGGCTCACGAGCGACGTTTTCGATGATGGTGATGCCTTTAGCTTTTACGGCAGCCATCATGATATTTTGCGTTGCGCCGACACTTGGGAAATCCAAGTAAATGCTATTGCCTTTTAACTCATCGGCGATCGCTTCTATGTATCCATCTTTTTGGATGATTTGCGCGCCTAGTGCTTGAAATCCCTTCAAATGTAAATCAATTGGTCGTTTGCCGATTGCACAGCCGCCAGGCATTGCCACTTTGGCATGTCCATTACGAGCTAACAAAGGCCCCATGACTACGATTGAAGCGCGCATTTGGCTCACATACTCATACGGTGCTTCGATTGCTAATTCTTGTGACGCATCGATCGTCATTGTGTTGTTTTCTTCTTCAAAATCGATTGCGACATTTAAATGCCGAATCACTTCTTTCATTGTTAATACATCGGAAAGGATCGGTACATTTGTTAATGTCGTTGTTCCTTCTTCCGCTAATAAGCTTGCCGCTAAGATAGGTAGAACAGCATTTTTTGCCCCTTCGATCTTCACTGTTCCAGTTAATCGATTACCACCTTGAACGATCATCTCTTCCATTTATGTTCCCTCCAAATAATGCAGTGACTCACACAAATCTTGCCAATTATAGCATAATATTCGGTGTTTTTGCATATATTAATGAAATTCTTAAAAACCTGTTAAAAATAAATTACGACATAGCGCAATCAACTCAAGGAAAAAAGTACTGGCGGTGTAGCCTAATGCAATCGCAAGAAACACCATGACCATTCGTATCTGAGTCGTTCGTAAGGCTTTAAAAAAAGCATCGATCCGCACAGATTGCAATGCCCAAAATGCTAAATAGATGAACGCTAAATGACTCACGATTCGAATGATTGCATCAATTCCATACACTTGCATACTTCCTGCTCCTTTTTTCATAATTGAACATTCCTATCATACCACAAAGATGTCAAGATAAAAAATAATCTTTCTTGAAACCTTCATGAAAAGACTTTAAAAAGTTTTTAAAACGTTTTCTTGAAGAAACAAAAAAACAAAGGCAAGATGCCCTTGTTTTTTAGGAATGTTTTGACACGTTGATTCGATTGATGGCGCGGTGCAAAGCAACCGTTGCGCGCCGAAGCTGGTCGATATCCTCGACTTGTTTGGCTTCTTCGATTTGGCGTTCTGCACGCTGTTTTGCTCTTTCTGCACGTGAAACGTCGATGTCACGATCACGTTCCGCACTATCGGCTACGATCGAGACAACATTGTCTCGCACTTCTAATATACCGCCGTTGACAGCGACCCAGTCGACATGGGTATCTGAATCGATCCGTTTGACTCGGACTTCATCAATCGTCAATGGAACGATGATTGGGGCATGGTGCGGCAAAATACCGATCTCACCATCTGTCGTACGTGCAACCACGATTTTCGCGTGATGATCGTAAACCAAACCAGCAGGTGTCACCACATTGACTGTTAAAAATTGATCCATGAGGTTCCCCTCTTTCTTCAAGGCTGGTTAATTAATAGCCAATTTTTTTCGCTTTTTCAATGACATCTTCAATTCGTCCAACACTACGGAAGGCTTCTTCTGGAAGATCATCATATTTTCCTTCAAGAATCTCTGCAAATCCTTTGATGGTTTCTTCAACTGGCACATAAGAACCAGGTTGTCCCGTAAACTGTTCCGCTACGTGGAAGTTTTGTGACAAGAAGAATTGAATGCGGCGTGCGCGGGCAACTAAGGTTTTTTCATCATCAGACAGTTCATCCATCCCTAAGATGGCGATGATATCTTGTAATTCGCGATAACGTTGCAACGCATGCTGTACTTCAGTCGCTACTTCATAATGTTTTTCACCAACGATTTCAGGTGCTAACGCACTAGAAGAAGACGCCAGTGGATCAACGGCAGGATAGATCCCTTGTTCGGTCAATTTACGTTCCAAGTTGGTTGTTGCATCCAAATGGGCAAACGCAGTCGCAGGTGCTGGGTCTGTATAGTCATCGGCAGGGACGTAGATGGCTTGAATAGACGTAACGGAACCTTTTTTCGTCGATGTGATCCGTTCTTGTAATTGCCCCATCTCAGTTGCTAATGTTGGCTGATACCCAACGGCCGACGGCATCCGACCTAGTAAGGCAGATACTTCAGAACCTGCTTGAGTGAAGCGGAAGATATTATCGATAAACAAGAGCACGTCTTGTCCTTCCACATCACGGAAGTACTCGGCTAATGTCAAACCAGTCAAGGCTACCCGCATCCGGGCACCTGGTGGTTCATTCATTTGTCCAAACACCATGGCTGTTTTTTCGATAACGCCAGATTCTTTCATTTCATTATAAAGGTCATTTCCTTCACGTGTCCGTTCACCAACACCTGTGAAGACAGAGATCCCACCATGCTCTTGGGCGATGTTGTGGATCAATTCTTGGATCAAGACGGTTTTACCAACACCGGCACCACCGAAAAGTCCAACTTTCCCCCCTTTTAAATAAGGAGCTAACAAATCAATGACTTTGATCCCAGTTTCAAGGATCTCCGTACTTGTTGACAATTCATCAAAGTCAGGTGCTTTTTTGTGAATCCCACTGCGGGGTGCCTCTTCAGGAAATGGTGCTTCTAAATCGATGGTATCGCCTAGGACATTAAATACCCGTCCTAATGTTTCTGTCCCAACTGGAACAGAGATGGAGGCGCCTGTATCGATTACTTCCATTCCTCGTTGTAAGCCATCTGTTGATTCCATGGCAATCGTACGGATAACGCCGTCGCCAAGTTCTAGGGCAGCTTCTAACACAACTTTTGTTTTCTGCTCATCTTTTTTGTAAACAATCAACGCATTGTTGATATCTGGTAATGATTGGTCTAGAGAGAATTCCACGTCAACAACGGGACCAATGACTTGAACAATCTTGCCTGAACTCATTCGTATTCCTCCATTCGTTCTTGAAACTATTCTAACGCGGATGCCCCCGCCACAATTTCAGTAATTTCTTGGGTGATCGCTCCTTGGCGCGCTCGGTTGTATGAGATCGTCAAGTCCCCAATAATATTTTTGGCATTATCTGTTGCTGTTTTCATCGCTGTCATTCCGGCAGCATGCTCGGCTGTTTTTGCGTCAACAATCGCACCATAAATCAAGCTTTCAGCGTATTGAGGCAGTAATTGATTCAAAATCGCTTCTCTGGAAGGTTCAAACAAGTATTCTTGTTCATAACTTTCGGCTTCTTCAGGATCTAAATCGGATATCGGCAACATTTTCTCCACACGAAATTGGCTAGTCAATGAATTGATGTGATGGTTATAACACACATATAATTCATCGAAGACCTCGTTTTGGTACATCGTGGTTGCCAATGTTACGATTTTACGTACCTCATCAAAGCTTGGTTGATCCGAAAGGTTTCTTAACTCGTACGCCAAATTGATGCCCCGTGCTTTGAAAAAGTCAGCGCCAGTTGCACCAATGGCAATCATGACATACTCTTCTGCTTTTGCATGGTCTTCATCCAGCATGGTCATCATTTGTTTTAAGATGGAACTATTATAGCCGCCCACTAGACCGCCATCAGAAGTGATGACGATATAGCCTGTGCGTTTGACCGGACGACTAACCAACATACTGTTATAGTTCACACCATCTTTAGGACCAGAACCTGCAAGATCGGAAAGCTGCTGCGCAGTCAAATGCGTAACGATTTCACGTACTTTGTTGGCATACACTTGAAACTGTTTCGAATGAGCTTCAGATTTTGTTAATTTTGCAGCTGAAACCATTTGCATGGCCTTTGTGATTTGGCTGGTTTTCTTTGTTGAGGCAATTCGTTGCTTGATTTCATTTAATGAAGCAGCCATTTTCTCTCACCTCTTTTATGCGTTTTGCATTGTCGATATTTTATCTTGCGGTGTCACCCGAGAACTGTTGGATGCCATGAAAATATCTTTGAATGCTTTAATGGTGTCATCTAACAAGCTTTCTTCTGGCAAGTCTTTCGTTGTCCGAATGGTTTCAAAAATCGTTGCTGCGTTTGCTTCGATATACTCAAATAATTCTGCTTCAAAGTCCAATAGTTTATTGACAGGTACACTATCAATGAATCCATGCGTCAACGCATAAAGAATCACGACTTGTTTTTCGACTGCCAATGGTTCATGTAGTTTTTGCTTTAAGATTTCAACGGTGCGACGACCGCGGTTTAATTTGGCTTGTGTCGCAGCATCTAGATCAGACCCAAATTGTGTGAAGGCTTCTAGCTCGCGGTAACTTGCCAAGTCCAAACGCAAGGTTCCAGCAACTTTCTTCATCGCTTTGATCTGTGCAGAACCACCAACCCGTGAAACGGACAATCCAGCCGCTACGGCAGGACGCACACCTGAATAGAACAGGTCATTTTCTAAGAAAATTTGTCCATCTGTGATAGAAATCACGTTGGTTGGGATATAGGCTGAGATATCCCCCGCTTGCGTTTCAACGAACGGCAGTGCCGTCATTGATCCGCCACCTAGTTCATCACTTAATTTCGCCGCACGTTCCAATAAACGAGAGTGCAAGTAGAAGACATCCCCTGGGTATGCTTCACGACCTGGCGGACGGCGTAGAAGTAGAGAAAGTTCACGGTAAGCGACTGCTTGTTTTGATAAGTCATCAAAGACGATCAAAACATGTTTGCCGTTATACATGAATTCTTCTCCCATTGCTGCCCCGGCATAAGGTGCGATGTAAAGCAATGGTGCTGGTTGTGAAGCACCTGCTGAAACAACGATCGTGTAATCAAGTGCACCGTAACGGCGTAATGTTTCTACTTGTGCACGAACCGTTGAGTCTTTTTGGCCAATAGCGACATAGATACAGATCATGTCTTGCCCTTTTTGGTTGATGATCGCATCGATCGCAATCGTTGTTTTCCCGGTTTTCCGGTCACCGATGACTAATTCCCGTTGGCCACGTCCGATTGGCACTAAAGCATCAATAGCTTTCAACCCTGTTTGCATTGGTTCCGATACGGATTTCCGTTGCATTACACCTGGTGCGGCTGCTTCAACTGGGCGTGATTTGTCTGTTTCGATCGGACCTAAGCCATCGATCGGTTGCCCTAATGGATTCACTACCCGGCCAATTAATGCATCGCCGACAGGAACTTCCATGATTTTACCGGTTCGTTTTACTTTGTCTCCTTCACGAATGGTTTCAAAATCACCTAGGATGATGATCCCGACGTCGTTTGATTCTAAGTTTTGTGCCATCCCATAAGAACCGTTTGAAAACTCAAGCAGTTCTCCACTCATGGCATTTTCTAAACCGTGGGCGCGGGCGATCCCGTCCCCAACATATGTGACAGTACCGATTTCTTCTACAGAAAGTTCGTTCTGATAATTTTTAATTTGCTCTTTGATCAAGGCACTAATTTCTTCTGCTTTGATGGCCATCCGATTCACCTCTTATCTCTTGTTTATCTGCCGATTTTTTGTCGCAGATAATCCAGTTGGCTCTTAATACTACCGTCGATCACTTGATGATTTGCTTCAACGATGACTCCGCCTAAAATCGTTGGATCGACCGTTTCTTTCAATTGTGCCTGCTTGTACCCAAGCTTATCGGCGATTTGCTTTTCAATTTTGCTTTTTTGTTCTGCTGACAAAGCAACAGCCGTTGTGATCGTTCCGAGAACAAGACCTTGATATTCATCGTAACGACGTTCGTATTCATCAATGATCAGCAATAGATCATCCATGCGATCATATTCATAAACGATCTCTAAGAAATTTCTGACCAAGCCTTCAAAGCCCTTCAACAATTGATCGACTAATTGTCTTTTTTCATGGAGATCCAAGCGGTTATCCGTCACGATCTGACCGAATGTTGGAATCTCCTGATAAATCTGACGCAAGGTCATTAATTCTTGGTAAACTTCTGTCAAGCGCTGTTCTTCCATCGCCAATTCGAACAAGGCTTTTCCATAGCGTTTTCCCACTGTGAATTTATCGAGTTTCATTAACTGAACCCAATCCTTCGATATATTGATTGATTAGGGATTCATGATTTTCGGGAGTCAATTCGCGTCCTAAGATTTTTTCTGCGATTTGAAGCGAAAGTTCTGCAACATCATCTTTCACTTCTTTTAACGCAGTTTCTTTTTCAAGGGTGATATCTGAGTTTGCTTTTTCTTTCAAACGAGCCACTTCTTCTTTGGTCTCGCTCAAAATATTTTGTCGACTCAATTCCCCGCTATCTTTGGCGCTCTTGATGATCTCCGCAGCTTCAGAATGAGAACGTGCCAATTTTTCTTGGCGTTCTTTTTCTAATTTTGCTGCATTCAAGCGTGATTGTTCCGCTGAATCCAAATCATTGGCGATTTTATCTTCCCGTTTTTGCATCATGCTGCTGATGGCATCCCATGCAAAATGTTTCAATAAGAATAGCAAAAGAAGAATTGATCCGCTGACAACGATAATATTGCCAAGCATTGGATTTTGAACTTCCGCTATAACCAACTGATTTAGCATAACGATTCTTCCTTTCTGAAAGTCATTGTTTCATTAGAAAAAAGCAAAAACGAGTGCAATTGTTCGTTTCTGCCTTTTCGTGCTTGTCTTATCGGAAGACTAATAGCAGCGCGATAACTACCCCTAGAATCGGTACAGCTTCGACTAACGCTACCCCGATAAACATTGTTGAACGTAGTTGACCAGACATTTCAGGTTGGCGTGCCATTGATTCGATCGTTTTTGCGATTACTTGTCCGTTACCATACCCTGCACCAATTGCTGCTCCGATAATTGCTAATCCTGCTCCAATAAAGTTCATTCTTTTTTCCTCCTAATTGTATGTCGATTCGATTAATGTTCTGCCACGATTTTGTGGCTCATAAATACCATGGTCAATGTAACAAATACATAAGCTTGGATCGCTCCAATAAAGAGTGAGAAGCCAATCCAGATCATTTCTAGCGGCATCACGATCGGTAATGACCACCAACCAAGACTAATAAACATGTTGGCAATCAATCCTAATAACACTTCCCCTGCGAATATATTTCCATATAAACGCAAGCCTAACGTGATGACATTCGTAAATTCTTCGATGATTTTTAGCGGTAATAAGAACCCCACCGGTTTCAAGTACGAATTGATCAAGTAATTTTTGAAGCCCAACGACTTGATCCCAAAGAAATGTGTCAAGGAAATAACCATAAGTGCGAGTGTCAGTGTAACAAACGGGTCTGCTGTCGGACTTTTCCATAAGGTAATGTCATCTGTCGTCACGATTTTTGTGACTAACCCGATCTCATTTGCCACAAACACAAAAAGAAACATTGTTACACCGAGCAAATGAAAGTTGTTCACTTGAGATCCTGGTAGATTGTCCGCTACGATACCGCGAACAAAGTCAATGACCCATTCAATGAAGTTCTGCTTCCCTTTCGGTTTCATTTGCAGATTACGTGTACAAATAAAGACCACCAAAAAAACAATAATACAAGAAATGATTGTCATCATAGCTACAGTTCCATCAAACCATATAGGACCGATATGAAACATAAGCGATTTATCTTCCAATCTTTCTCACCTCTTTTCCTGTCATCTCCAGAAAAAAATCTGGTGTTACAATGCGTTTCCTCTCATAACAATCGGTATCATACCACCACGAATGGAAAATTTCAAAGCATTTTCAAGAAAATTAGACAAAAAACTCACAATGCCAAAAATCCTAAATTAAATGAAAAATTCCCGTGTCGCTATGTGGAAGAAAAAGCCTGTTATATCAACAGCTTTCCCTTAAATGCTACCAAATTTAGCGCGATTTTCAAAGCAATAACCTCTATCGGATTCTAAAAGAAGTTCTTAGAAAATTAGAAATTTCTAAGAACTCGGTCAATTTGTCTTTCTTGATCTTTGCGTTTCAAGGATTCCCGCTTGTCATATTCGCGTTTTCCTTTCGCTAAACCAATCAAAACTTTGGCATAACCATCCTTGATATACACCTTTAACGGAACGATCGTCATGCCGGTATTTTTTGTTTCGCCAATCAGACGAGCAATCTGCTTTTTATGCAGTAACAGTTTTCTTGTCCGTAGTGGATCATGATTAAAAATGTTTCCTTGCTCGTATGGGCTGATATGCACATTGACTAAGAATGCCTCACCATTGCGAATGCGTACAAAGCCGTCTTTCAAATTGATCCGACTGTTACGGATCGCTTTGATCTCTGTTCCCTGTAAGACGATCCCCGCTTCGATCGTATCGAGGATCGTGTAATCATGGCGGGCCTTTTTGTTTTGGGCGATTAATTTCCCTTCTCCTTTAGGCACGGGCCATCCCTCCAATTATTTTTTCTTGATTCCTTTGTAAAAAGGTTTTTTCTTTTTCACTTTGCCAGCTTTCTTTGACTTGCCTTTACCGGTTTGTTCAAAGCGTTTCCCTTGTTTTTTCTCAGGGTTGTGTTGTTTTTTCCCGCGACGGTTCGCTTCATTTTTTTGATGGTTGTTTCGTTTGTTGGCTTTTGGTGCTTGCAGTTTTTCGACTTCTTCTGCTGCTACCAATTCGAAATCGATCTCTCTTGTTTCAGGATCAGCTTTCACGACTTTGATACGAACTTTTTGACCAATTTTAAAGGTCAAGCCTGTCCGTTCACCTACAAGTGCCAGATGGTTTTCCAAATAATGGAAGTAATCTTGCTTCAGATTATTGATATGGATCAGCCCTTCAATCGTGTTAGGCAATTCAATAAACAAGCCAAACTTAACGACGGAACTGATGATACCGTCAAACTCTTCTCCTACTTTATCGGCCATATACTCAGCTTTTTTAAGCGCATCGACTTCTCTTTCTGCATCGACTGCTCGTCGTTCCATTTGGGAGCTGTGCATGGCGATGTCAGGCAAGATTTCAGCCCATTTGTTTTGGTTGGCTTCAGAGACATCTTCACTGTAAGAACGAATCAAGCGATGCACGATCAAGTCGGGGTACCGACGGATCGGTGACGTGAAGTGGGTATAATCTTCCGCTGCCAAACCATAGTGGCCGACGTTTTCTTCTGAATACTTCGCTTGCTGCATACTTCTGAGCAGCATCGTATTGACAACCATTGCCTCTGGCTTATCTGCGACATCTTCAACCACTTTTTGCAGTTGTTTTGGTGAGATCGAGCCGTTGGTTTGTTTGACTACAATCCCTAAAGCAGAAGCAAAATCAAAGAAGCGACGCATTTTCTCTTCTTTTGGTTCCTCATGGATCCGATAAATAAATGGTAAATGCTTCCGATTGAAATGGCGCGCCACGGTTTCATTGGCTGCCAACATGAAGGACTCGATCAATCGTTCGCCGACGCCACGTTCTCGCAGAACGATTTCTTGCGGGTGTCCTTCTCCATCGACCAAGACTTTCGCTTCGCGGTCTTCAAAAGAAACCGCCCCACGCTTGATCCGCATCGTTTCTAACACGTGGTGCAAGGCGGCCATATCATGGAACATCGGTACTAGTTTCGCATATTCTTTGCTAGTTTCTGGATCATTGTCTTCAACAATTTGATTGACTGCCTGATAAGTCATGCGGGCACTTGTTTGAATAATACTTTGGAAAATATTGTAATCCGTGACGATCCCCTCTTGGTTGATCCACATTTCACAGCTCATGGCCAACCTTGGGACATTCGGATTCAACGAACAGATCCCGTTTGATAAACGTTGTGGGATCATCGGGATCACTCGATCCGTTAGATAGACACTCGTTCCCCGCTCAAAAGCTTCTTTGTCCAACGCACTGTTTTCTGTCACATAATAAGAAACATCTGCGATATGCACGCCCAAATAGAAGCTGCCGTCAGGCAATGCTTTTACCGTCACCGCATCATCCAAATCTTTGGCATCCGCTCCATCGATCGTTACGATCTGTTGATCTCGCAAATCCCGTCGTTCTGGAAAGTCAGCAGGATCGATCGTATCGGGTACTGCATCTGCCGCTGCCAAGGTTTCTTCCTCAAATTTTGTGGGAATCCCATTCGCCACGACGATCGATAAAATATCCATTCCAGGATCGTTTTTATGCCCCACAACTTTTGTGATCAACCCCTCTAAGCTTTTCGAATAGCCTTTTTCTGGGTAATGGCTGATCTCAACGATCACGATGCTGCCGTCTACTGGACGAATTCCTTGGGCGCCGATAAACACCTTTAAATCGCTTAGTTTTTTATCTTTAGGTTGAACAACGCCATATAGATCCGATTCTTCGATCTCTTTTTCGTCAAATAATGTAAACTCGCCGACCAACTGACTAATGGCGCGTTGTTTGATTTCTACGACCTTTCCCTCTGCGCCGCGATCTGAAAAAGGATCGGCAACATGCACGATGTCTACAGCAACGGTATCGCCGTCCATGGCATAGCCTGTTGCTTCTTTAGGGATATAAATATCGTCTTCTTCTTCATCCAACGTGACAAAGCCGAAGCCCCGCTCGTTGGCACGGAAGGTTCCTTCCACAAACACTCGTTTCATTGGTAATTTCACTTTGCCTTTTTTGTTAAAAATCACACTGCCTTCTCGTTCCATCGCCGCTACTGTCTGGACAAGATTCTTAAAGTCTGTACTTTTTTGAAGTCCTAGACCTTCAGCAATTTCTTCCATTGAAAAACTTTTTTTACGGCTTTCTTCGAGAAACTGAATAATTTTTGTTTTAATCGTTTCTGTCATAACTCACTCTTTCCAAGCAAGTGTTTCTAAGAAAGCAAACACATCCTGCTCTAATTTTTTCCGTTCTGGTCCAACTGTCACCACATGACCACTTTGAGGATACCATTGAAGCGTATAGGGAACATGGGACAATGCCGCTGCGGTTTTGAAAACCGTCTGTGGATCGATCATTTGATCCCTTCCTGCTTGCGCCAGGAAGATTGGGCGCTCGATTTTTCCTAAATGCTCGGCTGTGGTTTGTCCGACTGTTTCGATTCCTTGCAGTTGTTCTCTGACCTTACGAGGGACTTCTGCCAATATTTCTTTTTGGGTCGCCTCATCTAAATCAGCGTAGGGTATGACCATTTCAGCATACTTTTCAAAATTGACTGGTACTTCGTTCTTGGTTTCAAATAACGGTGAGCAAAAAAGACCGCCGCCCATCAATGTTGGGTCTTGCGTCAAACGATCCATCGCTAAAATCCCACCCATCGAAAGTCCAAGAACGGCAACTTCCTCATAGCCTTTTTCTTTCACATAAGCAACTGCATCCGCAGCATCCTGCTGCCAAACAGTCATTCCTTGATTTAAGATATCATCTGGATTCGGTGTACCATGTCCAGTAAACATCGGTGTATAAACCGTGTAGTCTTTTTGTTCTAACGAACGACAAAGCATGCGCACATCGTTAGGACTGCCTGAATAGGCATGGAACAAAATGACCGCTCGTTTGCCGTGTTCAGCAAAAACCGGTTTTGGTTGATTAAATGTTTTCATGTTTCCTTTCACCTCACGTCCAATTCTACCATAGTTAGCAAGAATACTTCGACAAATGCGATCAAAATCTTCCCGTTAAAAAGAAAAAAACCTCTCTTTACGAGAGGTTCGCTAACAAAGTGATTAGTTTGATGAAAGAAAAGCCAAAATAAAGAGCAAGACCATCCAAACAAAACCTAAAATGGCCGTTGAACGCTGCATCACCGCTTCAAATCCACGGGCTTTTTGCTTACCAAACAATTGATCTGCACCGCCAGTAAAGGCACTAGCTGCACTATTTTGCTTGCTAGGCTGCATCATGATCGTAATGACCATTAAAATCGAAATAACGATCACAGCAGTTAATAAGATGTTATACACGTTAGCTCCTCCTTGCTTGCTAAAGTCGTCCTTTCCATTTTAGCATTTTCCGCTGGAAATTACTACTCTCTTTTTGTCATTGACCGTTGCATGACGGTTTAAAAAAAAGACTGTCCTTTCTGACAGCCTTTTTCTCATAGATCACTTTCGTTCAAATCAGCGAACGAGTACGTCATCGTATTCTGGTTTTTCTTTGAACTCTTTGACCGCAAAGGAGCAGACAGGCATAATTTTTTTCTCTTCCCGTCTTGCTTTTTCAACAACCGCTTTGAGTAATTTTTGCGCCAATTGCTGGCCGCGATAATCAGGATTAACGAAGGTGTGGTCTACTTCTAGAACATCATCTGGCGTTTCTTGCCATGTGATTTCTCCCACCTCTTTTTCTCCATCATACAAAGCAAAACGTTTATTTTCTTCTTTGATTTCCATTGCTTTCTTCCTTTCTATCAGACGATGTCTGTATTTTGTTTGATATTCTCAATGAATTGCAAAACGGTTGGCCAATATTCTGGTGCATCTTTCACTGCCTGTAAATGTCCCATATTCGCAAAGAGGACTTTTTGTTTCGGTCCAGCCGTTGCTTCCATTAAGGTATTGATCTCTTTTTCCGAAAGAAACGAATCTTTTTCTCCTTGTAAAAACAGCACAGGTAAATGGTTGCTGCCGACTTGTCGGGTTACCGAGATCTGCAAGAAGGGATAACCGACTAATTGTTTGCTATAGCGATTCGCTAAGCGCAAAAAGCGTTTGATCGGTAACCGAGAAAATTGCGGCAAGCTTGATCGGATCGCACTGTAAACGGACGTATAGCTGCTGTCTGAGATCAACCCAGCCACTTGCACCGGCATGACTTCTCCACTAGCCAGCAGCAAGGTCGCTGCCCCCATTCCTAAACCATAGAGGAAGATTTGTGTTTGTGGGTCTTTTTCCAAAATCTTATCGATCCACAAAAGCAGATCCATCCGATCTAGCCACCCTAAGCCGATCTCTTTGCCTTCACTGCGGCCATGTGCACGTAAATCAGGAACTAAAACATTGTAACCAGCAGACCAGAATTTCTCGGCTGCCTCTTGACAATCTGCTTGCCCATCACTGCGATACCCATGCAAGCAGATCACCCACGTTTTTGCACACTGATCAAAGACTTCCGCTGTTAGGATCAGATCATCGGCGGTCGTTACCGTACATTCCGAACCTTGTGTCCAAAAAGCCGAACTCTTTGTTGCGATCCGCTCTTTGTATGGAATCCCCAGTTTCTTTCTGCCTTCTTTTTCATACCATTCATTGTTTCGCATAATGATCGCCGAAACAAAATAGCGTACGCCCTTTTTCAAAACAGACGTGCGATATACATAGTACACCAAAAAACCAAAAATAAGCAGTAGTAGCAATAGCCAAACCATAGGATCCCCCCTTAATTTTAGTTTACCATTTACAATGGATTTCAGCCAAAGTTTTGTCGCACGTCTTAAATAAGTCCTATACTTTAAAAAAACTTTGCCCTGACTTCTAGCAGAGAAGCAGGACAAAGTTTTAATTTATTAACTATGTTTTCGTCGATAAAGTATGCCAGCGCTTGTAACGAGTAAAATACTTCCAAGGATACTCCACTCATAAGAAGAGCGCTCGTTTGTCTTAGGCAATCGTTTTTCAGTAGCCGCATGGTTTGCGTCATTCTTGTTGTCATCTTCCGATTGTTTAGAAGTATCTGGCTTTTTAGGTGACAACGGGACCTGCGGCTTTTTAGGATCACTCGGTGTTTTTGGTGTCTCTGGCCCTGTATAAGTGTTGACTAAGTTATAGCCATTTATTTTGGTGGTGTAATCTGGAACTTTTCCTTCTTGGATCGTGTAGGTATAGGCTTTTCCTTCGGCATCGTATTTTGGCAGCTTATCAAAGCGATAGGTCCAGTTGCCTTTTTTATCTGCTTTTACGATTTTTTCTGCGTATTTTTCGCCGTTTCGCATCAGCTTGACAGTGATGCTTTCAGGACGGGTATTGAACTTGTTGTCGTTGTCATTCCAAGTTTTTCTGCCTGAAACTGTGGTTGTTTCCGTATTGACTAGGTCATAGCCGTTTACTTCACTGATATATCCAGAAACGGTTGCTTCTTGAATCGTGTAGACATAGGCTTTTCCCTTGGAATCATACTTAGGCAGATTCTCGAAGTGATAAGTCCAGTTCCCTTCTTTATCGGCTTTTACGATTTGATTGTCGATCTTTTTACCATTTTGCATCAATTCGACAGTGATACTTTCTGGTCGGATGTTGAGCTGATTGTTGTTATCATTCCATGTTTTCGTACCTGAAACTGTTGTCGTTTCAGTATTGCGGTAGGTGTTGACTAGGTCATAGCCGTTTACTTTGGTGGTGTATCCTGGAACATTTTCTTCTTGGATCGTGTAAGTATATGCTTTTCCTTCGGTATCATATTTAGGCAAATCATCAAAGCGATAGGTCCAGTTGCCTTCTTTATCTGCTTTTACGACTTGCTTGGCGATTTCTTTATCATTTTGCATCAGCTTGACAGTGATGCTTTCAGGACGGGTATTGAACTTGTTACCATAATCATTCCACGTCTTCGTTCCCGATACTTCTGTCGTTTCAGTGTTGCGGTAGGTGTTGACTAGGTCATAGCCGTTTACTTTGGTGGTATACCCATCAACGGGTGTTTCTTGTATTGCGTAGTCATAGGTCTGACCAGATTCGTCGGTTGTTGGTAGATCGGTAAATTCATAATGCCATTCCCCCTCTTTATTCGGGGTAACCGTTTTTGTTTGGAACACTTCACCGTTTTGCAGTAATTGAACCGTAATGCTTGTCGGACGGGTATTAAATTTGTTGTCATAATCGTCCCACGTTTTGGTTCCGCTGACTGTCGTTGTATCAAGAGACAGCAGGTGATTCATTGCAGCAAGTTTGATTATCGGTACAACCGTTTCATTGGCTTGAAGATCCCAGCGGTGGGTTTCCGCATTAACCAATACCGTATCAGCAATGATACTGCCGTCAACATTTTGGTGGACATCAACTGTATCACCAACAGCCAAAATCGTTCCTTGGAAGGGACTATTAATCGAAAGCTTTTGATTTTCTGGCTGATTAATAAAATTCCACAGGATAACGGCATCATCAAAATCTTCTGTTTCATGACTATTGCGCGTCGTGCCATCTGTATATTCTAGTTTGATTTGCGACTTGATATTAACGGTACTTGCTCCTTGGGTATCCACATTGATGAGTATAGGAGACGTGCCTTTTGTTAGCCCTTTGATGGTAATTGGTGTATCTTTTTCTAATTCTGTTTTTGAAAGAGTAACGACTACCTTTTGATTTTCTTCATCAATAGTGTCTGCCGAAAAGGAAATTGGTTTCTTATCGATTAGATAACCGTCTGGCGCTTCTGTTTCAACAAAGGAATAGTCCCCTTCTGGAAGATCCGTTTCGATTACTTGTCCATCATCATTTGTGACCTCTTCATCAACCTCTTTATGTGTCTTTTTATTTTGAAGTTCGTAAACACCGTCATCAAGCGGGTTTCCTTGTTCATCCGTTAAGGTCAACACCACCTCTTGCGTATCATTTTCAGCACGGGCGGTATTGATGACCCGATGATTATTATCAGTAAAGTCTTTGGTTACACCGGGCGTTTGCGGATAGGCTCCTAGTCTTTCTGACGTCGCCTGTAACGTTGAGAATACCTTTTTAAAATCTATATACGGTTCACTTGCGGATTGATCTTGGAAAACTTCGGAAGTTTTCAAGTGATCCATTCTCTGTCCATTTACAAAAACGGCAGGTTGTTGATTTTGATCTGCTAAATCTACTGTGACTGATGGGCCAAAGACAACTTTGTTTTTTCTGCTATCAGTTCCTGACACAAAGGAAGAATTTGCGATCGTATTGACCTTTTGAATATAATTGATTTCTGTTGCCAACGAACCATCCTGAATACTGGTTCCAAAATTGACATTGCCATTTAGTTCCCCCACTGCTAAGTTTCCGTTCGTGTGGGTATTTAGCGTCGCATGGTTAGCAAAAATATGAAAATATTGGGCTTCTCCTAGAAGTGCGTCATCAACTTCTGGCACATCATTTTTAAAGCTGCCGCCACTTGATAGTTGTGAAGTTGCTGGCGCACTTGCTTGTGTATCAAGTGGTGACTCTATTGTTGTTGATGCGGTAGTTGATTCTGCTTGTGGTTGTGACTCGCTGATTTTTGTGGCAGGCTGTTTTTCGGAAGCCTCTGTTTGTTCCTGACTGTCAGCAAGCACTGCTTCGGCACTCGTTGCTTCTGTGGATTGATTGTCAGGTAGAACAACTGCTACATCTGTTGTGTTGATAATGTCTTCTTTCACTTGTCCATTTTCTTCCTCTGTTTGAAGAAACGCGGATTTGATTGTCAAAGTTTTAAGAGCTTTTGTTTGAAACGTTAGCGTCATTTGGCTAAAGGAGCTGCTAGTAGTTTCTTCCATCAGCTGCTGTCTTTGCGGATCATATGTAAATGGCGTGCCGTTGCTTTGGATTGATTCCGGCAGAACCGTTCGTTCTCCTTCACTCAAGCTGAATGCCAGTTGATTAGCAGCCGACTGCTGATTCTTTTCTACCTCGATCGTCCAAGTGATTTTTCCTGTCGTAGGATCTGGTAATGAGGTCACTTGCGCAATGCCCTTTTCGTTTTGAAATAGGATTGTTTTGGGATTCTCCTCGGTGTCCGCATTGGCTGTGATGACTGATAATAAAGGCGCCAAATAGGATAACATAAGTAAGGACAGCATGAACATTGGGTAAGCTATTTTTTTCACATAAGTACACATTTCTCTTCCTCCAAACAACAAATTTTACTCAGGTGATTATCCTAATCGGAAAGAAGAAAAAAAGCAAAGCTAGTAAAATTTCAATTCTGTGAAAAAAGTGAGAGAAACCATTGATACCTGTCTTTTGATTTCAAGCGAATTTGTGAAAATGAAATAGTATTTCTTTAAAATCAAAATATAAAAGAATAATACTTTCATAAAACATAGTCAAAATCGATAAAGATTCTTTTGATCGTGACCAAAGTCTTTTTGTTTCAACTCAACTACCCAAAGCCTTTGCCACGCCTTCAACAAAATTTCACTTGTTAGAAACTATTATTTTGAAAATACCGATGAAAACTTTCATAAAGCATCCATTTATTTTCATTTTATATTAAAAAAATTTTAGCAGATTCTTTAAAACCTTATGGTTATTTTCTGTCTATTTATAAGATCTCTTAACTTTACTTTATAAAAAATGGCCCTATTAACTAGGTGACGGAAGAATCAGCATTGATTCTTCCGTCACATTTGAATTCGTATTACTCATCAGTCTTTATTAATAAATAGTTGTTAATGCACTCTTTGATAATTGATTTCGAAAAAAAGATTTGACTATCGGAAAAAGGAAGTTTTATTGTGGCATGAATGATATTCAATTTTGCTTCGTCAGAATGACTACTCTTTATCATCATTGATCAAGAAACTAAGTAATTCCGACTGTTCCGCAAAGATTGCTTCTACAGATAAACTTCTATGATGACTCTTTTGCTTGGCAGCTTCTGGCAATTCAGAATCAATTTGGTTAGTTGATGATTCGATGGCCTTCTCGATTGGTAAAGGTTCTTCATTCATTTTCGTCTCTAAATCGTCTGACTTCATTGAAAATGGACTGTTATCCTCAAAGTGATCCGTTGAAGCACTCAGTTGACTTTTCCAAAACAACTCTCCGAAGAGATACACGCCAATAGCATTTTTATTGTTAAATACTTTACAAGATAGCCCCATCTTGGTGAGTGTCTGATTTAATGTGTTTTCGTTGAGCGTTTCTGAAGGAATATCTCTGATTAGAATTGTATCAGCATATTGAATATCTTGATCACTATTTACATAATCAATCAATTGATCTGTCAAAGCAGTCGTCTCTTTTTTAACGATTTCAGTTAAATCTATTGTCTGACGTCCATTGATCGTCACAATAAAGGGATTGTTTTTCTTTGCTGTGACAAGCATATCGTAGACGACGCCGCGATCCAGTTCAAAGATAGGTGCGGGATGATCCCCTTCACTTTCTTGATAAGCTTGTACCACGTTACCTGCCAATTCATACAAGCCGTCTGTGACTTTTGAACTTTTGATCAGCTCCCCATTTTCGTAACTGTCACAAGTGAGAGAATGATCATTGATTTCAATCACATAGGTCAACCCAGCAAGAATTTCTTCCACGCCTAACATCAAATGAATATCATTTCGTTTGCTTTCAAAAATTGCACCCAGAGATTTCGGGATCAGCTTTACTCGCTCGATACGTATCCGATAGTGAGTGCCATCAACAACTGTCTCGAATTGCTCTGCCAGTTGTCTCTCGATGTCAGCAAGCCGGTCAAAACTTTCTGTTGCTACTCCAAGGCATAATGAACAGCTAAAGTAATCCTCTGCAATTTCAGTAAAAAGTGAGGGTCTATTCGCTACTAAATAAGAGAGTATCGTTTTGATATATATCTTAAATTTTTGGTCTCCCAAGGTTGCTAACGGATTACCAAATGTTTGATAGGCTTCCGATCGTCGACTATACAATTTATCGAGCCCCCAAGTAATTTCTTTCTCGCTGCCCCCGAGAAGTATTCGTTTCCCAACTTTGTTTTTTAAGTAGATCGGTTCATTATTCTTTCCTAAAAGATATTGTAGATTATTTTTTTTGACTTCTGAATAAACAGAACTTCTGACATCTTGATAACCGTAGCCAACAACGCCTACTCGAAATTCATCAATGTCTAATGCAATGATTTTGTTCACACTAATCCCCCTAACTTCCCTATTTATCATGACTTACAGCTTCCCTAACAACACTATTGCTACTTCATCCTCTATTTTCCTGCCTCTTCTTGGACAAAGAATGCATTGGACAGTTCCTGAATTCTCTTCATTTGTTCGTTGACTTCTGCTTCTAAAAGCAGCAAATCGCTGAAAATCGCTTTTGTATTACGTATATGCCGTAGAAGTTCATTGGTTTTGACCAACTGCAAATCAATTTTTTGGCATAGCTCTCTCAAATCTTCTTGGCTATTCTTTAAGATAAAAAAATCGCGATACCCAATGGTTGACTGGCTTTTTTCTGAAATCATTTGTTGGAATCGCGCAATTTTACTATCCCGTTGTTCAATCGTTTGTTTCAAATCAGCCAGCATCTGGTCAATCTGGCTGATTTGAACAATTGCGGATAAATTCTTTATACTCATCGATTGTTTCATGATTGATTTTCTCCTTTGCTTAGGAGTATTTTCACTTCTGAATCCATCAGTGCAGTTCTAGTAAATATTCCTGATTGCAGTAAACAACTAAATGAAAGAACATTATTTTTTATCCGCAGCAGTTCTTCATCTGTTAACTCACATAATTGATGATCAATGTCTTCAATCGCGTTGATAGTAATGCCAAGTTCCAGTTTCTGAACCATCTCTGCTATAGCTGCTTCTTTCCACACAATGACAGGGATTCCCAACGAGAGATACAACGAGATTTTGTGCGGCGCATTATACTTCGTATATTGTTGATAGTCACCACCATCAGGCAGCTTATCATCCCACGCAAGCCCAAAACTATTTTTCTCCATCCTACGAATCAATTCTTCTTGCTCAAAAACACCACAATAATGAACATTTGGGCCAAATTGACAGTCGTTTTTATCGCCGTATACAAGAATTTCTGTGTCATTGGTCCACTGCTGTAGAAAACGGGTTTTTGCAAGATTTCCTGCAAAGACAATTCGTTTTAGTGGTCTTTCATGACTGACACTAACTTCTTGATGCTGATAGTCAAAAAAAGGTTTTTGGATCATTTTCCGTGTCACGCCTCTTTCGACTAAGGCTGTCTGCATGGCTTGGCTATGAACGATCAATAATGTTGCTTCATTGAAAAGAGCAGATTCATCAAAATCGACTTTTCCACGCAACATCTCAGCGTCATGGATGAATAAGATCGTGTAAATTCCTCTTTGTTTCATTCTTTGTAAAAACATCCGGTCAAAATGGGCTCCGTTATAACTTGGATATTGATAGACCACGATATCTTCATAAGCGACACCAGCTGTAATGCCATCAATCCTTGACATAAGTGCATAATCATCTTCATTCTCATCGATATAACGATAAATATATAAAGGTTGATAATCCATCCCATTGGCAATGTGATAAACATCTATTTTCGCTTTTTTGACTGAATCTGCTGCATTCGATTCAATGATCGTCGTCACCCACCGATTCACGCTCGTCCCATCTCCTTTTCCATCATTGCCCGTACAAACATCACTTCATCTTTTGGTAAGCACCATTCTGCACCCTTCAAATTTTTAGAAAACAGTTGTACAGCTGGATCTTCTTGTGCAGTATTCCTTGTAAGCAGCAGATATTTAACTAGTTTTAGAACTGTTTGATTATAAACATCAATATGCCAATGTTCTTCCATTAAACGACTTGCATGTTGAAGTAATTGAACCGCATCTTCGCACCGTTGCATGTCAACCAAGCATTCTGATAAATCTAATACGGCGCCTACCAAAACTGGCCGCAGTTCTGTAAAATCAGTCGAATTTATTTTCTTTAAAAGGCAACTCTCTAACAGAAAAATTTGTTTTTCTAAAGATGAAGCGTGCAAGCCATAGCGATGTTTGATGCGTAATGTAGCTAAATATAAAAGACTATCAAACAATGTGTAAAAATCATTTCCCAGAAAAAATGTTTCAAGCATCTCTAAACTTGTGTCTGGAGCTTTCTGGTTCATACATCCAAACACGAGGTCAGAATAGGCCAACATAAGTTTAAACATCGTATTATCCTCAGTTGAGGAGCGAAATTTTTCTAACTCTTTTCTGACTTTCAAAAAGGTAACAAACATGTCCTCTTTCGTTGATAAAGAGCTATAGATCAATACACTTAATAAATGAAGTTGTTCATCTGTTGACATTGCAAACATGTCTAACAACTCGGTATCTGATATGCTCAACATTTTCTTGATTCCAACGACCAATTCGAAAGGCAAATCGATCTCATATTGTACCCATCTATAGTATCGTGAGCGCGATAACCCAATCTTTCTTTCAAAAGATTTTACAGATAGACCTTTACATTTGCGTATCTCTTCTAATTTCTCGCGATCAATATTGACAGCAACGACTGATGTATTAGGTATCTTTAAGTCTGGGTTGATCGTGCTAATTAATCGACAAACGCTTAGTAATCTAGTTTCCATATTTTTCAAATCCTTTTTTATAAAATGCAGGACCTATTTTTATTCTTACTTCTGTAATGCTTCCAACAAAGAATAAACCAATGATCCAAGGATCACGATCGACATAACTAAGGAAAGCACGATGGTGATTGCTTTGCCCTTTTTCTTTTCTTCTGAGTGATTTCTTACGTTTTCTCGTTCTTCTTGAAATCCCGCTTGAATCGTTTTTTCTAACTGATTATTCGCCAACGAAATCACCTCTTCCCGGTTTATTTTCAGCAAACAACTATGAAGAAAACTGGTTTATCTATTGGTTCTGATCGACTGCTAGTTGTTGTGACTCATTCATTTCTGAAACATTTTCTACTGGTTCATTTTCGTTTGTAGCTATCTCATCCACTACTTCTGCTGCGTCTACTGCCCGTAGCCCATCAATCAACTCTTGACTCAAATGATTCACATCGTTATCTTGTCTTTCGACGGTTGAAGTTAACCGATCAATGATCTGCTCGGTTTCATTCAAAAAATAGGTTCGAAGCATTTGCTTTTCGACCTCATAAGCAGAAAAGAGCTTCTCATAAATCATTTGTAATTTGTTTTGCTTTTCTTGTTGCTGCTCAAAAGATGCATTGAAATGGTTTTTCAACATTTGGATCTCATTTAGATTGATGTCGTTTTCTGACTTGTCCATCATTGCTTTCATCTCTTGATTGATTTGAATCAACTGATCAATCAATTCGTTTTGATCAGCAAAAAGTTTCTTTGCTTCCTCTTGTTCCTTCTCAAAAGTGAGCATGGACCCGCTGTTCTCTTTTATTAACAACATAATTTGCTCATACAATTCAGTGGTTTTCATTTTTTTCATTTTGTCTTCATCCTTTCAACACAACTTTGTCCATGCATACATTTTTGTTTGCCAACAACTGATAATTCTTTTGATCGACTTCTACCTTATGAATATAAGGAACGCGGTCATCTAAAATACTCATTAAGTTCCCTTTGATATTCCCTTTACCATCAAGCGGCGATTCTTCCAGATAAAGTGTATTTGTTGAGTTGGATTTTGCTAGAGAAAATAATTCTAACCCCATATATGAAATTCCAACTGTGTCATTTTCTGTTATCTGGAAAGCTAACTGATTTCGAATGAAATCAAGTGTTGTGTTAAATTTTTGAGTTACCTTGAATGTTTCTGTATCACGAGTCGTGACTAAATTGATGGTGCCTTGATAAAAATAGTAATTCAGAATGCTTTGTTGCTGATCATTGAAAAAAGCAATCTCTTGAACCTGGTCATTGCAGTAATAAATGGTTGAGAACAATTTCCCGTCTGCGGCATATTCTTCAATGAAATCTGTCGTGCCATCAGGATAGAAGTATCGAACTTCTTTGACATGTCTTCTAGTCATAGGATACAAGCTCACTTTACCTACTTCATCTCCATCAGTGATTAACGAAATGGTCCGATCCTCGTTCATATATACTTCTGTACAGTAAGCGGTTGGTACTTGGTTAAAAAACAGAAAGGCTTCTGGATCGTGACTTCGCTGTGTTACTTGATCTAAAATATTTATTCCCTGTAATGCTTCTCTTTGGAGCATCGCTTGAAAGTTTGGACTCGGGGAGATGGACAACACTTGACTTCCTTCTTTGATTCGTGATTTTTGTGCCATCCAAATTCGGTCATTTGGTCGGATCACCGTGACTAATTCATAATGCATCGATCAACTCACTCCATTTCTCTGCAATTATCGCGTCTTGAAACATTCGGACAGACTTGCGGGTATTAGCTTTAAGTTGGTTCAAATCAGAAGCAGTCAACTGACGAATGCCATCTGTTAGTTGCTGAATAGTATAGACTTCATCAGTTCTAGAAAAATCTTTCAAATAACCATTGACTCCTTCTTTGATCAACTCCATGGCCCCAAAACGAGCCTTGAAGGTTACAATTGGCAATCCTGCATTTAAAGCTTCAATATAAGTCAATCCGAAACCTTCTGAAAAAGACCCAGAGATAAATGCATCATAATCTGGATATACTTCATTGATTGCATGAGAATGTCCTTTTAACCGAATGTACTCTTCTGCATTTAGCTCCTTGATCACTGCTTTTAACTTGCTTTCTTCTCCCCCTTGACCATAGATGTCTAAAGAGATCGTTGGATATTCTTTTTTTGCTGCAGCAATTGCCCGTATCACAAGATCAATGTGCTTTTCAGATGCCAAACGAGAGACCGTCACAAACTTCTCTGCCTGTTGTTTGCCTCTTTCAAATGATTCTTCTGTCATATCACGAATCCCTCCCACCGGGATCGTGACAATTTTTTGAGATTCGTTTGGAAAATCGATCAACAAATCTTGCCTTTGCAATTCTGTCGCAACAACGATATGAGCGACTTGTTCCAAATGTGTTAAAGCAAATTCATAGTAATTGTTCCAAAGAGGTGCGCTAGCTACGTCACGATCAGATAAATGATCGGCGTGAACAATCTCAATCAATTTGATTTCAGGAGGACAATAATCATATAAAGCAGCCTCGCTTTCCTCCCCCCGATCAATGATGATACTTTTGGTTTCTGGGAATTCTTCTATCAGTTGTTTAAAGAAAAATCGCTGCAATAAGACCTCATTTCTAAAGAAACGATGTTTCCCTTTGAAAGAAAACAAATGAATATTCGTCATTACTCTTCCTCGATGCGGATCATTTCGATAACTGTACATGATTTTTCTTTGATTCGTTCGATAGTCAAAGATCTCTACCCGATAATCCGAAACTAGCAGTAACCCTTCTTTTTTTCGGCTAGGAGATTTTTCCATATGCTCAACGATTTTTAATCCTGAGGATGTGATGGTTTCTTTGATTCTATGCGTGTTCGTGGCGTCTACCAAGAGATCTTGTTGTGCAGTAAAAACTGCTTCAGCGCCTTGCCTTAAATAATCCCCTTCTAGTGCAAAATATTCCCACATGGAAATGACTTTATCATCTGGTATTTCCCAAGCCGCCATGGCTTCATGGAGATTCTTCACTAGCTCCATAAAAATATACCTATAGGGAATATTTATTCTATCAAAACAAGCAGCACGATAGAACTGTGCATGTTCCACACCTGAATTACCAATCCCCATTGCTTTATTTACAAAAAAATTCATGATGTCCCCCTCTTTATTAGGTCGATTTCTTCCTATCTTCTTTTACATTCTCTAAAACTTTTAGTGCCCTTTGATTAAGTGCGATCTTTTTATGCAAACGATCCATAAGCTCGGGTGCTTCAGCTTCTTTGTTTGGCTTTGCAAATAATAAAGCTAATACAGAAAAATCTTCGTGGTAACAAGATTCCAGCAAAGAAAAATTTTGTCCCATATGAAGGTTGATTTGTTCGGGACTGTCGCTTCGCTGATAGATTTGTTCAAGCAATGCTTCCAAATACGCTGATGTAGCCTTAGTATCCGGCTCAACAAACAATCCTGCTTCAAAATCTGAAAGTGAATATTCTTTGACATAGCTGTTCTGTTTTTCAAATACGACCGATAATGCAGCATGTTTCTCAACCAGCGGTGTAACCGCAACAATGCTTGTTGCTATGTTTGAGCCTTGGTTTGCTCCAGTGTTTGCATTTATAGGAACCACTTCAAATGCCTGATTCTCCTTAGTAGATAAAACCAATTCCTTAAATAGAATCTCTTGATGCTTTTTGTTTACCATATGAATCTGATAATCAGTAGCACCTTGCGGAAAGTGAAAACATTCCTGGTTTGTTTCAAAGACTAGTTTTTCAAGGAAAAAACCATCCTTATCAAAAAATTCCACCAATAGCTGTACTGCTTCCTTACGATCGAATTCAGCATGAAGTGTTAACTCGTACTTGTATCCAGGCAGTAACATAGGTAGCATTGGTGATTTCCGACTAATATGAAACTCTGTTTTCGAATACCAAGATTTAATACTGACGCCTGGAGGCATCAAAGGAGAAGAATAAGAGACATCTCCAGAGGGCATATAAGCTATTTTTGCGCCATAATTATAATTGTCATTAAAGTCGATCCCCCACTTGATACGATATAAACTATTCATCGACTCCCTCATCCCCTATAATATTTTCTTGATATCGCGGTGAAATGTATTCACAAGAATATTTTTGTATTGTTTCAAAAACCAATTATTGATGGCGGGACTATTATCGTTATGTCGACCGATCATGCCTTTATACAAAACCCGAGACATGGGGAAATTATTTTTTAAAAATTCAAACAACATTGGAAATGCCTCCATGTCGTAATCGTCTTGTTTCATATAGGCAATAGCAAAGGTTGTCTCCCGATAATCGCCACTCTTGAATTTGCTCCAGAACCGTTCATTCAATTGACTGCTCGCTTCTTTTGAAACAACCCCAATATTGTACAGCAACATATCCAGTGAGGTTGGAAATCCTGTTGGTCGATTGATGCGTTCATTTAGAGCAATAGAACCAAGATTTGTCAATGGTTTCCCTACGATGACACTGTTTGGGCTTAAATCACTAGCAAAATACAGCGCACCAAAAGTTCCCATCGATAAACCTGATAAAATGAGGTCAGACTTTTCAAATCCTAGCAGTGCTAGTTTCCCTAAGATGATCGCTACGATTTCTTGTTCGAATTTCTGGCTACCTAGATAGAAATTTCCACCTTCTAAACGAGGATCACCAATCAGCAGAAACGGACAGCCCATACTTCCCATCATCCCACGGCCTTCAAATCCTTCGGCTGAACGATAGCCAGAAAAATAAACCGCTAATGGAGGTTTTAAATCTCCCGGATTAAAGTAATAGATCACTTCTCCCCCCAGATTCTCTTCATCCCGAATCCGTCCACCTCCTGGAATCATGACACTTTCATCCGCCATTGCTCGTCGCAAGTGCATCTGCCCGATCGTAAATTGTCCTCGATTTCCTTTGGCATACAATGAAACATTGATGTATGAATTTTGATCTAATTTGAAGTAAATCGGCTCCCCATTTATGATTTGATCGTGAAGGATCTCAATCACTTGGATGACTTGATTCGTATTTTCTTTAATGAAAAAGAGTTTGATTTTTAATGTCACTTCTCCTTGAATATCTGCGATCTCCGGATAAAAACAGGTGCGTTCATTTTTAGGAATCAGGTTAGTCATTTTCCAAGTAGTTATTTGCTGATCGTCTGATGTCAGTTGTGCCTTTACCTGACAGGCTGCATGTCCTTCTTTAACGATCTGCAACGGGACAGTTTTACTAAATTTCATGTGATCCATAGATAGCTTATATCCTTGTTGCTTTGCTGAGAATTGCTCATTGATCGTACGAAAAACATTTTCTAACTGCTTTTTATCAAAGCGATTCGCTGCTTTTAATGCGAATAGCGCTTGAACTTCTGGAGATAGCCGCCCATTTTCTTCGTAAAATATTTGGTAGGCTGGCAATTGTTTTAAAAATTCCAAATTTTCAAGAATCGCGGCATTTTCCTCTAGAAGAAAAATTGCCCGATGGTATTTGGTATTATATTTGTCTTTCTTAAACAGCTGTAGCTCCTGCTCATCTTTGCTGAAATCATAGGCTAACGGAAGCCACTGATAGGTAAACAAAGGAGAAAGCTGCTTTTGCAACTCTGAAGAAACAGCTGCAACATGAAATACTTGAATCTGTTTAGACGACACCCTCTAGCAACTCCCTCCATTGTTTAATAATATTTTCCTCACTAAAATGCTCGATATAACTAATATTTTCCACTAATGCTTGGTTCCAATTATTTAAATCGTCCATGTAAAAAGCGATTGCTGCATCTAATTCTCTAATTTGACCAATGATTTGCCCATTCTTTTGGTCATCCACATAATCGGTTTTCTTCCTAACAAGCTGAGGAATACCGGCACTAACAGCTAGTGCTTGTTTCTGGACATCAACTTCAGCAGACAAATCAATATACAACCGTGTCTCATTGAAATCCTGACGAATCGTGGTGAGATGAGAATCCAAACGAAAGTGAATCCTAAAATTGACATCAACTGCCTCTACTAGATTTCGCCAATTTCGGCTTTCTCGGATCTCTTCAATCGCCTCTTCATCCGTTTTAAATAACTTTTTCGCCTTTTTTGCTTCAAAATACTTTAATACCTTTTGATACTCCTCAGATTCACTATCGACACCGAAATGAGTATCAACCAGTTCTTTTTGTGCTTCTCGTAAAACGACTTCGCTTTGGAATGTCGTCGTTTCGATAATTAAGTCATAACGATCATTCTGAATAACTTTTTGCAGTAATAGATGATGGATTCTCCGAACGTCTTCGTTAAGCTCACCGGCGTTCCAATAAAGAACCAGCTGGGGAATGGAGTTGCTATTGCCCAGCTGAAAAGAAGTTGTGTAAATAGGTATGCGTTGTATCCGAGATAGGTCATTGACACCGGACTGTTTCATTAAAGAGAAAAGCGCTGTTTGATTACTAGTCGAATCAGTAATGATTTTATTTTCACCAGCCCATAATTCTGCTTTTTCATCTGATGCACAAGTTGAAAGTCTGTGGGCATCAGAAACGATCTGGATCACTCTTTTTCGTTCCTTGTTCGTTTTTACCAATCGTAGACTCCGCTCATTTGTCAAACAAATTATTTGATCTTCTGGCTCAAGGTTCAGTTGAAATTGATTCATCATCTCTAAAAGAAGTTCATCCATACTTCGATACTGACTTTTCTTTAGCCCAATTCTTTGAGGATTTATCAGCTCAACGTGTGGATTTTCTCCAAAGTATTCCACACATTTTTCTATTCCTGATTCGTTATAATAAATCTTCTTTACTTGTTCCCCTTTGTCATTTTGGAACGATTTTGCAGAAATAAATCCCCGATCATCGAAGAAGATGATTTGTCGATAAGGTTCCGTCATTATATACATCTGTTCTGCAAAACCAAATGTATTGAACCGAATTTCACCAAATGGTTGATTTTCCTTAATCAGCGTGATCCCAAAAGGTGTATAGACCTTCTCAACATTCTGAGCAAGAGGTAAGTCATCTACATCTAAGGGAAATCCATTGTTTTTTTGAATGTCTTGCAAGCGATCATAAAGCGAAGTCATTTGCGCTGCTTCTAATTCATATGCATGCATCTGATAACGTAAAAACGGCATATGCTCCAATAACAATAAGTGATACGGTTCTCGATTGTTCTTGAAAAGCTGAATGATATTCATCATGTAATCACTTTCTAAATTGCCACTACTGGTCGTCCAATCAGGTATAAAATAATTCAAAAAATTGCCTCCTAACATCCTCTAAAAAATCCGGTAAGTATGTCTGGAAAAGAGGAACCGTATTTCATTTGTGATAGTTTCTAAAATGATGATCAACATAAAAATACTTCCGAAATAAAAAGCTAAGTTGGAAATGATTTGGTTTTGCAATCCAATCAATAAGGGAATCATTGAAACGATCACAAGATAACTGTTTCCAAGTAATGCAACGGTTGATAAACGCTTCAATATATATCTCTCTGTCTGTTTACCAGGAGCAACATTTAAAATGTAATCTCCTGTCTCTTTTAGATTTTTGGCTATATCGTATGGTCGAACATTAATAAAACTAAATCCGTAACCTAAAACATAGAGAATCAGACCATAAGTGAAAACACCCCGCACATTATTAAAGGAAAAGTAAGTCGTGATAAAATTCGAAAAGCCTGTGTCTCCCCACTTTTCGTTCAATAGTAAAAGCTGCGGCATTGAAAAGACGGTTACTGCAAACATAAAGGGCATCGCCCCGGCAGGTAAAAGTCGAATAGGAATATACGAATTGTTAAAGCGACTGTCGATACCTGTCCGTTCAATATTGATACGGTATTCTGCATTGTAAAGAAAAAGCGTTAGATAAATAAAAACTAAGGTCACCATAACTAACCCGATAATAAATTTTTGACTCAAATGAACGGATTCTGTTTGTCCCGAAATTAACATAGCTGGGATATTCATCAGTAAACCTGGAACAATAAACAGGCTTTGACCTCCGATTCCTTTATCAATGTTGATATCAGCTAGCCATGCAACGAACAATCCTCCGGCCGTCAAAAGAAGAACTGCTCCTAAAAACAACAGGACAACGGATCCTCCAATAGCTTTTTGATCAATCATTGAGGAACGGAATTTTAACACGAGTGCACAACTTTGAAGAATAGCAAATAAAAGAGTCAAACTGCGTTGAATATAACCAATTCGTTTGTTGGAAAGATTTCCGATACTTTCTGTATCAATCATGCTGATCGTTGTCCAGATGATTAGAGCAGTCATATACGGTCCCATTCCTAAAGAAAAAAGCGTCGGAACAGTAAAATTCCCACCTGTTGATGTCGCTAAAAATTTCAGAATCAAACTAGTTGATTCCTCAGGTATCTTTTCTGAAATAAAAAAAGGAACCTGGATATGCTTTCCTATCTCAACAATGAACAAAAGGAAAAAGCTCGCGATTATTCTTCGAGTGAGTTCTTTTTGATTCTTCATTTTCATCTCCATTTTTCTTACTTTTTTTTAATCTGCAAGGTTTAACAAAATAGTAACAGGTTTAAATTTTCCTTTTGTACTTGTTTTTTGTCGAAATGAAAAAAAAAAAGGAAAAGGTGTGGTTAGTCATTGTGGTATCATCGTTTTAAATTCAAATAAGAAAAATTTACTCACTTTTAGATGTTCATCAGAGAAATAAGAGGATTGGGAAAGAAAAAAAGGGAGAATTTCCCGAGAAATATCCCCCAAAAGAAGGTCGTTACTATGAAAAAACTAATTGAAGTCATCATACCTCTCGTTTTGCTCTTAGGAGGTATCTTTTTTTTGAAAGAAAATTTACCAGTCAACGAAACACCGACTACAGAATCTAGGGTCCCTGACAATGAACCGACGCCTAAGTTAAACCTAAAAGCTGTCGTTTTGCGGACTGAAGACTCTTTGGAAGCAGTTGATCAAGAGTCCATCTACCATGGTGAATTCCCCTACTATAATATGGATACCACCAAAACTTATACGTTTTCACTTCATTTCGTAACAAGTTCTGGTGAAGCGCTGTTGGATCAAAACAACGAACCACTTATTGCCTTAAGAGAAATGAAACTAGTTGCACCGAAAGGAAAAATCGTCTTTTTTTTAGAAGCCAATGATTTGATGAGGGAATATCTTTTTGAACTAGACGACGTCATGATTCGTGCTAAATTAGAAAGCATTGCTGACTAAGCTGCTAACAATAGACATTTTTGAAGGGAGGATCAACAAAATGAAAGATAAAAAATTTCGCAAATATATTCGATTAGCAAGAAAAGTTCAAAATCTCGCAGAAAATTATCGGGAGTTGTCAGATCAAGAATTGCAAATGCAAACCATTCATTTTCGGCAACAACTCGAACAGGGCAAAAAACTGGAGAGTTTACTCCCGCAAGCCTATGCTGTAGTTGTCGAAGCAGACCGTCGTGTCTTAGGAATGGAGCCTTATTTTGTTCAAATTCTTGGTGCAATTGCTCTTTTTTACGGTAATGTTGCTGAAATGAAAACTGGAGAAGGAAAAACATTGACCGCAACCATGCCGATGTATTTACATGGTCTGGGAGGCAAAGGCAATTTTTTGATTACTTCTAATACGTATTTAGCTTTGCGAGATATTGAAGAAACAGGAAAAGTCTATCGTTTTCTAGGACTATCCGTAGCTGCAGGTGTTCCTGAACATGAAGATGAAGGAGAAGAAATCGATAAAGAGGTAGTCTATGCAGCAGACATTGTCTATACGACGCATAGCGCACTGGGCTTTGACTATTTGTTTAACAACTTGGCCGTTTCTCCAGACGAACAATACGTCACCCGCTTCAATTACGTACTGATAGATGAAATCGATGCAATATTACTTGATATGGCGCAAACGCCATTGATCATTTCAGGAGCACCCAAAGTTCAGTCGAACTTTTTTACGTTATCTGATTGGTTTGTGAAAAGCTTGATTGAAGGTAAAGACTTTATGAGAAGTGACAACAAACGTCATGCTTGGTTTACAGAAGCAGGTATTCAAAAAGCTGAAGACTATTTAGGTGTTGAAACTATTCTTTCAGAAAAATGGAAAAATCTTTATCGTCATTTAGTCATTGCCTTACGGGCCAATTATCTCTTACACTTAAACAAAGATTATGTTGTGGAAGACAATGAGATTCTTTTACTTGATGAAGCAAATGGACGGAAATTGATTGGAACAAAACTACAAGCTGGTCTCCATCAAGCAATCGAAGCGAAAGAAGGTGTAGAAATCACCACAGAGAGCCGATCCATGGGCTCCATCACCTACCAAAATCTATTCCGAAAATTTAAAGTTTTATCTGGAATGACTGGTACAGCCAAAACAGACGCCGACGAATTTCGAGAAACATATGATATTGACGTAATCGAAATTCCGACGAATAAACCAATTCGTCGACAAGATCATCGGGATCTTGTCTATGTTACTAATCAGTCAAAGATCATGGCTTCTTTAGAAGCAGTAAAAAACGCTTTGACGCAAGAACGGCCCGTTTTGATTGAAACAGGATCAGTCTCAATGTCGACTTTATACTCCCTGATTCTCTTAAAACATCGAATCCCTCATAATCTTTTAAATGCCACAACAGCGACCAAAGAATCTTGGATCATCTCAGAAGCTGGTAAAAAAGGTGCCGTAACTGTGGCTACATCAATGGCTGGACGTGGTACAGATATTAAACTGGAAGAAGACGCACGGGAAAATGGTGGTCTATTAGTAGTAGGAACTGAGCGGATGACCAGTGACCGAATTGACAATCAGCTTCGGGGCCGCTCTGGACGTCAAGGAGATCCCGGTGACAGCATTTTTTATGTATCTATGGAAGACAAAATCGTGGTTGAAAGTGCACCCAAATGGGCCGTCGACGAACGAGAATTATTAACTGAACAAGAAGAATTATCCAATGATCTCACTCCTTTAAAAAAGAAAAAATACAATAAACTAATCAATCAGTCTCAAAGCAATCGAAAAAATCAAGAAATTGCCGGACGTCAAACAACGCTTGAATTTGACTCAATCATTACCATTCAAAGAGACAAAATGTACAGCATGAGAAACAGAATTATGACAGGCACTCCGGTTGAATTAGAAAATATCATTAATCAATGCATAGAAGGAGCAATCAATCAGCTCATCACTAAAAAAGAGAACCTAAATAAACAAACGATCCTTGATTTTATCTTTAATAATTTGGACTATAATTTTGATGTTTTTGAAATCGAGAAACTAGATAAATTTAATAAGCGAACGGTCAAAAAATTTTTATTGGATCTGATTTCAGAGCGTTTGATTCACATTCATCAATTTATGCCAGATAGTTTCCAACAGCTGTTTTTCAAGCGTATCATTCTTTTAAAAGCCTTAGATACTCTTTGGATCGAACAATCAGACAACCTGCAACAATTGAAAACAGTCATCAATGGGCGAAACTGGGGACAACATCGCCCCATCTATGAATTTCAAGTAGAAGCACATCGTTCTTTCTCTGAAATGCGTGAAGCCATCTATCTAGAAGCAGTCAGAAATTTATTATTATCCGAGTTGGTAAAAACAGAAGATGGTTCATTCGATGTTGAATTTCCATAGCCAACCATAGCCAATAAAAAAGCATCACAGTTAGTTTGCCTAACAGTGATGCTTTTTTTTAATAGAAGTACTTGTATCATTTTAGAAGAGCTAGGAAATTTATCCTAGCTCTTCACAAACCAAAACTAACGGCTTAATCTATTTCACGCTTTGCTTCATCTTTTTTCTTTTTCATTAAAGCAATAGCAGCTAACAGCGTTGCAATTCCAGCAAGAGACATTTGAATACCACTTGCATCAGATTCGCCAGTCTTAGGAAGAGTAGAACCAGATGCACCGGTCGTACGACCCCCTACTCCTGTGTTGCCAATTGGCGTTACTGTATTTCCATTCACTCCATTGTTCTGATTAGAACTTGATGGTGTTGAAGTAGAGCCGCTGATAGACTCACTTGCCGAAAGTGAATGATCTTGGCTAGTTGATTGTGATTGCAGCTCTGATAGACTCTCAGACAAGCTATTACTGTGATATTCACTGACGATATCAGAGTTGATATCACTTGTACTTGTACTTAGCGAAGCAGATTCACTCACGCTGGTACTATCGCTGATTGATTCACTAGCGCTCATGGAGACTGAATCTCGATCAGAGGCACTAAAGCTTTCACTCTGACTAGCCGAGTTGCTAGCACTCAGACTATCGCTTGCTGACCCAGAATCACTTGATTCGGCGCTAAGTGATACTGAATCACGTTCACTATCACTGATGCTGGTGCTTTCGCTTGTTGATTCACTGACGCTTGTACTGTCACTGTTTGAAGTCGAATCACTTACACTCGCACTATTTGACATTGAATCACGTTCACTATCGCTGATGCTGGTGCTTTCGCTAGCTGATTCACTCACACTTAGGCTTTCACTTGTTGAAGTCGAATCACTTACACTTGCACTATCAGACATTGAATCACGTTCACTATCGCTGATGCTGGTACTTTCGCTAACAGATTCACTCACACTTAGGCTTTCGCTTGTTGAAGTCGAATCACTTACACTTGCACTATCAGACAATGAACCACGTTCACTGTCACTAATGCTGGTACTTTCGCTAACAGATTCACTCACACTTGTACTGTCACTTGTTGAAGTCGAATCACTTACACTTGCACTATCAGACATTGAACCACGTTCACTGTCACTAATGCTGGTACTTTCACTAGCTGATTCGCTCATACTTGTACTGTCACTTTGACTGATGGATGTGCTCTCACTTGCAAAAATCGACTCACTTGTACTGAAGCTGCGGCTTTCTTCCGTAGAAATACTTGCGCTTTCAGACTCAGAATCGCGAATGCTAGAACTGTTGCTTGTGCTTTCAGAAGCGGAGACTTGATCGCTCGTACTCATAGATTGACTCAAACTTGTACTGTCACTTGAACTAACCGATTCGGAATCTCGGAAACTTTCACTTGTACTAATGCTTTCGCTAATGGAGGTTGATTCGCTAGGTGAAACTTCCGTACTATTCCGCTCGCTTTCGCTAGTACTGATGCTGACGCTAACTGATTCACTTGTGCTAGAGCTTTGTGAATCACTTGTCGAAGCACTCACACTTTGAGATTCAATCACTTCTTGTTTTTCGCTAAGCGATGTGCTGATTGATGCCGATTCGCTTAGACTTGTACTAGTAGATTGTGAAATGCTGGTGCTCTCACTAGCACTTGCTGAGACAGAATCATTTCTACTTGTACTGTCACTGGTTGAAAGGCTAGAACTGTTCGATCTTGAATATAGATCGCTTATGCTATCACTTGCACTATCGCTATTGCTGAGTGATGTGCTTGCACTATCACTCGTACTGAAACTACGTGATTCGCTGGCACTTTCAGATCTAGATACTAAATCACTTAGACTCGCGCTTAAACTTAAGCTGTTACTTACGCTCGTGCTGCCGCTATAGCTTAGGCTATCACTTCTAGATTCACTTGCACTCTCTGATCTAGAAAGTAAATCACTTACACTCGTACTAGAACTTAAGCTGTCACTGGTTGATGTGCTCATGCTATTGCTTACACTATCACTCCGTGATTCGCTCGCACTGCTAGATTGAGAGTTCATTTCACTTAAACTTAAGCTAGAGCTGTTGCTGCCACTCAACGAAGTACTTGTGCTTTGGCTCAAGCTATTGCTCCGTGATTCACTGGCACTGGTTGAACGTGATAGTAATTCGCTCAAGCTAGTACTGCTACTTTCACTCGTACTAATTGATGTGCTGCTGCTATAGCTTAGGCTATCACTCCGTGACTCGCTGGCACTGACTGATTGAGATAATTGTTCACTTAGACTTGTACTTGAACTCAAACTCGTGCTAGCTGAAGTACTTTGACTGAAACTATTACTTAGGCTATTACTTAAACTAATACCTTCGGAAAGTGAGTCACTTGTCAATTGGCTCAAACTATTACTCAAACTGTAACTATTGCTCGCACTAGTTGACGATGAATCACTTAATGAACTGCTAGTACTTGTGCTGAGACTTAGACTTGCAGAAGTACTACTACTGTAGCTTTGACTTTCACTTGCTAGTAATCTGCTATCTGAAAGACTATCGCTATTGCTCAAGCTAGCACTGATTGACGATGAGTCGCTCATTGATGTGCTGATACTCAGGCTTTCACTCATACTTTCAGAAGCACTATTACTAATACTTGTACTATCGCTAGTACTTGTACTTATGCTTGCTGAGGTGCTGCTACTGTAGCTAGTACTGTCACTAGTACTTAGACTAATACTTGCTGAGGTACTGCTGCTAAAGCTTTCACTCGTACTTGAACGTGAATCACTAATTGACGTACTCAAACTATTCGATTCACTATTACTGCTACTTGTACTAATTGAAGCAGAGTCACTAACCGAAGTACTGACACTAGTACTCATGCTCAAGCTGGCTGAAGTACTGCTGCTATAGCTTTGACTTTCACTAGTCCGTGAATCGCTCACAGACGTACTAATGCTTGTTGATTCACTAGTACTTGTACTTGTGCTTCCGCTGTAGCTTGCAGAGTCACTTGCACTTTGTGATATTAAACCACTAGTACTCAATGATGATGAATCACTTAGTGAAGTACTAATACTTGCTGACTCACTGTTACTAATACTTGTACTTACTGATAATGAGTCACTCAATGACGTACTCGTACTTAGTGATTCGCTAGTACTTACACTTGTGCTGCCGCTAAAGCTTGATGAATCGCTCGCACTTAATGACAACGAAGTACTTGTGCTTAGAGATAACGAGTCACTGATCGACGTACTTGCACTTGTTGATTCACTAGTACTTACGCTTGTGCTACCACTAAAGCTTGTAGAATCGCTCGCACTTTGTGATACTGAGATACTTGTGCTCAATGACGAAGAGGCACTGATGGACGTACTCAAGCTTGTTGATTCACTGTTACTGATGCTTGTACTTACAGACATTGAATCGCTAAATGAGGCACTTGTACTTGTCGAATCACTATCACTCACACTGGTACTTAACGATGATGAATCACTGATCGATGCGCTCAGGCTTGCTGATTCGCTGTTACTGATACTTGTACTTACAGACATTGAATCGCTAATCGATGTGCTGGTGCTTGTTGACTCAATAATACTTGTAGATGTCGATTCGCTCGATGACGTACTTGCGCTTGTGGAATCACTGTTGCTTACACTTGTACTACCACTGAAGCTTGCTGAATCACTCGCACTTAGAGATGTCGAAACACTTGTACTCAATGATGATGAATCACTGATTGATGTGCTTATACTTGCTGATTCACTGTTACTGATGCTTGTACTTACTGATAATGAATCGCTAATCGACGTGCTCGTACTTGTGGACTCACTATTACTTACACTTGTGCTACCACTAAAGCTTGCTGAATCACTCGCACTTAGGGATGCTGAAATACTTGTACTCAATGATAGTGAATCACTGATCGACGTACTTGTACTTGTCGACTCACTGTTGCTTACACTTGTGCTGCCACTAAAGCTTGCAGAATCACTCGCACTTAGGGATGTTGAAATGCTTGTGCTCAATGATGATGAATCACTGACTGATGTGCTTGTACTTGCTGATTCACTGTTACTAATACTTGTACTTACTGATAATGAATCGCTAATCGACGTGCTCATACTTGTGGAATCACTGTTGCTTACACTTGTGCTACCACTAAAGCTTGCTGAATCGCTCGCACTTAGGGATGCCGAAATACTTGTACTCAATGATAGTGAATCACTGATCGACGTACTTGTACTTGTTGACTCACTATTACTTACACTTGTGCTACCACTAAAGCTTGCTGAATCACTCGCACTTAAGGATGCCGAAATACTTGTACTCAATGATGATGAATCACTGATTGATGTGCTTGTACTTGTCGACTCACTATTGCTTACACTTGTGCTACCACTGAAGCTTGCAGAATCACTCGCACTTAGAGATGTCGAAACACTTGTACTCAATGAGGATGAATCACTGACTGATGTGCTCAGGCTTGCTGATTCACTGTTACTAATGCTTGTACTTACAGACAATGAATCGCTGATCGACGTGCTTGTACTTGTGGAATCACTGTTGCTTACACTTGTGCTTCCACTAAAGCTTGCTGATTCACTCGCACTTAGAGATGTCGAAATGCTTGTGCTCAATGATGATGAATCACTGACTGATGTGCTTATACTTGCTGATTCGCTGTTACTGATGCTTGTACTTACTGATAATGAATCGCTAATCGACGTGCTCGTACTTGTGGACTCACTATTACTTACACTTGTGCTACCACTAAAGCTTGCTGATTCACTCGCACTTAGAGATGTCGAAACACTTGTACTCAATGATAATGAATCACTGATTGATGTGCTCAAGCTTGTTGACTCACTAACGCTTGTAGATGTTGATTCGCTCACTGACGTACTTGCGCTTGTCGACTCACTGTTGCTTACACTTGTGCTACCACTAAAGCTTGCTGATTCACTCGCACTTAGGGATGTCGAAATGCTTGTGCTCAATGATGATGAATCACTGACTGATGTGCTCAGGCTTGCTGATTCACTGTTACTGATGCTTGTACTTACTGATAATGAATCGCTGATCGACGTGCTCGTACTTGTGGAATCACTGTTGCTTACACTTGTGCTTCCGCTAAAGCTTGCTGAATCACTCGCACTTAATGATGCCGAAATGCTTGTACTCAATGATGCAGAATCGCTGATTGACGTACTTTCACTTGCTGATTCGCTGTTACTGATACTTGTACTTACTGATAACGAATCGCTGATCGATGTGCTGGTGCTTGTCGACTCACTAATACTTGTAGATGTTGAATCACTACTTGACGTACTTGCACTTGTCGAATCACTGTTACTTACACTTGTGCTGACGCTAAAGCTTGCTGATTCACTCGCACTTTGTGAAGATGAAACGCTTGTACTCAATGAGGATGAATCACTGATTGATGTGCTTGTGCTTGTCGACTCACTAATACTTGCAGATGTTGATTCGCTCGATGACGTACTTGTGCTTATGGAATCACTGTTGCTAACACTTGTGCTGCCACTAAAGCTTGCAGAATCACTCGCACTTAGAGATGTCGAAATACTTGTGCTCAATGATGATGAATCACTGATTGATGTGCTTGTACTTGCTGATTCACTATTACTGATGCTTGTACTTACAGACATTGAATCGCTAATCGATGTGCTGGTGCTTGTCGACTCACTAATGCTTGCAGATGTTGATTCACTACTTGACGTACTTGTACTTGTCGAATCACTGTTACTTACACTTGTGCTGCCGCTAAAGCTTGCTGATTCACTCGCACTTTGTGAAGATGAAACGCTTGTACTCAATGAGGATGAATCACTGATTGATGTGCTGGTGCTTGTCGACTCACTAATACTTGCAGATGTTGATTCGCTCGATGACGTACTTGTGCTTATGGAATCACTGTTGCTAACACTTGTGCTGCCACTAAAGCTTGCTGAATCACTCGCACTTAGAGATGTCGAAATACTTGTGCTCAATGATGATGAATCACTGATTGATGTGCTTGTACTTGCTGATTCACTATTACTGATGCTTGTACTTACAGACATTGAATCGCTAATCGATATGCTGGTGCTTGTCGACTCACTAATGCTTGCAAATGTTGATTCACTACTTGACGTACTTGTACTTGTCGAATCACTGTTGCTTACACTTGTACTACCACTGTAACTTGCAGAATCACTCGCACTTAGGGATGTCGAAATGCTTGTACTCAATGATGCAGAATCGCTGATTGACGTACTTTCACTTGTTGACTCACTAATACTTACTGAAAGTGAATTACTTGCAGATATACTTTCGCTTGCCGAATCGCTATTACTTACACTCGTACTGCCGCTATAACTTGCTGAATCACTCGCACTTAGGGATGTCGAAACACTTGTGCTCAATGATGATGAATCACTGATCGAGGTGCTCAGGCTTATTGACTCACTAATACTTACTGAAAGTGAATTACTTGCAGATATACTTTCGCTTGCCGAATCGCTATTACTTACGCTCGTACTGCCGCTATAACTTGCAGAGTCACTTGCACTTAATGATGTCGAAATGCTGGCACTCAATGAGGATGAATCACTAAGCGAGGTACTCAAACTCATTGACTCACTGTTACTTAATGATAATGAATCGCTAACTGATGTGCTGGTACTGATTGACTCGCTAATACTTACAGATGTTGATGCACTAGCTGACGTACTTACACTTGTGGAATCACTGTTACTTACACTTGTGCTGCCACTGAAACTTGCTGATTCGCTAGTAGACTCACTATTACTTTCACTAATGCTCAATGACATCGACGTACTAATTGAATTTGAGATCGAGTCTGATTCCGATAAACTTTCTGATAAACTCATGCTGGCACTCAATGAATCAGAAATAGATTCGCTGAAACTAATGCTCTCACTAAGCGAAGAAGAATCAGATTCACTAATTGCGACAGATAATGATTCTGATGCTGAAATACTTTCTGATACTGAATCACTCTCTGACAATGACAGTGAAGTGGATTCACTGAGTGATTGCGAGAGTGAAACTGATACTGACTCAGATAAAGATAAACTTTCAGAATCACTTGTACTGTTACTCAATGATCCAGAAACAGAGGCACTAAAGCTAGAACTATCACTTTCTGAATCTGACTCAGAAACACTAGCTGATATGGATAACGATTCTGATGCTGAAAGGCTTTCTGACATTGAATCACTATCCGACAATGAAATCGATGTTGAAATACTTTCAGACAGGGATTCTGATAAAGATTCTGAATCACTAAGCGAAATTGAAAGAGACATTGATTCACTTTCTGAGATAGAGGTCGATGACGAGTCACTCTCTGAGTCCGACACTGAAATAGATTCACTTGTTGAAAGAGACGCTGATTCTGAGTCACTCAGTGAAATCGAAACCGATTCTGAATCACTTACAGAAGTTGAAGTAGAGATTGATGTTGATAATGATTCAGATGTCGAATCATTCATATCAGATTCACTTTCTGAAATAGACGATGACAATGAGTCACTCTCTGATTCTGACACTGAAACAGACTCACTCATTGATGTAGACATTGATTCTGAATCACTAACAGAGATCGATTCTGATAAAGAGTCACTTTCTGAAATCGATTGAGAAAGAGAAACACTTTCTGATTCTGAAGTAGAAGTAATAATGGATTCTGATAATGATTCACTTCCCGAAACAGACTCTGAAGTAGACAAAGATACCGGATCTTGTTCATAATTGACCGTGAACATCTGAGGTGAAGAATCCATTTGAGATGCTCCATTACTGGTGGTGTCAAAAGTTTGATTGGCAGCCATAGCTTCCGCTAATGTATTGTAGACTACTCCATCTGGTCCTGTAACCGTATAAATATATCCATTTCTCTCTAAATCTGCATCTGTTACACCAAGAGTGATACTTTCGTTTGAAACGCCAGAAGTACCATATTTTCCAACAGTGACTGTTCCCGGGATTTGCTCAAATGCTTCCCCTGTAGCAGGATCTGATTCCGGTTGATTATTTCCAACGACACCGACTTCTTGATAAGACGGATAGAGAGTGATCGTAATAAACTGTTGATCACTATCTGTCGTACTACCATTATTGCTAGTATTATCAAAAACAAATGTCCCTGTTTGATCTGCATAATAACCGGTTTGAGTGAGGTAATCCGCAATTAAATCCTCATAACTTATTTCTTGGCCGGTCGTCCCATTGATGGCAACTGTGCCAGTTTGGTTTTGTAATGGACGACCATCTGAATTAACAAATGTTACGTTGACTGTTTGTGTATCTGCTACAACATAAATAGTGGTTAGACTCGCTCCAGTTCCGACTGTAGTAGATCCAGGCTGTACATTGCCATTTAATACTGCACCTGTTGCATAATAGTAACCAGGAGGTAAATTCGTCGAAGTATAGTAACTATTGGTCCAATCAATAACATTCCCGTAGTTTGCAGGAACTCTATCTGTTCCTGAAGCTTCGGTACCAGCATTCATGTACTCAGAATAAATCACTTGACCTGACTTAACGTCAACATATTGGTACTGAACCGAATTATTAGCAACACCGTATACATAAATATTATAGGTATAATTGGTGTTTTCCATCGGAACGATCGCAACTGTCGCTTGTCCATAACTATCCCCATTATCGGCATTCGTCGTACTATCTCCGCCACTTTGGCCATCGTTTTTCGCAGAACTAGCGACTTGAGTACCAATTGCCCACATATAATTATCAGGCATTAGATCATTGGCATACTCCAACGTTTGCAAATCAAGATACTCACCAATGTAATTAACGTCTGGATCAATTGGCATATCAACAGTTTTGATAATATTGCCATACTGATCAACATAGTTTACAGTTACAGTTCCTGGTGCAATAGCAACAGTCGCTAATTCACGAGTAGAAGTATCTACAATATTAGATGTAGTAACATTTCCAGCCGTATCTTTAATGGTGGTTGTCGTACCTGAAATAGTCATCTCTACGAATTTTAAGTTACGGTTTCCTTCTGGAGCAGCGGTTTGACTACTGCTGCCTTGCCATGTACTAATCTGAGAATTATTCATGACAAATGTTCCCGAACCTGTAATCAATCGGCCAGCCGAAACAGCTCCTGAAGAAGTTAAACGTGCTAAGTGCAATGCTCGCGGTGAAATAAAGCGAATGGTTGCGCCAGAATCAACGTTTACAACAGTATTGGCATTCCATTGTTGCAAATCAAGTACCGTTCCTGCATTAAATGTAACAACCGCTCTATTTGTGACATTTAGCGAGTTAGAACCTACTGTACGCGTAGCCGTCATTTGTAAATTTTGTCCAAAAGTTGCAGTTCGGTCATTTGATTGACTTCCTGAATAACGAGAAAAATCAAGGAGCATTTGGAAGCCGTCTTGTTTCCAGGTTACGTCATCTCCAACAGTGATTGAGTTAAATCCATAATAGACAAGGGGATAGTTGTTACTATTATAGGTACTAAGTTCGTTCCCAATAATTGTCGCTCCATCACCTACTTTAAAGGTATGGTTGAATCCTGTATCACTCGCATTGTTCCCTCGGATGGCCATATAGTAAAACATGGAATAACCAGTGGTACCAGCTGTTCGATTCAACTCTACATGGGATCCGTTAGCGATAGCTACTTCCCCAATTTGCATCAATTCTTGTTTTACATTGGCAACGATTTTGCCTGATAAAGTCACTTGACTATCCTCAGCATCCAGTAGTCGTCGTGGTTGATAAGCAGTATCTGTTCCGCTAACACCATCTCGTCCTTCGAGAGTGACATTATCGATATTGAAGTACCAGTATCCATAACCACCTGTTGCCGACCTTGAATCGATCACAGCGTCCGCTGTACCTGTCCCACTGTCTCCTGAGTTGGTGCCTGACTGCCAATGAATCAAGTTAATATTTGTGATCGTAAAAATAGAACCGCGAACCGTAGAACTTGCTCCTACATTAAACGCTGCTCCTGCCATATTGACTGTAAAACCATTCCCGTCAATAATCACACTCGTTTCGCGCCAACCCAAATCACGAGTTGCCACATTGGTAGCTGCTGTAATATTGGCGGTTACCTCGATATAGGTAATCGAAGAATTTCCATATGCTGCTTTTAAGGTAGCCCAGTCAGTAACTGCGGCATAAGTGCCATTAGCAATAGCGGTTTGCTTATATAAATCTTTATTCTTCACTTGGTCTGGCACATCAACTGTTACCCCAGAAGGTGAATTGGTTTTATTTCCATCATTGATTGCCTGCTCAAATTCTTCTCGACCCATATCCGGATCTGCAGAAACATTGATTTTAATGATCTGCCCCGATTGGGTGGTAATTGCAAAACTTGCAATCAAATTATTGGCACTAGCATATTGTTGCGCTGCCCGTATCAAAGATGTACTTGGTGAATTGCCATCTTTGACTACTATCTCTAATGAATTCGTTGTAGTGTCAACCGACGCTTGTACTTTCTTCGGCACTAATTGATCAAAGAGATCTTGTGCTTTTTGTGATTCTACTTTATTTTTTTCGGAGACTGTTTGTTTTGGTGGGTTCTTTTGACTTACTGACGTTGAATGAGAGACGCTGGTAGATCGTGACATCGATAGACTAGTCGATTCTGATGCACTTGACGACAACGAACCACTTTCTGAAATCGAGGTACTTTCTGAGATACTCAAACTCTCTGATTCAGACACACTCTCCTCCTCGGAAAGGCTCATTGATTCAGAAGTGCTTTGGGATTCTTCAATAGTGGTAACATTGTTTTCAATTTCTGAATCACTCACACTCTGTGATTCGGTTAAACTAGTTGACTCTGTTGCACTTTGTGACTGGGTAATACTTTCGGATTCAGAAAAACTATCCGATGGCTGTGTGCTTTCAGATTGAGAAGTAGCTTCACTTTCTTGTATCGATGAAGCCGGTATTTTGGTCGTCGTTTTATTTGCCAAGACATTCTCGGCATTTGCTTCTTTACTTGCATCTAATGGCGGTGTGATTTCTGAAGCATGTGCCACGATTGGCGCGATACTCAATCCAGCAATGCCAGTAAAAGAAGTGATCGTTGCATAGACCCAATGTTTTCCGCTTTTATACATCTTGTAGCGTTCACTTTTATTGGAGCGTAACAACTTTCGATAATTATTCTTTTTACTCATTACGTTTATTTTTCTCCCCTTTCGTAAAAATGTTTTATAAACTTCCCCAAGTCCTATTTATTTAGAAGATAGGATAACTAATTATTTCATAGCTAGTAAAAAAGTTACGTTTTGTCCCAGAATCGGGACAAAAAAAAGCAACCTCTCCAATAGAAGAGGTTACTCCACTTGAAATTCCTGTTGGACAAGCTTTAAAGCAGCTGCGATCGTATCGTCCATATCATAATAGCGATAGCTGGCTAGGCGCCCACCAAACAAACAATTTTTTTGCTGTTGCGCTAATTTTTCATACTTGCGATACAATGCATTATTGCTTTGATCGTTAATTGGGTAGTAAGGAATATCTCCTTTCTTCCACTCTTTCGGGTATTCTTTAGTGATAACTGTTCTTTTTGACACCACTGGACAAAAATGTTTATGCTCAATGATTCGCGTATAGGGCGTTTGACTGTCTGTAAAGTTCATGACGGCTGTTCCTTGGTAATTATCCGTGTTATAGACTTCAGTTTCAAAATGTAAAGACCGATAGGCCAACTCGCCATAACAATAATCGAAATATTGATCAATCATTCCAGTATAAACAATGTTCTTAGAAGAGGCTTCATGTCGTGTGCGATCTGCAAAAAAATCAGTCTCTAAAGAAACATCAATCAGTGGATGTGTAAGCATTTTTTGAATCATTTGTGTATAACCCAATTTAGGTATTCCTTGAAAAATATCCGTAAAATAATTGTTGTTAAAGGTATACCGGATCGGCAGCCTTTTGATAATCAAAGAAGGAAGAAGATCACATTCTCGTCCCCACTGTTTTTCAGTGTAGCCTTTGATCAGCTTATGATAGATGTCTGGTCCGACTAAAGAAAGAGCCTGTTCTTCTAAATTTCGTGGTCTTTTTATTCTTGTCTTTTCAATTTGAGTCATTATTTTGGTACGAGCTTCAGCAGGATTTTTGGTTCCCCACAGTTGGTAAAAGGTGTTCATATTAAAAGGAAGATTATATAGCTCGCCTTGATAGTTTGCAATGGGTGCATGAATGTAGGGATAAAATTCAGTAAACTGATTGATATACTCCCAAATTTTTTTACTCGATGTATGAAAAATATGCGCACCATATTTATGTACGTCGATTCCTGCTTGTTTTTCTGTATAACAATTACCACCAATATGTGTTCGTTTTTCCAACATTTTCACTGTATGTCCCCGTTTTGCTGCTTCATGAGCAAAAACTGAGCCAAAAAGACCTGTACCAACGATCAAATAATCATAAGCCATTTTTTTCTCCTAAACTTTTTTCTTTTATTTTAGAATTTTGATAAGCCAGAATTATAATTTCTTTTTTTAAAAAAAGAAATTAAAGAAGAAATAACTACTTACAGTTATCTTAGATGAATGGTCAATGTCTTCAATGAATGAATCGAGACAACAAAAAAGCTCTGAAATCGCAGCGGCTAATTGTTAAATCAGCCGCTGCTCATTCAGAGCTACGTAATAATCCAGAGATTATTTATTTTTTAAGTTGTAGAAAGCTTGCAAGCCTTTGTATTCAGCAACTTCACCAAGTTGGTCTTCGATACGTAGTAATTGGTTGTATTTTACAATACGGTCAGTACGTGAAAGAGAACCAGTTTTGATTTGGCCAGCGTTTGTTGCAACTGCGATATCAGAGATTGTTGAATCTTCTGTTTCACCTGAACGGTGAGAAACGACTGCAGTGTAACCAGCTTCTTTCGCCATTTCGATAGCATTGAATGTTTCAGTCAATGTACCGATTTGGTTAACTTTGATCAGGATTGAGTTACCGATACCGTTTTTGATTCCTTTTTCAAGGATTTCAGTATTTGTAACGAACAAGTCATCCCCTACTAATTGAACTTTGTCGCCTAAGCGTTCAGTTAATAGTTTCCAACCATCCCAGTCGTTTTCATCCATACCGTCTTCGATAGTGATGATTGGGTATTTGTTAACTAATTCTTCTAAGTAGTCAACTTGTTCAGCAGCAGTACGTTTTACGCCGTTTTCGCCTTCAAATTTAGAGTAGTCGTAAACACCGTTTTCGTAGAATTCTGATGATGCACAGTCAAATCCTAGGTATACGTCTTTACCTGGTTCTAAACCAGCAGCTTTGATTGCTTCTAAGATTGTTTCAACACCGTCTTCAGTTCCTTCAAAACGAGGAGCGAAACCACCTTCGTCACCTACTGAAGTTTCTAAACCACGTTTAGACAAGATTGATTTCAAAGCGTGGAATACTTCAGTACCCCAACGTAAGCCTTCTTTGAATGTAGGTGCGCCTACAGGCAAGATCATGAATTCTTGGAAAGCGATTGGTGCGTCAGAGTGAGAACCACCGTTGACGATGTTCATCATAGGAGTTGGCAATACTTTTGTATTGAATCCGCCTAAGTAGTGGTATAAAGGTACTTCTAGGTAATCAGCAGCTGCACGAGCAACAGCGATAGAAACACCAAGAATCGCGTTTGCGCCTAATTTGCCTTTGTTAGGAGTTCCGTCTAAAGCGATCATTGCTTTATCGATAGCCATTTGGTCACGTACATCGTAGCCGATGATAGCTTCTGCAATGATGTTATTTACATTGTCAACTGCTTTCGTTACACCTTTACCGCCATAACGAGCTTTGTCGCCATCACGTAATTCAACTGCTTCGTGTTCACCTGTTGAAGCTCCTGAAGGAACCATTCCGCGGCCGAAAGCACCTGATTCTGTGTAGACTTCTACTTCGATAGTTGGGTTACCACGTGAGTCTAAGACTTCGCGTGCGTAAACATCAGTAATAATTGACATGTTTTGTCTCTCCTTTGAGTTTGTTTTATCTTAAGGGGAAAGCCCCTTGCGAACAACTTAATTGTAGTGAAAAAATCACGATTCTGCAAATGTTATTTTCATGAAAATGAAATTATTTTACAGCATCTAATAATGCTAGGAATGAATCAGCTTGCAAGCTTGCGCCGCCAACTAATGCTCCGTCAACATTTTCTTTTGCCATGTATTCAGCAATGTTTTCAGGTTTTACAGAACCGCCGTATTGGATACGCACGCTATCTGAAACTTCTTTGCCGTATAATTTTTCAACGGTTTTGCGGACAACGCCACAAATTTCGTCTGCGATGTTTGCATCCGCTGATTTACCAGTACCGATCGCCCAGATTGGTTCGTACGCAATCACAAGATTACTTACTTGACCGTCTGTTAAACCGTCTAAGCCAGCAGTGATTTGTCCTTCGATCCACTCCGCTGTTTTGCCAGCTTCATAGGTTTCTAAAGATTCACCACAGCATAGGATTGGGATCATGCCGTTTGAAAAGATTGCTTTGGCTTTTTTGTTGATGTCTTCATCTGTCTCATGGAAGTATTCACGACGTTCTGAATGACCAATGATGACATAGTCAACACCTAGATCTGCTAAAGCTGCTGGTGAAGTTTCACCAGTAAAGGCACCTTCATTTTCCCAGTAGCTGTTTTGAGCAGCAATTTTTAATTCTGTTCCTTCAGCAGCATTCACTAATGTTTCTAAGAATAGAGCTGGCGAACCGATCACAGAGTCAACTGTCTCGTTGCTAGGAATTTTTGTTTTGACTGCTTCAGCAAATTCTTTTGCTTCTTTCGCAGTTTTGTTCATTTTCCAGTTTCCGGCAATAATTGGTTTGCGCATGTTCTGGCACTCCTTTTCGTTATCAAGCGTGCAAAGGAGATCCTTTGCACGGCTTGTCATTGATTATTTATCGTTGATCGCAGCTAGGCCAGGAAGTGTTTTTCCTTCTAGCAATTCAAGGCTGGCACCGCCACCTGTTGAGATGTGGGTAAATTTGTCAGCAAAACCTAATTGTTCTGCTGCAGCTGCAGAGTCACCGCCACCGATGATCGTTGTTGCATCTTCAAGGTTGGCAATTGCTTCACAAACACCGATCGTACCGTTTGCGAAGTTAGACATTTCAAACACACCCATAGGTCCGTTCCAAACGACTGTTTTTGCGCCTTTTAATGTTTCAGCAAACAAAGCGATAGTTTCAGGTCCGATATCTAAGCCCATTTGTCCTTCAGGAACATCACCAGTATGTTCTTCTGTTGGGACATCATTTGAAAATTCAGCAGCAGTGATTGAATCAACTGGTAATACTAATTTATCGCCAGCTTTTTCGATCAATTCTTTTGCTAATTCTACTTTGTCTGCTTCCACAAGAGAATTACCGATTTCCATACCTTTTGCTTTGTAGAACGTATACGTCATTCCGCCGCCGATCAAGATTTTGTCTGCTTTAGGAATCAAGTTTTCGATTACGCCGATTTTATCAGATACTTTTGCTCCACCAAGAATCGCGATCATTGGACGTTTTGGTTCTTCGACTGCTTCACCGATGAATTTGATTTCTTTTTCCATTAAGAAACCAGCAACTGTTGGGATACCTGTTGAAGCGATCCCTACGTTTGACGCGTGTGCGCGGTGTGCGGTACCAAAGGCATCATTTACAAAAACATCGCCTAAAGAAGCCCAGTATTTACCTAGTTCAGGATCGTTTTTGCTTTCTTTTTTGCCATCGATGTCTTCGAAACGAGTGTTTTCAAAAACAACGACATCGCCATCTTGCATGTTGTTGATCGCTGCTTCTAATTTTTCGCCGCGGGTTTCATCCACGAAAGTTACTTCTTTGCCTAACAATTCGCCTAGACGTTTCGCAACTGGCGCTAAAGATTTTCCAGCTTTATCTGCTTCTTCTTTCACACGACCTAAGTGTGAGAAAAGAATTGCTTTTCCGCCGTTTTCGATCACGTAATTGATTGTTGGTAATGCTGCTTTGATCCGTGTATCATCTCCGATCACTCCATCTTTCAATGGAACGTTGAAGTCCACACGTACAAGAACTTTTTTATCTTTTAAATCGATATCTTGAACTGTCATTTTCGCCATGAACAGATTCCTCCTAGCATAATTGTTAAAAAAAGCGGAGAAGCGCGATGCTTCCCCGCTTTCTCTTGCGATGGTTTAAATTAAAGTCGTTCGCAACTCTTATAGGTTAGCGAAGTATTCTAAAGTACGTACTAATTGTGCAGTGTATGACATTTCATTGTCGTACCAAGCAACAGTTTTAACTAATTGTTTGTCGCCAACAGTCATAACTTTTGTTTGAGTTGCATCAAACAATGAACCGTAAGTCATACCAACGATATCAGAAGAAACGATTTCGTCTGTGTTGTAACCGTAAGATTCGTTTGAAGCTTCTTTCATTGCTGCATTGATTTCATCAACAGTTACTTCTTTGTCAAGAACAGTAACTAATTCAGTTAATGAACCAGTTGCAACAGGAACACGTTGAGCAGCACCATCTAATTTGCCGTTCAATTCTGGGATTACTAAGCCGATCGCTTTAGCAGCACCAGTTGAGTTAGGCACGATGTTTGCAGCAGCAGCACGGGCACGGCGGAAGTCACCTTTAGGGTGTGGTCCGTCTAGAGTCATTTGGTCACCTGTGTAAGCGTGGATTGTAGTCATTAATCCTTCAACTACACCAAATTTGTCGTTCAATGTTTTCGCCATAGGAGCTAAACAGTTTGTTGTACATGAAGCACCAGAGATAACTGTTTCTTCACCTGTTAAAGTTTCATGGTTTGTGTTGTAAACGATTGTTGGAACATCGTTTCCACCAGGAGCTGAGATAACTACACGTTTTGCACCAGCTGTTAAATGTTTTTCAGCAGCTGCTTTAGAAGTGAAGAATCCAGTACATTCTAACACGATTTCAACACCTAGTTCGCCCCAAGGCAATTCTTCAGGGTTGCGGTTAGCTAAAACTTTGATTTCGTTTCCGTTCACATTGAATGAACCTTCGTGAACTTCAACTGTACCGTTGAAACGTCCTTGTGTTGTATCATATTTTAACAAGTGAGCTAACATTTTAGCATCTGTTAAGTCATTGATAGCCACAACTTCGATTCCTTCTACTTCTTGGATACGACGAAATGCTAAGCGTCCGATACGTCCAAATCCATTAATACCTACTTTAACTGTCATTTAAGATTTCCTCCTTATGAAAATCATAAAAATATTTATTTTAAAGGGTTGCCCCTTTTAAAATCTCATTTGCGCAAGCTTCATCGGTGATGAGCCAGGTTTGTTTTGGTGCATTTTTCATGTATGCATTGACCGCTTTGGCTTTTGATTGTCCGCCAGCGACCGCAAAAATGATTGGGACTTTTTGCAAATCTTTTAATTGAAGTCCGATGCGAGGAACTTTGTAGACGACCTCGCCAGCTTCGTTAAAGAAATACCCAAAGGATTCTGCAACTGCATTTTTTTGTTTTAACATCAGAATTTCTTGTTCTGACATTTTTCGTCGAGCCGCCATATGCAACGCCCGTCCAATACTATGAATAACACAATTCGCTTGACTTATCAAGTTTAAGACATCAACGATGGCGGGTTCTTTCAAGAGAAACTCGTAGGTGTTCATGCTTAATTGCTCTGGTACAAACAAGGAGCGATAATCGCCATTTGTCTGCATCGCCATTACTGAGCTGACTGAATTTGCTTGCACGTTGACTGATTCTCCGATACCGCCACGGGCTGGAACAAACAAGTTATGACGTTTGGCGGTTTCCAAATTGCCCAATTCCTCGGCAACTTTCGCCATTGTCGTCCCTCCCATCACTGCGATGGTGTTTTTGCCTTCTGGCAATAAGAGATCCAACGATTCATTCAGCAACTGACCAAATTCAGCAATCACTTTCGGTTGTCGATCACCATCGCCGCTCGCAATCAAACAACGTTCGATGCCAAAGGTCTCTGATAATCGTTTTTCGATTTGGTGCATTCCGAACAGCTGATCCATCAGTGCACCGATCTTTGTGTACACTTCTTCTCCATAGGCGGTCAATTGCATGCCGCTTTTTGAAGAGTCGATCAGTTTTAGCTTTTTAAGGATATCTGTTTCCGTCCTCAACACGCGTTCCGTCATTGATAAACTTTCCGAAAGTGTCCGGCGGCCAACGGGCTGCATCCAATAAATATTTCTTAAGATACGGTAACGTTCCTGGAGTACAGCGAGAATATCCGGGGTGATTGCCTCAATCAATTTTAATTCATCGAGCATTTTATATCCTCCCGTTGGACAATTTTCGTCCTACAATGACTTAAAATGACCCATCGATTGCAAAAAAAATTTAAATCTGTTCCTACACCAATAATAGTAGCACTTATCGCCTTGATACGCAACTATTTCAGTCACAAAATCTTGCTTTTCATAAAATCGTCATAAATTGAAAAAGAGGAAAGGATCGATAAAAAAAGGAAAGGCTTTGCTGCCTTTCCTACTCGCTAATAGTACGTTTTGCTTTACTCGAATCGTTTCCGCTTGGAAGAACCAGGGATATTCATGGCTTCACGATACTTTGCCACCGTTCGTCTAGAAATATCGATGCCTTGGGCTTTGAGGGCATCTGTCAACTTTTGGTCTGACAATGGTTTGTTTTTATTTTCTTCATCGATCAGTGCTTTTAGCTGCTGTTTGATCGATGCCGTCGTCAGGTCATCACCGCTTTCTTGTGTCGAAACTTTCTGTCCAAAAAATAGTTTTAATTCAAACACCCCAAAGGAGGTTTCCAAGTATTTCCCATTGACCGCTCGGCTGACCGTCGATTCATGAATCCCTAATTCTTCGGCAACTTCTCTTAAAACCAATGGCTTTAATGGGCGATCTGGTTGAGTGAAAAACTCCTTTTGCCGTGCAACGATCTGCACCCCGACACGATAGATGGTATCCCCTCGTTGCAGCAAGGTCTTCTTTAACCACTCGAACTCTTGGGCTTTATTGTCTAAATAACTTAAGACCTCTGGATCACCGCTTTGCTTCAATTGATCAAAATACTGCTGCTGAAAGCGAACCTCTGGCAAGGCGCGTTTGTTTGATTTCACGATCGGCTGTCCTTTTTCAACCGTCACTCGCAGGTCAGGAACGATGTAAAGCCCATCCGTTGACCCAAACGCCGCCCCTGGTGTGGGGGTCAATGTTTGAATATAATCAAAGACCTTTTGAATCTCAGTTAATGGAATCTGCAGCGCTTTGCTAATTTTATCCCACTTGCGCTCTGCCATTTCCGTGAAGAATTCTTCTAAAATGAGATAGGCCATTGGCGGCGCATAATCATCTCTTTCCGTTTGTAGCATCAAACACTCTCTTAGATCACGAGCACCGACGCCTGCTGGATCTAGCTGCTGGATCAAGGTCAAGGCATCAAGCATTTGGATTGGGGTCCCACCAACAAGTTTTCCAGCTTCTTCCAGATCAATCGTCAAAAAGCCGTTTAAATCAATGTACTCGACTAAAAATAAAACGATCGTCCGCAAGAAGGTATCTCGGTAGTTTAAATGCACTTGATCGATGAGGTATTCGAATAAAGACGTATGCTGGTCAGGGATCTGGCTTAAATAATCCATCAATTGTTCTGATGAGCCATTGCTTTTGCTTGGTGTGATGGGCGAATCATATTCCCCCAGATCAATCAATGGATTTTCTAATGCTTGGTTATCTATGAAGGACAATAATTCGTCTGCAGAAAATTGCAGCACTTGGATTGATTGCTGTAATTTCTGCGTCATAGCAAGCTTTTGCGTCTGTTTTTGTTGTTGTGAAAATTGCTGTTGAAATTTCATCATTCTACCTCTTGTTTTTTTCACTGAAATTGGTTAAACTAATATTTGTGCTTCGCGCCTTTAGTGTAGTGGATATCACGTAAGATTCCGGTTCTTGAGACGGGGGTTCGATTCCCTCAAGGCGCGTTTTTTCTTTTCGTTACAAGTATACTCGATTCAAATCAATAATTCAAAAGCACTTAGGGACCGCTGATGCGGTTCCTTTTTTTATTTGTATCTATGTAAGAAGACGAAATCGTCCTTCAGCGATTAAAAGCTGCTTGCAGCCCAAAAGGCGAAAAAAAGAAGAGGATTACTCCTCTTCTTCTTCTTCATCCGCAAAATCATCTTCATCATCGTCATCGATAATGGTGAGATCTTCCTCAATGCTGTCAGGTAATTCTTCTTCATCATCGGTGCTATTGTCGGCGCCGATTTCTTGCAAGTCTGAATTGTATGCCGAGATTTCTTCATCCTCGTCATCATCATCATCAAAGAGATCATCTTCTTCGTCATCTGACAAATCAGTATCCTCAGGATCATCATCGTTATAATCGATTGCGTCTTCATCATCGTTGATAAAGGCATTGACTTTTTTACGTTTGCGACGACGTGGTGTATCTTCATCCTCGTCTTCGATGCCATGGTTGACTTCTTCATCGATCGAATCAATGGCGTACCATGAACGTAAGCCCCAACGATTGTCGCCTAAAGAAATAAAACTACCGTCGATATTCAAGTCTGTATAAAACTGCGCCAATGAATCACGAATCTCGCTGTCTGAAGTTTCAAGATAGTTTTGAATTTGGTTGACCAAATCAGAAAAATCCATCACGTCACCGCGCTGCTCTAAAATCGCATGGGCAACTTCAATCATCGACAATTCGTTTTTATTTACACCTTCAAATACATTAATTTCCAAACGGGACACGTCCTTTCACAGTCTACTCCTAATCATACAAAATTACGTCTCAAATTGCAATTTTTTCTTTCAATTTCCCTTTGATCAAGCGGTAAATTCTAAAGATAGTTTGTATTCGCCGACTTTGTCAGCAGCCATGAACAAGTCATAATCGATATCGATCTTTCCCGAATATGGACGGTCTTTCAAGCTAACGTGCAAATGATTGGTGAAGGTGTGGAACATCATCAAGCCATACGGGGTTTGGTAGCTCGTCTCTAAACGTTCCTTATAAGAAAATTTCAAGCGCATGCGCATTTCCCCTGAGCGAATCAATTGAATCAATCCGTCTGGCATGATTTTCATCGTGACGGGAACGTCGGTACCGTCTGGCTGGATCTCTTTGTAACGGATATATAAGGTATCACCGATCTTGACTGCTTGTCCTTGCAGATCAAACAGAAAGTTCTCTGTTTCCCCTGCTTGTCGTACATTGGTTGTTAAATGAATCGAGATTGGGATTCCTTTTGCTAATTCTTGCATGTACGTGTGCCTCCTTTGAAGATTTCAGTTTCATTCTTGCTTTTTTTCATTCGTTTGTCAATCATTTCAGTTGATTCTCCTTGGTCTATTTCTTCATTGAAAATAAAAAAGCGAAAACAAAAGCAAGTTTTCATTCTTTTCTCCAAGTAATTTTCCAAGAATCGTATATAATAAGGATAACAGTTATTTTTAAAGGAGTTTAACCGATTTGACTATCTATATAATGGATCAAACCTTACCACGTATCCACAATCCTTATGAGCCATTTGCCTTCACCGATGTTGCCACCGAAGCTGCTGGCAAACAGGAACAAGTTTATTGTCATTTTTGGCAGTTGTCCGATACGATGATTTTAGGAATGAAAGATACCAGGTTGCCTTTTTTGACAGCTGGTCTGCAGGTTTTGAAAGAAGCTGGCTATGCCTCGATCATCCGCAACTCAGGCGGGCTTGGGGTCATCAATGATGCCGGTATTTTGAATGTCTCCCTCATTTTCCCTAAACATTTGGCTGCCACTACGGATGCAGCCTATGAAATGATGGCGACATTGTTGCAAACAGCCTTTCCTGAGCGGACAATTTTAGCTTATGAAATTGCTGACTCGTACTGCCCAGGCACCTATGACCTGAGTATTGATGGAAAAAAAATTGCTGGCACAGCACAACGACGGATCAAAGACGGCGTGGCTGTCATGATGTATCTGAGTATCAATGGCGACCAACCAGCCCGCGGCTCTCTCGTTCGTCGTTTTTACCAAGCAGGTTTAAAAGAGCGCTTTGGTACGGATGGCTATCCAGCCGTCAATCCTGCGAGCATGACCACTTTAGAAGCAGCCCTCGGCCGTAAGTTTACCACACAAGAGGTGATTGACCGCTTGCAAAAAGCCCTGCTTTTCTTGATCACAGACCAATCCCTATATCCGCTTGAGTCACTGGATCAATGGCTTTCAGAAAATGACCTTAGCGAACAAATGCAGCAACGCTTAGCTGGCATGGAAAAGCGAAATCACCCAATAAAGGAGTTTAGCGATGAGCCTACCATATAAATATCAAACCTTAGCGATAGAAAAAGTGTTTCGTGACCCTGTTCATAACTATGTCCATGTACAGCACCAAGTGATTTTAGACTTGATCAATTCCAAAGAAGTGCAGCGTTTGCGACGAATCAAACAACTAGGGACTGCTTCTTTCACCTTTCACGGAGCAGAACACAGCCGCTTTTCTCACTCCTTGGGGGTTTATGAAATCAGCCGCCGCATTTGCGATATTTTCCAACGCAATTATTCGATTGAAAAAGTTGGACCGAACGGCTGGGATGATAAGGAGCGTTTAGTGACCTTGTGTGCAGCATTACTTCATGATGTGGGCCATGGACCATACTCCCACACCTTCGAGCATATTTTCCATACAGACCATGAAGCCATCACAGTGGCGATCATCACTTCTCCTGAAACGGAAGTTCATCAGATATTGAACCGAGTGGAAGCTGGATTTCCTGAGAAAGTGGCAAGTGTTATCACTAAAACCTATCCAAATCCCCAAGTGGTTCAAATGATTTCCAGTCAAATCGATGCTGATCGGATGGACTACTTGCTACGCGATGCTTATTTTACCGGCACTGAATACGGCACGTTTGATCTGACCCGAATTTTACGAGTGATTCGTCCGTACGAAGGCGGTATTGCTTTTTCTATGAATGGCATGCACGCTGTGGAGGACTACATCGTCAGTCGTTACCAAATGTATGTGCAAGTTTATTTCCATGCGAGTTCTCGAGGGATGGAAGTGATCTTAGCCCATTTGCTGGATCGAGCTGCAGAACTGTATCAAGTGGATTCAGAATTGTTTCAAGGCCATTCGCAGCTGCTTCTCCCATTTTTAAAACAAGATTTCACCTTAGATGAATACTTGAAACTCGACGATGGCGTGCTGAATACCTACTTTACCCAATGGACGGAAGAAAATGATCCAATCCTCAGCGATTTGGCCAAGCGGTTCTTAAATCGTAAACCATTGAAATCCGCTCGCTTTGACGATGAGACGCAGTTGCCGATGATTGAAGAAATGCAGGGACTGGTGGAAAAAGTCGGCTTCAATCCCCGCTATTATACTGCCATCAATTCAAGCTTCGATCTGCCTTATGATTTTTATCGGCCGACTTCAGGCAAACATCGGACACAAATCGAATTACAGGAAAAAGATGGTTCCCTTGTGGAATTATCCCAAGCCAGTCAGCTTGTTGCAGCCTTAGCAGGACAGACGCAAGGTGACCAACGCTTTTATTTTCCAAAAGAAATGATTGACCCCAACATCCAAAATCACTATGATTTATTTGGAGAGACGTATCAAGAGTTTGCCAAGCACATTCGCAATGGTGCTTTGATCAAACCAAGCCACTAGGAGGAACTTATGAGTATCAAATTGATCGCTATCGATATCGATGGCACCCTGTTGAACAACGACCGCAAGATCACCCCAGCCGTTTACAAGGCATTGAAAGACGCTGAAAAACAAGGCGTACGCATCGTTTTGTGTACGGGACGCCCTTTAACTGGTGTTCAAGATTTATTAAAGGAACTAGACTTATTTACGGACAATGATTTCGTGATTACCTACAATGGCTCTTTGGTTCAAAAAACCAAAAACCAAGAGATCATCTCTGAATTCGGCTTGTCCCAAGATGACTATCTCTTTGTTGAGATGACTGCGAGAAAATTAGGGGTTCATCTTCATGTAGAAACCGAAGATACTATGTATACCGCTAACCGCGATATCAGTCCTTATACGATTTATGAAGCCTTCTTAGTCAACATGCCATTGAAATATCGGACACCAGAAGAAATGACTGCTGACTTGAATATCATCAAAATGATGATGATCGATGATCCCGAAATACTGGATCAGATCATCCCACAATTGCCGAGTAGTTTGACCGACAACTACAATGTGGTTAAAAGTGCTCCTTACTTCTTGGAAGTCCTAAATAAACAAGCCCATAAAGGAGCTGCTGTCAAAAAATTGGCGGAGCACTTAGGCATCAAACAAGAAGAAGTCATGGCGATCGGCGATAATGAAAATGATTTAACCATGGTGGAATATGCTGGTATCGGTGTGGCGATGGCCAATGCTACTGAAAACGTGAAAAATGCCGCAGATGTCCTAACTGCTTCAAACGAAGAAGATGGTGTGGCAGAAGTAATCAACAAGTATGTTTTAGCAAATAACTAAGTGTAAAAAAAGTCAGGTTTCCATTTTATCGGAAGCCTGACTTTTTTATTTTGCCAACCACTGTTCAACTGCCCATTTATGGCTGCCGCGTTTCAATCGTTGGATCGCTTCTTCTGGCGTGTGCCATGACAACTGATTGGTTTCTTCTGTCGGTTCACAGACTTTTTTCCATTTGGTCATTAAATAGAAATAGCCGGGGTGATGGTAAAACGTGTCGCGATGGCGCGAATAGAAGTATTCAACTGCCTCCCCTAGATACTCAGCGATCTCTCCTTCAAATCCAAGTTCTTCTATTAATTCTCGCTGGATCGCTTCTTCTTTGCTTTCATTTGGTTCAATTTCACCGCCTGGTAAAAAATAGGCGCCGTTGGGTGCTTGCACCAAGATCACTTCATTTTTTTCATTTGGAAGAACGACATACGCCCCGTAGCGTGATTTGTATGGTTTTCCCGCTTCTTTTTCCCCGAACACAATTTCCTTTTCTGGCATGATTCCCTCCACCAACACTTTCTTTCCATTTTACCCTATGCCAATAGTCTGGACAAGCTGGAAATAACGCTCGGTTGTCTTTTATTCGTTACAAAAAGAGAAAATATGTTATCATACAACTATCAAGATCGAAAGGATGATTTACCCATGAAAATGGCTCACACATGTGTCCGCGTCAAAGACTTAACGGCTTCTCTAGATTTTTATCAAACTGCCTTTGGTTTTGAAGAATCTCGCCGTCGTGATTTTCCTGAACATAAATTTACTTTGGTTTACTTAACTTTGCCTGGTGATGATTACGAGCTAGAGTTGACGTATAACTATGACCATCCTGGCTATGAGTTAGGCGACGGCTATGGCCACATCGCCATCAGTACCGATGATCTAGAAGCGCTTCATGAGAAGCACCAAGCTGCCGGATTTGACGTCACTGACTTGAAAGGACTACCAGGGACTTCTCCATCTTACTATTTTGTGAAAGATCCTGATGGCTACAAAATCGAAGTTATTCGCGAAAAATAAAGCGAAGGTGATCGAAAAAAGGACCTCGTGTCCTTTTTTCTTTTTCGATTCATTTCGATTCATTTACTAGTAGAAAGGTTTGATCAAATGAAACCCATTATCGGCATCGCTGCCAATGAACGACCAATGATTGAAGAAGCAGAACATTGGTTGTCCTATACACCCAAAAATTTTGTGACCCATATCCAACAAGCTCAAGGCATTCCCCTATTATTACCAATGGGTGTCGTGGAAGATGCTGCGACTTACATCAGCAAAATCGATAAACTCTTGTTAGCCGGTGGTCACGATGTCTCCCCTGTTCACTATGGCGAAGATCCTCATCCATTGATTCAAGGTATTCATCCTGATCGTGATGTCTTTGAATTGGCATTGATCAAAGAAGCAGTGGCTCAAAACAAACCGATCTTTGGAATCTGCCGCGGCATGCAGTTACTCAATGTCGCATTTGGCGGGAGTTTGTACCAAGATCTCTCTTTGATCGATCACCCAACGATCAAACACGTGCAATTGCCGACGTTCTTTCAATTCCCTACACATCGGGTAAAAATCAAGGCAGACAGTCGTTTGGCTGCTCTTTTAGGCACAACCTATCACGTCAATTCTTTTCATCACCAAGCAGTCAAAACCGTTGCGGATGATTTCAATGTGACCGCCACCGCTCCTGATGGTGTCGTTGAAGCCATTGAATCCACCGCCTATGGCGCACCGATCTTCGGCATTCAGTGGCATCCTGAGCTAGCCGCTCACAAGCTGCCTTCTGAGCAATCGATCTTCAACTTTTTTGTGCAGGAATTCTAAAGGCTTGCACCTTGTTTTCTAGATTTTAGCGAATAAAAAACGCCCGATTACGAAAAGGATCGGGCGTTTTGCTTATTTCTCGTTTTTCATTAACACTAGTGATTGTTTTAGCGTTGCTAAAATGCCATTGTCGTTATAGATCAAGACATTTGATTTGTACATTTTTGCAGAAACCAGCATCAGGACAATTGTGGTAACAGCAAGGATCCCTACTGAAATCAATGCACCGCCGATACCCACAGTATCATTCGCAAGCCGTACTGGCATAATATAAGAGGACAAGAATGGGATATAAGAGGTTACTCGTAAAACAACGTTATGAGGATCCATTCCGCCTAGCACGATTCCAAGCATATACCCGCCCAATGAAAGATACGTCACTGGGATGATGGCTTTTGCCGTATCTTCTGCTTTGTTCACTAACGACCCGCAAAGGGCTGACAAGACCGAGTAGATCAAAATTCCTAAGAAGACGAAAACGATCGCAAACACCAAGAAGGGACCAAAAATGCCATCTGTCGAAAAGTTTGCCAACAAGTCTTTTACCATTGGGTTATCCTTGATCCAGAAATAGCTCCCACCAAAAATCGCAACATACGCAACTAGCTGGGTTGCTGCAACCATGATCACCCCAGTCAATTTGGCATAGTAATGGGTTTGCGCCCGTGTACTAGACAAAATGACTTCCATGATGCGTGTGCCTTTTTCAGAAGCGATCTCTTGTGCAATGATCTGTGCGTAAGTAATGATAAAGAAAAAGAGGATGATTGTTGCGATCATACTTACTAGTGATTGCATCGCGGTATTGTCTTCCCCATAAGTCATTTCGCCATCTTCACCGAAGGAAACTTTTTGACGATCAAGCGGTGCGACTTCACTAAGGACTGCCACTTGCTCAGCAGTCAAGCCAAGCTCACTAGCTCTATAGGAAGACTGCAAACCCGTCAATAACTGTTGGATCGTCAGCTCTAAAGCTTGCCCCATCGAGGACTCGCTTAATAATTCCCCTTGCAGCGTATCCCCAGAAGCAGTAATAAGTAACAAAGCATCAGCATCTTTGTCTGCCATCTGTTGCTGCCCTTGTTCTTCGCTGTCAACAATTTCAAATTCAAAATCATCGCCGCTTTGGTCCACAAAGGTCTGCGCAATGGCTGGTTCATTCGCATAAACGGCAATTTTGTCGACACTGTTCATACCATCAGCAAAATAACCAATGAGATAAAATGCCCCCGTTGCAATAAATGGCACGAGAATCATAATCAAAAACGAAATTGATTTGATATTTTTTTTATAAACATCTAATGCGATTACCCAAAACTTACTCATTTATTTTTCCCGCCTTCCGCTTAAAGATTTCTTCTAACGTTGGCGGTTGTTGATTGAACATAGGGATATAACCATCCGCCGTTGCTAAATCAAATAAGGTTTTTCCTACTGCAGGATCAGCGATCGTAATATCATAGCTGCCATCTTCTCTGGCAAGAACTTCCTCGACACCTGCCACTGCCAAGAGCTGTTCTTTCGTCAAGTTGGATTCTAAATAGACTTTCGTCCGCCCAAAGGATTCACGAATTTCATGAACTTTTCCGTTTAAGACAGTTTGACCATCCCGCAGCATAATCAAGTGATCGCAGATTTTTTCCACATTATCCATATTATGACTGGAGAAAATGACACATGAGCCATTTTTTTTCAGTTCAATGATCCCATTTTTCAACAGTTCTGCATTGACGGGGTCTAACCCACTAAATGGTTCATCTAAAATCACCAATTTTGGTTCATGGATCAACGTTGAGATCAGCTGAACTTTTTGCTGATTTCCTTTTGATAGCGATTTGACTTTATCGGTTTTCTTGCCCTTGACTTTAAATTTGTCCATCCAATAGTCGATTTTTGGTACGATGTCTTCTTTCTTCTTGCCTCGTAACCGCGCGAAATAGATCAATTGATCTTCAATCGTTACTTTTGGAAACAAGCCGCGTTCTTCTGGCAGATAGCCGATAATATTGTATTCTTTTTCACTAATTTTATGGCCATCCCACAATACTTCCCCTTGATCGGCTTTCAAGAAATCCAAGATCAATCGGAATGTCGTCGTTTTACCAGCACCATTTTGACCAATCAAGCCCATGATCTGTCCATCATTGATGGTAAAGGACAATTGATCGACTGCTGTATAATCGCCAAATGTTTTTACTAATTGTTTTGCTTCTAACACATGCTCACCTTCCCTATCTAATAAAATATATCACTAAAGAAAAAGCCGATAACGGCGCCAATGATCGCTCCGACAAACATCAAGATGACGGTATCGCGGATCACTCGTTGACGCTTCGCCAGTTTCTCTGGTTCATTGTAATAACTTGCTCGATTTTTATATAAGAATTTCATCAGGATCGTGGTCAATCCTACCCCAATCGGGATAAACACCAGCCCCGTAATCAATCCTAGTCCAAAGGACCAAAATGGATTTGTGCGAATATTGAAATAACGGATCAAAAAGTAAATCGCTGCTAATATCACTAAACTGATCACCGAAAGTAGAATCGATTTTTTCATTAAATACCGTGTTTCATTATCGATCCGTTCTTGATAGCTTTCTTGGTCACTGAAAATCGCTGGTGTGTCAGGAGACGCTTTAAAATAAAAATAGCGATCTTTATAATTGCTGATATAAGTCCAGCCTCCTGCTTGATACATCGCTAAGTAATCAACGATCTCAGAGGGCTCTCCTTCGAAAAAGTCTACTGCATATTTGGTCGTTTCTGGGTCTCCTTTGATAAACTTCAAAAACCCTAACCGATTCATCTTCACAAAGTGCCACCCTAACGACGCTTGTTTTTGCAGACGAACCATTTCCTTTTCTGGGTAATAGGCTACACCAAGTGAAAGAAGGTATTTCTTATTGATGCCCATCTTGCTCTCCCCCTAACGCTTCGAAAACCTGTTCTCCGATTTGATAAAATAATTTGCGCCGTTGAATATCTCTCTCCAGAACTTGTCTTCCTTCTGGTGTAATCTGATAGATTTTTTTTCGGTCAACGCTCTCCTCTAAATCGATCCACCCCTTTTTCGTCAGCTTCTTTAAAATCGTATACATCGTTGCGGGACCAATCTCAAACGTCCCTTGGCTTAGCTCATGGATCTGTTTCATGATGAGATACCCATGTTTCGGCTTTAAAAGCGCTAATAAAATCAAATAGGTTGAATCTGTCAATGCCTCATCCATTTGATTCCTCCGTCCCACTAGCTATATCACTTAATGATATATTATCGAATGATATAACCAGCGTCAATCTTTTTTTTCTGATCTGCTAACATTGCTGGAGAATGACTGCTTTCTTAATGTTCATTCTCACTTTTCTCGTTAGCAATTGAGTGAACCCCAACAGCAGTGCATGGAACAAAGAGTAGAAGTTAGAAACGTCAAAGGCATTCTTCAAAGACTTTGTCCCCAAAATAAAAAAAGCAATAGCCACTTTCGGCTATTGCTTCAAAAACGTTTCTTCTATTACATATGTTCCGCAACTAAAGCTTTCAATTGATCTTTTGTATGCACCCCAATTGCTTTATCAACGACTTGGCCGTCTTTTTTCAACAACAAAGTTGGAATAGACATGATCCCGAATGAAGCTGGTGTTTCAGGATTTTCATCCACATCCATTTTCACGATCTTCAATTCGTCTTCTTCATATTCGTTCGCTAATTGTTCCAAGATCGGCGCTTGCATCCGACATGGACCACACCAAGTTGCCCAAAAATCAATAAGGACTAAGCCTTTATCGGTTTCTTCTGAAAAAGTTTTATCAGTAATTTCTTTTGCCATCGTACTTCCCCTCCATTTTTAAAACTAAAAAAAGTATACCACGTATCGGAAGTTTTTTAAAATCGTCTGCTTACAAAAGGTAAGGGTTCTTAAAGGTTAGTTAAACTTCACTATGGTCGCCCCATTGCCCCCTTGATTTGCTGGCGCAAATTCAAAACTTTTCACCGAGCGATGGTTTTTCAAATAATCGGTAATCCCTTGACGCAGCGCACCGGTTCCTTTTCCGTGGACGATCGTCACTTGCGGATAGCCTGCCAAAATCGCTGCATCCAAATACTGATCCACTTCATTGAGGGCTTCTTCGTACCGCTTGCCTCGTAAATCCAACTGATTGACCACTGGACTGCTGTCAGCAGAACGAATCGTATTGACGATACGCTGTGTAGGCTCCTTCACTGGCGCTGCTGGTTGGAGATCTGTTTCTGGCAAATTCATTTTCAAAATACCGATTTGGACTTGCCATTGATTTTTACCGGCTTTTTTCAACAAGACTCCTCGCTGCCCATAAGAAGTTACGAGCACTTCGTCTCCTTCTTTCAGCGTCTTGGCTGCCTTGGCTTTTTGCAGAACCTTGTTTTTTTGCAGATGTTCTTCTTGCTGTAGCCCTGATAACTTGGTGCGCGCGTCGATCAGCTCGTGTTCTTTGACCTTCGTTTGACCGCCGGCTAACTGCATTTTACGAATATCGGCAATGATTTTTTCAGATTCTTCTTTGGCTTCTTCAACGATCTGATTGGCTTTTTGCCGAGCTTTCGCCAATTCTTTTTCACGTTCTTCAAAGAAATAACTATAGGCTGCTTCTAGCTCTTGGTGCAAGCGGGCCGCTTCTTTTACATGATGACGGACTTCAAGATACTCGGTTTCCGTCATTTTTCTTCGATTTTCTAAATCAGCGATCATTTCATTCAGGTCTTGGCTTTCTCCATCCATAATCTCTTTGGCTTGATCAATGATCGTCTCTGGCAAGCCAAGTCTTTTCGAAATCTCAAACGCATTGCTTCGTCCTGGAACCCCGATCAACAAGCGATAGGTCGGACTTAAGGTATCAACATCAAATTCCATAGAGGCATTGATCGTATTTGATCGGTTATAGCCATAAACCTTCAATTCAGGATAATGGGTCGTCGCCATGACATAAGCCGACTTAGCCCCAAGTTCGTCCAAAATCGCAATCGCTAGTGCCGCCCCTTCTTGAGGATCGGTTCCTGCGCCTAATTCATCAAAGAGAACTAAGCTTGTCTCGTCGACTTTTTTCAACACTTCAACGATCGTTGTCATATGAGAAGAAAAGGTCGATAGACTTTGCTCAATGGATTGTTCGTCCCCAATGTCCGCAAAAATCTCATTGAAGACACCCATTTGGCTTTCTTCTTCTGCCAGAATCGGTAAACCAGCTTGGCCCATGATCTGCAATAGCCCTAATGTTTTTAAGGTGATGGTTTTCCCACCGGTATTCGGCCCAGTAATGACAACGGCTTGATACTCTTTTCCAATCGTAATATCGTTAGGAACGACTTTTTCTTGATCGATCAATGGATGACGTGCTTGCTTAAAAAAGACATGGTTGTCTTGATTGATCGCTGGTACGATTGCCTTCATCTCTTTTCCAAAACGAGCCTTGGCATTCATGAAATCCATGATCCCGATCACATACGCATTATGGAGAATCTCTCTTTGATATGGGGCTAACTCTGCTGACAATTCTGCTAGAATACGTGTAATTTCATCCCGTTCCGCAATTTGATGCTGGCGCAAACGGTTATTTTGTTCCACTACTTGTTTCGGTTCGATAAACAAGGTTTGACCAGAGGAACTTTGGTCGTGGACTACCCCGCCGAAAACACCTCGGTACTCTTGTTTGACTGGGATCACATAACGCTCATTTCGCATGGTTACGATCGTATCACTTAGATACTTTGCATTGCCACCTCGGACGATGCCATCCAATGTCTCGCGAATCGTCCGTTCTGCTCGTCGGATCGATTGGCGAATTCCACGTAGTGCTGGAGAGGCATCATCTGTGACTCGGCCATCCTCATCGATCGCTTCTTTCAAGCGTCGATTCAAGGTTGGCAAAGACACCAACTGTTCTTCCCAGTGATACAAGCGGGAAAATTCAATCTCGCTTTCAGACAAATCAGCAAAAAAGCGTTTCAATTCCTGCGTAGTTGATAAGACACGGGCAACTTGTGCCAACTCAATGCCGTTTAAATCGGCGCCAATTTCGATCCGTTTCATTTGGGGACGAATATTCTCAATCTTTGGTACAGGGATTCCGCCTCTTAAACGTTGGATCTTGATCGCGTCTTCTGTTTCTGCTAGCCAAGAGGAAATGACCTGCGCATCACTTGATGGCGCAAGCTTTGCTAAAGCTTCTTTTCCTTGGGCTGTTACGATATACTGACCGATTTGACTCTTTACTTGTTCAAATCCTAAAACATCAAGGATCTTAGTATTCATTCTTTTCTCACCTGCTTTGTTTTAACTTTTTGTTCCTAAGAAAAAGGCAGAATGGCTCTGCAACCATCTGCCTGCTTTTTACCCAATCACATCTGTGATCCACAATCGATAGAAGTAATCTGAGAGAATCGGTGACCGATCAACGATGAAATTCGCAGTTCCGCTCGTTTCAAACAGATTTTGAATCGTGGCAAACGGGATCATTGAGAGAATCATGAAAAACATATACAAATTGATATACATCAAGATGACATTCAAAACACCCGCAACTGCCCAGTCATAGCCGCCTAAAAAACGTAGGCGTTTGTAACGCAAACTGTCTGCAAAAATCACTAATAGTTTGGTGATCAGCCAACCAGCAAAGAGCACCATCACAAAAGCGATGGCCGCATAATAGGCTTTGTCTAAATCTAAAGCCAGTTCCATATCGTAGTATTTTAACTTTGAATCCGCCGTTACTGACATATAAGGAACATAGAGCTCAATTTTTTTCGCAATTTCTTGGTAATTCGCAACTGCAAAGAAAAAAGAGATCAAATAGCCCAAAACTGAGACCAATTGTAAACTGGTTCCGCGCCGCGCGCCGCCATAAAAGGCTGCCAACAACAAAACCAAGACAAATAATCCAATCATTTAGGAATCCTTTCTACGCCGCACTACCCATGGGCTGTCTTTTCTTGAATTTTTCGTTTCCTTTGTTCATTTAAGATCTGTTGTGCTTCCACATGATTATGGATCTCCACATCACTGCGACCTGTCTCATCGAGAACTTTCCGTGCTTCGGATTCGATCGCTTCGATCCGCTTGATGCGATTCTCAAGCTCCGTTGCTTTAATGGCTTGTCCCCGCAACTCGTCCACTTTTTTTTGTAGGACCAACAGCTGTTCTTGTTTTTTCAGCTGGTCGGAAACAGCGTTGATCGCTAATAAGATCGACGCTTGTTCTTGATCGGTTTGTGGCGATAATTGCATGATCTCAAGCAGTTGGTCATTGACCAATCTTGTCACCATATCCATGTGTTCTTTGCTTTCGCGTCCAATAATCGTGTAACTTTGATTCGCGATAACTGCTTTATAGCGTTTCTTTTGCTCCGTCATAGGAATATTTCCTCCCATTGCTTACATTCTGCTCTATTCTATCACTTATTGAACATGTGTCGCAAACTCTTAACTATTATACGTGATTTTCTTATGAATTTCCATGCCAATCGTTTGTTTGCTGATCGTCTTAGTAAAAAAGAATAAGAAGTATGGTAAAATCTTAAAGTATCCTTTTGTCTACCTAAAAAAAGACAAAAAATCAGGAGGAATCAAATGAGTACGATCGTTATCAAAGTACCAACTTCAACTATCCAAAAGATGCAGCAATTTTACCAACGAGATTTGCTAGCTAAGAAAGTTCCTTATACCGTGTTTGTCGCCAAAAAAGGGCCAACGACGATCACTGCTTATACGTCAGGAAAAGTCATGTTCCAAGGAGCGACTGCTGAAAAAGAAGCTTCCTTATGGGGCGATACGGCAAGTGCTGTACCAGATAAGAAAAAAGCGACTGTTTCATCCACTGCGTTGCCAGCAGGATTTAGCGAAAAAAGCGTCGTCGGCAGTGACGAGGTCGGTAATGGCAGTTATTTCGGTCCTTTGGTGGTCTGTGCCGTCTATGCAAAAAAAGAGCAATTACCACAGCTGAAAGCTTTAGGAGTCAAGGACTCAAAAATGCTGACAGATCCAGAGATCCGTAAGATGGCGCCGAAAATCAAAGAATTGGTTCCTTACCAATTGCTCACTGTCACGCCCAGAAAATACAACGAGATCCAACCAAAATACAACACGGTCCGAATGAAAGTTGCTTTGCATAATCAAGCCATTCGTTTGCTTTTGCAAAAAATTGCTCCTGAGACACCAGATGCCATTTTGATCGATCAGTTCACGAGCGAAAAAAATTATCGCACCTATTTAAAGTCGGAACAAGCAGCGGTCACTGAAAAGCTCTATTTTGCGACGAAAGGGGAACAATATCATCTAGCAGTAGCGGCAGCCTCTATTTTATGCCGTACAGTCTTTTTGGATGAATTAGATGCAGCCTCCAAAGAAGTCGGTATGCGTTTGCCTTCTGGCGCCCACGCAGCTGCTGACCAAGTTGCAGCAAAATTACTGCAGCAAGGTGGCATAGCACTATTAGGCCAATATGCCAAACTGCATTTTGCGAATACCGAAAAAGCACAGAAACTCGCCAAGCTGTGAGTTATCGTATTTTCAAAAAAACTGCCGCTACTTCTGAATAAAGGAAGCAGCGGCAGTTTTTGTCCTCAGTACCAGTTGAATGCTGGGAATCAAAGCCCTAAGCCCGCTGCTTCGATTCCCATCGTGATCAACCCAGCCAAATAATTTTCTGAAAACCGATCGGAAAAGTGTAATTTTGGCAAGACGCCATATTGAAACACTGCTGCCAGCTGCTTTTCCAAAAAGGAGCGCGACACGAGCGCCTGCCATTCAGAGGGCAAAAACAAAATGACTTGATGCGGGTCCGTCACTGCCACGATCGCTTGAAGAGTGGCAGTCACTTGTTCTGGGATCGCCTCTGTTGCCAAAGGGTAAGAAGCCGTGTAGAGATGCGGCAAATGCTTGATTTCGCCACTTAAATGGTTGGCTCCTTTAAAGAGCTGTTGGTCGATGACCAGTCCCGCACCTGGCGGATAATTTTTCGGAAAATAAATGCCAGCCACGATTTTTTTCTCTTCTTTGAAATGGAATACCGCTGCATTCACGTCATTCTCAATAAGCGTTTTTACCGCGATCTCCTTTTCAATCAATTCCCCTAGCGCCATGTCCTTAAATGCTGGAGCATCCATGATCTTCAGTCTTCCAGCAATTTCCACACCAGGAATTCCCACGACTGCCAAGCTGATTTTCGGGTATTCCTGTTTTATCTGACGAATCACTTGCAAGAACTGCGGCAATCGGCCCTCTGCTGACTGCTCATGATGCAAAATGTTCCCGATGAGATCGACGACTGAAAAACGAATCACGATCTGCTGGTCTTCTTCGATAAACTGAATGATCAACAACAGTGTCCGTTGCGCATTGTACTGGTAAGCCGCAGCTTGACGTCCTCCCGTTCGTTGCGGTTGATCCGTCGTCAAAAGCAACTGCTTTTCAATCAATTCAGGAAGCAGCTTGTTGATCGTTACCACGCTTAATTGAGAGGCATCTGCCAGTTGGCGCTTGGTCATAGGCGCTTGCTGCTGTTTTAGCAAATCCAGCAATACTGCCTGATTATGTAATTTAATGGTCGTTGGCTGATAAGCTTTCATTTTTCTCCCCCTCAACGCTCCTATTTTAACAGATAAAAAGCTGGGAATATACCTTTATTAATTTTGTTAACAAAGGTATAATAGAAGCAACTTATTAAACAAAGTTTACTAAGTTCAAAAAAAAACGATTTATGTTGCTTATTAAAGGAGTTGTCGATAATGAAAATTGAACACATCGCACTATATGTCAATGATTTGGAAAAAATGAGGACATTTTATGAAACCTACTTTCAGGCGGTCAGCAACCCAAAATACCATAATCCGAAAACAGGCTTTCAATCCTATTTTTTGACTTTTGATTCTGGAAGTCGGTTAGAATTAACGACCAAGAAATTTTTAAGCCCTCGTGTCAGCGAGAGCTTAGGCTACACTCACCTTGCGATTGCAGTTGGTGATCAAGCTGACGTCGATCGATATGCTCAACGGTTTGTTGAAGATGGCTACCCTCTTTTAAATGGTCCTCGTACAACAGGCGATGGCTATTATGAAGCAGTTGTCCAAGACCCCGAAGGCAATTTGATTGAATTAACCACCGACGATTTACCGTCTTAGAAAGGATTTTGCAATGAAAGAAGACTTTGATTATCAAGCGATGTTGGCTGGTCAATTGTATCAAGCTGCTGGCATTCTCCCTGAGAATGGCTCAGCAGAGGGAAAAAAACGTGCCCAGGAAATCAACCATTTACCAGTCGATGACCGAGAAGGAATCATCGCCAAAGAAAAAGCACTCTTTGGCAAATTTGGGCAGCATTGCTTTGTCCAACCACCCCTTTTTGTTGATTATGGTCGCCATGTTGAGATTGGTGATCACTTTTATGCCAATATGGATTGCATTTTTTTAGATGTCAATAAGATTCTGATTGGTGATCATGTGATGGTGGGACCACGGGTCAGCTTCTATACCGCCGGTCATCCGATCGATTCTGTGGTCCGCAGTCAAGATTTGGAATTTGGTCTCCCGATCACCGTCGAAGATTACGTTTGGATCGGGGGCAATAGTACGATTTTACCAGGTGTAACGATCGGCAAACATGCCATCGTCGCTGCTGGTTCCGTCGTCACAAAAGATGTGTCGCCGAATACGATCGTCGGCGGCAATCCAGCCCGTGTGATCCGTGAGATTCAGCCGGCTGACAAAGAACATTGGGAAACTGCCGCCCAGCTCTATCATCAAAAACGAGCAGACTGGCAGAAGCAGCAAAAATAACGAAACAAAAGGAGACGCCATGATTTTTACAGACTATCACGTCCATAGTGATTACAGCGATGATTCTTGGTATTTGATGGAAGATGTAGTCAAAGACGCCATTAAACTAGGCTTAGCAGAAATCTGCTTTACCGATCATGTGGATTATGGAGTCAAAGAAGACTGGCAAGCGACGGATACGTACCTCGTCGGGGCCAATAAAGTTGTAAAAAATGTCTACTACGACTTGTATTTTAACGAACTGGCACGCTTAAAGGAAACATACAGTGACCAAATCAAGCTAAAAACTGGGCTGGAATTTGGGATACAAATGCACACGATCCCACAATTTACCCGTCTTAATCATTCGCATCCCTTTGACTTCATTTTACTTTCCGTTCATCAGGTAGACGATCAAGAATTTTGGACTGGAGAATTTCAAAAAGGACGCAGCCAACAGGAATGCTACGAGCGCTATTATGATGAAATGTATCAGCTAGTCACGACATATAAAGAGTATTCCGTCTTAGCCCATATGGATTTGATTCGTCGTTATTTAGATAAAGAGAAGGACGCTTTTGAACAAACGAAAGAACAAATCGCAGAGATCTTGAAAGTCGTGATCAAAAATGGCAAAGGCATTGAACTGAATACCTCTTCCCACCGTTACGGAATCAACGGGTATACGCCATCGATCGAGATCCTCAAGCTTTATCGTGACTTGGGGGGAAGCGTGATAACCATCGGCAGCGACAGTCATAAACCAGAGCAGCTCGGGTTTCAAATCAAAGAGGGACAAGATCTTTTACGGTCATTAGGATTTACTAAGCTCTGTACGTTTGAACAGATGCAGCCGATTTTCCATCGTTTTGCTTAACCTAAAAACACCTGATAAAACACACACTGAAGCGACCTCGACTTGTTAGAATTTTGGTCTAACTGTTCGAGGTTGCTCCATGATCAGGTGATTTTTTGTTGCTCAACGAACCGAATGCTTTCGCGCAAACTCCATGACTGGCGCAAAGTTCAGTAATAATAAGATCCCAATCAGCCCTACGCCAAATAATGCCAGATAAATTGGAACCAAGGCTAACAGCAGCCAACTACTAATGATGATCATAAAACTTAGCATATATCGGCTGGATTTCAAAATAAATAATTGGAGATTAAGCAAAAGAGCTTCCTTGATTGAAAGAGACGGTGCCGTTGCGACCACTAAAAAATAGTTGATCGCAAACGTCAAGGCGACGATCAGCAGAAACAGATTTAACCATTTCAATTCAGTGATTTGGATCGTGACCCTCAGTAACAATAAATTTGCACTACATAACCCAATAACGACTAAAACAGGAAGCCACCCTAGAAGACTATGCTTAAATTTCCTGCGATAGGCCAATAAAAACACTTTTGGGGTACCATCTTTCTCCTTTGCTTCTTTCAAATAGATGAGTAACGCTGTAAAAGCTGGTGCTACTGGCAAGAAGGACAGGAGAAACAATGGTAAGGTGCTAAGTTTGATTTCCATTGTTAGCAATAAAAAAAGAAGGGGTACATTGAACAACCAAAACAGCAGCGTCCCTAGAAAAGTATAGATAATATAGTTTAAATAAGATAGATGATGAAACAGTTTGTAGCTATCTTTTTGATTAATCTCCGATTGTCGAACATTTTTTTTCATCTGTCGCTCCTTATAATCCTATTTTTCTATATGAGATCGTCAGTTTTTTCCATAAGCTCTTCACCTTATTTTGTCCCGCTATTGCCAATCCCCAAATTGATTTGGAATAAATATTTTTGTCCTAAGAAATAGATAATGATCTGTGGAAGTGTCAGCAGCAATGACATTACCATCAACATTGACATATTGACGGTACCCGCTGGATTGGAGGTGGCGGACATAGATTGTGCGCCTAAAGCTAAGGTCATTTTGCTCGTATCTGATACATAGATCAAAGGACCCATGATGTCGCTCCAAGCAAAGTTAAAGGTAAAAATAGCAATCGCAGCCATCGCTGGTTTGATCAACGGTAAGACTATTTTGGTAAAGGATCTAAATGGTCCTAAACCATCCATTTCTGCTGCTTCAAATAAGTTTCCCGGAATCGCCGTAATAAATTGGCGAGTAAAAAAGATATTGTAGGCAGAACCAAAGAATTGCGGGATGATCAGTGGCCAAAGGGTGTTATACAGACCTAGATTTCTAAAAATCAAAAAAACTGGAATCAAGGTGATCTGCCCTGGCAACATCATCGTTCCTAATACCAATAGAAACAATTTGTTTTTATGTTTATACTTCATTCGGGCGAAGCCAAACGCAACCAGTGTCGAAGAACTAATTTGTCCAACAATGCTGAGAACGACGATCAGCATCGTGTTGAAAAACCACAGCAAGATTGGTCGCTCTCCTGAAAAGGAATCTCTAAACAAATTGGTGAAATTGGACCAATAGAATTCTGTCGGGAGTAAAGTAAACTGTTCTTTGATATTTGACTCTGGCGAAGCTAGTGCAATCGAAATCATATAAACGAATGGAATGATCAAAATTCCCGCAAACAAAACCAAGGTCAGATAGATCAATAATTTAGATACTTTGGATAGATTTTTATCTAACACTTACTTCACCTCCTCTTCATAAAATACCCATAAGCTTGAGCTCTTCAGCACGATCAAGGATAAGACCATCACGATCATAAACAACACCCATGCCATTGCCGAGGCATAGCCCATCCGATAGAATGAAAAGGCGTTTCGATAAAGGTACGGAACGATCATTTCGCTGGCATAATCAGGTCCACCACCGGTCATCATATATACTTGAGTAAAGGTTTGAAGAGATCCGATGACTCCGGTAATCAGGTTGAAAAATAAAATCGGCGAAATTTGGGGAATGGTTATACTAATAAACATTCTGAATCTGGATGCACCATCAAGAAGTGCCGACTCATACATTTCTTCCCCAACGCTATTGATGGCAGACAGCATCAAGATCATTGTTCCACCAACACCCCATAGAGAAAGGAATACGAAGCTCCAAAGCACATGGTCTTTACTCAACAGCCAAACAGGTCCATCTATCCCAAACAATGCTAACGCTTGGTTAACTAACCCTTTAGAAGATAGCAAACGGGTAAACAGCATCGTGCTTGCAACGATTGGAACAATGGAGGGTAAGTAATAGATGGTACGAAAAACACGCATCCCTTTCAAATGAAAGCTCAATAAATAAGCCATACCTAATGAAAGTAATAAATTGATTGGCACACTGATCAAGGTATATTTAAACGTGTTTGCTAAAGCTTTTAAAAAAATATCATCCTTAAAAAGACGCAGGTAGTTATCAAACCCGATAAAATTAAATTCGGAAAACATATCCCAGTCAGTGAAACTCATGATGATCGAAAAAATCATTGGTCCAATGGTAAAACAGACAAATCCAATGATCCACGGTGAAACAAAGGCAAAAAACCAGCGGGACTGGGTTCGCTTACGCTTTTTTTGATTTAGTTGAAGTTCTGTCGCTGAACTATCCAATAGGAAACCCTCCTTATTAAGGATCTTAGGGAAGAAATATATCTCTTCCCTAAGCTATCCTTGCTTTGAATTAATATTGTTCCATGATTTTTTCGCCAGATTCTTGCATTTTCTCAAGCGCATCTTCTGGCGTTAAACGGCCAAGGAGCATTTCTTTTACTTGATTGCTAAACTCTCCGGTCAATTCTCCGTAATAAGGACCTTCGAAAATACCATCGATCACAACACGTTCTGTCGAGATTCCTACGACGTCCAAGCGAAGATCTTTCCCATTTACTTGTCTATTGGTAAATTCTTCAGAGTTCAATACTTTGATATTGGCAGGAGAATCCACTAAACTTTCACCAAGAATTTTTTGTACTTCTTCGCTCGTCATATATTCAATGAATCGAAAGGCGGCATCTTGTTTGGTCGATTGCTTAGAAATCGCTAAGGCACTTCCGAAAGGCCACGTAACTTTTTCATTAAAAAACGGCATCGGTGCAATATCAAAATTTAAATCATCCAGTTGTGTGAAGTTACCAATATTCCAAAATCCTGTCGTCAACATACCAATTCTACCTTGTGAGAACATTGAATCCGCACCAGACTGCGCAACAGATTCATAAAATTCATATGTGCCAACATAACCGTCTTGGTATAGATTATTAAACCAAGTAAGAACTTCTAAGTTTTCGGGAGAATTGATCACAACCTCGTTATTTTCCACAAGGGAACCGCCATTGGACTTGATAAATACTCCCCAGTTTGGCACCCAATCCATTCCACTAGCACCATACTGAACCGTTTCGCCGTTTTCTATTTTTGTTAATTTTTCGGCAGCAGCCGTGTATTCTTCAATCGTCCAATCATTTGTCGGGTATTCGATCCCTGCTTCATCAAATAAGTCTTTATTGTAGTAAAGAATTTCTGGGCCCCCTCTATCCGGCAAACCAAATGGTTGGCCATCATAGGTATATTGGGTCATTGCCTCCCCCCAATTGCTTTCTACATCAATCGATGATTCCGCAATATATTCTGAAAGATCAATAAATAATCCCTTAGAAGCAAAGTTTTGCCCATTTTCTGCCACTTGGACAACGTCAGGTGCTTCATTTCCGGCATACATTGTTTGCAGTTTGGTGTCATAATCACTTGGCACTTGAACGAAGTCTACTTTTATGTCAGGATTCGCTTCCTCAAAGGCTTTGATACGTGGCTCATAGATGGGAAGGTCACCTTCACCTCCCCACGTATAAAACTGGATCGTCGTGATTTCTCCATCCGAATCATTATTGTTGTTTTCTTGCCCACAAGCAGCAAATAAGACTACTGAAGACGCCAATAAAGATGTTTTAGCAATTTTCCCAAAGTTCATAGCCATTTCCCCTTTTCTTATTCATTCGTTGTAACGCTCTTCAAGGTAACGATCGATTGCCGAGGGATTGTCAGTTCCTGAGAAGCGATGCTCTGCTCTTCTAAATCAGACTCACTATCTGTCGTATAGCTGATGATTTCGCCAAATCCGACGCCTTGAAGATCAATCTCTTTTTCCTGAAAACTGTTATTGATAAGCACTGTAATAATTTCTTCTTCGTTTGCTTCATTTTTTCCCAAAAAGCTTACGACATTCACCTCTTTGTCGTCGCTGATTGCGGAAACTCTCGTGTACCCTGGTCGAATAAACTTGCTGAAATTTCCCATCCCCCAAAGTCTTTTTGTCGGAATAATTTCTTTTGAACCCAAATTTACATAAATCAGACCATCTCGATAATCGTAACTACTGACTGCGATCCAATATTGCCAAGCAACCACATCAAGGATCGTTAAATCATCGTGCATCTCGTTGGCTAAGTTTAGGGCAGAGTCCATAGTGTAGTCGCGACCATTGATCATTTCTGTCCACTCAGACATTTTTAAGGTAACATCGATTTCCTTTTCGTCTAACCACTCTTTAAAATTCATTTTCTCGACGTAAGTTGTCCAATATGAATGGACTTCCCACGTGTCAAAGTAATTCATCAATGTATCATTTTCGATGATCGCTTCGAAATATTCCTTGCTGGTGTTTGCCCATTCTCCTAATTCGGGCATCGATAGCGCTATTTGTTTCAACTCTGGTCTTTTTTGTTTTTCTTCAATAAATACCTCTAAGAGTGCGACTACTTCAGCTGGATCATAGTAGGTGCCCTCCTGACCACCAGTCCAATCCCATTGTGGTTCATTGATTGGCGATACATGCGTGACGGGAATGTCTTCTTTTAAGAAGTGTTCCGTTACATCATAGACGTAGTTGGCAAATGCCTGATAATTCTCTGGGGCTAGATTACTGCGTTTTTCTTCCAGCTGATCTCCATACGCAGAGCCATTTTTCGTTAGCCTCGTCAATGGGCTATTGACGAATAAATAGATATCATCAATTCCATAATCAACCGCTGTTTTCAGCATCCATCGTGCATTTTCATCCTTCGACCAATCATAGACTTCGGGTCCTTCTTCAAAGCTTTCTGCTCGTCGCCAGGGATCTTCAATGCGAGGACTATTTTGTAACGTACTTCCGGCGCCTAAGTTGTAGCGATAAGACGTCAAGCCAATCCCTTCAAGCGGATCAAATAATAATTCTGCGATATATTCTCGCTTCGAAAGTTCTGCTGTTTCTTCTTCGATCCAGCCACCGACATCTTGACTCCACCAAGCACCACTTGCGCCAAAGCTTTCAATTGTCTGGTAGGTTTCTGCCGTATTTAAGGTGATCGTCGCCGTTTCAATGACTTCATCTGTCTCTGGCTCTTTTTCTTTCTGTGTATTTTCCTCGACCGTTCCACACGCTGTCAGTATACTCAATAAGACCAAAGGAATAAGGAGTGTCCGCTTTTTTACCATGTACTTCCCTCTCTATTCTTTAGAATCAATCGTGTATCTGGTAGTCCAGGTGAGCGCAGCGTCACAACTGTCTCTTTCTTGCGCTCTCCTGCTACAAAGCAAAGCAACTTTCCTTGCATCGTTCTACGGAATGGCTCTGTATAAGCGGTAGTATCTGCTAGATCACCATTCTCCAAACCTAGTAATGTCCCATTTTCGACTTCTAAATAGACCATTACTTCTGCTGCTAACGGATTTTTAGCATAATCCAAGACTTGGCATTCGATTTGATGAAGGTTCTTATTTAGTGTTAAATCGGTAGCAGCCAATTTCTCCCGCCATCTTTGAGGAATTTCATAGTTCATAGCTACCAAAGCAGTTGGCGCTGCTTCGGGTCTTATTTCATCATGCAGAATCGTTTCTTCAAATACCGCTTCCACCGACAAGATTTTTGGCTGATAGTTGATCCGTGCAACATAATAACCAAAGGTATCATCATAACGAACATTGGGTACTTCCAAGTTGCCAACCTTCAATCGAATCTCTTTTGCATTTGTATAACACCTTACTTCAATTTCTTGCTCAGCTGGGTAAGACCATTTTCGATAGGTGGGTTCCCATTCTGCTCTTCGTTTGTTTTTCTCGTAAGGAATCGTTGTCAAATAAACAGTCGGTTCTTGACTCCACCAGCTCTTTCTCTTGTAATAACTAGGCTTTTCAATACCAGCCAATGTCAATAAGCCTGCCCCAGATCCGTGAATAGGCCAGCCATGGGCTTCCCCTAAATAATCAATGCCCGTCCATAAAAATTGTCCAGCGATATACGGAAGAGTGTTTGCCGTTTGCCATTCTTTAAACCCGTGACTGTTCTCACTCCCAATAAAAGGTTTATCTGGGAATTTGCGATGATCCTCTTCGTATAGATGTTCTTTGTAGTTATAGCCAACGACATCCAAGCGATCGATCAAGCCAATTTTCGTAGATAATTCTGGAAAAGCTGCTGCCAAGGTAACTGGTCGAGTCGGATCAAGTGTTTTGCTCAAACGGACCAGCTTTTCGGCTATCGTGCGTAACCTTCTCATATCAGGGCGATGTGGATTATAGATGCGCTCAGCTTCTGGTTTGCTATTGTCATTATTCCCTGTCATTTCAGCAAACAATGGACTAGCATATGGATCATTGGGATAATCAATCTCATTGCCAATGCTCCAAGCAATGATCGATGGATGGTTTCGATTGCGTAAAATCATATTTTCCAAATCTTTTTCATACCAAGTTGGAAAATGTTCTGCTGCTCCTTCTAACTTGGGTGGATACACATTATGACCTTGCCACCATTTATTTTTAGGATTTTCCCATTCATCAAATGCTTCATCAAAGACTAAAAATCCCATGGTGTCGCATAAACGATACAAAGCAAACGAATGAGGATTGTGTGCCATTCGTATAGCATTTGCCCCCATCTCTTTTAACTTTATTAAACGCCGTACCCATACCTCGATCGGGACAGCTGTACCGAAAGAGCCCGCATCTTCGTGCAAGCAAACACCTTTGATTTTCAGCTGCTGCCCATTTAAAGAAAAACCCTCATTGGCATCGAATTGAAAGGATCTGATCCCGACATACTCGTTGTATACGCTCTCATTTTCCTTCAAGGATTCTTCTTGATAACTCAGCTTTGTTCGTAGCTGATAAAGATTCGGCACTTCAGGTGACCATAGCTCTGGCTTTTCAACTTTTGCCTTCAATGTGACTGTGCGGCGTTCCCCTGCGTTAAGTTGGATTTCCTGACTTATGTTCCTCACTTTTTCCGTTTGTAAGCTTTCCAGCATTTGTTCGATCCTAACAACACGGTCTTGTTTTAAGGTATTTACTAGCCGATGTTCAATCACTAGCTCTGCTTGCTCGTCTGTAACACACGGGGTTGAAAAACTCGTTCCGTATTCGTCGATATAAATAGGCTCATGGATTTCCAGAGAAACAGGACGCGTGATTCCATTTCCGTTATACCATCTTGAATCTGCCAAATCCGTGTGCTCGACACGGACACTAATAAGCAAGCTATCATCCGAATTGTAAGTTAAAATCTCTGTCAAATCATAATAAAATGAAGCATATCCTGAAGGTCTCATCCCCATATGATAGCCATTGATCCAAACCCGAGCGTTTTTATAAACACCTTCAAAATGAATTTTTACGACTTTATTCGTAAGGTCACCCAACTCTTGCAGCGACTGTTTGGTTCGATACCAACCTATCCCTCCGGGTAGATACCCTGTTCCGCTTGAAAAGTGTTTTTCAAAGGGATAAGAGACACCCCAATCATGAGGAATCGTTACCTTTTCCCAAGTAGAATCATCAAAATCTTTTTTCCATGCTTCTTTTTCTTCTTGTTTTGAGAATCGCCATTCATTCAAAAAACGTTTTTCCATTTAATCCCTAACCTCCCTTTTACCAATACCTAAGTAAAGAAATCGCTTTCTTTCACTTAATTTTACTAAAACATTTAATGAAAAACATAGTCTATCCGATTCATTTTCATGTATTATATGATATGAAGAAAAAAAGCGCCTACCTTTTCGTAGGTAATAGGAGGGAACTATGTACCACATCCATTCGAATATATTTAATCCTGAAATTATTTATGTCGTTGACTTTTGGAATAAAAAGAAAAATCTTCGGGGCTACCACCATCATGATTTCATTGAGATCAGCATCGTATTAGAAGGAACCGTTGATTACGAATTTAATGAGACCCGCACAAGGTTATTTACTGGAGATGCCCTCCTTTTTAACCCTGGTCTTCCTCATACCGAAATCCATCCGGCTGGGATGGAATCTCATGAACTTCATATCGGCCTTTCCAATATTTTGATCGAAGGACTTCCTTTTAATACCTTTCCAAATGAAAATCCCCTACTAGACTTGGGAATTTATCAAGATGCGTTTTTCAAAAAAGCTTGGCAGCTGACCCAGGAGTTCAATAGCCATAACCTTCATCACGATTTGATGGGCAAAGGAATCATTCTCGAAATGCTAGCTTTGATTTTAAGAAGTTTGACGCCCTCCGATCCAAACAATTGCCTGGCAGTGATCTCTGAAAAAGATAAACAAAAGCAAACGCTAGTGAACCATACGATTTATTATTTGGAGAATCATCACCAAGAAGACATCACATTGGAAATGCTAGCAGACATGCTTTATATTAGTCCTGCCCAACTTTCAAAAGTCTTTCGGAAAATCACTGGTCGTAGTCCGATTAAATATTTGATCGAGATTCGGCTCAAACATGCCTATGAGCTGTTGCTTCATACCAATTTGACCATCAAAGAAATCGCAGAAAAAGTAGGTTATCATGATCCTTTTTATTTTAGTAAACTATTTAAAAAGCATTATCATCTTGCTCCTTCTAACGTTCGTAAAAGAAACTAACTGAATTTGCAGACAAAAAAGGATGCATCGCTGCACCCTTTTTCTTATACGATTACTTGCTTCATATAGCCTGCTTCGTCAAAATCTAATGGGGAAATGCGAACTTGTCGATGAAATCCGCGGGCTTCTTCTGGATACTTACTAAGTGGAACAGCAAAGCTATGATAAGCAATATAATATCGATCAGAATGCTCCAAAATACTGTGATGACCGGTTCCTAAAATGCCTTTTTCAACATTTTTTTGTAAGACAGGATAATGATAGTGAATCGGTCCATACAACGAAGAGGAGGTACCATAATTCACATGATAGTCTTCGCTGCGGGTATCTTCTCCCGACCAAGTAAAATGATACAAATCATCTTTTTTCAAAACGGTAATGGCTTCTCGAAAATCTTCCAGCCCTTGATATTCTGCTAGTGTATCAAGTTTGACTGTTCGCATGTCATCTCCCAATGCTACGATCGCAGCCGTTCCTCCCGCAGAATTGCCAAACAATAGATAGTACTTCCCAGCTTCTACGTAAACAGATGGATCGATGACTTGACTCATGTTTAACCCATAGTCATCGATAAGGTCAGGACTCAAAAGCGGTTTCTCATCTGCAATAAAGGGACCTGTTGGATGATCCGCATAAGCGACACCGATTCCTGAGCGTCCATCCGCCATTTTTCCAGTAAAGTAAAAATAAAACGTTCCTTCTTTTTCTGCTGTACAAGGTGCCCACGCACCACCGATCGTCCATTTCACTTGCGAGGATGCTAGATCAAGGATCGTTCCTTTATTTGTCCACTGAGTAAGATCTTCTGATTCAAATACCGAAAAGCTTGTCCCAGACCAATCGGTAAAACCATCTGATGTTGGATATAAGTAAAATTTCCCGTTAAATGACACCAAATCAGGGTCTGCATAAAGACCATCTAAAACCGGGTTTTTCTGTTGATAATAGGTCAGTAATCGTTGATACTCATCATCTGTGATCGTGATCACTCCACCATGGCGCTTGATAGATTGACCGAAGTCAAAGGCAGAAACAGGTTCGAAAACGCCTGTTGCGAGATCATCACTTACTGCGATCCCATATCCTGTGCCTTTTTTAAAGTGATCTACGATCAGCGCCCATTTGCCATCAGGTAATTGGTACAATTGCGGTCCTTCAACCCCTTCTAATTGAGCAAGATATTCAGAAGTTACTTCCTGATAGTCTCCTGTCAGCTGTTGACTGCGATCTAAAAAAATGCGACTATTTTCTTCGTTTTTTGTAAAACGATAATAATACCCCTGACTAAAAACAATCGTTGTATCGATCACATCCATCGTTTTTTCAATAAATAGCACTGGCTCAGTAAACGTCTGAAAATCCTTGGTAGAAACAGAATAAATCTTATGTTTTCCATTGACATTTGCAGCAAAATAGACAAAAAATGTCTCTTTTTCTGCGTCATAAATTGCCTCTGGCGCCCACAAATTCCCGGCATCTTCTGGAGCGATCGTTGCGGTCCATGGGTTTGTCCAATACACAAGATCCGTTGATGACCAGATAACCATCTGGCGGCTACCATTGGTTTGAGCATGTGCCCAGCCAAGTCCCTTTTCAATACGCAAATCTGTCGCAATGAGATAATACTTGTCCTTCCCCTTAACTAGAAAAGGATCTCTGACTCCTTTTTCCCCAAGATCACTTTTCAAAACGGGATGGCCTTGATTTAAATCTGTAAAAGTCAACCCATCCTTGCTCACACTAAAGTATACTTGTTCACCATTTTTTTGCTCGCCAGTGAAATGACAAAATAAATAAGCCGTCATCCAATCCCTCCGAATTCCTTCTCTATGCACTCGACTTCCTTCTCTCTCATTTTATAGAAGTTCCCGTGAATTTGTATAAGTTGATGAACGAACTTTTATAAGATTTTGAAACACTTGCTTTTCTATTTTCTTACACGAGCGACTCCATTGACTGGCCATTCTTTGCTATTTCTTGTCAAAAATCATCGTTCATTTTCTTTATACCTGAAGTTTGTGCAGCAAATAAACGATCAAAAAAAGCACACATCCGAAGGTGGATGCGTGCTTTCTCAACATTAAAATCGATTGAAGATTTTATACATTTATTTGAAAGAAGTTAGTTCGTCCAAGCAGCAACTTCTTCTGGGTGATTGGCTACCCAATCTTTGGCTGCATCTTCGGCTGACGTTCCGTCATTGATTGCTAACATGACTTCTTCCATGTCTTCTTGTGTCCAGTTGAAACGATCAAGTACTTCGTAGACTTCTGGCATGTCATCTGCTAATCCTTGGCGTACAACAGTGTTGATGCTTTCTGCTTCACCCATTGTTCCTTCTGGATCATCCAGATATTTCAGATCATATTTCGCAAACATCCAATGTGGAGACCAGCCAGTAATAACGATCTCATCTTGGTTCTTGATGGCTTGGCCTAATGCCACTGTCATCGCTCCTGAAGAAGAGGTAGCGACATTCCAATCGGAAAGGTTATCATACGTTGCAACTGTATTTTCCGCTGCATTTACGACACCAGCGCCTGGTTCGATACCAGTGATGGTTTTGCCAGCTTCGTCAGAAAGGTCTGCGATGGAATCTACATCCATATAGCTTGGTACAACGATCCCCAGTTTTGCCCCTTCTAAGTTAGGACCCAAGTTCTCGACTTGGTCTTGGTACTGTTCATACTGGGATTGATGCGTAGATGGCAGCCAAGCAGCAACCATCCCGTCAACTTCCCCTTTTGCCACCGATTCCCACATGATGGCATTATCCAATGGCGTCGTATTGACTTCGTAGCCCATTTGCGACAAGACTTCTGCCACCACATGGGTAGATGCAACTTCCGTATCCCATTCGACATACGCCAAGTTCACCGTGCCTTTGCTGTCAGAAACATTTCCAAAGGCAAACGATGCGCCAATCAAAGCAACGACAGCCGCTGCAGCAATCCCGCCAAAAAGACGTTTTTGTTTGCGACTCGTCTTGCTCGCTGCTTTTTGATGTGCCGAACGGTTCAAATTCTGGGTAAAGCGATCCATAATGATCGCCAAAATAACTAAGGATACCCCACTGACAAATCCGTTACCGACTTGTGCTCGTTGTAAGGCGGATAAGACGCCACGCCCTAATCCAGGAGCCCCGATCATTGATGCGATCACGACCATTGATAATGCCAGCATCGTCGTTTGGTTGACCCCAGCCAAAATAGTACTTTTGGCTAGTGGCAATTCTAATTTGATCAGTTTTTGCCAGCCAGTCCCACCGAAGGAATCAGAGGCTTCTACCAATTCACGAGAAATTTGGCGAATCCCTAAGTTCGTCATCCGAACGGTTGGTGGTAGAGCAAAGATCACTGAGGCAAAGACCCCAGGAACCATGCCGATCCCAAAGAAAGCAACCGCAGGAATCAAATAAACGAAACCAGGCATCGTTTGCATAAAGTCTAAGATCGGCGTCACGATACTTTGCGCTTTTTCGCTTTTCGCCATTAAGATTCCTAGTGGAATCCCAATGATGATCGAAACCAAACTCGACAATAAGACCAACGTGACGGTGTTCATCAAGTCTGTCCATAACCCTTGGTTATAGATGAACAGCAACCCGACAAAAGTAAAAGCTGGCAAGCCGAATTTTTTGCGTGAAACGAAAAAGGCAGCAGCCGTCAATAAGACGATCATTAATAACGGTGGTACAAACAGTAATACATTTGTAATAGCGTCCATGATAAATTGTCCGAAAGACTGTAAGGCTGAAAACAATCCACTGAAAGTTCCTGTTAGCCAATCAGTAAAGTTTTCGACCCAATCAGCCACCGGAATCGTATGTTGTAAGAAATTATCCATTTGTCACTACCCCTTCCTCTGCTTGAGCGGCTGAATCAGTCTCAGCCAATGCTTCAATCACACTTCCGCGGATCACGACTCCGATCAAACGATCGTTTTCTACCACGGCTAAAGGTGTAGGCGAATCATAGATCAAATTGAAGATATCCGTTACCAGCATATCTTTATCGATCTTTTTAACATTTTTATCAATAACTTCCTTCAAGGTCAGATTGTTTTTCCGTGCCTCACGAGCAGACTCGGCTGTCAGGCTTCCTTTTAGGTGACGACGTTTGTCGACGGCTAACAGCATGCTGACTTCTTCTTTCCGCATCCGGTTCAATGCTACGCTTGGTCCATCGATCTCGATGTTCGTCGTCAATGCTGGGACCATGATGTTTTGCGCAGTCAAGACTTTGGAACGATCGACATCTTCCACGAAATCACGCACATATTGGTTGGCAGGATTCGTCAAAATATCTTCTCCTGTACCGATCTGCATGATCTGACCATCTTTCATTAAAGCGATCCGGTCACCGATCCGCAAGGCCTCGTTCAAATCATGGGTGATAAAGATAATCGTTTTTTGAACATTGGCTTGCAATTCTAAAAGTTCATCTTGCATTTCACGGCGAATCAGCGGATCGAGTGCTGAAAAGGCCTCATCCATCAAGAGGATCTCTGGATCATTGGCTAACGCACGGGCAAGTCCCACACGCTGTTGCATCCCTCCAGACAGCTGGTCAGGGTATTGGTCTTTAAAAGAAAGCAATCCTGAGTTTTCTAACGCTTTTTCCGCTTTCGCTGTTCGTTCTTCTTTCGAGACCCCACGGACTTCTAGTCCGTATTCTGTGTTCTCTAAAATTGTCCGATGAGGGAAAAGGCCAAAGCTTTGGAAAACCATGTTGATTTTGTGACGGCGAACTTCTCGCAGTTCTTCTTTACTCATTTTGGCAACATCCACGCCATCTATGTAAATATCTCCGCCAGACGGCTCGATCAATCGATTCAAGAGGCGAATCAATGTTGACTTCCCGCTTCCAGAAAGGCCCATGATGACGAAAATCTCGCCTTCGTTGACTTCGAAGTTCACATCATAGACCCCGACGGTGGCACCCGTTTTTTCTAAAATCTCGTTTTTGCTGCGTTGTTCTTTGACCATGGCAAGAGCTTGCTGCTTTTTCTTACCGAAGATTTTGGTTAAGTGCTCCACTTTAACTTTACTCAAATGATTAATACTCCTTTTTCTGAAAAATTTCACGAAAGTGACCATACTATCTTAACAAGATGTGGTCACTTTGTCAAAAAAAATTTCCCAATGCTTTTTCTTTTGCAAAAAAAGCATGGGAATCAGGAAAAAGAATTACGCTGAATGGTCCGTTGGATAGAAGAAATTGGTCATGCGCTGCAACGCCAATTCATTCCCGACAAAATAAATCGTATTGCCTGCACTGAATTTCGCATAAGGTCCTGGTGACAACAGCAATTCTTCGGTTGTTTGGATCGCGATGACCGTCGCCCCTGTTGCCTGCCAAACATTCAATTCGTTGATACTTTTTTCCAAATGCTGCGCCTGTTCCGTCAGCTGAAGCTCAAAGGGCACAAACGGACTCATGTGGTGTACCTTTTTGGTTTGCTGCACTAGCGTGTTCAACAAGTCAGAAAAATTATCCAGCTCTTGCTGCTGCCGCTCCACACTGTCTAAAATATCTTGTCTAATTTCTTGGATCGACTGCACATCTTGGTATTGTTCCACAAAGGCCTGTGCTTTTTCCTTTGAAGCAATATAGGCGCCGCTGCCATGACGGACGTCCATGATTTCTAAATCAACTAATACATTGATCGCTTTGCGGGCTGTTTCAGGAGAGACATTGAAATTGCTGGCTAATGTTGAGCGTGCATGGATCTTTTGCCCAACTTGGTAGCGATTTTCAACGATTCGTTCCGCGATCGCTACGGCAATCTGCTGATAACGAGGCAAAGCGACCTTCTTTTTATCTTGAAACTTATTCGTCATGATGAACTTCCTTTACTTTTTTTTCATCATAACAAGAAACATTGTTGGTGGCAACTATTCACTGGTTCGCGAATTTTTGATCAAGCGGGCACGAATGATCGCTGTTTCTTGCTGTATCTGCTGCTGTAGATCTTGCAGCAGTGCTTCATTTGTCTCATCAAGATCAATCAAAGTATAGGCAACTCCGGCTTTTCTCTCACTCGCCAAATTATCGATATCCACGCCTGCTTCAGAAATGATCCGCAATAATGGGGCAAAAGCACCAGGCTTGTCGTGATAAAACAGCGCTAAGCGATACGGTGCCAAAAAAGGCAACTCTGCATGGGGGAAATTAACCGATTCTTGAATCGTCCCAGCGCGTAAATAGGCATGCATGCGATCAAAAACTACGTGGTCCCCCTTTTCCAAGGCATTGGTAGTACTGCCGCCGATATGCGGATAACACAACACTTTCGGTTGTCCGATCAAGCCCGCACTAGGAAAATCAGTGATGTATTGTTTGAGCTGATTTTTGGCTAATGCTTCTAAGACGGCTGCTTCTTCCACGATTTCCCCGCGACCAAAATTCATCAACACTGCATTTTTTTTCATCTGCTGAATCGTTTGTCGATTCAGCATGCCTTTGGTCTCTTGACTTAAAGGGAGCAAGACCACCACAAAATCTGATTCGGTCAACAGCATTTGCAGGTCACTGACTTGCTCGTAATCGTGTGCTGCTTTCTTCGTTCGGGCATAGCCCAAAACCTCCATCCCTAGCTGATGACAGGCTTTTGCCACCCGTTCACCGATCTCTCCTAACCCTAAAATACCGATGGTTTTTCCAGCTAATTCTTCGCCAATCACTTCTTTTCGCCGTTCTTCAGCTACCTTCAACACCTCTTTTGCTTCAATTTGACCGGACGTTAGTTCTTCTTGTAAATCGGCTACCGTCTGGATCGCTTTGAATAAGGGGCGGACGCTGAGAAATAAATTGGATAGCACCAACTCTTTGACTGCATTGGCATTGACACCAGGACTATTGAAAACTACTGTGCCATTTTGAGTACACCGTGCCAAATCGATCGTATTGGTGCCTGTTCCTGAGCGAGCGATCACAGCTAATTCTGGTGTGATCAATTCGTTAGGAACCGTTGAACTGCGCACAAACAGCGCCTCTGGGGCCGCTTGATCTTTTAACGAGTATCCTTTTTTGATTGCTCGCTTAGCTATCGTTTCGGTCATCTTATCTAACTGATAAATCGTCTCCATAAAGCAGACCTCCTTTTGTCTTTAGTGCGTATTAGTCAAATAGTACAAAAAAGTGCGGTAAAATGATAGCAATACGCAAGAGAGGATGATTTCTATGCACCTATCGATCACAAATTTTCCAGATGAACAGCCGATCGTTGGCAAAGACTCGCAGCTTCAAGACACAACTTTAGGAGACTATGTCGAAATTGGCGAAGCCAATCACATTGATCATTCTTCCATCGGCAATTATACCTATACGGGGCAATATTGCTTTATTCAGAACAGCCAATTAGGACGTTTTATCAGTATCGCAGCGATGGTCCGCATCGGCCCTACCAATCATCCCTATGAACGCCCTAGTCAGCATCTTTTTGCCTATAATGGCGAAGGCTATGGATTTGCGCCAAAGGACGAGTCCTTCTTAGAAAAACGCAAAGCAAAAACGACCGTCATTGGCAATGATGTCTGGATCGGCCACGGTGCCGTGATCCAATCTGGTTTGACCGTCGGTGATGGTGCCGTGATCGCCTCAAACGCAGTCGTAACCAAAGATGTGCCGCCTTATGCGATCGTCGGCGGGGTTCCAGCAAAAGTGATCAAATACCGCTTTGATCCAGAAACGATCACTGCTTTGCAAGAAATCGCTTGGTGGAATTGGAATCGTGCAGAATTAAAAGCACGCTATTTAGACTTTCGCCTCCCAATCGAAGATTTTGTAGCAAAATACACCCGTTGATTATGCACTTTTTCCGCTTAGTACGAGGAATGAATGATAACACATCACAGTCATTCATTCTTCGAAAGTCTTTGCCCGGATGATTTTTTAGAAATAAATAAAAAACACAAAATATCTATTGTATCGAGGAATTCCTGTGCTAAAATGGAGAAATCAAATGAAGTTTTTCACGAACTTTTAAAGGAGTGTTCTATTTGTCCATTTTAGACTATCGTCCATTGAATCTATACACCAATTATCGCGAAGCTGCTGAGACGTTTCCTGACACCCCCATCATCCATGATGAAGTGTTGCCAGCATTTCCTGAGCTTGGCTATCGTAGTACCTACCGTTCGAGCCATGAAATGATTTTAAAGCGTGCTTATCAACTTGCCTCACTTGGCGTGCAAGCAGGAGATAAAATCATTCTGTATAAATCTTCAAAATTCGATACGTATTTGTTAGCAACGGCTGCTTCTTACCTTGGTGCCGTTCCTGCTATGATCTCCTATCATTTTCCTGCTGAAACCATCGAAGTGTTTGTGGATCGCTTAGAAGATCCGTACATCTTATTTGATGAAGAAACCGAAGGCCGCGTCGCACAAGTGAAAAATAGCAGTACTGACAAACAGATCGCTGTTCGCCATTTGCTGCAGCAGCCAGCGGAACCAGTGGAACAAACTGAATTACCGGTGGATCAAATTTCCTATATGACCCATACTTCTGGAACGACGGGTATTCCAAAATTGATTTGTCATTCAGCAAACTCCATGGGCTGGCGGACAAAATGGCAAAAAACGATCTTCACCAAGATCGATCGCACCAAAGCTGACTCTGATTTAATTGCGTTCCATATTTCACCGGTGCACTCCCGCTTCAATATCGGTATCTCCTCCTTGATGGCGATGGGCTTTCCGATGATGCCATTAGCCAATGCCAACGGTGCTCATGTCGTAGGCATGTTAAAAGAATACCCACCGATCGCTTTGGAAACTCATCCAAACAATTTTGTCCAATGGAGCTTTGTGGCAAAAGAACAACCAGATGCTTTTGCTAATATTCGTTACTATCACTCAACCTTTGATGCCATCAACAATCAAACAATGGCGACTTTTTTAAATACTTCAGCAACAAAAGAAGCACTCTTTTTACAAGTCTATGGCCAAAGTGAGTGCGGGCCAATGATTCTAAAAGCACATACCTTAGAAAGCATCACTACCAACGATGCCCGTGATATGGGTGTCGGTCTGGAGGACTTAACGAGAGCGCGGATCGCCGATGCCGAGGGCAACGAGCTGCCAGCCAATACCGATGGGCACATCCATTTCCTTTCAAAAGGACGCGCGTTGACCTATTATAAAGAAGATCAGCGTTTTGCTGACAATGTCTATGGCGCTTGGTGGGACAGTGGTGATTACGGCATGATGGATGATCAGGGACATCTTTACTTAAAAGACCGTCAAGTGGACTTGATCAAAAATATTGAAAGCAATCTTGCCTTGGAAGACCTTTTGCTGGATCATTTAGACTTCCTTGCCGAAGTCGTGATCGTTCGCGACAAAGAAAACTCACCGCAACCAATCATTGCTTTAGCACCAAATCGTCAAATGGATTGGGATGCTTGGTGGAAAATGGTGGAAGATCTCCCTCACCTCAATCAGCCAATTTTACGCGACTACGAAGATATCCCACGAACAGCAACCATGAAAGTCCAACGACTACAAATTGAAAAAGAATTCAAAAACGCAGAATAAAGCAAAAGAAACGGCCAGCAGATTTCCCTGCTGGCCATTTCTTTTGCTTTCGCTGTTTTTTCTTTGATGATGTTATTCTTTCGCTGATCGTTTTCTTGAGTAGATGCATTCTTTAGGTTGCCCATACTGACTTAGCTTTGTTTCTGCTAACGTGATGCCAAAGCCCTTTCCATCAGGTACCAGCAGCTTGCCTTCATGCAAAGTTGCAGGCTGTGTAATGACATCATCATAAAAGTAACGATCAGAAGCGGAAAGATCCCCAGGAAAATGGAAAATATCTTGACTCGCAAATTGCAAATTCATGGCTCGTCCCACACCAGACTCAAACATGCCGCCTAACCAAACGAGTAGTCCATGGGTTTGACATCGATCAAGGATTCGCAAGGCTTCGGTGATCCCACCGACACGGGGGATTTTCAGGTTGATCGCACGGCAGCTGTCCAGGGCTGCGACGGTATCGACGTCTTCTGCCGTTCGAATATCTTCATCCAAACATAGAGGCGTCTTCATCTGCCGCTGTAGCTGACTGTGCCCCACCAGATCTCGTACCTTAAGTGGTTGCTCGATCATCACCAAGCCTAAGTCATCAAGTGCCAAAATGCGTTCTGGCTCACTCTGATAGGCTCCGTTTGCATCTGCCATCAAAAGCAATTCTGGAAAGGCTTGTCGAATCGCTCGCAAGGGTACCAGATCTTGCCCAGGCTTGATTTTTAATTTGATTCGTTGATACCCTTGGGCGACATAATCGGCAACAAGAGCCACTAGTTTTTCGACAGAGTCTTGTATGCCAAGACTAACGCCAACAGCGACACTCGGTCGGGTTGCGGTATAAAGCTCTTTCACACTTTGATGCGTTTGCTTGCCATATAGATCCCAAATCGCTGTTTCCAAAGCCGATTTTGCCATGTAGTTTCCTTGGACCGTTTGAAACAGCTGCCAAACTTCTTGCGGATGCTCGATCTCTTGGTCAATCAATAATGGGATCAGTGCTGTTTCAATCACTTGTCGAGCAGAAAAGAGGGTTTCTTCAATGTAATCTGGCTGCTCAAAAGCGACCAATTCACCGATGCCCATCGTTTTATCCTCTGTCGTCACCAAATAAAGATCAAAAGCTTTTTCTGTTAATTGTCCATAACTTGTCACAAAGGGTTGTTTGAGGGGCAAGCGACAGGCGATGCGTTCAATTTTTTCAATCTTCATTGCGTTCTCTCCTTGTCAATCAGCTGACTGTGGCCCCGATCCTTTTACAAACCATTGATCGATTTCATGACGAACCTGTGTCGGCTGTTCTAAATGGATACAATGTCCAGCATTAGCAACGACTTTGATGGTCATCTCTGGTTGCAGCTGCTTCATTTGGTGGGCGATTTTACGAAACTTTACATCTTTTTCCCCCGCTAAATAAAGAATTTCACAAGCTAGCTGCGGAAGTGCCGACCAACAGCTTGGCTGTTTGCCAGTACCACCGTAAACCAAGCTTACTGCCAAGCCAAATTTGTTTTGCTGCAAGCGTCCTTGCCGTACAGCAGCCTGCTGCGCTAAAGGTAGCTCCTTTTGACTAGCAAACAACGGCAGTTCTTGCCAGTAATCGACAAAATCGACCAAAGGCTCCCTTAGTAAGCGCAACGCTAAGCGACGATCGTGCCGCTGACGAGCGAGTCGTTCTGCTGGATCAGCTAACCCGGGTGAACCACTCTCAAGCAAAAGATGGGTCACTGCCGTTGGTTCCATGACCGCCCAGACAAGTGCGATTCGCGCCCCCATCGAGTAGCCATACAGGCCATAACGTTCAATCCCTAACTTCGCTAAAAGGTGTGCGAGATCCTCCACCAGTAAAGGAAGTTCATAACGCATGGGATGGACATAAATCGATGAGCGTCCATGTCCAATCAAATCGATTGCCAATACATTGTAAGAACCTTCCTCTGCAAAAACCGGTCGAAAGCTTTCCGAAGAACCCGTGAAGCCATGCAATGCCACAAGGGTTGGTAAGGATGATCGATACGGCTGCAGCCACTGATAAAAATAACTGACGCCATTTATCGTGTCCTTCATTGCTGCGCTCCTGCCTCGCTAAACTGCTGTTGGAGTGCTTGCCAAGTGTTGACCGGATCTTTTTGCTCACCCTTCACTTCGATTATTTGAAAGCGCGGCTGTTGACTTGTTTCCGCTAAAATCGTTTGAAACTCTAGCAAAGAGGTCGGTGTGTGCCAATCTGCCTCATATAAGGCCGCCACTTTTTGAAACTCAAGATCTAACGGAGTACAAAAGAGCGGGACAAAGTCGTTTGGTTCTAAGGTATTTTGTGACAGAAAGGAAAAGATCCCACCACCGTTATTATTCAGTAAAATGATCGTTACTGGCAATTGATACTGGCGCAGTAGTTGTAGGCCGTTCATATCATGGTACAACGCTAAATCACCAATCAACAAGTAGGTAGGCTTTTGACTGGCGGAAGCAATCCCAGCCACGGTCGAGACAAGGCCGTCGATCCCATTGACGCCCCGGTTTCCATACACGCGATAAGTGGAGGTAGTTTTGCTGCCGTAGCGATCAAAAAAACGGATCGCATTGCTGTTTGCCAAAAGAATTTGCGCTTCTTCAGGCAAACATTGTTGGAGCATGCGCACAGCGCTGCTCTCATCCCATTGTTGCAACTGAGGACTTGCAGCAATCACCTGATCTGCCCGCGCTTGAAGTGCTTGCCATTGTTGTTGCCACGCCGTATGTTTGACGATCGGCAACTGGGTGATGGCCGCCACGAAGGCGCTGATCGCTGCTTCGATCAAATAGTTTGCCCGATGCAGCTGATCTTGCCACTGCCCTGATGGATCAACAAAGAGCCACGTCGTCGTATCGGCTGCTTTGTTCAACCATAATAGGACATTTTTGGTGACTGGTAAGCGACCAAAACGCACGACCACTTCTGGTTGGAAGGCAGAAGTCAATTGTGGGAAAACAAGATCGGCTTGACTGATAAATGTTCCTACTTTGGTACCGGCTGTCGCCAGATTGGTCAATGGATCGCCGACGATCGGCCAGCCTAATTTCTCCGAAAAAGCCAGCAACTGCTGCGCTTCTTCGATCGTAAGGCTTTCTCCAGCAATCAGAATACCTTTTTTATCAAAGTAAGGGGCTAGCTGGGTGATCATCTCTGCTGACAGCTCTTGTTGTGGTGCCAGATAGCTCACGTCTTGCTGCATACTGCATTGGCGACTAAAGTCAGGCAACAGCGGCTCCCGTAATGGAAAGTTGATTTGGACAGGGCCTTTCGGCTGTTTTTGCGCTTCGATCGTGCAAGTTGCAGCTTGCCAAAAACTATAACGCAACAAAGCAGGATCGTTTTCTGGCACCGTCATCTCTACCATCTTTTTGACATGAGAGGCATACAAATTCTGTTGATCCATTGCCTGTGGCGCCCCAACGCCCCGCAGTTCTGGCGGGCGATCAGCCGTTAAGACGATCAGTGGCAAGTTGGTAGCTTCTGCTTCACAAACAGCTGGATAATAATTGGCTGCTGCAGTTCCAGAAGTACACAGTAAGATCGTTGGCTGGAGATCAACTTTAGACATCCCTAAAGCAAAAAAAGCAGCCGAACGTTCATCGACAGCCACCGTACAGGTGATCTCAGGATCACGATGCAATAGTAGCGCCAATGGCGTGGAGCGTGAACCAGGACTAATGACTGCTCGCTTCGCACCCGCTGCTTTTAGTCCTTGGATCGCCGCTAGTAAATAGTCTGTCATGACTGTCTGATTATTCATCTCCTAAGATCCCTCTCCTCATCGGTTGAAATTTTAACCGTGTTTCTTGACGTTCGGATTCCGCATCTGAATCGGCAACGATCCCACAGCCCGCATACAGCGTTGCTTGATTGCCGCTAAAGAATCCTGAGCGGATCGCCACAGCAAACTCGCCAATATCTTCTTGAATACCCAACCAACCGATCGGTCCACCGTACATCCCTCTGCTGGCTGGTTCATGGGTACGAATCCATGAGACGGCTGCTTCTTTCGGTTCTCCCCCCAATGCTGGGGTCGGGTGTAGTTTTTGTACAGCGGTCAGAAAGTTGACTCCTGCCTTTCTTTGCCCTGCTAAAGGAACAAACAAATGCTGAATGTCACGATTTTTGATCACGGAACGGGCTTCTGATTGAAAGCCGTCAGCTAACAAAGTGGCCAATGCCGTTTCTAAGCGATCGACAACTACTTGATGTTCATGGGTATTTTTTGCGTCCGCTAAGAGGGCTTGTGCCAGTGCCTCATCTTCTTCTTTGGTTTTGCCTCTTGGTGCGGAACCTGCGATACTTACCGTTTCAAACTGATCGACAGTCGCTTTTAGCAAGCGTTCTGGCGTCGCACCAGCAAAAACATGGCCCCCATGTTCGATGGCAAAAAGATAGGTATTCGGCTGCTGTTGCGCCAACCGTTGCAACACCGCAGCACTAATGATCGACTGCTTCGTTTCTACCTTCATTCGTCTTGCCAGAACCACTTTTTTCAACGGTGTTTCAGTTGAGCGAATGGCTGCCACTGTCTCTTCGACCGCTTGCAGCCATTGGGGCACATCTAGTTCCTCTTGTGCCTGAAAAGCAGGCGTTTCTGCTACAAGACTCTTGTCCGAATTGGCATGCAACCAGCTTGCGACTTTTTCCTGTAAGGCAGCGACTTTTTGTTGTCGTTGTTCCTCGGAAGAAGCGGCTACTGTATAAACGACGCCATACTGATCTCCAGTTTTGCTGACCAGTATTTCTGGCAACGCAAAGAGACCAGCACCTAGCTCAGCCCAATCCTGACTGACTTCTGCCTGTTCATCAAAAGCAAAGCCGCCAACTAACTGCGCCTGAAAAGGTGCCTCTGGTTGATAGTGGGCTTGCTTTAAGAGAGAGCGGACTTCTGAAAAGTCTGCAAGTTTGGGTTGCGAAAAAGTGGCTAACCAACCCAACCCTACTATACTGGTCGTTTCATCAGGGGTACGCCAGAAGTAGCGTTCCCCTCGATATTCTTGTGCCGCTGCATAAAGAGCCAGTAAGTCACACTTTTCTATAGGTTGATACTCACTCAAATAGGTTTTCCCGGCAGCGATCGCTGCCTCATAATTACTTGTTGATTTGCTGTTCAATGTAGTTCACTCTTTCTTCACTCAGCAATAGCCTTTTTAAAACTTTACCGCTTGCTGTGCGCGGCATTTCTCGCACGTGATAAAAACGGCGCGGAAATTTATAGTGGGCGATCTGCCCTTCTAACGTATCCAATAAAGCTTGGAAGTGGATCGGTTGATTTAACGTTAAATAAGCCGCGACAGATTGTCCCCACTCCTCGTCTGGTTCCCCCACCACAGCTGCCTCTTTGACCGCTGGATGCTGCAACAAGGCTTGCTCCACTTCTGCGGGATAGATGTTTTCTCCACCAGATATGATCAGTTCGCTTGCACGACTGACTACATACAAAAAGCCCTCTTGATCAAGATAACCTAGATCTCCTGTGGCAAACCAGCCCTCTTGGTCCCACTGCTGTGGACTGCGATCGTTCAAGTAACGAGTCGTGATCGCAGGTCCTTGCAGTTGGATCTCTCCGATCGGCTGGGTATTTTCAGCAGTCTGGTGGTCTGCCATTTTCCCATCAGTCGCAATTCGTAAATGAACACCTTGCAGGGGAACCCCAGAGGCGCCGATTTTTTCAGAAGCTTTTTCTGGCGGCAATGCCACCACTTGTGAACAGGTTTCTGTCATCCCATAGGATTGAATCACAGAAAGCTGTTTTTGCTGGCATTTTTCCAATACACTTTTGGCAATCGGACCGCCGCCTAGCAGGATATAACGCAACGAATCAAAGCCTTGTTGGGGCACCAAGGGCAGCAAATCTGTCAACATCTTTGCCACCAAAGAAACGATCGTCCCTTTCCCTGCTTCAAGGTCTTTTGCCATTTCTCCAGCATCAAAGCGCTCATACAAACGAACGCTCATCCCAAGTCGCAAGGACCGTAAGAGAATTGATAACCCACTGATATGATACAGCGGAACTGCACAAAGCCAACAATCCTCGCTAGTGATGGCTAAGTTTTTTTGAGTCGCTACGGCACTTGCTAGATGATTCCCAAAGGTTTGGGGCACACCCTTGGGATTGCCAGTCGTACCAGAGGTATACATAATTGAAGCCACTTGCTCTGCTTGATAGATTGCTTCATTAGGAACAAACGAAGGAACAACAGAACCAACAAAAGCCTCCGCCTGTTTGATCGCTTGTCCAAAGGTCAAGCTGCGAACACCCGAAACCGCAGCCTGATCCGCCGCGATCACCCAGTCGCAGTGGGCATCTTGCAATTGGAAGGAGATTTCAGCGGCTGTCAATCGCGTATTCAGCAGCTGGACTTCGATCCCCAACTCCCATAACGCAAGGATCGTAAAGACCATTTCAGGGGCGTTATTGCTAAAAAGAGCTACCCGGTTTGGCTGATCAACGAATTGGGCTTGATAATAAGCAGCGTAAGCATAAACCTCTTTTTGCAAGGCAGCAAACGACCAGCTTTTTTCATGCCAATAAAAAGCTGGTCGTTCTGGATGAAGTTGTGCTTGCCTTTGCAGCCAACTCCCAGTCATTATGGGAATTTAGGGAATTGGTCGAAGTCTGGTTGACGTTTTTCTTTAAACGCGTCACGACCTTCTTTGGCTTCATCCATCGTGTAATACAATAAGGTCGCATCGCCAGCTAATTGCTGAATGCCAGCTAATCCGTCCGTATCGGCGTTCATTGATGCTTTGATCATGCGTAACGCCAACGGGCTCTTTTGCAGCATCGTTTCTGCCCATTCCATCGTTTCATCTTCTACTCGATCAAGAGGAACGACTGTATTGATCCAGTTCATCGCCAATGCTTCTTCGGCGGTATATTGTTTTGTCATGAACCAAACTTCCTTGGCTTTTTTATGACCGATCGTCCGTGCAAGATAGCCCGAACCATAGCCACCATCAAAACTACCGACATTTGGTCCTGTTTGACCAAATTTAGCGTTATCAGCGGCGATCGTTAAATCACAAACCAATTGTAAAACATTTCCGCCACCGATCGACCAGCCTTTGACCATGGCGATCACCGGTTTTGGTAACGTGCGAATCAAGCGCTGCAGATCCAATACATTTAAGCGAGGAACCTGATCTTCCCCAACATAGCCACCGTGACCACGGACTTTTTGGTCTCCACCTGAACAAAAGGCTTTATCGCCGGCGCCTGTCAAGATAATCACGCCGATGCCTGGTTCATCGCGACTGATCGAAAATGCATCAATCATTTCAAACACCGTTTTTGGTGTAAACGCATTGTGGACTTCTGGGCGGTTAATCGTGATTTTCGCCACTTTTCCATGTTGTTCAAACAAAATTTCATCGTACTCTTTTAAGGTTTTCCATTCTCTCATTACTTGTTCCTCCTCAATTCACATAGCTCTATTATACACATATCTAGTCGCTTTTCGTTAGAAATTGCTTTGGTTAAGGGAATTTCTTAAGACTTCTCCCCTTGTTGCCGACTTTCTGAGATCTTCGGCTATTTCTACCAAAACTCGTGCTATAATCATGGTAACTTTCTTAGAAAAAGGAGCAAAAAATGAATTTACTGGAAGCCTTAGAAATCGAAGTAGAAGCAGCAACAGCCGATTTTGTTCGTTTACGGATGCCGATCAAAGCGCAGCACAAACAGCCTTTTGGTCTCGTTCACGGTGGCATTAACGGTGTTTTGATCGAGACCGCCTGCAGCATCGGTGCCAATCAAGCTTTGGCTCAAGAAGAAGCCTTTGCCGCCGGCGTTGACCTGCAAGTCAATCATCTAGCCGCCGCCCAAGAAGGAACCCTGATTGTAGAAGCTAGTCCTGATCGTATCGGCGCTCATATCCAAACTTGGCAAGCCACTATTTGGTTAGCTAGCGGGTTAAAAACTGCCGTTGGGCGCTGCACCTTAACGACTGTGCGCAAATAATCCTTTACGCTCCTGCATTGTGCTCACGGGAGCGTTTTTTGGTCTGTTTTGAAGAAAGAGGTCACCAGTCAACGCCTTATTAAAGATATTCTTTCATTATAAAGATATTGAGAATGTGAGCGCGGTTTTTTCGAAAGGTACGTTGTTTTTTTACAGAATAGGGGTCTTTCGTTATAATGTAGCTAAGAAAGCGAGGCTTATTATGAAAAATAACCGATTGATCCACTTTTTAGGCGGCAAAACAAGCTATTATGTCTTAGGACTGATTATCTTGTCGGCAGTTGCTGTCTTTTTGCTAAATCAGATTTCTTTTTTATTTACACCCTTTTCAGCCATTCTTACAGCTATTATCCCACCCTTTTTATTTGGGCTGATCCTTTACTATCTGTTTAATCCGGTGGTCGATAAATTGGAAACGAAAAAAATTCCCCGCAGTGCTTCGATTGCTGGGATCTATCTGTTGATTCTTTTGTTGATCGTCTTTGCTGGTTTCCAGCTTTATCCGATTTTGGAGCAGCAAACCACCGATCTGATCAATAGCTTACCAAGTTTGGTCAGTGACTTTGAGAAAAACGCGACCGCCTTTTTAGAAAATACCCCATTTCAAGATGAGATGGCACAAATTACAGACACACTACAAAATATCACCAGTAATATCATGAGTTTTATTGGAGACTATTGGCAAACTGGTGCCGCTGGGCTCAGCAGTTTATTTTCAACCATTTCGACCTTGTTCATTGCTTTGTTTACTGGACCGATCATTGCCTTTTTCTTATTGCGTAACCCAAACAAGTTTTATTTTTCGGTCCTCTCATTAGTGCCACCACGTTTTCGCAAAGACTTTAATGAAATCGTCAAGATCTCTGACTTACAAGTCGGTGCCTTTTTGAAAGGACAAATCATTTCATCCCTGATTTTAGGGGCGATCTATTGGGTTGTTTTCCTCTTGATCGGCCTAGAGTATGCCAGTATTCTGGCGATCGCCGCTGGTCTGCTTTGCATCATCCCCTATATTGGACCTTTTATCGTCTTTTTCCCAGGGCTTTTCATTGCCGCACAAGACTCCACCGGGATGTTGGTTAAGTTTTTGATTGCTTGGTTTGCTGTACAGCTGCTTCATGGCGATTTAGTCGTGCCCCGTGTGATGGGTGACCGATTGAAAATCCATCCTATTACGATTCTGGTTGTTTTATTGGTGATGGGTGATTTGATGGGAATCGTTGGGGTGATTTTTGGAATCCCGATTTATTGTCTGCTAAAAGTTCTTGTCGTTTACGTGTTCCGCAAATTCAAGCAGCGCTACAACCGCTATTACGGTCAAGACGGCAAATACTTCCACAGTGCCTTCACTAGCAAAGATTACCTAGGTGATGAAGACAAAGGCACCAAGAAAAAAGCCTAAAAAACTGTCGCGAATCGTTGGTTCGCGGCAGTTTTTGTCTATTTTATTTCATCTCATGTTCCAAAAAGAAATGATAGAGCGCCCCTAATAAATTGGCGTCATTTTGAAATTTGCAGGCTTGGATTTCCGGCTTCGTCAAGGTCTGCTGCAAAATCGGTAAACTAGCCAGCAGTTGCTGATACTGACGGTCGATTTCTTCCACCACGATCGCTTGGGCACTGATGCCACCACCAATCACGAAGCGCTCTAAGTCAATCACGGCTTGAACATTGAGTATGACACACGCGATTTCTCGGCAATACGCTGTAAACAGTGCCCAGACCTGTGGCTCTTTTTGATTGATAGCGTCAAAAACTGCTTCACCATCAGCAAGATCAGCTAAGCCTAGCAGTTGGGCGCTGCGACGGATCATGGCGACCGCTGAACCGCTAAAACCTGCCAATTGCTGCAGGGTCAATCCCTGATTATTTGGTTGCTCAGCGTTTTCTGGAGCATCGCTTCTCTTAGTGGCATTTAGTAGAAAACTTAATTCCCCTGCTTGAAAATGTGCACCTTGGATCAGTTTTCCTTCAACGATCACACCACCACCCAAACCAGTACCTAAGGTTATGGCAGCCCCATTTTGAATCCCTTTAAGGTTTCCTAGCCACCATTCAGCTAATGCGGCTGCCTTGCCATCGTTGGTCACAGCCAGCGGCACTTGGTACTTTGCCAGCAGCTGTTTTAAGGAGACTCCATCTAAAAAAGGCAATGCCCCGCCAAACGAGATCGTCCCTGTCTCTGGGTTGACTTTTCCTGGAGTACTAACAGCAATGCCCCGAATGCTCCCATGAACGTCTTCAACGATCGTTTCAATCCCTGTCAGAAATTCCGTAAGATTTTTCGGCGTATCCATCCGTCCTCGTGTCAGAATATTCCCCGAGCGATCAATGACAGCCGATTTGATTTTCGTGCCGCCGATGTCGATGCTTAAATAGTTTTTATTCACTGAATCCCACCCTCTGCTTCTACTGCCCATCGCAGGACGGTTTTGGCTTTATCTGGTGAAACTTTTCGCGGATCAGACAAATAGATTTCTCGATGCTGGAACGTGTCCATCGTTGGACGGATCACTAACTGTTCTTGTTTTAACAGCTCCTTCATTTTCGCAAAGGTTTCCGCTTCAGTGTCAAAAAAGCCTGTATGCATCGCTTGCAGGCACAATCCTTCTTCATAGCGCTCAAAGATGAGCTTTTCTAGATTTGGATTGTCTTTCTTCTCTTTGACTGCCAAGAGCTGTTCTTGAAACAGTGTTTCCGTGACTGGTTCTGGTTGGCGAATCATGATTTTGTAGATCAATTCTTCTTTGTTGACGGCACCGTCTGGCTTTGTCAGAGAGGTCCACACACCTTCTAAAGGAAAGACCGTGTATTCAAAGGGTTCATTGCCAAAAGCCCCTTTTTTCAATCCCATCCTGAGTGAATAAGAAATCGTATATAAAGCGGCGATCTCTTCGCTGAATTCAGGTCGATTCGGATCGCCGCTGCCGCTCAAACTGATAAATTGATACGTTGGCACCTCGATCACTGTTGGTTTTTTGGGAAGATAGAGCTCTTTTTCTAGTTTGCGCCATTCATACTTCATAAGGACCCTCCTCGATTTGCTTTTCTTTATTTTACCATGAATCACTTGAGCCGACCGAATGAAATATAGGCTGTTTAAGTGAAGGAAAATAACTTGGTCAGCACCATTTTCATAATGAAACTAGTTTGACATTACAGAAATTTCTCTATCTTCCTTGCCTTCGCTCATTGTTTTACTATGAAAATCTCCTTTCTTCTATCTTTTCAAATACAAAAACTGCAGAAATCAATTCAAGAAGAGAGTGATTTCTGCAGTGATCGAGCCTCGGCTCTTTTTTTATTGTCTTACAGCCTCATTAGAGGCAAAGCGTTTTGAAAAATGTTGTTCTAATCGCTTTTGCCCGGCTTCAATCAAAATGCACAACAGCCAATAAATGATGGCAACTAGCACATACATGGACATGTAATCAAAGGTTCGTCCGCCAACGATCTTAGCTTTTTGAAAAATATCAGGAATCGTGATCATTGCTGCCAAGGAGGTTCCTTTCAACAAATCCATTGCCACATTACTCAATGCCGGTACAGAAATACGAAAGGCTTGTGGCAAAATAATTAGACGCATCGTTTTCGTAAAGGATAACCCTAACGCATAGGCAGCATCAAATTGCCCACGATCCACACCAGCAATTGATCCTCGGTAGATTTCCCCGATAAATGCGCTGCTGGTCAATGTAAAACAGATGATCGCAGCACTAAGCGCCGACAATTGATAAGGCAAGCCAAAATACAGTAGGAACAGCAAGACCAACGCTGGGACGCCTCTTAGAAATGAGAGGTAGCCCCGCACGAACCCTTTAATGATGGGGTTTTCCAGCATCCCTAAGAAGGTGAGTGTGATCCCTAATACGTTGCCTCCTAGAAACGAAACGACAGCAATGCCGACCGTATAGGACAAGCCCGACAGCAAATAGGGCAATGACTCCCACATCAACGGCAAATCAAGGGTTGGAATATACATTAGTCTGTTTCAACCGTTTGGATCGCTTGATCAGATTTTACTGAAATATCGGTTTGAAAATACGTTTCCGCAAGTTCTTTTAAACGGCCGTCTTCTTTCATTTCTGCTAAAACAGCATCCACTTTTTCCTGCAATGCTTGATGATCTTTCACAAATAAGAAGCCCGTTTCATTCGGATTAAAGTAGACATCTTCCAAAATTTTTACAGGGATATCTGGCAAAGCAGCGACTGCCATTTTTTGCAAATAATAATCATTCAAGATCACATCCGTTCGACCATTCGCAACATCTGTCAAATACTGATCATTCGTTGCGTTGTCGTAAGTCACTAATTCTGCCCCATAGGATTCGGCTAAGCGCATGTAGCTGGTATTCGGTTCACCAGCAGCTTTTTTGCCATCCAAATCTTCTAAAGAAGCAATCCCAGAGTCATCACTTTTACGCACGATCATACTATCGAACGAGTATTTAATAGGCGTTGAGAGACTGAATTTTTCCGCCCGTTCATCTGTCAAACCAAAATCGTTGGCAGCAAAATCGGCTTCTCCACGTGTTAAAGAAGAAACTTGTCCATCGACATTGTACTCTTTAAATGTGATCTCTACGCCTAATCGTTTGGCGACTTCTTTTGCCACATCGACATCATAGCCCACTAATTCATTTTCATCGTTATAGTAAGACGATGGATACAAGGTTCCCGAAGTAGCAACAACCAATGTTTTGGCTTCTTCCACCTTGCTTAAACTGGTGTCTTCTTCCGTTGGTTTGCTGCAGGCACTTAACAAGACTCCCGCAAATAAACCTAAAAAGCCAACCATTGCAACGATTTTCCCTTTTCTAACTTGTTTCATAATATCCTCCTCTTAGTCTCCTTGTTTTGGCAACAGAAATCGTTGCTGTGTTTCAAATAAATAGCCGACTTGGAAAAGTAGATCTTCTCTGCCTTTAGACGCCATAAATTGGATCCCTAGCGGCAACCCTTCCTCACTAAGAGCAGTTGGCAAGCTGATGGCTGGCTGCCCCGTTAAATTGGCTAATTGAGTGTAAGGTGTCAGAGCATAGCTCTTGGCAAACATTTCTTCGATCAACTCACCCGCAGCATTTTTTCCAAGCGTCTCGATCTCATGCAGTCTTTGGCGTATGCTATCGCTTTGTAAGTCTTCCTCAATCAAAGGGGCTGGATAAGCCGTCGTCGGGGTCAAAAAGAGATCATAGGTCGAAAAGACTTCTTCCATTTTTTCTGCCAGCTGATCCCACCACTGCAAGGCAAGAACGTAATCGGCGGCAGGCAGTTTTTTGCCATATTGGTAAAGTGCCCAGGTCATCAATTCCATCCCTTCCCGTCTGACCGGTACTTGACGAGCAGCATCGATCTCAGCAAACATCGCGGCTGTTTCGCCGCCATTCATGGCGTAATAAGTGGTCATCATTTGCTGACCATCCACTGGATAGCCCACTTCAACGACTTCATGCCCCTGCTTTTCTAAAAATGTGGCTGCACTTCGCACTGCTTGGATGGCAGTTTCAGACACTTGGCCACCGGTCGGCGATGCGGTAGTAAAAGCAACCTTCAACCGCGGTTTTTGACTCGCTTGCTGATGATGCCATTCTACTTGCGGTGCCTGATAAGGGGCAGTCGGCTGTGACGTCCGCAACGCATAAAACAATTGTTCCGTATCACGCATGGAAAGCGTCAACGCAAAGTTGATGGAAGCGCCTTGCCAGCTGCGCCATTCACTAGGACCCACAGGCATCGTACCACGGGTTGGCTTCAAACCGATCAATCCGCTAAAGGATGCTGGAATGCGGATCGATCCGCCGCCATCACTGGCACCCGCAATCGGAAACATCCCCGAAGCCACTGCCGCTGCCGCACCACCACTGGAACCACCGGCTGAATAGGCAGGATTCCACGGATTACGTGTAGGCCCATATAATGTTGGATCAGTAATATTTTTGAATCCAAATTCTGGTGCATTGGTTTGCCCTAACGGCACAAAGCCTGCCTCTTCTAAACGGGAGACAAAATGAGCCGTGCGGCTGGCTCGTGCATTTGCAAACAGTTTGGCTCCTGACGTTGCTGGCCACCCTGCTTTGGTTTGGCCGAGTATTTTTAACGGCATGGGTTGTCCCCCAAAAACCGTTTTTTGAAGATGCTGCTCGTAATGCTGGATCGCTGCTTGCGGATCAAATGTTACAAGCGCATTCAAAAGCGGATTTTGTTGATTGACTTTTTCTTCGATCATCGCCACCCGCTCTGCAAAACTGATTTGTCCTTGCCGCAATTGTTCCGCCCAATAGGTCGCATCTTGCATGCTTGCCCCTCCTTTTTCTCAAACCCTCAAACAATTATCTAAACTGTAACACACGAAAAATTCTTCTTTATATAGACTACAATATACCAAACACTAGGAAATCTTTCAACAAAAATAGAACAGTTTTTAAACCTGTATCACATCATTATCAAACGTTCCAATCTTTTTACTACTGGCTGTCGACCAACGCTTCTTCTTAGCTGCCCGAATCATAACCTAACAAAAACGGCACATCGCCAAACGATGTGCCGTTTTGATTTACTTGTATTTTTCTTCCAGCTTGCTCATCCAAAGACCTAACCAAGCCCCCAAGACAAACAAGATAATTCCGATGACGGCCGTTACCCAAGTAAAGCCGCTATAGTTTGCCACCGGAGGAATCACGATCAATATCGTTGAGGCAATAACGATCCCTAAAATGAAGTGATAGACTTTTGAATGATAATGGGTCAATAGCCACTCCATCAATTTCGAAAACAGCAGCATCACTGCCAAGCCGCCAATGGCGATCGGTAGAAAGACACCCATGATGTCAAAGCTCTTAAAGCCTTTCAACATCGGATCATAAAGTCCCAAAACGAGCAAAAGGTTTGAAGGACTCAAGCCGGGAACCAAAACACCTAACGCGATCAGACCGCCGGCGATCACAAAACCTATGAAATTGGCAGGGATCGTTCCTAAGATATCGCCCATAAAATAGAGGAACAAGAAGCCGATGACCATACTGCCGAAGAACCAAATCAAATCACCGGTTGTCCGTTTGCTTTTCAAGGTCGATTCTTTAGCAAGTGCTGGTAACGTCCCAATAATTGCCCCCGCAAAGCCCCACAAAACGATGATTTGATAGTTTTGCAGCAGCCACTCTAATGGCTTTGATAAAAGCCCGATCCCTACGATTCCCCCGATCCCTACTGGCAGGAAAAAGAGGAGATTCTCTTTAAAATTCTTCGTCAGATGTGCCATAAAGCGCAGCATCCGCTCATAAATGCCTAAGATGGCTGCCAATACGCCACCTGAAACACCAGGCAAGATAAAGCCCAAGGCAATCACCACGCCTTTAAGAAAACGTGACAAAATACTTTCGTTTCTCTGTTTTTCCATTTACAATTGCTCTCCTTAGCGATGGTTTTCACCAATCGTTCTTTTTTCATCAATCCCTTTAACTATACTTGATTGCCAAAAAAATGGAAAGTAATTTCTAATTCCTCATACAAAGACAGATTTCAAAGTTCTTTCAGCATCAAGAAATCCGTCTGCTCATCATCCCCCATAAAAAAGGAGTGACTGCCAACTCTTTCAAAGCCCATCGTATGATAAAAAGCCAACGCATTGTCGTTAAATTCCCAAACGCCTAACCAGATCGACTTTTTCTGCAGCTCTTTGGCGGTCTCTTGGGCAAACAGCAGCAGTGTTTTGCCATAGCCTCTGCGCTTATGTTCTTTTTTGATATAGATTCGTTCAATTTCCAACCCCTCTGGGGCAATCGCTTCCGTTTGCGCCTCACCCCAGTTAAGTTTGATATATCCTACGGTTTGATCATTTTCTTGTAAAAAATAAAACGCCGATTGCGGATTTTCTAACTCTCGGGTCAGTTTCGGCAGATTGTAGGCTTCTTCTAGATAGATACGAGTATTTTCCTCCGTATTGAAAGGAGCAAATGTATCGTAATAGGTGGATACGCTGATTTCTCCCAATTCTTCTAAATCTGCCAAAGTACATCGTTTGATAGCCATCAAAACGCCTCCTCATTTTTTCAAGCTATTCTATCACATCTCCATCATCCCTTGCAAAAGCAAAAAGGACAGACAGCTTTCCCCACTGTCCGTCCTTTCATAGACTTACTCTTTTATAACCAAGAGCCAGAAAACTGATGGATCACCATCGTACTCGGATCTTCCTCGACCTCACCAGTGATATAGCTTTTTGGTGAAAACGTCATTTGCGGGAAGATTTCTACACCCTTAACGGTTTGTCGTTGATTATTCAATTCTAATCCGTGGTTTTGCAACAGTTCCGTCACTCGGATCACATTGGTGACGACATCTTCCGTTTTTTCTGCCCGGACAAATTTTCGGTCATCGTAATCGTGGTACCATTCTTCCATAAAGGGATGATGCGGCACCGCTCCAATGATCCCAGTAGAAATCTTGGTTTCGATCTCAAAGCCCATAAATGCCTCCAGTGTCAAGAGCTCATCTAAAGGTTTGACCACCTCGATATCGGTATCCATATAAATACCGCCTTCTGTCACTAACGCATACAAACGAACCACATCTGACACAAAGGCCCATTCTTCTTGGTCATAGGCCTCTTTTAGATAAGGACCGAATTTTGAAAGGTCGATCGTTGATTCATCCCAACGTTTGATCTCATAATCCGGACAATATTTTTTCCAGGTATCCATGTATTTCTTTTCTTGTTCACCTAATGGATTGCCGCCAAACCAGCAATAATGAATAATTTTTGGAATCATCAATCTCTCTCCTTTAGTTTATTGGTCTCTTTTAAGTGTAGCTGATTTTGCAATTGTTTCAAAATCATATACACTTTTTTCAGCGAAAGCAGTTGCTCCTGCTCCTGGGCATGATCAGAAAAATCCATTAAAAAAAGCACCAGAATCAGCGATTCTAGCGCCTTTTTGAGGGATTACTTATAAATAGCGATTGTCCCGTAAAACGGCTTTTTTAATATCTGCCACCGTTTGCGTCCCCGCAAGCTGCATGACCATCTCCAATTCTTTTTTGAAGAAATCAAAGACTTGTTGAACACCGGTAGCACCACCTAGAGCCAACCCATAGATCACTGGGCGGCCGATCGCCACTAGATCTGCTCCGCAAGCAATCGCTTTAAAGACATGCTGTCCTCGCCGTACCCCGCTATCAAAGACGATCGGCGCCCGACCTGCCACTGCTTCAGCCACGATCTGTAAGGAATCAAAGGAAGCTGGACCACCATCCAATTGGCGTCCCCCGTGATTTGAGACCCAAATCCCTTGTGCACCTGCCCCTAAAGCTCGTTCCACATCTTCTTCTGATTGCACCCCTTTGACATAAACTGGCAAGTCAGATTCTTTGGCGATAAAAGCGACATCCTGGGGACTTAATTTTTGTTTTGAGGAGCCGTAAACGGCATCCATCGTTTGTCCGATCCCTGATTGATAGGCCTGAACGATCGGCATTGCCAACGGAAAGGTGAAGCCATTGCGGCGATCCGTTTCTCGATTGCCCCCCACAGTTGCATCTGCGGTCAAAACGATCGCTTTGGCGCCATTGCGTTTTGCCATCGCCAAGATGTCTTTATTGATGCCATCGTCTTTACTCATATAAAATTGGAACCACTGCGGCGCTTCTTGGCCACCAGCTGCTCGGATTTCTTCCAACGTACAAGAGGCATACGAACTCGCCGTATAGATCGTGCCAAAACGTGAAACCCCTTTGGCTGACGCTTGTTCTGCCGCAACATTTGCTAAGCCGTGGGCGGCAACAGGCGCCATAATGATTGGCGCTGACAACGTATCACCGCCAAAGGACAACGTTGTGTCCGGTAATTCAATGTCCTTTAAGACATGAGGAATGATCAATTTGTGATTGAAGGCGCGTTCATTTTCTTGATAGGTAAAAATATCCCCCGCACCACTGCTGATATAGCCATACCCACCTTTAGGAATCACTTCCTCTGCCGCGATCTCCAAATCGCGCATATTGATAAAATCGATTGCTCCTTCTGCGGTACTTGCTTGATAAATTTTTTCCATGCCTTTCCCTACTCTCCAATAAGATAACGTTTACATTTTCATCCTACCCCTGATTGCAGGATCACGCAACTCATTCGCTCACTCCTACTCAACACGCTGCTTTTACTTTCCCACTCAAGACAGCCCTCCATTTGAGTGGGCTGAATTATTTTTATGTTCGTGAGAAATATTCTGCCAACAACAACGGCTGAATCGTTGGATATGTCCAGTTGGCAGGCGGCTCTGCCATTACATAGATTGCCTCGATTTCTGAGGTCAATTCATCCTGCAAGTCCGTGATCTGGGCTTCAAACACCAAGCCGTAATCGGTCTCCCCGTCTTTTTCTACCCCATAGATAAATAACGGCTCTAGGGTAAAGTGCTTAGCGCCTGTTTCTTCTTTTAATTCACGGGCAGCACACTCTGTGATGCTTTCTCCTAGTTCTCGCTTGCCTCCAGGGATCTCCAATGTGTCTCGTTCTTTGTGTTTGACATAGACGAACTTTTCTTGGTACTTGCTGATGATCACGGCAAAAACTAGCTGCTCTTCTGCGATCTTTTCAAGCTCGAATATCGTTACGTTACTCATTTTTCTCTTTCCTTTCAAAAAAGCAGACATGCTTCTAAAATAAACAGTCGTTAAATCAAAAAAAGTGCTGATCCCTTATGGAAAGGGTCAGCACTTGCAACTTATTACTCTTCTTCTTCCGCCATGAATGTGTTGAAGACTTCTTCAATCATATCCCATTCTGCTTCTGTTTCGATCTGTTCTAATTCACCTTCAGAACCGTCTTCGTTTTCAATATAAGCGTACGCTTGTAATTCAACGTCTTCTTCTTCTGGTACGCCTGCTGGATAAAGCAAGACGTAGTTGCGGCCGAATTCTTCCGTACCGTCAACCGTTAATAGAATTTCGTATAAGGTTTCATTTCCTTGATCATCGATTAAAGTAATGTGTTCATGTCCTTCATGATCGTGATCGTGGTTATGATCGTGTGTATGTTCTGACATTTATTTTCCTCTTTTCTGTAAATTAAAACAGCTGTTTCCCAGCACCATCTAAATAATTCTGCAAAATCATGACTGCTGCTAATTTATCAATCACTTTTTTTCGTTTGGCACGCGATGTATTCGCCTGTTCTACCAGCATTCGTTCTGCTTGAACGGTCGTCAGACGTTCGTCTTGGTAAACGACCGGCAAACCGAATTGCTGTTCGATCGCTGCGCCGTAAGCCATAGAAGCTTCCGCTCTAGGTCCGATCGTATTATTCATATTTTTAGGTAGTCCTACCACAAAACGTGAGACTTCATATTCTTTCACCAATTCAGCAAGTCGATCATAACCGAAATTGCCTTCATCTTCATTGATGCGAATGATCTCGATCCCTTGTGCTGTCCAGCCCATTGGGTCACTGACCGCCACGCCGACTGTCCGCGAACCAACATCCAATCCCATGATTCTCATTATAGGTTGATCCCGTGATTGCCTAAATAATAACGGATCAGAACTTCCATGATCTCATCCCGTTCGTGACGACGAATCAAATTCCGGGCATCCCGATAACGAGGAATGTAAGCCGGGTCGCCAGAAAGGAGATAACCGACGATTTGATTGATCGGATTGTATCCTTTTTCCTCTAATGCTCGGTAGACGATAGCTAATGTTTCGCTGACTTCTTTTTTACGGCTATCATCAAAATCAAAGCGAACTGTTTCATCTGTAAAACCCATTTCACGACACCTCTCTTTTGTATAGATTTTAGCATATGTTCCTACTATATTGTACTAAACGTTTGATAAAACTACAAACATATGCTTAGATTTTCTCCATTATAACAAAGGTTTATGATGTTTTTATGAACTTTCTTAAAAAAAGCTAGAAAGCGCGATAGACATACTGGTTTTCTGGTGCTTCAATCGTCTTCTCTTGGTCTGCTACCACCATCGGCAAGTCCCGTTTGAAGGGTTGATAGTACTTCGATTGGATCGTCCCTTCCACGTGGAGCCACTGGTTATTTTCTGCCGTTGTTTGTTGCGGTAATTCCACTCGCAAGCCAAAAACGCCTGAATCAGCCACACAATGGATAATGCCAAAACGAAACAAAAAGATTTCATTGGCATCATCTTGATCTGCATGGTACACAAATCCATCATAGGTGATTTTCTTGCCAATAAATTCGCTCGGGTACGTATAGATCAACTCCATGACTTCCAAGTAATTTTCTTCCGTTACCGCAATCGTCTCATCTTTGGCGTAACGTGCCAATGCTGCATCCATCTGAGTGTCATAATCTTCTTTGTTAAAATAAAGACTTGTATCGGGTTTCAGATATTGGGTCGTCATTTCTGGATCCCCCACAGATTCTTCACTTAGGGGGAAATTAAACCCTTTTGCTTCAACGATCGTCGTATCCAAGCTAACGGTGGGGAAAAAGAGACCCACGATGATCGGTAAGGCTAATAGAAAATACGCAATCACTCGTTGGTGTTTTTTCTCTAATCCATGCTGGTGCTCATCGTCATGATGATGCTCGGGCTCTTGTTTGACCCAAAAATACAGCTGGACCAAAGCCAATAATAAAGAAATGATCATGGATAAAATAGCGAGATAGCGATAATGAATGTTGATAAACTGATTGAGTTTACCCGTCACTTGCAAATACATCATCAATTCAAAATAGCCTGATAAGATCAAAAAACGAACCATTTTTTACACCACCCATGCATAAATTGAAACGACGATTGCGACTAAACCAACTAAAGAAGCGATAAAACGCCCCGAAAAGTACCGCTTCATCATCAACAGGTTTTTAATATCTACCATTGGACCAAAAACCAGGAAACCGACGACTGGTCCAGTGCCGAATAAACTCAACAACGAAGAGCCGATAAAGGCATCTGCTTCGGAACATAGGGATAACGTTAATGCCAACAGCAGCATGACGAAGACCGCTAACAGCTTCGTGGAGCCTAATGTCAGCATCAAACCAGTTGGCAGATAGGTCTGCATCGCTGAGGCGATCAACGCACCAATGATCAAATAACGCCCAGTATCGAAAAACTCATCCAAACTATGCTGCAGCAAATGACGAATCTGCCGAAGGAGCGGATGACTGCTCTTTTCCGTTTGATGGTGGGCGTGATCATGCCCCTGAAGGTGTGGGTGAGCTGCCTGCTCATTCCCGCCACTTAATTGATTGGCAAGCCGTGTTTTTAAGATCTCTTGTTTGTTAAAATACGCCAGCCAGATCCCCACGACCATTGCGACCAATAAGCTGCCTAGTACACGCAAAAAGGCGAACTTCGCGGAATTTCCAAAGGCAATGAATGTAGAAAAAATCACGATAGGATTGATGATCGGTGCAGTCAGCATAAAGGCAAACGCCGTATACACTGGCACCTCTTTTTTTACGAACTGATTAACGATCGGTACGATCCCACATTCGCAGGAAGGAAAAAAGACCCCCAGACCACAACCAACTGTGATCGATGCCAATTTGTTTTTTGGTAAGAGCCTCTTGACTCTTTCTGGCGTCAAGAAGACTTGTAAGGCACCTGAGATCAAGCAGCCCAATAGGACAAACGGCAAGGCTTCAATGACGATAGATAAAAAAATAACACTCATTTGCAGGACAGAATTCGGTAATGCCTGAAACATAACTTTAACCTTCTTTATCAATAAATTCGAAACGCTGGAATTACTATACGTTTTTTCCTTTTTTTATACAACGTTTTTTTTAAAGCAGCCTATTTTTTTAATCGTTGCTTTAGATTTCCCTTATCTTTGAATCCTTCTTACTCACCTAAGCGATCAGCTGCTAGCAGATATTTTGACTTTTCCTCAAGAACAGCGTACATTTTCCATGGAGGAATGACTTATGCAAAAAAATCAACCGATCCAAGATCAGCTCGCCCAACAACCGTTGGCACTACTCTATCTCTCTCAACCGAATTGCAGTATTTGTGTTGCAGACAAACCACGCATCCAAAAACTGGCACAAACCCAGCAACTCCCCCTATTTACCATCAACACGCTGGCAGAGCCAGAAGCAGCCAGTCTATTTTCGGTCTTGACGGTTCCCGTCGTCCTCTTGTTCGCGAATGGGAAAGAAGTGCATCGTGAAGCCCGCATCATCGATTTCACACGTTTGACTCAACAAATCTTGCGGTATCAAGAAGCGCTCACAAGCGTTGAAGAGCAAGATTCCTATGAATCACTTTTTGACCAGTTAGACGAGTAAGTTCAGTGAATGAAAGCAACAAAAAAGCTGTCAGATCGTTGTATATACTACGATCTGGCAGCTGTTTTGCTGGTTCCTATTTATGTGATGCGATTATTCGCTTAGTGATGGTTCTTCTACTGGTTCTTCATGGGACAAGACGTTGCCTGAATGCAAGAAATAAATCAATGTTTGCAATTCATTGGTTAAGTCAACGTTTTGAATCAGCACGCCTTTTGGTGCAGTGATCCGTGCAGGTGTAAAGTTCAAGATTCCTTTAATGCCAGCTTTCACAAGCTCGTTCACTAAATCTTGCGAATGTTGTGCGGGAACCGTCAAGATAGCCACATCGATCTGCTGGATCTTCACTTGTTCCTTCATGTCATCCATTGGATAGACCGGCACACCATCTACGATTCGACCAACTAGATCTTCGTTGACATCAAATGCAGCACTGATCCGAATGCTGTTGCTTTGGTGAAATTTGTATTTCAACAAGGCGCTCCCCAAGTTTCCGACACCGACTAAAGCTACATTCGTCATGTGGTCTTCGTTCAATGTCTTCGCAAAGAACTGCATCAAGCTTTCAACGTCATAGCCATAGCCGCGTTTTCCTAATTCACCAAAGTAGGAAAAGTCGCGGCGGATCGTCGCACTATCAACTTGAACAGCTTCACTTAGTTCGGTCGAAGAAACTTTTAATTTGCCAGCTTGGTGCAAAATACGCAAGTAACGATAATATAAAGGCAATCGCTTCGCTGTTGCCTTTGGAATTTGATGATCTTTCAAAGAATACTCCCCCATTGTGAAAAATTCACTTGTGATGAAGCTATCATAACAAATACATTGTTCAAAAATCAATTTGAATGCTCATAATTTGAAATATAAATTTTATAATGGTAAAATCAAACTTTTTCCCAATCGCCGTTTCCCCTAAAATATGATAGACTTGTAGTATTGCAACCTTGATACAGACAAGTTTCTTAAAGATAGGAATGACATACACATGATTTTATTACAAGCCAACCAAATCGCCCGTCTTTTCGGAGCCGAGGTTTTATTTGAAAATATCCAATTAGAGATTGCCAGCAATTCCCGAATCGCGCTTGTTGGGCGCAACGGTGCTGGTAAATCAACGCTACTGAAAATTATTGCTGGACTCGAAAGTCCTGATAAAGGAACGATTGCTAAAAACAAGACCGCTACGATGGGCTACTTAGCTCAAGATACCGGACTTGATAGTCAGGCCACCGTATGGGAAGAAATGCTGGGAGCTTTTGCAACGGTTCGGCAGATGGAGCAGCGCATGCGTACCTTAGAGATCGCCATCTCCGAAGCACATCCTGCTGCTGACTCTGGCAATCTCCTGAAAGAATACGACCAATTGCAGCATGAATTTGCAGAAAAAAACGGCTATGGCTATGAAAATGAGATTCGCTCCGTCTTGCACGGTTTTCAGTTTGATCCTTCTTTTTACACGCAAGCCATCAATACCCTTTCTGGTGGTCAAAAAACCCGCTTGGCACTAGCAAAAATGCTGCTGCAAAAACCTGATATCTTGATCCTCGATGAACCGACCAACCATTTAGACATCGAAACGTTATCTTGGTTGGAAAACTATCTACAAGGATATGCCGGTGCGTTGCTGATCGTTTCCCATGACCGTTACTTCCTAGACAAAGTCGTCAACGAAGTCTACGAACTGAGTCGTCAAAAAATGCGCCACTACAAAGGCAATTACAGCCGCTATTTGACCCTGAAAGCGGAGCAGCTGCAAAGTGAATGGAAAGCCTTTGAAAAGCAGCAAGAAGAAATCAATAAACTGGAAGACTTTGTTGCCCGCAACCTTGTCCGTGCGTCTACCACCAAACGCGCGCAAAGTCGCCGTAAGCAATTAGAGAAAATGGATCGGCTGGATCGCCCGCAAGGAGATGAAAAATCCGCCCACTTCCTTTTTTCTATTGAAAAGCCTTCAGGAAATGTTGTGATGCAAGTAGAAAATGCCGCTATCGGTTATTCTGAAGAAGAAGTTTTATCGGCGCCCATCGACTTAGATGTTCGGCGCAAAGATGCGATCGCTTTAGTGGGACCGAATGGGATCGGCAAATCAACCTTACTGAAATCGCTGATTCATAAAATCCCCTTTATTCAAGGAAAGGTCCATTTTGGCGCCAATGTCTCAATCGGGTACTATGACCAAACCCAATCCGATCTGCACTCAACCAAAACGATCCTCCATGAGCTTTGGGATGACCACAGTACCACACCTGAAGTCGAGATTCGCAATATATTAGGCAGCTTCTTATTTTCGGGAGAAGATGTTGAAAAGCCGATCACGCTGTTAAGCGGTGGCGAAAAAGCCCGTGTCGCTTTGGCAAAATTAGCCATGGACCATGACAATTTCTTGATTTTGGATGAGCCAACCAACCATTTAGACATCGACAGCAAAGAAGTCTTAGAAAATGCGCTGATCGATTATGAAGGCACTTTGTTCTTCGTATCTCATGACCGCTACTTTATCAATCGAATCGCCACCAAGGTCGTGGAACTGTCTGAAAACGGCAGCAAGCTCTATCTCGGCGATTACGATTATTATTTAGAAAAGAAACAAGAAGAAGCTGAGATCGCAGCAATGTTGGAAGCAAAAACAACCGAAACCACCCTCTCAGCGGGCAAGCAAAACTTTGTCCAAAGCAAGGAACAGCAAAAAGCCGTTAGAACCTTACAGCGAAAAGTCACCCAAATCGAAGAAGAACTTGCCGCAATAGAAGAAACGATCCAACAACTGGAACAAGACATGACCGCACCAGATGCGTTGAATGATCATGTCAAATTGACCGCGTTGAATCAAGCGTTAGAACAAGCCCGCACTGAACAAGAAGCTCTACTAGAAGCATGGGAAAATACTAGCTTAGAACTAGAAGCATTTGACAGTTGATCGAGGAATCGGTCTGTAGGCCGATGACAAGCGCCCCCTCCTTTGTTTTACTTAAAAGAACAGGATGAATACGTACGATTCGTAAAACAAGGAGGGAAAAATGCAAAAACAGACAGATGTTTATCGAAAGCGTCGGCCAATGGTTGTTTTGGCAGGATTGGTGTTGATTTGGATAGGGTTCAATCGAATCTCTCATCACGTGTTGTACGGAGAGTTGTCTGAACACGTGCATACCGTCGTTGCCTATGATGAGAGTTATGACGACGAATATGTTTATTCTCAGGCTATCTTTAGTGATGACATCAATGCTTATTTATGGGAAATGGACATCACGACACCGATTTTCTTGCAGACGAACGAAGATTGGGCTGATAGATCCTATGGCAATGACGGCAGCCAAAGCTTAGCAGAAAACGGCTGTGCGATTGCTTCTCTGGCGATGGTTCAATCCTATCTTGAAGGCTATCCCATTTCGCCACTAGAAGTCCTTGATTGGGCAGGAGATCATTATTACGTTGACGGCCAAGGAACGGACTGGCGGATTTTTTCTGACTTTGCCGATGCAAACGGCTACAACTATTATGATCTTGGCACAGATCTAGCCAGCGTTGAAGCTTACTTGCAACAAAATCATCCCGTCATCGTTTCTGTGACTCCAGGGGAATTTACAGATGGCGGCCATATTATGGTCTTAGGTGGAATGATGGACGATCAAGTGTTTGTCTTAGATCCCAATGATGATCCAGAAAAATCCCATTACGCTATCTATTACACACTAGATGAAATCGCTGATCAAAGCTTGCGCTTTTGGACCTTCAGCTGATTGATCGAAAAAAGTCCCATTGGGGGCTTTTTTCTTTGTCGTCCCGAAAGCAGCAACTGGATCTTACTTTTTTAATAAAAAAACCATTCTTTCTCCCCTTAGGAATCCGCTTTCTATTATAATGGAAGAAAGAAAGGTGTGAAGTCTATGAAAATCGGTATCCCCAAAGAAATCAAGAACAATGAAAATCGAGTGGCCTTGCCGCCCTCCGGAGTCTATGAGTTAGTCCAAGACGGACACGAAGTCTTCGTTGAACAAGGCGCTGGTGCAGGATCAACCTTTTCTGATCAAGCGTATCAGGAAGTCGGCGCTACGATTGCTACCGTTGAAGAGGTTTGGGCCTCTGAATTGGTTATGAAAGTCAAAGAACCTTTACCAGAAGAATACCCCTTTTTGCATGAGGGACTGGTTTTATTCACCTATTTCCACGTAGCCGCCAATCAACAGCTTGCTCAAGCGTTGATCGACAGCAAAGTGATCGCTGTTGCTTATGAGAACGTCCAGCTGGCGAACGGCACCCTGCCTCTGCTATCGCCTATGAGTGAGATCGCTGGAAGAATGTCTGTTCAAATTGGCGCGCAATTTCTCGAAAAAATTTATGGCGGAAAAGGAATCCTGCTTTCAGGTGTTCCCGGCGTCCGTCAAGGTCGGGTTACGATCATTGGTGGTGGCGTCGCCGGTGAGAATGCCGCGAGAGTCGCCGTAGGTCTAGGCGCACAAGTGACGATTTTAGACGTTTCGATCCCACGCTTACAAGAGCTGGATCGACAGTTTTCTGGTCAAGTCCAAACCTTGTATTCCAATCGCTTGAATATCGAACGAACGATCCAATCCGCAGACTTGGTGGTAGGAGCGGTCTTATTGCCAGGACAAAAAGCCCCGTGCTTAGTGACCCGCGAAATGGTGAAACAGATGCCTGAAAAATCCGTGATCGTCGATATTGCCATTGACCAAGGCGGAATTTTTGAGACCGAAGACAAAGTCACCACCCACGACGAGCCAACCTATATCCGGGAAGAAGTTATTCACTATGCAGTGGCGAATATGCCAGGTGCTGTGCCGCAAACGGCAACCATCGCATTGAGCATTGCCACCTTACCGTATGCCCAGCAGCTAGCGAACGATCCTTTAGCAGCGTTGCGAGATAATCAGGCACTTGCCAAAGGGGTCATCGCCTATGAGGGCGCATTTACTTCAAAAGAAGCCGCTCACGATCTGTCATTGCCTTTTACCGATCTATCGGAATTGATTTGAGCCACTCTCCCACAATAAAAACAGCAGCCGCACAAGTAATTCGCGGCTGCTGTTTTGCTTTCTATGAGAATTTCCTTTTTTGGGTAGCATGGGCTTTGGAAGTATGCTATATTCATACTTAAAAAAAATTCGACCTAGACAGGAGGAACACTGTGCTTACTCAACAACAAATCCAAGCATTTCCTAAAGTAGAACTTCACTGCCACCTCGACGGTTCCATTCGTCCAGAAACATTGATAGCCATCGCCAATCAGCAAGAACTACCGATCGAGCAAGACATAGAAGCTGTGAAAGCACAGATGCAAGCCCCCAAGGATTGCCATGACCTGAGGGATTACCTTAGCTGTTTTGATTTCGTTCGGCCGTATCTGCAAACACAAGAAGCGTTAGCTGCCGCCGCCTATGACGTGATGGAACAAGCTGCTCAAGATGGGGTCGCTTATATTGAGATCCGCTTTGCTCCCAGCTTATCGATGGACAAAGGACTTACTTGCAGCCAGACCATCCAAGCCGTGATCGAAGGCATCGCACGAGCAGAAGAACGCTACCCAATCAAAGGCAATGTTTTGGTCATTGGGATGCGTCAAGAAGACCTACCAGCTATTACGGCGATTTTTGATGAAGCGATCGCTCTTACCGATGAAAAAGTAGTCGGCATTGATCTGGCAGGTCCAGAAGAAGATGGGTACGTCCCTGATTTAGCTGCCAGCTATCAAGTGTTCCTCAAGAACCAAAGTGTCCAGCTGACCTTACATGCAGGCGAATGTGGCTGTGTGCAAAACATTTATCAAGCCATCGAAAGCGGTGCGCAGCGGATTGGCCACGGCATCGCCTTAAAAGGAGATCCTACTGCTCAAGCATTTGTTCGAGAACAAAATCGCTGTATCGAAGGCTGTCCTACCAGCAATGTTCATACGCGTGCGATTCCCACATACTCGGCATACCCATTAAGAGAATGGCTGGAGGCCAAGATCCCTTTTTGTTTGAACACCGATAACCGAACGGTCTCAAACACGACATTGACCAATGAATACCTACAAATGGCTCATCATTGCGACATGACCGAATCAGAGATGCGCTTCTTAAACGAAACTGCCGCTCAGCATTCCTTTGCTGAAGCTGCCGACAAAGCGGTACTCTTGAAAAAAATTCAAGAATGGCAATTCTAATAAACATGGACGCTAGTGATCCCCACTGGCGTCCATGTTTTCTTTCCTTCACGCAAAGAAGAGCCGATCGATCCGTGTTAACCCCAAAGCATCGATTTCTAAAAGAGCTCTTTCGTAAATTTCTGTATTCGTTAAAGCCGCACTCTCGTGGGCATCGATCCCAATAATACAAGAGCAGCCGACTTCCTTGGCGATCTTCCAAAATTCAGGATGCGGATAGCCACCGTTCGTATAGCCTGCCAAATTATACTCCAACGGCAGCTGATACTCTTTGGCTTTTTCACATAAGCGGTAGGCAACTTCTTCACAATGAGAATCGAAGGTTTTATAGCCCCGCATGAACACATCTGGGTGTGCCATATAAGCAAAAATTTCTGATTCAATTCCCTGTAAAGAAACACGGAGATAATCTTTGATCGCTTTTACCGAATCCCCGGGTGTATGGTCGTAATAGTGATTGCTTTCGATTTCAGGAAAGTGATTGCCAAAAATCAAATAGTCGATCGACAGCCTTTCTTTCTCTGCAACTAGCCAAGGGATCATTGTTTCAAAATATTCACACTCTAATCCTAATTTCACATCGATTTGTCCTTGGTATTTTTCCCTTAAGCTTTTCACCGATGAAACGTAATCTTCCAATTGCGCAACATCCATCCGCATGGGGGAGACATACCCATCCTCAAAGGGCCAGGGACAATGATCAGCGAAGCCAATTTCCTTAAAGCCAGCTTGGATGGCTTTGATCACATAGTCTTCATCAGAATCCCGTGCATGTTTGCATCGAGTTGTGTGGGTATGATAGTTTGCTTTCCACATGGTTATTCACTCCTTCTTATTACATTTAGGTTAATTTGTTTTTGTGATCGCATTTTAGGTACACTCTTCTTGAGGCGCTATCCTTCAAGCCGTTCGCTATTTTACAGAATCCTTTGTAAGCGGAACCATTTTTTCGAAAAATAGTACTAGCTATCAACACCTATCACTTAGCAACTTCCTCATTCTGGATTTATTCCAGTCCATTTCATTATAGAATTGCGGCTATCCCAAGACAATCAAAAGAAAACTGCAATCGGTTGCTTCTTTTTCCATCACTTCCATTGAGTCGTTTCTCTTGGGACAAATGAATTTTTCAAGAGGACGTGTCTTGGTGCGGTTTTGTCTCCTTGTACCTCTTGAAAAAGTAGCTGGGTCGTCCAATCCACCATCTCCTCTAAAGGTCGTGCGATGGACGAAAGCAAAGGGCTAGTACAAAGACAAACATTGGTGTTTTCATAACCAATAACCTGAATCGCTTCACCAATCTTTTTATCCAGTGAATGAAGGGAACGTAAAGCGCAGGCTGCAAAAAAATCGCTTGCCGCAAAAATGCCATCGATAGAAGGCCATTGACGAAAAAGTTGATCAAAGGATGTTTGCGTGACATTTACAAAATCGAGTATGACCTCGTGAACATGGATCTCTGGGTATTGGTCCATCACTTGATAAAAACCAGCTGATTTTTCTTGAACGGAATGTAATGTCTTTGGTCCATTAATGAAGAGGATCTCGCGACAACAATTTTGGCTTAAGATCTGTGCTGCCAACTGTCCACCTGAGGTATTATCCGCAGAAACGGAGGATACTTCATCGCTAAGGACTCTACCCACACTCACTAGAGGTAATTTGAGAACCTTTTGCAACAACGGACCTTGCGTACAAAGGTTGGTACATAAAATTACCCCATCAATATTATTTGCGAGAAACAAGTTCAAAAAATAGGTTTCTCTTTCAGGATTCCCTTGTGTGGTACCAATCATCAAACTATAGCCTTTCTCAATCAGTTGCGACTCGATTCGGGTAATAAATTGATTATAAAAATCATTTTTCAAATCATAGATCAGCAAGCCTATCATCTTTGAGGAATTGTAATAAAAGGACCGTGCTAATTCATTTGGTACATAATCAAGTGCTTGAATTGCTTCTAGCACAATCTGCTTTGTTTCTTCATTGACATATTTTCTGTTATTGATCACTCGTGAGACGGTGGTCACAGATACATTGGCAAGTTTTGCCACGTCTTGCATGTTTGCCATTGGTTCCTCCTTTCGCTCTTTTACATGTCTCGTAAATATTAAATCCTTTTCCATTTGATCCATTATCCGAATGCAACAATCTAAAATACTTCTTTTTATTCTATAATAACAAATTTTACATCATATTTTTTATTTTTATGAAAATAAAAAAGTTGTTTAGATGAAATCTCATCATAAACAACTTTTCTATGCTAGATAAAATTTGCATTCAATGCCAGCGTTTTTTAAGAAAACAAGAAAACTACTCCCGTGTTCTCTTACACAATCATCTACACAAACCCCCAGCTAATTTTTTAAATCTAAGCCTTCAATCAACGCCACCGCACGATCGATCCCAGCGTCTTTTGTTTCTTCTAGCACCACGTAACAGTATGGCTTGTGTTTGATCAGAAGCTGTAAAATTTCTGAATACCGTATTTGTCCTTCGCCTAATGGGACAGGGATCACCTCTTCTCCCGAGAGTTCAAAATCCTTTAGGTGCAAGCAGACGATTTTCTCTCCGAAAAGAGTAAATGCTTCTTCTTCCAATGCGACTTGATCAGCAGCCGTTTTTGCGGTGATCAAATTCGTTGGATCGTAAATGATCCCTAAATAATCAGAAGGAACACGTTCAATCAGCTCGGCGATGCGCTGATTCGAATACAGCGGATGATTCAGTCCGGCTTCGATCCCTACCATGATTTGATATTTTTCTCCCACTCGAACGAGTCGCTGGATCACATGGATCAAGTCTTCAAAAACCTCATCTGAAAAATTCTCTTCACTATATCCCAGTGCGGCAATGACTGAGCCTGTTTCTGAAGCCACCATGCTGGCACCAAAATAACGGGCATGGAATAAATAGCGCTCAAATTTCTGTAAGATTTTTTCTCGTTCCTCTGGTTCGGGATGAATCAAGTTACTATAACAACTTAACAAAGCGATTTGAACGCCTTGTTCTTGGAATTCATTCTTGAAGAAGGTCCCCATACCTGGACTCATCTTTTCAGGAGCACTTAGATCTGGAAAAGACGCATTCAAGGCAAACTGAACGTTTTTTATTTTCTTTGCACCTACCGCTTGTGCTAACTGCTTTGGTGTATATTCTCCTGAGAGGTCATGCCCTCGGATGGCTAAATGAATCATCTGACTCCTCGCTTTCTACTATTTTTTCCCATTCAATAATCAAATTTTCATAAGGTTCTAGCCTATGGTTACCCCGCGCCAGCGCTTCACCTGATAAGCGTTCGAAACCGGGGAGATGTAAGGTAAAGTCAGCTGTCGTCATCCCTAAGTTACTGATCCAGAGTTGGACATGGGTCGCTGACTCTCGGCGATACTTCATCACACCTTCCGAACATTTGATCAACTGGCGCTCTGATTCATAAGGGAAAAGTTCTTTGCGACAAAACGACTGCCATATCAAACTGTCTGGTAAATTGCTAGGTAGCGCACCTAAATAGATGATCTCTCCTTGAGCCAGTTGTTTCTTAGCTAGTAGCGTTTGGTCATTCCCTCGTCCGATCGTTTCCCAATCTTCTGGGCAGTGAAAAACTGTGACCAAATGATCCAAAGGTTCTTTTAGGCCGTCATAGGTTAGCTGATAAGTCAGTCCTTTCACCGTAAACTGCTGGATTTGGTCAAACCCGAGCCATTCTCCTAAACGATCTAAGCCATTCGTCGCTGGCCACGCCAGCTCTTTTGTCCGATCCCCCGTCATCGGGCCTAAAATCAGCTTGCCTCCTGCTTCAGTAAAGGCGGCAAATTTTTTCAACAAGGTAGGACTGATCCAACGAACAAATGGGGCAAGAACAACATCATACTCTTCTAACGGACTATTTTCTTGAATGATTTCTACACGAATTCCTTGCCGAATCAGACTGCCGTAAAATTCGGTAAACAGGCTGCGATAATCATAAACACCCCCATGATCGATCGTGTAAAAACGTTTCGAGTAATCCGAGTAGATAATGGCTATTTTTGCCGATACATACTTCGTTTCCGCTAAAAGTGGTGCGATCTGTTGTCTTAGTTCGCCAATCCGAACTACCTCTTCATACCCACGATCTGGCTCTCCCCAAGCAGTTAACACGGCACTATGGGGTTGCTCCACACCATAGCGATGTCCACGAAAATGCCAAAAGCAGAAGGATTTCAAATTACCAGCATAGCCAATGAACGCTTCACTTGTGACAAACCCATGAGGACGAGGTGCCGCATAATTTTCAATATGACCTGCATTGGCAGTACAAGTTTCTAACAATAACATTTCCTTGTTGCGCGGTTTGACATTCCGCCAACGATCCAAGTTCATCGTATACGCTGGATAGTTGTCTGCCGGTGCATACGTATCAAAACCAGCAATATCTAAATCAGCAAATAGCTCATCATTTTGCAAGTTAAACCCAAAAGCGGAGTTATGGGTAATGGGTAACGCGGTCTCCATTCGGATAAAATGACAAAGATCATGCGCAAACTCATTCAACGTATCGGTGGTAAAACGGCGAAAGGCATTCATCAAGGAAGAATTATGCAAAAATGGGGTCGTTAGCGGCAAGACGACATCCTCAAATGCGTCATACCACTCACTCCACACCTTCGTTCCCCAACACTCATTGAGGTTAGTCACGGATTGATAGCTGTCTTTTAAATACGTATGCCAACGCGTTTGGCACGTCGTACAGTAACATAGATCGACATGACATTTAAACTCATTGTCCAATTGCAACATAACGACATTTTCATGTTTTTCGGCAATCTCAGCGATTTTTCTCGTCAAACGATAGGCATAACGGCGAAAGTCCTCGTTGTTTGTACAGACATGCTGTCTTGAGCCGTGATGCATCTTCGTTCCATCTTGGTTAGTGACCAATGCTTCTGAGTACTGTTTTGTAAACCAGCGGGGTGGGGTCGGCGTTGGAATACATAAGCAAACATCGATGCCATTTGCTTGGTACTGTTCTAGCGCACGTTCCAACAACGAAAAATCATATTCTCCAGGTTGAGGCTCCAAGTCGCGCCACATGAATTCCCCAATTCTAGCAAAATTCATGCCCAACGTTTTCATCGTGTGACTATCACTTTGCATGATTTCTTCCGACCAGACTTCTGGATACATGCAGGCGCCGTAATAAATATCAGGAAACAGTGGTTGCTCATGGAAAAACGCCTGTAGACGAATCGCTACATAGCGAGCGATCATATGCGCCCCGAGCTTTGAAAAGTGGGTATCATCTGCGAGACCTGCAGGATAATTGGGGTGCTCATTCGGTGCTAACCAAACAAAGAGTGCCTTGGAAGCTTCTAGTCCTAATGTGTCATAATAATGATAGGTATAGCGATTTAAATCAAACAAAACTACTTCTTCCGTTCGACTAAGTTCTCTTAAGACAGGTAAAAATGCTGACAACGTATGCGCCAATCGTCCCTCTTCTCCTACCCGCCGTTCAACAGGTGTACACAGGATCGGGATTCCTGCTTTTTCTTTGATTTGACGGATCATGTCTGTCAAATGAGCAATGTACGCCTCCATCGTGACATGATTTTTCTCTTTTTGGTCATTATGTCCAAATTGCAGTAGGACGACTGTATTCGGTTCGACTTCTTGCAGGAGTTGCTCAAACAACCCTTCTTCGATAAACGAACGAGTCGTACTGCCGTTTTTTGCAAAATTGTGTACGTTTACTTCTGGGGATAGATAGCTTGGTAAGGCTTGTCCCCAGCCCATCATTGGCTGTTGATCAAGGGGATAATCCGCCATGGTTGAATCTCCGCCTAGAACGATTTTCATTTCTTTTCTTCCTCCATCTATTTACTATCCGATTTCCAACAGCTTTGACAAGTCTGCTGGTTTTCTTGCTGAACTTAAGCTGTATTAGAAATCGCTTTCTTTTCTATTATACAAAACATTGGCTGACGAAAACATAGAAAAATCAGAGCAAAAGCTGCGAAAATACGAGCTTTTCCGCAGCAACCAACAGTGATCAGCTCTGACCTTTTCGATATTGTCCTGGGGTCATTCCCGTGCACTTTTTAAATAAACGATTGAAGTAACTGGGATTATACCCAAGGTTTTCTGCGATTTCATTGATTTGGTGATCGGTTTCGAGCAGCTGCCGTTTTGCTTCTACGATGCGAACGTTGGTTAAATAATCAATAAAGTTGACCTGCTTGGCACGCTTGAACTCCTTACTCAAAAAGATTGGGTCTACTTCGAAACGATCCGCAACATATTCTAACGAAATTTGTTCATTGCGAAAATCAGATTGGATGTACTCCGCTACTTTTTGGATCATTTCACTATAAGAATTAGCGACATTTTCTTGCCAGAGGATGGAGACGGGCTTTAAGAAATGATGGTACAAAAAGGCTTGGATCTGATTGATGTCTAAAAGTCGTTCGATTCGCTCTAACACAACCGTTTTCGATACATAATCCGTTCGTGAGACACCATTTTCATTTAAAAGGTAATCGACTTGATCATACAGTCGATTGACCACATAGATCACCGCAGCCTGTTGATTGTTTTCTGCCACGACCTGTTCCAAAAACCGCTGGACACTTCGTTGCAATTCTTCATGATAGCCACTTTTCAGCGCTGTTAAAATCAAGTTTTCTTGCGAAAGAGAATACTTCGGCAGCGGACGCATTTTCTCTCCTTGAAGCACTTGATTTTCGGGAATCAACCGTTGCAGATGGATTTGCTTTTTGAGACGTTGGGCAACTTCAGGCAACTTGCGAATCTCAGTTTCTTGTTGCGAACTAACGATGGTGACATAACGACAGACGATCAAATTGATTTGCTTGGTGACCATCGTGAAGTAATCTGTCAGTTGCTGCTCTTGATTGACCACAAAAACCAAAATCCGCCCTTCATTTGACGAAACGATGGTTGATTCTGGGAAAAACATGGCTGTGACATCCGTTATAATGTTTTCTAGCGCAAACAAAATGTGGGTTTCATCTTGTGAATTTGCTTGATTGCTTAATAGATCATTGAGTTGGAAATAAAACAGGCGATACCCTTGGTCACTTAAGCGCCAGTTTTTTTGCTGCAGTAATTGTTGCGATTCTTCCTCTGACAAATAGCCATAATACCCTTCCATCAAATGTTGGATCACTTGCCGCTTCAGCGAATCTTGAAAGCGTTCCGCCTGATTTTGTAGCAATCCTTTTTCCCGACTTAATTGTTGCCAACGGTCCACCAAAAACTCCAGATCGTTTTCTTTTTTCCATTGGGTATTACCAAAGAGCTGATCCATCGTTTTTTCAAAAGGTTGGTATTGTTTTTTTGCCAAAAAGAGACTCATGACTGCCACACAAGCAATAAAAAGAATACTTACGACGATCAGCACTCTAGCCAAATGAGTGACTGGCTCGGTAATCAATGCTAAGGGAACGACGGTATAAAATGTCCATATTTGGTTGAGTCGCGTACTGTTTACGGCGATCATGCTATAATCATTGCCATTGATCGATTCGACCCAGGTTCCTTGATGCTCCTCACTCAGCGGTTGGATAACATTCGCTAAGTTCTGATCGCCAATAAAACGAAAACTCTCATGATTAAAGGAAATCGCTGCGAGACCATTTTCAATTTGAGTATCATAAAAATACTTTAACAATGATTGCTCGTCGATCGTTGCAACTAAAAAAATTTTAGGCTGATCTTCACCTTGGCTATCAATGTTTTGTACAAAAATCAATTCATCCTCTTCTTCAATGATCTTCCACTGATACTGCCTACCATTATCGATCCGATAGCGTTCAAATGCTGTTTTGGTTTGCTCGAGCGTTAATTCATACGTGCCGCCACTTTCAATCCCAAAGGGCGCCTCTCCGAGCGAATAAATACCGATTCGATTGACATAATTGGAGCTATTGGTTAAGTAAAACAATTCTTCCGACAGCTGGATCAACGTCTGATAATTCGTCGTTTCCAATAAATCTTCTTGGTAGCGCCTTTGAAACGATTGCCCCCAAACGCTTAAAGTCACTTCCAGCTGCGAGAACTGTTGGTTGATGTTACTAACGATTCCTTCGACTTGGCGATTGTTTAGTTCTTGATACGATCGTTGTAATGGTCCGATCAAATAGGCATGCAAAAAGATTGCAACGGCTAATAGCGGCACGACGATCCATAGACTGGCTAGCTGCAGTTTTCGATGAAAACCGCCTGTTTTAAAGTACTTCATTCCCAAACACCCTTGTAATAGATTTTATGTAACAAATTGTCATGCGAAAAAACGCATGACAACCTATCCACAACTATTGAAGTGTATCATCCTTTGACGGATCCAATCAGCATTCCTTTGGCAAAATGTTTTTGCAAAAACGGATAGAAGATCAAAATTGGTAAAGTCGCCACAATGATGACTGCAAATTTGATTCCTTGTTCAGGCGGCACATAGTTGGGGTCCATACTTGCTAACGCATTGGCACCACTGGAGGCCATCGTGATCTGTCTTAACAATAACTGAATCGGCCATTTTGCTGAATCGTTGATATAGAGCAATCCACTCATGAAGTCGTTCCAGATACCAACGGCGTAAAAAAGGGTGAAGGTCGCGATCACTGGTTTTGATAAAGGCAAAATGATTTTCCATAAGATCCCTAGTTCCGTACAGCCATCCATCTTGGCGGATTCTTCCAATTCGATCGGCATTTCTTGGAAAAAGTTTTTGATGATCATTAAGTTGAACGGATTGATCGCGATTGGCAAAATCAATGCCCAATAAGAATTGATCAGTCCTAAATTTTTCACCACGATAAACGTTGGGATCATCCCACCTGAAAAGAGCATTGCAAAAATCACGAGATTCAACAAGGTGTTCCGTCCTTTTAGGTGCTTGCGTGATAAAGGATAGGCAAAGGTGAAGGTACAGAAAAGCTGCACCAGCGTGCCAACGATGGTAACGCCGACCGTTACAAGCAAACTACGGATAAAGGTGTTGGTTGAAAAAATAAAGCGATAGGAGTCGAGACTGATCTCATTTGGCCATAAGAAAAACGAACGTGTGGTCAATTCTAACTCCGTAGCAAATGAACCTGCGATCACATAAATAAAAGGAATCACCATGAATAACCCAATCAATGCCAAAAATAGCGCATTAAAAATGTCAAATATTTTCCCTGCCTTCGTATTGTGTAAAGTATCCATCTTTTTCCTCCTTAGTATAAGCCGCTTTCGCCAAAGCGTTTCGCTAATTTATTGGTACAAAGTACGAGGATGATCCCAACGATCGATTTAAATAATCCGACGGCTGTTGAGTAACTGTAAGCGCCATTGGTGATCCCCATCATATACACATACGTATCAAAAACATCTGCTACTGTTCGGTTCAACTGATTGGTCATCAAGAAAATCTGATCAAACCCAGTAGACAAAATCGACCCGATCCGCATGATCAGCATAATGATGATCGTCGAACGAATCGCAGGCAAAGTGATGTGCCACACACGACGAAAACGTCCTGCACCATCCATGATCGCGGCTTCGTATTGTTCCTGATCCACACCTGATAAGGCAGCTAAATAAATAATGGTCCCCCAACCGATCTCTTTCCAAATCGATTGCATTACGATCATGGGGCGGAACCATTGCGGGTCTGAGAGAAAGTCGATTTCAACGCCTGTCAACGAAGCGATAAATTGAGTGATCGCTCCATGATCGATGTTGAATAAGATATGCCAAAGACTAACGACGATCGTCCATGAAAGAAAATGTGGTACATAGACGAAGGTTTGAATGGTCCGCTGAAACAGCTTGTTGCGCAATTCATTCAGTAACAGTGCCAAAAAGATGGGTGCTGGAAACGAAAAGAAGATGTTTAAAAAGGCAATCATCAACGTGTTCCACAAGATCCGAAAGAAATCAGGATTATTGAAGAAATCCATAAAATTTTGTGTTCCGACCCATGGACTATCTGCGATTCCTAAAAAAGGCACATAATCTTTGAAAGCAATGATCAACCCATACATCGGTGCATAACGAAATACTGCAAAATAGATGATCCCGGGAATCGTCAAAATATAGAGCCATTTATTTTGTTTAAAATGGTTGAGAAAACTCCCCCATTGCTCTTTCGTTTTCGGCACTTTTTTTATTGTTGTTTCCATTCATTCTCCTCCTCTAACTCCGCTCCGATCAGTGCTAAACAACAAATCGTATTTAGACCCCACTGTGACAACACATTGGTCGATACCCACGGCATTTCTTTTATTTTTTTCCACGTTGTCGCTGCTTCAATGGTCGCTTCGATCGGCAATGGAACACCCGATTTGTCATTATCAAGCAATAACTGCCAAGCCCTTTGACTGATTGCTTGATCGTTACGCACTCGCCCAGCAAAGGCCATCATCGTCGACGCAAACATTGGCCAGGCAAAATGAGGTTCCGTCAGTCCCCCGTTTGATTCTTCTGCTTTTCTCTCAGGACTCAAGCTATAAAACCAGCCAAACTCCCCTAACATCTCTGTCCACTCGGGGTCTTCCAGCACTTGAGCAAGTTCTAACCAAACTTGCGGCGCCCCAAAGGAGATGACCATGTGATAGCCGCCAAAATTCCCAGTTCCCATATAAGATAAGGTTTTGTCTTGTGGATCAAATAACACTGTGGGACCAGACAATAGGCGCTGGGGCATGGCTTTGATGCAGGTGATGCCGGTGCGAATTTTTTCAAGGTAAACAGGATCATTCGTCCGTTCCCACTGGGTAAACCAGTTCGAGACTAGCGCAGCCCAATCTGGTCCGATGCGAATCGGTATCCGCTTCGTTTCTCGTTCATAAAACTCGCGCATCGGTGGTAACGCATCAAAAGCATAGGTTTCATTGTCTTTGACTTGTTCCATAATCTCCCCAATGCGTTCATCCGCTGTCAAATAGTAGTAGTAGCGATGGAGACCCGCCATTGAAATTCGAACTTCTTTTGCTTGGCAGCCCCAATGAACGACATTATGCCGTGACCCTAATCCTTTGTATTCACCAGCATGATACTGATCGACTTCTGAAGTATGTCTCGTCATGCTTTCAGCCAGATAGTAGACGCTTGGATCACCAGTCCGTAAGAAATCTAGCCAAAGCCACATGTTAGGGACCAATTCAGTGTTTTGCCAAGCGTACCCACCAAGATCGTAGCGCCATTGGTGTCGAAACTGATCATAGGTATGCATGACATCACCATAGTTCCAATAGCCATACCAACTTCTTTGTTGGACTTCTGCTAAATAGAATTGACGCATCTCAGCCAATTGTTGCTCCAGCAACTGTTTCGTTTTCGTTGATTCGTCTGGTAAACTGATCCTGCCAAAAACCTTCGTCTCTTGATAACGCTCTGGCAATGAAACGATCTGGGCAGGTTCTTGGTTTTCTTGAGCTAAGCCCAGCAACACTTCTTCTGACGGGGCTTCTTCATATAGATCCAACCAACAACGCGTCGTATTTGCTACACCAACTGCCGTCGAACGAACCTCTTCCATTCCTTCGTATCCGCTAAGCATATGATCCCGTTTGGAATAGTGCTGAAAATCCATTGGCTTGGCATTCGGTGACCACTGCCACATCGTGATTTGGGTTTCTTTTTGGGTGATGCCTGTCACCTCGATCGCAGATGGTGCTTTTTCCCAAAATTTCTCCATGCTGCAAGCAACGCCGCCGGTTTCTCCCCCAGCGTAAAAGGTACCTGAATAATGCTCGCCATCCCCAATGGGCAACCAACAGTACCCAGCTTCGGTCTGTTTTTCTAATTCAAATGACCGATGATTGATTTGATTGACCCGAAAATTATCCCAAATAGCATTTTCCACCGCATGAGACAGCATCGGCTCGTCCGCTGGGGTCAATGAAACGAGCTGTCCACTGGCTTGTTCTTGATAGGGAATGTTTTGTTGATAGTGTCGCCGTGAAAGTAACAATTGTGCCGCTTCATGATACACAGCATCTGCAATAAATTTGACTTGTCGATTCCAATTTTCACCTGTCAACGCATAATCAAATGCTATCCCCATGCCTTCATAAGCAAGTGGTTTGATGATAATGACCGTATGAATGATTTCCAATTTGCTGATTTCGCGAAAGATACGGAACCGCAAAATAAACTCTTGCACCACTTCTTGATTGATCTCAATGACGCCCGATACTTTGATAACGGCTTTCTCGGAACCATTTTCTTCCAACATCAAGTCCGTTACTTTGGACTGCACCTTTTTGTTTTGGTATTGCAGGATTGCGTGAAGATCTTGCAATTTTTTCTGCCCATTGACCGCTACCCAGTCCAATACATTTTTCCCTTCCCCATGTTTCGGGAAGAAGCCTTTGATCGTACCGTTGTCAAAATAAATACCGTTGTAAGCTTCCCTAGCAATCGCCTGTTTCTTCTGGACACGCTGTTTTCTTTGAAAAAGTAACTGCGTCGTTTCTGCCACCAGACCACTGTGTCCTGTCCATTTCACACTGCCATCTGGCCAGTAAGCCAGTACTTTCGTTTGCAACGGCTCCTCCCCCAGCAAAAACAGTTCCTCACTTAGAACCTCAGGTTGTAAAGCTCCTTTTTCCCAGGGATACCCAAAACTCAGCCCACGTTTTCCCTTAGGTTTATTTTTGAGCCATTTCAATGCCATGTTCGATTTCCTCCTCTTCCCTCTCTGCAGGTTGAACTGCATCGTTTTGTTGCTTTAGCTTTTGTTCATTTTCATCAAATAATTTCAAGTAAATCCCCATTGTGCCAATGATCCACATCCCAATACTTAAAAATGGCAGGAGACCGGGGAGAAAAAAGCTGATCGTACTACAAATCCCAAACCAAAGGACGCCTAAAAAGGTGCCAATAGGTTGAAAAAAAAGAAAGCGTAGCGAAGCGCCTAGGTACTTCTTCGATGGGAGCACATAATATTCGTACATGCTAAGCAATGTATTGATCACAGCGATCGCGACGCATTGGCTAACGATCAATAGGATCAAGCCTGTTTGAGTCAATGCCGCTAAAAATCCTTGCTGGATCACCACCATGGGGCACAAATAAAAGAGAATGATCGGCAAGCCCAAGCGATTCGATCGCCAAAAGTTCCTGCGGTAATACCCAAAGAACGTTTGAAAAAAAGGCGGCGATTCCTGTTTAAGGGTTTTCTTTGCTACGTGGAATCCGGCTTGTACGCTAGGCGCCAGTCCAAAGATGATCCCACCTACTAGTGCACCTATAATAACGGTTACATTTATCAGCAAACAATAAAAGACAAAATCTGCTGCTTGATATGCTTTCTGCCAATTCATCACCGTTCCTCCTCTAAGGAATATACCTTCAAGTCTTTATAGCGGGCCTTCATTGGCGCCATTTGCCGAAATCCGATCGCTCCTTTAGTTAATACGGGACCAAACTGTTCCTCATCAAGGTACCTTAACACCAATAAGTCGTTGATCCAAAAGGAAATCGTTGCACCTACCTTATCGATTCTTAGGTGATAAAACCCTCGGGCATCTGCTACATTCGGAAGTGGGTCTGCGCCTTGAGCGACCAGATGAAACCCATGGCTTTTGCGCAAATTACACGTTTCAAACGCCCGTTCCTCCTCATACTTTCTTCGAAAATAAGAAAGGTGGTAAGCATCGATCCCTCCAGAATGATACTCGGGATATGCCCCGGTTCGTTTGGGTACTCCAGAATCGAAGATCGAGCCACCCTTGCGATTGGCTGCTGCAAAAAAGAGCATACATAAGCCTGGTTCAGCCAGTGGTTGAAACTGCCAGGTGATTCGTAGGTCCGCTGGAAATTGTTGAGGCAGCCATAAAACAAAATGTGGTTGTTTGTTTGATTCTTCAGAATACGTATTCGCCAGAATCATCCCGTCTTGGAAAGTAATTTTGGGCTGTCCTTCAGCAATAAAGTGTTGAATATCTGCTGCTTGATTCAGCGGATTTTCATAGATCAATTTCGCTACCATTTCTTCTTCTCCTTTTATGCGTATATGAGCTACTTTTCTCTTTTCATAGTAAACTTGACCTACATTTCTAACAATTGACTTTTTTTGAATTCCTTGATATCAAGCGTTAGATCAGGGTTTCCACTTGTTTTTTTCCATTTTTTCTTTTCTGATTTCTTACTACCTGTCTCGTCTCACCTGAATAGTACTCCATTTTATTAGCTGAATAATTAGCTGAAAAAAATCATTGAAAAAGAAAAAGGTTGAGAGCAAGATCCACTCAACCTTCTTCGACTGTCGTTATTGTGCTTGATGAAGGGTATTCGTTTCTTCCATCAGCTGCGTGCCTCCTTGATTCTTCCAAAGTTCGATCGCAGCTTCCCAACCCGCTTCATCGATTTGTCCCGCAATAAATTGAACCCGCGCATCACTAATGATCTGATCAAGCTGTGCCCCTTTTGTTACATACGTATCTGTATTATAGGAGGCTGCTGGGTTAAAGACAGCGTGCTCTAAATCAGCTTCCATCAATGACAATCGTTTTTCATAGCTTTCAGTAGCCGCTTCTGTATCAGGCTTAGCAATATAGTACAGGGTATCTTCCGTTACATTCATCCCAATTTGTGAGTACCCTTTGACCGCATTGGCTAACGCTTCAGCTTCTGATCCTTCTAATGCCACGGACATTCCATCCACTACTTCAAAATTGATTCCTTCGATTCCGTTGTTCAGCAATACCTGTGCTTCTTTATCATTTAATTTATCAAGGAACGTCAACACCTCTTTTAGATGTTCCTCTGTCTGGACACTCGACTTAGGAATCGCCAAGAAACCAGAATAGCCATCTGTCGGTAACGCATTCATCGTACCGCTATTATCTTTTAAATTCCCTGTAAAGACGACGAGGTCTTCTTCTCCAGCTTGCAATAATTTATTACTGATTTGTGCTGCTCGTGAATACGTATCAATAATGATCCCACCACGTCGATTGATAAACGGCTCATCCCATTTATCTGCTGCCATAGTTGCAAAATCACGATTGACATAGCCTTGTTCCACCATATCTTTAACAAATTGCATTGATTCTAGGTATTCTGGTTGCATAAAGGATGGCTCTAAAGTGCCATCTTTTTCCACCCAAGCATTTCCTGCCCCAAACCAAGTAGCTAACACATCGTAAGGACTATTTGAATTGATCGAGCCAGGCCATTGGGGAATAATCAAACCAAACGTATCATTTTCACCATTCCCATCGGGATCGTTCTCAGTAAATGCTTTGGCAACCTCATAGAGATCGTCGATCGTTTCGGGTACATCCAAGTTTAAGTTTTCTAACCAATCTTTTCGGATGATCACCGCCGTCCGCATCGCATCACGTTTCCGATAAATTCCGTACACTTTGCCATTCACAGAAGAATTACGCAAAACATCCTCGTTAGATTGAGAGAGATTAGGATAATCAGCTAAATAGTCGGTCAAATCCCAAAAAGCGCCATTTTCTGCTGACTTGATAAACCCTCCTGATTTTCCTTGAATGACCATCACTTCTGGAATATCATCCGAAGCTAACGTAATATTCATTTTATCCTCATAGGATGTATTGGGTGCCCAGGTAATATCAATGTTTTTGCCAGTGTAAGCTTCTAATTGCTTCAAAATCTCGTTGTCACTTGCAGGTGGTTCAGTTTCAATGTACGGCGATAAAATCGAAATCGTATCATAATCTGTTGTGGAACCTGCTTCCTCCTTCCCACATGCCGATAAAAAGGCAACTGATAGTAACCCTAAACCAAGAATCGTACTTAATTTTTTCACTACTTTTCCTCCTTAGATTTTGTTGTTGAGCCCGATTAAATAAACCGCTTTCAATACCAAAAGCATAACGAAAAGCAGGATTTCCAGCAATTGACATTTTTTGTTAATCGTTGATATATGGCTAGATAGGGAGTTTTGCTTTACATTTGCAGGTAACGTAAATTATAGGAAAAAGAATAAATAGTTCTACGTGTTCTTAGTTCGCTCAATCAATCTTATTATCGCAGTTTTTCTGATTCCTATCATTCTTAAATTCTAGTTATAGAAAGCATAGCCTAAGTACTGAAGTTCTTATTCGTTAGAGCTTTGGGAACATCTTATCATGAAAAAAAGACCAACTCATTGGTCTTCTTTGATAATTCATCAGTTTTTTAGTACTAAGCGGATCACCACTCATTCATATTTGACAGAAAAAGTACTACCGCTCATACACATCATTTTGATCCAAGGTTGGCGCTAACGCAGTGACGATCGTTTCCACCATCTTTAAGTTCTCAACCCCTGCAATCTTGCCGAACTCGTCGGCATGGATGGAAAGATTTTTTAATGTTAGATTGCGGATCGGTTCTGCTGGGCTGGCCTCGATGAAAAAAGCACGCACGCTTTGTTGTCCTGTTTTGGTAGCTTGCACGTTTTCAATAGTAATGTCGCAGACCTTTGCTGGACCTACTGGAATAGCTGGGTGTACCATCAATTTGTGCCAATAGTCGGGAATCTCTTCCTCATAATCAGCTGGCAGTTCTGGATAACTATAATCTGGGTACCAATTTGTTTGTAAGAGAAAAGGAAAGCCAACATCCTTCATCGTTAAATCCGAAGCAGTGACCTTGCGTATAAATCCACCTCGATTGTTGGCGGATTTGATCCGAAACCCTGCGCCAGTTTGCTCAAAGACGACTTTTTGGATTTTGATCTCTTCGATCCCACCCGAAGTTTCACTACCAATAGCAATTCCTGAACCATACCCTAACTGACAGTCTTTGATCGTGATTTTCCGACAGCTTCTTTGCTGGGCTATGGCTTCTGCTCCACGTCCCGCCTTGATCGAGATATTGTCATCGTTGCAGGAAATGTGAGCATTTTGAATCGTGACTTCTTCACAGGAATCAATATCGATGCCATCAGTACTAGGCCCTTTTCCATTGTCTATCGTGATGCCGTCGATCAATATGTGGTGAGAATACGTAATTTGGGTATTCCAAAAACCCGACTGTACCGACGAAATATCTTTGATAGTTACTTGCTGACTTTCATAAACAAGGATATTCCGTGGACGCTTGCAATCATAATCTGCTGCCCAGCGTAAGCCTTTCTTTGCATAATCCGCCATCATCCCGCTGGCTTCATCTGTTCCCCAAAACGTTTGCCACCATGTTTCTCCACGACCATCAAGTTTCCCTTTTCCAGAGATCATGACATTTTCTGCGTGAAAAATATTGATCATCGCTGCAGGCCACTTCATATTGATCCCTGCGACCCGATTATTTACTTCGGGATAATCGGCCAGTTCTTGACTACCATACAGAATCGTATCCTCTGAGACAATCAAGTGCACATTGCTTTTTAAAAACAATGCGCCGATTTGATAGGCGCCGGGTGGTGTAATCACTGTTCCCTGCACAGTTGATGCTTGGTCAATTTCTCGTTGCAATAATTGCGTGATGTCTTCCATTCTTGCTTGCCTCCTATGTTTTTGTTTTAAGCTGCAAATAGGTTTGTCGATACCCATGACTTTAAATTTGCGCACTACCAATCTTTTTTCATCTATCATTTCGTTGGATAGAACTGAGTGGTGCTTACTGGCGCTGTCCATCAAGTAAAGCATTCCTCTTGGCACATCTCGTTGTCTTTTCCCATGTGCTTTCTGGCGTCCTTTTTTCCTACATTCTTTACTATAGTCCCCTTAGCGGCAAAAGAAAGTCCTTTTTGATTTCTGGGGATCGTCTTTTTTTGCATCGTCCTTTCTTGTTAGAAAAATGCGCCTTTTTGTCTACAAAAGCAAAAAGGCGCAACCTGTCAATGGAGGAAATAAGGTGCTTAACTAACTGTTTCTCATTGGGAGAACCAACGCAGATCATTTTCAAAAGCTTGTTCTACGTGCGTTTCTTTTGCCCCACCATGGATAGTTCGACTGTTTCTTGGCAACTTATTGCGTCACTTATGGCCGCTCGATCAATGATCGCTGCCTCTTTAAAGCTGACCTCCTGACACTGTTCAAAAATCATTTTCTTTTGCCCTTTAGCTGATTCAAAGGCAACAGACTCAAAAGCAACGCGTTGGATCAGTGAAACCTGCTGTGTTTGTTCATCGACAAACCCTTTTAGCTCGACCAAAGGGTTCTGCCCTACGATACGGGTATTCTTGACCAAAATATCCGAAATGATCGGTAACTGTTGTGCTGCCTGACCATCGGCATTGTAAGCAACAGGATGAGCCATGAAACGATCCAACAGGCAATCGGTGATCGTCACTTGACGAATATAGCCACCACGATCATTCTGCGCTTTCAATTCTAGCCCATAAAGCGTATTGGTCAGTTGACAATCTCGAAAGGAGATATTTTCGACACCACCAGATTGCTCACTACCAATCGCGATGCCATGTCCCCCACGAATAGCCAAATCAAACAGCCGAATATTTTTCGCTGGTCTATTGATCTGATTTCCTTCTGGATTTTTGCCAGATTTGATTGCGATACAATCATCACCCGTATCAAAAACGGTGTCAAAAATCAGCAGATTTTGCGAAGAATCTGGATCCCAACCATCGCCATTGTCGATGCCTTTGGACTGAATATTCACTCCATGGGTCACAACGGTGTCACAGTAAATCATATGGACAGTCCAGCATGGTGGATCAATCAACGTCAGCTCTGTCAAATGGATGTTTTTGGCCTGCATCATACAGATCAAACGTCCCCTTACTCGTCTTCCAGGTTTTCCATCAGAAACATATTCTGGATACTGTTCACGGTCTGCATAAGAGTTTCGCATCGCCAGTCCTAGTGGATTCCCGCCACCAATGATCGTTCCTTTGCCACAAAGACGGACATTTTCACAAACGATACGCCCTCGATCGCCCCGATCGATATACCCAATGTTGATCAATGAACGGAAGCAAAACAATTCCCAGCCTTCATAACGGCTTAATGGTAAGCCCTCTTGATTCACGCTTCCTAAATACTCGTGAGGGGCAACCCGATACGTTTCTATGTCGAGGCTTGCTTGCAATGTGCCATCTACCTGAAAAATCATATTGCTTTTTAGCTCCAACGCACCAGAAAGGATCACCGCCCCTGTTGGGATCCAGACAGTGCCATTGCTAGGGCAATCGTTGATCGCTTGCTGGAGAATGGCGGTACTATCTTCTTTGCCTGCGCTATCAGCATGGTAGGGTGCTTGCGTAACATCTAACAAAACACTTTTTTTCTTTGTACGAAAGGTCGTCGTGACTGCGGTATTTGTAAGCAGGCACCCCTGATGATCGAGGCAGATGATCGTTACTTGATACGTTTGATCGGCAGATAAGTTTGTCAACGTCCAATGCGTCTTGTTTGTTGGTCTGGTTTGGATCAAATCGTTGTCTAAAAACAATTGATAACCAAAAATAGCTTGAGCGTGTAGCGGCTTCTCCCAAATAAGGGTCGCTTGATGAGCGCCGATCGTGCTTGGTACGACATGAAAATCAATTACTTGAAATGGTTCCATCGGTTTGTCCTTTCTTCAACGAATTCATTCAATAGAAAAAAGATATTCCAAAACAGCGAATATCTTTTTCCACACTTATTTAAGACCCGTCGTGCTGATGCCTTCAACAATGTATTTTTGGAAAATAAAGAAGATGATCAACACAGGCAGCAAGGAGACGACAGACATCGCGAACATCGCTCCCCAATTGGAGGTGCTGCTAGCATCTAGGAACTGCTTTAAGGCAATCGATACTGTGTAGTTTTGCGGACGTGTAAGGTACAGCATCGGTCCGATCAGTTCTTCCCATTTCCAATAGAAAGAGAAGATCGCAGCGTTTGCCAAGGAAGGCTTCATCAACGGTAGAATCACGCGGAAGAAAATACCGACCCGTCCACAGCCGTCCATTTTTGCTGCTTCATCTAAATCTGTCGGGATCGCAGAGACGAATTGAACCATCATGAAAATAAAGAAAGCTTGTCCGAAGTATGAAGGAACGGTTACCGGACGAATCGAGTTAAGCCAGCCTAATTGATTAAACCAAAGATACTGAGGCACCATGATGATCTCTTGCGGCAACATCATCGTGACCAAGATACAAGCAAACCAAAAGCCTTTTCCTTTGAAAGGAATTCGACCAAATCCATAAGAAATGACAGCCGAAGAACAGACCGCCCCTACCATTGAAATCAACGCGATTTGCAACGAGTTGAAAATATAGCGAATGAAGGGAATCCCTGCGATCCCTTCAAACCCTTTGGTAAAATTTTCTAACGTCCAGCTTCGGGGGATCAACTCCGTTGCCGTTCGAAAAATGTCACTACTAGGTTTAAAGGCACTAAACAGCAGCCAGAAAATCGGATAAAGCATCAGTAATGCAGCAACTAAGATCACGGCATCAAAGAAATAATTTTGTTTTTGTTCACGCATCAATCAAACCTCCTCGTTTTCTTTAAACACCCAAAATTTCGATGTTGCGAACAACAGAATCGTAATCAACCCAACGATGACCAGTAAAATCCACGCTAAGGCTGAAGCATAGCCCATTTTGAAATCGGTAAAGGCTCGTTGATACATGTACAAGGAATAGACTAACGTGCCGTTACGGGGTGAACCCGTCCCGTTCGAAATGATAAACGCAGGTGTAAACGTCAAAAAGGCCATGATCGTTTGATAGATCAGATTGAAAAAGATGATTGGCGTCAGGACTGGGACCGTGATATTGAAAAACTGTCTGATTTTTCCTGCCCCATCAATTTCCGCCGCTTCGTAATAATCTTTCGGAATATTTTTCAAACCGGATAAGAAAATCAACATCGACGAGCCAAATTGCCACGCTGCTAATAAAATCAAGGTCATCAATGCTAAGCCAGGACTTTTAAAGAAGTAGATCGGGTCTAAGCCGATCGCCGCTAGCACGCCATTGATCAACCCTGAATCGCCAAAAAGATTCCGCCACATGATCGAGACCGCCACGCTCCCACCTAAAATCGAAGGGATATAAAATAATACCCGATAAGCGCCGCTTAATTTCGATGGGCGGTTGATCAGCATCGCCACTGCTAATGCGACGATCAGCCGTAAAGGGACTGCCAACACAACATATTTCAGCGTAACAGTCAGTGACTGAACAAACTTGGGATCATTCGTAAAAATCGTCTTAAAGTTATTCCAGCCAACAAATTGCGCCTCTGTCAATAAATCATAGTCATGAAAAGACATAAAAAGAGAAATCCCCATCGGGACGATAATAAAAGCAAAAAAGCCAATGATGAAGGGTGAGATAAATAAGTAGCCTGTAACCATATTCTGTTTTGATTCTGGTAATCGATTAAACCAGCTTTTGAGTTTCCCAGGTTCTTTTGCCGTGGGTGATTTTGATTGTAGTTCCATAATTTTCACTTCCTACCTCCTATAGTTGATTACGCTTACAAGTTGATTTTAACGAAGTGCTTCTTAAGAATGAATAGAAAAAAAAGCACAGAAATGTGAAAAACTAGAGGACCTATATTTTTTCCTCCATTGCTTCTCCTAAAAAAACGCCTTTACTGAAAAAGTCAGTAAAGGCGCCGCAGCTATGCTTATTGATAGTTTTCTGAAAAAATTTCTTCGCAGCGTTGCGTAAAGGCATCATAAGTTTCTTCTGATGTCATCGTGCCATAAGTGATCTCTGCGTACAGCTCTTTAAAGTACGTGTTGATTTCAGCAAACCCAATTGGTGGGATTGGGGATGGATCACCGACGATGTCTGCAATATCATCTAAGAAATCAGAGGACTCTTGTTCTTCTGGTGTCATGTCGGCATAAAGCAATTCTTTGATGGCATCATTGGAAGGAATCCCCCGCTCAGTACCGATGATCTTATTGGCTTCTTCACTATTCACTAAAAAGTCAACAAACTTCGCAGCTGCTTCTTTTGATTCAGAAGCATTCGCGATCGAATAAAAGAACCCTGGTCGATACGCCATCGCCCCGTTTTCTGAGTCGAATGGACGAGCCAAGTTGATTTCGACATCTTCTGCGGCGGAGGCCTTATAGGTCAAGTATTGATTGGACCAAGTCATCATATAAGCTGCTTTTCCTTGTGAAAACGGATATTGATCCATACTGTTGGCATTGCTAGTCACTTCTGCGGTTGGCATTGCTTTGGCTTCCGTAAGGTCCGCGATAGCCCCCATAAATTCAACCCAGTTTTCTTTGGTAAAACCGATCTCTGGTTTGCCGTCTGCATCGTATTGGTATAGATCTTCGCCTTTAGTACGTAAAAAGTATTGCAAAATCGTACTGTTGTCATTGTTATCATTCCAACCGTAATCACCGGTTGCTTCAGCGATCGCTGCCGTACTTTCTACAAGGTCATCAAAGGTATAATTGCTAAAGTCGATCCCGGTGCCCCCTTGTTCTACTAATGATGGATTGTAGAGCATCGCCATAGTATTGACAGAAGTTGGTATGCCAAAAACTTTTCCATCTAACTCGCCAGTTGCTAAAATCGACTCTTTGATATCATCAGTTTGAATCTCATTGCCGATAAATTCCGACATATCTGCTAATTGATTTTTCGTTCCATATTGCGCAATGTACTGCACATCCATCTGGATCACATCAGGTAATTCACCAGAAGCCGCTTTTGTCGCTAGTTTTTTCCAATGGTCATCCCAAGAACCATACTCATATTCAACTTTGATGTCAGGATTTTGTTTCTCAAATTCTTTGATCGATTCGATATACTTCTCGTGTCTGACTTCTGAGCCCCACCAGGTAAAGGAAATCGTCGTTTTCCCATCTGCATCAGCTTCTGAGCTTCCGCTACTATTGCCGTTGTTGCCACAAGCTGCTAAGGTCGCACCAAGAAACAACAAGCTCGCTGCTTTTAAAAAAGTTTTCTTCATTCTTCTACACTCCTTTTTGTTTGCGCTTACAAGGTGATTGTAATGGAAATCCTCGTTAATAAAAATGAAAAAACAAGAGCAAATATGTGAAAAACTAGACTGTCGTTTTTGCTGAAGGCTAAGCCTTCACCGGCAATAGCTAGAAAAAAATAGAAAAACAGATGAAAAATGTAAAAAAACAGACATGCTCTATTTTTTCCAATATACTATGCTATACTAGCGTTGAAAAGGCTTACTTTTCAAAAAACAAGGTAGGTGGAAACAATGAAAAAAATACAAACCGGACTGTTTCGTCTTTTTACGGTAACAGCTTATTTTGCTAAATTAAACCTTTTATGGCTTTTCTTTACCCTTTTAGGGTTGGGGATTTTTGGCTTCGGTCCTGCCACCGCTGTCACGATCAAATGTTTACATGATTTTCGTAAAACTGGTCATGACTATTCAGCTGTTGCCTTCTGGCAAGCCTACAAGCAAGCCTTTCGCACCTTTTCCCTTTTTGGCATCGGATTATTAAGTACAGTACTCCTGTTGTTGTTTAACTTACGGATTACTCATTTTTTCCCGACTGAAATGGCTTGGCTGCGCCCTGTCTATTTACTTTTAACGATTCTCCTCCTTTACACTGCATTCATCAGCTTTATGACCTATGCCAAAGCCGAACAACACGCTTGGAAACAGACCTTGTACGTCAGTATCTTTCTAGTCTTTCGCTACCCACTGCAAGGCCTTGCCTTGTTGTTTACCTGGTATTTATTGTTTCTCTTATTGACTGCCAAAACCTCCTTGTTACTCGTCTTTGGACTGGTGATTTTCTTGTTTTTCGCTGAATTTTTTCATGGTCAGATGATTGAAAAAACCAAACAATTGCAAGCAAAGCGAGGCAGTGTCCATGAAGTCCCAGAAGCTGATCAATCACTTTAAAAAGCAGCCTTTTGAGCGACAGTTACATTTTGTCTTTTTTGCAACGGTGGCAATTATCGTCTCATTGGCTGTTCTCCTGACCTTAGTTTGGCGACAAGTCTACATGGCGCAGCTGAAAGAAGCCGCGTATAAAGATGTCTCGATCATTTCAACAAATATCGCCAAACGTTTAACTGCCGTCGAAACCCTCTCTTTTCGCATTATCGATAGTGCACCGATCCAAAATGGCCTACAAAGGATCTTGGCACAAGATTCCTTGCAATCCTTAGAGGCGATCGACCAAAAGAATGCCTTAAGTGCAGAAATCAACGCCCTCGTACGCAATGAATCAACGATTCAAAACGTCTATCTCTTTACCCCAACGAACGAAAACATGATCAACTTTCTAGCCGAGACCGACCATATCTTTAATGGCCAAACCATCAAAGATATGATCGAGACTTTGCCCGATAAGCCTGCCAAAGGGAGTTGGTTTTTTGCAAAAGACCTTTCTCAAGGTGTCTACCTGCGAAAAATCTATTCAACAGCCGATCTTTCTTTAACCTATATTGGTACGGTGATATTTCTAGTCAATACGTCCTTCTTTCGTAACGAGATCGAAAGTCTTCCTATTGTCTCTGAACAAAACCAATTTTTCATGGCGTATCAGAACCAATTTTATAGTACCGCAAATGACGAGCAAACCCTCGCTGCGGATCAAAATACCTTGCAGCAGAAAATGGGAACCTTCCAGCGATCGATCGGCTCCATGACGTTTGATAATCGCCAGTACTACTATGCAATGGATCGGAAGACGATGCCGAATATGACCTTCATTTATTTACTGCCTGAAAACCAAGTCTTAGCGGATCTTTATAAACTACAAGGCCTTTCCATCGCTGTGAGTTTGCCTTTTTTATGTTTGATTATTGTTGTGATTCGGAAAATAAGCAATCAGCTGACCCGTCCTTTAGCTGACTTGGCTTCGCAAATGGCCGTTCTGCGGAAAACGAAAAAACTGGCCTCTTTAAAGACCCTCGCTGTCCCAGAAAATAGTCAAGAAGAGATCATGGTCCTTTACGAAAGCTACAATACGATGATCGATGAATTAAATGCCTTGATCAAGGACAATTATGAAATGCGTATTTTGTCCCAAGAAATCGAATTTAAGGGATTGCAAGCGCAATTAGATCCACATTTTCTCTACAATACGTTAGACTCGATCAATTGGATCGCCATTGAAAATCAGCAGTGGCAGATCTCAGAGATGGTCACCTCCCTTGCCTATTTGTTTCGTAAAAAAATCGATACCAAGTCTGACTTCACGACGCTGCAAGATGAGTTAGATATCGTGCATGCCTATATCAATATTCAAAACGTTCGCTTCGGGAAACGGATCGAGTATATCGAAGTAATTTTGGTGAATGACCTGTCCTTTAAGGTTCCTAAGTTACTGATTCAACCATTGATTGAAAATGTCTTTAAATACGCCGTCAATGATATGAAGGAGACGTGTCGCCTCGTCCTTACGATTGAACAACAAGCAGCCTTTCTCCAAGTCAGTGTCTCTGACAATGGCCCTGGTTTTAAAGCCAACTTCTCGATTGAAAAAGAAGGCGGCATCGGATTGACCAATATTCAAAAACGATTGCAACTGCATTATGGTGATCAAGCGTCGTTAGCCATCGTCTCCTCGATTCCCTTCAAAAAGACGACGGTGCGCTTTGTGATCCCCTTGAAAGGAGTGAGTGAAACATGAAAAATATCCTCGTTGTTGACGATGAACCCTTGATAGCAAATGGTGTGGCTAACCTCGTTGCTTCTTTTGATTTCCCATTAGTGGTCAAAGGAATTTACACAGACAGTGAAGAAGCCTTGGCATTTTGTCAGCAAAACACCATCGACATCGTGATTACCGACATCAATATGCCTAAAGTCAATGGACTTGCCTTGATCAAAAAATTAAAAGCCATCAATCCTGCGATTCAAATCATTATTTTGACAGGCTTTGGTAGCTTCTCCTTTGCCAAAGAAGCGATGGCTTTAGGGGTCAAATTTTTCCTTGAAAAACCTGTTTTTCCGAGCAAGCTTTCAGAAGCGTTGGCTGAGACGATCGAACGCTCTGAACGTCGCCAAATGGAATCTAGCCTCTATTTAAAACAACAAATTGAACAATACATCAATAGCTGCGGAGAAGAACCGCTGCCTGAATCGTTCGTTTTTCCATTTTGTATGTACTTATTTGATTCGAAATTCTATCACGCCATCGCTAAGCGGATCGAAAGCTATGAGAACCATCACGAGTTGGTGATCGGTCATCAAAACAAAGTTGGCTATATCCTGAACTTCAGTACGGAAAATACCTTTAATCTCTTTTTTAAAACGAAGGTACAGGCTGCGCATCTAGGAAAAGGGATCGCCATCAATTGCTGGGTCGAAACTCCCGAAAAATTTTTACTCAGTTATCATTTAGGCAAGCGGAACTTGGATAAGGAGTTTTATTTTGATACCTTTGAAGTCATCCAAGAAGCCCAAATCTCACAAGAAAATGTCTATGAAAATAGTCTCTATATGGAATACCGTGAAAAACTTTTGGCATTGATCGACAAAGGCGAACTGACTTTAGCCCAAGTTCTTACGGAAAACTTTTTTTCTACCTGTCGCATGGAGCTTTACCCTGTCCAACTATTGCGGCTGCAGGTCAACGATTTGTTATCGGCAATTTTTGAAAACCATCGCATCAAAAAAGACATCTACTTTGATGACTATTCCCCAAAGATCATGCTCTTGAATAATTGGCACGAACTCCAGTTTATGCTGCTTCACTGTATCGATTTGATGCGGGGCAGCTTAGATGATAGCGAGAACATGCAGCTGTCCCAAAAGGTCAACCTGATCATCGAAGAATATTATGACCATGAAGCATTGTCATTGAAATGGATCGCAGCCCATCTTTTGTACTTAAATCCTGAATACTTAGGAAAAACCTATTACAAAGAAACCGGGATTCGCTTCAATCAAAAATTAGCCGAATACCGCATCCAAAAAGCACAAGAACTGCTGAAGAAAAACTACAAAGTATACGAAGTGGCAGCGATGACGGGCTTTAGCAATGCGCCTGAATATTTTGTTCAAACGTTCAAAAAGATTACTGGTATGACACCAAAGAAATTTTTGAAGCAGCAAGAAAAAGCCCTTCTCTCTTAACGTTTCTTCTATAACGAAAGCATTGTTTTGCTATTTCAACAAAAGAGGTAGTCCGCTCACGAATGTGAGCGAACTACCTCTTTGACTAACCAGTGATTGATGTCAAACAACTGATGCGACCGTGTTCGTTTTAAGGAATGAGCATTTTTGTCTAGCTTACAGCGTAAAGACTTCCTTTAACTCCTGTGTCACTGGCGAATCATCAGGATTTGTTTCCATGAGTTCTGCCATGTAATGCCACCATTTTTGGTTGATCTCGGTTGCCGCTAACTGCTGCCAGCGGGTTTCATCTTCAATCTCAAGGTAGCCAAACAACGCAAGGGTTTCTGGATCTAAGAAAATCTGGTATCTTTTCGCCCCGTGTGCTATGAGCTGCTCTTTTAGTTCTGGCCATAGTTCGCGATGCCGTTTTTCATATTCTGCTTCATATCCAGGATGTAGCTTCATCCGAATCGCTTTTTTGATCATCTTTGTTTGCTCCTCTCTTTATTGCGTAAGGTGTTTAACTTAACAAAATGAAACCAATAGTTCAGTAAATGCTAAGACTGTCAGTGATTGCCCGTAAGGCATCGCCGTAATCGCAATGTTTTTGTAGTACGCCAAGTCTTCTCCCATTCCAGTACCGATGGAAACATTTTGGACTTCTCCATCTTCTGCGACTTGTTCGATCAAACCGGCTAAAGCTTTATAGGCAACATCTTCCCAAGCTTTGTCAATGTAACGCTTATGAACAGCTTTTAAGATCCCATAGGCAAAACCAGCCGTTGCGGAAGCCTCCACATACGAGCTAGGATCGTCTAACAAGGTGTGCCACAGGCCACTTTCATCTTGCATTTCTTGCAAGGCAGTTAGTTGGTCTAAGAGGGTATTGATCAAGAAGCTACGTAACGCATCTCCTTCTTGCAAGTCGAGAATTTCAATGATCTCAGGAATCGCAATGGTGATCCAGCAGTTGCCTCTTGCCCAAAGCGCTTGTGCATAATTGTGGCGTTCTTCAAAGGTCCAGCCGTGGAACCAAAGCCCAGTTTTTTTATCCACTAAGTATTTGATATGGATCATAAATTGTTGTTTTGCTTCTTCGATATAAGCCGGACGATTCAGCAACATGCCAATTTTCGCCAAAGGCAAAGCAGTCATCATCAAGGTATCGTCCCAAAGCTGGTTGCGATTTTCTGGTCCATAGGTCGCATGCTGCAGACCATTTTCGTCGGTTCGCGGCATATCATGCATGACCCATTCCGCCCATTGTTCAAGGTAAGCCAAGTACCGAGAATCTTTGGTGTCTTCATAAAGATACGCCATTGCCAAAAGCGGCGCCATCGTGTTGACATTTTTAGGGGGCGCGCCTTCTAACATGCGCTGCTCAAACCATTCTTCCACAACTTGGAGCGCTTTAGGATTTTTGGTGATTTGGTAGTTTTTATAAATGCCATATAGTCCCACCCCTTGCGGCCAGTTCCAAATCCCCCAGCTTTTATCATCAACGATCAAGCCGTCAAAGTCTAATAAAAATTCACCATTATCATCCTTGATCGTCGTTAAATTTTCGATCATGCGATCAATTTTTTCTTCCACGACACGTTTTTCCACAAATAACTGTTCTAAAATCACCATTGGGTTCATCCTCTCATTTCTCTTTGATAGATTGATCGTAACACGCTTACATTTACACAAAAATAGCAGTTATTGACACTTTACTATCTATTCTTGTATGATAAAATCAAACGAGCACGAAAGGAGCCAATCATGGAGAAGCAAAGTGCGGACACGATGATCAACGATCGCTTTGAGGCCTTTCATATCAAAGACATCGTAGAAGAAAACAATACCCTTTATCATTACCATAGTTTTTATGAGATTCACTGTACCTTAAAAGGATCAGCGGTCTTCTTTATCGATGGCGGAGAATTCCCTCTAGAACCTGGTACGATCATCTTGATTCCTCCGAATGTCTTGCATCGAATCGTCCATCAAACTTCTGATTTTTTCGAGCGAACTTACCTGTATATCAATCCTAGTTATCTCGCTGCCCTCTCCACTACCCAAACAGATCTCACTGCCTGTTTTCGTAGCAACGGCGGCATCAACAGTCGTATTTTATCGATCGATGCCGACCAACTAGACCAGCTATTGCGACCTTTGCGCAAAAAAACGGATAGCAATTATGGCACTGACTTACTTTATCAAAATCATTTGATCGCGTTTTTGATTTCCATCAATACGATTGCCTATCAGGAAAAAGAACCGCTGTTTTTATCCGATTCACTTTACAAAAATAAAGACATTTTGGCTGCCATTACCTATATCAATCAGCATTTGACCGCTGATCTCTCCTTAGAGACCGTCGCCAAAGCCCTTTTCATGAGCCCATACTCGCTTTCAAGGACCTTCAAAAAAGAAACTGGCGTCGCCTTTCATGCCTATGTCGTCAAGAAACGACTCTTAAAGAGCAAAGAAATTTTACGTAAAACCAGAAGCGCCACCGCCACCTACGAAGCTTGCGGCTTCAACTCCTATACCCATTTTTTACGCTGCTTCAAACAAGAATTTCAGTTGACACCAAAAGAATTTTTACAAGAAGAAGCCCAAAATCAATTTGTTCGTTTTACGCATTTTGCAGGGAAAAAATAGCAAGCCGATGAAAAGATTTGCTTACAAAAAAGACTCTCTTACATTGACGATCGTAAGAGAGTTTTTCATTCAATCTTTTAAAAACAGCTACCCAAGTTCCTCAGAAGTTCCCCGCTCGAAATAAAGAAAATAGCGATTGCTGATCCCTGAGACAATCCCAATCATAACCAACAAGACCCCTGACAGGATCATCTGCATCCCTGCTGTTTCATTGCCGCTGACTAGTATCAGCAAGCGTGATGCATAAGGTGCTAACGTGACCCCTAAATTGTATGCAACGATCGAGACGATCGTGCCAAACTTAGCTTCCGCTTCACCACCAGTCGTCAGCAAGTGGGTGAAAAAAGGCATGATGCTGCGAAAGGCAAAGCCTAGTAGTAAAGAACAACCCAAGAGCAGCCCCAGCGTCTGCAAGGGATAGGTTAAATAGATGCTGCTTCCTGCAAGCAATGCCGCAACGGGCAGCAACCAGCGATGTAGGCGGCTATATATCAAGCCAAAGGCATTGCCTGCGATAAATGCCCCCGTCGCAATGGCGGCGATCATGTTACTGCCATCGGTCGCATCACCGATTCCTTTTTCCAACAACAACGGGGTGATCTGCAGATTGTAGTTGATAAACAAGACAACGATCAGAAACAAGAGCACACCCAAAACAAATGACTTTTGTTTCCGTTCTGTTGAAACCGTGACGTTCGCTATCAGAGCCTCATCAGTGATCCCTTTTGTTTCGTTGGGAATAAATACCTGAACAAAAAAGAGACTGATCAAGGCAAAGCCATAAACGAAGAAAGAGATCTCCCAACTGATCTTCACTAGCTGTCCTACCAGCAAAGTCATAAAGATACCGCCTAAACCACCGACGGCACTTTCTAACCCAAGAGCCTTAGCTTTCTTTTGCGGCTCATTTTGAAACAACAAACTAATCATTTGAATCGCCAAACGATTGAATAAGCCAATCCCGAAGCCAAGAATCGCGCGCGAAAGAAACAAGACGGGAAAGCTCCCCTGATACCATGCCGGCAGCGTACCAAAAATCGCCACAATGACCAAGCCGGTGACCATCGTGTATTTTTTGCCGATCCTTTTTTCGATCATGCTAGTAGTAAAAATCCCCAGCAAAAGAAACAATGACGGAATCGTGGTCAGTAACCCGACGTAGACCGCATCTACTTCTGGAAAGCTTGCCGCAATCGCTGGAACATTGGCAGAAATCGCCGGTGCCGAATAGACGACCATTGCCACCGACAACAGTGCCAGCAACTTCATTGAAAAAAATTTCATAGTTACCCCTTTTCTTTTTACAAAATACTTTTTTTGTTTCTCTGAGCTCAACCGGATAAGACACCAAAGCAATCTTTTCCTACCTCTTTATTATTTGCTGGATCGCCAGCATTTGACCAATGCTTCCTACGCTGAGAATTTATGCTTGAAAAGCATTGGTCTTCTGCATTTGCTGCAGATCGTCACCGATAGTCTGCGAAAAAACCTTGCAGTCTGTTTTTCTGCAAGGTTTCCTTCGATCATTCATTTTTTATCAATCCTATCAGCTACACAAGACACCCTAAGAGAACTTATTTCTGCAGCTGTTCTATGACATCTTTCGTAATTGCCTCAGCAGTGATACCAAGTTCAGATAAAACGTCCGCTGCTCGGTAATTATCATAAAATTTCTTTTCTAAGCCATAGTTTTTGACGGCAATCTCACGATCACCAAGATAGCTGGCAATCATTTGTCCATAGCCGCCCTCTCGTATGCCGTCTTCCAACGTGACAACGAGTTTATGCGCTCGTGCCACAGCATCCAGCAACTCTTTGTCGACCCCTGAAATAAACTTAGGATTGATCACCGTTGGGGTAATTCCATGTTGCATTTCCAATTGTTCAGCGATCTCTTCTGCTAGCGCATAAAAGTTTCCGACACCGACGATGGCTACCTGCGTGCCAGCTTGAGTCACCTCATTTTTTTGATTGCTGTAGTCAGTAGAGGCTGCCACTGCCGTTTCGTTGACAGGTCCAACCGGTACCCGGATCGCAACTGGAGCGTTGGTTTGTTCCAGCGACCAATCCAACATTGCTAGATATTCTTCTTTAGAGGTTGGCGCAAGATAAACAAGGTTGGGAATATGTGCCAAAAATGGGATATCAAAAATTCCCAAATGGCTCTCGTCATTCATTCCATGAATCGATGCACCGTATACCAGAATCGTTCCAGGCAGATGATTTAGGGCCAAATCATGGGAAATTTGATCAAAACTACGTTGCATAAAGGTAGAAAAAACGGCCCAGACAGGTTTCGCTCCATTTTTTGCTAACCCAGCAACCATCGATACCGCATGTTCTTCTGCAATACCCACATCTACAAATTGTTTACCTGCTTTTTCTCGTTGTTCTGGAGAAAAAAGCAGCATCGGTGTACCAGCGTTTACTGCCACGACTTTAGGATCTGTCGCCATTTTTTCTAATAAATAATCCGTTGTTAAGCTGTTGTAGGTTACTTGATTGCCCCCAGCAGAAATATATTCGCCTGTTTCTAAACGAAAGGGACCACCTGCATGAAACTTTTCACGATTTTCTTCCGCAAACTTGAAGCCTTTGCCTTTGATCGTATGAATGTGTAATAAAACAGGATGATCAATGTCTTTCACTTTTTCAAATAAAGCGATCAAGGCAGCGAGGTCATTTCCTTCATCTAAATAGTGGTACTCAAAACCAATCGCTTTGAACAGATTGTCTGCTGCTTGCCCCTTGGTTTCCCGCAATGTCCGTAAATTTTGATACATCCCTCCATGGTTTTCCGCGATCGATTGGTCATTGTCGTTGAGGATCACGATGGTATTGGTGCCTAATTCCACGATATTGTTCAAGCCTTCAAACGCTAAGCCACCTGATAGAGAACCATCGCCAATGACGGCAACGACGTTATACGTTTCATTTTTTAGGTCACGGGCTTTCGCCACACCATTTGCCAACGAAACTGAGGTGGAGGTATGACCGACCGTAAAGAGATCGTGCTCGCTTTCTTTCGGATTCGTGTAACCAGAAACCGCATCATACTGCATAGCATCAAGAAAGGCATGGGCGCGTCCCGTCAGCATTTTGTGGATATAGGTCTGATGAGACACATCAAAAATCAGCTTATCGGTGGGGGAATCAAAGACTTTATGCAACGCGATCGTCATCTCGACCATCCCCAGATTGGAGCCATTGTGCCCCCCATGGTGACTGATTTTTTCCAATAAAGCAGTTCGTGCTTCTACTACCAGTTCTTGAAGTTGCCCACTGGTCAATTCTTTTAACGCTTTGGGGCTTTTGATTTTTTCTAATAACATGTACGTACCTCCTGTAAAAATGTTTGAATGGTTCGTGTGTTTACTCACAAGGAAAAAGACACGAAGTCGAAATGAGTGGATCGTTTTCTGGAATGAAAAAAGCGGCAATCGGAGCTGGACGCTCTTTTTTAAATTCCTGTCAAACCAAGAAATAGCAAATTATCCTAAAGGGAAATCGTGATTTTTCTTAGATCTAACCATCGCTGCTCATTTCTTCTATCTAAAAAGATACCACCTAGAGTTGACTTTAGGTCAAGTGGTTTTTGAAACATTTTGAACAAAACGAGGTTGATTTTTTCTAATTATTGAAACAATTGCAGGTTTATTCTCTATAAATTTTCTTTTCTAATACATATTGCTAGAGGTTCATTTGATATGTCATAGTAAATTATAAAAAACTGCCATTAAACAGGATCCATTCCCTGCTTAATGGCAGTTTGCTTATTTCCGATACATCTTCAATTCCAAGAACAAATCATTATAGATGCCCAGATACTCAGCACCTAAGTTTTCATAGACTTCGAGGTGTTCCATTAATTCATCGGATGGATAGAATTGTTCGTCTTCGGTGATCTCGTCTGGCAGTAAGGCCATGGCTTCTTGGTTAGGTGTGGAATAGCCGATGTATTCTGCGTTTTGTGCAGCATTCTCGGGTTCCAGCATAAAGTTCAAGAAGGCATAAGCGCCGGCTTCGTTTTGTGAGGTCTTAGGAATGACCATATTATCAAACCACAAGTTGGAGCCTTCCGAAGGGATCACATAATGAATGTGTTCATTTTCGTACATCATGTCGGCTGCTTCCCCAGAAAATGTGACCGCAACCGATGCTTCTTCATTGGCCATGTACATCTTGATTTCATCTGCGACGATGGCTTTGATGTTTGGGGTCATGGTCCGAAGCTTATTGAATGCCTCTTGCAACTGATCATCGTCTTTGCTGTTTAGAGAATAGCCTAAGCTGTCCAAACCTAATCCCATTACTTCACGCGCGCCATCGATCAGCATGATGCTGTTTGCTAATTCGGGTTTCCAAAGATCGTCCCATTGGGTGATCTCACCTTCATCAAAGAATTTATCGTTATAGACGATCCCCAGTGTTCCCCAGAAATAAGGGATCGAATATTGATTGCCCGGATCAAAACTCAGGTCTAAAAAGCGAGGGTCGATATTGTCTAGCCCTTTGATTTTGCTGTGATCCAATGGTTTTAAAAGATTTTGTTCCATCATTTTCTCAATCATGTATTCACTCGGTATGGCGATGTCATAGGACGTACCGCCTTGTTGGATCTTCGTGAACATCGCTTCATTTGAGTCAAAGGTTTCATAATTGACTTTGTAGCCAGTCTCTTCTTCAAACTTACTGATCAAATCAGGGTCGATGTAGTCGCCCCAGTTGTAGATGTTGACGACCTCAGCACCTGCCATACCAGAGGTGCGTTCCAATTCACGGACACCAAAGAGCAAGATCAGGACGATCGCAACAATACCGATAATCAGAGATTGTAGTCGTTTCATCGCAGATTTGCCACCTCCACACGGCGGTTTTTACGCAATTTCTTCGCGCCGTTTTCTTTACTGATAAAGTAATAACCTACCACCAGGATCATGGAGAATAAGAAGACAAGTGTACTTAATGCATTGATTTCTAAACTGATTCCTTGACGTGCTCTAGAATAGATCTCTACCGATAAGGTACTAAAGCCATTGCCTGTCACAAAGAATGTCACGGCAAAATCATCGAGTGAATAAGTAAAGGCCATGAAATAGCCGGCGATGATGCCCGGTGTCAAGAAAGGCAAAATGATATTTTTAATGACTTGAAAATTATTCGCGCCTAAATCACGGGCAGCATCGATCATTGAATCGTTCATCTCTTGCAGTTTCGGCAAGACCATCAACACCACGATCGGGATACTAAAGGCGATATGCGAAAGCAATACGCTGAAAAAGCCTAAGCTAAACCCACGGAACAAGTTGCCGATCATCGTAAAGAAAATCAAGAAGCTGGCACCAATGATGACATCTGGTGAAACCAACAAAATATTATTCAAACTCAACAATGCCGTTCTCGTTCGACGTTTGCGGGTATAGTAGATGCCCATCGCTCCAAATGTCCCGATGATCGTTGCCAATAATGCTGATAAAAATGCCAGCATAAAGGTGTTCAACACGATGATCATCAAGCGGGTATCTTGAAAGACGGATTGGTAATGTTCAAAAGTGAAACCCGTAAAAGCATTCATGGTGCCTCCTTCATTGAAGGAATAGAAAATCAAATAAAAGATCGGCACGTACAAAAGAATAAAGACGACGATCAGATAAAGATTCGACCAGCGAAATTTTTTCATTTACGTTGCCCTCCTTTTTTCTTTTCTCCCGTAAACAGCATCACGAGGAACATAGCGATGATCAAAATGACGCCGATGGTCGAACCCATGCCCCAGTTTTGGGTAACAAGAAAGTGCTGCTCGATCGCCGTACCAAGCGTAATCACGCGATTGCCCCCAATCAAACGGGTCAACATGAAGAGGGAGAGCGATGGAATGAAGACGGCTTGGACGCCGCTTTTTACCCCGTTTAACGAAAGAGGGAAAATCACTCGTCGAAACGTATCATAGCTGTTTGCCCCTAAATCGCGACTGGCACTGATCAAAGAGGGATTCATTTCTTCTAAGGCATTAAAAATTGGCATGATCATAAAGGGCAGTTCGATATAGACGGCAACCGTCAAAAAGCTGAAGTCAGTAAACAAAATCTGCTTTGGTCCAACCCCCATGATTTCTAGGAAGTTGTTGACACTGCCATGAATGCCGAAAATCCCAATAAACGCATAGGCTTTTAACAATAAGTTCACCCACGTTGGTAAGATGATCAACAGCAGCCACAAATCTTTGTGGCGCAGCTTAGTTAAGAAATACGCTGTCGGGTAGCTGATCACTAAGGTAATCAAGGTGATCAAAAAGGCATACCAAACCGAGTTTAAGGTCATGATCAAATATTTTCCCGAACCTAAGTAGCTTTGATAATTGACCAGCGAAAAGTTGCCGTTCATATCAAAAAAAGATTGGTAGATGATCAATAAGACTGGTGCAATAACAAATAGCAATAACCAAAAGACATAGGGTATCGCATAAAAACGACGCATTTTCGTCATTAGCTTTCCCTCCTAATCTTCGTAGCTCTCTAAACGAGCATCAAAATCTTCTTCGGACTCATTGAAACGCATGACGTGGATGTCTTCTGGTTCAAAGGAAAGCCCGATCTTGCTTCCTTCAGTGGCTTTTCTTGTAGAGTGAACCATCCATTCGTTGCCTTGTTCATCGTAACAAATGATTTCGTAATGCACGCCTCGGAACAATTGCGTGTCTACTTCAACGACCAGCTTGCCTTTTTCCGCCGTCGTCAAATTCAAATCTTCTGGACGGATCACGATCTCAACAGCTTCATTCGGCCGCATCCCGCCATCGACACATTCAAATTGCTTGCCGACAAACTCCACTAAGTTGTCTTCGATCATCGTACCTGTGACGATGTTGCTTTCACCGACAAAATCCGCCACGAAATGGTTGATTGGTTCATCGTAAATATCCACTGGTGTGCCGCTTTGGACGATCTTCCCTTTATTCATAACGAAAATCTCATCACTCATCGCCAACGCTTCTTCTTGGTCATGGGTGACAAAAATAAAGGTGATGCCTAGTCGCTGCTGCAATTCCCGCAGCTCGTATTGCATGTCGGTTCGCAATTTCAAATCCAATGCGGACAAGGGTTCATCAAGAAGCAATACTTTGGGCTCATTGACGATCGCTCGTGCGATTGCGACCCGTTGGCGTTGTCCTCCAGACATTTCGCTGATTTCACGATTCTCATAACCAGGAAGCTGCACTAGCCGCAACGCTTCTAAGACTTTTTTATTCACTTCATCTTTTGGTAATTTTTTGATTCGCAGACCAAATGCCACATTTTCAAAAACGTTCATATGTGGGAATAAGGCGTAATCTTGAAAGACAGTATTCACTTGCCGTTGATTGGCAGGAACGTCATTGATTCTTTGTCCATCAAAATAAACGTCGCCTTCTGTTGCGTCCGAAAAACCCGCAATGATGCGTAAGATGGTTGTTTTTCCACAACCTGAAGGACCTAACAATGTATAAAAGCGACCTTCTTCAATATCAAAACTCACTTTTTTCAAAACTGTTTCATCATCATCAAATCGCTTCACCACATTGTTGAATGAAATTATTGTTTTTCCCACACTCTTTCCTCCTGTACTATAAATAAGAATCTGTCACGACTACAAGCACACGGCTTTTTTTGCCCGCAATATTTTTTAATTGATGCGGCTCAGTCGCCTGATAATAAATCGATTGGCCTTTACGAGCCTTGTACTGCGTTTCTCCTAGTGTCAAGGCCACACTGCCCTCTAAGACATAGATAAATGTTTCTGCTAACGATGGTTCAAAGGTCTTGTATTCGCCCGCTTTATCAAAGGTCAGCAAGACTGGCTCCATTTCTTTTTCATTGGAATCGGGAATCAGCCACTTCAATTCATAGCCATTTTCTTCATCATAATAAAGCGTGCTGTCTTCTTCGCGATAAACCACTTGATGCTGCGCATTTTCTTCTCGGAAAAATTCCTCTGGTGTCACGCCTAAAACTTCTAAGATCGTAAAAAAAGTTTCCATAGAAGGCGAACTCAAATCACGTTCCAACTGTGAGATATAGCCTTTCGTCAAATCGGTCCGCTCGCCTAATTCTTCTTGGGTCAAATTCTTTTGAACGCGCAAATTGCGCAGCTTCTCGCCAATCTCCATGTTCATTCCCCCTTTGATTGACACAACTTCAAATAAAAAAGTTTGCTATAAGTAAACTTCATGTTTAATTTCACTTTTTCTAGTATACAAATAATTGCAAAAAACACAAGCCTTTTTTCTTCATTTTTTTGAATTCTTTTCTCCCTGATCAAAAAAAGGAGTGACGCTAAACGCTTGTGTTATAAAGGAAACGATTTGTGGTCCCGGCATTTTCGCTTTTTAAAGGTTTAAAAGAACAACTTCTATTTTAACGAAGAAAAGGTAGATTTAATAATGATCTGTTTTTGCTGATTTTTTGATAAGAAGACCTGCCTTTTCTTGCTTCACTGGTTAAAAAAATAAAACTTATGGTATTATGAGTACAAACCATCAAAGGAGTGTCTGAAATGACGAATTTCTCTACCTTTCGTGTCATGAATGAACCAAATTTTACTGCTTCACTCACAACTGCAACCCTTGACGAGCTGCCAGCAGGCGATGTGCTTGTCCGTGTTGATTACTCAGATGTCAATTACAAAGATGCCTTGGCAGCAAAAGAAAATGGCGGCGTGATCCGCACGTATCCGATGACGCCGGGAATCGATTTAGCAGGGGAAGTCGTGGACAGTCAGTCTGCTGATTTTGCCCCAGGCGACCAAGTCTTAGTGACAGGTTATGGCTTAGGGGTTTCTCACCCAGGCGGTTACAGTCAATTTCAACGGGTCCCAGCCGAGTGGCTCGTGAAACGTTCTGCTGGTTTTTCAGCAAAAGACAGTATGACCTATGGCACTGCTGGGTTCACAGCAGCTTTAGCGGTGCAAGAATTAGAACAGCTGCACTTAGCAAAAGACGCTGCTATTTTGGTGACAGGTGCTAGCGGTGGCGTCGGCAGTGTCAGCATTGCTTTATTGAAAAAACTGGGCTATACAAATATAGTGGCGCTATCTCGGAAAACCGATGCGCAATGGTTGTTGGACCTAGGCGCAGCGAAAATCGTCAGTCCTGATGACGTGGTACCAGAAAAGGTCAAACCATTAGCAAAACAAACGTTTGCAGCGGTCATCGATACAGTTGGCGGTCCATTGCTTGCGGCAGTGCTTCCGCAAATCGCGTATGGGGGCGGTGCCTTCTTATGCGGCAATGCTGGTGGAATCAAAATCGAAACGACTGTCTTACCATTTATTTTGCGTGGGATTCGCGTAATTGGGATCGATTCGGTCAATGTTTCCCATGAGATCCGCTCGGCATTATGGGAGAAATTAGCGGGTGAGTGGAATGTGATCGATCAGCTTTACACGAAAGCCATCACTTTGGAAGACTTGCCAGAAACATTGGCAGCTTTATTAGCTGGTACGCACCAAGGACGGACGATCGTTGAGGTGTCACAAGCGCAATGAGAATTTTGATTACGGCTGGCGGTACTTCCGAAAAAATCGATGATGTCCGTGCAATCACGAATCATTCCACGGGCTCACTTGGTCAAGCCATTGCCAAGGAATGGCTGCAATACCCTGAGGTGGCCATCGATTACGTTACGACGAAAACTGCCAAACAACCGCCGACCGATCCACGCGTTACCTGTCATTTCATTGAAGGGACCACGGACTTGTTGACGCAGTTGACCGATTTATTGACGACCCATTCGTATGCTGCTGTGATCCACAGTATGGCAGTCAGTGATTTCACCCCTGCTGCTCATTTTTCAGAAGCAGCGTTTTATGAAGCAATCAACGATGCCCTACCAGCTTATGACAACCAGGTCACTCCGGCATTGATGGCACACGTGCTCACACAATCTGAAACAACGGCAGGCAAAGTTTCTTCCAATACTGATCATTTGTTTTTAGTGTTGAAGAAAACCCCGAAAGTGATCCAAACCATCAAAGCATTACAGCCGACAACCTTATTAGTCGGATTCAAATTATTAGTAGACGTAGCGGAAGCCGAGTTGTTTGCGGTCGCACGAAAAAGTCTGCTGGCTAGCCAAGCGGATTATGTGTTGGCCAACGACTTGACGCAAATTTCTGGAAACCAGCATGTCGGACACCTTTTGACACAAGAAGGACAAATCGGGACTGGCCGCACAAAAGCTGAGATCGCAACCTTGATCGTTGACACATTACGCAATGACCTGCGTGCTTAGCTAGATGTTTTTTAGAAAAGGAGAAAGAAACATGAAACAAAAACACGTTCTGCTTGGCGTCAGCGGCAGTATCTCTGCATACAAAGCAGCCGACCTAACCAATGAATTAACCAAAAAGGGCTATGCAGTGGATGTCTTAATGACTCAAAACAGCACACAATTTATTACGCCTTTGACGTTACAGTCATTATCCAAACGCCCGATCCATGTCGATGTTATGCAAGAACGTCAACCAGATCGGATCAATCATATTGAACTAGCCAAACAAGCCGATCTTTTCTTGCTCGCCCCAGCCAGTGCCAACAGTATTGGCAAGCTGGCGCATGGGATAGCCGATGATTTGATCTCAACAGTTGCCTTAGCGTTGCCGTTATCCGTTCCCCGCTTGATTGCGCCAGCCATGAATACCGTCATGTACGAAAACCCGATTGTTCAAAGAAATTTGGGGATTTTGAAAGAAGTCGGCTTCCAAGAGATTGAACCCCGTGAAGCGTTACTGGCTTGCGGTGATTTCGGCAGAGGCGCATTAGCAGCAACAGAAACGATTCTTGAAAAAGCATTGACTGCTTTGGAAGTACGGAGTGTCTAACAATGAAAAAAATATCAACTTTTGAACTTGTCTTAACAGCTTTCTTTTTAGGAATCTTGATTCTTTTAGCATCGGTTCCCTTTCTTGGGTTTATTCCCTTAGGACCAATCAATGCGACAACGATGCACATTCCTGTCATCATCGCTTCCATTGTATTGGGACCTCGGATCGGCGGCTTTTTAGGCGGCGCCTTTGGGATCATCAGTATGGTGCGTTCGACCTGGATCATCACCCCGCTTTCTTTTGTCTTCTCCCCTTTCGTACCGATTTATGGGAGTGATCAAGGAAGCTGGAAAGCGATCCTCGTAGCGTTGATTCCTCGTATTTTGATTGGTGTCGTTCCTTACTTTGTGTACAAAGGCTGTCAAAAAATCTGGAAAAACAAACAGCAAAGTCTTTCGCTACTGATTGCTGGTGTCGCTGGAGGCTTGACGAATACGATCCTGGTAATGAACTTGATCTACTTCTTGTTCCAGCAAGAATATGCGGAGGTTGTGGGGAAAGCTGGCAATGCTGTCTATGCAGCGATTTTGGGTGTAATCTTCGCCCAAGGTGTACCTGAAGCCATTGTAGCGGGAATCGCCACGATGGCAGTTGGAACCGTCCTTTTACGCTTAGTCATGAACCGCAAAAAAAATCGTATCTAAAAAAATAGCGACCGCCCAAAGTTAGCTTTTTGGCTAACTTAGGCGGTCGCTTCCCTTTTGAGTGACTCATAGACTTTGTGTCACTTGGAGTGCTTCGACAAGCTCTTGATACTGCTCTTGGGTCAAGTACTCTTCATAAAATGTCAGATAATCATCGATATCTGCTTGGGTCAAATAAGGCAGCTCTTGCTTGATTTGCAGCAGCAGTTCTTCAAACTCCTCATCCGTCAGCATATAAGAAGACCAATCATCGGTTTCATCATAGCTATCCCAGTACTCATCATCATAATCATTTTCATACCCATCGTCATAGCTGTCATCCCAACCATAATCATAGGGAGAAAACAATTCTTCTGGGTCAATCAATTCTTCCGCTGTAGGGATTGCAACAGCAGTATCACTTTTCTTCCCTGTAAAAGTCACCGTGGCTCCGATAGTGGTTTGCAGCTCATCCGCTTGCACGAAGTGAAAAGCCATTTTCTGCTGATTTGTTTTCGTATTGACGGTCATGGCTAAGTCAAACTGCTCAACTTCTTGCAGCATCGTTTCTAATTCGGCGACTTGCTTTTGATCGGCGCCGTGTTCTTGAGCATAGGTTGCATAATCTGCCAATTCTTCTTTGGTAAACGTGTGGCTGATCGTATCTCCATCTCTTTTGAAAGCATCTGGTTCAAAGGTTTTCAAATAGTCTGCAAACGTCTCATTATGAAAAAGACTGTTCATGGTAAAGAGGTTTTCAGGCTCTTTTTCTGCTTCGGTTGCCCCCTCGCCGTCCTCTGCAAAAGTTCCTTCGCCAAAGTAAGAATCTAAGGTTTCTTGATCGATGCGCAGGTATTTGCCTTCATATTCCGCAGCGTCTGGTTTTGTCCCATAACTGTCACTACCAAATGCGCTGATATACCCTTGCAGTGTTTCATAGATTTCAGCTGACACATACGCTTCTTGTTTTTCTGGATCGACGATCAGCTTGATCGGCAGCTCCTGCCCCCCAAAAGCGACTGCCAGATTGAGTAAAATCGCTTTGGTTTCTTTGTCCTGGACGAAGTCCCCTTTAAATGACGAGCCGACTAACTGTGACATCAACATAGAGGCATACCTATCGGCTTCTTGACCGTATTCGCTGCTGCTGCCCATCTCAAAGGTATCGATCGTCGCTTGGAATTCACCAGCATTCGCTGCTTGCTGATTCGTCAACTGTTCGGCAAACTGTTCTTGCGGTAATTTCGTACAACCGCCGAAAAGAAAGGCGAACCCAACAAACAAAATGACGCGTCCCCACTTTTTCATCCTGCTCACTCCTTTTCGTTTATTGTACCGAAGACTGAGAAAGCTTACAAACCTAAGCTCTTTTTTATCAGCTCTCATAAAAAAAAGACTGCCCCTCAGGACAATCTTTTTGCTATTCTATTCTTCGCCGATGATTCGGACTTCTGTTTCTAAGGTGACATCAAAGGTTTCTTTGATGACTTGTTGGATATGAGCGATCAGTTCGACGTAATCCGTTGCAGTGGCTTGATCGACATTCACGATAAAGCCTGCATGTTTTTCCGAAATTTGGGCTCCGCCCCATTTCAATCCTTGTAAGCCTGCATCTTGGATCAGCTTGCCGGTAAAATGACCGACTGGACGTTTAAAGACACTCCCACAAGAGGGGTATTCTAGCGGTTGCTTCAATTGCCGCAATTCTGTCAGTTCATCCATCCGCTTTTTAATTTGCTCTTGATCGCCTTTTGCTAAATCAAAGCGACTGCTTAAAATGATCATCTTTTGCTCTTGTAATTTGCTATGACGATAAGCAAATTCCATTTCTTCCTTGGTATAAGTCACGATTTGACCATTAGCCAGCAAAACGTCGCAGGACGCAAAGACATCTTGGATTTCGCCATCATAGGCGCCAGCATTCATAAAGACGGCACCGCCGACACTGCCAGGAATCCCGCAGGCAAATTCAAAACCAGTCAACGATTCATGCAAAGCGATATAGGTGGTATCGATCAACTTTGCTCCAGCATCGACGATCAAAGAAGTGCCGTCCACCACGATTTGGTTCATTTCTGATAGCATGATCACCACGCCACGAATACCACCGTCACGGACGATCAAGTTGCTGGCATTTCCTAAGACGATCCAAGGAATCGCTTGTTCTCGGCAATAATCAAGCAGCTGTTTGGCTTCATCTGCTGTTTTGGGAAAAGCCAAAATGTCTGCCGGTCCACCAGTTTTTGTATACGTATAGTTCAATAAGGGTTCATCTTTTAATAAGGCAATTTCAGGGAATTGCGCAATCATCAAGTCTTTATTCACGAGAAGGTTTCCTTTCACAATAAACATCTCACTTATTTTAGCATGTTCAAGGAAAAGTTGCTACCTCTGGTGAATCAAAGAAAAGCTTAATAATCGAATGACCTGATTAATAAAGAGTCAGCTTCAAAAAAAGTGTTTTGTTATTTCAGATAATCGTTCTTTCATCTCCGTAGTGACTTTATCGACTACTTCTAAGTTGCTGCGATGCAAGAAGTCCACACTGCAAATATGCTGACAAAGAATCGTCCCTTGAACTTTACTTTATTGTGTTTCGGTAACTGTTTGAAACGCATTCGATCGAGCAAATTTTTCTTCTACATATTTTTTTGAGCTACTGAGTGGCATCACTAAGATGGTATTGAAACTCTTGTTATAATAATCATTACTAACCACTACACACGGTCTTTTTTTGCCATTTCATTTCCTTTGGTGGGATTTAAGTCAATAAAAGAATATCTCCTTGCCTTACCATTCAATGTTCTCCTCCCCTAAATCTTTTTCAAAAAACATCTCACCTGTGTCAAATTTTCCCATTTCTTCTATGATCGCTAATTCTTGTTTCCAAAAATCTTCAAAAGAAGGTGCTGCTTTTTCACCTCTTACCTTGATCTCACCTTCTGGGGTAAATTCAAAAATTACCCAGTGATTCTCTTTTAAGCCTAGCTTTTGCCGCACACTTTTTGGAATAGTTATTTGATTTTTCGAAGTCATTTTCGCTGAAACTTGCGCTTTGATCGTCATGAAACTGCCCCCTTTTCAAAATGACTGTATCATAAAATGGAAGTAAACGTAAGGAGCCATCGTTCCTTTTTCGTACTACAAACGGATTTTCTCTAGCATCCAAATTTAATCCTCATTCTTCCTCCTTGTTTTCCTCATTCCGCTCACTTGCTTTGCGCTTCTGGCTTTTTTAGGTAAAATGGGAGGCGTAGTGGAAAAGAAGGAGGAGTCTCAATGAAATTTATTTCTTGGAATGTCAATGGTTTACGGGCCATCGTTAAAAAAAATTTTTCTGAAGTGTTTGAAGCCCTCGATGCTGATTTCTTTTGTTTACAAGAAACAAAGCTGCAAGAAGGTCAGATTGAATTGGATTTACCAGGCTATCATCAATACTGGAATTATGCGGAGAAGAAAGGCTATTCTGGCACAGCGATTTTCGCAAAAGAACCTGCACTATCGGTCCGTTATGGATTAGGAATCGAAGAACATGATACGGAAGGTCGCGTCATCACGCTGGAGTATCCTGAATTTTTCTTGATTACTTGCTACACACCAAATTCCCAAAATGAATTGCGCCGCTTGGATTATCGCATGACTTGGGAAGATGCCTTTTTGGCTTACTTGACTGAATTGAAACAACAAAAGCCAGTGATTCTCTGCGGTGATTTGAATGTTGCCCATAAAAATATCGACATCAAAAATTGGAAAACCAATCAAAAAAGTGCTGGGTTTACACCTGAAGAACGGGAAAAGTTTTCGACTCTTTTGGCTGCTGGCTTTACCGATACGTTCCGCTATTTCTATCCAGATGCAGAAGGTATTTATTCTTGGTGGAGCTACCGTTTCAACGCTCGCAAAAACAATGCTGGCTGGCGCATCGATTACTTTGTCGTTTCGGATGACTTAAATGAGCGCTTGCTAGACGCCAAGATCCATACAGATATCATTGGCAGTGACCATTGTCCGGTGGAACTGGATCTCAACTAACCGTAAGAAAACTTCAGTTTTTCTTAACGTTTGTTCGCTTTTCATTCTTTGATTTTGTGCTAGAATGGCAATGAGGTGAGTCTGATGAATTTTATCGCAATGGACTTTGAAACAGCAAATTATCAAAAGCATAGTGCCTGTTCCCTTGCACTAGTCATGGTACAAGATAGCAAAATCGTGGGCGAATATTACACATTGATCCAACCGGAAACGGAATTTTTTTGGAAAAACATTCAAATTCATGGCATCCGTCCAGAAGATGTACAAGAAGCGCCTAAGTTTCCTGACGTATGGAAACAAATCCAACAATATTATCAACTGAACAGTTTGATCGTTGCGCATAACGCTGGTTTTGATACTGGAGTTTTGGCGGGATGTCTTGATTATTATGGGTTGTCACAACCAAATTATCTTTCCTTATGCACGGTGCGAACGAGCCGCAAGCTGTATCCAGAATTTACGAACCACAAATTAAACACGGTTTGTGAGCAATTACAGATTCCTTTACTAAACCACCATGATGCACTAGAAGATAGTCGGGCATGTGCCCAAATCTTATTGCGTCAAGAAGAAGAATTTGGTATCGATCCATTAAAAAAATTGGTTTTAGTCAAATAAATGAAAACGTGCGTCCTAAAGTCAGCATTGCGCTAGCCTTTAGGACGCACGTTTTCATTTAAGGAAGGATTCATTTTAAGTCAGATCGATCCAATAATGACAGATTATAGCGCCATCTTCAGGATCAATGACTTTTTCTGTCAATTTACCTCCGTTGTTTTCAATGACTTTGGCGGAGGCGCGATTGGCTTCTTCACAGGTTACTAACACGTTGTTCAAGCCAAATTGTTTGGCACTTACCAATGACTGTGCCAGCATTGCCGAGCCGATGCCTTGCTTTCGATGGTCTGGGTGCACCGAATACCCGATGTGTCCGCCAATTTGGCGCAAGTACGCATTAAGTGTCAGACGCAGATTCAAGAGACCGATCACTTTTTGATCTTGGATAGCCAGATAGGTACGGGCGGGAACGAATCCTTCTGGTACCGTTTCTGCTGTTTTAAAATCCGCCAATCCCTCTAGCCAGTCTTTGGCTGTGGGACTTTCTACAAGTCCTGCCCCACCATGGATGACTTCTTGATTCTTCTCGAAGGCTTGCCGATACGCTTCGATTTGATCGCAGTCTGCGATCGTCGGTTCCCGAAACTCCATTTCCTTCACTCCTTTTTTATGATTCAAAAAGACGTGCCATCATCAAGACGTCAACTTTTTGCCCCTCGCGGGTTTGCACCGCTTCTTTCATACAGCCTTCTGTTAAAAAACCAAATTTTTGATACAGATGGATCGCCCGTAAATTTCTCGCTTGAACGGTCAACTCGATGCGGGTCAATTCGCCAACTTCTACTACCCAGTCCAGTAATTCTTCAATCAGGAGCGAACCTAAGCCTAAGCCCCAATAGTCTTTTAAAATCGAGATACCGATCTCCCCGACATGGGCTAATTGCCACTCTTCATGGCCTTTGACTGATGCCATGGCGATCAATTGTTCTTGATCAAATGCCAACAACAGCAAATAGTCGTCCCGTTCATAGATAGCGTCCAGCTGTTCTGCCAATAAGGCTTCTGGCAACGCCAAGCCGCTTTCGTCCATCAAGAGAAAATCCGTTTCTTCTCCTAGCTGTTGACTGACTGCTAACACAGCTTTGGCATCAGCACCCGTGGCTTCTTTGATCTGTAATTGGATCTCACTCATGGGCTGCCTGCCATTTTGTTGTGATCCGTTGCAAAAAGGCGGTTGCTTTGGTGCCGTATGCATGACATTTCACAAGACGTTTTTGTTCATCTGTATCATCTTTTTCCAAAATCAGTTCTAAATAATCCTCTGGCAGGGAGGCTTCTAAGAGATTGCCCCATTCGATCACACACAAGCCATCCCCTTCGAAATAATCATCCAGTCCTAAATCTTCTGCACCGTATTCCACCCGATAGACATCCATATGATACAGCGGTAGCCGCCCATTGGTATATTCACGAATGATCGTATAGGTCGGACTTTTGATCAGTTGCTCGATTCCTAGCCCCAAGGCGATGCCTTTCGTCAAGGTTGTTTTGCCAGCACCTAAATCGCCCGTCAATACCAGATTATCCCCTGGCTCGGCTGCCTCTCCAATGATTTTTGCAAATGCTGCGGTTGCTTCTAAGTCGTTAATGGTAAACATAGTCCCCATCCTTTGATCAATCTAATTTACTAGTTGCTAGTATAGCTTGTTTTTCAAGGAATTGTAAAGAAGGAGCTTAGGGGAAATTTCCCGACGATCACTGGATCGTTGCTTTTGCGCACACTTCCTCCTTTGCTGCCCTCAACTTTCCAAGAGCAAAACAAAAAACTGACCCTCAAGGGATCAGTTTTTCATAAGTGCAGCGATTGGCTGCTTATTTTTCCATTAGTGTTTGTGCCGCAGTAATGATTGATAATTTGTAGACATCTTCTTCATTTGAACCACGAGACAAATCAGAGATTGGTTTGTTCAATCCTTGTAAGATTGGTCCAATCGCTTCAAAGTTACCGAAACGTTGGGCGATCTTGTAACCAATGTTTCCTGATTGTAAATCTGGGAAAACAAAGACGGTTGCTTTACCTGCTACTTCAGATTCAGGAGCTTTCAATTGCGCAACTGCTGAGATATACGCAGCATCGAATTGCAATTCTCCATCGATTTGGTATTCTGGTGCCAATTCTTTGGCGATTTTTGTTGCTTCAACGACTTTATCTACTTCTGGTGCTTTCGCAGACCCTTTCGTTGAGAAGCTTAACATAGCAACTTTTGGATCGATTTCAAATAATTCAGCGGTTTTCGCTGAGTCAACAGCGATTTCTGCCAATTCTTGTGCAGTTGGGTTTACATTGATGGCACAGTCTGAGAACAAGTATTTTTCTTGGTCACGACCACGAACCATTAGGAAAGCACCACTTGTACGGCTCACACCTGGTTTTGTTTTGATGATTTGTAAAGCGGGTCTTACTGTATCACCCGTAGAATGGATCGCTCCTGAAACCATTCCTTCAGTAATGCCCATGTAAGTCAACATTGTACCGAAATAGTTGACATCTTTTAAGATTTCTTCTGCTTGTTCTTTCGTTGCTTTGCCGTTGCGGCGTTCCACAAAAGCTTCAACCATTTCATCCCAACGATCATAATTTTCAGGATCTAAAATTTCAAAGTTTGATACGTTGATTCCGCGAGCTTCCGCTGCTTTTTCGATTTCAACCGGGTTACCGATCAAAACAGGTTCAATCAATTCTTCTGAACGTAAACGGCTAGCAGCACCTAGGATACGAGGATCTGTTGCTTCAGGAAAAACGATTTTGATATGACGACGCACGATTTTAAATTTTAAACTTTCGAATAATTCCACGGGTAAAGACCTCCAGTTTTTTTATACCCTTCCATTGTACAATAATTGCGAAAAAAAGAACAGATAAAAATCCTGTATTAGTCGATTATTTTAAATATCGTTACCTTTTTCACAAGTTTACTCATTCTAAATAACACAGTTTTACAACTGTGTTATTTTTTCTGGCAACGCCCAGGAAATCGGTTCTTCCCCTAACGCCAGCAATGCTTGATTGATCTTAGAAAAAGGCTTCGAACCAAAGAATCCTCGATGCGCTGATAACGGACTTGGATGAGGCGCTGTTATAATAATATGTTTGCTAGTATCTAGCAAAGCGGCTTTCTTTTGGGCGGGTTTGCCCCAAAGCACAAAAATGACCGGTTCTTCTCGTTGATTCAATTTTTCGATGATCGTATCAGTCAGCTGCTCCCAGCCATGCCCGTGATGTGAATAGGCTTGCCCTTCACGTACTGTCAACACGGTATTCAACAATAAGACCCCTTGTTGCGCCCAAGGTACGAGATAACCGTGGGACACAGGTGGAATCCCTAAGTCATCAGCTAATTCTTTGTAAATATTCCGCAACGAAGGCGGTATTTTGACCCCCGGCTGTACGGAAAACGACAGTCCGTGGGCTTGGTGAGGGCCATGATAAGGATCTTGACCTAAGATGACAACTTTTACGTCATGGTATGGTGTCAGTTTTAAGGCTTCATAAATATGATCCATCGCTGGATGGATCGTTTGCTGGGCATATTCTTGTTTTAAGAAAGCTCGCAGTTGTTGGTAATAGGGTTGCTCAAATGATTCTTGCAATTGTTCTTGCCAATCATTGTCCAATAGTCGTTTCATGGCGAATCTCCTTTGTTTTCTTCTAGGATAACAAATCCCTCCCCTTAGAAACAAGAATTACTCTTCGAAAGAAAAAAATGCGCGATTTATGGTACACTATTTGTAGAAACGATTAAGAAAGGACGCTGACAATGATCAAATTAATTGCTTCTGATATGGATGGTACGCTTTTAAATGCTAGTATGCAGATTTCAGAAGAAAATATCCAAGCAATCAAATATGCCCAATCCAAAGGAATCGAATTTATGGTCGCAACTGGCCGTAACCGCAAAGAGGCTTTGCCGCCGCTGCAAGAAGCCGGGATCGACTGTGCAATGATCACCTTGAATGGTGCCCAAGTCTACGACGAAGCGGGTAATTCATTATTTACTGTGCCGATCAGCCATGATCAAACTCGTTCGTTGATCGACCTACTCAAAGAAAACGACATCTATTTTGAGATCTCCACGAGCAACGGGATCTATTCGGAAAGCCAAACACGTCGGATCGAAAATTTTGCGATCCACACGGCAGAAGCAATGCCCCATTTAACCCATAAGATGGCGATTGCTATGACAGCAGCCCGTTTGGAATTTTTACCGATCAATTATGTCGATGATTTCAGTGAGTTGTTTTCGATCGAAGAATTAGAATTTTTGAAAGTGATCTGCTTCCATCAAGATGGTGCGCGGGTATTGGGTCCTATCACGAAAATCATCGATGGGTACGGCGATCTAGTGGTGACTTCTTCTGGACAAAACAATATTGAGATCAACCACCGAAACGCGCAAAAAGGAATCGCAGTGGCGCATGTCGCTAAGGATCGGATGATCTCACTGGAGGAAGTGATGACGATCGGTGACAACTTAAATGACGTAAGTATGCTGCAACTGGCAGGCGTTAGTTTTGCAATGGGAAATGGCGAGTTAGAGGTAAAAGAAGCCGCGAAGTATTTGACGGACACCAATATTGAGTCTGGTGTCGGCAAAGCGATCGTTCGGGCAATTGATGAAAATCTTTAAATCACGCAGCTTTTTGGGGATACATGAGGAGGCGTAAGTATGTCAGAATTTTTCATCCAAGACAGACAACTTAGCAGAGTCACACGCACCATTGTCAAAGATGAAACAGGCAAATCACTGTTTTTAATGGTGGGCCGTTGGGGAACTAAGGGCGATGCTCTTTCCCTTTACCGCTTGAATGGGCAAATGGTTGCTAGTATCAAACAAATCAGTTTTACTTTTGGTACGCGCTTTGAGATCTACAAAGACTTTGAGAAAGTCGGTACACTGCAAAAAATCTTTAACTGGCCGGGTGATTTCTACTATATCCAGCAACTTCACTGGGCGGTCCACGGCGATATCTACAATCATCGCTATGGGATCCATCATTTCAATAAAAAGATCATGGAAATGGATAAGGCGACCTTATTGACGGGGGATTATTATGTACTGGATGTCGTTGATGATCGGGATGCACCAGTCTGCATCTGTATCGCTGCCGTCATGGATTACTGGCTGTACAATCGGCACCGCAAGAAAGACCATCCTCTTGAGCTTCGACTAACAAATGGAACCAGCTGAAAAATCAGCTGGTTCTTTTTTGCATATGGTCGTATAGGTGGCCACTGATCTCTCTTTGTGCCACGACTTCAAAGCCATGCTTTTCATAGAGCCGCTTCGCATGGGGATTTGCTCGGTCCACACTCAAGCCGATCACCTCATAGCCATCTCTAGAAGCAATTTTCGGCAACGCTTCTAATAAGGCTGATCCGACACCTTTGCCGCGAAATTTCTCAGCCACACAGATGGTATCTAAGTACCATTCATTTGGTAAGGTTTCTTCATCGATAAACAGCTTCATGTCTTTACTCAAACCGTACTGTTCCAGCACTTTATCTAGAGGCTGATCGATCGTTGCCTCTTCTTTGTCTGGGTATCCAAAGGCGACCCCAGCAACCTCCCCGTCGATCTCATTGACCAACGCACGGCGAAAGCCGTAACGATAGTCGGGTTCTAGCATGGCATCTGCCAAGATCTCTAAGGTCTTTGCTTCACCGATCTCTTTGACAAACGGCAATTCCATATCCTTTAAAATGACTAAAACGAGTTCAGCCATGACAAAGCGATCTTCTTTTTTTGCAAATCTTATCACGTTTTCTCCTCCTTACCTCTATACATAGAATAACAATTCTCTCAAGAAAAACCAAGTTGAATCGACAAAGGATCCACACAAAGTTTTCCTTATTTATTCATGCAATTCCAACGGCAAGCCGTCTGGATCTTGGAAAAAGGTCATTTTCTTATTCGTAAAGGTATCGAAACGAATCGGTTCACACGCAATTCCTTTGGCGGCTAACTTTGCCACGACTGCTTCAATATTTTCCACCGCAAATGCCAAATGCCGCAAGCCAGCTGCTTCAGGAAAACTTGGTCTTGCTGGTGGGTTTTCCACCACAAACAGTTCTATTTCTGATTCCCCAAAGCGCAAGTCGATTTTTACATCTTTCTTTTCTGGGCGCGCATGTTCACGAATCACTTCAAAGCCTAATTTCTCTACATAAAATTCTATGGTCTGCTGGTAATCACTGGCGATGATCGCCACATGATGCATTTTTGAAAACATTATTGCCACTCCTTTGTATTGGACTCCTCTCTCAGTGTAAAGCCTTTGGCTGCATTTTACTAGAAAAGACTGCCGAAGTTCTCCTCTTTTCATAAATGGTTTCTGTTATACTAGAAAGCGGAAGGTGATGAAAAAAATGAAACTACTTTATATTTCAATCTCTGGAAATACCCGTGCATTCGTCAACCGCTTGTTGGCCTATGCGGATCAGCAAGACACTCCGAGTACTTGGGAAGCCAAAGAAATTCATGACAATAGTGTCTTTGAACAAGAAGACGAACCTTATGTGGTTTTTGTCCCTACCTATTTAGAAGGTGGAAATGGCGTCGATAACGGCGATCAGGAGATTCTCACAGAAACCATGCGGGAATACATTGACTATGAAAACAACGCAGCTCTTTGCTTAGGCGTGATCGGCAGTGGCAACAAAAACTTCAATTATCAATATTGCTTGACCGCAAAGCAATATGCGGAGCAATTTTCGATCCCGTTCTTAGCGGATTTCGAGCTGCGAGGCACGACCCAAGATATTGAACGGATCTATGCTTGTTTGAAAGAAATCGATCCTGCCCACAGCAACACTTAACTTTAGCCAGCATTCATTAGCCATTAGGAGGACTTTTGCATATGGAACCACAAACGATGGTCATTTTGATCATACTCGCCAGCATTCTCATCTTGACCGCATTAGATATCTGGAATCGATACAAAGTACGCCGTTACGTTCGGCTTGCTTGGGGAAAGCTTCCCCGTCAGCCCCGCTTTGATAAAGAAGCGAGTTTGAAAAAGGCTTGGCTGACTGAGAAGAAGTTTCACGATTTTGATAGCGAGGTCGATGACATCACTTGGTATGACTTGGATGGCTTTTCGTTGTTTGAGTCCATTAATCTGACGTTTTCCAGTGTCGGTTCAGAAGCATTGTACCAGCAGTTACGCAATTTTCGCTTCAAGACGGACAAACAGCTGACCAAATTGATCGACTTTTTTGCTGCTGACAGTGCCGCACGCGAACAATCCCAATATACGTTTGCTCGTTTAGGAAAACAAGATGATAATTTTTCGAAAGCCTACTTGGCCAATGAAGCTGCGCAATCGATCGGCTCTCTGCCGTTCTTTGTCTTTTTAGGTGTGCTGCCGTTAGTCGGCATCTTGCTGCTCCTGCTGGGGTTTGTCCAAGGCATCCTGTTGACGTTGGTTAGTGTCGTTTTCAATACGATCTATTACTCCATCAAAAAAGCCAAGCTGGAAACAGAACTGAACAGCATGCGCTATTTGGTTCAAACGATTGCCTGTGGCAGTCAGATCGCTAAAATCAACACGCCCCTCCAAGATGAGATCAAACAATCCTTGGCACCATTAAAAAAGATCACTCGTTTCGCCTTTTCGTTTCGTGCCAAAAACGGCAGCGAAGGAGACATGTTGTTTGAATACATCAATATCATTTTTATGCTGCCGTTTATTTCCTATCAAACGGTCACTACTACCCTGGCAAAGCACCAACAAGCAGCCATCGATCTGTGGAATTTGCTGGGAAAATTGGAAGTCGCAGCCGCCATTTTAAATTTTCGCACGTATATGCCCATCACTTGCCTACCGACCTTCCAAACAAGCGGAGGTGTACAAGCAACGGGTACGTATCACCCGCTTCTAAGTGAAGCAGTCATGAATGATGTTGCTTGGACCCACAATACCCTCGTGACTGGCTCCAATGCCTCGGGCAAATCGACGTATGTCAAAAGCATCGCCATCAATTGCATTTTGGCACAAACGATCCAGACAGCAGTTGCCGAAGCCTTTACGATGGTTCCCGGTCATGTCATTACCTCGATGGCTGTCGAAGATGACTTGTTTGAAGGCGACAGCTATTTCGTCGCGGAAATCAAATCCATCAAACGCCTGCTAGACACCGTTGCTACGAACCAGCGTTGCTATTGTTTTGTTGATGAGATTTTAAAAGGAACCAATACGGTGGAACGGATCGCTGCTTCTGCCAGCATCATCCATTGGCTGCGTGCCTACCCATCATTGGCATTTGTCGCCACCCATGACATTGAGCTGACTGAAATTTTAAAAAACGACTGCCGCAACATTCATTTTTCTGAACAAGTCACGGAAGATGACGGCATCTCCTTTGATTACAAGGTCAAATCCGGTCCTGCCTTGAGCCGCAACGCGATCGCCCTCTTAAAAGTCATGGGCTACCCTGAAACGATCGTTCAAGACGCCTATGCCGCCGCCAATGATTTTGATCAAAACCGTAAATGGCAGGATTTATAACTTCCTACAAACAAAAGCGCCTTATCCTGTGACTAACACTGGGATAAGGCGCTATTTTACATTTCATTTAGCCAAACAAACCAGTCGTTAAACTGTATTGCTCTCCTTGTAACACATCGTATTGGATCAAATTGTAGGCATCATAGATTTCTTGGGCTTCTTGATCCAATGCAAGGGTCGTCTGCCATTGCCCGCCTTGATAATATTGACCCATTTCAAAAGCTGGCAGCTCATCTTGCAAGGCCAATAACAACTGGTAAAACCCGCTCGTTGGTTGGTCACTGGCTTCTAATAGGTTCGGCGCAAAGTAAAAGGGACTTGTTACTGGTACATCTTCTGGTGCAAAATTCCCTTGCGAATCGACCATCAAAAACTCCGTTTCATGCAGGGCAGCCGTTTCATTTTGCTCCTTGATCTCATCGGCATAAATGCCTGGTAAATGATCCCCCCAAAAGACGACCAGCGTTCGCCGATCCAGCTGTTCTAATTCAGCTACAAAGTTTTTCAATGCTGTACTGCTGTAGGAGATATCCTGCAGGTAGTTTTTCAAAGAAGCCATATTGCCCGGACCGCTTGCTTGGTAATTCAAGGTATCGTATTTACCAGTATACGGCATATGGGTCTGCATCGTCACTAAATGGACAAATTGCGGTTGCTGATCGTTTTCCAACAATGCCAGCACTTCTTTGTAGGCCGCCTCATCAGAAATATAAGGATTATTTTCGATTTTGTCGGTATAGGTCATCGTCTCTTGATCGATAAACTGTTCAAACCCCATCACCCCATAGACATCCTTGCGTTTGTACATCGATGTATCGTAAGGATGGATCGCCGTTGCCGTATACCCGGACTGTTCCAAGAAAGAAACCAAGGATGGCAGTTGCGTCAATTTCGGCACTAGCATCGTGTAAGGCGTCGTCATTTGCGGATTCAATAGGCCCATGGCAAAGCCAGTCAGCGCTTCAAACTCGATGTTTGCCGTACCGCCTCCATAATTTTGCGAAAGCATTTTTCCGCTGATGGTTTGATCGGCGACGTGGTAATAGTCTTTCAACGGATCGCCGGTGATCGACAAGCCATTTAAATGGCTCGGGTCGGAAAAGCTCTCGCTCATCACATAGACGATATTTGGTGCTTCACTTTCACGGTCTTGATTTTTCTCCGCAGCCTGTGCATTGTAGGTGTCCGCAATCGCTTGGATCGCTTCTTTTGAATACCCCTCAGGCTTCGTCATGGCATCTACCCGCAGGTTGTACAAAAACCCACCGATGAATCCCGTATTGTAATAGTTCATTTTTTGTGAATACGGAATCCAGAGCGCCGTCTGATTGTAGGCTTTGCGTAAAAGGTTGTTGCTGTCATTGAAGTGAGAAACATAGACTAAGCCCAGCGAGCATACGACCAGCACCGCTCCTCGCATCACTTGCAAACGCAGGTTTAATTTGCGGCTGCGATAGATACTCCAGCCGATCGCTCCGATCGCAGCCAGAGCGAAGAGGATGGCTAAGAAAAAGGCGCTATTGCCGATCATGGTTCGTAGAAGGTCGAATTGAGTGACCATCTTTAAATCATCGGGATAGATTGGTTCTTGGCGATAGACCATCTTTGTGTGGTTGGCATACCCTAAGATTCCGATGACGACACTATAAAAGATGCCCCCAATCAGTACCGAACCTGCCAAGCTGGCAAACACCCCATACACCAGCAGTAGCACCCCACAAGCCAAGAAAAACTTTGCTGTATGCCACGAAAAGGCAAATTTCAAGGCTAATTCAACGGAAAGATTGTTTTGACACCATTGCAAATATAAATTACTGAAAATGATCAACAGGACGATGGCGATGCCTTTTAATGCGATCTTCAGATAAGGATGGCTATTTATTTTCACGAAGGAACATTCCTCCTTTTCTACACGTTCTAGGTACCCTCGTATTTTATGCTTTCAAGACAAGAAAGTAAAGCCAGGGCAAGAAGATTTTGTTATTTTTAAAGAAAGCAACCCTCATAAAAAAGAGTCTAAGGTTTCTTGCCCCCTAGACTCTTCTTTCTATCCGAATGGAACTCAATCACTGGTTTCGTTTATTTCCAAAAATCGTCAAAGATCGTGACTGGCAAGTGGCGTTTGTGTTGCGTTTTGTTCCACCAGTTTTCAATGGTTTGTTGGGCTTCAGCCGAAATTTCCTTGCCTTCTAAATAGTCATCGATGTCGTTGTAGGTCACTCCTAAAGCTGCTTCATCTGCCACTAAAGGTTTGCCATCTTCCAAGTCCGCAGTTGGGACTTTTGTATACAACGCTTCTGGCGCGCCTAAGTATTGCAAGAGTTGACGTCCTTGGCGTTTATTCAAACGAAACAGTGGTAAAATATCGGCTCCGCCATCCCCGTACTTCGTAAAGAAGCCGGTGATGTTTTCCGCAGCATGATCTGTTCCCAGAACAGCCCCTGCTTTTTCACCCGCAATGGCATATTGCGTAATCATCCGTTGACGGGCTTTGATATTGCCTTTATTAAAGTCAGAAACCGCTAAGCCTGCTTCTTCCACCGCTTGCACTTGGGCATCGACGGCGGCTTTGATGTTTACCCGCAGCTCAATGTCTGGTTTGATAAATTCAATGGCTTTTTTGGCATCTTCTTCATCTGCTTGTTCCCCATAAGGTAAGCGTACCCCTATGAACTGATAGTTGGGATTCCCAGTTTCGCTGCGCATTTCCTCCATCGTCAATTGCGCAAGCCGTCCAGCTAACGTCGAATCTTGTCCACCACTGATCCCCAAGACAAACGTATGCAAGAACGGATTCTTTTGCAGATACGCCTTTAAAAAATCAATACTCTTACGAACTTCTTCTTTCGGGTCGATGGTCGGTAAGACTCCTAATTCTTTGATAATTTCTTGTTGCATGGTCATAGAAACGCCTCCTCTTATTTTTTGAAGCAGCTGACTGATCCTAGGACCAGCGCAGTTGCGGATTACAAAATCGCGCCATTGGTTTGTTTGCGTACTTTTTCAATCGTGCGCATTTTATGATCCCAGCATTCTTGCGAAAGATCGACTGGGTATTTCTGTGGATTCAAGTCACGTTTGTACTCGTCCCAAAGGGAATCCAAGCAATTCGTCGCATAGGCTTTGATGTGTTCTAAGTCAGGCACTTGATACACTTGCTGGCCATCCACAAAGATGTCTTGCAATAATGGTCGCGCATCAAAGTTCGTCACTGTTTTGTTGATAAAGGTATGAACAGGATGGAACATGAACAGTTCGTCTGCTGCTTGGGGATTTTCTTCCCATAGCGTGACATAATCGCCTTCTGACTTGCCGTCAGATTTACGGGTGATCCGCCAAACTTGTTTTTTCCCAGGGGTCGAAACCTTTTCAGCATTGCTGGATAATTTGATGGTGTCGATCATTTCTCCCTGCTCATTTTCGATGGCCACCAGTTTATAAACCGCGCCTAATGCCGGTTGATCGTAAGCGGTGATCAGCTTGGTGCCGACACCCCACACATCGATTTTCGCCTTTTGCATTTTCAAGCTTAGAATCGTATTTTCGTCTAGATCATTGGAAGCATAGACTTTGGCTTCCGTGAATCCCGCTTCATCCAGCTGTTCACGGACTTTTTTCGAGATATACGCCATATCGCCGCTGTCGATCCGCACACCTAAGAAATTGATCTTATCCCCCATCTCTTTGGCCACACGAATCGCATTCGGCACACCTAAGCGCAATGTATCATAGGTATCGACTAAGAATACGCAATCTTTGTGGGTTTGGGCATACGCCATAAATGCATCATAGTCATTGCCGTAGGATTGCACGAGGGAATGGGCGTGGGTTCCGCTGGCTGGGATGCCAAAAATCTTCCCTGCCCGCACATTACTCGTCGCATCTGCTCCGCCAATATAAGCCGCTCGGGTCCCCCAAATGGCTGCATCCAATTCTTGTGCCCGCCGTGAACCAAATTCCAACAAGGGATCCGTGCCGATCACGGATTTGATGCGGGCCGCTTTCGTGGCGATCAGTGTTTGGAAATTGACCATATTCAGTAACGCCGTTTCGATCAACTGTGCTTGTGCCAACGGCCCTTCTACTTGAATGATCGGTTCATTGTTGAAGACTAAATCGCCTTCTAACGCAGAACGAACGGTACAAGCAAACTTGAACTCCTTTAGATACTCTAAAAAGGCTTCTGGGTAGCCGCCGATTTCTCGCAAGTAGGCGATATCCGTTTCTGAAAAGGATAAATCGTTCAAATAGTCGATCAATCGTTCCAGACCGGCAAAGATCGCATAGCCGTTTTCAAAAGGCATGTCACGGAAATAGCATTCAAACACCGCATTACGATCGGCTCTGCCTAACTCCCAATAGGTTTGCATCATGTTGATTTGGTAGAGATCGGTGTGCAGCGTCAAGCTGTCATCTTTAAATAATTTCTGCATGTTCTTACTCCCTCTAGCTTACTTCTTCTCATTATAGCAAAAAAAACACAAAAGACAGAAAATCTTGTTTTTTTCAAAAAAAAGTTGGGTTTTTGCTCGTACAAGGCAATCCACCTGAGAACAAATTGCTCAAAAGCATGGGTCAGCCTCCTACTTATTGGCGCATCATTCCTGCGCGCGTATAAGGTCGCCCTTTTGTTCAACGTTTGATTGCTCTTGCAACGTGCATGTCCCAACTTCTTTCAACTACTATTCTTTCACAGGCAATTGAACAAGAATGACATCTTTCCTCGGTTTAGAAAAGGTGATGCCTCTTGCTTCCATTTCTTTACGAATATTAACATTGACGGTCACGTCTTTGCGATCGACCTTCAGCAAACGATGAATCGCTGTGTCAACTTCTTCCCGACTGATTTTCTTTTTATTGTTGATCAATACTAAAGAAATCGTATCAAAACTATCCACATAGAGAATCTGCGTCCGATCAAGCGAGTACAATTTATAGTATTTGATCGCTATTTTGTCAAATAGATACTTGGAGATGTTCGGGTAAAAAGTTTCCATATTTAGATTTTGGTTTACTGGGGTTTCAATCAACTTCATGCACAACATCCTCTCTCGAAACTAATTCTGTTAAAATAAAGCGGCCAACACCGCCGTCTTCCGCGCGCTCAATGGTTCGATCACAAACTGCTTTGATCGCTGGGCTGGCATTTGCTACAGCCAAAGAAACATCCACCGCTTCAAACATCGCAAGGTCATTTTCACCATCACCGATCCCGTAGCTTTTGGCAGCGGGAAAAGCTTCTAAAAAGGAACGGATCGCGGCACCTTTGGTCGCCAATGGATCAACGATCTCCAGTGTTTGGACAAAGGATTGAAAAATCGCAGCCGTTTCTGATTGGATCATCGCCCGCAGCCGTTCTCTTTTTTCGTCTGACGCTTCCATCAGTTCGATTTTGATGACCTTTATCTCTGGATGTTCCTTCATAAACTGCAGCACGTCGTCTTTATGAAGACATTCGTTGTAAAAGAACTCATATTTGTAGTCAGCGATGATTTGTCCTCGCTCCCCTAACTCCGCGAGTAACTGCTTGCGGCTTTCTTGAAATTGCGCTTCATACAAATGCGCTTGTGGGGAAATGATGCCATGGTCAGTATGTAAGAAATAAAAAACCTCTTCTGTTTCTAAGATACCAATCACTTGCGCCAATGTCTTATAGGGCAAGGTATGCGTCAAAACAGGCGCTTCTCCTTTTACCATCAGACCAGCGCCGTTTCCGAAAATCACATCACAGGAAAGGTCTTCTTCCGCCATCATATCTTGAACAAGCTCAAATCCTCGCCCTGTGACAAACACAAAGTGATCCCCTTGGGCTTGCAAACAACGGATGGCTTCTTTATTGATCTCATGAATCGGGTGCCCCATTTCTTGGAACGTCCCATCAATATCAGAAAAAACTATTTGCATCTTATCTTCCTTTCTTTGTTATAATTATAGCACATTTTAAAAAACGCAAAAAAATTTTCTTGACTTTGTCGTTACGTCAACCTTTAGGATACAGGTGTAAGGAGGGAAAAGCCGATGGAATATACGATCAGTGCCTTAGCTAAACTGTCAGGAGTCAGCAGCCGTACCCTGCGGTATTATGATCAGATCAAGTTGTTACAACCGCAACGCACCAACTCAGCTGGTTACCGTATCTACGGGAGACAGGAAGTCGATCGCCTACAGCAGATTTTATATTTTAAGTCTTTTGGGCTGTCATTAGAAACAATCCGCGGAATCTTGGATGAGCCACAAGAATCGATCCAAACGGTCTTGTTGCAGCATTACCAACAGCTTTTACAAGAGCGAGCAGCCCTGGACAGTCTTTTGACCACCTTAGCGCAAACAATTGATTATTATGAAGGAGAAAAGACGATGACCGATCAAGAGAAATTCCGTTATTTTAAGGAACAAAAAATTCGTGAAAACGAAGCGAACTACGGTGCCGAATTACGAGAAGCCTACGGTGAGGAAATCATCGAACAAAGCAACCAAAAGTGGCAGCAGATGACCCAAGTCGATTATCAAGCACTGACCGACAACGAAAACCGCTTATTGCAGCTGATAAAAGAGCTATTGAATGAAAAGGAAGGGAAACGAATCCCTTCTGACAAAGCCGAAAAGGCTTTTGCTGCGCATCAAGCATGGCTTAAACAAGCAGCGCCCTTTTACTCAGCAGAATATCACCGATCTTTAGGGGAAATGTACGTTCAAGACGAGCGTTTTACCGCCTATTACGATCAAAAAGCAGGCGTCGGCAGCGCTCAGCTGTTGAAACAGATCATTGACCATTACACCAAATCCCATTAAAAAAACGATGCGCAAGCACTGCCCGCTCAGGGCACTGTTTGCGCATCGTTTCGTCTGTAGCTATCGTTTGATGAACTCATAGGGCATGCGATAGTTGCCGCTTTTTTCCATTACCGCCAATTGGACGGCAGTCTCCCCGCAAGCTTGCAAGTGATGATCGATCGTTGAAAGCTGCAGCAGCTCGCTGATGTATAGATTGTCCCGTCCAATCACGAGCCATTCTCCCGGCGCCTGCGACTGGATCCCAGCAGCAACATGATCCCCGTTGGTGAAAATCGCTTCGACTCCTTTATCTGCAAAATAAGCAGCCGCTTCTTTGCCATCTTCTTCCGTCAAACAATCCCAAAAAATCAAGTCTTCGGAAAAGGTCGAAAAATAGTCATGAGCCAAACGGACCGTGATTTTTGAATTGCTGCTGAGCTTGCGGCTACGTCCCAATGTCACACCGATTTTCTGGATGCCTTGTTCCTTAAAATACGTGAAGACCTCCTTGATCGATTCCTCTCGATCGATATAGGTGCAGCCGTCAGTCAAATACGAGATATTTTCACAAAACACGATGCGTCCGTATGAACGATAAGGCAATAAGGTTTCGATCGGATTCGCCCGCGAAGTAATGATCAAAGCATCAAAGCTTTTCGCCGCAAATTCTTGCAAATACGCTTCCTCTACTTGCGGATCATAGTTCGTGGCTAAAAGCGTCACCTTATAGCCACGAGCAAACGCTGCTGTCGTGATGCCGCTCAATAATCGATCAAAATAGGGATGATTGACAAACGGCAGGATCACGCCGATATTTTTGGTTTTGCCGACACTTAATGCCCGCGCCGTGTAATTCGGAATATAGTTGACCTCTTCCATGACAGCCAGGATCTTACGACGCTTTTCTTCACTGACATAAGGATTGTTATTAATGACTCGTGAAACCGTTGAGACCGAATAGCCGGTCAAGCGTGCAATATCCCGAATGTTTGCCATGACTCACTGCTCCTTAAACGAATAATTGTTCTTTCATATAGTCTATCACACTTAACCCACATGTATAAAATTCATAGTAATCGTTGTGATGGATAAATCCGATGCGCTGAGACCCGAAGTGTTCATCACACGTCAAGTGACTGATCTCATCCACAGGAATTTCTACTAACCGTTCTTGAAAGAACCCTTTGGGCTTCGTCAATACCAGTTGTTGTCCATCAAATGCCAACGTCACATAACAACATTCCGCACTATTTTTCTTCATGTATGTATTCATGTTTCCATCCCGCCTTCCTTTTTATAAATCAAGCATACTGTATGAAACGCGTCTCAGAGCAAGTCATTTGTTTCACTTTTTGACAAAAACCGATCGCCCTTCATGTGAATCACTTCGCATATTTTGCTTTTGTTGGTACAATAAAAAGAGAACAGTGCGAAAAAAAGCGCTATTTTTTAAGGAGGACCGCAAAGTGACATTAGAAGAAGCTTTTTTATTAGACACCTTGCGTTGCCGCTTCAAATTTTTAAGAGAAGAACGCGGATTGAGCCCAAAAGAAGTATGCCAGCATCTCGATGTGTCTTACCCCGATTACACCTTATACGAAGCAGGCGATCGCTTACCCGATGTATTGACGCTGCTACATGCAGCTTCCCTCTATAATGTTTCTGTCGATTACTTATTAGGACAGACAGAACGACCAGAACGGTATTTATGCTAACAATCGACTTTATCGAAAAAACGATCAAATGGTCGTTTTTTCTTTTGCCTCTTTCCCACTTTTCATCGATTAGCAACAATTGTTATCTAATCAAATGAAAAAAATCAAATCATGCGGTTCTTCTTGAAAAAAAATGATAGAATAAACCATCATACATAGAAGGAGTTCAAACAAACATGACCTATGCACTAGAACTAACCGATTTACGCAAAGTCTATGCTACCGGCGTTGAAGCGTTGCGGGGCATAAATTTGACGGTGGAAGAAGGCGACTTTTATGCCTTGTTAGGCCCAAACGGCGCTGGAAAGTCCACCACCATCGGCATTATCACCTCTCTTGTCAATAAATCTTCGGGAAGCGTCAAAGTCTTCGGCTACGATTTAGACAAAGAATTGGTCCAAGTCAAACAACAGATTGGTCTGGTTCCCCAAGAATTCAATTTCAATCCCTTTGAAACGGTCCAGCAGATCGTCGTCAATCAAGCTGGGTATTATGGTGTCCCCCGCAACGAGGCCATCAAGCGCAGCGAAAAATACTTGAAACAGTCGAATTTGTGGGAAAAACGCAATGTTCGTGCGCGGATGCTGTCGGGCGGGATGAAACGTCGTTTGATGATTGCTCGTGCCCTGATGCATGAACCGCGGCTATTGATTTTGGATGAACCGACGGCAGGTGTCGATATCGAATTGCGTCGGGAAATGTGGAGCTTTTTGCGGGAGCTGAACCAAAAGGGCACAACGATCATTTTGACGACCCATTATTTAGAAGAGGCGGAAATGCTTTGCCGCAACATCGGGATCATCCAATCTGGTGAACTGATCGAAAACACCAGCATGAAGTCCTTGTTGGCAAAACTGCAATTTGAAACCTTTCTTTTTGATATCGCACCGATTGAACAAGCACCAACGATCAATGGGTATCCGATCCAAATGGAAGATGAACAGACCATCGCTGTTGAAGTCGCTCGAGATCAAGGCGTCAACGATCTTTTTGCCCAATTCAGTCAGCAAGGGATCAATGTCCTCTCCATGCGCAACAAATCCAATCGCTTGGAAGAACTATTTTTGAAAATCACCGAAGAATCACACGAAGCGGAGGAAAACCATGTTTAGTCTTTATTTTACAGCCTTAAAAAGTTTAGCGGTCAAAGAGACCAACCGCTATTTACGGATTTGGGTGCAGACCCTCGTCCCACCCGTCATCACTACTTCCTTATACTTTATTATCTTTGGGAAAATGATAGGCAGCCGCATCGGCGAAATGGGCGGCTTTTCTTATATGGAATTTATCGTTCCTGGGCTGATCATGATGTCGACGATCACTAGTTCTTACTCTAACGTGTCATCTTCCTTCTTTTCACAGAAGTTTCAAAAAAACATTGAGGAACTCTTAGTGGCGCCGGTCCCTACCCACGTCATCATTTGGGGCTTTGTCTTTGGCGGACTTGGCCGTAGTATCTTGGTGGGCACATTGGTGACCATCATTTCCCTTTTCTTCGTCCCATTACATGTTTATTCTTGGGTCATCGTTGTCTTAACCCTTGTCATGACCGCCATCTTATTTTCATTAGCAGGGTTGCTAAATGGGATCTTCGCCCAATCATTTGACGATGTTTCCATCGTGCCAACCTTTGTTTTACAACCATTGACCTATCTTGGAGGCGTCTTTTACTCCATCAGCATGCTGCCGCCGATTTGGCAAACGATCTCCAAAGTCAATCCGATCGTGTATATGATCTCTGGTTTCCGTTACGGCTTTTTGGGCACCATCGATGTCCCGATTTTCCTATCCATCGGTATTTTGGTCTTGTTCATTGTCGTCTTATACAGCGTATGCTGGTACTTGATCCAAAAAGGTCGCGGGCTGCGTAGTTAATTGAACTTAAAATCTTTCTTGCATTTTCAAGACGATTTCCAGCGGAAATCGTCTTTTTTTTTATTATATTTAAAAATCTACGACTAGAGACTGATTTATTGACAACTATTTGTGATAACCTTAACTTAATAACTTTTTAAGAGGAGGAATGAAATGATTGTTTTAGAAGCACGAAACTTAACAAGGGTCTACGGAAAAGGCGAATCATCCTTCAATGCGTTAAAAGGAATTGATTTAAAAATCAGAGAAGGTGACTCAGTAGCAATCGTCGGAAAAAGCGGTTCCGGAAAATCTACATTGATGCATTTATTGGCGTTACTTGATCAACCCACTAGCGGAGAATTGTTCTTGATGGGTCAAAACGTCAAAGGAAAAAAAGCGTCGGAATTAAATCACTTACGAAATGAAACATTTGGCTTTGTTTTCCAACAATTCTTTATGAATGCTAAAGATACAGTCCATGAGAATGTCATGTTGCCATTAAAAATAAATGGCATGCGCCGCAGTCAACGAAAAAAATTGGTGGATGAAGCCTTACAAGCTGTCGAATTATCAGAAAAATCCAAAAATAAAGCAACCGATCTTTCTGGCGGTCAAAAACAGCGGGTCTGTATTGCCCGCGCCATCGTTAACAAACCCAAGATCATTTTTGCCGACGAACCGACTGGAAACCTTGATTCAGCGACTGGCCAAAAAGTTGAAGACCTTTTGTTCGGCCTCAATAAAAAAGAAAATATCACCTTAGTCATCGTCACTCACGATCCTGAGCTGGCTGATCGCTGTGATCGTCAGATCCATATCAAAGATGGTTTAGTGATTGAGTAGGTAGAAAAATGAAACTAATCGATTTAGTAAAATCTTCTGCAGGAAATCTCTTACGCAACAAAGGTCGAACACTTCTAACGATCATCGCAATCTTTATTGGGTCTTTTACGATCTACTTAACACTGGGGATTAATACCGGCGTCAATAATTATATGGATCTGCAGCTAGAAACTGTTGGCAATGATCAGCTCTTAGCCGTCTATAAATCAGATGGGACTGGCAACATGGTTCCGGGCAGCAATTTAAAAGAATACGATCCAGAAAAAAATACCGCTGAGGCAAGTATGATCACTCCAAAGGATATCGAACAAATAGAAACAATTGACCATATCCAACGAGTGGAACCAATCGCGGCTTTAACACTTGATTATATTCAAGGACTAACTGATTCAAAATATCAACTAAACGCCATGGGCTCAGCTGGTGTTGATTTAGATTTAGAGGCGGGGCGACAAATCAATAATGAAACAGACGCATATGAGATCGTCCTTGATCAAGAATATATCGAACCACTAGGTTTTAAAAATGCTCAAGATGCATTGGAAAAAAAAGTCGTTCTCGGAGTTTCTGCTCAAGCGACTGGCGAACAAGAAACTGTGACCGCCAAAGTCGTTGGAGTGCGTAACTTTAGTTTTATCCAAGCAGGCATGACCATTTTGAACCAAGCATTAAGCCAGCACGTGCAAACAATCGCCGAAAAGGGATTACCAGAAAACTTAAAAAATCAATCATTTGCAGCACAAGCCTATCTAGAGGATGGCCTGTCCAACACAAAAATCGATACGATCAAAAAAGAATTGCGTGAACTCGGGTTTCAAGGTATGACGATCGAAGATGAAATCAATATGTTCCGACTGGTCATCAACGCTATCACTGGGGTTCTTACACTCTTTGGCGCTATCTCATTGCTTGCCGCTAGCTTTGGTATCATCAATACACTTTATATGTCAGTTCAAGATCGTACCCGTGAGATTGGATTGATGAAAGCATTAGGCATGAGCCGCAGCAAGGTTTTTCTCACCTTCAGTTTCGAAGCGCTTTTGATTGGTTTCTTTGGCGCCCTCACCGGAATTCTCGCCGCTTATGGTTTAGGAAATGTCATCAACGATTACGCTGCGAACACCTTCCTAGAAGAATTGACTGGCTTTGAATTGATCGGCTTTTCTTGGTCGAACACGCTGACTGTTATGGGTGTCATCCTATTAATCGCCTTTTTAGCCGGCACATTGCCTGCTAACCGCGCAGGTAAACTAGATCCAATCCAAGCTTTGCGCTATGAGTAAAAAAATAGTTACTGGACAAACAAAAAAGATGAACTTCGTTGACGAAGCTCATCTTTTTTCTTTTATTAGGCATTCAAAACGACTTTTTCCAGTAATGCACCGGCTTGGTGTCTGCCTTCTAAATCAGTACTTCCAGAAAATTGTTGCACGCGATCCATGTTGGTGATCAAAACGATCACCATGGTTTCTTTGCCTTGCTGCTTGATAAACGGCAGATCCATTTGTGCCAGTTTGGTTTGCGGAGTTACTTGCTCCCCAGCTTTGACAAAGACTTCAAAGCCTTGACCGCCAAGGGAAACTGTATCGATCCCCATGTGCACAAGAACTTCAACGCCGTTTTGGGTTTTGATCCCGACGGCATGTTTTGAAGGGAACACAGTGGTGACTTCGCCACTGACTGGTGCAAAGATTTGGCCATCTTGTGACTCGATGGCATAGCCTTCTCCCATCATTTTCGTTGAAAAAACTTCATCTGGTACATCTTCTAATGGGACGTATTCACCATGGGTCACGGCATGCAGATCCACTTCGTTGGTGTAACGATCGCCTTCTGCTGCTTGATTTGGTACCAAGAACCAGCTCATGGCAAAAGATAAGCCGATCGCCAAGATGATCCCTAGAACGGCGTAGATAAAGTATTCCCCGATATAGGCTGGCAAACTAAAGATACTTGAAAGAATGTACCCATAAATACGAACACCGAAGAAACTGATGAAGGCAGAAGCCACAGAACTACCGACTGTTGCTGCGATAAAGGCTTTTTTATACTTCGACAAAATCCCGAATAACGCAGGTTCTGTGATCCCTAACAAGCCTGAAACCGCCGACGATAGAATGATCGATTTTTCTTCTTTGGTTTTGACTTTGAAATAAATAGCTGCTGTTGCGCCGGTGATTGCCATATTTGCCATAAACATCATTGGCATCAGCATATCATATCCTTGATTCGCAAAGTTTTGCAAAGCGATCGGGGTCATGGCATGATGCAGTCCCGTGAAGATTGCGATTGGTCGAATCGCCCCTACCACGATTCCTGCTAAGACAGGCGAGATAGTGAATAATCCAGCCACGCCAGCAGCCAATAAGTTTCCTAGATGGATACTGATTGGGCCAATGACCGTTAATGTCAAGATACCAGCGACAAACAACGAAATCGTCGGTGTAAACACGGTACGCAGCACTTGTGGTAAGAGTTTATCGACCCAACGGTAAATATAACTGAGCGCCAGCACGGCAAAGATAATGGGAATCACTGTCCCTGCATAGTTAAAGACGGGTACTGGCAATACGCCGAACAAACGAAAGGCGGAAATGCTCCCTTCGGCTACCGCATTGGTCATCGTTGGAAATTGCAGCGTTGCCGCGATTGCGATCGCTAAATATTGATTGGTTTTAAAAATCCGAGCGGCAGAAGCAGCAACAAAAAATGGCAAGAATGTGAATACGCCGCTCGCAATCATGTCGATCACTAAATAGGTATCTGTTTGATTTGAGATGACATTCAATGCCACCAATCCAGCCATCAATCCTTTGATCATTCCTGCGCCAGCGATAGCTGGAACGATCGGACCAAAAACGCCAGAAACGGTATCCATAAATAAGGAAACGGCTCCTTTTTTCTCTGATGTTCCCCCTTGGTTCGCTTCATCAAGACCTAATTCTTTTGCTAAAGGTGCATAATAATCAGCAACATCCGTTCCTATCACTACTTGCAGCTGATTGCTTTGATATTTTGTTCCTACGACTTTGGGTGTTTTTTCTAACGCCGCATAGTCGACTTTTTTCTCATCCTTTAAATCAAAACGCAAGCGAGTCATACAGTGCCATGCATTGTTGATATTGTCTGATCCGCCAACATCTTTAATGATCTGTTTTACGATGTCTTCTTTGGTCATTTTTTTTCCCCCTGTTGTTTGCTAACGGTCCTGATCCTTTTGACGGGCGCCCTTTCAGGTGTTTCCGTTTTCACACACATAGTAGCATGCTCACACAGACTTGTAAAACCAGTCCTTTTTTGATAAAACCAGAATAAAAACGCTATATATCAACGTTTTATTATAAAACAGGCAAAAATTGGACTGGTTTTATGGTGTATATCCAGTTTTTATTAGACCAAATTGACAGCGGTTGCCAAGCATGTTTCAATGGCTATAGCAACTAGAGACAAAAATTGGAGTGAATGAAATGACACCAACGATCATCACCGACGTCAAAGCCTTTGCGATCAAACCTGATCGTCATAACCTTGTTGTCGTTAAAGTAGAAACGAACAAAGGCGTATCTGGGTTAGGTTGCGCAACCTTCCAGTTTCGCCCACTAGCCGTAAAAACCGTCGTTGACGAGTATTTACGCCCCCTCTTACTTGGCCGCGATGCCAATCAAATCGAAGATCTTTGGCAAGTGATGAATGTCAATTCTTACTGGCGGAATGGTCCGATCACCAACAATGCCATCTCAGGAGTCGACATGGCTTTATGGGACATCAAGGGACAATTAGCCGATATGCCATTGTATCAACTGTTAGGTGGAAAAGCGCGTACGGCGATTCCCGCCTATACCCATGCCGTGGCAGATAATCTCGAAGACCTTTATCAAGAAATCGATCGCTTCTTGGCTGAGGGCTATCGCTATATCCGTTGCCAATTAGGCTTTTATGGTGGAAATCCTAGCCAACTGCAAACACCCGATCAGCCCATCGCTGGTTCCTATTTTGATCAAACAGACTACATGGACACAACACTGAAAATGTTTGCTGCGATCCAAGAACGATACGGCAATCAATTTCAAATGCTGCATGACGTGCATGAACGGTTGCATCCAAACCAAGCGATTCAATTTGCAAAAGCCGCTGAGCCTTTCAATCTCTTTTTCCTAGAAGATATTTTGCCGCCGGATCAAAACAAGTGGTTGCAGCAACTCCGCAGCCAGTCGGCGACCCCGATCGCGACCGGCGAATTGTTCAATAATCCGATGGAATGGCAAGAGCTAGTCAAAAATCAACAGATTGACTTTATGCGTGCCCATGTCTCACAAATCGGTGGGATCACGCCAGCATTGAAATTGGCTCACTTCTGCGATGCGATGGGCATTCGGATCGCTTGGCACACGCCGTCTGATATCAGCCCTGTCGGCTTAGCCGTCAACACCCATCTAAATATCCATCTCCACAATGCCGCGATCCAAGAAACGATTGCGATCCCAGCAAATACACAGTCGGTCTTTGGTGGTAGCCCGCAACCTGAAAACGGCTATTTTTATCCCATCGAGAAAAGTGGGATCGGAATCACGTTCGATGAAGCAGCAGCTGCGGAATTCCCCGTGGTTTACCGTCCTCACGAATGGACCCAGAGCCGTACACCAGACGGCACTTTGATCACTCCTTAAACACAACAAAAGACATCCCCTGTCCAATCGACAGGGGATGTCTTTTGTTCTCTGTGGATAAAGACGACGCAACTGGCACATTTGCTTTCCTAAAAATCAATCGATGCGTGAGCGATGGATCTCACGGTCAAAGGGACGGATGTAGGTCACGGCATAATCAATGGCAACGATATTGCTGAACTCATACACGCGGCCGTCTTCTAAAATCGCCCGATTGCTGATCTGCATTGCCGGTGTTCCCCGCTTGCACAATAAAATACCCGATTGCGCGGTCGATGTGGTGATGGGGGTATAGCTTGTGATGTAGTGGGAAATGCGGTATCCGCAGCTTTCGACATAGCGTTGGATCGAGTGCTCCACGATTTCTTGTGTCAATTCAGGAAATAGGCTGACGGGCAATTTAGAGGTTTCCAGCTGTTCGATTTTATAATTGACGATCCGCACTCGTTCAAAGGTCCAGACTTCCTCGTCTGGGCCTATTTGGAAAATCTGCTGTTCATCCAACGTTGCTGCCGCCTTATTCAAGGAAATCATTTTGGAATGGATGCGGTCATAAGGGGTGCGGGTCAAGGAATTAAAGATCATTGGGTTTTTGACCCATTTTTCATGGATAAAAATCCCTGAACCTTGTACTACTTTGACGATCCCGATCTCTTCAAGGTTTTTGATTGCTTGCTGGATCGTAAACCGCGAGACGCCATAGGTTTGCGCAAGGGTTCTTTGGTTGGGTAATTTGCCGGCAGAAAATTCTTCCTGATAGATTTTACTCAACAGATCTTGCACGATAAATTCACGTTTTTTCATAATGGCTCCTTCATTTGAGCGGGAGCGATCTCGCTCATGGACCAACTGCAAGCCTTCATATCGATACGACCACTGGCTTTGAAGACCACCCCTTCATCGACGAGTGCTGCTTTTCGCACATTGGCAGAGGGACCAACTAAGACGCCATCTGCCCGCACGACTCGATGGGCAGGGACATCCTGAGGGCTCAAGCGCATCGCTCGACCGACTGCTCGCGCGCCGTTGATTTGTCCCAATTTCCACGCAATCTGACTATAGGAGACGACTTTACCAAAAGGGATCTGCCGCGCCAGCGCATAGACTTCTTCATAGAATGGATTCATACTGTTCGCTCCTTCTTTGATTCTTTCTATCATAGTACTGGATTCCCTGCCAATAGTAAATGAACAGACGCAACTTTAGCAATAGCCATACAAACACTCGATTCCTTCTCTAGCAAGCCAAGAACGAATCGAGTAGTCATTAGTTTGGAAAATCAAAGTAGGTTTTCGCATTGTGATAAGAGATATCTGCGACGATCTGCCCTAAATATATTTCATCTGCTGGCAGCTGTCCGTCTTCTACCCATTCACTGATCACCTGACACAAAATCCGCCGGAAATACTCGTGGCGTGGATAAGACAAAAAGCTGCGAGAATCCGTCAGCATGCCGACGAAGTTTCCAAGAATCCCGCCTTCTGCTAGGGTCGTCAACTGATGCCGCATACCAGAATACGTATCATTGAACCACCAAGCAGAGCCTAATTGCAGCTTGCCTTTGCTCTCTTCTTGGAACGCCCCCATCAGCGCAGTCAACACTGGATAATCTTTGGGGTTCAGTGAATACAAAATCGTCTTTGGCAGTAAGCTTTCCGCCTGAAGCTGCGCCAATGTCCGACTTAAGCCGCTCGCTAGACGGTCGTCCCCCATCGCATCACCGCCGCTATCAGGTCCTAGTTGTTGGAAAAGTTTTTGATTGTTGTTGCGCGTCGCCATCAGATGCAATTGCGCGGTCCAGCCTTGCTTTGCGTATTGGCGCATCAAGTCAATCAGCAAGCCGGTTTGAAACTGTCTGATTTCTTCATTAGTCAGTGTCCCAGTGGTCAAACGCTTCTGAAAAATCGCTTCAAGTGCAGCGGTATCGTAGGCTTCCTCTCCAAGACGTGACAGACTGTGATCTGCTAAACGACAGCCCCGTTGCTGGAAGTAGGAAATACGCACGGTCAATGCTTCAACCAGCGTTTGATAGCTAGTGATTTCTTTGCTCGCAGCTGCAGCCAATTGCTTAAGGTATGCTGGAAATTCTGAATTCTGTAGATTAATTGCTTTGTCAGGACGAAAGGTAGGAAACACAGCAAAGGATTCTTCTGCCAGCTTTTGATGATACGTCAACGAATCAATGGGATCATCCGTCGTACAGATCACCTCAACGGCCATCTTTTTGATCAGCCCTCGTGGTGAAAATTCCTTCGTCTGCAACTGTTGATTGGCTTTTTCCCAAATGCTTGCTGCATTGGCTAGTGTCAACCGCTCATCAATACCAAAGATTCGCTTCAATTCCAAATGGGTCCAGACATATAAGGGATTGCCAATGCAAGCCTCCAAGGTCTGCGCCCAAGCACAGAATTTTTCGTAGTCATCAGCATCGCCAGTGATCAAAGATTCTGCAACACCATTGGCTCGCATCAAGCGCCATTTGTAATGGTCCCCCGCCAGCCACGCTTGGGTCAGATTGGTGAAGTTTTGGTCTTCGAAAATCTCTTTCGGATCTAAATGACAATGGTAATCAATGATCGGCTGCTTTTTTGCATACCCATGGTATAACTCTTTGGCAAAGCTGTTTTTCAAAATAAAATCGTCAGTTAAAAACATTTCTTCGCTCCTTTTCTTAACGCCCCACGCTCTTGTCGATGGCTTCCCACAACCCTAATAAGTAGGAAGCGCCGATCGCCCGATCATATAAGCCATAGCCTGGACGTCCCGTTTCTCCCCAGATCATTCGCCCATGATCTGGTCGAATATAGCCGTCAAAGCCATTTTTGTACATCGCTTCTAGGATCTGATACATGTCTAACGAGCCTTCATAGGAGAGATGCGGTGCTTCATAAAAGTCTTTGTCATTGCCCAAGTATTGAATGTTACGAACATGGGCAAAAGGAATCCGATCCCGGCGACAAAACTCAGCCAAAATCTCATAGACATTATTGGCTGGGTCTTCGGCGATACTGCCAGTACAAAGTGTGATGCCATTTGACGGACTGTCGACCACGTTACAGACCCAATCCAGATCATCACGGTTTTTAACGATACGCGGCAGACCAAAAATCGAATAGGGAGGATCATCTGGATGAACAGCCATCTTGATGCCGACCTCTTCGCAGGTGGGAATGATGGCTTTTAGGAAATAAGCAAAGTTTTCTCTTAATTTGTCATCATCGACATCCTTATACGCAGCAAACAATTCTTTGACATGTGCCAAACGTTCTGGTTCCCAGCCTGGCAAGGTATAGCCAGAGCTTGACTCCTCAACTTCTTTGACGATCTCTTCTGGGTCTTTGTCGATCCCTGCTTTTTCAAATGCCATCGTAGAAGAACCATCGGCTAAGCGATAATCGAGATCCGTTTTGATCCAATCAAAAATCGGCATAAAATTATAGCAGATCACTTCGATCCCGTATGCTGCCAAATTACGAATCGTTTCTTTGTAGTTTTCGATATACAGGTCTCTCGAAGGCAAGCCAATCTTGATGTCATCATGAATATTGACACTTTCGATCACCTTCAGAGAAAGTCCAGCTGCTTCGACTTCTTCCACGAGCGCCTTGATCCGTTCTTTGGGCCAAACTGCCCCAGCAGGCAAATCAAAAAGTGTGCCGACGATGCCTTTCATCCCAGGAATTTGACGGATATCTGCTAACTTGATTTTATCGTATTCTTTTCCATACCAACGAAATGTCATTTCCATTTTTTATTCGATCCCTTCTACTGTTTCATGTAATGTTTTACGAACTGCGCCGGTTCCTGTTAGCATCTTAGCGAACAAGTGACCCACGTTTTCAGCGATTCCTGCTTGATAGAGATCCAAACCAAAAATCTGCGGATTTGCTAAGATTGGTCGAATGATCCCTTGAACATCGGCGGCTGTCCCCAATTGACACTCACGTAAAATCTCTTGTAATTCTGCTAAGAGGGGATCAGGACTTGGGACAAATGGATGGCCTTCATCATCGATCGCTAAGAGATAACGCAACCAGCCTGCAATCGCTAAGGGAATGAAAGTCAGCTCAGAAGCCGAGCCTTCTTTTTCCACATACTTTTTGATGGTTTCGCCAAAACGGATGGCGATTTTCTGTGAGGTATCTGCGGCGATCCGCTGTGGAGTGTCAGGAATCAGCGGATTCGGTAAACGAAGACCGACCACCTCATCGATAAATTTCTTTGGCTGAATGATCTCAGGATCTTCCACTACCGGTAAGCCTTCACGATAGCCGATTCCTTTGATCAAAGCGACAATATCTGGATCCGTCATTTCCGCAGCAATGGATGTATAGCCGAGTAAACAGCCGAACAAACTCATTGCCGTATGCAGTGGATTCAAACAAGTTGTGACTTTCATACTATCGGTTTTGTCTACGATCTCTCGACTCGTCAAGATCACCCCTGCTTTATCTAAATTCGGGCGACCGTTCGGGAAATCATCTTCAATCACCAAGTAATGAGTCGCCTCTGTGTTAGCAAACGGAGCGATCGTCGTTCCTTTATCGGTCCGAATGACTGGCAGCTGCTGAATGCCAGCTGCTGCTAATTCTTCTGCAACTGCTGTTGAAGGATTTGGCGTGATCCGATCGATCATTGACCACGGAAACGTCACTTGCGCGTTGTTTTCTAAGTATCGGACAAACGCTTCTGAAACATGCCCCAGCTTTTGCCACTCTTTTGCGATGGTGACAATCGCCGCTTGGAAACGGAGCCCATTTTGCGAAAAATTGTCGGTGGAAACCATAGCGATCGGAAGTGCCCCTTCCTGAAAACGATCCCATAAAAAGCTAGCCAAAATGCTCATTGTATGGTTGACCTGATGAGGACCCGCAGCGAGATCCGCTTGAACGACAGGCAAAAAATTCCCCTGACTGTCTTTTAAGCCATAGCCTTTTTCTGTGATTGTTACGGTGACCAGCTGCACAGAAGGATCGCTAAACAGCTGACGTACCTTTTGATAACTATCGGTGCAAGATGGATGACAATAATAACTGGCAGCTGTCGATTGCAAAAGTTTTTTCGTTAATTGACCATCCTCATGCATGATCACTTCCAGAATATCATTCTCATAAGGTGTATATACTTGATCGATTATCTGTTCATCAAATGTTTCGCAGACAACGATGCCGCTCGATAATTCGTTCTGATCAATCAAGGATTGTGCGATTTCTGCATGAAACGCTCGGTATAAATTTCCTCCGCCAAAATGAAGCCATCTCGGTTGTATTGCTGTTTGAGCATCAATCGCTGCTTTTTTTTCAGCAGGAAAAATGACGTGCGCCTTTTTCAAGACATTGTGATCAAACATGAATATCCTCCTTAAATTACACAAACTGATATATTAGTATTCTAATCTACACAAAAGAAAAATGCAAGCATTTTCAAGAGAGAAACCTGCAATTTGTTTTTGTTCGCAAGAATGATTCTTCCCTGCGAACAAAGGCTAGTATTTTCTCTAGACTGTTCCATTTCTGGTTTGACCTTACTGCGTTAAATGAACAAGACAAAAAAACACAGTGAAGTGGCGTTCGCTTCGCTGTGTTTTGTAATAGGCATAGCAGAATTTGACTGTGTTTCGCATCATTCAATGGGATGATAACTAAAACCTTGCCCCAGTACTTCCGAGACATTATTGACGATCACAAACGCTTTTGGGTCAATAGTCTCAATGATTTGTCTGATCTGCATAAACTCTTGGTCGCTGGCAACGATCAGCAGCACTTGCTTGTCGGCTTGCTGGTAACCGCCTTGGGCAGCCAACAGGGTCGCACCCCGAGCTGTTTTATCAAAGACCGCTTCTCGAATCTCATTCACGTGGTTCTCACTTAAGATCATGATAGATTTCTTTCGGTTAAAGCCGGTTTCAATGTAGGTCATCACACCAGAGGTGATCACGATCGATAAGATCGCAAACAAGAACTCTTCAAACCCGAAAACGAACAAGTTCATGGAAACAACGATCGCATCGGTCGCCAGCAAGCCAATCGCTGGATTCAAATTAAAGTATTTCTTGAAAATCAGCGGTGGAATCGTTGTGCCGCCGCTGGAAGACTGATTTTTGTACAAAATCGCTACTCCTAAAGCAAAAATCGCACTGCCAAAAATCACGGAAAGCAACCGGTCTTCAGCCACCATATATTCCGGAACTAAAGCAATTGCTACTGGAAAAGCAAAACTACCATAGAGGACTTTCATAAAAGGCCCCTTCCCTAAAAAGGCATAGGCAAGAATAAGCATGAGAATATTCAAGACCATGATCACAGCCGCTCGATCCCAACCGAGTGCTGACTCTAATAAAATACCGATTCCGCTGACACCGCCAGCTGCCACATGATGCGGTCCTAAAAATAAATTGATGCTTGCCGCTAACAAGAAAAGTGCTGCGGTGATTTTTCCATAGGTTTTCAGAATTGTCATTTGTTTCCTCTTTTCTCTGTCATTTACACGGTTTATTCAAGCTGCTTTGCAGCCATTCTTACTCCTCACTATACGCCCATTTGATGTCACCGACAAAATTTATGTTTAGCCAGAGGGAATAACCGGAAATCTGTTGGCTGATTGCCTGATTCAATCGTTCTCGCAAGGGATCTTGTTGACCTACTGTATCGAGAGGAGTTTCAGGTAAAATCACTACATCTAATTCCACAATGACTTGATTACCGACTTTGGCGGTACGTAACACAAAGTCTATCACTTCTTCTGCGCGCAATTCTTTTTCAACGATCGTCATGATGGTCTCCCGCAGTTCTTCTTTTGGAGTAGAAGAAGTCAATTCTAAAATCGCTGCTTTCAACTCTTTTATCGAAAGCTGGATAAAGAACAAGGTGATCCCGATGGAGATGATTGGGTCGACATACATCGCAAAATTCCCATAGGGACTGGCTTGGATCAGCCAGGACACAAGAAATGAACCGACGACACCCAGACTAAAGAAAAAGCCGAAACGCCATTGTTCTAGTTCCACCCAATAAAAGGGATGGGTCAGTGGTTTCTTTTTTAAGTACAAGTAAAAAGAGAAACAGTAGATCGTACCAACCAGCGAGAAATACAAACCGATTGGATCAATCATGCCATCACTGACGTGTAATAAACTAAAAGCAGACTCAATGATCCCATAAATTGAGATCAGCAGGATGATACTATATTGAATAAATACCACTAATGGCATCAATGCCTCTTTACCGAATGGAAAACGTTCAAAATCTTGGGCTTGGATATATTTTGCTACATACAAAGCAATCAGTGACATCACTGCACCAATCAATGTATAGACCCCATCTAACAAGAGGACGTTATAACTGACCAGCAACCCAAAAAGCAAGGCACCGCCACCATAGATACTCCCAGCGACAATCGATGCCAACAAAAGCTTGCGTATTTTTTTCTTTTCACTCATGATACTCCTCATCTTTCACAAAAAAACTATTCTTTTGATTGCGTTCTTCTATCTATAAGCCTATCTTCCCATATAAATAACATGAAAAACAGTCAATTTTTTCATACAAAGCGGAAAAAAATAGTGTTGCTGTCAATCATTCACTCTATTCTCTAGTGACGTATATTCGATTTTCCTCTTCCACTCTTTTCACATTCTGGTGTAAATCCCCTTGACTACACAGATTGATTCCCTTATCATCAAGGGTAACCATATTCAATCAGAATTTTCAGAATATTCCGTTATATTTTTCATAACGGCGATTCATTGGAAGACAGGGAGGATGAAGAGAGTGAAAGAAACAAAACAAGTCCCATGGACAGGAGAACCCAACCAACGTGCGATCAACTATTTGAATGAAGAAGGCAAAGTAATCGTTTGCCCCACCAAAGTCGGCTATATCATTGCCGTCTCTGATAAAAATGGGCTGGAACGCAAGTTTTCAGCAAAGAATCGCAAGCGTAACAAACCAGGCGTCGTTCTTTGCAGCTCATTGGAACAGCTACATGAATTAGCCGAATTAAATGCGGAAACCGCCGCCGTTTACGAAACTTGCTGGAACAATGACGTGTTATTCGGTGCGATTTTGCCTTGGAAAGAATCAGGAAAAGCCTATATCCCAAACGATGGTTCAGAAGAATTGATGACGGACGTTCGGGGAACCAGCTGTTTTGTGATCAAATTCGGTGTCCCAGGTGAGCAGATTTCAAAAGAGCTTTGGGATCAGAAAAAGAAATTGCTTTTCGCCAGCTCAGCGAACCCTTCAGGCAAAGGAAACCGCGGACTTGTTGAAGGGATCGGCGAACAAATCGCGCAAGAAGCCGATCTAATCATTGAAGGCAACGACTATGTTGCATCGATCCAACCAGACAAAACGCTGGAAACCCGCTATGAGCAAGGAGTCATGGTTTCTTTCGTTGATAAAGACGGCAACTTGATTCCAGAGCAAGGAGACCAACGCTCCATCACTCCCGCACCTGTCTTGATCCGTAAAGGACTCGATGTTGAAAAAATCCAAATGTACCTTTCTGATCACTTCAACTCATGGGACTATCGCCACGGGGAGTACTATTAAGTCTTTTTGTAATAGACAAACGCTTGTTGATCCTCTATTCTAAATCAGTACAGCTATATTTCGTCAGATTCAACAGCAGTTGGAAACTGCCATCGAAACAAACGAAAGAGAGTGAAGACCGCCTTGCGGGTCTTCACTCTCTTTTTTTTCAGCAATTTCATTGATTCTTTCGCTTGATTTTTCGAGCCTCCAGCAATCATACGTTTAAGAAATCGGACATCATTTAGTCTATCTACTGTATAGATTGCTGTTTGAGCCATCCGTTGGGTAAAGGTATGTTTTCTTATCGTGCTTCCCAGCGTTTTTTGATTTCAAAGGCAATCGATTTTGGTCTGCGGTCGCGAGTAAATATCCCCTTCTTATTGCCATCGATCCGACGAATATTCGCAGCTGTTGCAAAATCAGCAAAATTCCATAAGTGTTCCCCAACAACGTAATCTAAAGCATCCAGCACTTCAAAATTGGCTTTGTAAAAATCAATTTGGAATTCTTCTGAATAAGGTGTCCGATAGAGTGAATGCAAGCCTGAAATCGTGTCCGCTCCGAATTCAGAAAACATGATCGGTTTATCAGGGTACTTTTCGTGCCACTTTTCAATTTCTTGTCGAAGCCCTATCATTGCAGAGTCAAGATCCCCGTGCTCTATATACCAGCCATAATAGCGATTCAAACAAAGAATATCAACGAGTTCTGCTGCTTGATCTAAATCTGGCGATGCATTGACGATGTTTGGTATCACAATAGGCCGTTTTTGATGGTCTAATGCTTTAGCCAATTCAACCAACGGTTTAAAATATGCTCCGGCACCTTCTTGATGACTCGCTGGTTCATTCGCGATCGCCCATACAACCACACATGCATGGTTCTTATCACGTTCAATCAACTCTTGAATCACCTTGTGATGGTTCTCATGTGTTCTCAGCGTCTCCCAAGTATTTTTCTTGTTATTGTTCAAATTGACATCTACGTGAAAATTAGTAAACAGTCCCACACCGGGAACCTCGTCAATAACAACGATTCCTTCACGATCAGCAAGCCGCATTTCTTCTTCTGAATAAGGATAGTGCGATGTTCGAAAAGAATTCGCACCCAGCCATTTCATAAGGTTTTTATCCAGATTCGCAACGGCGCCGTTGTACCCCTTACCTAATACAGGGAAATCTTCGTGTTTGCCAAAACCTTTAAAATAAAACTCTTTATCATTGATATAGACTTTATTCTGTTTTATTTGAATCGTTCGAACACCGAATTCTTCAGTATAGGTATCGATCAAAAGTTCTTTATCAAAGAGCGATACCTCCAATCGATAAAGATAAGCATCCAGTGGTTGCCAGAGTCGAGTTTCAGAGATTACTAACGGTTGTTCAACATCACTGCTTTGGGCGATCAACTGATTGTCTTCATCCCAAATTTTCAGCTTGATGGTATCATAGTTCCCAGTAATAGACACTTCTGGCCGAACCGTTGTTACCCCACCGTGATACTCATAATGGATCACGATATCATCAATATATGTTTTTTTCGTTGTGTATAGTTTCACAGGACGATGGATACCACAATAATTGTAAAAATCAAAACGAGGTGTTACCGATGGTCGGTCATTTTTTTCTTGATAAAATCCACATGGCAGTGTACTTTCATCCAAGATATTTGAAACACACACTTTTAAATCGTTTTTCCCAGCATGAACCAAAGAATCAATGTCTATTTCAAAGGGAGTAAATCCGCCAATATGGTGAGCTGCTTTTATTCCATTGATATAAACAACTGCTTCATGAGTCACGGAGGCAAAGCGCAACACTTTTCTTTCATCCATTAGAGAAATTGGGATCATCATTTCTGTTTCATACCAGAAGTTTCCAACATGTTTCCTAATTGTTTCATCAATTACTTGGTCATCAATAGACCCTGGTACCGCGATCAAGAAAGGATCTTTCAAAGGTTTCGCTGGATCAATTGCTTCATTCTGTTTTTCAACTTGAACACGCCAGATGCCGCTTAAATCGATCAGCGAACGTGTTTCATTCATCACGGGATACAACATTTTATTTACCTGCTTTCTGCATGTTTTTGTTCCTCTAAGTATGCATCTTTATCGATCAATTTGAACCATGGATACCAAAGGATCGGCGACAAAATCAACTGCAAAAGAAGCTGCAGAATAATGATCGATACACTACCGCCAATACTAGCATGAAATCCTACTGGCAATCCAAAGATCGCTTGTGCACCAATCGTTCGTTCGATGAATCCGATATTGGTTAAGAAGTACGCGATTCCTAAACAAATCGAATTATTGAAAATAAAAGGTACAGCCATTTTAAAGTTTAGAACTAATGGAGTTCCAAAAATTACCGGTTCAGTGATACCAAATAATGCTGGGATGATCGAAATTTTTCCCATCTCTTTATAGCGTTGGCTTTTGCTTACAAACAGCATCAGCAAGACCAGTCCCAATGCCGATCCTCCCCAGCAAACGATATTGATAAATGCATGAGTAACAATATTCGGTAATGGCTGCCCTGCTTCATAGGCAGTCAGATTCTCAACATTCAAAGCCATCCAGATCGGTGTGACGATTGGTCCAATAACATTCGTTCCATGAATACCCAAGAACCACAAAAATTGTTGAAAAGCAATAATCAGCATGACCGCCCAGATAGAACTTCCGACTCCTTGCAACGGCGTTTGAACGATCGTAAAAATCAGCTGATGCAGATTGCCAAAGGAAGTAAGACTAAACAAGTACGCGACAAAACCGGAAAGTGTACCCAATAAAATAGTTGGGATCAGTGCTTCGAATGAACGCGATACCATGGGTGGGACACTCGCAGGCATTTTGATTGTCCACTTCCGTTCCTTAATAAATACATAGCCTCGACCAACTAAAAGCCCAATTATTATTGCAGAAAACATACCGCTCGTTCCAATCCAAGTAAGTGGAATCGCAGTGATATTGGCCTCGTCGACGGTATAATTACCTAATGGTGTAAAGATCAAGAAGCTCATGATTGCAATCAACCCGACAGTTGTACCATCTTCTCCCAAGTTAAATTTGGCCGTCAAATTTTTTGCTATCAAAAAGACAAGATAAATTGAAATTGCACCAATCGTCAAATTGTTGATTGCGCCAAAAAACACATCAAGTCCGATAGTGACGAAAAATTCCGCAACACTTGGTATTGGGAATGCACGAAAAATAACTGCAAATGAACCAAAAATCATAATACCGATCAGTGCCATCATTGCATCAGAAATCGATTTTATATACTTATTATTACTGAATTTCGTGACCCCTGCCAAGACCCCATCAAAAGTAGCCATTATTTTTTCCATCTGTTTCTCCTTCTCTCTTTAATATAAACTTCTTCCTTTGCTATTAATTAAAATGTGCACTTGTTAACTAATATATTAGAATATTAGCATGCGCTTTCAAAGGTTGCAATAGTTTTTTTTATCTTTATTAGTTATACTGAAAAGACAAACTAATATATTAATAAAAATAGGAGACGCCAAATGACTATAGCAAGCTATAAAGATGAAGCTTATCACATCATTAAAGAAAAGATTATTCGATTGGAATTATTGCCTGGGGAAAAAATCTCAAGAAAACAATTTGTGTCTATGCTGGATATCGGTGATACTCCCGTTAGAGAGGCCATTCTTCAACTGAAAAGAGAAGGGTTGTTAGTCATAAGACCTCAAAGCGGAACGTTTATCTCCAAAATCAATATGCAGCAAGTTCGGGAAGCAAAATTTGTACGAGAAAAATTAGAATCTGCTATTGTGGTTGAAGCGGTTGGGATTATTGATGATGCACAAATTGAATCCCTTCGGCAAATCGTCGAGATGCAAGAGATTTACTTAAAAAACGGCAACTCGGAAAAATTCTTTGAATTGGACGAAGAGTTTCACCAATTTTTTTACCTGGTGACCGATAAAACACATGTTTATACTTGGTTGCTGGATTTAAATGTTCATTTGAATCGCTACCGCCATTTGACCTTAAAAGTAAAAGACTTTGACTGGATGAATATCCTGCAGCAGCATTGGGATATTTATGAAGCGCTGAAAGCCAAAGATGCAGACCTTATCGCAAATTTAGTTTCTCGTCATTTAGACCTCGTTGATGAAAATTATGAAGCTGTTTATGGTGAGTTTCATGAGTACTTTGATTAATTCTATACGTTGGAAGCTGCAGACAAAGGGTTGCTTGTTTGATTGCGAACCAGCATAAAAGACCAGTCCGATAGTTTTCGGACTGGTCTTTTATGCTTCAGACATTAACATGACTGATTAAGTATATTCATCCGTTCCCCCCTAATTATCACTTGACAACGAATGATCGCTCCTGCTGGTTCTCCGAACTTCGTGATTCATTTTTTTCGCCATCTATCATGAGTGATCGCTTCAAATGCTTCTTTCCTATCCCTTGATTCGATTTACAGACTGCTTGGTACTGCCGCAGTTTTCTTATCTTCCTCATTGCTTCTATTAACCAGTTCATTATTTTATAGAGTGTTAACCACGAATCGAAAAATACCCAACATAACTTTTAACTTATATAAATAGATCCTTCATCGCCACAAACATGAACCGATTGTGCTGTTGGTGACATCTTTTATGTATAGCAAAAAACCGATCTGACCACGAGCAGATCGGCTTTAGATCAGTTTATCACTTTTTGGATGTTCTATAACGGCACTATTTTTGTTCCGTGTACTTCATTGATCGACAATGCATCTAGAACAGATGCTGCGTTCCTATAAGTTATCCCTGCTCCTGGTAAAATAATCAGTCGATCAGCTGCATATTCTATAAGCTTTCTCAAATGAGCAAAATTTTCTACAATACTTTTGTGTGCAGGACCGCCATGAGTTAAAATCCGATGAACATTTCTATGACTTAGCCAATCAATCGCCTTTAGCTGTTTCTCAACTGTCAACTCATCAAAAGCCATATGAAAGGTAATTTGCATCTCCCCTGATGCTTTTATCAATCGTTCCATTACTTCCTCATCGATCCATCCATTTTTTAAACAACCAAAAACCACACCATCGGAACCAAGCTGTCGACAGATCGTAATATCCGCCATCATCGCTGCAGACTCCTCTTCAGAAAAGGAAAAATCTCCTCCTCGCGGTCTTATCATTGTCATTACTGGAACTTCTTTAGAATGAGCAATCGCAAGGGCGTGTTTGATCACTCCATAGGAAGGGGTCGTCCCCCCAACCGCTAAGTTATCACACAATTCAATTCGATTGGCTCCAGAATCAATGGCTGCCGCAATTGTTTCGAAATTTTCTGCACAAAATTCTTTGATAACACTAGTCAATCGTTTGCTCCTCTCTAGGCATCCGAAAGCCGTTTCCAAAATATGACTTCTGCCAGCGTTTAAATATGAAAAATCCGTTCTGCATAGTGTTTTTCAATCTGCAGATTTCGTTCATGACCGCCATCAATATTCGCACTTAGATAGACCGGCGGCTCATAGCCTTCTTCAACCATGAGTTGAATGGCTTCATACATTGTTTGCTGTAATAAAAGCACTGCAGCAAACGATGACGTCCCACAGACCCTTGTATCAAGGCCGTCAATATCCAAAGAAGCGTCGCCAAAAGCAGAATGATTATCCAAAATGACATCTGCAAACTCGTAAAGTTTTTTTCCGCTGCTGTGTCTCGATTCCGCACGTTTTGAGACATCTAAAGAAGTTACTACGATCAATTTATTCCCATGTTCTTTGATTTCTTTCGCCATCTCAATTGCCATAGGATTTCGACCAGAATTCGATATTAAGAAAAAAACATCACATTCATTAATCTGCACTTTATGCATCAATGTCTTGCCAACACCTTCGCACTGTTCATACATTCCGCCAGCAGGATCCATTATGACTTTTGTTGGAATCAAGCCTCCGGCTCTTCCACTGATTTCAATAGCCGCAGCATAGGAATGACCGCTGCCGAATGACTGAATGATTCCGCCATTCATAATTGCAGAAGCTGTGATTTTTGCCGCTTTAGTAATGTTTCCCGACTCATTTTCTTCCAGCAATTTCGTTAATCGTTTGCATTCTTCAAAAAAAGTTAACATCTTGAATTCACTCCTTTTTATACTGCTTCAGTTGTCTACATCACACCTAATACACGTAATAGAATTGATAGTACGATGATCCCTAAAATTGCTCGGGTCGAATTTACATGTTTTTTCCCTAATAGCCAATAAATGATTCCAACTAATAATGCTGGAATAAGCATTGGCATAATTTGATCCAATGTCTCTTGAATATTTAACGAGACTTCCCCAGTCTCAAAAGTCAACACAATCGGGGCCCTTACAACTGATGGAATCATTGCACCAATGACTGTAACCCCCAACAGAGTAGCAGCATTAGTCAAAGCATTGAGATGTCCAGACATACTGGTTACAAGCTTTACACCTTGATGATAGCCAATACGAACAGTGAAAAATCGGAAAACCAAAATCGCAATGTTGACTAATAGCCAAATCACTACACCTATCGCATTTCCTTGTAAAGCCAAGTAAGATGCAACAGAACCAAAGACCGTTGGAAATAACACGCCAAAAATTGTATCCCCGACACCAGCAAATGAACCCATTAGACCCGTTTTTAAGCTTGCAACTGTATCTTTAGCTTTATAACCCTCTGCCTCTTCCGCCGCAATGTCCATACCGAGAATAAATCCGCCCATATGAGGAGTTGTGTTAAAAAATTGACTGTGAACTTTCATCATTGCCTTTCGTTTTTCGCTGTCTTCACTGTAGAGCTTCTCAATGACTGGAAGCATCGCATATAAGTATCCGCCGCCCATCATACGTTCATAATTCCATGACAGCTGACTGCCGTATAGCCAATCGATACTAACTTTATTTAAATCTTTTTGACTAATCTTCGTATTCATTTTCTGCTAGACCTCCTTTAGAATCATTCATCACGGCCGAAAAATTACCATTACCAACAGAAGTTGTCATTTTTTTAAACTGATAGAGCGCCAATGCAAATCCTAATAAAGCAACACCGAACATCGGCATCTGCAAATAGGCGACTGCTATAAAACCAATGATCAGGTAAGTCAGAAAGTTCTTTACAGGTAAATATCTCAGCAAAATGGCTATACCTACTGCCGGTAGCATTCCACCGGCAACAGACAATCCACCTGTCAACCACTCTGGAATAACATTTGAAACAAATTCAACAATCGTTTCTCCAAAACTAAATACGAGAAAAATTGGAACACCTCTGGATAATCCCCAACTAAAGGTACCTAATAGATGATATCGTTTTATTTTTGCTGGTTTCATTTCATCAACTGCTTTATCAATTCTCTTTTGGAAAAACACATTACAGAATCGTGCGAGAATATCTAGTTGAATCATTAATAAAGCAACTGGTACTGCTAAACCAATACCAAATTCTACTCCTCGCCCGCTTGTCACTGCGAAGACAGTCCCGACAATTGCTGCAGTCATGTAGTCAGGTACACTTGCACCACCATATGCTTGAATCCCCAAACCCATAAGTTGTAGTGTTGCTCCAACAGCTAAACCCATCTCAAGGTCTCCCATGACAAGTCCTGTGATGGTCCCCATGATCAACGCTTGATTTGCAAAGATGTTTATTCCTAAATTCTCAACGATTGCATAGAATCCTAATAATGATAAAACGATGATTTGCCAAATCTCAATGTTCATCTCGTCCCCTGCTTTCTATATAATTGTGAAAAAGCTTTTTCTTCTTCCATTGGTACCATTTGAGCAGTAAAAATGATCCCTCGCTTTTCCAATTCTAATATTTTTTTGATCGCCTCTTCTTTTAAAAACAGTGATTTTTTCACTTGGATAGTTCCCTCTTTTGCACTCGCATTCCCAAGATTGACATAATTGATTGGTGTACCTAAAGCGATCAGCTTAAATATACTTTGAATCGTCTTCGTAATTATCATCACCTTTTGTCCTTCGTATAGACCTTCTTTAAGACGCCTAGCAGCGGTTTCAACTTTCAGAATGCTCAGCTTTATACCTCCTGGAATAGCTGTTTTTAACGATGCTTTGGCTATTTCATCATCCACGATCTCATCATCAATAATCATCACTCGGTTTACACCAAGACTCCCTATCCAGAGTGTTGCTACTTGTCCATGAATCAATCGCTCGTCCAGCCTTACATGTGCAATTCCGAGATGAGTTGTTTTGTTATTGTCACCATTTTCAAGTATGGGCGTAAGATTAGAAACTTTTTCTTTGTCCATCATTCTCGTGGACCGAATGGCTTCTTTTCCTTCTTTCAGCAAATCACTTACAATTTGCGCTAAGGAGACTTTGTCATTCATACGCAAACTAAACGCTTGAAGCAGCATTGGTACATTCATTCCTGCAACGATCTCAATGTTTCTTGAAGAAGTCTCTTTTAACTGGATAGCACAGTTAAAAGGTGTTCCGCCCCAAATATCTGCAAGAATCAAAATTTCATCTTCTTCGGCAAAACAATTTACCACCTCTTGTAATTCCTTCTTGAAATCTAACGGACTGGCCTCCGAATAAAAAACACAAGATTCAACATTTTCCTGAATACCCATTATCATTTCCGCCGTCTTCTTTATCCCCTCAGCGAATACATCATGACTTATCAAAACAATCCCGCAACTCATTCAAGCGCCTCCTTTAATGTTAATTCAATAACTGAAACGAATTCATTTGGTTTGATGATTGGAACATTGAGCATCAGCATAGTCGGATCTAAAGCTTCCTTAATATGAACTTCTGTGATTTCTTTATAAAGATCAGTCGTCGCTTCCCGTTCTCCTCCTAAGTTTTTTGTATCTGAAAAACGTATTTCAGATCCATCATGAAGCAATCGTGCAAAAGAAACTTTCCCACCTAAATCAGGCAATAGAATTGTTCGATACGGCCAACTAAAAATATGAAGATACAATTTATCCCCTTTTTGAGTATAGCGGCAATCGATTGGTGGGCGATAGCTGCACGAAGTTGAACCATAGATCGATTCACCATTTCTGACAAGCCACTGCCCTACTTCTGAAAGGATAGATGCGCTTCGGTCATCCCACAACCCTCTGGCATTCGGACCGATGTTCATAGTAAAGTTTCCGCCTTTCGATACGGTATCGATAAGCTGTTTGAGAACTAGCTCACTTGATTTAAATTGAAGATTGTCACGATCATATCCCCAACTATTATTTAAAGTTTGAACAGTCTCCCACAGTGCATTTTCGTCTTCTAATCCTTTGTTTCTCGAAAACTGTTCCGGTGTTTGTACACCTCTACCTAATCCTAAACGATCGTTGATTAAAATATCGGGTTGCAACTGTAAAATTTGTGTTTCCAGAACCTTACTTCCCCAGTCTTCTGCTCCTTTTCCTAATGAAGTTCCCCAATCTCTACTTTTATATGAAAAATCAAACCATATATAATCAATCTTTCCATAATTACTAAGCAGTTCTTTGACTTGATTTGACATAAATTTGCGATAAGTATGCATATCGCCAGGATGACGTTCAATATATTCGTGCTTATTTCTCATAGGATGGTAGCCGTCTACTTCAAATCCGTGGTGATGCCAATCCAGAAGAGAATAATACAGACCGATCTTCATTCCAACATTTCGGAAGGCTTCGATTAGTTCATTTAAGAGATCCTTTCGATAGTTTGTATTGCAAATTTGATAATCTGTCTCCTTAGTATCCCATAAACAAAAACCATCATGATGCTTTGCGGTGATTATGACATATTTGAATCCTGCCTCTTTTGCTTTTTTTGCCCATTCGTTAGGATCTAATAAATCTGGATTGAAGTGATCAAAATATTTTTTGTATTCATCGACACTGATCTCTTCTAATGTCTGAACCCATTCATGTCTAGCCGCTACGGAGTACAATCCGAAATGGATAAACAAACCATATCTGCTTTCTGAGAACCATTTTTTTCTATTTGTAATTTCTGCCATGTTATCCTCCCGAAAATTCAAATTGATCGACCACCTAAATGATATCGGTTACATCTTGTTTTGGCTATATATGGAGAAATTCTTGATGTTTGTTCATAAATTTGTTCAATACTAAAAAAAAGCAGTTTTATCCGCTAAACTGACTATGACCTACGAAATTATTTATAAATTAGGAGGACACTATGACTGCTGTACTAGCATTCGATTTGGGCGCAACCAGCGCTCGAGGCATTGTTTATCGTTTAGAGAACGGTTACTTGGAAGAAGCTGAGGTTTTCCGATTTGACCAATACCAATACTACCTATCAAGCTCTAAAGAGTATCATTGGGACATGAGAAAGATAAAAAGAAACATCAAAAAAATTATTGCAAAAGCTTACCATCAATATCAAATCCAAAGTATCGGCTTTGATACATGGGGATGTGATTTTGGACTAATTGATGAAAATAATCAATTAGTGATGGATCCTCTAAGTTACCAAACCATGCTTCTTCAAGAAAATAGTCATTATGGAAGAGACTTGCCTGATCTCTTTCGTCAAAAAACAGGAATAGAAAATGCATCCATTAACAGCAGCTCGCAGCTTATCTATCTGAAAGAGAAACATCCAGAAAAAATAAAAAAAGCCAAAAAATTATTAATGATGCCGGACTTAATTCATTTTTTATTGACAGGGTCGCTGCTTTCCGAGACGTCGATTGCTTCTACGAGTCAATTATTCGATTTAGAGAAAAACAACTGGTCCTGTGAATTACTAAAAAAAATAGACATTGATCCTGCTCTTTTTTCAACAATCGTGCTTCCTTATACACAGGTAGGTACTGTGCCTATTGAGCAAGCGGCTATTCCAGTCTACTCCGTTATGCAGCATGATACAGCCAGTGCTGTCTACGCATTACCGAGCACAGAACACACAAGCATTTTCTTGTCATCAGGCACATGGTCAGTATTAGGAAAAAAAGAAGAGAGCGGGATTTCTCTACGTCATCCTTTACAAAACGGCTATTCTTATGAGCAATCAGGCGATGGAAAGATTTTGCAGTTAAAAAACTTACTAGGCATGTGGTACATCGAAGAAGCATTGACAGCGATTCAAAAAAAGCATTCATTGACTATCGAGGATTTACAACCGCTTAACAATACCAAACCCCTCTCTTTTTATTTCGACACTGGCGATCACCGATTTTCTAAGAAAGGAGAATTCACCGCCCTATTGGAATCGTACGGTCAAAAACAAGGATATAGCCGACTTTCCTCTCCGCAAGAATTAATCACGACAATTTATCAAAACCTAGCTTTTAAATACACAATGATATTTGAAGCTTTGATAACACAGTCGCCGCAAACAATTTTTCTTTTTGGCGGCGGAAGCAGGTCTTCTTGGTTAAATCAACTCCTTGCTGATTTAACCAAATGTACTATCACAGTATGTTATCCAGAGAGTTCCGCTTTAGGAAATGCGCTTGCACAATACACCTCTTTAAAAGAAATAAAGTCTCAAGAAGAATTGATTATGCTTGTGGCAAACTATGCTCCACTCAAACACTATCATCCAAAAAAAAATGATTCTTTTGAGGATGCCTATAAGATATATCAATCGCTATTCTCAAAGTAAAGATCTCTTTTAGCAAAAGACAGGAGGAATAAAAATGAATCATCCAAAAATCGGTATTAGACCAACTATTGACGGCAGACAAGGCGGTGTCAGGGAAGCACTTGAAGAGCAAACGATGGCGATGGCTGTAAGTGTGAAGGAGTTTATCGAATCAACTTTGTTTTATATGGATGGAACGCCGGTCAAATGTATGCTGCTGTATAAAACAATCGGCAGTTTTGCAGAAGCCAGCTTTGTAGACGATGCATTTGCAAGAAACGACGTCATTGCAACTTTAACTGTAAGCCCTTGCTGGTGTTACGGAACCGAAACACTTGATCTTCGGCCTGACACTTTTAAAGCGGTTTGGGGGTTCAATGGAACGGAACGACCAGGAGCAGTGTTTTTAGCTGCGGCTATGAGTGCCTACGCTCAAAAAGGAATGCCTGCTTATAAAATTTATGGAAAAGAAGTACAGGACTATGATGATACCAATATTCCAGAAGATGTGAAAGAAAAAATTCTGCTTTTTGCTCGCGCCAGTATTGCAGCGGGAGAATTAAAAAATAAATCCTATGTGAATATTGGAAGTTCCTCGATGGGGATTGCAGGAAGTCAGATTGATCAATCTTTTTTTGAAAAATATTTAGGGATGCATGTTGAATACGTAGATATGATCGAAATACTAAGACGAATTGAATTAGGTATCTATGATGAAAAAGAGTACCAGAAATTACGTGAATGGATTACTGAGTATTGTAATGAGGGGATCGATGTTAATAAAGGAAAAGATTATCCAGATGTAATAACACATTCTCGTTATATTCCAGATTCAGAACAGTGGAATTTTATTGCAAAGCAAACCATTATCGTTCGGGACATTTTATTGGGAAATCCGCGTTTAACTGAACTTGGTTGGGTTGAAGAAGCAAAAGGAAAAAATGCTATTTCTGGCGGCTTTCAAGGTCAGCGTCAATGGACTGATTGGTTGCCAAACGGAGATTTTTTAGAATCGATTTTAACAAGTACCTTTGATTGGAATGGTCCAAAACAGCCTATTGCTTTTGCGACAGAAAATGACACTTGTAATGCCGCAACTATGCTTTTTGGAAGCCTACTCACAAATAAAGCTGCTGTTTTCTCGGATGTGCGTACTTTCTGGAGTCCAGAATCTGTCAAGCGGCTGACTGGTCATCAATTATCAGGAAAAGCTGCAAACGGTGTCCTGCATCTTTTAAATTCAGGTGCAAGTGCCCTTGATGGAAGCGGCGGCAGTCTAGACAATGACGGGATGCCTACCATGAAAGAGTTTTGGAATATGACAGATCGAGACATTAAAAATTGTTTGGAAAAAACGAAATGGTGTCGTGCAAATTATGAGTACTTCCGAGGAGGCGGTTTTTCCAGTCAATATCATTTACAAGCTGAGCTACCTTTGACCTTAATACGTATCAATCTGGTTGAGGGAGTCGGCCCCACCCTCCAACTTGCTGAAGGATATTCTTGTGTGCTCCCTTTGGCGATCCATGATACTTTAAACAATCGGACTGATCCAACTTGGCCCACAATTTGGTTTGCTCCTAATTTAGGTGAACCTGGATTTGAAGATGTCTATCGTGTGATGTCTTCTTGGGGAAGCAACCATGGTGCCAGTGTACATGGTCATATAGGAGCAGAATTAATCACTTTAGCAAGCATGTTGCGAATTCCAGTTTCTTTACACAATATACCTAGAGAACGATTGTTTCGACCACACGCTTTTGATGGATTTGGAACCAAAGATCTTGAAAGTGCTGACTTTGCAGCATGCAAAGCCTTTGACGCATTCTATAAATAATAATGAAAGTAGGATAACAATGTATTTAGAACAAAAACAGCAATTAATTGATTATGGAAATAAGCTTATTGATTTAGGTTATACGCTAGGAACTGGCGGAAACCTTAGTCTTTATCTGCGGGAAAAAGATCTTATGCTGATTACTCCCTCTGGAATTCCATTTTCTGAGATCACCCCTCAAGATATTGTTCTCATGCGCTGTACCGGAGAAATTATCGAAGGAATAAAAAAACCTTCAAGCGAATGGCGTATGCACGGTATTATGTATGAACAGCGCCAGGATCTCCATGCGGTCATTCATGCCCATACGCTTTACTCAACAGCTTTTGCTGTGGCAAGAAAACCTTTTTCTGCTTCTCACTATATGATCGCTGTCGCCGGCAAAAACGTCCGTTGTGCTGACTACGCATCTTTTGGAACGGAAGAACTTGCACAAAATGCTTTCAAAGCGATGCAAAATAGAAAAGCAGTTTTGTTAGCCAACCACGGGGTTCTTACAGGAGGGACAACTCTTTTTGATGCTTTTAACGTACTGGAAGAACTAGAATATTGTGCTAAGGTTCATATATTAGCAACTCATATCGGTAGTCCATCAATTATTAATGATGGGGAAATGGCCAACATGGCTGTCCGTTTTAAAACTTATGGACAGAAAAGGAACGATATATGATAAAATAAAGAAAATTCTTGCTAGGAGATAGAAGGATGACAGATTCTAGAAGGAAACAAATATTGACATTATTAAAAAAGCATAAAAAGATGGACAATATTGATCTACAGAAAGCTTTGTTCTGCTCTCTTTCTACACTGAGAAGAGATCTCCTGCTACTTGAAAAAGAAGGTTTGATCCGCCGATATCGTGGAGGCGTTGTACTTGAAGTTGAAAGAAACCATGTGATCTCAACTAGGTACCGAGAAAATGTCATGATTCATGAAAAAGAATACATTGCCGAGATTGCCAGTACCTTTTTAGGACCAGGAATGAGTATTTTTATCGATTCCAGTTCAACTGCCAAAGCGCTTCTTCCCTATCTGTCAGAGTTATCAAATAGCGTAATTATTACTAACGGACTACAAATTGCCTATGAATTATTACATGAAAGTCAAGAAGGGACAAAGATATATATGATCGGCGGCGAGGCGATAAAAGATGCAGAAAGTGTTGTTGGCGATTATGGTAACTCTTTCCTAAACTTGTTTCAAATTGATTTGTTTATTTTAAGTTCTACGGGTATCGACTCCGAGGGAATTTATGAGGCTAATTTTGCACAGGCCCTTTTTAAGAAGAAAATTATGCGTATGGCACAGCAGAACCTTCTGCTTGTCGATGATACAAAATTTGAAAAAAAACACGCGTATAAACTCGCCGATTGGTCAGCATTGGAGTGTATCATCAGTAATAAAAAACCGCCAGAAACATACCTAAAACGCGCACAAATACTTAATATTGATTTTTTGTTTTAATCTCAAAATTTTACTTGCAAGTTATGCCGCTCTATTTTTAGAACGAACTAAAAACTATAACTGCTTGCGGTTATAGTTTTTTTAGTTCGTTGACAGAAAAACGAGCTTCTTTGAAAGAGCGATATTTTCTTTGCGGTCCTCATTTAATCATCGACCACTTTATTTCTGCTATAATACCCTCATAAACACATAGGAGGTACTCGATGAAAAAGCATTCCTCAATTGTTTTCTAGGGGACGACGCCAATGACAGTGACTTTGGACTACACTTACTGCTGGGTTGTGGGCTGCCGCAACACAGTGCTTAGCACAAAACGAAAAAACTAAGCGTGGTACGGATTGCGAAATCGCATGAAGCTGGAAGCAGAAGTAATCGTTACGGACGGTGAATGTGTCCCTAGCCAAAGAAGCCTGATGAAGAACGAACGGAACCCTTTTCTCTCAAAAGAAATCATTCTTTTGGAGGAAAGCAAAATGAGAAAAGATGAAAATACGACCTTTGTTTGTAAAAACTGCAGTACGCCTGTGGCACCCTTGACCAATGGTTCTTACCGCAACCATTGTCCCCAGTGTCTCTACTCGTTACACGTGGATATTCGCCCGGGTGATCGTCAAAATACTTGCCATGGCTTGATGCGACCGATTGACTATCGCCAACATTCCAAAAAAGGCTATCAGCTGCTGCATGAATGCACCCGCTGCAAAAACCAGCAGTGGAATATCGTGGCACAGGATACGCAACAGCCAGACCATTTTATTGAGTGGTTGGCTCAAACCGCTGCGTATCACTAAAAAACCAAAGAAGACCATGCTTAAGGCTGGTCTTTTTTGGTTATCAGAACAACGGACCCCTTATACCACTAACTGCTCATAGACATTGTCGTCATAAGAAGTGCTTACTTTAACCTAAAAAAAAACAGCCCGCTGTCTCGTCGATTAGTTGACGAAATCAGCGGGCTGTCCTGCTAGTGTCTTCTTGATGATTTTACATTGGTTTGCGCTTATTCAAAAACGAATTGATTGTGATACAGTTCCGCATAAAAGCCATCGGCAGCCACCAATTGATGGTGATTGCCTTCTTCAATGACTTCGCCGTCCTTCAAGACAACGATGCGATCGGCATTCAAAATCGTCTTCAAGCGATGGGCAATCACAAAACTGGTTCGTCCTTTGATCGCTTCATCCATTGCTCGTTGAATTTTCGCTTCAGTCACGGTATCAACGTTACTGGTGGCTTCATCCAAAATCAACAATTCTGGATTGGTCAAAATCGTTCGGGCAATACTCATCAATTGTTTTTGACCAGTACTGAAAAGATTGTTCTCTTCGGTGATCTCCGTGTCATAGCCTTTTTCCAACGTCATAACAAACTCATGGATATTGGCTTGTTTCGCTGCTGCAATGACTTCGGCTTCAGTCGCTTCTGGTTTCCCAAAAGCAATGTTTTCGCGAATCGTCCCTGAGAACAACACGGATTCTTGCAAAACGATTCCCACTTGAGAACGCAGCAGATCCAAGTCTAGCTCCCGGATGTCGATGCCGTCAAAGGTCACAGAACCACCATTCACATCATAGAAGCGATTCAACAGATTCATGATGGTCGTTTTTCCTGAACCCGTCGGCCCGACTAATGCGACCATTTCGCCTTTGTTGACTGTGATCGAGACATCTTTTAGGACCAATTTTTGACTGTCATACCCAAAGTCCACATGATTCAAAGCAACCGCCTCTTTGATGCCCTTCACTTTGATCCCGTCTTTTGGTTTGACTTCATCAGGTTCATCAAACATCTCATTGATTCTGCGCGCACCGGTGATCGCCAATTGAATCATGCTGTAACCAGAAGAGATCTGCATCAATGGTTGGTAATACTGCTGCGAATACTGGACAAAGGTCACAACTAATCCTAAAGCAACGGAACGTTCTAAGTCACCGTTTAATGCTAACCAGCCACCAAAGAAAATCACGATTGCCGTGTTCAACAAGGACATCCCTTGCATCAAGGGGAAAAGCAGCCCAGAGTAGACTTGCCCTTTGTAGGTAGCTTCCCGGACTTGTTGGTTGTGGACCAGAAAACCATCGATGGTTTCTTCTTGCAGTCCATTGGTGATGATGATTCGTTGACCACTGATTTTTTCATCGATATAGCCGTTTAATTTTCCGACTTCATCTTGCTGCAGATCGACATATTTGCGGGCTTTTTGGATCACGATCACCGCGATCAACACCGCAATCGGGGTAGAAGCAATCGTTGCCCATGCCAATTCAACGTTTTGACGGAACATCATGATCAAGATCCCCACCATTAAGACTACATTGGTCAGCACTTGCAACAATGCTTGGTTCAGACTGTTTTGGATGTTATCCAAGTCACTGGTGAAACGGCTCAAAATATCACCGTCTTGATGAGAATCAAAGAATTTGATCGTCAATTTTTCCAGTTTATTGAATAAGCCGATCCGCATTCTGTTGGTTGATTTTCCCACCACTTGCGTGAACAAGATACTATAAACAAAATTGGCTGCACTGGCTAAGACATAAAAAATCAACAGTTTCCAAATGATTGATAGAAAAGCCGATTTATCATCGACCCCTTGCATCAAACCGCCAACATAATTCGCCAACTCTTGGAACGCTTCTCCGACAAAGACTGGCGCTTGCACTTGCAGATACGTTGCTAGAATCACCGTCACAAAAATGAATAGAAACGACCACTTGTATTGTTTTAAGTAATGGTAGAAAAATTTACTCGCTTTGAACAAATCTGTCATGGTTACTCCTCTCCTTTCTGTGTTGCGAAGATTTCTTGATAAATAGCATTGTTATTGGCTAAAAATTCATGGCTTCCTTCACCAACCAGACGTCCATTATCTAAAACGAAGATGCGGTCGGCTTTCACAACAGAGGCAATCTTTTGCGCGATGATGATCGTTGTCGTGTCTTTTAATTGTTTTTCAAACGCTTCGCGAACCAATTTTTCCGAACGAGCATCTAATGCACTCGTACTATCATCCAAAATCAAAATTTTCGGTTCACCGATCACGCCTCGAGAAATCGATAAGCGTTGCTTTTGTCCTCCAGAAAAATTGCTGCTGCGCTCGGAGACCGGCGCTTCAAACCCAGCGGTCAATTTTTGAATAAATTCACTGGCTTGGGCGATTTCCGCTGCGCGAGACATCTCAGATTCTGAGGCGTCTTTTTTCCCTTGCCGCAAGTTTTGGGCAATCGTTCCTGAAAAGAGGATCGCTTTTTGCAAGACAAAGGCGACCGTTTTACGCAAGCTTTGTTCATTGACTTCTTTCAAATCAACGCCGCCTACCCGCACGACACCTTCCGTTGGGTCAAACAAACGGGGAATCAGCTGCGCCAGTGTTGATTTGCCGGCACCAGTCGCCCCTACGATCCCAATCATTTCGCCAGGTTTGATGGTGAAACTGATAGCCGTTAGGGCATTTTTTTCATCCCCAGGGTAACGGAAGCTGACGTTTTCAAAAGCGACACTTCCAGACAATTCTTGTTCTGGGACATCTTGGTATTGCAGATCCGGTTCGGTATCTAGAATCTCTTTGATCCGTTTTAGCGAAACTGCAGCCCGTGATGTCATCATCATCATCATGCCGCCGATAATGATCGCCATCATAATTTGCATCAAATAGTTCATGAATGAGGCAATTCCCCCAATCAAGGTTGGGTCATCTTTCGCTAGATCACTGACAAAGAAAATCGCGCCGACCACTGCTAAGTTGGCCGCCAGCATAAAGGAGGGGATCATTACAGAGAACAGGGTTCCTACAATAATATTATGCTTCGTTAACGTTTCACTGACTTTAGAAAAGCCTTGCAGTTGGTTGTCTTCTTGAACAAAAGATTTCACCACACGAATCCCCATCAAATTTTCTTTGGCGATCCCATTGATTTTGTCGATCAAGTTCTGGATGATCATAAAGTGTTTGCCCATCCGTGTAAAGGAGAGTGCCGTAATCACTAGGACAGCGATAATTAGTAAGACGATGATCCACCAAAGTTGCGGCATGGTTGTCATCGCCAAAATGAAGGCACCGATAAATAAGAACGGGATGCGAAACAACGATTGCAGCGAGATCATCACTAAGTTTTGAATTTGCGTGATGTCATTGGTCAAGCGCACCACTAGGTTTCCTGCCGAGAAGGTTTCGATATTACCAAATGAGAATGTCTGGATTTTCCGAAACATCTCTTCCCGAATATCGGCACTAACGCCTTGCGCCACTTTCGCAGAAAAAATCGTGTTGATGATCCCTGCAACAAGGCCTAGCAATGCTAGCCCAATCAGCTGCACACCAATTTTTTTCATTTCATCATTGTTTTCGGTAATAATTGATTCTAGCACTTGCTGCAAGAGCTTCGGCTGCCATAATGCAGCAACGACCATTAAAATGACCGATAATAAGGCAATGCCAGTTGCCGCTTTGTACTTTTTGACATGGCGTAAGACCAGATCCATATACGTACCACTCCTTTGTGTTTAGCAGAAAAGACTGCCAAAAAATTTCGGTTGCACAACAATTTACCATGGATCACGACGGGAAACAAGCGAACAAATAAAACAAAAAGAGCTTTCATGAAAGCTCTTTGAAAATATTGCATAAATGTTGTCGAAAATAACGAATAGTAAAGGGATTATGATGATCCTAGATACTGGTTTGATTATTTTTTGTCGCTAAATCTTTGACTTACGATTCGCTGTTTTCCAGCTCACTTTTTTGTTTTTTTGTCAGTTTTTGTTTGACTAAATCGTAGGAAACCAAAATCATTTGTTCGATGTTTTCTTCCATCAAGGCATCAGATGCCAACTTGATGGTATTCCAATGGGTCTTATTGGCATAATACCCTGGAATGATGACGTCAGGAAATTGCTCTCGCAGCGTTTCGTTGACCTCGGGCAGATTTTTCAAAGTCAAAAACGCTGTTTCTTCTGGTTGTGGACTCATGATTCCAAACTGCTTTCCTACTAAATCAAAGTAGATTGCATCCCAATCTTCGCGATAATAGACTTTGGCTCCCGGCAAGCCTTCCCCAAATGCTTGAAATCGCTGCATTTTTTGTGCAATTTTTTCTTCAATCGATGTACTCATTGTGTGTCCCCCACTTTCTGCTATCAAAATCGCCATTTTCTGTCTCAATTTTGACAGATTGAATCGCTTGCTGCTCTATTTCCTACTATTATACATGGTTGTCGTGGAAAAAGGGATTTTTTATCAGTGGCATGTCGACTGATAATGACGTTACATGCAGCTGTATGCGGCGTTACATTCATTCACCTTTCTCAGAGGACACAAAAAAGCCCTCATCAGCGAGTAAGTTGTACTCGCCAATAAGGGCAATTGATTACTAGATGTCATGGACAAGATTCATTTGAGAATCTTAGTACCAACCATTTGCTTCCCAGAATGCTTTGGCAGCAGACCAAGAACCATAACGTGATGCAACATATTCATCGGCAACCTTTTCTTGGTTAGCAGCTGAATAGTCACCATTTAAGTAAGAGTTGGTTAATTGGTAACGGCCATAGTATTGTCCGTTTGTCGCTGTGTAAGAACCACCAGATTCTTTGTTGGCGATCCATTCTTTTGCTGAAGCTTCTGAGCCGCTAGCTGAAGAGCTGTAGCTTGAGCTGCTTTGTGTGCTTGCAGCAGCAGATTGTGTGTTGCTTGATTGTGAAGCTGCTGGTTCACTTGGTTGTTGTACACTTGCTGCAGCAGTCGTGTTTGCAGATTCTGTATAAGTTGCAGTGCCATCTGTAGGGATGATCAATGCTTCCCCAACAAAAATCAAGTTTTTATCAGCAATCTCGTTTGCTTCAACGATCGCATTGATCGTATCATCAGAGCTATAACCATAAAAGTTAGTAGCGATTGTTGATAATGTATCACCAGATTGAACAGTGTATTGTTCGTCTGCAAAGGCGTCTTTCCCACCTAAGAAAAGGCCGAAACCGGCAAGGACAGCTGTACTAAGTAAAACAGTTTTTAAAGACTTCATATAATTAAATCTCCTTCTTTTGAAACTCATTTTGCGTCATTTGAGATGACTCAAGCGCATAAACAAGTCTAACATCGAAGAATATTTCATAGGTAAAGAATTCATTACAGATGATTACGAAAACGACAGTTGCCTTACGTTTCGTAAGAATTTGAGAATCCTATCATATCAAGCTTTATTCTGCTGTAATTTTTAACATTACAGTTATTTTGTTTTCAGGTAAACCAGTTAACCTTAGAAAACCTTTCCTATATTACAAAAAACCCTCTTTTTACACAGGATTGTAACAAAAGAAGGAACGAGACAAGGTCTCATTCCTCATTTACTTTCTATTTTTTCTTCACTGGGATCAATTTATTCATGACGATCGCCGCAATTGCACTTAAAGCAATCGGTGAATCTAATAAATATTGTAAGAATTGAGGCGCAGATTCTTTGATTTCTGCTGGCATAAACAACAAGCCGATGGCAATAATCAACGGTACCCCGATAATATACAACTCCCGCTCGGAAAACTCTTCATTCTTAATGACCCGAAAGCCGCTCAACAAAATAATGACGCAGACGACTGCGAACACGCCGCCGATGACAGCAGAAGGTACTGCGTGAATCAAGGCTGAAAGTTTTCCCATGAAGGACAATAGGATAAACCAGACGGACGCCATCACAAAGACTTTTTTACTAGCAACCCCTGTGATCGAAATGATCCCTGCATTGGTAGAATAACCAGTTACAGGTGTCGTTCCAACTAAGGCGGCAACCAAGCAGCCTAACCCTTCACCGATCACGCCTTTATTGATCTGTTCATCTGTAACAGGTTCTTCTGTCACGGAACTGACCGCATACCAAGTACCTGTTGTTTCTGCTAGGAGCACCATATAGATCACTAGCATCGTTAAGATCGCTGAAACATCAAAGTGCAGGCCATAGTTTAGAAATACCAGTTTTGGCAGACTAAAGAAAGAAGCATCCGCCACCGACTGAAAATCAACGCCCCCCATAAAGGAAGCAATCACGGTACCGATAACCAAAGCAATAATGACCGAACTGATTCGGAAGTATTTTCCCATTCCCGGAAAATAATCGCCTAACATGGAAAACAAAATCAAAATCGCCGCAGTAATCGCAGCCAACAACATGTTTTGATTGGCACTTAGTGTTTCAGTGGCAGGATAGATATTGCTGGTAAAGGCCGTTGGCAGCAATGTCAACCCAACGATCATAATGATCGTTCCACTGACGATCGTAGGAATAAAATGACGAACGATATACTTATAAATGCCCGTAAAACCTAGTAAAATGACTGCTGCGGCACCAACAATGCTGGCACCTAACACCGTGTCCATGCCGTTGGCACCAAAATAAATACCGATGATCGCTCCAACGGGTACAAAGGATGGTCCTTGACATACGGGTAATTTCAAGAAAAAGAGGACTTGGATCAAAGAAGCGATCCCTGCTCCTAAAAAGGTCGATTGGATCAAACCTGATGCGTCTGAAGAGGACATCGCCACCGCGGTTGCGATAATAAATGGCGGCACATACACGTCCATTGCCAACACATGCTGTAATCCTAAAAGTACTGCTTGACCAAAGGGAATGTCTTCGTTCATTCCGATCGTTAAATGTTTGTTTTTCGTTGATTCCACTGTCTCATTCTCCTCATTTTTCGTGTACTTTTTTTCCTTGGACCCAGACTTGGCGAATATTTTGCATCGTTGCTAAGTACAGGATTTTTTGTAATCTTGCTTCGGGTGAAGTAAACACACCGAAGTCAGGCAAAGGATTTTCTTTTTGTCGCGTATCGATCACTTGCACATCAAACGCATACCCTTCTTTGATGACACCTACTGGTAATTTTAGTGCCTCACCGCCGCCTTTTGTCGCCAATGAGAACGCATCGATCACGGATATACGAGAATCAGCTACTCCTCGTGTGTTTTGAGGAAGCGTGACATCCACGCCATCTTCTAACATTCTCGAAGACATCACAGCTTGTTTGATGTTGTCATACAAACTCGGTGAAAAACCGCCGGAGATATCCGTTCCTAAACCAATCGTGACCCCTTGTTCTTTCAAGCGCTTGATTGGGATCACGCCATTGGCAAAGTAGGCATTTGAGATGGGACAGTGCGCAACTGCGGCGCCGGTTTCGACAAAACGGGCGCCGTCAGCTGGGCTGATGAAATTGCCATGAGCCATCACTGCTTTTTCACGCAACAAGCCAAAATCTTGCAGCACTTCGGTATCCGTTTTACCAAATCGTTCTTGAACAAAGTCATGTTCCCATTGCCCTTCACTGCAGTGGGTCTGAACATGAACATCATATTTTTCAGCCAATGCGCCTAACCCTGCCAAGCCTTCATCGGTACAGCTGGGGACAAATCGCGGAGTGACCACAGGATAAACGCCTTGTGGTGCGGTCTTTGCGATTGCTTGTACTTCTTGAATAAAACGTTCTGTATCCGCTAATGCCTCTTCTGTTGACGCGTCTCGATAAAAAGCAGGATTGGCTTGGGGATCGTCCATAACGACTTTTCCGACTAATCCCCGTTGACCAAGAGTGGCACAAGTCTTCGCCAATTGAAGACTCGCTTCTAGATGGATCGTTGCAAAATAAAGAACCGTTGTCGTTCCTCTTGCCAATAGCTGTGCTACCAAATCTTGATAGACAGCTTTGGCAAATGCTGGATCGGCATATTTTGCCTCCAGCGGAAACGTGCATTCATCTAACCAGACATTTAACGGTTCATCTAACGCGATCCCTGCTTGCGGCCATTGTGGGGCGTGGACATGCAGATCGACAAACCCTGGTAAAAAGCACTGGCCTTCGGATAAAGCCTGAAGATTCTCTGATGCTTTTGCCAGCTCTACCTCATACCCTTGATCTGTTTTGGCAGTAACTTTCGTGATGATCCCTGCGTCATCGACTTGAATCAATGCATCTTCTATATAGTCTAGTTTTCCATCAGTTGGTGTATGGAAAACATCTCCTTTAAAATAGCGAATGGTTGCCATTTGTTTGATTTCCCCCGTTCTCTAAGACATTGTCAGGAAAAAGCCGTTCATTTAATGTTCCTTTTTCACTAACACGATGTTCTTATTTTAACGCTATTCGAAAATAGTGCAATAAAATTCACTATCATAAAGGAAGATAAAACGATAAATGTTCGGTTTTTATGCGATTTCAAAAAAAAGACACCGTCTAGAAATAAGACAGTGTCTGCTTTTTGAGAATATTCGCTTGGTTTATCTATAACTAAGGCGTTACCTAAACTAGACTAACGGTCAGGTTTTTTCCAAGGGCAGAAGCAAGTTTGGATAACGTTTCGAAACTTGTATTACCCCCTCTCTCAATACGTGCAATGGTTGACTGAGGAACAGCGGCGAGCTCTGCAAGTTCTCTTTGTGTGAGTCCTGCACTTTCTCGCGCTTTCATCAATGCTACAGCACTAGCAAGTTTCGCTTTTTCAGCTTCATATTCAGCTTTGAATTCAGTGTCTTTCATTTTTTCTTTTAAAAAATCATTGAATTTAACTGTTGGCATCTTTGATCTCCGCCTCTTTTTTCTAGTTGATACAAAACTACTTAACATTCTCTTTGTCGATTACACCGAATCAACTCCAAATCATTTCTCCATTATTTTTCTTTACGATTCCTACGAAATACCACCAATCCACCTACTAGCAAACACAGTACTCCTGCAATCGAGCCCCATTTTGCTGGCTCTAAAAAGCTTTGGATCCTTGAGGTCTGATTCGTTGCCGTCGTTCCTGATAGCTGAAACAAGAAAGCCAGCGGCTGATGTTCAAAACGAAGAATGACAAACAGGAGTGTCATCAAAAGAAATTGATGTACCAGACTCCCTTTGCTTTGTGTGGCATACTTGGCTAAACTCTGCTGCTCAATTGCTTCGGGTTTTGCCGCCAAATACTGTTTCGTGAGCCATTGATTCAATCCCGCATTAAAGAAACTAATGACAAATAAACTTATTGGGATCAAAAGATCGCTGCTAAATAGAAGAACACCAACCATCAATCCAAGCAAATACGCCGGTACTAACTGTTTTTCTAGCAAGCGTGCGAGTTTTCCCCCGAGAAACATTGCGCCAAAAAGGCCCAGTGCATAAGGCAAGTAAACGTGAGTACTGAGCGCTTGGGCCCCAAATCGACCGGTAACATAGACCGAGCCGAAAAGAAAAAGAAAGTTACCGATCACTCCCCGAATAAAGGTGAGGATGTTCAAGTGAAGCGGCTGTCTCCACGACTTACTGCGTTTCGTTAAAGTGATCAGCAGCAAAGCAAAGAGAAACAAGAAACCAGTGATTGCCCACTCAAAGAGGGCATTCGACTTGATCAGCCTGGCTGCTCGCAAGCCAAACAGTAAGAGAAAGAAAAAGAAATACAACAAAAATTGCTTGTTGAATAACTGGTTGCGCTGCATCAACGGTCTTTTTGGGAGGTTGTTGAAGGTTTGACTACTCTTAGCTGCCAGCACAAAGAGTGCAAAATAACTGCCAAATAGGCCAATGCCTTGAAGGTCATCAGGCAACCGTAAGGCAAACAGTAAAACCACAAGAAAGAACAGCGCCTCCTTCCAATCATTTTTCAGCGGCTGTTCAGTGAGCTTGGCTTTTTGGCGTACCATCAGATCAGCTGGCGGCAACCAAGAAGCACTGATCCCCAACAAACCAGCAGCTGGCAAGAGTGCCACACTCCACCAAGTGCTCAAGATACCTACCAATGCGCCGGCGCCGCCGATCAAGACACTGGCTGCTAACAATGATGGTGCGAAAAGCGCCGTAAGCGTCTGTAAGAAAAAGACCCCTGTCATGCGAAAGGTATAAAAGAGCGCAAAGGCTAATGCTGCACTTAGCGACTGCTCTTTGCTCAAAGATAAAAAATAAAGATACGGAATGATCGTGATCGTATTGCTGATAATCAAAAGTGCGGTATGGGATTTTAAAACTTTCATCGTCCGACTCCTTGCCTTGATTTAAAGTTCCATCTTTCTTCTATCCTACACCTTCAAGCAATCCTGTCAACGTGCGTACCAAATTTAAGCAAAAAGAAACCAAGTGTTTTGTCAAAGGACTGACACTTCGTTTCTTTTTCTTATTGCGATTTTCGGTTAGGAGCCAGTAGACTGAATCGTTTGCTTAATTGCCTGAATTTCTTCATACAACCCTTGAAACTCTTTTGCAAGCTCACTCATGATATCTGCGCTCATCAAAAGATCTTCCGCATGACTTAATAGTAAGGACATCCAGACTTTTTCCCCTTGGGCTTCTTGTTGGACTAACTTCCGATGTGCCAAATGGGCTTCATGATAGTGTTCTTTTCCTTTTTCGATTGCTTGCAGTGCAGCCAGATTCTGGGCTTCTCTTCCTTTTTGAATACTTTCAAAAAAGCAACTTCTTGCCATACCCGCTTGCGAGATAATCTGAAAACAAATTTGTTCTTTTTCTTCCATTCTACTCTCCTATTAATTCAAGTGCTTGTTCCAATGCTTTTTTTCCATCCATCATGCCATAGGTGCGCATGTCGATACTGGCTGCTGGACAAGCAACTAAGCCTTGGACTTCATTTAATCGGTAAGAAACTTGCGGTCCTAACAGTACGCAATCAGCATCTTTTGCTGCAGTCGTTACTGATTCAATGGAGAACGCATCGATCGCCACCGTTTCTCCTTTTTCTTGCGCTGCTTTTTTCATATTATTTACTAAGACACCAGTAGACATGCCGCCAGCGCAAACTAATACTATTTTTTTCATCATTGTTCCTCCATTTTCTCGTTATTTGTTACTCAACGACTGTCGCTTGGGTTTGCAGATTCTTTTCTTCAGCTAGTGCTGCTTTGTCTTGCAGACGCATAAAAGGGATATAGATGATGATACATAAGACAAATTGAATCAATTGTGCAATGATCCCTTGCCAGCCATTCACTAAGAAGCCACCGAAAATAATCGGAAATCCAGTTGGGATATTGACTCCATTATGATAAGGCAAAAAGCCGACAATCGTTAAGAGATATGCTGACAACACGGAAACAGCCGGTGTTAACATCAAGGGAAGCAGCATTCTGATATTCATCACTTGAGGAATCCCAAATTTGATTGGCTCAGAAATACCAAACATGGAAGGGATCAAACCAATTTTACCAACAGCTTTTAGCTGCTCTGATTTGCAGCCAAAAATAGCCAGTAAAGCGACTGCAAATGAACGAGCCCCGCGATTGTTCAAAATAAAACCAATCGTAAACAAATGTGGTAATGCTTGACCGGCACTGTACGCCGCCAGATTATCAAGTCCTGGTTGGTAAAAGACCAGCATCAAAATCGGATAAACAGCCAACACTCCGTGAATGCCAAAGAACCAAAGAAATTCGATAAACGCCACAATGATCATGCAGGCAAGAATATTCGCTCCTAGCAAGGTCAGTGGAGCTTGTACCCAAGTATAGATCATATCTGTCAGCGTGCCATAAGGGGTTGCCGCCATGCCCACGTAGATGATGCCCATAATGGCTGAAACAATAATTGCTGGCACGATCGCTGCAAAGGATTTGTTGACGATCGGCGGTACCGAATCCGGCATTTTGATCATCAAATTCTTCTGTACACATAAAATGTAAATTCTGGCACCCAACAATCCACCAAACATGGCGACAAACATCCCACCGGAGCCAAGGGTCGACAACTCCATCGTACGAGTTTCTTCTAAAGTCGAAATCGGACTCAAAATCAAAAATGAGACCAAACTCATGATACCGGCATTTAGTTGATCCGCATTTAAATGCTCGGCTAATTTGTAGCCAACTAGAAAGGCGACATAAACGGAAACGACATCGATCGTCATCGCGTTAACTTGGGTTAATAATGCTTTCAAACCAATTTGTTCCATTATCTGTTGCGTTGCCCCAATGTCGATCGCATTGATCAAGGAAGCAATGGAACTGATCATCATGACGGGCATTAAGCCCATCATTGCATTGGCAATGGCTTTCATATAAATATTGTTTTGTACTTGAACGGCTGCAGCTAGTATTTTATCTTTCAGTGTATTCATAAGGTCCTCCTTCACTTAATCCCGCAAGTATTTATCTTTAAGCAGCTGGATTTTCTGCTGTGAAAAACCCAGTTCTTCTTTTACATACGTCTCAATCCCCCCATGAGCCTCAATCAAATCCAAAGCGGTTTGTAAAAAACACCGATCAGCTTCTTTGAAGTATCGCATTGCTGCCACAAAATCGGGGTTGTTCGTTTCTTCTTGTATCTGCTTGAGACTCTTGGTATTTTTCTCCCTTTTGTACTCGTTGGTCAGCAGGTAATCTTCCATGACCTCTTCATAACTGACACCCAACAGTAACTGAATCAGGGCAACCCCATAACCGGTGCGGTCTTTGCCACCACGGCAGTGCTGAACCACTGCACCTTCAGCTTCCAAATGAATGTCCAATACTTCTTTATAAACGTTCTTGCATTGACTGTTTTCAACAAATTCATAATTTTGCCGAATCATCAATTCTTTTGCAACTTCGGTGGTGATTTCTTCTGCAGAAAGCGCCATTGGCTCCCCTTCTTCTGAAGAAGCTAAAGCAGCAATATCAGCAATCGGTGTCAAATAAAGCACCTGAGCATTCCCAATGGGTTTGTCTTCATTGTCTACTCTTTCTTGGGCATTACGGTAGTCAATAATTTTCTCGATTCCCAGAGCTGCTAATTTTTTCTGATCGGCTTCTGTCAATTTGCTCAATTCGTCTGAGCGGTATAGTTTTCCAGTCACCACATATTTTCCCTCTTTGGTCCGATAGCCGCCAAAATCGCGAAAATTATATGCACCTTCTAAGGTTACTTTTTCATTTGTCATATACTACTCCTTTAAATAATTAATGAACGTCATAAAGTCCGTTGTTGCAGCTAGTTTGTTAACTTTATCCAACGAAGAACATTGTTTGATCAAATGATCATTCAGCGGTTTCACTTTTAAGTGATCTTGTTCAGCAATCACTAATAAGAAAACGAGACGAACCGACTGTTTGTACCAGAACACTGGCTTTTTCAAGTTTGCAACAGCAATCACCGTTTCTGAACCAATCAGTGCATTGGGATGAGGGAAAGCGACCGACGGTAAGAAATCGGTTCCAAAAAAGGCTTCTCGTTCAAAAACTAATGTTTCAAAATTCTCAGGCATTGAATACTGTTCTTTGATTTGTTGGCATAAAAAATGCAATACCGCTTCTTTTGTTTCAAATTCTTGTTCACAGATGAATAATGATTCCTTAAAGTAGTTCAAAAGCACTTCTTCTGTGAAGACAGCGGCCAATGCGGCTTCGATCTTTTTGATCATATCCGGTTGCATAAAATAATCAACATTCATAACAGGAATCGTTCCTTCGTAAGGAAGCGGAATCGAAGAAAAGATGAAATCGAACTCCTGCTCTTCGATCATTTGCAAAAATTCATATTGATTGCATACCGTGACTTTCTTGATATAATTGCGAAAATAAAACTCAAATTTCTCTTTAAGGAAGGTATTGGCCGCTCGACCTAGGTCATTGACCACTAAAATATACTTGCGCTGTGTTTGCGAATTTTTCTTATTTAAAGCCACATCAAAGTGCATCGCCAAATAGCTGAGTTCATGATCACTGATGGTCTTTTCAAATTGCTTTGCAATGACTTGACCGGCAATGATGGCTAAATCATAAGCGACATTACAGTGTACCTTCACCTCATTCAACAAAGGATTTTTCAGCTCGATCCCCAATTCGATCCGATCGATCAGCGGAGCAAAGTGCAACATCAACATCGTTTGCAGATCCAAGTCTTTGCTGAAATCGATTTGGCGGCTTTCCTTGATCGCTTTTAAAATTTTGCTGACCAATTCTGCTGCTTCATCTGAAACAGTCATCTTTTCATTTCTAGGGACTACTCGTTTGCCAACGATTTGCCCTAAAACATAATTTCGCTCGTATTCGGTAAAGTGTACAGCACATTCTTTTTCAATTCTGGCTATGATTCGCTCTCCTAGTAACGTCTGTTCATCATTGGTCCTGCCGCTGATTGGCAGATTTCGATCCAAGTAGCGGCCGCTTTGCATGCGTAAGACAGCGATCGCTAAATGATTCACCAGATTGTTCAAAATAGCCTCCGACATGGGGTAGGCTTTTTGCGAAAACTCCGACGAAACGATCGCTTTTATCTGCTGGTGAAGAAGCGACGGTGTATCTTCGCTGATTGTGCCCTCTTCTAACTGCTTGATATGGGTTCTTTGCAAATAATTACTAGCCATAAATCGTCTCAAGTCAAATTCGCTGCCGCTAAGTTTCATTCCGTAATACGGCTTCGTTTGAATGGAGAGCTGGTAATGGCTTAGTATCCGTCGCAGCTTTTTCAATTCTTGAGATAGCTTACTCTGAGAAATGAATAAGCGTTCGCAAAGCATTTCGGATTTAATATACGTTTCTTCTTGAATAAAGAATTCAATAATTCTAGAAACAAAGTCGTCATTGTGGGACGCTTGTTCTTTCCTTCGCTGAAAAGCTTCTTCGTTCGTTATTTGTAAATACAACCCACTCCCTTTTTTCGCTTGAATCATACAACCGTATCGTTCTTGATGCTGGTTGATTTCTTCTGCATAACGGCGAACGGTTTTCCTGCTAACACCCAACTCGGCAGCAGCCGCTTTACTCGTCATAAAACCGTCATGCTCCGAAAGTGTTCTTAACAACAATAGGCTTAATTTTTCCATCTCTCTCTCCCTCGCTTACTAGTTTAGAGTCAAACCCAAGCAACCTCCATAGGTATATCTTCCCTTTCATTAAGGGAAATTTCTACAAGAAGTTTTATGAAATAAGTCAAAAAAAAGAACGCCGCAAGCGAAAATCCTTGCGGCGGTTCTGGTTCTATCCGATTGATCAGTCTTCTTGCGGATAGGCATCGATAGTCGTGGTGTGTTGCTGAATCCAAAGTCCATGCCCCTCTTTGACAATACGCAACTTGCTGTCAGGCAGCAACCGGCATTCGATTTCTCCCCCTTGAAGCTTCACTCTGATTGCTTCTTGCTGATAAGTGATCGTGAAGGTCAGTGATTCGATTTTCTGTGGCAAATGATTCGCCAAGTGAAGTCCGCGATCATAGGTCAGACCAGCAAAACCATAAATCAAACTCAACCAGCTGCCGCCCATATTGGCAGCATGAACACCGTCTACAACATTCTTTTGCAAATCATTGAGATCCATCAGTGCGGTATCCATGAAGTAGCGATACGCTTTTTCAGTGTCGCCGATTCGGCTAGCCATCACACTAAAGATGGAACGAGACAACGAGGAGTCATGGGTCGTCACCTGCTCGTAATAGTCATAGTCTCTTGTTAATTGATCTGCTGAAAATTCATGGGTAAACAGCATCTCTGCTAAAACAGTATCTGCTTGCTTGCATACTTGATACTTATAAATGATCATTGGATGATAGTGAAGCAGAAGCGGATAATTCTCAGCAGGTGTTTCCTCAAATGGCCACAGCGCTTGATCTAAGAAGGAATCATCTTGTTTCGTTAGCTGCCGCTCTTCATCGTAACCGAAGTACATCAAGTCAGCCGCTTTTTCCCAATCGGCAATCAATTCTTGATAGACATGGTATCGTTTGGCCAATTCGACCGCATAGCGTAAGTTATTTTGTACCATTTTGTTTGTATAAAAATTGTTGTTTACCAAAGCGCTGTATTCGTCTGGTCCTGTCACTCCATGAATACAAAACCGCTCTTGTCCTTCTTTTACAGCAAACGTGCCATAATGAAACCAGAATTTCGCTGTTTCAAAAACGACTTCTTTACCAATTTCTTCAATAAAGGGTTGATCACCCGTGATACGTTCATATAATTGAAAGCCATAAACGATATCGGCATTGATATGCAGTTGTGCTGTACCTGCTGGATAATAGGCACTCGTTTCATTACCGTCAATCGTACGCCAAGCAAACAATGCCCCAGCTTGATTCAATTCTTTTGCTCGTTTTTTGGCTTGCGGCAAAATACTTGCACGATAGGAAAGCAAGCTTTTGGCTATCTCGGGGTTCGTATAAATGAAGAAAGGCAGTAGATACATTTCTGTATCCCAAAAATAATGTCCTTCATATCCTTCACCCGTCAGCCCTTTTGCGGCGAAATTCGTTTTCCCATCACGCCCTGCACCTTGGTTCAAATGAAACAAATTGAAACGGATCCCTTTTTGCAAATAGTCATCCCCCACGATTTGAATATCGCTGGCTTGCCAGAAAGATCGATAGTAATCCGCTTGTTCTTTTAATAAGACAGAAAACTCATCGACTCTCTGCTGAAATGGTGTCTCCCCAACCCTTTGCAGCAATTTGACCTGAAAAATCGAAGTTGACGGTTCACCAACTGTCAAATACTGCTTTTCTTGATGCAGCTGAATAGCGATTTGCTTTTGACTATTTGGTGCTGTCCATACTTGGTATGCGCCCAGTTGTTCTTTTTCCAATTGATGATTCTTACTGGCAACTCGAGGATCATCTGTTTTATTGACAGAGAATTGCTGATTTAATGTGTGGGATAGTTCGATCGGTTCTGAAAAATCGGCTGTTATCACTTCATAGCGGCAAACATAGAGTTCACTACGCGTCATTGACGCAAACGAAGTTAACCCCAACTCAAAAGACTTTCCGGTCGGAGTAGTGATCCGATAACTTTCCGTCAGAATCCCGTCAGCTAATGCAAGACTCATTTGCGTTCGTTCGACTTGCCATTCCTCAACCGAAGAATCCTCCTCGCCGATTTTCAAAATAACTCCACGCAAGTTTGGCAATTTGCAAATCGTTTGATGTTCTTTTGCATACCCATAAGCCCATTCGCCATACTGAATCGGCTCGCTGTCAAAAAAGCCGTTGACAAACGCCCCAGGATTTCCTGGATACAGTTGATTGACCTTCAAAGGATGCCCTGCACGGACGCCGATTTGCCCATTTCCTAAAGCGAACAATGTTTCTAGATACTCCATTTTCTGATGGGACAGCTCATCAGCTGTCAATAGAAAGTCGTTTTTCTTCATCCTTTATCCTCCAAGTCTTTTGGTTTATTCCTCGTTATCTTCACTTAGTTTCTATCCTACACTTCTAGCCAATGATTGCAAGGCTCAGCTCTTAGTCCTTTTGCCACAAGCATCTCTTTAGAGCCGAGCAGCGAATGTATGATACCATGAAGCAAACACGAAAGAAGGCGATTTCTTGGATTTATGGCTTACAAATGTTCAACTTGAGACGAGTTATTTAAAAGAAGGCGACTGGTCTTATGGAACCAAAACAGAAAATACAGCAATTGGGATCAATGATGGAAAAATAGCGGAGATCGTGCCGATGACTGAATGGCAGGCATCAAGTGAGGCGACGATCATTGATGGGGAAAATCAGTTATTGTTGCCAGGATTGATCGAAAAACATTGTCATTTGGACAAAAGTAAATTAGGTACTTCTTGGCGTCCAGTAACGCCGGCAGCTAGCTTGGTGGAACGATTTGAAACTGAGATTCCTCAATTAGATGCCTTACCACTATCGATCAAAGAACGCGGACAAGCGCTGATTGATTTAGAACTACCTCACGGTGCGGTGATGTTCCGCTCACATATCGATATTGAACCAATGACTCAGCTGCGCTATTTTGATGCGATTACCGAATTAGTCGCCGAACAACCTTTTGGCTCGGAGTTGGTCTTATTCCCACAACATGGCTTATTGCGCTCAAATGCAGCTTCTTTGATTGAAGAAGCCTTAGCAACGGGCAAAGCTTCTTATATTGGCGGTGTTGATCCTTATACACTCGATCAAGATTATAAAACTTCCTTACGGACAACTTTTGAACTTGCTCAAAAAGGGCATGTCGGTATTGACCTCCATCTTCATGATCGGCAAGAAGCTGGCAGAGCGACCGTCAAAGAAATGATTCGTTTGACAAAGGAATTCAATATGCAAGGAAAAGTAGCGATCAGTCACGCCTTTGGTCTAAATGACTTTGAAGGCGCAGAACGCAAAGAAGTCTTTCAAGCGTTAGCAGATTTAGAGATCCACATCATTTCAAGTATTCCCATCAGCCTAAGAACGATCCCGCCACTGAAGGAATTGCAAAGCTATGGCGTGGCTGTTCATATCGGTTGCGACAATGTCTATGATTCTTGGTCTTCTCTTGGCGACGGTTCTTTACAAGAAAAGCTGGCGCGCTATTTAGAGATTTTTGCTGTCAAAAGTCAGGAAGACTTGACGCAAGCCCTAGGTCTGGTTACTGATGGCAAAGTGCCATTAGATAAAAACGGTGCGCAGCAATGGCCTAAGGTTGGTGATTCGGCTGATTTCTTGCTGACACCAGCTGCTTGTACGGCAGAATTTGTCGCCCGCAAAGGCTTCGTCAGCAAAAGTTTTTATCAAGGAACGGTTGTCTTTTCAGCTGAATAAACTATCTGATAACAACGAAAAGAAAAGCCATTGTCTGAACTCAGCAGACAATGGCTTATTTCTTTCGATCATTAAACGTTTCTCAAAAATTCCATTTTACCCAATCAGCAAATAATTCTGGCCAACGGACAACCGACGCTTCGATCCCGTGTTGATCGCTGTTGGCGGTTTCTGGCGTTCCTAAACTTAACCCGTGACCGCCCCGAGGGAAAATGTGTAGCTCATAAGGTATATTAAATTTGCGCAGCTGTTCAGCAAAAAGGAGGCTGTTTTCCGCCAAGACTAATCCATCTTCTAACGTATGCCAAAGAAACGTTGGTGGTGTCTGTTCATTGACTAAAGTCTCTAAAGACAAGGCGGCTTTTTCTGTTTCGTAACGATCTGCTAATAATGAACGGAAGGAATCTTGGTGCCCAAGTTCTCCACTAGATAATACTGGGTAGCTCAACAGTAACCCGTTAGGCCGCCATTCTTCATTGGTTCCTTGTAAAGCCTCTGCTAGAAAAGGTTGCTGCCAAGACACACCCAAGTTAGCAGCTAAATGGCCACCAGCTGAAAAACCAGCAACGATGATTTTTTCAGGATCGACGTGCCAGGTGTCATGATTGGTGCGGACAAGACGAACGGCAGCAGCCAATTCCTTTAAGGCTAACGGATAGACAGCCGGTTTGATACTATAATGCAACACAAAGGCTTGGAAACCAAAGCTCATCATTTTGATGGCGATAGGTTCCGCTTCTCGATCCGACAACATTTCATAGCCGCCGCCAGGACAGATGATGACCGCTGGTCGGACACGATCTGGTTCCATTTCAGGAGAATTTTCGATGACATAGGTAGTTAAACTTGCTTGGCTTTCTGGTAAAAGTGCAGATCTTTTTTCATGTATCACGGGTTGCGCCTCATTTCATTGTAATTTTATAGACAATTGGTTGGTCGGTTTCAATTGGTTCAAAAGTTAGTTGCAAGCCTTCATTGGTCACTTGCCAATCAACAGGCTGTTCTTCGTATCCTAGAATCGTGACGGTTTTGATGATGCCGTGAAATTCTGGCAAATTTTGGTCTTTGGATTGTGCCAGTGCTTGGATCCTTGCGTAGCCATTCTCAGGACTTGCCATGCCAATCGCATACAACGAATCCCCCTGAACCGTAAAGCGGAAATCCTGGCTCGTGTATGTCGTCGCCTGTGCTTCTTGAAATTGGCCCGAAACTACGGTCGTGGGCCCTTCCCCTGCTTTGCGCCATGGTTTCGCTTCATAAATGGCTTCACCATTTACATCCAGCCACGCACCGATTTCTTTTAAGATCGCTTGATCTTTTTCTGGGATCGAACCATCCCCTTTCGGCCCGATATTCAAAAGGAGATTGCCGTTTTTACTGACGACTTCGATCAAATCCTGTAAAATCTCACGTGTTGTTTTATAATCCAATGTCGTGGTATAGCACCATGAATTACGAGCGATTGCTGTGTCTGTTTGCCAGTAAAAAGGTTGTGGTTCGGCAAATTTCCCCCGTTCAATCTCCACGATACCGCTACCAAACATCATGGCATCGTGCTTGTAGCAAATACCAACTTGTTTGCCCCATTCAGCCCCACGATTGTAATAGTAAGCAGCAAAAACTTGCAAATGCTCCTTGAAGGCTTCATGTTGGATCCACCAATCAAAATACAGCAGCTCTGGTTGATAGTTGTCGACGAGTTCACAGGTTCTAAGCAGCCAATCATCTAAAAATTCTTTTGACGGGTATGGCTCGCTAAAGAGACTTTCATGGTCTGGCTCTCGCATCGCTGGCCAGTAAAAGTCGCCTTTTGCCAACGGTTCCTTGATATCACTGTCAAAATCCTTACCGTGTCCCATAAAAAACCAATGTTCAGCACGATGAGATGAGGTACAAAAATGCAGGCCTTGCTCCTCTGCTGCTTCTTTTAGTTCCCCAAGAATATCTTTTTTCGGCCCCATAACTGACGCATTCCATTCAGACAGTTCGCTTTTATACATCTGAAACCCGTCGTGATGTTCTGCAACGGGAAAAAGATAGTTGGCACCGGCTTGTTTGATCAAGCGAATCCATTCATTTGCATCAAATTTATCTGCGGTAAACATCGGAATAAAGTCTTTGTAGCCAAAGTTTTTTTGTGGACCATAGGTTTCAATATGGTGATCGTATTCTGGATGACCTTTGATGTACATATTTCTTGAATACCATTCATTGTGAAAGGCTGGAACACTGTACAGTCCCCAATGAATGAAGACCCCAAATTTTGCTTTGCGGAACCATTCCGGTAGAACAAAAGCGCCCAATGACTGCCAATTTGGAAAAAAGGGGCCTTGATGCGCGACTTGGTGGATCGTTTCTACTGTGATCATGGTCTTTCCTCCAAAATACCGACTGTTTCCAGCCATGTTTTTGCAATCAACACATGTCCTGCAGTCGACGGATGCACACGATCACTGCTTAAGACATAGGATGACTGATAAAGCAAAAAATCATCAAACTTTTCCTGCGTATCTCCTAAAAGGATACCATACTCTTGCGCTACTTTAGCAAGCACGTGTTGGTAGTTGGTAAGCATTTCTCTTAGTGGATCTTCTTTGTTGGCTTCAACCATAAACGGGCTCAAAAGAATCATCCCTTTGACATTTGGCAAGGTCTGCTCGATCAAATCACGCAGCTCTGATTCAAATCTCTCGATCCCCACTAGTTCCGTTTGAGCAAAGGTTCCATCAAAATGCCGCCACACATCATTCACACCGATCATGATCGTTACCCAATCTGGATGAAATGCCAACACATCATCCTTCCAGCGCTTCTTCAAATCGACAACCGTATCCCCACTGACACCCCGGTTGACGATCATTAATTCCATTTGCGGGAGTAATGCTGTGGTATAGGCGTTGATCAGATGAACATAGCCGTCCCCCCATGAAGACCAACCTGCGGGTATCGCTTGATAATTTCGATTGCTATCTGTGATCGAATCCCCCATAAAAAGCAAACGATCTTTTTTATCCACTATCATTGTTTTCCTCCTTAAAGAAAGAAGACTGATCCGCTGGTGCTGGATCAATCTTCTTAAGTGATTGCTTATCCAAAGGCTGTATACTCACTTTTGCCAAGGAACCGTTGGCAAATTACTCGAGCGATTCTTTGTTTTTGATTAGTCCCCAAATTCTTTCGCTACTTCTACCCGTTTTTCGTTTTGATCTTTCGCATTATTCATGTCAAATTCTAGCACTGTTTGATAGCCTAATCCGTCTGCTGTTTCTTGCATTTCTTTTAGCAATTGGTCAAATTCTGCTTCATCTTTGGCAAAAACCATTCGCCAAGAGTACTCGATGATTGTCGCTTTGGCTTGGTTCCGCAACGTAGAGATCTCTGAACTATCTTCGGGCGCTACATAGCTGGCACCAGGGGCAACTAACAATTGGTCGTTCTCCTCTAAATAGCCAATGGTCGATTCTGCACCACCCATATTTTTTGACCAATCTTCTTTTACAGGATCGGTTGTTTCATTTTGATAGCTTTCCCACATCGTATAAGCATATGGGAAGCCGGTATCAGGATTGATATCGATCGGTAATACCGTATTGACGTTTAGCGCGGATACACCATCTTTGTAACTTCCGCCACCATATTCTTCTGGCACATCCCCATCGCCATCTAGCAACGCTTGTTTCCCAAACTCAGTTAAGACAGGCTCGCCATCTTTCATTTCCCAAGTTAAGCCTTCAGGGCCACTACTACCGCTTGTTTGAGAAGAATTTGCTAACACGCCTTCTGAAGAGTAGAGCCAGTCAATAAAGGCTGCGATTCGTTCTGGGTCTTCGGCATTTGAACCGATCCCGATAAATTGTTTGCCACCGTAAACTTCCGCACCATAAGAGAAGATTTTTTGGTCTTGAATCGGTGCCAACATAAAGCCTTTTCCTTCATTCAAGTTCGTAGTCGTATTAAAAGCCGCTTGACCTAACCAAGGCCACCATGAGAATAAGACTTGTCCTTCTTGGAATTTGGCAAAAAGTGTATCGTAATTTTGCGTCGTTGATTCTGGATCCACTAAGCCCATTTGATTGGCTTGGAAATAAAACTTAAGTGCACGAATATATTCAGAATCACTATCGAGAATGCTTTGATAATCAGAACCATCCGCTTTTGCCAAGACAAATCCTGATTCATCGTACCCATAGTAGGTGACCAGCTGTTTGCCTGCATTCATCATGTTGCCGTCCCAATCGCTGAATAGAGAAAACCCATAAACTTTTTTCCCAGAATCTGTTGTTGGATTGTCTTCTTGCATTTTTTGAATCACAGGAAGCAGGTCTTCCAATGTACCGATTTCTGGATATCCTTGCTCCCCATAAAGATCCCAACGCACATAAGCACCAAATGTAGGATCTAATCCTTCTGAAGGATCGGTGGCTTTTAATGTAGAAACGGAAGTTGGAAAGCCATATAGACCATCGGCATCTTTGTTTAGATTTTGAACAGCCGCATCGAAGCGCTGAACATTTTCCATAGTTTCATAATACTCGCTCGCATCGGTCAACAAACCAGCTTCAACCAATTCGTTGTATTGTTGGCCATTATCAACAATGATCAAATCGCCCAAATCACCTGCTGCCGTCCTTGTTTGATAAAGAGTGTCTCCGTTTCCAGCAACGTTTGGTGCGATGATGTTCAATTCCATATTGAATTTATCCCGCACGATTTTGGCAAACCAACCTTCTTGCATCCCCATATAGTTGGCTAGCCCATTATAGACATCGATCGTGATCGTTTCATCGTAGCCACTTTCGCTGGAAGCAGCGTCTGTGTCAGAGTCAGCCGCTCCTCCACAGCCGGCTAAACTACCTAGCAATGTCATGCCTAACAAACCTGTTGTTACATATTTCGACATTTTTTTCATTTTCTTCCCTCTTTCTTTTTATTAACCTTTCACCGCACCCAACATAATTCCTTTGACAAAATACTTCTGGAATAGCGGATAAATGAACATGATTGGTAAAACAACAATGACTGAAACGGTCATGCGGATCGACGTCGGCGTCTGCGTTGTTGCTGCTGAAGCGATGCTGGAAAGTGATCCCGAGGTATTTTTGACCATTTGTGCCAACGAATTGGCTTGATTGATATACGTATAAAGAAGGTATTGCAAGGAGTAGAGACTTTGATCCGTAATGTAAATCAGTGTATCCTGGAAGGAATTCCATTGACCCACTGCCGAGAAAATCGCTACTGTTGCTAAAATCGGTGTACAGTTGGGTAAAATTACCCGAAAGAATACTTGAATGATGCCAGCTCCATCCATTTCAGCTGCTTCTTGCAATGATTTGGGGATCGACTCAATATAGGTTTTCACCAAGATGATATTAAAGGGCTGAACGACAGCCGGCAAAATATAGACCCAAAAGTTATTCGTTAAACCTAATGTCTTCATCGTGATGAATAATGGAATCAACCCTGCATTGAAATACATTGTAATCACGACAAAGCGATACCAAAATTTTCGTTTCCACATTTTTTCTTGGGTAAACATGAAGCCTAAGAAGGCTGAAGCTAAGACAGTCGCGGCGGTACCAATCACCGTTCTAGCCACCGAAACCGTTGCGGCTAGAGGCAATCCTTTTAGCTGTAACACTTGACTATAGTTTTCAAAATGGATCTCTTGTGGAAAAAAGCGAATTTGGCCTAACGCACTCAACTCATTATTACTGATTGAATTAATGATCAAGTAATAAAAGGGATACGCGCAAATCAACGTAATCAAAAAGAAAAAGGTATAATTGAGGATACTAAACGTCAGGTTTTCACGTTTGCGTACTTTTTTCGCCTTTTTCTTTTCACTAATCGATAGTTCCATTGATATCCTCCTCTTCTAAATAATGGATGTCCCCCGAATTTTTTTCGAAGCAATATTGACGATGGCTAACAAGGCAACAGAAATGACACTTTTTAGCATACTGATCGCGGTCGCTAGCGATAGACTATTTCCGCCCATCCCTAAATTGTAGACATACAAATCGAGGACTTGGATCGTGTTTCGATTGAATGCGTTTTGGAAGACAAAGTACTGATCCATTCCGTTGTTCAGCAAGTTGGCGATAGACAGCATCAACATCACAAGGAACGTCGGCATCAAGGCAGGTAGTGTGATATGACGCATCAGGTGGAAACGATTCGCCCCATCGATTCGTGCCGATTCATACAATTCGGGGTCAATTCCTGAAATGCCTGCAAGATACATGATGGCACCCCAGCCCAAGCCTTTCCAAATATTCCAAAGACACATCATCAGCCACGTATGATTGCCGCTATCCAAAAATTTGACTGGATCGGTAACGAAGCCCCATTCTTGCAGCAACGTGTTTACCAGCCCTGTTGAAGAAAACAAGCTAAAGGCAATCGTATACACCAAAACCCAACTGATAAAATTCGGTAGCGTGGTCAGCGTTTGGACCAAATTTTTAAACCATTTGCACTTGATTTCGTTCAGTAAAATGGCGAAGCCTACTGGTAGGATCGAAGTGGCGATCCCTAAAAAACTCATGGCAAAGGTGTTTTTCATTACTTGTACGATCTGATCCACTTGTGTTGGACTAGAGACAAGAAGTCGAAACCATTTGAAGCCTACGAACTCGCTGCGCGCTAAACCTAATGCTGGTTTGTAATCATAAAGTGAATAAATCCATCCGTGCAAAGGAAAATAAGAGAACAAAAACACGAGAATCAGAAAGGGAACGATACATAAAAACAAAATCTTCCCTTCTCGTGTCACCCGCTTATTTTTTCTTGGGACACTGCTTAGTTTACTTTCCATTTTCCTCCCCCTTTTTTGTAACCGCTTTTACATTTTTAATACTAGCACCTGAATGCTTATTTGCCACCTGTGAAAAATAGAGGTCAATCCGTACATTTTAGACTTCATTTTTCTTTTATTTATAAAGAACGTTGATCTATCAATGTTTTCGCTAGAAACCGCTCGAATGGCAAGGCTTTCAAAATTTGTTTTTTGCGAGTACTATAGGAATATATCAATTTTGGAGGGATATAAATGAAGTACAATCCTGATGGTCAACTGTACAAAATAACCACCGTTTTTTCACAATTCACATTGTTAAATTTACTATATATCATTAGCTGTTTGCCAATTATTACGATTGGTGCTGCGACAGCTGCCCTTTATGAAGTGACGATTCGTTATGCGGATGAGGAGCGTGGTGAATTGATTGTAGGCTATGTGCGAGCGCTACGTGCAAACTTTATGAAATCCACCGGTAGTTTTCTCCTTCTTGGGCTCCCCATGGTAGCACTACTGTATAGTAGCTTGTTTTGGTTTTCCTCAAAAACCATTCTTGCCAGTATTTTTGCTTTCGTTCTAATTGTTACAGCTATTTATCTGTTTATTGTGTTAGTCTATTGCCTTGCCTTAATTGGACGTTATGAAAACAGCTTTAGGCAAACACTAAAAAATGCGTTTCTGTTACCGATCGCGGACCCTATCCGTTCGTTAGCCCTCGCACTTATTCCTATCGCTGCGTTTTGTTTTGTTATTTTATTTCCGTTGTTTAAATTTCTCTTGTTGATTTTTGGCTTTTCTTTTGTTATTTATTGTAGTTCGTTCCTGTTGCTTTCTATCTTTCGTAATCAACAAGCATGAAAAGAATCAGTCATCTCTCACTTTTTCGTCGTCTGAGTCAGTTTTCCATTCGGCGACAATTGTTCATTCTTTATCTACCTGTTGTTTTTTTATCCACAGTGACTATAGGTCTCTTATTGGTCTACGATTCAACCAAACAGCTGACAGGCAATTACCAACACTTGGCAGAGTTGAATGCTCAGCGTGTCAAATCTGTTCTTTTTGATACAACAAACACGCTGACAAACACGGCGAGTTCCTTATCAAACGATACCCATCTACGTCAACTTTTAACTGCCAATTACCTTGACGACCAAGAAGCGATTGTGGACATCAATAGCTATGATCAACTAGATGAGATCAGAAATCTTCAAACCTCGATTGCGAAATTAACTATCTATACGACGAATCAAACCATTCCGAACTATAAATATTTTCAACAGGCAGATGACACGATTCAAGCGACCGCCTGGTACCAACGAGCTCTCAAGCAACCCGATGCTTTTTTGATGACGATGCCAGAGGATTACAAAGCAAATCGTTTGAGTCTTTATAAGACGTTGCCTTTGCCTTTATCAAAAGAAACAGCCGTTTTGGAGATCCAAGTCGATTACAATTATCTCAGTAACCGACTTCGTAATTCATCCTATGAATTGGAATTACAGTTAAATGATGATGTCATCTTTTATAGTGACAAAATCAATCAAGTTGGGGAACCGGGACAGCTGACAGCTCTTTCTGAGCCGCAAACGAGTGCTGCCTTTTTAAAAAATGATGGTACCAAGGTGATGCTCACCAAAAGCACCTTACCCATGAGTAACAAAGAAGATATCATCACGATTTATAGTGCGGATACAAATGCCTATCGTAATCTACGCGCCAATCTGATCCGTTGGAGCACGATCGTTTTGGTGATTTTGATCACTACTTTCATCATCGTCTTTCTCTTTGCTCGATTCTTTACCAAACGAATTTCTCAACTGCAGCAGGCGGTCTACTTTGCCTCGATCGAGGATTATGATTTCTTTCAAAATATTAGCGGCGAAGACGAGATTTCACAGATTTCTCTTGATTTCCATAAGATCATTCAACGAATCAAGAAAAAAGAAGAAGAGATCTACCGTTCGCGTCTGGCACAGCAAGAGCTATTGACTCAGCAGCAGCAAATGGAATTTAATATCTTAGCGGGGCAGATCAATCCCCACTTTTTGTTCAATACGTTAGAAACGATTCGCATGATGGCGATGACTTCTGGCAATTCTGACGTCGTTTATGCCATCAAGTTACTGGCAAAATCGATGCGCTATACGCTAGAAGCCCACGGAACCAAGCGAACGAGTTTAGAAGAGTCCTTAGACGCGGTTCACGTGTATGTCAAGATCCAGCGGATGCGCTTTGGCGATCGAGTCAACTTTTCCTATTCAGTCTCCAATGAGATCGACCAAAAAGAAGTCCAAATATTGCCCCTCCTGATTCAACCATTGGTGGAAAATGCCATCTCCCATGGCTTGGAAGGCATCACCTATCCAGGGTTTGTCCGTTTGACGATCACCAAAGACGGCCATGATCTGGTGATCGTGGTACAAGACAACGGCAGCGGGATACCGCCAGAAAAACTCGAACACTTGCAGCAAAAAATCAAGACGCCCTCCACCCATGCCAAAAAGAACATTGGACTAGCCAACGTCAATCATCGGGTCAAAATGTTTTATGGACCTGAATACGGCTTGACGATCGAGAGTGTGCTGGGCAGCGGCACACAAGTCACCTTGCGGATCCACGATCTAAGCCAAGATTCATTTTCTCCTCACTAAAACAGTAAAGCCCCCCTTCGATTCCTGTTTCAGAAATCGAAGAGGGGCTTTTGATTGATTAGAAATCCCGCACATGAACGGTTTGTTGTGGTGAAGAGGCGCTGGCATAGCAGCCTACCATGATCCCAGTAAAGACACCGCCAACTTCAGTAGTCAGATATTTTGTTTCTCCCCTACCTAAAGGCTGTGCTTGTCCTTGCTCATCAACAACAGAAAAACGATAAGTTTCTTTATCGGCGCTCAGCTGCAAGGTGACTGTATCTGCTGCATAAGGCAGTTTCTTTTCCACTTTCCATAGGGAACCGATTTGTCGACGGAAAACTAGCTGCTGACTGGACGCCGTTTTTTCCAAGTAGCCCTCATAGTGATGGGTGGCATTTAAGAAAACCGTCAATCCCGCTTGTCCATCCGTTAGTTGCCGACAATCAAAGGTTGCCTGAAATTGTTGCTCAAAGGCGGTTTGCCGTTGGAACACTGCGGCGAGTTTGCCTTGATCAGACAGACCCGTCTGATTAGGATGCAGCAAGAAGCCATGTGGCTCTTCTTCAATCAACGCAGAGTCCCATTCGAATAAAGTCACGTAATCAGGCTTGCTGCTCTTCTTTTGTGTTTCCTTTGGTGTCGCCGCTGTGTCTACCTGAATGGTTTCTGGCAAGTGACCTTCCTCGCCAAACACCGGCCATTGGTTTGACCAGTCCACCGGTAGCAGGCATGTTTCCCGCCCTAACAAATGCCTCAAAGGATAGCTGATGGGGCGTACTGCTAGACAAACTGCCCACCAGTTGCCTTTAGTATCTTGCACGAGATCCGCATGCCCTGCGGCTTGCAGTGGCAGATTCGTACTGCGATTGGTCATCACTGGATTGTGGGGATATGCTTCATAGGGTCCCGTCAAGGAACGGCTGCGGGCCATGGTCAGCATATGCCCATAGGACGTTCCGCCTTCGGAGATCAACAGGTAGTAATAACCGTCTTTTTTATACAAGTGGGGGCCTTCTGGATCAGCCGCTCCGCTGCCCGTCCAAATATTTTGCCGCGGGCCTAGATCTCCAGAAGCCAAATCGATCGTCCGCAGATAGATCTCCTTATGGGTGCCTAAGTAATAGGTCTGTCCATCGTCATCTGCGAAAATTGTTGGGTCGATCCCAGGGGTGTCCAGCCAAATCGGGTCAGACCATTCACCAGCGATGTCATCCGTCCAAATCAGAAAATTGCCTTCTCCTCCTTCGTTTGCACCAACATTGGTGCAAACGAGGTAAAAGCGGTCCTTGATGAAACGCAAGGTTGGGGCATACAGACCAAAAGCATTGGGGTTTTTCGTCGGTAGCTGCAACTGCTCAGGTCGCGAAAGTCCATGGCCAATCAGCTGCCAGTCTGCCAAGTTTTTACTGTGATAGATTGGTAATCCAGGAAAATATTCAAAAGTACTCGTCACCAGATAAAAGTCTTCACCGACACGGCAAATACTGGGATCTGGATGAAATCCAGGTAAAATTGGATTCGTGATGGTTCGCATGGGCATCTAAAACTCCTTTATCGTGGTTTGGTCAGCCGTCAGCTCATGGCTCGTTTTTCCAGCAGTCGTGTGTATCTGCAAGAATGCTTGCTGGATGCCAGTCAGCTTGACGATCAGTTCTTGATCGACTCTTTCGACAGCCACCTCGCCAAGCCACTCACCGTGGTGATCATAGATAGCGGCAGCGGTCTTGTCTTGCGGATCAAAAAGATGGATCGTTGGATGTTGGGCATAGTCATAGACTGCTTTGGTTTGTTCATGGCCTTCGATAATGACTTGATTTGGTCGGACTAACAGTGGCAAGTGGAAATAGTCATAGGTTTCTTGGTACCAGCGTCCGCCCTCGTATGCTTTGCCAGATAAATAGTCGATCCAATGCCCCTTCGTTTTCGGTACGTAAAAGGAGACTGTTCCTTGATCATTAAAAATGGGCGCCACTAAAAGGTGTTCCCCCAGCATGTATTGGCGATCCAAATGATGGGTCATCTCGTCTTCAGGAAACTCTAAGACTATTGCCCGCATCATCGGAATCCCCGTTTGAGCGGTTAGCACCGATTGGGCTTGCAAGTAAGGCATCAAGGACAGTTTTAACTTGGTAAAGGCTTTAGCTACCGCCACGGCTTCGTCGTCATAGACCCATGGCACTTTGTATTCCCAGCTGCCATGGTAACGGCTATGGGAAGACAGCAGACCAAATTGTGTCCAGCGCTTGTAGAGGTCTGGAGTTGAGCCAGCTTCAAACCCTGAGATATCGTGGCTCCAATACCCAAAGCCGCCTAATCCAAAGGATAGACCGGCTCGCAGCGACTCTGCCATCGATGGATAATCCGAGGTACTGTCGCCGCCCCAGTGTACAGGCAAACGTTGCGAACCAACCGAAGCTGCCCGCGCAAAAACGATGGCTTCTTCTGCTCCCTTGACTTCTTTCAGCAAGTCAAAGACGACCTTATTGTATAGATAGGCGTAATAATTGTGCATTTTTTCTGGATCAGAGCCATCATAGTACACCGCATCGGTGGGAATCCGTTCACCAAAATCCGTTTTGAAGCAATCCACCCCCATGTCTAATAAGGTACGCAGCTTGCTGTTGTACCAAGCGACCGCTTCAGGGTTGGTGAAGTCGACGATCGCCAAACCTGCTTGCCATTTGTCCCATTGCCAGACATCTCCATTGGCACGTTTCAAAAAGTAGCCATTCGTCATTCCTTCATCAAACAAGGGTGATTTTTGCCCAATGTAAGGATTGATCCAGACACAGATTTTCAATCCTTTGGCTTTCAAGCGCTGCAGCATTTTTTCAGGTTCTGGGAAAGTTCGTTCATCCCACGTGAAGTTGCACCACTCGTATTCTTTCATCCATAAGCAGTCAAAATGAAAGACCTCAAGAGGGATATCACGTTCTGCCATACCGTCTACAAAAGACGTCACGGTTTGTTCATCATAATCCGTCAAGAACGAGGTACTTAGCCATAACCCAAAGGACCATGCAGGCGGCAGCGACGGTTTTCCCGTCAAATCAGTGTAGCGCTGGATCACTTGTTTCAGCTCATCGCCGGCAATCACAAAGTATTGTAGCGATTGTCCTGGATTGCTGAATTGAACACGCGAAACTTTTTCACTCCCCACTTCGAATTGCACCCGATCTGGTGAATTGACAAAGACGCCATACCCTTTATTACTTACATAAAAAGGAATATTTTTATAAGCTTGCTCTGTACCAGTCCCCCCATCGGCATTCCAAATATCAACACTTTGGCCATTCTTCACGAAATTAGTAAAGCGTTCCCCTAAACCATAGATCGTTTCTCCCACATCCAGAGTCAACTGCTCGCTGATATGGGTATTTGCTTGCGGATCGATCACTAAAGCTTTGCTGCGAGGCTTGCTTTGGGTAATCAGCTGTTCTTTGTAATAAAACGAAGCTGTCACATTTTCCTCTTTGGTGATTACGACTTGCAAGTCTCCCGAGCGAAAAACATAGGATTGCTCGTCTTCTGAAATATCAGGAGTGATCGCTTCTGTCATCAATTCAAAATCGGGGGCTTTGGCTTGGACCCCTTTATAGTTATAGAGGGTGATCCCAATGATATTGCTTCTAGGGGTAGTGACTTCCATCGTTAACAATCCGCCATCCAGCGTTGCCCCTTTATGTCCGACATAGCTATAAGGCAGATATAAAACCAATTTGTTTTCTTCTTTACGGGCATCGTAGACATGCACCGCAAATTTCACATCAAATCCTTCACGAAATAACCAACCGCCATCTGAAAATTTCATTTTTTTCCTCCTTGTTGGATCAATGTCAACGCCCCTAACAGACCAGAATCATTATAGTAACGACAAGTCTCGATCGGCACTTGGAAATCTGGCCAATGGGGGTTCTCATTGATTGCTTGTTTGATTATAGCTAATAGATCAGGGTGTTGGCTGATGCCGCCGCCGATCAGTATTTTTTTGGGATTCATCGTGACAGCTAGGTTGTAAATCGCAAGTGCGCCATAACGTGCCCACTGTTTCAGGATCTCCTGCGTTTCAGGATCACTCGACCACTGCTGCATGATGGTTTCACCTAAAATCTCCTCTGATTCAGGAATCGCTTTTGCCCGCCGATAGGCAGCAATCAGTCCTCTCGTTGAAGCTAGATCATGGAGGGTCGCAAAAGAAGATGCTTGAAAATCAGTGATCATCATTCCGAATTCTCCTGCCCGAAACCCATTGCCGTGAATCAACTGGCGCTGATGAACGAGCGCGCCACCAATACCGGTGCCTAATGTGATCATGACAAAATCTTGTACGTCAGCAGCATTGCCGGTAGAAAGTTCTGCTAAAGCAGCACATTTCGCATCATTTTCGATCCAGATCGGATAAGACTTGGTTAAACGCTGCTGCAGCTCTTGTACGACAGCACAGCCGTGTAAAGGAGCCAACGCCCCCGCCATGATCGCTCGGCCATTGACTGAATCAATGAAACCAGGAAAACTCAGCCCGATCCCTTCGATGATATGCACTTGCTCGACTTCTTTTATTTTGGCAGCTAAGGCAGCAAAAAATTCATCCCGCGTATTACTCGGGGTTTTGATTTTGCCTCGGTCCAGCCATTGATTCTTCTCGGTAAAAACCCCGAATTTGATATAGGTCCCCCCTACATCAAAGCACAGGCGTACATCTGTCATTTCTCCTCCTCCGTTCGAAAAGCGCTTACAGTTTCATTTAAATTATATAAAAGAAAAAAAAGAAAGCCTACTTCTTAGAATAGACTTTCTTACTATAAAAATTAGCTTTTTTCTGTCTCCGATAGGCAATAGGATACTTCTTTTTTATTTCAGCATTGCTCCATTTGAAGCAATGACTTCCTTATACCAATCAAAAGAATCTTTCTTGATTCGATCAAACGAACCATTCCCTTCATTGTCACGGTCTACATAGATGAACCCATATCTTTTTCGCATTTCACCTGTAGTAAATGAGATGAGATCAATACAGCCCCATGCTGTATACCCAATCACATCAATGCCGTCTTCCTCGATGGCAAGCATCATTTGTTTGATGTGTTCAGCTAAATAGTCAATCCGTTCGGGATCATGAATGCCGGTTTCTGTCATTTGGTCATTAAAACCAAAGCCATTTTCCACAATAAAAATCGGCAGTTCATAACGGTCCTGCAAGAGATTCAGCATATAGCGCAATCCCATGTGGTCAATCGTCCAGCCCCATTCCGTCATCGTTGCATAAGGATTCGTTGTTAGCACACTGCTGCCCAACAAAGGATCATGTAGATAGTTTGCATCTGAGCGGGTAGATACTGTATTGCTTAAATAATAAGTAATACCGATATAATCAACGGTGCCGTTTGCCAAATCATCAAGATCGGCTTCTGTCACATCGATCGTGTACCCTTTTTTCTGCCATTCATTGAGTATTCTTTTTGGGTAGTGTCCACGGACATGTACATCTGTGAAATAGAGTTGATTATTATCTTCTTGTTGTGCTAACAATTGATCACGAGGATCAGAAGTCAGCGGGTAATTAGGTGTGGCAGCTAAACAGCAGCCAATTTGAAACTCAGGATTGATTTTTTTCGCAGCTGTGACGACCCGAGCTGAAGCAACAAACTGATAGTGAGCGGCTTGGTACATGCCTGCTAGTTTCTCCTCATCCTCGTCAAAGATCACACCAGAATTGGTAAAACTGTAAATTGGATTATCGATGATCCGCTGATTGTTGATCTCGTTAAATGTTAGCCAATACCGCACTTTTTCTTTGTAGCGTTCCATTACAGTTTGCGCAAAACGTTCAAAAAATCCGATCATCTTTCTGTTGCGCCAAGCCCCATAGGTTTCAACTAAATGATAGGGCATCTCGAAATGAGACAACGTCACAACAGGTTCTATTCCATATTTTTGCATCTCGTCAAAGACCTGATCGTAAAAATACAGCCCTTCTTCGTTCGGTAGTTGTTCATCTCCTAAAGGAAAAATTCGTGTCCATGCGATACTGATTCGCAAAGCTTTGAAACCCATTTCCGCAAAAAGTTTGATATCTTCCGGGTAACGATGGTAAAAATCAATGCCTTCATGATTCGGGTAATATTCCTCAGGCAAGATTGTGTTGGTAATTTTCCGAGGCCGATCTTTCGTTCCTGCTGTCATCACATCGGCAATACTGATCCCTTTCCCGCCTTCTTGCCAAGCACCTTCCACTTGATGAGCGGAGATCGCACCGCCCCATAAAAAGTTTTCTTTCATTTTCAAACTCCTATCCTTCGTTGTTTACGGTAAACAGAATCCCTTCTGCTTCAATTGTTCCGGCCGTTGTTTCGTACTCGATTACTGTATCTGGTCCACAATTTGTAACGATCACGGGTGTCGATAATTGATAGCCTTTATTCAGAATCGCCTGCCGGTCAAAGGTCAACAAACGATCTCCTCGTGCAATTGTCGCACCATTTTCGACGTTAACATCAAAAAACTCACCATTTAGATTCACGGTATTCAATCCGACATGGATCAATAATTCAACCCCTTGATCAGATTTAATACCAATCGCATGCTTAGAAGGGAAAACAGCAACAACAGTGCCCGCAAAAGGTGCCCGAATGATTCCTTCATCGGGGATGACCGCAATTCCTTGTCCAGCGATCCCGCTGGCGAACACATCGTCTTCCACTTCTGCTAAAGGCATCACTTGTCCTTTTACCGGTGAATAAATCGGAGTTGCTGCATTGGTTAAGATACTTTCTACCTCTGATTCAGGCTCTGCTTCAAATTCTGTTAGTTCACTTTCCTTCACGCCGAAGAAATAAGCCAGTAAAGCACCTGACAACAATGAAACGGTAATTCCGATCAGATAACCCACCAAAGGACTGTAAACAGGCAAGGAAAAAATATTATGGAAAACATACGCATTCATCGTCACACCAAAAGCGCCTAACACCGCTCCGCCTAAACCACCGGAAATAGCTACGATCGGCAAAAGTCTTTTGTAACGAAGAATAATCCCATAGACGATGGGCTCTGTCACACCGGCAAAGAAGCCAGTCAAGGCCACTGGGCCTGCCAAAGCACGCATTTTCGAATGTTTTTTCGCTCGTAAGAAGAAGCCAACTGCAATCCCGATTTGAGCAAAAACAGCGGCCAATGCCATTCCTTCAATAGGGTCTCCACCTAATCTTGTCAGATTATCTAACGTTACAGGTGTAAAGCCCCAGTGCAAACCAAACATAACCATGAAGGTCATCCCGCCGCCTAAAACGATGCCTGAAAGGATCCGGCTTTTTTCAAATAACCACATTACACTTCCTGATAAAAGATCCCCGAAAAAGGTGCCGAATGGACCAAAAAGGATAACGGTCAATGGAATCATGATCATCAAACTAAGCATTGGTACGGCAAACAATTGAATGTCTTTATAAATAATCTTTTTCAAAAATTTATCTACAAATTGATAAATGAAAATAGCCGCAAAAATCGGAAATAGGGTTGTGGCATAGTCCACGGCTTGAACTGGTATCCCCAAGAAATTTGTATTTTCCACGCCAATCAACCCAGTAAACTGAGGTTCCAACAATGCTGCACCAATCACACCGCCAACGTACATGTTGGCACCTAATCTTTTCGACAACGTGATCCCTAAGAAAATCGGTAAAAAATAAAATATTGCATTACTCGCGGCACTCAAAATGACATAAGTAGAAGATTCTGCTGATAACCAATTAAATTGGGTCAAAACCGTCAGCAGTGCTTTTAGCATCCCCGAACCTGCTAGAGCAGGAATTAAAGGAGAAAAAGCACCTGAGATAATTTCAAATACGGCGTTCAAATTAAAACCTGTTTTTTTCGAAGAACCTGTTTCTTGATCTGATAACCCAGCCATAGCTGAGATCGTCGCATAATAATCTGATACATTGCTGCCGATTACGACTTGATATTGTCCTCCGCTTTGTACAACAGACATCACATAGGGCAGTTTTTGAAGTTCCCCTTTATTGGCCTTGGTGTCATCCTTTAAGCCAAAACGCAATCTCGTTGCACAATGAACCAAGCTGTCGATATTTTTTTCACCACCGATCAAGCGAATGATCGCGGCACTTTCGTTTTCAAATTTCATAATTATTCTCCTTTTGCGTATAATAAAAAGCGTGATCTAGAAGACACCTCAAACAAAAGACTCGTTTGAGTGCTCACTCTAGGTCACGCCTGCTTTACCAGTAACGATCCGTTAAGATGCCAATCGATTTAAATGTAAGGTTAAATACAACACTTCATCTTCAGTGATTTCCCACTGATACCTATTTTCCAGAAATTGCTTGATTTTCATAGCACACTCATAATCCAACGGATATTTCAGTTGAATCACATCTAATAAACTAGACGCTGGTTGAGCTGGTAGCTCATTGCTCATCTGTCGTTTAACAAAGTAGCGAATGTGAGTGATGAATCGGGAAAAATAAATAGAGTCTTGTCTGAATTCTTTGCCATAATGATAATTGATGATCGTCAAAATATCTTTCATGACTTTGGAAATCAGCATTGTTTCTTCCATTCCGTTGTTATCGCCTAAAAAATTCACGAAATGCAGCGTAATAAAAGCAGCCTCATCTTGCGGAATATTCAGATGTGTTCGCTTTTGCATCAGCTCAACCGCTTGAAGACCAATTTCATATTCTTTCGGGTACACCTGCTTTAATTCCCATTCTAGGGGTGTTTGAATTTTCATCCCTTCTCTTGCCCTCGTCAGAGCAAAACCGATATGGTCTGCAAGTGCCACTAGCAGTGCAGGATTGCTTTCGCATTGAAACGCTTCCTCAAACAATTTTAAAATATCGCTGGCCAGTTGCAGATCACGATATTCAATCCGTTTAAGCAGCTGTTCCAAATCTGCAATGCTTTTTTGGTCGTTAATGATGAATCGCTTTTCTATTTTCTTTTGATCGACAGTGTCGCCTGGCTTCAAACCAAAGCCGATGCCACTCCCCATCACAACTTCTTCTTGGTGATTGTCGTTCAGGACTAATGAAGCATTATTATTAAATACTTTGACGATTTCCATGGTCAACACCTCCTAAAATAAAACAAAAAAATAACGTCACCAACTAGCTATGATCTTTTTCCAAAACAAACGAATGGAGAAAATCTCATACCTGTGGTCACGCCTGCATTATCAGTAACGATCCGATGCACTTACTATACTTCAAAATGAAAACGACGTCAATAGCTTTTTTAAAGCATTTTCTTGTATGAGTTTCTGACGAGATTATTCAAAAAAATGGCGACAAAAAAAGACGTGTTGTCTCTTGCTGCCGCCATGCGAACCTGTAATGCCGCTTTTTCTTTTCACAAATTTCTCTTTTCATTGCCCATTCGATGGACTGTTTTCCTGAAAAACAGCTGCTCATGTATCAGCGAATTTTCTTATGTTTTCCGAAACTCATTCGGTGAAACCTGATGGTATTGTTTGAACTTTTTGTAGAAATAATCAACATTGCTGTAGCCCACCAATTCAGCGACTTCGTAAACCATTAGATTGGAATGACGCAAGATTTCCACCGCTTTTTCCATTCGTACTTCATCCAAGAACGCCAAATAATTTTTCCCAGTTTCTTTGCGAAACTTCTTGCCTAGATAGGCACTATTGTAATTGAAACGTTCCCCGATTTTTTTCAAGGTCAAATCTTCTTGATAATGCTTTTTCGTGTATTGGATCAATTCTGCAATGATATCGATTTGGTTCAAACTGCTGGCGACTGTTGCTTGCAAGTCTGCTAGTTTTGCGGTGATCACCTCTTGCAGCATTGGAAACGTCTGGGCGAGAAAAATCTGCTGATGTACTTCGTCTGTCGACCATTCGATCGCTAAGGCTACTTTTTCACTGATTTGATGCTGCAGCCATTCAATGTCACCATTGATTTGCCATTTGATTTCTTCTTCCAATGCCAATGAATGATAAAAGGTTTGATAATAGCGGGATAACGGCTGTTCTAACGGATCGTTTGCCAAAATCGCCTTGACTAATTCTTCACGCAAATCGCTTCGCTCTTCTGCTTCTTGCGTCGTATCCAAAACATGGTGAGAAATGACTTGATTGGGAAATAAGAAAATCAATTTACTCAATGTCTGGATATCGATAATCAATGGCTTCAAGTTATCTTGCGCCGCAAACCAGCGGGAGATCAAGATTTCTTGGTGAGCCATTTTTTTACGGCACCACGCATCGATCGCCTCGTCGGGAAAGCGTTCCTCGTTTAACAGAACCAAATACCGATGATGCCGATGGATCAAGGTGACGACTTGCGCCACTTGCTCCTGCAATTTCTCAACCAGCTTTTGGGCATCTGCCTCCTCGGAAAGTCGCAATAGCTTGATGGCTTGTGCGTCTTTGATCCCCGTTTGATCCCCGCCAAACAATTTCTCCATCAACTGACTCTTCTGATTTTTCTGCTGATCGGTCTTGGCTTTTTGATCGATTTTCGTCAAAATACCGATCAGCTCTTCTTCATCAACTGGTTTCAGCAAATAGGTCACAGCACCCAGCTGCAACGCTTGCTTGGCATAGTCAAAATCTGAGTAGCCGGATAAAATAATGGCAAAAAACAAAAGCCCTTCCTCCGATGCTGCTTGCACCATCTCAAGACCATTTTTTCCCGGCATACGGATATCAGCGATCACAACATCTGGCTTCAATTCGCGGATCATTGCCAAGCCAGCTTCGCCGTTTTCCGCCGACCCGACGATTTGATACCCCAGACGTTCCCAATCGATGATCAGAGGTAGCCCATTTCGGATCGATGCTTCATCGTCAACGATCAACACTTTACGCATTTTCCAACCTCCATTTTCAGCTACTCCTTCGTTACATCATGTTTCACTTGTCAAACTTGCCCCGTTGGTGCGAATCACCTCTTGATACCAATAAAAACTATCTTTCGGGATGCGCGCCAACTGACGTTCGCTTTGATTGTCGCGATCGACATAAACAAACCCATAGCGTTTTTTGTATCCATTCAACCAACTCAGTAGATCTGTAAAGGACCAAGCACAGTAGCCGATCAGCTCAACCCCATCCGTGATGGCCTTTTGCAGTTCAACCAGATGTTCCTGCAAATAGGTGATGCGGTATGGGTCATGGATCTGTTTGTCTTCTGTCAATTGATCGATAGCGCCTAACCCATTTTCAGTAATAAAAATCGGCAAGTCATAATTGGCTTGGATGCGCCGCAAAGCTACACGGAAACCAACGGGATCGATCTCCCAGCCCCAATCCGTTTTTTTCAAGTGGGGATTTTCTGCTGTCGCAAACATGGTTTCTTCGGGTGAGAACTCACCAGCCGCCGCTTGCATCAAATACGGATCGACTTTAGAAAATTCTTTCTTTTCAGCTGACTGCTTTTGCAAGTTGTTTTGCTGGGCCGTCCCACCGTGATAGTAATTGATTCCTAAGAAATCAGGTTTTGCCTGTTTTAATAGTGCTTGATCTTCTGGAGTGACTTCAGGAGCCAAGCCAACTTTGGCTAATTGCTTGTACACAAATTTCGGGTATTCACCTTTGCAATAGACATCTAAAAACCATGCGTTGTTGAAGGCTTCGCCATTTTCTGCTGCCAGCACATCTTCTGGGTCACAGCTAAACGGATACATCGGTCCATAGCCAAAACTTGGACCGATCTTGCCCTGAGGAACCAGCTCATGGAACAAATTGATCGCCTTAGCATTAGCAAGGTTGATGATGTGATTGGCTGCATACATCCGTTTTAAGTCCTTCAAGCCCGGCGGATGTGCCGCCCAACGGTACCCAAGAGAAGTGAAGACATTTTGTTCATTCATGGTGACCCAATAGGTGACTTTCTTTCCTAGGCGTTCAAAAAGGATACGACAATACCGTTCAAATGCTTCTGCTGTTTCTCGACCTTCCCACCCTAAGTATTTGTCTTGCAAAGCCTGGGGAAGGTCCCAGTGATACAGCGTCAAAATCGGCTCTACTCCTTGCCGAAGCAATTCGTCCACCAGCTTTTCGTAGAACGCCACACCCGCTTCATTGACCGCGCCTTCGCCATCAGGCAAGATTCGCGACCACGCCACACTAAAGCGATAGGCTTTCAAGCCCATTTGCTTCATCAAGGCAACATCTTCTTTGTATCGATGGTAGTGATCGATCGCCACTTTGCCGTTGGTTTCCTCAAAAGTATTGCCAGGAATTTGGGCATAGGTGTCCCAAATCGACGGACCTTTGCCGTCTTCTGCCCATGCTCCTTCAATTTGATAGGCCGCCGAAGCTGCCCCCCATAAGAAGTTTTCTGGGAAAGGATCTAAATTTGTGTGAAACATCAAGTTGCCTCCTTCATTTCCTAAACCGAAATAAATCGGTTACATTTTATCGTATCATAATTTGGTTGATTCGTAACAATTGCTAAAAGATATTTTTTAGGTGAAAAAACTGCCGCTCCTCAGAACGACAGTCGTTTCTTATTAAAACAGGTAATCATTCAAACGAGATTTCACATATTCAATGTGGCTGGATTCTAATTCGATTTGATCATGCGCCAATGCGTAATCTGTCAGTGTTTCTAAGTTTTCCTCATCAGCAACGATCTTCGCTCCGATGCCTTCTTGGAAAGAGGCATACCGTTTTTCCTTCAACTCGTCTAAGAAGCGGTCTTCTTTTAGTTTCGCTGCTGCTTTCAACGCTCGGGCATACGTATCCATACCAGCGATGTGGGCTAACAACAGATCTTCCATTTCAAATGACGAACGACGGACTTTAGAATCGAAATTGATTCCTCCCGGTGCGATGCCGCCGTTTTCTAAGACTTCGTATAAAGCGAGTGTGGAGTCAAAGACGTTGGTTGGGAATTCATCCGTATCCCACCCTAACAGCATATCTCCTTGGTTGGCATCCAGTGAGCCTAATGCGTTATAGCTACGGGCAACGGCGATTTCATGTTCAAAGGTATGGCCAGCTAATGTTGCATGATTGGCTTCTAGGTTTAATTTGAAATCTCCTTCTAAGCCGTAGTGCTGAATGAAGGCCATCGTTGTCGCTGCATCAAAATCATATTGATGTTTTGATGGTTCTTTTGGTTTCGGCTCTAATAAGAACTGCGGTTTATGACCGATTTTTTCGCCATAAGCGATCGCCATTTTGAATAGACGGGCGATGTTGTCTTGTTCAAATTTCATGTCTGTGTTCAACAAGGTTTCATAGCCTTCACGACCACCCCAGAAGACATAGTTTTCGCCGCCTAATTTTTTCGAGATGTCTAAGCCTTTTTTGACTTGGGCTGCCGCATACGCATAAACTTCCGCATTATTGGTGGAAGCAGCGCCGTTATTGAAACGAGGATGTGAGAACATATTTGCTGTGTTCCATAATAGTTTGATTCCCGTTTGTTCCATTTTTTCTTTGATTAAATCGGTGATTTCGTCTAAGTTTTGGAAAAATTCTTCTAACGTTTCTCCTGCAGGTGCCACGTCAACATCATGGAAACAGAAGAACTCTGCCCCTAATTTTTCGCAAATCTCGAAGAAGGCTTCTACTCGATTTTTCGCCGTTTCCATTTCGGTGTCACCAATCCACGTCCGTTTGTTGACGGGTGCGCCGAAAGGATCAGAGCCGTCTTGCGTCATCGTATGCCAATAGGCGATTGCAAAACGTAGATGATCTTTCATTTTCTTGCCTAAAACAACTTCTTCGGCATCGTAGTGGCGAAATGCAAACATATTGTCTGTTTTAGGACCTTCGTAGCGGATTTTTTCGATCTCTGGGAAATAAGTCATTGTTGTTGCCTCCATTTTATGTTTTTTAGTGTAATAAACTAACTTACTTGTTTCCAATCATTTAGAACCAAAAACGATTCCTCGCTTTGATCAGGTAGATTGCCTGCTGCCATTACGCTACTCGATTTGCGCCAATGCATGGCAGATAGGTGCGGTTTGTTGGTAGACGGTCCGGTAGATCGCATAAATTTCTTGGTATTTGGCGACATTTTCAGGAATTGGTGCAATGGCCTTGCCGTATTTGACAAAGGCGTTAACACAAGCAGTTGCATCTGGATAAATGCCGCTGCCGATTGCTGCTAGCATTGCTGCACCCATACCTGGACCTTGCTCAGTAGACAAACTCAGCATTTCTGCATTAAAAATATCGGCTTGCATTTGCAGCCATTCGGCATTTTTCGCACCGCCCCCCACAGAAACGATCTGGGTGAATTTCCGCTGTGCCCGTTCTTCCATGATCATTTGGGAATCTTTCAAAGAGAAGGTGATCCCTTCTAAGACCGCACGACTGAAATGCTTTTCGCGATGCCGTGTGTCGATGCCGATAAAACTACCCCTGATTTGGCTGTCGGTATGCGGGGTGCGTTCACCCACGATATAAGGCGTAAACAGCAGGCCTTCTGCCCCTGGGTTTACCTCACTGATCGCTGAAAGCAATTCCTGAAACGATTGGTTGGGGGCAAACGTATCACGATACCAGCTTAAGGAATTTCCAGCGGCTAACGTGACCCCCATTGAATACAACTTGTCTTTGATCGCATGACGGAAAAGGTGTAGATCTCCTTGATAATCAACCTCTTGCGCTTCTTCAAAGGATAAGAACACACCGCTCGTGCCAATCGACACCATGCCGACACCTTCGGCGATGATCCCTGAACCTAATGCAGCACAGGCATTGTCTGCGCCACCTGCATAGATCGTCACCTCTTGTTCAAACCCAAAGGCTTCTTGCAGCTCTTTTCGCATTTGCCCCACAGGCGCTGCTGATTCAAAAAGCGGCGGCAGTAAATCCGATGCGATTGCGAATTTTTCTAGAATGGCTTCAGACCAGCACTTCTTTTCGATATCCAGCAGTAACGTACCCGCTGCATCGGAATAATCCATCGAATAGTTCCCAGTCAGCCAAAAAGCCAAGTAGTCTTTTGGCAGCATCATGTGACGAACTTGTTGCCAATGTTCAGGCTCGTGTTCTTGGACCCATAAAATTTTTGGTAAAGTGAACCCTTCCAAAGCAACATTCTTGGTGATTGCTTTTATTTCCTCTCCAAAGGATGCCATGATCGCTTGGCATTGTTTGGTGGTCCGAACGTCATTCCATAATATTGCCGGACGAATGACTCGGTTTTCTTCATCCAATAAAACAAGACTATGCATTTGCCCAGAAAAGCTGACGCCGATCAATTCCTTTTGCAGCGTTGGAAGCTGCTGGATCAAGGTTTTGATCACCTTATCTGCCGCCTCTTGCCAATGCACCGGCTCTTGCTCACTGAACCCCGGTCTAGGGGATGACAATGGATAGTCAGCACTTGCTGTTCCTTGGAGTTCCCCGGTTTGATCAAAAACTAAGCCTTTTAACGCACTTGTTCCCAGATCCAACCCTAAAAAATAAGCCATCTCTTCTCTCCTTCCTCTGTTTGAAGCAGTTAACCATTGACTCTCAAACGGTTAATTAGCATTCAAAACTAACTAATCGAATAGTAAACGATTCTCGCATTCCTGTCAAGCGCTTTCAACGAATCTTTCATGGTTTTTCCTTCTCAAACTGCTGCTCCTACATTCTTCGTCTTTTCTTTATTCTTCAGCTTGCACAATATTAATTTGCACGGTAAACTAACACTAATCACATCTACGAAGAGGAGTACACATGATTATCAATAAAATGGGCATACGCGAACAAAATGAAGCGGCTGTATTGAAGACGATCATTGACAATGAAAATGTGTCACGAGCGGAAGTGTCAAATTTGACCCATCTCAATAAAGCGTCTGTTTCTCAAATAACCAAAAAACTGATCGACACGGACTTCGTGCGCGAAGTCGGCATTGGTGATTCCACTTCGATCGGTGGTCGCAAACCGATTCAATTGCAATTCAATCACCGTAGCAGCTTAGCTGTTACCTTTGACATCGGCTATAACTATGTTAGAGGGATGCTCTCTTATATCAATGGCGAGATGATCGCCTCTGCCGACCATTCCCATGAATTGATCACCAAAGAAAATGTACTAGCGACGATCGATTCCATGATGATAGAGTTTTGGCCGCAAATGCCGCAAACCACTCATGGATTAGTAGGAATCTGTTTGGCGATCCACGGCATCGTTCATAATCAGACGGTCACCTTTGCCCCCTACTACGACTTGGAACACTTTGATTTGATCGCCCCTTTGAGCCAAAAATACAATACGGCGGTCTATATAGAAAACGAAGCCAATCTGACGGCTTTAGGCGAGTACTGTTTTTCTTCTGATTCCACGAATTTACTGAGCGTCAGCGTCCATAGTGGGATCGGTGTCGGAATCATCGTTGATGGGCAGCTACAAACCGGTACTCACGGCATGGCGGGGGAAGTTGGCCATTCTACGCTCTTTCCTCACGGCAACTTGTGCCCTTGCGGCAATCGAGGCTGCTTAGAGCAATATGCGTCGAACAAAGTCTTGTTTGACACCTACAGTCACTATACAAAAACAGCGTTCGTTAATTCGGATACCTTTGCACAAGCCTATCATGCCGGAGAAAAATCAGCAGTCGAATTGGCGCAACAAAATGTTGAGTTTCTTAGTATTGGGCTAAACAATGTCATCACTTTTTCTGATCCCGAAGAAGTCTATATCAACAGCTCGGTCTATCGCAAAATTCCTGATTTATTACTGGCGCTGCAACAAAAATTGACCAGCCAGTTCACCAAAAACACGAAGATCAAAAACAGCCGATTAGGCGATCAAGCCCCGCTGTTTGGCGGTAACGTTTTAGTCGCGAAACATTTCTTGAATATCAACGATTTGCGCTTTGCGGCACTTGATCTCTCCCGTGCGATCCGTTAAATGAACGCTGGACTGAAAACTCAGTCCAGCGTTTTCTTTTGGTAAAAGGGTATCGCTATCCTTTGATTCCGCCAGCCGTCACACCGCCCACGATGTATTTCGATAGAAACAGGTAAATCAGTAGCAAAGGAATAATACTTAATGAAATCCCTAGATACATACTGCCAAATTCAGTACGGTAAACATCAGTTTTCAGCAATTGGACCAGCATCGGCAACGTATACTTTTCCGTATCGTTGATCAAGATCAAGGGCATCAAGAAATTATTCCACGAGGTCACGAACGAGAAAATCGCCATGGTGGCTAAGCCCGGTTTCATCAAGGGCAACATGATGCGATGGAAAATTTTGATCTCGCCGGCTCCGTCCAAACGAGCAGAATCTGCCAAATCAGGATGATAGATCGTTTCTAAGTATTGCTTTAAGAAAAAAACGGTAGCAGGTGATGCGATCGCTGGTAAAATCAATGGCAGAAAATTATTTAAGAGCCCTAAGCGATTCATAAATTGATAAAAACCGATCATGCTAATTTGCTGAGGAATCATGATCAGCCCAAGAATGACAGCAAACAGGACTTTCTTGCCACGAAACTCATAGGCGATCACGCCATAAGCTGTCAATGCCGAAAAATATACATTGAGAACGGTAGCGCCAGCCGCAATCAAGAAACTATTTTTAAATCCATTGAAAACATTGAAGCCTCTGCCCATTAAGACGGACCAGTTGTATTGGAGATTACCGCCAGGCCACAAGGACAGCCCTTGCTGGATCTGTTCTGCTGAACGGGTCGCATTGACTAAGACGACCCAAAACGGCAGAATACTTAAGATGGTCAGCAACACCAAAAAGACATAGATCAACAATCGTTTTGCCCGATAGCTATTTTCCATTTATTTTCGCCCCACTTTGCTATTTTCTTTGAAAAATTGAAACAATAACGTGCTTAATACGATTGAAAGTACCAGTAATAGCACCGACGCGGTTGCGGCAACGTTGAAATTCCGACTCCCGGTAAAGGCTTGGTTGTAGATAAACATCGTGATCGTTAAGACACTATTGTTGGGATTGCCGTTTGTCAGCAAAAAAGGAATGTCGAACATTTGCAAGCCGCCAATCAAAGACGTCACCAATGTATAAAGCAAGATTGGTTTTAACAAAGGCAGCGTGATCTTGCGGAAAATTTGACCATCATTGGCTCCATCGACCATTGCTGATTCAAAAAGAGCATCATCAATGCTCAAAATGCCCGAAACCAAAACGATCGTGGTCTGACCATACCACATCCAAAATTGGATAAAGGAAACGATCAGCCGAGTGCCCGTTTCACTACGGAAAAAGTCATAGGGCTGGTCCAAAACACCGAAATGCTGCAAGACTAGGTTGATCGGACCTAACGGAAAACTGAACAAAACGAAAAATAAGATTGCTACTGAAGCGGCAGTAATGATGTTGGGTAAGTAAAAAGCGACTTTGAAGAAGCCTTTCCCCCGCAAGCGCAACTTGATATTGGTAAACCATGCCGCCAGCAACAGAGCCAAGCCAATTTGAGGGACAAAGTTTACGCCCCACAAAATAAAAGTATTGCTGATCGATTTTAAAAATAATGGGTTGCGAAAAATCGCAAAATAGTTATCCAGTCCGACAAGATTGGCAGCTGGATTCCACCCTTTTAGATCTGTAAAGCTCAGGTAAATCGTATAGAGAATTGGATAAAGCTGAAAAACCAAGAATGCTAGAAAAAATGGTGCGATAAATAATAGCCCATAGCGATGATACTGTTCAAATCTTCTCTTATTCTGCATCGTAATCCCCCTGATATTTTTTTCTTCTACTGTCAACTTCTGCCTGTAAAGACAAGCCATTTAAGCAGCGCATAGTACCTAGAAAAGGTTGAAACCGACCCCGTCTTCGGTGCCGGTTTCAACAACACCTAATCTACTTGAACATCTGGATAAGCATTGACGACCGCATCTTTAAAGTTTTGGATCGCCGTTTCCTGATCCACTTCACCTTTTGAATATGGTGTCAAACAACTATCCGTAAAGAGGGTTTCAATCGTTTGGTCATACTCGGTCAGAATTTTCGCGTTGATGTCTTGAACCATATCGGCAAATTCTGCATAGTGGTTTTGACCGCCTAAAAATTCCTCTTGGTATTCGCTTTTAATTTCTTCAACGACTCGCTCATTTGATACAAAATCACCGGTATCTTCGGCCCATTGTTTTAAAAATGCTTGATCTGTGGTCAAGTAAGCCACCAATTGCGCCGCTTCTTCTTGCATCTCAGAATTTGCCGTAGCACCGATCCATGTGCCGCCCCAGAACCACGACGACGGTCCTTGGATCATGCGCCAGTCCCCTTCTGTTGAGCTGGAGTTATCGGCAGCTGTCGCATTTGGTTTTAACCAATAGTGCAGCCCCCATGTCGGCAAACTATAACCGAATACATTGTCGCCATTCATTCCAGCAAACCAAGCTTCTGATTGTCCTTCTGTATCTTGTGTCAGGCCTTCTTCTACAAATTTTCGTGATATATCCAACAAATCATACAAACTGTCGTCGATCACTAATTTACCGTCTTCAACCCAGCCATGTTCGCGTTGACCATAAAAAGGCTTCGCCAAATCTTGGACACTAGAGATCATATAGGTGGTTCCACCACTTTTTTCTTTGACTGCTTTGGCTTCCTCATAGAACTTGTCGTAGTCTGACAAGGCCGCTTGCGCAGCCGCTGGATCATCGATCCCTAGCAGCTCTTCTGCCATCGACGCCCGGTAATAAAACCCGCCAGGAGCAGCTTGCCAAGCCAAGGCATGAAGAACCCCGTCTTTTGAAGTTCCTACGTCTTTGACATATTGATACGTATCTGCCGCGGCTTCATCAAGTCCCAGTGAACCAAGGTCTGCCATCATCCCTGATTCCACATATTTTTTGACAAAGGCAGATTCTAAAGCAATCACATCTGGTGCATCTTTGGAACCGAGAATCGGATCGAGCTTGGTCTCGAATTGGTCAGAAGGAATCTCCACGATCCGAATGTCATAGGCCAAATCGTCATGCGCCGGCAAATAGTAATCATTGATCATCGTTGATAATTCTGAAGTAAAGGTCCAAACCACGAGTTCATCCTTGCCACTACTTCCTGATGCGCTGTTATCCGAGCCGCTGTTTCCTGAACCATTCCCGCAGCCACTAAGCATAAAAGCCGCTAAGCTAGCCACTGACGCTGTTTGTAAGACCCGTTTCCAATTTTTCATCTTTCTTCCTCCTCGATTTTTTGATAGTCAAATGAATCAAAATCAGCCGCCAAACGATTACCAGTCGTATCGATCGCAAACATCCCCACAAAAGCCCCCGTAAAGAACCCACCGTAATGTTCTGCCACATAGTCGTCAGACAATTGCAAGCTGTCAAATAGCTGATCGATGACCTGCCACTCTTTTTGATCAAACGAGTACGCGTATTGATAGTGGGCATAATGAACGATCGTTTTGAAGTAGACTGTTTGTACATCGGCTGGTATCACAACTTCTGGTGCTTTTTGACTCTTCAGTTGGCCCTTTTCGCTTGCCAATACAGTGATGATTCTGCCTTTCGTCTCATCATGAGTGATGTAGATCGCCGACCAGTTTTGTGTATTGTAGTAATTCGTCATGCCTGCTAACTGTAGAAACGAGGTCGGTGAAAATTCAACGGCAGTCGTTGCTTCGAAACGAAAATCGCTCCATCTTCTTGCCACCAGTGCTTGATGGAACAAGGAATTGAACGACTCTCGCCCATACAAGCGCAAGTACCCTGGTCGTGCGGTCAAACTACCGATTTCCTCAGAAAAAGGAATCCGCAAGGTTTGAAACACTGGTGCCAACGACGCCTCTTCAAAATCATTAAAGCCTGATTCTGTTTCCCACGGATGTTCGGGCAGCTGTGGCTGTGGGACTTCCTCTTTTGGAAAGTTTCCGCCTGTGATATACGGCCAATCATTTTCCCAATAAACAGACTGGATCGCTGTTTCTCGTCCGAGCGGGCAATAGCCGCGATTTTCTAAGAGGGGCGTTTCGGGATACTTCAGCGCTCGCCCTGTTAAGTGAACAAAATACCATTCATCGGTCTGCGTTTTCACAAATGAACCATGGCCAGCTTTTTGTAGCAGGATCTCTGGCTGTCCCCAGGAACTGATCAGAGGGTTTTGAGGATGAACTTCATAAGGCCCTTCGATGTGCGTCCCACGAGCGATGGTACTTGCATGTTCAAACTTGGTGCCGCCTTCTGCCGTCAATAAATAATAATAGCCGTTCACTTTATACATAACCGGTGCTTCCGTCAATTTGCGCTCTGTTCCTTTGAAGATGATTTTGGGCTGCCCCACCAATTTCTTGGCTTGCCAATCAAACTCTTGGAGAGAGATCCCATAAAAGGAATGGTTTGTCGGACGATAATCCCAAACCATGTTCAGAAAATATTTTTTGCCGTCGTCGTCATGAAATAACGAGGGATCGAAACCAGAAGAATTCATATAGATTGGTTCTGACCAATCCCCATCAATGGTTTCACAGGTGATCAAATAATTGTTCACATCTTTCCAACTATTAGATTGTGTTTTGACATCTGAATAAATCAACCAAAAACGACCATCACTGTAACTTAAGTTTGGCGCCCAAACACCCCCAGAATCTGGGTTTCCCAGCATATTCAACTGACTGACACGATTGACTGGTGTACTGATCAAGCGCCAGTTCTTCAAATCCTTCGAATGGAAGATGCGCACACCTGGAAACCATTCAAAGGTCGACGTAGCAATGTAATAATCTTCACCTGCACGACAAATACTCGGGTCTGGATGAAAGCCTGTTAGTATCGGATTGGTAATCAAAAAAATTTCCTCCTCTTTCCCTTTTTGGCATTTTGTGATTCAACTGAGTGTCAGTAGGAATGAGCTTCATTCAGTTAGTAAGTTTTCTTTACTAATATACCTAACAAAAAAAAGAAACTTACTGCTGCAGCTCATTTTAAAAATATTCACTAATCATTGTTCTATTTACTTTCTTCAGCTGAACTGTCATAATTATAGAATGAAATCGCTATCATTCACAGGACGATTTCCACACAACGATAGACAAAAAATGGAGGATAGATCGCGTGACCATTTTAGAAGAATACCATTTCGGCGAATACCTAGGCGTTTCCAGTTACCATCCCTACTCGCTTAATTACATGGAACATTTTCATCGTTCCTTTGAATTGCTTTTTTGTAGTGATGGCGAAGCGGTTGTCAAAATCGAAGAAAGTCCCTATGTCCTTACGACAGGCCAAGTGTTATTAGTCATGCCTTATCAGACTCATGCCATTGAAACCCCTAAGGAATCACAATTGCATATTCTGGTGTTTTCACCTGAGTATATTCCAGATTTTTACGCCAAAACGAAAGATTTCGCTTTGTCAGATCCGGTGATCACCATTGATTCCTCTGTTGCCAAGCAGCTCTACTATCCTTTATTTGAAACGGATTCCCTCTATTTACGAAAATCGGCACTGTATCAAGTCCTTTACCTTTTTGAACACCAAACGACTTTATTACCAGCCAAAAATCAAGAGGATATCCTGATCCAGCTACTTGTTTACATCGAATCCCACTTCAAAGAAGAACTGACGCTCGAAAAACTAAGCAGCAGTATCGGTTATAGTAGCGTCTACGTTTCCAGAATGATCACTGAGAAATTGAAAAGCACCTTTCCTCGGCTTTTGAATCAAGCAAGAATTCGCCATGCCTCTTTTTTGCTGACCCATAGTCTCTTGCCGATTACGGAAGTAGCAGAACAAGCAGGCTTTCAAAATGTGCGAACCTTCAATCGAAATTTCAAAGCATTGACCTCACTGACGCCAAAAGAATACCGTTTAAAACACAATGCTCATTTTTCGTTGCTGAAGGAATAGCGTAAAAAAGCAGCTTCACTTAGCTGTAAAGTGAGCTGCTACAATCTTATTCGTTTTTCTAGTCAGCCTTTTGCCTCATTCCCAGAAACTAGTGAAAAACGCTCTAACTCCCCCTTCTTCATAGAGAAATGAGCAGGAAAAAAACAATTGCAAAAATGAACCTTTGTTGTTTTACTGATTCCACAAAACTATGCCTGTTTTAAAACACCGTACTTTCTTGCTTCATACCCTTTTGCTTTGTCGATACTTCTTGGAATATCGATCAATCCCAAGAAAAATGATTCACGACGAGCCAGTCTTTGACTTCCGTCAGATCAGAAAAAGTTTCCACCTGTGCAGCTACTTCTTGCTCAAGTTTTGGCTGTTTAAGCAAAGGATACTTCCCATTTTTCTTGACTGGCAAAGCACTCAAATCATCCGCAATCAGAAAAGCTGGGATCTCAGCTTGTTTTGCGGCTTTTATGCCAGCTAGAGAATCTTCTAATACTAAGGCTTCTTCAGGCTTTACGCCTAATTGTTGGCAAGCTGTTAGAAAGATTTCTGGATCAGGTTTGCCCTTTCGCACTTGATCCCCAGAAACCACCGTATCAAACCAATCTGGCATCTGTTCCATTTCAAAGTACGCCTTGATTTTTTCTTTCGATGAAGAGGATGCCACGGCTATCAAGCAATCTTGTTTTTTTTAAGCTTCCAACAGTTCAAGAAGGCCGGGCTTTTTGAATACCCGTTTTTCTTCAGCTAAAATCACTTCTTTCTGACGATTCATCGCTTCTCGCCACCGATCCGTCGGTACTTGATTGCCATAAAGTTTCTGCATCCCTATACGAATATCTGCTTCCGTTCTGCCAGTCAGGTAATAATAAACTTCTTGGCAAACTTCAAAATCATATTCCTCCGCGGCTCTTAAATAAGCGCGGTAAGCTAGACGACCTGTTTCAAACATCAAACCGTCCATATCAAAAATCACCAGTTTTATCTTTTTCATCCTATAACCTCCTTTACTTTTCTGCGAATAAAAAAGCAATGGTACCAAAATCCTTTGGCACCCATTGCTTCACCTTGTTTATTTACAGCTGACTGCTCAACTTAGCAATGATTTTACATGCGCCAAATGGCTGTCAGCCTTTTCCCGACCTTCTTTTACTAGTGATTCTGAAAGAATGAAGGAGCCGCCAACTGCTAGCACTTGCGGATCAGATAAATAGTCTTGCATATTTTCGAGGTTGATTCCGCCAGTTGGGACAAATCGAATATCATAAAATGGACCGCTGAGGGCTTTGATCGCCGGCAAGCCCCCGTAGATATCCGCGGGGAAAAATTTCACAACTGATAAGCCATAAGCCACTGCTCGTTGAATGTCATTTGGGGTAGCTGTTCCTGGAAACACTGGAATGTTTTCGGCAAGACAAAATTCCACCACATCAGGTACAAGAGCAGGGGAAACAATAAAGCGCGCCCCTTTCTCAACTGCTGCTTTCGCTTGTTCTAAGGTGCGCACCGTGCCTGCGCCTACGATCAATTTGCCTGATTGAGAGAGTTTTTCAATCGCTGCTAAAGCAAGGTCACTGCGGAAGGTCACTTCAATAAAGGGTAGTTCATGTTCGATCAACAGTGATTCTACTACTGGCAAATAGGTAAGATCTGTTGCAGTGTAAAGAGGCAATACCCTTGTTTTTGCCAATTGTTCATCGAGTGTCATACACTCTTTCCTCCCTTCGTTTCCTTCGATTGCATTTGTTCTTTCAAGACGGCTTCATGAAGCCCTTGAAGATAACTGATCCCAATCGCGCGATCATACAGACCATAGCCTGGCATCGCCACTTCCCCCCAGATCGTCCGCCCGTGATCTGGACGGATGACGCCATCAAAACCGATCTCAACCAAGGCTTTCATGATGGCATACATATCTAATGATCCTTCGGTGGACAGATGGGCGGACTCTTTAAATTTACGTTCCCCCATAAACAACACATTGCGGAAATGAACAAAGTTGATGCGTCCTTTTAAGGCATGAACGATCTCCACCATGTCGTTTTCTGGATCGGCACCTAACGAACCGGTGCACAACGTTACCCCATTATAAGGCGAATCCACGATGGCCATGATTTTTTTCAAATCCTCTAAATTTTTGGTGATTCGTGGCAAGCCAAAAATTTCCCAAGGTGGATCGTCGGGATGGATCGCCATTTTCACATCTACTTCTTCACACACAGGAATGATCCGCTTTAAGAAATAGCTTAAGTTATCAAAGAGGATCTCTTGAGTGACCCCTTCATAAGTTGCCATCAAACGCTGGAACTTTTTCAGTCGTTCTTCTTCCCAACCTGGTAATTTAAAGCCTTTTGATTGGCTATGGATCAGCGTATACATCTCACTAGGTTCCATATCATCCACAACGGCTTGATCATAGAGCAAAGAGAAGCTGCCATCCTCGTTTTGATAAAATAGATTTGTTTTTGCCCAGCCGAAGATCGGTTTGAAGCTATAGCAGATCATATGTACATCACAAGCTGCTAAATTCCGAATTGTTTGAATATATTGATCGATGTAGTGATCCCGTTCCTCTGTTCCGGCTTTGATCGCATCGTGGATCGCCACACTCTCAATCCCTAATAGTGAAAGATGCTCTTTTTCAATTGATGCTTTTAGTGCGTTGATTTCGGAAATCTCCCAGACATCTCCGGGCATTTTATTCAGAAGTGTTCCTACAATGCCGCGCATTCCTGGAATTTGTCGAATATTCGTTAACGGGATCGTATCCCCTTCCCCGTACCATCGAAACCCCCATTGCATTTGCTGTCATCCTTTCGTTTTTAAAAATCATCGTCCTCATCAGTTTCTTCGCTACTATCACCTGCTGAAGAATTGTGCCAAAGCGCTACACTATTTTCTCCTTGCTGGATCACTGCTGCTACCGCCTGTTCAATCGGTGTTGCCAAAAATTGGTGATTGATCGCTTCTAATACCATCGGCAGATTCACTCCGCCGATCACATACGTCTTTTCCTGAAGAGGTTCTTCTAATTGATTGATCGTTACAACCGACTGATTGTAGGGACTCGCACTCAATAGATCAGCAAACACCACTACACCGTCCCCTTGATCTGTTTCGTGGATCGCTTCATGGATTTTGTTTCCCAGAAGTTGAATATCCTCTCCGTGGTTCAAATTAACGACCGCAATATTTTCGACACTGCCCATGATCACCTCTGCAGCATCTTTAAAACCAGTACTCAGCTGTCCGTGAGTTGCCAATACGATTCCTAACAAATGTTGTTCCTCCTTTTTCGCTTCCTAACCAAATAACGCAAGGACTTTTTGCATATTCCTACTATTCAGCTCTTTTTGCTTTAATTGTTTTCTAGGCAACACATACGTCTGATCCTGCTGCTTTTCTGCACAAAACAGATAGTTGATGCTGCCCATCGCTTCACTACTGTGTTCGATCGCCAGCTGCTGCAGTTGCCCTTCATTGAATTGCTTGCCGATAGCTCGAATCGGAGCATCGGCGCCGATAGAATCTAAATAATAAATCTTCGCATTCGGCCCTACTGAATCACGTAACACTTCCAACCCGCGTTCTCCAAAACTTCCTTCATCAAGAAACGCAAAAGCAGTCGCTGTTTGACTGTTTTGACTGATCAGTGACAGCAGCGCTAAGATAGAGGAGGTATTGCGGGTTAGATTTTGCTCAAATCCTGCCCCGCGGCTTACGCGATTTAATAGCAGAAAATAAATACCGACTCCTAAAGCAAAAAGCGCTGTTTGCCATGACAACAAGGGAAATCTCCCTGATGCAAAGTGGATATAAAGCCAGGTACCTAACAACCCAAAAAAAATCATCACTGCTGAAGCAGTCAGAATAAATTGATTTGTTTTAAGCCCTTGCTCCTGCCGATCAAAAAAATGGTAATCGCCGAAATGCTGTGGCGGTGTATCATAATATGTGCAGATGATCCGTTTTGCTTTGGTCAGATCGCCAACATACAAATTGCGTGAGGCGTTTTTTTTCGTGTGATCATACTCGATCACCTGAAGATCTTTGCGAAACGGAATGATATCTGCGATGAGTGCCTTCAAAAATCTTTGTTTGCTTTTATCCGTGGAACGCGATCGGTAGACATACCGATAACGAAAAAGCCAATCACGAAATGTTTCTGTTTGATTCATGGCGGATTCTCCTATTCACAAATTACTGACAAGGAAGGAGGAACTCTATTTTTTATAAGATCCTCCGCCTTCCTCTTCAACAGATGACGAACGCGCTCAATGATTACAAATTGAACTGCTTCAACACATCTTTAAGCGTTGATTTCGGTGCAGAAGGTGTTGCTTGAAAATAGATTGATTCCACACCGTACGCTTCGTTCATTTCTTTGAGTTTTTGCGCATCAGCTTGATTTAAATAAACAGATTTTGTTACCAAGAGATCTTTCTCGGGATCTTTTTGGGCGATACCGCCTATGTTCAATTCTTTCATTGGCACGCCGTGTTTGACTAAGTCGTACATCACACTGACGGTTTTAGCGATCAAAATACAGTTGTAATCTTTGAAGTTGTATTCATCCCAGTAAAATTTGGCTTTTTCTGGTGTAACGACGATCGTTTTTTGCCCTGTGCGGCTACCGGCATTTTTGTATAATTCCCGCATGAACTTATCCTTAGCTACTACCTCATCCACTACAAAAATCGAGTTGACTCCGCTTTTTTGTGACAAAGTCATCATGACCTGCCCATGGATCAATCGTTCATCTACTCGTGCTAAATTTACTACACCCATTTTTTCCACTTCCTTTTCTTATAAAATACCGACACCGGCTAAAATAATCAGAATCAAGGTCAGCCATAGTAATGCTTGCGTGACTTTTAATCCTTTCTTTGTATAGAACCAGTAGACGCCCATTACAACTGCTAACGGCAAGATCCCTGGTACAATCTGATCAAGGATATCTTGGATAATAAATTCTCGTCCAGAAATATCAAACTGTAGCGAAGAACTGACTTTGACATAGTTTCCAGCCAGAACCCCCATCATAAATAAACCGAGAACCGACAGTGTTTCAATTGCGGTTTGGACGCCTGTACTCTGCATCAAACCAGTTGCATTGCGCCCCATCGAAAATGCTTGACGGGCGAAAAACATTCCTAGAGAAACTTGATACAGTGCAAAGCAAATGAATGGGAACAACGCACCTAGTGGACTTCCTTGCTGTGCCCAAGGAACAGCAATCGCAATAAAGATATATTGAACGGTTCCTGAGTCGATGGCATCCCCGATTCCTGCTAAAGCACCCATCAAACCAGCTTTCGTGTTGTACATTAGATCATCTTGCATCAAAATCTCTTTTTTCTCATGCTCTTCCTCGGCCCGCTGTTGTTCCATTGACGACATCAGCCCAGTGATGACTCCGCCCCCCCAACTCAGCTGGGTATTGAAAAACAGCAGTTGGCGTTTGTAGGCAGCTTTCAGTGCCTCATCGTCTTTGTAAAGTTTGCGCAAAATCGGCATCATGGCGTATAAAAGCGAGGGTGATAAATACCGTTCAAATGAATGCGGGATCTCATTGGCGAAATGCCATCTTAGGTATGCTTTTGTGACATCTTTCTTCGTGATTTCTTCTGGTGCGCCTTGCGCTTTTTGAATTGTTTCGGTCATTACTGCTCCTCCTTATCGATTAGAACCCGTCATCATAGTCATCGTCATCATCAAAGGATGGTGATGCTGTATTCGTTTCTGGGGCTGGGACCAATTTTCCTTTTTGTGACTGAACAAAAATCAACGCGATCAAAATGCCAAAAATCGCATAGGTGACCATGGTAATTTCCAGCGAACTGAAAACTACACTCATGAAATAGGCCAAGAAGAAAAAGACCATATAATCTTTTCGACCGATCACATAGACGGTAGTTGCAATCCCGATCGCTGCCAATCCTCCGCCGACTACTTCTAAAATATGAATAACGACTGTCCCCTCAAGAGCATTGATGACATCAGCAATCAGTGGAGCGCCTAAATAAAGTGCAATAAATACCAGCGGAACAAATAAAATAAATGAAGCCAGCGTTGGGTATAAAATAATTGAACGCGTCATTGCCTTGGCATTAAGATCTTCTACTGCTTTATCCGTATACTTTCCTAAGAAGGTATTGATAAAGAAACGGAACTGATACAAATAACTCCCTAGCAACCCAACAGGAACGGCAACAGCAATCGCTGCTTCTGGTTGCAGATTTCCTAGCAAAGCTACCGGTACGGCAATCGCCGCAGCAATCGAAGGTTCCGCTGGCATGGATCCGCCAGGAGAAAATACCCCCATGTAAATCATTTGTAAAGCGGCAGTAACGATCATGGCTTGAGCCACATTTCCCATCACCAGTCCGACAACTAATCCCGTCATCAATGGTGAAAAACGTAAAGTCAGTGTGGCGCCTCCGCCGAGCCAACGAGACATGACTGCTGCAACCCATAGCGCAATCAGTAAACTTTGTGTAACACTTAATGTATCCATTTTTCCTCCTCCTAAACTTCTTTCAAATAGTTTTCTAAATCAAGAACAGCTTCTTTCAAGCGTTCTTTGGTGATTAAGACTGGAATCAAGTGTACTTTTTCTTTCGAATCTATGAACTGCACCAACTGATCGATGACTTGTGCATCTTCAGGAAAAATACCCATTTGATGTAAACTCATTGGTAAGTGCAATTCTTGATAAAAGGGGATCAACTGATCGATGACCGTCCATTTTTCTTCAAGGGCTAATTGATAAAACATCCCATAGGCAACCTTTTCCCCGTGAAGAAAACGATGACTTTCAGGCAGATATTTACTGATGGCATCATGCATCGCATGCGCCGCTGCATTGCGGGCATATTTATCGCCTAGCCCGCCTACCATTCCAGCAACTGCAATAACGATCTCCGACAAGTGACAAAAGGCGTCTGTCACTTCCTGCCGCTTCATATCTTCAATCGCTTGTTTCGATTGTGTCAAAATAGCTGTTTCGCATAATTTTGCTGTATAGCCTGCCATTTGCAAGAAGGGCTCATTTTTCAAATGTGGTTGGGCTAAGATTGCTTCCGATTCAATCCACTTTGCCAACGTATCTGCTAAACCGGCGATGAAGTAGGAGACTGGTGCATCGATCACTAACGTCGGATCGGTAATCAAAAAAGCAGCCTGTCTTAAATAGTGTTCCGACTTTCCTTCAGATTCTCCCGACTCTTTATACATGACAGACAAGGGTGTCCATGGTGCACAATTACTGGCCAATGTTGGGATCAGTCCAAAGGGTCGATTGACTACATGTGCTGCATATCCCACTAAGTCGGCTAACTTCCCGCCGCCAACCCCCAGAATAAAATCGATCGCCAGTTCTTCAACAAGATCAGCAATCAGCCCAGCGCCATAATAGCTGCATTCTCCCGTGTAGCGATGATAAAAAATTTCCAAATGCGCATCTTCTAAAAAGAGTAATTTTGGTTTCGCTTTTTCCCATGAAACCGTTCCATGTACGAGCAGCAGTCGTTTTACTTTGTACTCTTTTAATACTTCCGGCACATAGTCGATCGCGCCTTCATGGTAACGATAAACTTGCGGTCCAACCTTTACTTTTAAATCCGTTAGCACGAGTTTCACTCTCCTTTATACAGCCAAAAACCGACTTTCCGCTTGAACAGCACGGTCTGGCAGCAGCCCCTTAACGATTCGTTCAATATCCGTTACACATTTGTTTCCCATCTCTTCTAAGCATTCCATAGTATAAGCCGATGTATGCGGTGTCATAACTACATTTTCAAAAGCTAAATACGGATGATCTTTATGACCAGGCTCTTCCTCTAAGACATCGGTGGCAAGACCAGCGATTTTCCCACTTTTTAATCCGCTTACAATTGCCTCTTCATTCAAAAGTGCGCCACGGGCACTATTGGAGAGATATACTTGATCTTTCATTTTTGAAATTTCTTCAAATGAAATCATATGATAATTTTCCTCCGTCAAGTTAGCACATAGACAAATAATATCTGATTTTGCTAGCAGCTCGTCTAGCTCGACTTTTTTTCCGCCATAGCTTTGAATATGCAAAGCGGACTTATATGGATCGTATGCCAAAACCTCGCAGCGGAAACCATTTCTCAATATTTCTACTACACAACTTCCAGTATTGCCGACACCGATCACCCCTACCGTCTTGTTAAATAATGCGCGTCCGACAAAGTCCGCTCGTTTTTCCCATTGATCTTCGCGGACCTTTGTATTCGATTCAACTGTACAGCGCAGAAGCGCCAATAGATTGGTCACGTTATTTTCTGCTACTGCATCTCGCTCGACCAAAGCTGGAATGATCGAAACAATCGTTTGGTGGTCCTTCGCTGCTTCTAAATCAATATTGTTATAGCCGATCCCGTGGCGTGTGATCAGTAGCAATTCATCTTTGTACTCAAAAAACTCTTTGGTAAAAAATGGGGTAACACTTGCTATAATGATGTTGTATCCCTTAAGCTTTTCTGCCAATTCTTTCCCATTGATTTCGCTATCGAACGTGAAGTGACTGACAGTTCCGATTGCTTTCAACCGCTCGATATGTTGCGGAAAGATTTTTCCAAAGCTGCTGGAATTCACTATAGCGATCTTAAACTGTTCCATGTTCTTCCTCCTTACTCTTTTGCAACAATCTCGTGACCACCAAAACCATTCCTTAGCGCTGAGACGACTTTTGCTGAGAAACTGTCTTCTTCTTGGGACAAATTTCTCATAAACAAACTCATAGCGATCGTCGGTACAGCAACATTCATCTCCAAAGCCGTTTCCACTGTCCACCTAGCTTCACCAGAAGCTGCAACAACCCCGCGATATTCCTCCAACTTAGGGCTCTCATTAAATTGGGCCGCTGCGATTTCCATCAGCCAGCTGCGAATAACCGATCCATGATTCCATACCTCTGCGACGGAAGCCAAATCAAAGTCATAGGCACTTTGTTCAATCAATTGAAAGCCTTCACCGATGGCTTGCATCATTCCGTATTCGATACCGTTATGGACCATCTTTAGAAAATGACCGCTTCCTGATTCCCCTGCATAAAGGTAGCCTCCTAAAACAGCCACATCTGCAAACAAAGATTCCACCTCTGAAAAAGCGATTTCATTCCCGCCAATCATCAAACATGCATCTTTTCTAGCTCCGGAAACCCCACCAGAAGTCCCACAATCAAAGTAATGCACCTCTTTTTCTTTAAACCAGGCTGCTCGGCGAATCGAATCTTTGTAATTAGAATTTCCGCCTTCAATCACGATGTCTTTCGCTGATACAAGGGGCCATAGTTCTTCAAGAATTCCCTCAGTCACAGTTCCCGCAGGAAGCATCAACCATAAAACCCGTCGGCCGCTAAAAGAATTCGTTAAATCAGCTAGCGTTTGATAGGGTGTAATTCCAGCTTCTTGCGCTGTTTTCTGCGCATGTATCGAAAGATCCAGCCCTTTTACTTGATAACCTTGATCTTTTAAATTGAGGGCCAAGTTCAATCCCATTTTTCCAAGTCCGATAATTCCTATCTCCATGACAGCGCCTCCATTTCATACTTTCATTATACAAAAAAATATTTTTTTGTAAACACAAAAAATAAAAATAATTTTTATTTGCTTTTTTTCTTTAAAAGAGGTAACGTAACAATACAAAGATAATAATGTTCATATAAAGGAGGTAACCGTCTTTGACTGTTTCGATTCGCCTGCAAATAAAAACGCTTTATAAAGACTTAAGTCTCAAAGAACAAGCGATTGCCGACTACATTTTGGAAAATCCTAGTAAAGTCAGCCACAGTTCAATCAGTGATTTATCCAATGAATTAGGCATCGCTGATTCGACCTTTTTTCAATTCACAAAAAAACTCGGTTACAACGGATTTAAAGACTTCAAAATGGCAATGCTGATGCAGGAAAATGATTTTTCTGCCATTTCGATCCATGAAAATATCCAGAAGTCTGATAATGAATTGACTATGGCTCAAAAAGTATTTGATTCCAATATGACCACATTGACTGATACCAAAAATCTTTTGAAAGAAGAAGATTTAAAGCTTGCTGCTGCAATGATCAATCAATCTAAACGACTTTTTTTCTTCGGCGTTGGTGGTTCAGAGATCGTGGCAACCGATGCCTATCACAAATTTTTGCGCTCGCCGATCACTGTTTTTCACAGCAGTGATTATCACATCCAACTGATGGAGGCTTCATTGTTGACGCCAGATGATTGCGGCATTTTTATCTCTCATACTGGAAAATCAAGAGAAACCATTGAACTAGCTCAAGTTGCCAAAAACAATGGGGCCAAAATTATCGTCATTACTAGCCATGCTGCTTCCCCTTTAGCCAAACTCGGCGACGTGGTTTTCATCTCTATTTCCGAAGAAACTGAGTTTCGCTCAGAGGCATTGGCATCCAGAATCGCTCAACTGAGCATCATGGATTCCCTCTATGTCATCTTAATGTTTATTAATCGAGACAAAGCGCAACAATCGATTGCCAAAATTCGGCGCTCCATTTCAAAAATCAAAGAACCCTGAGAAGGGAAGAAAAAACTTAGATTTTTCTGCGTTTCGCTAATTCTTTTGTGAATCACAGTTGATATGCAAAAAAGCTTGTGCTTTTTTCTGTACTCTTCTTTGGTTTCTTATCAACTTTTTCAGTTCTGAATCTCAAATGCGCTGAGCCTGCCAAAAATCCTGTCCCTTACTCTCGCAAAAAAACCACATCACAAAGCTATCCGCTCTGTAATGTGGTTTTTTAAGACTATCTTTTTTTAGGTAAATCAATAACGACTAGACACAATCTCTGCTCCAAAGGGCATCAACGCTAAGCGCGCCATCTTCAATGATTGCGCCGCAAATGGAATGCCGATGATCGTGATGGCTAGAATGACTGCGCTAGCTAAATGTCCTAAAGCCAGTGGTATACCAGAAAAAATCAACCATAAAATATTTAGAAACACGGACACGCCACCGCCACGGTAAGCGATGTCTTTCCCAAATGGTGCGAGTGACAACGTCGCAAACTTAAAACATTGCAGACCAATGGGAATGCCGATGATGGTGATACACCATAAACACCCAGCCAAAAACCATGAGATCGCACCGATCAAGCCGCCAAAGACAAACCAAATCACGTTGCCTAAAAAATTCATCTGATTGCCCTCCTTCTTTTTTTAATAAAGACTGCTCCTGTTTTAGCAAAGAAAGCAGAGGACATCGAAAGCCCTCAGACGTGCGCTATCGTCTGGTGCTCCTTCCCCTGCGCGCTTCTCTTTTTTCTTAATACAAGCGAAATGTGTTATTTTGTAAAATGCTTATTGCCCAGAATCAACCGTTGATTCGCTGCTATTGTTGGACTCATTTGAGTCATTACCGAAGACACCGGTGATCGAAGACCAGATGCCGCTAAAGAAGCTCTTGATATTTTCCCAAAGGCCCTTAGAGGTTTCTTCGATTTGCTTGCGGGCTTCTGACAGATCCAATTCTTTGATGAAGTCATCGAAGATATTGTTGTCTCGCATGTCGCTCATCAAAGAGGTCAATTCAGAAATTTGATTTTCCGTAACGATTCCTTCCAGTCCGTTGTCTTTCAAGGCTTTTTCTACTGTCTCTTGAATATCGGCTTGGGTTAATTCCGTACCATCTGCGGTTTGAGCAGCCAAATCGGTTTTCGCTTGTTCTTGCGCTGCATTCAAAGCTTCATCGGAATAGCCTTCTTTATCTTTATTCTCTTCGGTGATCGTAGACAGCACATCCATCTCATCTTGAGCTACGGCTACTCGATTCTGATTGATGACACCGCCTGATTCTTCAACGATTTTGTATACCCCAGCTAAAGCTCCGGAACCGTCGATCGGTACGGCAGAAGCGACCGTTAGCTTCGCATCAGTGATCCCTGCAGTCAGCGCTGCATTTTGGTACTGGGCTGCAGTGATGCGGGTAATGTTATCTGGTGTCGCGATATCGACAGTGATTCCTGCACCGCTTTCTAGCGTCTGCATTCTGACCGAGCTATAGACCGCCCAATCTGCAGTAAAGCCGCCATCGGGAATGTATTTCATCAAGTCATTACCGTTTGTCGTATAAATCGGTGTTTCGCCTTGAATGCCTAAGCGTTCCAGTGTGTAGTCTTCTTGTGCTTTCGTCAAGGCATTTCCGATCGCCACGGCATTGACTTGCAAACGATCTGAACTGCTGTCAGAAGTACTTGTTTGACTATCGGTAGTGGCTGTCGTTGCGGTAGAATTGCTCGTTGCAGTGGAACTGCTGGTCGTTGAATTGGTTTCGTCAGCAAAAACTTGTGGTGCTGCTAATAAAACTTGGCTAGATACCAAGAGAGTCGCTAAAATCATCGCTGGTTTTCGAGTCTGTTTTTTCATCACTATATCCTCCAAGTGTTGATCTCTTTTTCAGGGATTTTTCCCTCTTACTGCTGTAATTGTACTATAGGTTTTCTTGCAAAGCCTACGTCTAGGGTCTGAAATGAAGAAAAACTTAGAACTCTGCTGCTATTTAAAAAAGGCGTAACTTGGTATTATCCTTGGTACAGCAATACTTTAGACGCTTTTCTTTTCATCAACTGTTTTTTTAGCAAACCCAACAGTATAGGATTTTAAACGGCTGCCCACTTTCCTCAAACCAAGAAAGGCTCCCGTTAAAGCTATCGTATAAAAGAACAACGGAAACCCTGCGAGTGAAAAAAAGACCTTCCCGGTTTCTAGAAACAGCGGGTGACTCAGAAAGATCAATCGACTAGCCTCAACTGCTTGTTTTGCTTGCCAAGTCCGCTTTGGGGGTTGCTGCTTGATCAGCCAAGCAAGGAAAAAAAGAGTCGTCGGCACAAAAAACAGCATGAAATTCTTATCGTCCCCCTGATTGAGATACACCAGTCGACCTTCAATGCCTAATAAGCAAAGAGAGACCGCGAGTTTTCTACCAAGATGCTTCGTAAAAAAAGGGTGTTTTTGGTGTTCTCTTAAACAAACCCCAAACAGTAAAAATAAAAACCCATAAAAGAGTCCGTTTCTCGTTGTAAAAAATAGTGTCCGATAGCTTTGATAGCATACCAATAAAGGTCCCCTTAAATAACTGCTGTACGTTTCAAGACAGCCAATCACATACAAACTGATCGCCAGTAAAAACTGCCGCCGATAGCCAAGAAAGCGAGTTTTTCGTACTAACCACATGCCAAAGAGCAACGCTGGAAAATACCAAAGATGGTACCAGACCCCTACTGTAAAAAAGCCAGTAGCCAAACCGATGACCCGTAATGAATCAGCAAGATTTTGCTGCCCTAAGTAAAACCAGCCTAAGGGAAGATACACGATCGACCAACGCAAATAAAGCTTGAGTTGTCGTTTGCACCATTGCTGCCATGAACAGGTACTCTTTTGAAAAAAATAGCCATTCAGCAGCAGAAAAAAAGGAACCGCCAAACGACATAAGAGACTCTTTAACAAAAAATGAAGCCCGTTGTTTTCTGCCAGTCGGCCACAATGAACGAGAATCACCAATAAGGAAGCGATGAATTGGATGTAGCCAATTGGAACCATAGGTTGTTTTGTCTTCATTCGATCGTTTCTCCTTTCTCCGTCAAATTTGATCAAACATACTTCACTCTACTGGTCCTTTCTTTTTGTGACCAGCACGGAAAGCTTCCAAGATAGAAAGGCAGCGCAACAAGTAGAAACATTGATAAATAAAGATGTTACCCTTTGTTGCATCGCTAATTTCATAGATCCTCGTTCGCATAGAAAAGAGTTTGCTATAATATAAGAAGAATGATGGAGGCAAAACAGACACATGGATATTGGGAAAATTATCAAAGAAGAACGCACCAAACGAAATCTCACACAAGAACAATTGGCGCAGGAATTTTTTGTCACTCGGCAACTGATTTCAAAATGGGAAAACGGCAAGAGCTATCCTGATCTAGACCAAGTAGTCAAGCTGAGCAGCTATTTTGAATTGACCTTGGACTATTTATTAAAAGAAGATCAGCAGATGGTCCAAGAACTTAATCTGACCACCCACCGCAAACGAATTGGCCTCGTATTGATCGCCCTTTTGACTATTCTCAGTATTAGCTTAAGTACGATTTTGTTGGCAGCATTTTGGATCGATCCAGTCTTTTTTACAAAAGAAGACCTAACGATCACTTCTATAAAAAAGTATCGCTTGCCTGCCACTGAGATAACGAATGAGGCAACCGGACAAGTGATTCAACTGCCTGAAGATACGGAATACTTGATCACTTATACGATCGATCGGCCGCTGGTAAAAACGGATCGTCTGTCGGGTTATAAAGAATACAGCAGCGAAAATGCCAGCCAATTAACGGCTTTGGGTCATCGCGGTTTTCATTTTGGCGCGCAAACAAGCAAAATCGTCATTCGCAGCAATCGCGAAGACAATTTAGCTGCACCAGAATTAAATGCAGGCAAGGATCTTTATCTTCGTAATATGAATAAAGCGCGCGTCTATCAAAAATCTGCAGCTGGTGTCGCATTTTCTATCGAAGATGAAGGCGACCTCCTCTTTACTGCAGAAGAACTGGCGCAATTGCCCTTTGAACAAGGACAGCTGCCAGAGTAAACAAAAACCACCGAATCGTTTTGATTTGGTGGTTTTTTGCTGACTTTCTTATCCTAGCAAGATCATTGCGATCGCCGCCAAGGCGTTGTTGAGAAAATGCATGGCGATGGCTGTTTCTAGACGCTTAGTTTTTACATAAATCAACGCCATGATCAGTCCCATAGCACCATAAATCAAAAACTCGACCAGATTGGTGACGGAATGGATGATACTAAAAACCGCTACACTTGAAATGATCCCGACTATTGGGTATTTCTCGAATAAAAGGCCAATAAACCCACCACGAAAAACGATCTCTTCCATAATTGGCGCAGCAACAGCGATCAATAAAAAGATCAAAAGCGGATTTTCGCCTGTAAACAGTTCCCCTAACAATGCATCATTGGCGGTCGCCTCTTGATCGGATATATGCTGCAGATAGAGCGTTCCGCCAACTGCAACGACTCGACCTAAAACAAACCCTCCGACGATCCATAGCCAATTTTTCTTCGTTGACCAGCCAAAGTCAAAGGTGGCAAGTCCTAACTTTTTAGCCAAAAACATCAGTAGACCAATGTTTGCCAAAAGCAAGGCAATCAACCCATAGCTGATCATCGCAGGAATCGTCGGTTCTCCTGCTTCCAAATAATAGATTTTTACCACGCTAAATGCGGTCATCCCTACTTGACTAAGTAAGAATAAGCCAATCAAAATAAAGACATTCTTTACTGCTTTCATGCTCTCCTCCATTGTTTGCTCATTGCATTTTTCAGGATTGGGTTACGACAAATCATGACACAGCCCATCATTTGCTTCCCCATGTTTCCAGAAAATGCTTAGCCACTATCGGCTGCTTATAATGATACTTAGTTTCCTCATTATTTACAACTAATAAAAAATAAAAATAGTTATTTTGCTCATTTTATCGAATAAACCACGCTTTTTCATTCCCATTCTTTTCAAAAAAAATATAAGTAATGTTTGAAAAAAGCGCTCTCTTATGCTACACTGTTCCTACTTTTGTTTGGCTGACGAACCGCTGCCCCAACCATGTTCGTTTGGACCAACTCGTTGCGAGTATTCGATTTCGAATGCTCTTTTTGTCGCGTTTGTCAAAAGAAAGTGAGTGAATCCAAATAATCCAAGTAGAACACCTCAGCAAGACCTTCCAAGTATCCAAGCGAAAAAGCGGCTTTCGCCAAGCAGCCAAAGCCTTTCTTTCTCGTGAAACCACCACCGTCCATGCGTTGCAAGACATCAGCTTTACCATCAATGAAGGCGAAATGGTTGGCTACATCGGCCCTAATGGTGCTGGAAAAAGTACCACCATCAAAATCATGTGCGGGATTTTGACCCCTGATCAAGGCGTTTGTCACATCAATGGTCGTACGCCTTGGCAAGAACGTATCCAACATGTCAAAGACATCGGCGTCGTCTTCGGGCAACGCAGTCAACTCTGGTGGGATGTCCCCGTCAATGACAGCTTTGATTTGATTCGTGATATCTACAAAGTCGACGCTGCTAGTTATCAACGCAACCTAGAAGAATTAGTCACCTTACTAGATTTAGGTGAGATCTTAAAAACCCCTGCTCGTTCCTTAAGTCTCGGTCAGCGTATGCGCTGTGAGATCGCAGCCTCCTTACTCCATGACCCCAAAATCTTATTTCTTGATGAACCCACCATCGGTTTAGATGCTGTGTCAAAAATCGCCGTGCGTCAGTTCATCAAAAAAAGAAACCAAGAAAAAGGTACCACAGTCATCCTGACGACCCACGATATGCAAGATATCGAGGCGCTGACACAACGAATTCTGTTGATCGGCAAAGGGCAAATTTTGCTAGATGGTCGCCTCGATGAACTAAAGCACCGTTTTTCTGATGTCAAAACGCTGGAGGTCGACTATCAAGGGAATGAGCCCCATCTGCCAGAAAATGTCCAACTTCTTCAAAAAGACGTCGGTCGCCTTGTTCTGAAGCTTGATCCCAAAGAAGTGTCGGTCGCTCAGCTGCTCAGTCTGCTCAGCAGTCAAGTCGAGATCACCGATTTGGCCGTTGCCAGTATCACCGCCGAAGAAATGGTCGCCAAGCTGTATCAGGAGTATCAGATATGAGGAAGTATAAGGCATTTTTCCGCATCCGCTTTATCAATACCTTGCAATACCGCTCGGCGGCAATTGCCGGGATGGCTACACAACTAGCTTGGGGTTTGATGGAAATTCTGGCATTCCACGCCTTTTACCAAGCAGATCCTAGTGCCTTTCCCATGACCTTTCAACAAACCGTCTCCTATGTTTGGCTCCAGCAAGCCTTCTTGTCTTTATTTATGTTGTGGTTCTTTGAGGCAGAAATTTTCAATACCATCACCACAGGGTCGATCGCCTATGAACTTGTGCGGCCGATGGATCTATACAATCGCTGGTTTTGCCAATCGGCTGCCAATCGCTTAGCAAAAGCCGTCTTGCGTTGCGGACCGATTTTTGTGATTGCCTTTTTACTGCCAGCACCTTATCGTTTAATTCTGCCAGCAAACATCGTTGCACTGTTCTTGTTTCTTTTGTCTATGGCGCTGAGTTTAGGTGTAGTGATCGCTATGTCGCAGCTGGTCTACATCTCGACTTTTTATACATTATCCTCCATCGGGGTGCGGGTCGTCATCAGCTCCATCGGTGAATTTTTAGCTGGTGGGGTCATTCCTCTGCCTTTCTTTCCGCAGCCTTTTCGTCAATTCGTGGAACTACTGCCTTTTGCTTCCATGCAAAACGTCCCGCTGCGAATTTACAACGGGGATCTGACTGACTTGGCGCTGGTTTCCGCATTGCTCTTACAAGCCTTTTGGCTCGTACTTTTGATCGTGATCGGAAAAATTTGGCTGCAGCAGGCACTCAAACGTGTCGTTGTGCAAGGAGGTTAAGGAATATGGTTTATTGGCATTATTTTTGTATTCATCTCAAAAGTCAGATGCAATATAAAGTTTCCTTTGTGTTAACTGCTTTGGGACAATTTCTAGGTTCCTTTACTGCTTTTTTAGGCATTTGGTTTATGTTTACCCGGTTTCATCAAGTGGATGGCTTCACCTTTGAAGAAGTCTTGCTTTCCTTTGCGACGGTTTTGTTTGCCTTTTCGATTGCGGAATGCTTCTTTCGCGGGTTCGATCTTTTTCCACAAATGATCAGTAATGGCGAGTTCGATCGGGCACTCGTGCGCCCTCGCTCCTTGATCTTTCAAGTCTTAGCTTCCAAAATGGAGTTCTCTCGTCTCGGTCGTTTTATTCAAGCCTTGCTGTTGTTTGCTTATGCGATTCCCAATAGTGGAATTGCTTGGCATTTTGGAAATGTCCTGACTCTTTTTCTAATGATCGTCTGCGGCGCCCTCTTTTTCGCCCTATTGTTCTTAGTGTATGCCGCCATTTCCTTCTTTACGATCCAAGGACTTGAATTTATGAATATTTTTACCGATGGTGCCCGAGAATTTGGTCGCTACCCATTTAGTATCTACGGAAAACATGTCTTGCGTTTGTTGACCTACGTCGTGCCGATGGCTTGGTTTCAGTATTATCCGTTTTTGTATGTCATTGGTCGCGTAACTAATCCTTGGTGGATCTTATCACCGTTGGTTTGTCTGCTCTTTGCCTTTCCCGCCTTCTTCTTTTGGCGAGTAGGTTTGAAGAATTATATTTCTACAGGTTCGTAAATAAAAAGGAGCGCCTCTCTTTGAAACTAAGAGAATGCGCTCCTTTTTTATTCGGTTATTTCAAGTGAAAAACAGCCTCTCCTTGCTGAATATCGCCGTCAGTTCGCAGGCACTTCCCGCCTTGTTCCTCCATGAAGACAACGATCACCATGGTCTCTTTGCCCATTTCCTCAACTGCTGCTACATCCATTTCTGCCAGCAGCTCACCTGTCGTGACTGACTGGTTTTCTTGGACCGCGATCGTGAAGGGCTCCCCTGCTAACGCCACTGTTTCAATTCCCATATGGATCAAAAGGGAACGGCCATCCACCAACTCAACGGCTAAGGCATGCTGTGTTGGAAAAATCGTTCGAACCGTCCCGGCTGCTGGTGCATAGATTTTTCCGTGATGATGAGAAACGGCAAATCCATTTCCCATCATTTTAGACGAAAATACCTCATCTGGTACTTCTTCGATCGGTAGCAGTCGGCCTGTTGCCGGTGCACAGATTTCTATTTTTCTTTTAAAAAGCATCCGTAATTCCTCCTTAGATTGCCGACAGTGTTCTCTGACAGCTAGAATAGATAAGCAAAGCTACGAAGGGCAATAAACCAAAGATAAAGATGGCAGTATCGAGGGACAGCACCTGCGAAAGAAAGCCGCCAGCTAATGGCGAAAGAAACGATGCCGCACCAATGTACACACTGATCGATATCAGTTGTCCAGAAGAAAAAACAGCTGGCGGTGTAATAGCACTGATAATCATTCGACTGCCGATGGTAAATGCCGGTACAGTGAAAAACTGCAGAAAACTGGCTGCCAAAAGTAAGAATGGGCTACTAGCAAGCCAATAGACAAAAAATTGTAAGGTTAAAAATATGCCTGCAATCAAAATCAAGCGCTCATTTTTCCATTTAGCAATCATGCGATTCAGCAAAAGGTACGCTGGAATTTCACAAAAGGATTGGATCGACCATTTCAGACCAACAAATTCACTGCCTCTTTCCATTGTAATCAGCTTGTCGATAACGACCGTATTGTTCGCAACGATCGTCAAGTACAAGAGAAAGAACAGTCCCGTATAAACCAAAAAGCGTCGGTCTTTGCATAACAGAAGAATGTCTGCCAGCGAGACACCGCTGTTTGTTGTTGTTCCTTGCTTTTGCGGTAAGGCGTTTTTCTCTGGGATCGTTCGTGAAAATGTATAATTGATAAGCAAAAAGAGGAGCAGCGGCAAACTAAACCAGCGATAATTATTGGAAAATAAAAAGAATGGCACGCAGACACTCATCATACTCCACCCTAAAGAGCCGTTTGCTTTGATTGAAGCAATTCTTTTTGAAGTACTGGACTCCGATAATACCCAGTTATCGAGCACCGTTGCTGTTGTATTGGCTAATCCACCCGCAATAGCCAATACCAGAAGATGGATCAGCCAGTGGTCTTTTCCTAACCAATAAAAACTAATGGAGAAGAAAACCAGAAAGATCATCAGAAGCATCGAAATACGTTTTAATCGTTTGCTCTTGTCCGAATAATAGCCGATCACTAACTGAAAAAGAATTGTCGTGATGCTGTAGGAGGCTAAAAACCAGCCTCTTTCAAGCGCATCATAGCCTTGCTCAGTTAAAAAAGGAACGATTTGTGTCATCAAAATCGCCATCGTTGCATATTGAACAAAATAGATTACTTGAAATTTGTGTTTGATTTCCATTCTTTGTTTATGATCGGCTGAAGGAAATTCCTTCAGCCGATCCCTTTCCTTTTTACCTGCTGGACCTATTTAAGTTCTGGCCAATATGGTTCGTTCGCCACAATCATTTCATCTAATATTTCTTTGGCGACTTTCGCACTTGGTACAGTTTTGTTCATAGTAAAGGACTGCCACAATTTTTGGTAAGACTCTTGTTCCCAAGCATCAACTGCCAATTTTTCAGATGCGATCTGCTGCTCCATCAATCCCTTTTGGAATGTTGGAATATCACCGATCGACAAGACTTCGTAGCCATCTTTTCCAACTAGACAAGGCAGTTCCACCATTGCATCATGGGCAAAGTTGGCAATTGCGCCGTTGTTTTCAACAATAAGAATCATGCGTTCTTTCGTATTAAAGGTTAGTGCGCAAGCAAGGTCTGTAATAAAGGACGCATGTTCGTTTGAGGCAAATGTTGTATCAACTGCTGTGTTGTTTGCAACGATTCGTCGGCATTCATCAAACACATACTTCTCTCGTCCGTCAATGATCTCATTGGCACGGGTATACTCTTTGTCCGCATGAGCCACCGTTTCATCAGCCATCAAATAATATTTCAGATAGGTATTCGATAAAAATTCTGGTTCAATTTCGTGCAGATCTTTAGCCGCCCACATCGTTTCCAGCCAACTGCTTTCTTTATGCTGGCCTTTTTGTGTTTGTTCGGTGTAGCCGTACTTTTGAACATGCGCACTGATTTGTGGCATCAAGTCATTGCCGTCATGGTCTTTGATGCTGGTCCACCAGCCAAAATGATTCAAGCCGAAATAGCTCGTCTCAAATTCTTTCCGATCCTTCAACCCAATCACTCGCGCCATGATATCTTCCAAACAAACTGGCATATCACAAATATTGATGATTCTTGAATTTGGTCGGAATCTTCTGGTCGCTTCGGCAACGACTGCTGCTGGGTTGGAATAGTTCAAAAGCCAGGCATCTGGCGAGTATTTTTCCATGTAGTCGACTAGTTCTAAGATCGGTCCAATCGAGCGCAGGCCATAAGCTAAACCACCAGGTCCGCAGGTCTCTTGTCCGACAACATTATGCCTGAAAGGAATTTTCTCATCTTGTTCCCGCATAGCATATTTGCCGACACGAAGCTGTGCCATTACGATATCGACATCCGTAAAAGCTTCCTTTGGATCGGTTGAATATTCGAACTGTACTTCTGGCGCTCGCTCAGCAATAATGATCGCACAAGCTTTTGCTACGGTTTCTTGTCGCTTTTCATCGTTGTCATAAAATTTGATTTTTCTAACTGGAAAGCGCTCTTGACTTTCTAATAACATCATAACTAGTGATGGTGTATAGGTACTTCCGCCACCTGCAATTAAAATTGAACTTTTTTTCTTACTCATGGTACTTGTTCCTCCTTGTGATTCTGTTTTATTCGGCCATTAGTTCTTCGAATGATTCTCTAACCGTTGGTACCGTTAATCCTACAATGATTTGAATGCCGCCATTTCCAGGGTTGACCAATCCTGAGGCACCTGCTTCTTGAAACTGCGTACTATCTGCAACTTTGTCGGCATCCTTAACAGTCAAACGCAGCCGTGTCGCACAATTCGTTACATCAATGACATTGTCTTTCCCACCTACCAAGTGCATATAGGCCTGTGCTTGCCGCACATGTTTTGGTAATTTTTCATCTTGCTTTTTGTTGTCATAATCTGCTTTTGTATACAACTGCATTGCTGCAGTATCATCCTCACGTCCAGGCGTTTTTAAGTTGAACTTCTTGATCATAAAGGAGAACACAAAATACCAGATAGCGGTAAAAATCAGCCCGATAATGATTTGGGTAATATAAGTTGAGCTGTGGAATTTCCACAAGGGCAGCCAATTTAGACCTAACCAGTTGATCAATCCGCCACCAAAGTCCCCGACTACCCCGAAAGCATAGGAGATTGTGGCGATCGAAGCATCCAGTAAAGCATGAACGAACCATAATGCTGGTGCAACAAACAAGAAAGTAAACTCGATTGGTTCAGTGATTCCGGTCAAAATAGCCGTCAATGCTGCCGGTGCAATCAATGCGATCACTTTTTTCTTTTTATCAGGCCGAGCCGCTTGGATCATCGCTAAACTCAGACCTGCCGTTCCAAAGACTTTCGACATTCCTGATAGTGAGAAACCGCCAAACGGATAGAGCTCTTTCAGCGAAAACGCAGTAGTTTGGAACTCGCCAATGTGGGAGGCCCAATAAACGGCCATTCCCCCTTCGACAACCGCACTGTCATAGGCAAACGGTGCATAAACAAAGTGATGCAAGCCTGTTGGAATCAGTATTTTTTGCAAGAACTGATAAATAAAGACACCGAAGTTTCCTGATTCAATGAAAAAGCCTTGCATGCTTCTCATTCCCTCTTGGATAACTGGCCAGACAAAACACATGAGTACTGCCAAAGGAACCATGGCAAAAAAGGAAATCATGGTTACAAAGACTGATCCGCTGAAATTCGACAGCATTTCTGGCAATTCTTTTTCATAGAAGCGATTGTGGAGATAGACAACGATTCCCGAAATCAGCAAGCCGCCCATCATGCCGGTATCTAAGGTGATGATTCCTGCAATCGAGGTCAACCCAGAACCAGCAGTTGCCCCTTGAGCTAAATCTACCGCAAATGATTCTGGCCACAAAGTTAAAATTGCATTTACAAAATAATTAAAAGCGATATAAGTAACGAGTGCCTCCATCGTAGCGCGAGCGGCATATTTTTTAGCTAGACTGATCGGCAGCCCTACTACAAATAAAAGCGGTAATTGGAAAAAGGGCGTCCAGCCTCCTGCTGCGATCACATTCCAAAATTTGAACCAGAGGGTATCTGGTGCTGCGATATCCCCCATAATCGTCTGATTCGAAAATAGCAGAGAAAAGCCGATAACGATCCCAAAAAAGGAAAACAGCATGACCGGTGCCAGCATCGCTCCGCCGAACCTTTGAATTTTTTTCATCATAGTTTTTCGTCCTTCACGTTTTTTAGTTAAGCGCTTTACTGATTCTCATTTTACTATTAAAATGATGCTATGAAACCCTTTTCCGTTGTTTAAAAGTTTCTCACATTTGAAAGGTTTTTTTCACAACAAATGTGAATTGTCACACATTATCAATGGAGAGATAAAATGAGGAGATAGCCTATGCTGCAAGACCGTATCACTACCTACCAGTCAAGATTAACCGAGAATGACTTTTTGATCTGGTCCTACATCACCACTCACAAAAAGCACTGCTTGGCAATGTCCATCAATGATTTAGCCAAGGAGTGCATCGTTTCTAGGACGACGATTATGCGCTTTTGTCAAAAAATCGGCTTTGATGGTTTTTCAGAATTCAAATACCATTTAAAGAACGAGGTACAACAAGAAAATGCCCTACTCTCTGAGATTGAAGGCGAAATTCTAGACAATCATATTCAAACGATTGAAAATTTAAAAAAGAAAGATTTTACAGCATTGTGCAAGATGATGGCTCATGCCAAACGAATCTTTGTCTATGGTTCAGGGGACATTCAAAACCTTGTTTCCAATTATATGAAACTCTTATTTTTGCCTAATGGACTACTTGTCTACGATTTTGGTGCGATCTCAGTCAATGAACAATTTTATCGCATCATCGAGCCAGATGATTTAGTGATTTTGATTACTTTAAATGGTGAGTCACCCACCGTTGTCAAACTAGCAAAGCAACTGAAACAGCGCAACATCCACACGATCGGGATTACGAAGCTGAGAAACTCAACGGTTTCTAAACTTTGTTCTGAAACGATTTTCTTTTTAAATCCAGAGATCCAGTCAACCGAAAATGCGATCGCTCCCTTTGAAACGACCGCCACACTTTTCTTTGTGATCGAGTACTTATTGTTAAAATATGATGCTTGGCAAAAACAAGCCGCAAGCGTCTCAGAGCCATAAAAGTTCTCCTGATTTTCCTTCATTCATTTAACTTACAGTATTTTGAAAGACGCTTGAATAAGCCATTTTCAGCCAATTTCTGCTAGGAAAAGCCGCCAATCTCTGGTAAGATAAATAAAAACGTAAAAGAGGACCAGTTATGGAATATTTAGCGATTTTACTTGTTTTCTTTCTATTGAATGTAGTAATACTTGTACTTGGGTTGAAGAAGAAACGAATCATGCTGCTTTTTCTGTCACTCTCTGGTTTATTGTTGGTTTGCTTGATTGCCATTTCTTACGTTTTCTTCTATTCAAATACACTTTAAATCGTCAAAAACACGGGAAGCTGGCTACGAACCTACCGAAACAAACGAGACTGTTTTAGTCATTACACCCGATTTAGAAGCTATTGGACACACAATTTGCGTCCACCTTCAAACAAATCGCTGTTCTTTTGCTCTTTATCAAGTCTAGCGAAAGCAACATATGCACCTTTGATGTCGGTGATACCGTCCCCATCTTCGCACCAACCTTTGTGGATGCCCGTGCGTTCGCCGATCACTCTTCCAAGTCCGAGGTGGAACGATGTACCACTTATGTTTTTTTGCAAAGTAGATAGACAGTGGCTACAGGCGATCAACCAGTCGTATACGACAAGTTTGTTAAAATCACATAAAAAAAACAAAAAACCAGAACCTCCCAAAGGATCGTTCTGGTTTTTTTGCTGATTTGATTGTCCAGAGAAACGACCTAAATCGCTCAGATTCTAGCCAATTTTCAGGAAGAGTATATAGAAGGATTCTCCTAGACGATCAGTCATCGACACTGTTTTCTCAATTTAGTAATAAAGCTAAAAAGCGGATCCTACGCTTTTTTCGGTCCTTTCGTCACTTCCCAAACAGCTTCTGCTGCTAGTTTACCAGAAGTCAATGCCCAGGCATTATTGGCACCAGATGGAGAGTCTGATCCCATGACGCCTCCCACTACCTCACCTGCAGCATAGAGCCCTTTAATGGGCTGGTTTTGCTGATTCAAAACTTGTAACGAGCGATTGACCGCTAGTCCACCCAAAGTAGTCGCAAACCGAGGTTTTTGTTCGATAAGATAATAAGGTCCTACACCAATCGGTTCTTGCAAGTATTCAGTTGCACGGTGAAATTCTTCATCTCTACCTTGCGCTACCCAGTAGTTAAAATTATCCACTGTTTCGATCAATTGTTCTACAGGCATCTGCGCTTTGATGGCTAACTGTTCTAATGTGGCTGCTTTAAGGATGCGAGGCGTGGCCTTCCCCTCTTGAGCAATCCAACAAGCCAACTCTTCACTGGTGATTCCTCCTTCTGCTACGCCTTGGCTAAAATGCTCAAAGTGTTTGCCGTCTAGCAATAAATACAGCATTGGCGGGGTTTGTTTTAATAATGCTTCTAATACTTTCTTGTTACTAGCTCGTTCGTTGACTACCCGCTTTCCAAGTTGATTCACTAGAATACCATTTTCTTTCAGCACGATCAGATTGCCGCCAATCGTTGATTTCGCCACACCTTGAGAAATTTCCAATCCATTCGGATAGATTTTCCCTTGATCCATCGCTCGCGTTTGTGCTTTTAAAGCAGGGATCGTTGCCATCAAAAGACCATCGCCGGTGGCAGATTTTGGTCCATAATACAAAATTTGCTTGAATCTTTCCTTGAGTAAAGCGGCATTATTCCCATAGCCACCGGTTGTCACAATGACAGTTGAGGCGTAGATCATATACGTTTTCCCTGATTCTTCAAGGGCTTTGACGCCTATGACATTATTTTGATCATCTACTAATAGCTGTTGGGCTTTCGTTTGTAGTAAGACCTGAACCCCACTATTTTGTAATGTTTTACGGACGGTTTGGGCAAATCCAGCACCGCCCCCTTGATAGGCAAGTTCACGATTTTTTAGATATTCTGCTAAAACGTGCAGCCCTTGTTTTATATCGTACGCCACACCTAAGTACTCATGGACCCAATCTGTGGTTTCTCCTATATTCTCAGCGAAAAGGGTCAAAAGTTTTTGATCGTTCAGCCCATTTCCGTTTTCTAGAAAATCAGCCACCATGGCTGCCGGCGTATCATCTTTTACACCAGCTACTTGTTGTAGTTTCGAACCAGTTACGACTTGGTTTCCACCACTAATAGAGATCGCTCCGCCAACAAAACTCAATTTTTCCATTAAAATGACTTTTAATCCTAATTGATCCGCCCGCAGTGCAGCAGCAAGCCCAGCAGCTCCTGAACCAATGATCACTACATCAACTGATTCTTCAACCACCTCTTCTGACCAAGACACGACTGGCTTTGGCCGTGCTTTGAGGACTTCTACATCGGCGCCCGCAAGTTTTACCGCTTCTTCCACGCCTGCGATCACCCCTTGACTGGAAGCAGAAGCACCAGAAACAGCATCGACATTCAATGTCTGCCCTTCAATGATCTGTTCCGGGATTCGCGTAAAGACTAAATCAGACAAGCCTTCAGATTCATTGCCTTTATCAATGGTGATCTTTTCAATCTTCTCTTTTGAAAACGTCACTTGCATTTCGATTGGACTATTATGCCCTTGGGCTTGTACAAGATATGTCCCCGGTTGGTAAGCAACTTTCCGCTTTTGGAGTTCTTTCAAGCGTTCATGCTTTTGTTTCTCCTCTTCTGGATCAATGACCATTTCTTCCATAAACTGCCACAATGGTGTTGGGATTTTCAACTCACTTTGCGCATGACTAAGAGCAAAATGACGAACAACTTTCTTCTCGGCGATCATCTGAACCCAATTAGGTTCGACTAAAAACCCTTTCCCGATGGCGAGCAAATCGTAGCCAATTTCCAATGCTGCTTCTGCGTCTTCTCGTTGCAAGATAGAGCCCACTCCTACAATCGGAATAGTAGAAAGTTCAGGCGAACGCATTGTTAAAAACTTCACAATTAATGGTTCGCTGCTCTCGGTATCGATAATAGAGCTTCGTTGGTACGTTCCCATTGAAAAATGAAGGTACTCTGGCTTGCTTTTCGCTAGTTGATTCAACAAGTACATCGTTTCTTCAAAACAAATCCCAGGCTTTTCCATTTCTTCTGGCGAAAAACGATAGCCGATAATAAAGCCCTCAGCAGCTTCTTCTTGACGGACCCGCTGAACTTCTTCTAATACGGCTAGTGGAAAGTGCGCTCTTTTTTCCAGACTGCCTCCCCAATGGTCGTTTCTGAGATTTGAGTGGGGCGAGAAGAATTGTTGGATCAAAAAAGTATTCGCACCATGTATCTCTACACCATCGTAACCAGCTTTGATCGCACGCCTAGTCGCGTCTCCAAATCGTTGGATCATCGTTAGGATCTCATCATCACTCATTTCTTTCGGCACAGGTGCATTCGGTCGTAAAGCTGCGACGGGACTTGCGCAAATCGGGTGTGCTCCACCATTGTACTCAGGCCAAGCCATTCGTCCAGCATGATAAATTTGCAGGATCGCTTTCGATCCTTTTTCTTTGATGGCTTTTGCTAATCTAGTGAGCCCAGCAATTTTCTTGTCCGTATCTACCCCGAGTGCTCCCGGAAACCCACGCCCATGTTCTTCGATAAAACAGCTTTCTACGATCACTGCCGCAGCTCCACCGGCACGACAGCGATAGTATTCAATGATCTCTTCCGTTATCTCACCATCGTAAAAAGCAGATTGGGTCGTCATAGGTGCCATAACGAGTCGATTTTTAAGTTCAACGCCAGAAGATAGTTTGATCGGTTCAAATAATTTTTTTTTCATAAAAATCAATTCCTTTCAAATAGCTTGCTTCGTCAGACCGCATGTATTAAGGCATCACGAAATACACCCATCTTTTTCTAAATATTAGGAAAGGATGAGTGTACTTCTTATTCAATTGTTTTCTATTTCATTTCCCCGTTAGTTTTGATTTTCTGGACGAGAATTGATGGCATACTGTTTCCGTCCACCAGGTTTTGGTACTTGATCCCCCATCATTATTCCAAAACCACCTTCTACCCGAAGTTCATGACCATTCGTGTAATCAGAACGTTCGCTAGCTAGGTAAAGGACCGCATTGGCAATGTCTTGCACATCACCGATTCGTTTGTTGGCCGTCAAGCGTTTGCGCCCTTCTTCAACTTCTCGATCTGCATAGAAGCTTGCGGATAAAGGCGTCTTCACAAAACACGGCAAAACACAATTGCTGCGAATCCCATATTGTCCCCATTCTGCTGCCATTTGTTTCGACATCATGTTGACTCCTGCTTTGCTTGGGCTATATGCACCAGAATATGTTTCAGGGCTGATTGAAGCGATCGTTGATACATGAACCATCCGCCCAGATTTTTGTGCGATCATCACTCGTCCGATTCTTTGAGAAACCAAGAAGTAACCATTTAAGTTGACGTCGATCACTTGTTTCCATTCTTCAAATGGTAGATCCTCAAGCAATGAAAATTTCAAAATAGCAGCTGTGTTTACCAAAACATCAATGCGGCCAAAATCTTCTTTGACCTTTTCTGCCAATGCATCTACCTGCGCTTCGATCGTCGAATTGCAGACATAACTGTTTACTTTCACACCGAACTCATCCGCTAGTTTCACTGCGTAGTTGGCAAGGTTTTCCTCATGCAAATCAACTAATGCAAGTTGCGCGCCTTGCTCAGCAAAGTCCTGTGCGATTTTTTTCCCCATACCACCTAAAGCACCAGTAATAACTACGACCTCATTCTTAAGATTCAACCAAGATTGCTCCATTATTTGTCCCACCTCTAATATTGTTATATTCTTCACTAACAATATACCTTGATATTGATAGAGAAACTAATTCTTTTTTTCCATTGATCAATAGCTTCTGTGAATAGTTTGATTCTCTAAAGAGGCAGAGACGATTGCTTGTGCCAACACAGGATTTTTACAGTAAATCATGCAGCTTGCCAGCAGCATCGGCGAATTTTCAAGTTGATAAAATTCTTGTACAAAGGATGCAGCTGCAATCTCACTCAGCGAATAAAGACGTGCTTGTTTTTTCAAGAATCCAATATGATAGTGCAGTTGCTTTTTGACGGTCCACAGATTTTTGCGGTATTCGAGCACATGGAATATTTCATGCATCAATACCACTTCCATTAGTGTAGTCGTTGGCAGGAGTCGACTTAATTGTTGCGCTTCGATAAACTGCTGTGCTTGTGCCAAGAACGTGTGATCGATCATGATTTGATCGGATTTTCTATACAAAGCAAAGGTATAGCGCTCCTGCTGTGCTTGCGCTTCAGGCAGTTCGTTGATCTGTAATGAATCAATGATTTCTTGCAATTCTTGAGGATGCTCTCGATACCAGCAGGCTTCGTTCTTGCCTATGCTTTCGGCAGTTTCAATAAAGTACTCTACCTGTGCAGGGTCGATTTTGGCATAAAGTGGGTCTTGCTTTAGCAACTGCAAATGAGGATTGGTTGCTTGAGACCACAGTTGTAAAAACTGTCGACAAAATTCTGCTGTGCTCATGGAGTAAGATCCTCCCTTCCTACACTATTGCAATCGATTCGCCGCAATAATAATAATTTCCTCTGTACCAATCAACTGACTTAATTCAATATCGATCAACATCATCAATTGGGTATAATCTGTCGAACTAAAATCAAAGAGACGAGGACCAGCACAAATATAAAAATCTGGTCGGATCACTAGATCACTTTGGTAGTTCGCCATACTTTCCCAAAGACGCGCGATTTGTTCACTATAACTTTGGATCGTCGTTTTCACGACGGCTGCATGGTCTCTTTGCACGCGAATAAACCCTCGATGATCAATGACACAAACACGATCGCCTTTTTTTGTCGCTGCGCCATAGACATAAAAATGTTCACTTGCAGCACAAGAAACCACGTTTTCTCTAGCAACTTGCAGCTCAGTAACAGCAATCTCTTGCGCTTCTTCACGAGTGATTTGATTCTGACGCTCAGCAGCCTGAGCAGCTGTGGCACCGGAAGCTCGCGCAGTGATTTTTTGCGTCTGAGGATCGATCTCAATATGGACTTCAATACTATCGGGTGTTGCCCCACTCTCGATCGCTAAAGTAGCGGCTTCTTGTTTGATTGCTGCAATATCGGCTTTTGTTGGATTGGGAACGATTCGTTCCACCACATCTTGAACCACCGATAATGCCACCCCAATTGATGAAATCACTTCGGCGTTTTCAGGTATTTTATAATTTAATGACAATTGTTTCGCCGCATGTTTGATCAGAGAAGAAACACCACCTCCAACTCCTACTAAGGTCATTTGATTTGGTTCTAATTGATACTTGCGGGCAAATGAGTGAATCACCGGTGCTATTTTTTGAACTGCTTGATCCAAAATTTGTTGTGCAACATCCTCCACTGTCGTTTCTAAGTATTCCGCTAAAGGTTGCATAGCTTTTCTGGCTGAATGGGCATTGCCATAAGAAAAATCGTCCTTTGTCACATACCCTAAGACATTCGCAGCGCATGAATTCGTGATCGTGATTCGTTTTCCGTTAGCGAGCTTGATTGCAACATAATCCGCTGGGTCACCTGCTTTGGGCGCATAAAGCTCCAGTTCTGGCGCAATAATCTCTTCTTCTGGCAGATACGTGCTATATTCTAAACCAGCGATATGAGCACTTCTTGGTCCGACGTCTACCACGCCTTTTTTGTTCACTCGAACCATACTGCCGCCAGCCACACCTAAGACGCGAACATCTAATGAATTGACATACGTCTTATGTCCTGCAATCTCTGAGTAATCAATGACTGGCCGACCATTTTTGATCACGCCAAGATTTGTGGAAGTCCCCCCCACTTCAAAATAGATTCCATTTGATGTTCGCAGATACATCAATGCCCCCATCACACTAGCTGCTGGTCCAGAAAGCATGGTCAGTACCGGACGTTTTTTCATTTCAACGATGTCCATCAATCCGCCATCGCCACGCATGATCATCAGTGGTACATCCACACCTGCTTGGCGAACACTATTTTCTGTTGAATTTGCCGTTTCCAGCATCGTTGGCAAGATCGATGCATTGATTGCAGCAGTACGGGTTCTACGGGATAACCCATATAGTTTGGTCATTTCCGACGCCAAGGTCACTTCGATACCCTTTTGTTTCGCCACTTCAGCGATTCTTTCTTCTGTTTTTAAATCATCTACACCAAAAGCTGCTGAAGTCACAATGACTTGCGCCTGTGCTTGTTGCAGTTCTGCTAACGCCGTTTCGATCGTTGCCTTTGAAAGCTCTTTTTGAGGAATAAACCGCGCCACGACTTCAATACTTCTTCCCGTACCTAAATCAATATCTTTTAATGCCGTTTGCCACTTTGCTAGCCATCCTTCGACGCCGCCTTTCGCCGTACTGATAATACCGACCTTTGCTACATCACCTTCTAAGAGTGCATTGGTGGCTTGAGTAGTACTATGAGCGACAAAGACTACTTCCTCAGGCTGGATCTGATTTTCGGCTAAACACTTGATAAATGAGGCAACCACGCCTTCTGCCACCCCTTGTTCACTTTTGTGGGTCGTTTTTACAGATGATTTTCCAATCACCTCTTGGGTATCATTGTTGATTGCGACAGCTTTCGTATGGGTCCCGCCTACATCGATGCCAATTCGGACACTTCTTCTCATTTTCTTCACCTACTTTTTTAAATCGGGCTATATAACAGAAACGTCGCAACCTCAAGAATAAGCGAAATAACGATTCCTGGTAAAAAAGCGACTTTCATATAGTCTCTCGTGTTGATATTATTGAAGCCTAATCCCCAAGCATTCCAAGAAATGGTCAAATCAAAATGTCCCATGCCGATCATGTTGGAAATGAATAACGGATACAAAAAAGTCACTGGATAATTGGTTTGATTGCTGATCACTGCCAGCAATGCTGCGCCACAACCAATCAAAGAAAGGGGTCCGCGAAACCAAGTCAAGGGAGCTAAAAAACCAAAAAGCAGACAAAGCGCTAAGGGATGCGTCGGAATGATTCCTCCTAGCAATGATTCAAAATACGGTGCTGCAAACGTAGCAGCTGCATTGAACATTGCAAGAGTCATCCAAAAGGCAACTAAGGTCGCAGTATCTTTGACCCCATCTGCAAAAATACGGGTCAAAATCTGAGAATCTTTTCTGAACCCATCCTTTAAAACACCACAAATCCACAAGGCATAAAGACTCGCACCAATAAAACAAAAAATCACTGGAAATTGAAAGATGATGACTCCTACGACCGGTATAAAAGGGGTAAGTAACGCCAAACTAGGCACGTCATGGACTTTAGGTTCTTCTCCAACCGCCCAAGCATAGGTCAAACTTTCTACTCTCAAATACCCAATAGCAAAAATCGAAGAAACCAGAATCATCACAAAGAAAGCCAATAATCCAAACGAAAAATAATCATTATAGGTGTAATCAACCCCACCATTCACATTGCCAAAAAAGCTTGATACTGTGTGAAATTGATTGGATTTAAGAAAACACCTGCTGCAACGGAAGCCGAAAAACTAAAGAATGCCACGACTTTAGGAATACCAATCGAAAATAAAATCGGCAATACGATCACGGCGATCGCGATGACAGATCCGGCACCTGACATGGATGAAAAGATAAAGCCGGTAATCAAATTGACAATTACTAGAATAATCGCTGGACTATCCCCGCCAAGTTCCACACTCTTGCGAATGATGGTTGTCGCAATTCCAGTTTCCAACAAGATCCGACCAAAGAAGGCTCCTACAAAAATATTCATTTGTGAAGCTCCCCAACGTTCTGGCGCCTGTTGATAAACCTGTGCCAGCATCTCGGTAAATGGTAGGTTTTCAAAAGCCGGATTGGGTGAAATAACATTCCCTATAAGTGGCAACAACACCCATAACGTTGCCATAACAATAAAACCAATCATCAGGTTATACCCTTTGATACAATAAAAAACCATGCCACCAAATGACACTACTAGTAATAAGCCAATCAAGCTATCCATACTTCTTCTCCTCCATACAATTTACGCCGTTTAAACCTGCAACCAGATACGCTAAGTCACCTGTTTAACAAAAGCGAAAAAGGAGGAAGTGGTTGGCCACTATCCTCCAGGACGTTTAGTCCTTTAACTTATCAAATGCGCTATAGCCAAAAACTCTTTTGTGTTGCAGTAACAAATAAACCATCATGATGATCGCTAATACAGCAGCTGCAAGTAATAAGCCCATCATCAGAAAAATCGCTTGCGTTTCTCCTACAGACCGAGTCATGGAAGCAACGATGTAAGGCAAAAAGGTACTTGCTAAGCCCATCCAAGTATAGTAGATCCCGGTATTTCGACCTTTTGGTCCAGGGCAAAACATTTGTCGTACCCCTAGCCCAGTTTGCAACGCCCCTCCGGCAGCAAAGAAGCCCAGGAATGCGATACTGATATAAATCACTACCACGTGTTGGATCACTAGGACCATCCCCAATGCAAGAGCGATAAACACCGTATCAATAAACAAGACTTTCAGTGGATTCCAACGCAATTTCCCCATCATCACTGCCCAAAACAAAACTGCCACCATTGAGCCAAAAGTATAGATCGATGTTAGCCCTGCTGACTGCATCTCAGTCAAACCAGCATTCGTTAACCCAAACGCTTTGGTATACTGTTGGGCACCGTACATAATAAACATACAGATAAAACCAAAGAACATTGTGAAGAAATTAACGATAACATTCGGCTTAACAAGCATCTTGGCTTTCATTGCCGCGATTTCTTCTTGAACTGCATTTGTTTCTTTTCCATCGACGGTAGCAGTCTTTTCTTTCATCATGTCATCATAAGCGAAGGGCGCGATTGCTGCTAAAATCGTGCAGACGATCGATAGGACTAACGGAATGATGATCCCCATTGATTGATTTCCAGAACCAATGAAATTCACCACAAGTAATGGATAAATGACTCCTGACAGAGAAACAAAAAACTTGATCCCAATCATCGCTGAGGCCGCATATTTCGGTGCAGCTTCTTGAGAAGCAGGATATAACGCAGCGTCCCAAAATCCAGAAGTCGCCACCCCTGCGATAAAGGCACAGACAGACGCAATCACCATGTTCGTCGTCAGTAATAACCCTAAAAAGCATAGCGTATACAAAATAGCACCCATGACCGCCATTTTTTTGCGTCCCACTTTATCCGAAATTTCTCCACCGATCCAGACGGTCAAAAATTTTCCTAATCCGGTCGCAGTGATTGCCAACGATACTGCCGCTGCTCCAGCAGAAGCATCGGTATAGCCCCATTTATCCGAAAAATAAGTCGCATTTTGGCTTAAAATAATGGCTTGAATTCCATGAGTGAAATAACACATATAGACAGTTGCCAGTGACAAAATATACTTTTTTGCTCTCATTTGTACGCTCCTTATAAAAGAACATCCAGCTTTCCTACGAAAGTTCCCCTCAAGGTATTTCGTAGGAAACGGATACTCGGTCCCTAGTTAGTTTGCTTTGATAGGCAATTCTTTTCCAGTAAATAGTTTAAAGGCGGCTTTTCCTTGTCCGATAAGCATGCCTTTTCCACCTACAGTCTTACATCCCTTCGCGCTAGCATCTTTCAATAACTGGGTCATTGGTGGGTTATAGATCGCATCAGCCACCGTCAAATCTGCATGCAGTAAATCGGTGTCTGCAATCGGTGTCGCTGTATTTCCTTCACCCATTCCAACAGTCGTTGCATTCACCAGACAATCGGCTTCGTTGATTTTTTCAGCTAATAACGCTTGGTCCGCCAAATCATAGATGTCAATTGCTAGGTCAGGGTAATACTCTTTGATGCGAGCAACGGTCTCTTTGCCTTTCTCATAAAAAGCATCTTTGATGTTAAAAATCGCAATAGAGGCTGCGCCTTCGATCGCCAACTGGACTTGAATCGCCGTGGCAGCTCCTCCAGCTCCAATTACAACAAATTTTTGATCCTTCATTTTTACATCGTGGGCTTGCAGATTATCAACAAAGCCGACACCATCGGTAATGTGACCGACGAGCTTACCTTCATCATTGACGATGGTATTGATCGCACCCACCATTTTTGCAGCAGGTGTTAATTCATCCATATATTCTGCGGCTGCCGTTTTGCATGGCATCGTGACATTCCCACTCATTTTGAAGGTTCGGAACGCCTCGATCGCTTGGGCAACTTGGTCTTCTTTGATGTCAAAAGCTAAATAAACTGCATCGATATCAAGCTGGTCAAAGCCATAATTATACATGGCTGGCGAACCAGAATGCCCAACAGGTGTACCGATCAATCCTAAGAGCTTCGTTTTTCCCGAAATTTTTTCGCTCATCGTATTTCCTCTTTTCTATTTGATTTTTTTACGCAAGCAATTCTGGCCATGCGTTTTGGATCACTTTAATACTCGTTTTGTAATTTTGCTCTGCTGCTTTTTGATAGCCTTGACTTAAAATCGGATCAGAAATCACTTCCGTGCCTACAACACGAGGCTTGATGCCGTGTGCTTTTAGTGCCCGTAAGAAGCCTTCGGTATCACCCCATCCTGTTCCTGGACATAAGCGATCGTGCATCGACTCATCGCGTAAGATCGTATCAGGATATCGTCTTTCTAAAACATCACAAATTTGGATCGAAACAACTTTCTCCGCTGGGATCCCTTCCAAGTCAGCTGCTGTCATGTTGGCTCTCGCCCAGTGCCATGTATCTAGGATCAGCATCCCATTTTCACAATCTGCCTCTTTGACAATATTCCATGCACTAGCTAGATCAGGAACACCGCTATAAGGCATGAATTCTAACCCAATGACTAATTCTTTTGCTCGTGTACATAGTTCTTTAAAGGCTTGGATATGAACCTCTGCTGGGTATTTTTCCATTAAGCCACAATTGATGTGCCCAACACCAAACAAACGTGCCATATGATAGATCGTTTGCTCTTTAAATTGTTGCAGCAGTGTTTCCGGTGTTTCCATCGTTTTATTTGGATCAGCCCACAAGGTGATATATTCGACCTCGGTTACTTTCATGTCATGTTCTGCAAGAATTTCAAGCATCCGCTCATCAGAATAGCCTTGCTTCACAGCAAGCATATAGGTCTCCGCACGTAAACCGATCCCATCATATCCTGCTTCTTTCGCAATCTTCACTCTGTCTTCAAAATTGATCTCTGTTCCTAATGTGTATGAACTGATTGTCAATGGAACGTTTCTCATGTTATTTCCCCCTTTAAAAGTCTGTAAACAACTACTACTTGGTTTACAGCTGGAAATAAAAACACGAACTAAAAAGCGGTCGCAGTAATTGTGTTTTTATTCACAATGTTTGTTACCGTTATTATAGCTTTTCCGTTTCAGCACTTCTAATTGTTTTTTCTTTATGAATCTATAGATAAAAGATATAAGTCTTATGATATACTGATAAAAAAAGAAGGGTTTTAGAGGAGGTTTCTATGAATCTTCAGCATTTGAAGTATTTTGATGTCCTTGCTAGAGAAGAACATTATACTCGTTCGAGCAAATTGCTCAACATTACACAGCCAAGCCTCAGTAATGCAATTTCCCTCTTGGAAGATGAGTTAGGTGTCCAACTCTTTGAAAAAAACGGACGAAACGTCGCCCTAACCAAACCAGGAAAAATTTTTCATGAGCATGTTATACGAACATTAGAAAATTTAGATTCCGGCATTGATACAGTAACAAAAATCAGTAAAGGCTTTGGGCATATCAGCTTTGCTTTTTTACAAGTCCTTGGTACCTCTTACGTACCAAAAGTCACTAAACAGTTCCTTGAAGCAAATCCTGAAAAAAAGATTCAATTCGAATTTCATTCAGATAGCGTCAGTACCGAAACAGTTCAAGGATTGAAAACCTTGCGTTATGATCTCGGTATTTGTTCTTACATCATCAATGAACCAACCATTGAATTCGTCCCGATTGCGAGTCAAGAGCTTGTCGTAATCACGGCGTTGAACCATCCTCTGGCACAATTTGATGAAGTCTCTTTGGAAGACTTAGCAGAATATCCTCAGATTATTTTCAGCAAAAAAAGTGCCTTACGTGAAATCATCGATGACCTTTATCAACGCAACAACGTCAGCTATCAAGTTGCTTATGAGGTCAAGATCGATCAAGTGATCGCTGGACTAGTCAGTCAAGGATTGGGGATTGCGATCATTCCCAATATGACGATGCTCGACTCTTTGCCCCTCAAACGTATCAAACTCAAAGACATCAGTTGGGAACGATACTTTTATTTAGCCTATAACAAAGAAACCTACCTGCCGCCTGTTGTCAGTAATTTCAAAGACTTTATTTTGGCCCATGCAGATCCTAAACAGATCGTTTATTGAGTGGCTGGGTGAAAAACAAAGCTTTAGAAATATGAATAAAACTACGTTCCCACCTTCTTTTGGCGTTTTCACTTAATAAAAAACAGACATTCATTAATGGAATGTCTGTTTTTTATTGCTTATTCTATTATCCCTTTTTCTCATGATGAATAATTAAACGAGCTATACTCTCCACATGTTTCACAGATATAGTAATAGTTGCGTTTCTTCTTATTGTAAAGTTTCAACTTCTTCCCATTTTTACAACTCTTGCAATCTTCTAATTCAGTCAAGGTTTTATAATAAAATAACTCACTGATCATTTCTGGATAAAAATGCGCAAGCAGCTCAATCAGCTTTTTCCTGTCAACCAACAGTAAATTCTCACCGGATATTTCTAAAGCTTGATCTGTAAAAAAATGTGTTGTGATGAAAAGCCCATTGGGAAACCCTTTGTCTGGAAAAATCCCTTTAAATGCGGCAACGAGTGGCTTACTGATCCGCTCCGTTGTCTTTTGCGGATTCCAAGCTTTACATTGGACCGCAATTGCCTTTTTATTATTAGAAAAAGCATACACATCAATACCACCATCTTTGTAACCATCGATGTTTTGGACGGTATATCCCATCTTTTGTAAAATACATTCAGCAATATAATTCAAATCCTCAGATTTACAGGTTTCTAATTGAGCCACAATCTTTTTCAATTTTTTCGGGTATGTACGTTCATTATGGTTGCTTAGTTCTGGGAAATTAATGACTTCCTTCTTTTTCTTAAATGAAAACATGTCTCTTCCTTTCTTGATTGTTTTGGATGTGATTAGTTAAAGCATAGCTAGTGAGTGGTTTTTAATTATGTAGAATAGAAACTGGTTCTTAAGAGAGGAAAAATCTACTTTTCTCAAAAAATCGTTTGAATTCGGCGAAATAAGTCAAAATAAGAAACTTATAAACGGATATTATTAATTTAATGATAATTTTATTTAAGTTAAAAGTCAATTGAAGCTTGAATATTCAATAACAATCGAAGGTTAAATCAAATCACTCTTGATCACTGCTTCATTTTAAAAAATTTCTAGATAGGATTCGTTATAGTGCTAATTTCCACATTCTTGTCTTACTGATCTATTGAGTCCTCTTACTTTACTTGTAACAGATTCTGAATGGTTTCTTTCGCTTTAGCAGTTGCGTGTCTATTACCTATAAAAACAAAAAAAGGTTTCCCATGTAAAAGGGAAACCTCTGAAATGTTGTCGAAACAACATTTGCAGTTATTTGTCTTATTCTGCAGCGTTTGTGTCTTTGAGACCGTATTTTTTGTTGAAACGGTCCACACGTCCGTCTGCTTGTGTGAATTTTTGACGTCCAGTGTAGAATGGATGTGAATCAGAAGTTACTTCGACACGGATCAATGGATACGTGTTGCCGTCTTCCCACTCAACAGTTTCTTGAGAATTCTTTGTAGAACCTGATAAGAATTTGAAACCAGTAGTTGAGTCCATGAATACAACTGGATGATAATCTGGATGGATATCTTGTTTCATTTCTTCTTCTCTCCTTTGCCCTGGCTCATTTGCTTCACCAGAGTTGATTTGTCGATTTTACAACATGACTATCTTACCATGTTTGGTTTTTAGATGCAATTATCTTTTTATATTTCTTTTTTGCCGTTTGTCTCCGAAATGGACATCATGAAAAGCCGCTAAAAACTCTTCATTGTTCTTTGTTTTACGCAAGAATTGAATGAATTGTTCTGTGAACTCCAAGGAATCCCCCAACATGTTGTTGCGTAAGCGCCAGGTTTCTTCCAATTGCTCGCTGCTCATCAGCAATTCCTCTTTACGGGTACCAGATTTCTTGATGTCGATCGCTGGGAAGATCCGACGTTCTGCTAAGCTGCGAGAAAGCTGCAGCTCCATATTGCCGGTTCCTTTAAACTCTTCATAGATGACATCATCCATGCGGCTGCCGGTATCCACCAGTGCGGTGGCAAGAATCGTCAAGCTGCCGCCTTCTTCAATATTACGGGCAGCACCAAAAAATTTCTTTGGTTTGTACAAAGCAGCTGGATCGATCCCGCCGCTTAGTGTACGTCCGCTTGGAGGTACCACTAAGTTGTAGGCTCTTGCCAAACGAGTGATACTATCCATCAGAATCACGACATCACGCTTGTCTTCTACCAAACGCATCGCCCGTTCTAGTACCAATTCAGAAACACGGGTATGGTTGCTAGGCTGCAGGTCAAAGGTTGAAGAAACAACATCGCCTTTGACACTGCGTTCCAGATCAGTCACTTCTTCTGGGCGCTCGTCGATCAAAAGAACGATCAATTCCACCTCAGGATAGTTGTCAGTGATCCCATTGGCAATTTCTTTCAAGATACTGGTTTTCCCAGCTTTAGGCGGAGCAACGATCAGTCCCCGTTGTCCAAACCCCACTGGCGACAGCATGTCGATCATCCGCGTAGAAAGGCGTCCTGACGTTGTTTCTAATTTTAAATGACGATTCGGATAAAGCGGCGTCAGCGCTGGAAAATGCGGACGCTCTTTGGCATCTTCTGGATCTTTGCCATTAACAGACTCAACGTGCATCAATCCATAATAGCGCTCAGATTCCTTGGGCGGGCGCGCCTTACCGGCGACTTTATCACCATTACGCAAACTAAACCGACGAATCTGAGAAGAAGAAATATAGATATCTTCTGCACTCGGTCCGTAGTTGATTGGGCGTAAAAAACCGTAGCCTTCTTGGCCTACGATATCCAAGATTCCTTCCATATAAAAGAAGCCTTGTTTTTCCGCCTGCGCCCGTATCACAGCCAATGACAATTCTTTTTTATTCATCTGGCTGTAATAAGGAATTCGAAACTCTTTGGCAAAGGTGTAGATCTCTTTTAAGGTTTTGTTTTCCAACTCTGCCATCGTAAGATAATCGCTCATAATTACTCCTCTATCATTTGAATATCAGCTCCAAGAGCCGTTAGTTTTTCGATGATATGATCATAGCCGCGCAAAATATACTCGACATTAAAGACGCTGGTCGTGCCAGTCGCCATCAATCCGGCAATGACAAGGCAAGCTCCTGCTCGCAAATCAGAAGCGACAACTTCTGCTCCGTGCAATTGACTCGGTCCGCTAACAAAAATCATGTTGCCTTCTGTCGTTGCTTGTGCGCCCATCCGTGCTAATTCAGGAATATGGTTGACCCGTTTGGCGTAAATCGTGTCCATGATCTCCGATGTTCCGTTTGCTTTTAGCAATAATGGTGTGATCGGCTGTTGCAGGTCTGTGGCAAATCCTGGATAAGGATAAGTTTTCACAGTCGCTGGTTTCAAGTCTTTTGAGGGATGCACATAGATTTCATCTTCGCTGATATCCATTCGTACGCCAATTTCTTCCAATTTCGCAATGTAGCTTTCTAAATGCTCATAAATCACATTTTTGACAGTAATGCCTTCCCCCGCTGCTGCGGCTAAAGAAAGGTAGGTTCCTGCTTCGATCCGGTCTGGAATGATGGAATGACGACAACCGTGCAATTCTTCCACGCCTTCGATACGAATTTCATTGGTACCTGCACCTCTGATTTTCGCTCCCATATTATTTAAAAGGGTCGCAACATCAATGATCTCAGGTTCTCGTGCGGCATTTTCAATGATCGTTTTGCCTTTCGCTTTTACTGCTGCCAGCATCACATTGATGGTTGCTCCGATGGAGACCATATCTAGGAAGATTCGTTCGCCAGCCAAGCCTTCTTCTTCGGTACGCAAATACATAGCACCATGTTCATTGGTGACTTTTGCGCCAAGTGCTTCGAAGCCTTTGATATGCAAATCGATTGGTCGCGGGCCTAAGAAGCAGCCGCCAGGCAATCCAACGACGCCTTCACCAAACTTCGCCAACAATGCCCCCATGAAATAGTAAGAAGCTCGTAAACTGTTGATTTTTCCGTTAGGCATCGGGATCGAAACGATGTTTGTCGGATCGATCTCTAGCGTATTGTTTTCAAAATGGGTCTTCACACCCATGATTTCGATAATCTCAATTAATGAGTGCACATCTTGGATGTCAGGCACTCCTTCTAAAATGACCGGTGAATCAGCTAAGATCGCTGCCGGGATCAATGCGACTGCACTGTTTTTTGCGCCGCTAATGGTGACTTCACCTTTTAAGGGACGATTGCCGTTGATGACAATTTTTTTCATGGAATTCCACCTATACTCTTTTTTAATTTATGTGTATCATTCCAATTTTAGCACAGATCACTCAAAGAAAAAAGATGCAGGATATTTTTGATCCCCGCATCAAGAATATTTTCTTGGAAAACAAAAAAACTCTTAGAATCAGTGATTCTAAGAGTTTTGATCTTTGATTAAGATTAAGCTTTACCAGCTGAACCGAACCAGTCGATGTGTTCTTCTGCATCTTTAACGATTGCAGCAACACCTGGTGCTAATAATTTACGAGGGTCGAATCCTTTACCTTCTTTATCTTTGCCAGCTTCGATGTATTCACGAGTTGCTTTAGCAAATGATAATTGGAATTCAGTATTTACGTTTACTTTAGAAACACCCATTGAGATTGCTTTTTCGATTTGGTCTTGAGGAATACCAGAACCACCGTGTAATACTAATGGTACATCAGAACCTACTGCATCAGCGATTGCTTGTAAGTGATCAAAAGCAAGGCCTTTCCAGTTTTCAGGGTATTGACCGTGAATGTTACCAATTCCGCAAGCTAGGTAATCAATACCAGTTGCAACCATTTGTTTACATTCTTCGATGTCAGCTAATTCGCCAGAACCGATGATTCCATCTTCTTCTCCGCCGATTGAACCAACTTCACACTCAACAGAAACGCCTTTTGCGTGTGCTTTTTCGACAACTTCTTTAGCCAATTTCAAGTTTTCTTCAAATGGTAAGTGAGAGCCATCAAACATAACAGAAGTGTAACCAACTTCGATACATTCCATTGCTGCATCATAATCACCGTGGTCTAAGTGGATTGCAACTGGAACAGTGATGTTCATTGAATCAACCAAGTTTGTAACGATGTCTTTAGCAACTTTGTATCCGCCCATATATTTGGCAGCACCCATTGAAGTTTGGATTAGAACTGGCGCTTTTTTCGCTTCAGCAGCTTTTAAAATCGCTTGTGTCCATTCTAAGTTGTTTGTGTTGAATCCGCCGACTGCATATCCGCCTTGACGAGCAGCTTTTAAGAATTCAGCTCCTGATACTACTGGCATAAAAAATTCCTCCTAAGTTTTGAAAAACTTTATTTGTTAAGCAATGCTTAACCGACAATGCTATTTTAGCAAAGATTTGCGGTATTTGCTACTAAAAAGAGGAATTTCTCTTTTCAAAAAAAGATTGCACAAATATAAAAATCCAGCATTTTCATCATCTTTTCTGAAAGTCTACGATTCTGTAAGGTTTTGCTCTTCTGTCTGCGGTCGTTAGATAACAAATCGGCATGTGAAAATTCGAGAAAAATTTCACATATTTTTTCGTTATTTTATCATAATCTTCCAGCAAATCCTTTCTTCTTCTCTTTTGAGCATAAGAATAGCCTTGTGAAAGCGGCTATATTATTATGTAAAAAAGGAGGGATAAAATGAAAAAAGCACTTATTGGATTTTTGGCAGTCATCGGAGTTCTTTTCTTGGCAAGCTGTAGCTCGGGGGCCAAGGAAGAAACCAAAACATTCACAATGGATCAAAATGGGGTTTCGATGGAACTGGTCTTCACTTATGAAGGCGATAAAGTAAAAACTCAGACTGCGAACAATGTCATGCCTTATTCAGCGATCGGGGTAACGACTAAAGAAGAAGCACAGACGGTACTTGATCCGATCGCAGAACAGTATCAGCAAGTCAAAGGGTTGGACTATTCCCTCGACTATACAGATAGTGAAGCGACTGAATCCTTGACCATCAATTATGATGAGTTGGATTATGATTCAGCGAAACAATTGCCTGGGGTTAGTTTCGAAGGAAACACTGAAAATGGGATCAGCATGGAACGTACAGAGGAAATGCTCTTAGACCAAGGGTATAAGCTAAAAGAATAATCCTCTCTAGGCACCAGCAAATCAACATGGGTTTCCCGCTGGCGGATTTCATTCAAACTGTTAGCGAAAAAAATAATGCATCAGCCAGAAACTTCCGGTCGTTTTGACGGAAGTTTTTTGTGTGCAGAAACAGATACCTTCTACCAACGCTCTCGCAAGTTTCAACCTTTTACGGATTATTGGGATGGCGCAACTCAAAAAAACTCCCCATCTTGAGATGAGGAGTTTCGCACATTCATTCCTTGGTTTGCCGCTAGCGATTATTATGCTTGGCGGTTGTCTAATGAAGCTCCAACAAAGGCTTTGATCAAGCGTTGTGGGCGAGTTGGACGAGAAATCAATTCTGGGTGGAATTGGCAACCCACGAAGAATTTGTTTTCTGGGATCTCAACGATCTCAACCAAACGATTGTCTGGTGACACACCTGAGAAGACCATCCCGTTTGCTTCAAAGATTTCACGGTATTTGTTGTTGAATTCATAACGATGACGGTGACGTTCTTGAACAACTTCTTCTCCGTCATAAGCTGCAGCTGTTTTGGTGCCTTTCTTCACTTTACATGGGTACAAGCCTAAGCGCAATGTCCCACCTAAGTTTTCGATGTTTTCTTGGTCAGCCATCAAATCAATGATGTTGTTGGCTGTTTCAGGATCTGTTTCTGCGGAATTGGCATTTTCCAAGCCAACGACATTGCGGGCATATTCCACACAAGCCATTTGCATCCCTAGACAAATCCCTAAGAATGGTACATCGTTTTCCCGAGCATATCGGATCGCTTCGATTTTTCCTTCAATCCCGCGATCACCGAATCCACCAGGAACAAGAATACCGTCTACTTCACCTAAGTAAGAATCCACGTTTTCTCGTGTGATTTCTTGGGCTTTGATCCAATCGATCTCGATGTCTGCATCAAAGGCAAAACCAGAATGTTTCAAGGCTTCGACAACTGATAGATAAGCATCTGGCAATTCCACGTATTTTCCGACTAATGCGATGCGTACTTTTTTCTTCAAATTCAGTACCTTTTCTTCCAATGCTTGCCATTCAGTCATGTCAGCAGCTGGTGCAGTCAGTTTCAAATGATCACACACGATTTGATCCATGCCTTGTGCTTGCAGTGCCAATGGGATCGAATAAAGGGTCTCAACGTCACGAGATTCGATCACGGCTTCTGGTGCCACGTCACAGAATTGGGCCAATTTGTTTTTCGTTGATTGTCCTACGGGTTGTTCTGTACGAACGACCAAGATATTTGGTTGAATCCCCAAGCCGCGCAGTTCCTTCACACTGTGTTGGGTCGGTTTGGTTTTCATTTCGCCCGCTGCTTTCAAATAAGGAATCAGCGTGGTGTGGATGTACATCACATTGTCTGAACCTACGTCTGCTTTCATTTGACGCAAAGCTTCTAGAAATGGCAATGATTCAATATCCCCTACTGTACCGCCGACTTCTGTAATGATCACATCTGAATCAGTCATTTTGGCTGCCCGCATGATTTTTTCTTTGATCTCGTTGGTGATATGCGGGATCACTTGAACAGTCGCGCCTAAGTATTCTCCTTTACGCTCTTTCCGCAAAACTTCTGAATAGATTTTTCCAGTTGTTACATTTGAGTATTTGTTCAAATTGATATCGATAAAGCGTTCATAGTGACCTAAGTCTAAGTCGGTCTCTGCTCCATCATCGGTTACGAATACTTCACCATGTTGGTATGGGCTCATCGTTCCTGGATCGACGTTGATGTACGGATCGAATTTTTGAATCGTTACTTTCAAGCCGCGATTTTTCAACAGACGTCCTAATGATGCTGCTACGATCCCTTTACCAATAGAAGAAACCACACCGCCGGTTACAAAAATATATTTTGTCATAAACTGAAAAACTCCTTTAATCTATTTTACAGGAAAAGCATTTAGAAAATAATAAAAGCTCCCTATCCATAAATGAATAGGGAGCGAAAATTCTAAATCACTTTCTGACTCTTGTAAAGAGTGCCCAAACAGAATGATACATTCTCACCTAGCAAATGTCAAGAAAACTTTATCTGATTTTTTCAGAAAGAAAACGAGGTTTCCAGACAAAGCGCTTTACTTATCGATACAGCTGGTTCCTTCTTTTTCTCGACTAAATTCTATGGTTATTCTTTCTTAAACAACCTTCATGTTTTCTGCACAACTTTTTGCAAATTTTTCATTGCTTCTTACGAAATCGTTGAACTCTCTTTGGCATAATACAAAGTGTAGATGAAGTCTGGCGCTTTACTCGTTTTGGTAAAAATGATCGGAACGTATTTCTGGTTATTTTTGGCAAAGACGAGGTGCAGGTTCGATTCCTGCCTTCTACGCTAAGATAATTTTTCTTTTGCAGGATAGAGGCAGCTATCCTGCTATTTTTTTGTTATAAATCGTCACTGTCTTCTGAAAAGCATGTAATTCCCTTCAAAAGCTGATTGTTTTTTTCCGATTCCTTTGAGAAAATAAGCACAACTCAATCGATTAATTTAACGTTTTCTCGATTTTTTTCGATTTTTTTAGTTGAAAGATGTTCACTTTTTTTACTTTCAGTTGTTGTATTGTTAAGGAGGGGGAAAAATGCGTTTGGATGCTTACGAACATTATTTACTGCAGTTAACGAATGACTTGGTTCATTACCTGCAGTCCCTCGGCGCTTCACAACAGGATGCCGAAGATATTGCTCAAGAAGCAGTTGTTAAAATCCTTGAAATCGATTCGGTCTTATCCGCAGAAGCGATTCGTCCGTGGCTGTTTCGTGTGGGGATCAATGGTTACTTTACGTTGTATAAACAAACAAAGCGACGGCGAGAAATCGTCAGGCAGTATTTGCCAGTGACTGCTTCTAGTATCAACTGGCAAGAAACTGATGATGATCTTTATGAGGCACTTCAAGAATTACCCGTTTCTACCTCCACCCTTTTGATCATGAAGTATGCAGAAAATTTGAGCTTAAAAGAAATAAGCTTCTTACTGAATCGCTCGGAAGATAGTATCAAAACAGCATTATATCGAGGAAGAAAACAACTGAAAAAACGAATGGAGGAAAAGAAACATGGCTATTAAAGAGCAAGATTTTAAAAAAATCGTGAAAAAAGCTCGGCTAAAAAACACACGTAGGACAATTGTTATTGCTGTACTGTCTTTGTTCGTATTGATTGGTCTACCAGGGGGGCTTTATTTAAACTATTACAATTATGGTCCTTTTCGAGGAGAAAAAATAGCGGGTGTTCCAGATAATCATCTAGTTCAAGTCGAAAATCAAATGGATCTTTCCAGACTGTTATTTGATTTTGGTTCGCAGCTAAAATTTAATACCCAAGCTCAAGCGATGACGGTTTACTTTGATCACTATCACAAAGGTGAGAAAACAACCCACAAGTTGATTGCTTCCTTAATGACAGATACCAAAAGCAATTATAACGGTTATTTAACGATTGGCATTTCTAAAGGGGAAAAAAAGCTGCTCGTAAACTTATCTTCCAATGGCGGAGCATCAGAAACAACGACAGATCTTACGGAATATCAGTATATTTCTCTTGGAGAAGACAAAGATCTTCCCGGGGGAGCAATCTACCACATTGAAGAAGATCCCCTAGAAATCAAAAAAAATGTTGAGATTCCTTTGATTTATATTGCACAAGGTGGCGACCTAAAATTATATGATATGATGGAAAATAACTTGTCCGAAGAAAATTTAAAAAGCGTTGAAAACGTCTATTACATTTACTTAATAGTAGAATAACGAAAAAAGACCAGTTCAAAATGCCTGAGCTGGTCTTTAGTCTATCACACTGTCGATTAATTCCGACGGTTGTTATTACCAAATAAAATAATCAAACGTAAGAGCTGCAATAAGGTTGCTACGGCAGCTGCGACATACGTCAACGCTGCGGCGAAGAGCACTCTTCTTGCTTGTGGTACTTCATCTTCTGTTAACAAGCCACCATCTGCCAAAATACGGATCGCCCGTTTTGAGGCATCGAACTCGACTGGCAAGGTCACTAATTGGAAAATAAACGCCAATGAGAAAGCCAACAAGCCTAAGTTGATCAGAAACGATCCTCGTAATAGGACCCCAATCAAAATCAATGGGATCGAGATGCTGGTTCCGATATTAGCGATCGGTACGATCGCATGACGCAAACGCAAAGGAAAATAACCTTTGGCATCTTGGACTGCGTGTCCACACTCATGAGCCGCAACACCGATTGCTGCTACCGAAGTTGATTGTGCAGTAGATTGCGATAAACTCAGCATTTTGTTGCCAGAATTGTAATTATCCGTCAAATCACCAGCGATCGCTTGCACACCCACATTATTGATTCCTTGGCTTTGCAAGATGTACTGCGCCGCTTTTGTGCCGGTAATATTATTTTTACTTCTGACTTTGTCATATTTGTTAAAGGTACTTTTGACGTACGCTGACGCTGCTAGTGAAATCACCATACCGATAATTACAAGAATGAAAGTCGGGTCATAAAAAAAGCCGAACCCGTATCCGCCCATACCATACACGATAAAATTCCCCCTTTTAATCTTTGACCTTATTTTACCATTAAAGTGGTGAAAAAATTATGAAGATGACTGGAAGATTTTGTTTTTAACCTTTTTTTACAAATTCTGATTTTAGTTTCATTGCGCCGAAGCCATCGATCTTGCAATCAATGTTGTGGTCGCCTTCGACTAATTTGATGTTTTTCACTTTCGTTCCTTGTTTGATGGCGCCAGATGCGCCTTTGACTTTCAAGTCTTTGATGACCGTTACTGTATCGCCATCGACTAAAATATTGCCGTTGGCATCTTTATATACGGGTGCTTCTTCCATCGCTTGTTGCTCTTGCCATTCGTTTCCGCATTCAGGACAAACAAACAGCCCGCGGTCTTCATAAGCGTATTCAGATTGGCAATTTGGACAGTTAGGAATTTGAGTCATAGTGTTGCTCCTTTGATTGATAATAGTCGTATTGTTCACTATCGAACAATACTAAGCATACAAAAAAAACCACCTTTAATCAATAAGAATTATCGAAGTGATTCTCTACCACAAAACACTAAACGTATACTAAGAAAAAATTGCCGCTGCAACAGCTGACAACTAAGGAGCATTTCTGCATGTGCAAAAACGCCCCTCAATCATGACTTACTCAACTCATTTGCGCCAAAATGGATCAATCTGTCACACAGTCAAATTCTCATCTAAAATCAAGCCTTCAGATACCATAACCGCATCGCCGATCAATTCTAATGCGCCCTGATCAACATCAACTTCTACCGTTAACTCGCCACCTAACACGTGCAGCAAGACATTCGCTGCCGCTTGCTGGTGACGTTTGGTCACGACATACGCAGTGGCACCAGAACCTGTGCCGCACGCATAGGTAAAACCTTCCACCCCTCGTTCATACGTGCGAACGATCAGATCACCCTTGTCATCTTCTTCATAGAAATTGACATTCGCCCCTTTTGGGAAAACCTCCCAATAGCGTATCTCTTTGGCAAGTTCAGCCAGCTGTTCCAACTCAGTTTCTGCCAGACCAGGATAGTGAACCACCGCATGAGGGATTCCTGGATCACCCAATTCCACATAGTCCACGAAAGAAACCATTGGATTCGGGTACGCTTGATCAAATGTAGTCACGGTCGGTGGATTCAAGGTTACTTTGTAGTGTTTTGCCGACAAGCGCCATGCGGGGACATCGCCAGCAACTGTTTCGATGGTCATCTGCTCGCCAGCAATTCCCTTCTCAAAGGCATAACGGGCAATACAGCGAGCGCCGTTGCCGCACATTTCTGCTTCGGTCCCATCAGCATTGTAAAACCGCATCCGAAAATCAGCGGTTCCTGTGGGAAAATCCACTGCCATGACTGCATCCGCGCCAACAGAAAATTTCCGATGGCAAACCTGAGCAGCAAATTGCGACAGTTGTTCATGGGAGAATTTCAATGTGCGGTTATCGATTACGATAAAATCATTTCCTGCACCTTGCATTTTTGTATAAGGAATCGTCATGTTGTCACCTGCTTTTCAAAATTTTACTTGCTGGAAGCTCCCTCTTTTAGAAACGAAGGAACCACTTCATTTTGCAGCATTTGCTCGTAGGACTGTCGTTTAACGGCTAATTCCGCTTGGCCGTTTTCCACAAAGACGACTGCAGGAATCTGTAAATTATTGTAGCTGCTGGCCATCGAATAGCCATAAGCTCCTGTTGCGAACGTAGCAAACAGATCCCCAGTTTCAACGGGCGGTAATGCAAGATCTTTTACTAAGATGTCCGTGCTCTCACAAGCTTTGCCAGAAATGGTGACCTTTTGTGTCGCAGCTTCGGAAGCGCGGTTGGCTAAGATCCCAGTGTAAGTTGCCTGATAAAGACCAGGACGAATATTGTCTGTCATGCCACCGTCAATGCTGGCGTATGTTCTGATTCCTGGCAATGTCTTGATACTGCCGATGGTGTGCAAACTGATACCTGCTTCTGCGACGATACTGCGCCCAGGTTCAATAACGATGGTCGGGCGTTCGCTCTGGTGCTGCGCATAAAAGGCGTCGATTTTTTCCATCACAGGATCTAAAAAGTAGCTGTAGGGTTGGCGAATATCTGCATCTGTGTATCGAACGCCAAAGCCGCCGCCAACATTTAGTTCTTTGATCCAATAATCAAAGCGTTCATGAATGGTTTGGACAAGGGCCAAAGCCGCATCAACTGCCGCTAGATGTGAGCGATTGTCCGACAATTGACTGCCGACATGAAAATGCAGGCCATAGAAATCCAATTCAGGTGCTTGAATCACTTCTTCCACTAACGGAAATAAGATTTCTTCATCTAAAGGAATCCCGAATTTCGAATCTTTTTGTCCGGTCGAGATAAATTGATGGGTGCTGACCGAAACCTCGGGTGTGATGCGCAACAAAATTTTAGCAACGACTTGCTTTTCTTGACATAACGCGCGGATCAAGCCGACTTCTTGAATGCCATCAACGATGATCCGTCCTACGCCATAATCAAGGGCAGCTGCTAATTCTTCAATCGATTTATTATTCCCGTTAAACTCGATGTGTTCTGCTGGAAAATCAGCTTGGATTGCTGTATACAGCTCTCCACCGCTAACCACGTCTAATGAGAGTCCTTCTGACTTGATCACTTGCAGCATTGCTGTGGTGCAGAAAGCTTTAGCGGCATAGGCTGCCCGTGTCTTGCTGTAGCGCGTCAAAAACTGCGCCTGAATCTTTTGGCATTCTTCGCGAATCTCCGAAACGGAATACACGTAAAGGGGGGTTCCGAAGGTTTTTGCCAGCTCAACGGTATCACAACCGTCAATGTATAAGTGATTGTTCTTGATTTCTTTTGCCATCGCTTTACTCCTTGTCTGTTGGCTCGTTCAACGCCTCGATCAAACGAACGTAGCATTCGATGCCTTGCAATAGATTTTTTTCGTCAAAATTCATTTTGCTGCTGTGTAAAGGGTGGACATAGCCTTTTTCTTCATTTCGGGTACCCACAAAGAAAAAGACACCTGGGATCTCCTTTTGGTACATCGAAAAATCCTCTGCCAACATATATGGTGGTGTTTCTCGGTAGCTCTCCCCGACCACTTTTTCCAACACTTCCACCATCTCAGGATCATTGTCCACGACACGATAAAGATGTTCGAATTCGACATCCGCCGTGCAATCATATCCTTTGGCGATTTCTTGTGCGACGGTGGTGATTCTGCGCGTCATCGTTTCATAGACTTCATCTTCAAACGCCCGCATCGTTCCTTTTAAAACGACCTTGCCGGGAATGATATTTTCCGCATCTCCCCCATGGATCTTCCCAAAAGTGATGACCCCAGCAGAAAGCGGGCTGATATTGCGTGAAATGATCGAATGCAATCCTTGAATAATCGCAGCCGCGGCTAAAATGGCATCATGTCCTTGATGAGGCTGGGCACCATGGGCACTCGTGCCGTTGATCGTTAGATTGATCTCGCCGTTACGGGCCATCATCGGACCTTTCCGGCTCGCAATGACTCCTTCGGGAAAGTCTGGGAAGACATGCAGCCCCACGATTTTTTCCACGCCAAAATCTCGTAAGATGCCTTCATCGATCATCAATTGAGCGCCACCGAGGCTTTCCTCGGCTGGTTGGAAAATCAAAACGATCGTTCCACGAATCACTTCAGGATGTGTTGCTAAATATTTAGCAAACCCTAGCATCGTTGCCATATGGCCGTCATGACCGCAGGCATGCATTTTCCCTTCATGTTTGGAAACAAAGGAAACACCTGTCTCTTCTTTGATCGGCAGTGCATCGATATCCGTTCGAAAGGCCAGCGTCTTTCCTGGACGATCGCTGCGAAAGACAGCAATCAAGCCGGTTTCAATCACTGGATAGATTTCTTTGATCCCAAAGGATTGCAACTGACGCAGCAAGTATTCCTTTGTTTTGAACTCAGTTAACCCTAATTCAGGGATTGTATGTAATTCACGACGAAAACGAACCACGTCTTCGGTTAATTCTTTGACTGCTTGCGATACTTGCATGTTAAAACACCTTTCTATTCATTCCTTTTAAAAATATCCATAAAAACCAACGAATATTCAGTTTTTCATTGATATTGTTTAATATTATAGTATATAATTCGAATAATCTATAGTATAAATTGTCGAAATGTTTCGATTTTTATTGAAAAATTTACCCCTCGTTTTGGTACACTTATACGTAGAGTTACGAAAAATAAATTGGTTGAAAGGATGTGTCGTAGTTTGACAATATTCAAAGGTTCTGGCGTTGCGTTGATTACCCCTATGCTTCAAGATGGTTCGGTGGATTTCGATAAGCTGAAGGAGTTAGCGGAGTGGCATGTGCAGCAAGGAACGAATGCAATCATTGCATGCGGTACGACCGGTGAAGCATCCACGTTAGACGATGAAGAACATATCGCGGTGATCGAAGCGGTGGTAAAACAAGTTGCTGGTCGAATCCCCGTCATCGGCGGAACAGGCTCCAACAACACCCAACATGGGATCCATCTTTCAAAAGAAGCACAGCGCGTTGGTGCTGACGCATTATTGGTTGTAACACCCTATTACAACAAAGCGACCAAGAAAAGTTTAGTCGCTCACTATGAAGCAATCTGTCAAAGCGTTGAGCTGCCAGTAATCTTATACTCCGTCAGCTCAAGAACCGGCTTAAATTTAACACCTGAAGCTGTGGCAGAACTGAAAAAAATCCCTAATATCAAAGGCATCAAAGAAGCCAGCGGCGACATTTCGCAAATCGCAGAAATCGCTCGTCTTGCGGATGATGACTTTGCGATCTATTCAGGAAATGACGATCAAGTAACCCCAATTCTAGCTTTAGGTGGCTCTGGCGTGATTTCAACGATCGGCAATATCGCTCCGAAACAAACGGCACAACTCGTTGCTGATTTCTTAAATGGTGATGTAAAAGCCGCCATCAAAGAGCAATTGCGACAAAAACCGTTGATCGATGCGATTTTCAGTGAAGTAAATCCTGTGCCGATCAAAGCAGCGGTCTCCTTGCTAGGCAAATGCGAATTGCATTATCGTTTGCCTTTGGGTGTCCCAGAAGATGCGACCCTCGTTCATTTAGAAGAAGAAATGACCAATTACGGATTGCTGTAAGGAGGAGTTTTTGGTGAAACAGATTTTATTAAGCGGTGCAAACGGTCGCATGGGCAAAGTGTTGCAAAGCCTGATCGCAAAGCACCCTCAGTTAGAAGTGGCCGCCGGCTTGGATCGTACCGAGCAATTAGATGGTCCCTTTCCGATCTATGATCGTCCAGAAAAAATCACGCAGCCGATCGATTTGGTGATTGATTTTTCTCATTATAGCAATGTCCCTGCCTTATTGAACTATTGTGTCGAACAGCAGCTGCCTATCGTGGTTGCTACAACTGGTTTGACGGAAGACACGCAGATGATGCTGCCGTTGGCTGCTAAAGTGATCCCAGTTTTCTATTCTGCCAATATGTCGTTGGGGATCAATGTACTGATCAAAGCACTACAAAGTATCACCCCCGCATTAGAAGCTGACTTTGACATTGAGATCATCGAAAAGCATCATAATCAAAAACTCGATGCACCAAGTGGTACAGCTTTGCTGTTGGCAGATAGTATCAATGACAGCTGCGAAACGAAAAAAGAGTATCTCTACGGGCGTGAAGGCAGTGATCTAGTAAATGACCGCAAGCAGATGGGCATCCATGCCGTTCGCGGTGGAACGATTCCTGGAGAACACATTGTCATCTACGCTGGGCAGGATGAAATCATTGAATTAAAACACACAGCGCTCTCCCGCGAAATCTTCGCCAATGGTGCGCTAAAAGCAGCGGAATTTTTAGCCAACCAACCAGCTGGTTTTTATTCCATGCAAAATCTAATCGACAAGTAAAGGTGGTCTCTCATGACAGAATTACAATTTTCCGATCCTTATCAATTAGCAAAATACATCAAAGAAGCAAATAAACAAACACCTGTAAAAGTCTATATCAATGGAGATCTTAGTAACGTCCAAGCAGATGGCATCCAATTGTTTGGTAACGGCACTTTCTATTTCGTGGTTGGTGACAGTCAAAAAGTGGCTGAGTTTTTAACCGCGCATCAAGACAAAATCACCGATCACTATCTGGAAAATGATCGCCGCAACTCAGCAATCCCTTTATTGGACTTGACGAAAGTCGATGCCCGTATCGAACCAGGTGCCTTTATCCGTGACCAAGCCATCATTGAAAAAAATGCCGTTATCATGATGGGGGCCGTGATCAACATTGGTGCCGTCGTTGGTGAAGAAACCATGATCGACATGGGTGCGATTTTAGGCGCCCGAGCAACCGTTGGGAAAAAAGCCCATATTGGCGCTGGTGCTGTCTTGGCTGGCGTTCTTGAGCCACCTTCAGCAAGCCCAGTCATCATTGAAGACAATGTTTTGATCGGTGCAAATGCCGTCGTCCTTGAAGGCGTCCGTGTCGGCGAAGGTGCAGTCGTCGCTGCCGGTTCTGTGGTAACGGAAGATGTCCCTGCTGGAGCAGTCGTTGCTGGCTCACCAGCCAAAGTCATCAAAATGAAAGACGAGAAAACGAAAAGCAAAACCGAATTTTTAGACGATCTACGGGGCTAAACCGCGCTTTTCTCAAAAATAAACAAAAAAACGCAGTGCGGGTTCAGTGATGAGCCTGCGCTGCGTTTTGTCTAAAAAAGGGCGTGCCGAAAGCTTTTGGCACGCCCTTTTTCTATTGGTAAATGTTCTTGTAAAAGTGTTTATTCTGCTTGAAATTCTTTGATCGCTGCTTGGATCTCTTGATAGATTAGGGCAACTTCTTCAAGGTCTTTTGCGTTTGCTCCACTGGCAAGGGGATGTCCGCCGCCATGATGGCGTTTGGCGATCTCATTGATCACTGGACCTTTCGAACGCATCCGCACCCGATAATAGCCTTCTGGTTGTTCGACAAAGATCGCCCAAGCCATCACTTCGTCGATTTTCCCTGGTAAGGAAACGACTGCTGAGGTTTCCGAATCCACTACGCCAAAACGCTGCTGCAATTCTTGTGATAGGATCACTTTGCCAGCACCAATCTCATCGATCTCGATGTTTTCGTAGACATACCCTGAAAGGCGAGCAACACTGCGAGAGACTTGATCCAATTGCCGATTGATCTTCGGTGCATCAAAACCGTAATCCAATAGTTCAGCCGCTAAGCGCAGCGTTGTCGCTGTCGTTGCCGGATATAAAAACCGTCCAGTATCACCAACGATGCCCGCATACAGCAGACGAGCCGCTTCTTGTGTCATCGTCAGCTCGTTTTGAAACATTTGCCAAAACGAAACGATCATCTCACTACAGCTGCTGGCTTTCGTATTGACCCAGACCAGCTCTCCGTAAGGTTCATCATTAGGGTGATGATCGATTTTGATCAATTTCGCCCCTTGATCATAGCGTTGGTCACTGACCCGTGGTGCATTGGCCGTATCTGTAACGATCACTAGTGCCCCTTTATACAAATCATCAGGGATCGTCTGCATCAGCGCCAAGTAATCCAATCCTTCAACGGGTCCGCCGACTTGATAGATTTCTTTTTTTGGAAAACTAGCTCGTAAAATTTCTGCCAACCCTACTTGTGATCCTAATGCATCTGGATCAGGGCGTTGGTGCCGATGGATAATGATTCGGTCGAATGCTTTGATTGTTGCAAGTATTTCTTCTTGTACCTTCATGAATGGTCTCAACTTTCTCTCTAAAATTTTTCCATAAGTGCCGTTTTCGATGATTTATGGGCGTTCCATTACTTGGCATACCACGATCGCTTTTGCCACTAAGGAATTTTCGATCGATACTTCGATATCGATTTTCGCCGAACGTCGCCCCAGTTCTAGAATCTTCGGTTGAATGATGATCTCGCTTTCTAATTGGATCAAACGGAAGTAATGCAGATTGACTTGCTCGATCCAGCTATTGCGTCGTTGATTCAACTGCATGGTGCGTTTCGCCGTATTAGCGATCACTTCACTCAAGACACCAAAAGAGATCGTTCCGACTTCATTGACCATTTGAGGCGTCACCGCAAAGCTGAAATGTGGCTGCGGCAATTTGTTCCCTTCAAAATCTTGTTCGATGACTTGCATCTGTCCCGAGATTTGGTCTGAAATCGTATCTGAAATTTGTGTTTGTCGTTGGACCATCTGCATCGCTTTCATGATGTCTTGGCGTGTAACGATCCCAATCAAAGAAAGGTCATCTGCTACGACGGGCATCACTTCTAAGCCATCCCAAATCATCTGATGGCTGGCAGAGGCCACACTCATCTCTTTTTTTACGACCCGTGGTTCCCGGGTCATGATTCGTTCGATGATCTGCGTATCAGGCTTTTCTAAGACATCTTTGGCTGTGATGATCCCAACGACCCGCATATTCTTGTTGACGACTGGATAGCGGGAGTGGTTGGTAGACTCCGAAAGCAGTTTGTAATCCTTGACCGTATCAAAGGTGTGCAGATACTTGGTTTTTTCCAATGGCATATAAATGTCACTCACCAGCATGATGTCCTTTTTGATCAGCTGGTCGCTCAAGGCACGGTTGATCATCGTTGCCACGGTAAAGGTGTCATAGGTCGTTTGTAAAATCGGCAGCTCCAATTCGTCTGCTAAGCGACAGATTTCCTCTGAGGTTTCAAAGCCCCCCGTGATCAAGACGGCTGCGCCATCTTCCAGTGCCAACTTGTGGACTTCGTTACGGTTTCCGACGATCACTAAGGAACCAGGTGTGATGTAGCGTTCCATTGCCGATTCCTTCATGGCGCCGATAACAAATTTGTTCAAGTCTTTGTCTAAACCGGCTGCGCCGCCCAAAACATCGCCTTCAATGATTTGGACGACTTCGCCGAAAGTTAGTTTTTCAATGTGTTTCTTTAGTTTCCGTTCAATCCGAATGGTTCCCACACGTTGGATCGTTGAAACCAAGCCGATATTTTCCGCATCTTTGATCGCCCGATAGGCTGTTCCTTCACTGACATTCAAGTCTTTTGCGATTCCCCGCACCGAGATGCGATCGCCTACAGGCAGATTCTCGATATGCGCTAAAATCAAGTCGTGTTTTGTCGCCATAATTATCCCCTATTCCTACTACGAATCTTCCTGTTGCTTAAACTTCTATTGTCTCACCGACTGCAAGGATCTGGCCCACACCTGCCGGCAATAAATTCACGAAGGTTTGCGGATCTTGCTTGATCATTGGAAACGTATTGTAATGGATCGGTACTACTTTGCTCGCGTTTAACAGCGCCGCTGCTGTTGCAGCATCTTGAACGCCCATCGTAAAATTATCCCCGATCGGTAAAAACGCCACATCGATGTCGAAACGTTCACCGATCATCGCCATATCGCTAAAGAGGGCAGTATCGCCAGCGTGGTAGATGGTTTTGCCTTCTGCTTCTAAAATGATCCCCACTGGATTGCCCATATAGATCATCGTTCCGTCTTCTTCAAGACCAGAGCTGTGTTTCGCTTCCACCATTGAGATTTTGCCAAACGGGAACTCAAAAGAGCCTCCCATATTCATGCCATGCGTCTCAGTAACGCCTTTGCGGGCTGCATAGCGGCAAATTTCAACGACACTGATCACTGGTGCTTCATTTCTTTTGGCGATCGGCACCATGTCCCCAATATGATCGCTATGACCATGCGTGATCAAAAGCCAATCGGTTTCCACTGTGTCTGCATCCAAATCAGTCAGAGCATTTCCAGTAATAAAAGGGTCAAACAACAATTTTTGGCCATCCGCTAATTGGATAGCAAGCACCGAGTGTCCGTGATACGTAAGTTTCATACAACATTCCCCTTTCCATCTAAGTAATACAGTCTAATATTTTTCATTATAACAGATAACACCAGAAATCCAAAAGCACAAATTCTGGCAGCTTTATTACATCCGTCCTTTTTCTGGTTCTTGTCAAGAAAAATAAAAAAACTGTTCTACCCTTTCTGAATAAGGAATAGAACAGTTCGACCTGATGACTTCAAGCGATCATAGCGTTTTCTTACGTCCACCTTGTTTATAGATGCGCCAGACTGTTAAGAATAACGCCGTGATACAAAGAAGGAACGCCCCAAAGAAGGTGATTTTCATGCCATAGGCAAAAATATCTGCCCGACCTGCGATATAGGTCGTCACATGCTTCCCATAGGCTTGACTCATTGCGGCATAAAGAATCGTCGTTGCTAAGGATATCCCTAAGACCATGCCCAAGTTACGGGCAAAGGAATTTAGACTACCTGCCACCCCAAGATTTTCTTTGGTGACGCTGCTCATCACCATCGTATTGTTGGGGGATTGGAACAACGAATTGCCTAACCCCATGATGGCAGTAGCGACGACATAGTACCAAATCGGCGTATGCTGATTCATAAACATATACATCAGCTGAGTGATGGACAGCAACGCTAAGCCAGCTAAGACCAAGATCTCCGGTCCTACACGGTCCGTCAAATAGCCGCTAAGTGGTGAACCGATGACCATCATCAAAGGAAAGACCATCATCAGCATTCCTGCCACACTCGGCGTTAAGCCTCGGGCACTTTGCAAGTAAAAGGGAATCACAACATTGACAAAAAAGTTTGCAGAAAAGATCAGCAGCGCCGTGATCAGGCTCATGGTGAAAATTCTATTACGAAAGATTCCAAAGGTAATCAGCGGTTTGCTCACACGCGCTTCTACTCGCAAAAAGACGATGAATGCCACTAAGGCGATCCCCACCAGTAGCAGTGGTAGCCACGTTAAAAAGCCACGCTCTTGTCCAAGAAAAATGCCGCCGAAGAAGCTGATAATTGCAATTGAAAACAGCACAAACCCAGTTTTATCGATGGAGTCATGACTCATAGTGATATCTTTTGGCAACACCTTTTCTCCAGCAATCATTGTCAGAATACCGACTGGAACATTGATCCAAAAAATAAACGGCCAAGAAAAATGCGCCAAAATCACTCCGCCTAATCCAGGACCGGCGATGGATCCTAACGAAACAAAGGCACCAATCATCCCTAAGGCGCGTCCTCGTTCACTCATAGGAAAAACTTCAGTAATGATTCCGGTATTTGTCGCCATCGTCATGCTGGCACCGATCGCTTGCACGACTCGGGCAAATAACAGAAACGCTAAGGAATGATTAAACCCGCATAACAGCGAACCGATAATAAAAATTAGCATCCCCAAGCGGAATACTTTGATCTTGCCCCAACTATCCCCTACCTTACCGAATAACAAAAGGCAGGCACAAACGATCATCAAGTAGACGGATACGACCCACTCCGCTTGATTCATAGGGACACCCATATCTGCCGAGATCGTCGGCAAAGCGATATTTACGATACTCCCATCCAGTGTTGACATAAAGGTAAACATCGAAACAGCAATGAGAATCCACCACTTTCTCTGTTGTACTACGGGATTTTCTTGATAACTATTCACAAATCGACCATCCTCTCTTTGCTTGTTTTGTTCCTCTAGTCTTAGGGGGACAACTTTGTATTATTGATCGAAATCCATTCGCCGTCAATCCTTATCTGCTCATCACGACCAAAATAAGGGTCATTTTGTAAAAAAACCGCCACCTGTTTTCTTACATAAAAAAAGACAAAAGCTTCGGTGAAAAGAAATCGGCCGTCAAACGGCTATTCTTTCACCTGCTTTTGTCAGTAGGTCAAAACGAATTATTTACGGTTGCGATTTCTTTGGCTTGATTCCATGATGACCGGCAAGATGACGGGACGGCGTTTGGTTTGTTCAAACAAGAAACGACTCAAACGATCACGGATATCTTGTTTCAATTTGCTCCATTCAAACTCTTCATCATGAAGGTGTTTTTCTACGATTTCTTCCACGATCTCGCCACTTTCACGAATCAGATCGCGGCTGGCTTTCACATAGACGAATCCGCGAGAAGTGATTTGTGGTGCAGAAATAATTTTCTTTTCGCGACGATTGATCGTCACTACCGCAACGAAGATTCCGTCTTCAGATAAGACTTTGCGGTCTCGCAGGACGATATTCCCAATGTCACCGACACCGATCCCATCGATCATGACGTTTTCAGCTGGAACCGCACCTGCGGCAAGCATTTCGCCTTTTTTGTATTCTAATACATCCCCACGAGCAGTAATGAAGATATTTTTCATCGGAATCCCGACTTCTTGCGCCAAGTCCACATGGGCGGCTAATTGGCGGTACTCGCCTTGAATAGGGATAAAATACTTCGGTTTCATCATATTCAACATCAGCTGCAGATCATTCGGGTTGGCATGACCAGAAACACGGAAATTATCCGAGATCTGTTTTACGGTACCGCCAGCGCGATAGATGATATCTTCCGTTTTCGCAACCACAGTTTCCATTGCCGTTGTCGGCGTCGTTGTGATGTAAACAAGATCTCCTTCTTTGATGCGCAGCGTCCGGTGAGAGCCGTTGGCCATTTTTTGCAACGCTTTGATTGGTTCACCCATACGACCTGTTTCTAAAATCAGCAACTGTTCGTCTGAGTATTTTTTCATTTCTTTTTGGGTGATCAGCAAGTCTTCGGCAGGTAATTTTAATTTCCCTAACTTCATGGCCGTTTTGATGATCCGACCAAAATCTTGCCCGGTCAAAACGACTTTGCGATCAGAACGAAACGCCGCATCTAATACTTGTTGCACCCGTTGCAAATTGCTGGCAACACTAGCGACGATGATTCGACCTTCCCAATAACGGATATTGTCGTAAACTTCATCTTGGATCGTCAATTCAGAAGCGATCGGCGTTGGATTTTCGGCATTTGAAGACGTGCTTAGTAAGGCTAAGACTCCTTCTTTTCCAATTTCCGCTAAGCGGCCAAAATCGGTTTGATACATAGGGATCGCTGTTTGGTCAAACTTGAAATCTCCTGTATAAACGATATTGCCAGCTTCTGTTTTGACGCTGATCCCAACAGAATCAGGGATGGAGTGGGTCGTACGGAAAAAGCTGATGGTCGCATGACCAAAGTCGATCTCCGAATGTTCATCGATCACATGAAAATCTTTGAAGCGCTTGGTAGCTTCATTTTTATTCACGGTCAATTTTGCTAGTTCGATCGTTAACTCGGTCCCAAAGACCGGTACTTGGATATTCTCCAAGAAATAAGGCAATGCACCAATCGCATCTGCATGCCCATGGGTCAAGAAGACACCCGCCACACGGTCGGCATTTTCTTCTAAATATGTGAAGTCTGGAATCACTGTATCGATCCCTAATAATTCATTTTCTGGATAACGGACACCGCAATCCAGCACAAATATATCCTCGCCAACTTCAGCAATGTACATGTTCTTTCCGTTTTCGCGTACACCGCCAAGAGGAATGATTTTTATCGTTTCCACTTTTATTCACCTCTTAATTTTTTTCTACTGTATTATTTCCCAAGCATAAGCCGTCCCTAGTATTATACAACAAAAAAAAGAAAAGCGTGGCATTCACCACACTTTTCTGAAAAACTTATGGTTTACACATGAACTAATCCTTGCTGATGCAGGCTTTCGGCGATTTGAACGGAGTTCCATGCCGCACCTTTCAGCAAATTATCAGAAACGACCCATAAATGCAAGCCGTTTTCGACATCCAAATCTTTGCGAATCCGACCAACAAAGGTTTCCGTTTTGTCCACACTGGTCAAAGCTTGCGGGTACACTTGTTGACTCGGATCATCTTGCAAGACAGCTCCTGGCGCTTCGCTGATCCACTGCCTGACTTCCTCAACACTGGCATGGTCTTTGGTCTCGATATAAATCGACTCTGAATGACCGCTAAACACAGGGATCCGCACACACGTAGCTGCTACTTTGATCTGCGTATCTTCCATGATCTTCTTCGTTTCATTGATCATTTTCCACTCTTCGTAAGTATAGTCGTCTTCAGCAAAAACATCGATTTGCGGCAAGGCGTTAAACGCGATTGGGTAGTGCTTTTTGTCGCTGCCTGCTGGTAAAATCTCAGGGTTTAGTTCATCAGCGGCTTTGCCAGCTAATAATTCTTGAGATTCACGAGTCAATTCAGCCAAGGCTTGTGCGCCAGCACCTGAAACTGCTTGATACGTCGAAACCAATACCCTTGATAAACCGACTTTTTGACGAATTGGTTCTAACGCCACCATCATTTGAATCGTTGAACAATTCGGATTGGCAATGATTCCTTTATGTTGTGCTAATGCATGAGGATTCACCTCAGGAACGACTAGAGGAACATTCGGGTCCATCCGAAAATGACTGGTATTGTCGATCACGACTGCACCGTGTTTGACTGCTTCTGGAGCAAATTGTTTTGAAATGCCGCCACCGGCACTGAACAATGCAATATCGATACCTGCAAAGGAATCTGCGGTCAGCTCCTGAATAACGAGCGGTTCATTTTTGAACACAAGGGTCTTCCCAGCAGAACGTTTGGATGCCAACAACGTTATTTTTTTGATCGGCAACGTGGTCTTCTCCAACATCTCAATCATTTTTGTTCCTACTGCGCCGGTAGCCCCGACAACTGCTACGTGATACCCTGTACTCATCAAATCACTCCTCGAATAAAAATACATTTTTACTAGTTTATCATATCTTGTAAAAAAGAAAAGACCTTTCGTGGAAAGAAGCGCAAAAAGAAGGCAATACTGTCTAAATTTTCAATCTTTTCCCCCTTTGCAGAAAAAATCTACCTATATTTAAGGGTTATCATTTGTCACATTCAGGTGTTATAGGATATAATACCGACAGAAGGAATTTTGGGGAAGATTCTTTCCAACGTGCATGGGGAAATTAAAAATACCCAAAACATTGAATGAGGCAAGAATTGCATATGCAATTCTTGCCTCATTTTTATGCTTCATTCGATTCTTCGTTGTTTACTTTCACGATAGCAAAGCCTTTGTTATCAATAATCATCGTTTCATCTTCCAGTTGGACAAACTGTTCCATCAGGATCGAATCAGGACGAGAAAGGGTGATTTGGTCATCGCCCGTATTGAAAATACCGATGATCCGCTGTGCCCCCAACTCTCGTTCGAAAATGATCAGTCCATCCTCTTCCGAAACCCAGTTCCAACTCAAGGAACCTTCTGATAAGACTTTCTGGTTGTCTTTGCGAATGCTGATCAATGAGCGAGTGAAATGCAGGAGATCACGATCTTGCTTTTCTTCTTCCCAAATCATACATTTACGGCAATCCGGGTCCATATCGCCGGTCAAACCGATCTCATCACCGTAATACAGGCAAGGAACGCCTTGTTGCAGATACGTAAAGGCCATCACTTGGCGCATCAAGTCTTTGTCTCCTCGAGCCAAAGTTAACAAGCGCGGGGTATCATGAGAATCCAAGATATTGAACTGTACCTGGTTGGTTTGCTCCCGATACAACATCAGCTGGTTATTTAATTCCGAGACCATTTTCGTCATGGAGATCTCGTCTTTGACAAAATATTCAATGATTGCATCCGTAAAGGCGTAGTTCATTACTGCATGAAACTCGTCGCCTTGTAACCACCGTTGAGAAGAGTGCCAAATTTCCCCAAGGATATAAAAATCATCTTTGGCATCATCACACACTTGGCGGAATTTTTTCCAGAAGTGATGACTGACTTCATTGGCAACGTCCAAGCGCCAAGCATCGATATCAAACTCTTCGATCCAATAACGAGCGATCTTCAACAAATAATCTTGCACGTCAGGATTTTCCGTATTGAGTTTTGGCATATGCGGCGTAAAGGCAAACACATCATAGGTGATGTCATAGGCATCTTCAAAGTTTTCCCCTTCTTTGTAGTTGACAGGAAACTCATTGATGTGGAACCAATCAGCAAAGGGCGAATCTTTGCCGTTTTTGATGACATCTAGCCATTGATGCGAAGTATCCCCCATATGATTGAACACAGCATCTAGCATGACTTTGATGCCGCGTTTGTGGCATTCCTCCACTAAGCGTTTAAAGGTATCGTTATCTCCAAACGCTGGATCAATGGCTAAATAATCGATGGTATCATACTTGTGATTCGAATAGGCCTCAAAAATCGGACAGAAGTAGATCCCATTGATGCCTAGATCGACGAGGTAATCCAAATGATCGATGACCCCTTGCAGATCCCCGCCGAAAAAGTCTTGGCGATCGGGATTTTTTGAGCCCCAGGGCAATACACCTTCTGGATCATTTGATGGGTCCCCATTTGCAAAGCGTTCAGGGAAGATTTGATACCAAACGGTTTCTTTTGCCCACTCGGGAATTTTGAAACGATCGGCTTCTTGGAAGTAAGGCATCCGAAAATAATTGTTGTTCATTTCTAAATATTGCTGCTCAAAAGGATAGACCCCGTGGTCTCCATAAAAGACATGCAACCCATCGTAACTTTCGATGGAAAAGCCGTAAGACAAACGGCGGAATTCTGCTCCGACCGATACTTGCCAATAATCATGCAAGTCCGTGGAAAGAATTTTTTTCATTTCAATTCTTTGCTGGTACCAAGCTTCTTTATATAGTGTGTAAGGATCACCGCAAAGCAGCTGGACATGGCGGACGTCTTGACGGGCGGTACGCAAACGGATATGCATTTTATCCTTCTCGTACAAATACGCAAATTCACTTTCGGGACGATGATAAATGGCAGTAGTATTCATAGCAGACTCCTTTGACTTGTTTGATATACTCATTGTCGCACAAATCAGAAGTCAAAACAAGAGAAAAACGCAATCGGTTGCTTTATCTAAAAAATCGATAATATAAGTTAATATGAAATTAATTCAGTAATTAAAAAGCAAACGATTGCTTCGCCCTTTTTTAATCAAACGGCGTATTTTTCTCACATTGATTGCCAGTCCGTAAAATGTCATATTTCCGCAAGATCCCCACTGCCTCCGTCAACGACTGACTCAACTGCTGGATATCTTCTGCAGCCATTTGAGCGGTTTTGGCATTCAAGCGGTCTTCCACTTGTTTTTTCTTTTGGACAAACAACTGCTTCCCAGCTTCTTCCAAATAAACATTGACGTTGCGGCGATTGACGCCGTTGGTTTTGCGGACCACAAAGCCAGCCTTTTCTAACCCCGAGATCGAACGACTGATTTGGACTTTTGACGTACCGATTTGCTGGGCCAACTCGGACATCGTGATTCCTTCATTACTAGAGATCACCACGAGTTCCAAGATTTCCATTTTGGTCAATTTTAAATCTTCCAGACCGATTTCTTCAAACAATATGTTTCCCATCAGCGAAAAGATCTCCGCAAATACCGCCATATTGAATGTTCCTAACGCTTTTTCCATACTCTCCCTCTTTTCTGTCTTTAGTTTAGTATAAATTATTTGTTTAAACAATGATAATCGTTGATTTTTGTTAACCATTATGATAGCGTGGTTACATAATGAAAATAATCGTGAAAACGGCAAGAAAAGAGTGACAGCATGTTAGAATTAAAAGATATCAAGAAGTATTATACGGTTGGCGCCAGTACTACAAAAGCCCTCGATGGTGTCTCCGTCGCCTTTCGTAAACAAGAGTTTGTTGCCATTTTAGGGCCAAGCGGCTCTGGGAAAACAACCATGTTGAACGTGATCGGCGGCTTAGATAATTACGATTCTGGTGATATGATCATCAACGGCAAATCAACGAAATCCTTTAAAGATCGTGACTGGGATGCGTATCGGAACAATTCGATCGGCTTTGTCTTCCAAAGCTACAATTTGATCAGTCATTTAGGCATCATCGACAACGTCGAGCTTGGGATGACCTTGAGCGGTGTGTCAAAAGAAGAAAAACGCGCAAAAGCAACCGATGCTTTGACGCGTGTGGGCTTAGCTGAGCATATGCACAAAAAACCAAATCAGCTTTCTGGTGGTCAAATGCAGCGGGTAGCGATCGCTCGTGCCTTAGCAAATGATCCTGATATCCTTCTTTGTGATGAACCAACAGGTGCCTTGGATTCAGAGACCAGTGTCCAAATCATGGAACTGATCCAAGAACTATCAAAAGAAAAATTGGTCATCATGGTTACTCATAATCCTGAATTGGCGCACAAATACGCTGGACGGATCATTGAGTTCAAAGACGGACGAATCATTAAAGATTCGAACCCTCATGTCGAAGGACAAAAGAAAGACCAATTCGAATTAAAGCACACAAAAATGAGTTTCATGACTGCCTTACGTTTGTCGTTTAACAATATCCGTACCAAAAAAGGGCGCACCTTCTTGACAGCCTTTGCTTCTAGTATCGGGATCATCGGAATCGCCATTGTTTTGTCACTGTCAACGGGATTCCAAAAACAAATCGACAATACCCAGTCAGAAACATTAGCTCGTTTTCCGATCACGATCTCGCAAGTAGCCACTGAACAAGATCCATCAGCCATGGGAACGCGGGAGAAATCTGAAGATTTCCCTTCAGATAAAGAGGTCACTGCCAAATTAAGTGATGCGGATCGTGCAACCCATATCAATAAAATCGATCAAGAGTTTCTCGATTACATCAACGACATTGATCCTGAATTAAGCAACAATATCGGCTACACTCGTTCCACTTCCTTGAACCTTTTCCGTAAGATCGATGATACTGTGGAACAAGTCAGCTTCTCCAATGCATCACCTGACAATGAACAGACCAATGCCATGATGTCTGCCATGAGTGCCTCCACCGGGATTGGGGTTTCGACTTTCCCCGAGCAGTTATCAGAGGATAACGGCAATTTCTTAAAAGACAACTACGACCTTTTAGAAGGCAGCTACCCAAGTGCTAGCACAGATGTCGTTTTGATCGTCGATGAAAACAACGTAACGAATGTCAATGCATTGATCAACCTCGGTTTTGACATTGAAGATGGCGACAAGGTGTCCTTCGACGATATCGTGGGAACAAAAATCACATTGGCGTCTAATGATGCCTTTTACACCGAATTACCAACTGGAAACTTCATTCCAAATCAAGATTTAAATGACGTTTTCGATAATAGCGGCAACAAAGAATTAACGATCAGCGGAATCTTACGTATCAAGCAAAACTCTACGATGAACTTGCTGTCAACTGGCATTGCCTACAGTGATGCCCTCGCGCAAGAAGTCATCAAAGAAAACCAAGACTCAGCGATCGTCCAAGCCCAAAAAGACAGCGACACCAACGTGATGACGAATGAACCCGTTGACGAAAGTGCTAAAGATTCATTGATCGCTTATCTTGGCGGCAGTGATTTACCAAACAGCATTATGATCTATCCGAATGATTTCAGTGCCAAAGAAAAAATCCTTGATTACTTGGATGACTTCAACAAAGGCAAAGACAAAGAAGACCAAATCGTTTATTCCGATTTAGCGGGTACGATGACTCAATTGACTGGTGGCTTGATGGATGCCATCACCTACGTCTTGATCGCTTTTGCAGGAATCTCCTTGGTAACTAGCATGATCATGATCGGTATCATCACCTACACCTCTGTGCTAGAACGTACGAAAGAAATTGGGGTCTTAAAAGCATTAGGTGCTCGTAAAAAAGACATCACCCGCGTCTTTGATGCCGAAACCTGTATTTTAGGGATCGCTTCAGGAGCTTTAGGTGTCCTGATTGCTTGGTTAGCCACATTCCCGATCAACGCGATCTTATATAGTATGACTGATCTCGAAAATGTTGCTCAATTAAATCCGGTCCACGGCCTGATCTTGATTGCTGTCAGCACCGTCCTAACGATGATCGGCGGCCACATACCAGCTCGAATGGCAGCGAAAAAAGATGCAGCGATCGCTTTACGCGCCGACTAATTTTATAAGAAAACCCAACAGACAGCAGCCATTCCTTTGGCTGCTGTTTTTTTGTCCTTTCCTTCCGACTTCCAAAAGGTTTCTCTTGAAAAATTCATAAATGAGGAATACAATAGATTTGTTTTTAGGTATACCTAAAAAGATAGGACGTGAAACGATGAACGAAGAAAAAAAATTGATCCAAGCGGCCAACGGTCCTAGCTTGGAAGAAATAAATAATACAGTTGCCATTCCAAAAAACGGCAGCTTTTGGCGCAATCTCTTAGCGTTCTCTGGTCCTGGGGCATTGGTAGCCGTGGGCTATATGGACCCAGGAAACTGGATCACCTCGATCGGAGGCGGTGCTGAATATGGCTATCTCTTACTTTCTGTGATCTTGATTTCCAGTTTGATCGCTATGCTGCTGCAATACATGGCAGCCAAGCTAGGGATCGTGACCCAGATGGACCTTGCGCAAGCAACTCGTAAACACACCAGCAAAGGCTTAGGCTTTGTCTTGTGGATCGTCACCGAATTGGCTATCATGGCAACGGATATCGCGGAAGTGATCGGAGGAGCGATCGCTCTCAATCTACTATTTGGCTTACCTTTATTAGTTGGGGTCATCTTAACGATTTTCGATGTACTCCTTCTGCTCTTTTTAATGAAATTGGGTTTCCGAAAAATCGAAGCGATCGTCATGACACTGATTTTGGTCATTATGCTGGTCTTTTGTTACGAAGTCATTATTGCTCAACCAAATTTGCCTGCTGTCTTGCAAGGCTTTATTCCCCAAAAGCAAGTCTTGAACCATGGGCAGCTGACAATGGCGTTGGGGATCGTTGGTGCGACTGTGATGCCGCATAATCTCTATCTGCATTCTTCGATCTCCCAGTCACGAAAAATCGATCGTAGCAATACCCAAGAAGTGGCAACGGCCGTGCGGTTCGCTACTTGGGATTCCAATATCCAATTATCCGCTGCGTTTTTGGTCAATTGCCTGCTTTTGATCTTAGGAAGTGCCTTGTTCTTTGGTCATAGTGAAGAAGTCGGCACCTTCTCCGCGCTGTTCGATGCATTGCAAGATTCCTCCATTGCTGGTGCTGTCGCCAGTCCAGTTTTGAGCGTTCTGTTTGCCGTGGCGCTCTTGGCATCTGGTCAAAATTCAACGATCACTGGGACACTGACAGGGCAAGTCGTGATGGAAGGATTTATCCATATGAAGATCCCTACTTGGGCGCGACGTCTGATCACCCGTGGCTTATCGGTGATCCCCGTCTTGCTTTGTACGATTTACTTTGGCGGCAACGAACAAGCCTTGGACGATCTGCTGATTTATTCGCAAGTCTTTTTAAGCATCGCCTTACCCGTTTCGATGATTCCGTTGGTTCTTTTTACCAGCTCAAAAAAAATCATGGGGGAACGCTTCAAGAATCCGCTATGGGTCTCTACCTTAGGCTGGATCTGTGCCATTGCACTGACGGTCTTGAATGTCCGCTTGATCATCGAAACACTCGGCAACTTCTAATAGAAAAAAAGGGACTGTGACATAAGTCCATAGAAGAAAACCGCAAGAAATGACGAGAAATCGTTCATTTCTTGCGGTTTTTTGGGTAAAATAAAAAGGAGCACCGGTTGCCGCCAATGCCCCATCATTTAATCCTGAAAGGACTAAACAAAATGTATACTAATTATAACATGAATCAACTCACTTTGGATCTATCTACTTCATTTTCTCCAAAAGAAAATCATGTCGCCGTTTTTATCCATGAACTGGTCGAAGCGCTTCAGATTAATGACCCCTATCTTTTTGGTCGACCAAGAGAATATGATTTAGGTGCCATGTTGAAGTTGGTTCTTTTTGCGTATACGCGAGAAACCTTTACAAGTCGCAAGATTGAACGCTTAGCTGAAGAAAACCTATATGCTCGCTGGTTGACGCAAGAACGGGTTCCGACTTATCGAACGATCGCCCGTTTTTGTGTATCTAACGATGTGCAGGAGTTGACCAATAAAGGCTTAGATCAGTTGACAGAGTATCTGCGTGCACGGAATCTGATTGATGATGCGTTGTTTATTGACGGTACAAAAATTTTGGCAGATGCGAATAAGTACAGCTTTGTCTGGAAGAAAAACACGATCCGATTCGATCAAATGAATCGCGAAAAACTGCTTACTATGATGACGGAACTAAGAGAAGCGTATGCCCTGAAACAGATTCCCGAAGGGACGACCTTGACAGTAGACATGATAGATGAACTGTTAACACGGATGGAACTACGTCTGGAAGAACTAGAAAAAGAAGTTGAGGCAACGAAACGTCTTTCGCCAAATCCAGCGAAACAACAACGGCGAACGTTGAAAAGCCAAGTACGCAAATTAAATACAAAACGAGAAAAACTTCTGGAACATCAAACGCAGTTTTCTACTTATGGGACAAGAAACAGTTATTCAAAAACTGATCATGATGCGACATTCATGCGCGTAAAAGAAGACCCTATGAAAAATGGCCAACTTAAGCCTGCGTATAACCTGCAGATCGCTACTTGTAATCAATTTGTACTCGGCTACGATGTCTTTCAAAACCCAACAGACACTAAGACGCTGAAACCATTACTGGAAAAGATGAAGATCGCACAAAAGTCCCCTCATTATTTGGTCGCCGATGCAGGCTATGGTTCAGAAAGCAATTACCGCTATATAGAAGACGAACTTCCCCAGCATACTGCACTGATTCCTTATGGAACGATGTTTAAAGAACAAAGCAAGAAATGGCAGACAGATGATCGGAAAGTAATGAATTGGGATTATGAGCCTAAGGAGGACTTTTACATCGACCCCAAAGGGGTACGATTCAATTTTCATGCTTACCGTCAACGAACAGATGCGGATGGCTTTGTCCGAGATTTTAAAGAATACCAAGCAGAAAAAACGGATGCGAACCAAGCGCTCATTCCTGAAGCCTTAACCCCAAAGGGGAATCGCAGAAAGATCACTGTAAATCCGTCTTGGGAATACCATAAAGAAAAACAAAAAGAGCGCTTATCAACGCCTGAAATTCAAAAAATATATGGTCGGAGAAAGATCGACGTGGAAACAGTCTTCGGATTTATGAAGGCTTGTTTGGGTTTCACTCGATACACGGTTCGGGGCTTAGAAAAAGTCAGAAAACAGACGGGTTTACTCATTACGGCAATCAATATGATGAAATTGACAAAAATAGGTACTTGAACTACCCAAAATGAATAAAAAAAACAAGGAGCACTCGAAAAATCACATGATTTTCGAGTACTCCTTATATTTTGGAGAGCGTAACTAGTTAACTTATGTCACGCCCCCTTTTTTGGTTAATTCGTTTCTAAATCATGTAAAAACAGACCGCTCAACAGTTTTGGTTCAAACCAAGTTGATTTTGGCGGCATAATTTCTCCCGCATCGGCGACTGCCAAAAGATCGGTCATTTGCGTTGGATACATGGAAAAGGCCAATGTCCATTCTCCGCTATCTACCAAACGTTCCAATTCTTCTGGACCACGAATTCCGCCGACAAAATCAATGCGTTTGTCTGTCCGCACATCTTGGATCGCGAAAATATCAGCCAGCACGTATTGTTGTAAAAGCGACACATCCAGCTGTCCTACCGCATCTTGCGGCACAGCTTCCGGTTTGATGGTCAACTCCCACCACGCATGGTTTAGGTACAGATGAATCGAACCACGTTGCGCTGGTTTCTTCCTTGTAGTTTCTCGAATCGTAAAATGCTGGGCTGCCTGCTCAAAAAAGGTTTCTGGCACTGGTACCCGCAAAACCCGATTGTATTCCCAAATCGCTAATTCATTTTCTGGGAATAAAATCGCTAAAAAGCGGTCGCTTTCTTGACTGCTTTGGCCATCGGCTCGCTTTTGCAAGCCGACTTTGACTGCTGACTCTGTGCGGTGATGCCCATCCGCAATATAAAGGGCATCTACAGCTTGAAACTGCTGGGCAAAAGAGGCGACTAGCGCTGGATCATCGATCAGCCAAACACGATGTTGCACCTCATGATAGCTGACAAAATCATAGATTGGCGCATGCTCTGCTTGCCACGCATCGATCGCTTCTTTGACTGCTGCTGGTTGGCGATAACTCAAGAAAATCGGACTTGTATTGGCATCACATGCCAGAATATGATTGATCCGATCGATTTCTTTTTCTGGACGGGTAAACTCGTGTTTCTTGATTTTCCCAGCGACATAATCATCGATCGAGGTACAGGCGACAAGCCCCGTTTGGCTTCTACCAGCCATCGTCAATTCATACAAATAATATGCGGGCGCCGTTTCTTGAATCAACCAGCCTTCTTCTTGAAAAGATGCAAGATTTTCCGCCGCTTTTTGATACACCTGTGGATCATAAGGATCGATTCCTGGCAAGTCGATCTCCGAACGGTCGATGTGGAAATAGCTGTAAGGATTGCCTTGCGCAAACGCTGCGGCTTCTTGTGAATTGACCACGTCATACGGTAGCTCGGCCACTTTTTCTGCCAATGAGGCGTCTGGACGAATGGCTTTAAACGGAAATACTTGAACCATTAATACCCAACCTCCTGATTCTTGATGACCCGTACACGAACGATGTTTTCGTTCTCCCGCAGTTTATCGGCTAATTGATTCAATAAGGCTTCATCTTCAGAAGCGACATCGGCTAGGGTGTAAGCAAAGTCTTCCCGTCCACGATTCAGCATATTGTCGATATTGATCCCAGATTCCGCAATGATCGATGAAATCTGACCTAACATATTCGGTACATTGCGATTGATGATCGTCAGACGATAAGGCGAATGAAAAGCCATCTCAACAGTTGGAAAATTTACTGAGCGCTTGATGGTTCCAAATTCCAAGAATTTTTTCAATGTTCGGGCTGCCATTTTGGCACAGTTGACTTCGGCTTCTTCTGTTGATGCACCTAAATGCGGCAAGACGAGGACTTTTTCATTATGCAGCAATTGTTCATCCGCAAAATCAGTCGTATAGCCCGCTAAACGGTCGGCTTTTAACGCACGTAAAACAGCATCTGTATCGACGATTTCTTTACGAGAAAAGTTGAATAGCTTCGTTGTTGGTTTCATTTTCGCAAGTTCGGCTTCCCCGACGAGATGATGCGTGTTTTCCATTAGCGGCACATGAACCGTGATAAAATCACAGGTTGAAAAGACTTCCGCAATATCATTGGCACGCTTGACCCGACGAGAGATCGTCCAAGCAGTATCCACTGACACGTAAGGATCATAACCGACTACTTCCATCCCTAGACGATAAGCATCGTTGGCGACCATCGCTCCAATAGAACCAAGGCCGATGATTCCTAACTTTTTGCCTTCTAACTCTGTTCCAGCAAATTGACTTTTTTGCGCTTCTGCTTGTTCTTCCACATTATCACCGCTCAAGGTTTGCACCCATTGGGCACCTCGTAAAATCGGACGGACACTTAAGAGCAGACTAGCGATCACTAATTCTTTGACCGCATTGGCATTGGCGCCTGGCGTATTAAAGACGACGATCCCTTTTTCAGTACATGCTTTGACGGGAATGTTGTTGGTCCCAGCCCCTGCACGGGCAATACCTAAGACACTTTCAGGAAAAGCGTAATCGTGCAATTTCTGGCTGCGCAGCAAAATCCCTTGCGGTTGGTCGCTTTCGTTGATGGCATACTTTTCTTTTTCTAAACGCTGTAATCCTTCTGGTGCGATCGCATTGAATGTTTTAATTTGGAACATTTATTTGACCTCCGCTTCAAATGATTTCATAAAGTCGACTAACGCTTGAACGCCAGCTAATGGAAAGGCATTGTACAAGCTTGCTCGCATTCCTCCAACGGAACGATGCCCTTTCAAGTTCTCAAAGCCAGCTTTGACAGCTTCTTCATTGAAGCGCTGATCTAATGCTTTATCCCCTGTCACAAAAGGAATATTCGTTAGTGAGCGGCTGTCAACAGCCACAGGACTACTGTAAAGAGCAGAGGCTTCGATCGTTTCGTATAAAAGCGCCGCTTTTTGGCGGTCTTGTTCTAAAATTGCAGGAATGCCGCCTAATTCTTCCAACCATTCAAACACCAATTTAGCAATATAGATAGCATACGTTGGTGGTGTATTGTACAATGAGTCATTTTTAGCCTGTAGACGATAATCCAGCATTGGAGCGAAGACAGCATCATCATTGAGTAAATCTTCTCGGATGATCACTACCGTCAACCCTGCAGGACCAATATTCTTTTGGGCCCCAGCATAAATCACACCAAAGTCTTCTACGCGATAGTCATTGGCTAAAATATTTGAGGACATATCCGCTACGATCGGCACGTCGCCAGCCTGCGGAATCGTTTGAAAGGCCGTCCCTTCAATGGTGTTGTTCGTGGTGATATGCAAATAAGCCGCTTCTTGATCGATCGCATCTTCTGAAATTTCTGGAATATAGGTAAAGTTTTGATCCTCACTAGAGGCAACAACTTCCACCGTCACGTTTCCAAGCGCTTTTGCTGCTTCAATAGCTTTTTTCGACCAAGAACCGGTATTTACGTATAAGGCTTTTTTGTTTTGTGCAAGATTTAATGGGATCATACTGAATTGGAGACTCGCGCCGCCTTGTAAAAACAGTACCTGATAGTTTTCAGGAATCCCCATCAATTTTCGTAGAAGTGCTTCTGCATCTTTAATGATCGCTTCAAACAAGGAGGACCGATGACTCAGCTCCATAACGGACATCCCACTTCCGCGGTAATTCAAAAGTTCGGATTGTGCTTTCTCCAATACGGGACGGGGCAATACGGCAGGACCAGCTGAAAAGTTATAAACTGTCATACAAAAAATCTCTCCTTTATGTTAGATGTGAAAATCATTATAACAGATAGCCGAAAATGAAAAAAGCCTTAAAAGAGAAAATAATTTTGAATTTTCAGAAAAGACTACCAATTTCTTAACGTTCGTCATTTCGGCATTTTTTCAAACAGCCAGCGAGAAATTTCATTGTAAACGATCTCGCGGTTGCGCTCATTCAAAATCTCATGCCGGCCCTGTTCAAGCAAATACATCGTCACGTCAGCATTTTGCTTCAGCTGCTGAGCCAATTGGCGGACGCTTTTGCCATAGTGCCCAACAGGATCGTCTCCACCTGAAATCAGCAGCAGCGGCAATTCTGAATCAATCTTGCGCAGTTGATCCGGATCACTGGCAGCTTGTGTCAATGTAAAGAGATCCTTGTAAGCTGCTAAAGAAAAATGAAATTGGGTGTAAGGGTCCTTCAAATAGCGATCCACTTGCTGCGGATCACTGGTCAACCAATCTTTGGCGGTCCGATTGGGACGAAAACGCCGGTTGTGCCGGCCAAAAACTAGCTGTTCCATTACGTGATAAGGCCATTGCTGAGCGGCAAACGGCCGCAACAAGTTCGTAACGAGTTTACCTCCTTGCATCAGCACGGCTTTTTCCATCGTGGTGCCCATGATGATCGCTCCTGACAATGGATGTGGCTGACTAAACAAATAATTCCGCAAAACCAGCGACCCCATACTGTGCCCTAAGATAAAGTATGGTCGGTCTGGGTAGCAAGCAGCTGCGTACTGATGGACCACTCCCACATCTGCCACTAAATAGTTGGCGCCCTCTTTTTCACCAAAATGCCCATAGGCCTGTGTTTCCTTCACGGATTGCCCATGCCCTAAGTGATCATGACCGACCACCGTATAGCCTTGCGTAGTCAAACATTCCGCAAACTCGTGGTAACGTTCAATGTGTTCGATCATTCCGTGAACGATTTGCACGACTGCTGTCGGCTGTTCTTCTGGCAGCCACGTTTTGACAAAAAGCTGATCCTTCCCATTTGATGAAGTCAGCTTTTCTTGATTCATCCTCATAGTTCGCACCTCTTTTGCTTTTTCTTTTCCCATCGCCAAATAAAACGGTCGTTTTCTTTATTATACATGGAATTTTAGGCTATGGCGGTAGGAGTTGGGAATTTTCAAGGACAAAAAAATCCTGCCACATTGTCTAAAGACAAAGTAGCAGGAGTCAAACGATCATCACCCATGGCTTGGATTTAAAAAACTTCCTCATTATTCTTTATTGGAATTTGACGATTTCTAAACGATCAATACTTAGCGTATCAACCCCAATCTCAGACGAAAGGGTGATTTCCTGCGATCCTTTCGGTAACTTCATGCGGACTTGTAGCGGTTGATAATATTCGGAAGGATAGACATCCACCACGTGACTTGCTTGTTTCGTTTCAATCTTGACCTGAATTGGGTCATTTAAGGAGAGATAATCAGTGGTTTTGACATAGGCAATCACCAGAAATTCATCTGATTCTTCAATCTGCGGGGTAAAGATAATTTTGTCAGTCGTTGATTCAAAGCCTTGGACGACTTTCTTAGAGAGTGCTGCCTCATCTTCGACAAGCGCTAAATCGCCTTCCAGCAAAGCACGGCTAGCAGTTAATCGCAGTCGATTCGGCTCAGCTTTTGGCAACGCTTGAACATGCCACTCATCCAAAGGAGCTTCCAGTAGGACTTTATCCTCTTGATCCCAACCAATCTTTTGCAAGCGGATCGAACGGTCCCAGCCCGAATGATCCCACCGAGCAGCGTGATAAATCAACCAGTCTTCAGAACCATCTTTTGATTTGGCAAATCCATTATGACCAGGTCCATAGACAGTGTTTGTCTGTTGGAAAATCGGCTCTGGTTCCTTTTGCCAATTCGCTCTTTCTAGCGGATCATCAGCTACATCTAGGGTCATAAGACCAAGAGCGTAATCATTGTCCCAGCTTCCACTGGCGGAGTATACCAAATTGACTGTTTCGTCTTTGATAATCACTTGAGGGGCTTCATTGATCAATGGTGTTTGCCGCATTTCCCATTCATATTCTGGTTCTGAGATAAGCCGTTTCTCCCCAATCACTTCCGTAGGGGAGGCCATTTCCGCTAAATAAAGATTTTGCGCAACATTTTCATACCCTTCCCAGCCCGACCAAAGGAAATAGCGTTTGTCATTGATCTCTAAGACTGTTCCATCAATCGCAAATTTATCATCCATCCCTTTGATCTCTTCCAATTGCCACTCACCCATGTAAGGATCTTTTTGATGATTGACTAATGCGTACATACGATGCGTTTCTGAAGGACGATTAGCCGCGAAATACATCACCCAGCGATCATCTAAGTAATGAAGCTCGGGTGCCCAGATACTTTCAAATTCTGCTGGCATTTCCCAGATGACCTTTTTTTCACCAGCAGCAACGTGAGAGAGGTTTTCAGCACGCCAGAGCGTTAAATTATTCCCAGTCGTTTTGGTATAATAAAAGAACGCTTCCGTTTGCAAGATCCAAGGATCTGCCCCATCATTATCGATAATTGAAGTAAAACCGGACACTTCTTCCCCTGGATCAGTTCCAGCGCTACAACCGGTTATCATAAGCGCAGCAATCAAGATACTTACTCCACTGAGCCAAGCTGCTGATTTCCCCATCGTACATCGCCCCTTTCCTTACCAATCATTTTATTCTATCTGTGGTGGATGAAACTGCTCATTGATCTCTTTAATCGCTGCCAAATCAACTTTTGGTTGGCGGTCATAGGTCAGTAATCCATTGATTTCTTGTTCAACATCTGTCAACTGAGTGTAGCAATAGCCCCAGAGCCCGACAGAATCATAAACAGCTGTCATGATTCGCTGATAATCCTTCAAGAAATCTTGTTGATTTTCCACTGAGGTATAGCCCCAACCGGGTTGCCCCGAAACATCGAAGCCAATACCGCCAAACTCGGTCAATAAAATAGGCTGATCCTGATAAGAAAATCCTCCAGCGAAAATCGGCCATGGGGTCGATACTCGATTCACCAATTTTTCTCTCGTGCTGAGACTGTCTTTGAAGTATAGATATTTTTGCCGCTCAGATTCTTGCCCATGCGCATAATTATGAATCGCACAAATATCTGTCTCCGTCATCGCCCAACCATCATTTGAAATAACCAACCGTTGCTGGTCTAGCGAATGGATAAAGTGATACATCGCTTGAGAAAAATGCTGTTGCTGACGATCAAACGATATTTTTGGCACACCCCAGCTCTCATTGATTGGTACCCAAGTAACGATCGAAGGGTGACTATAGTCCCGAGTGATGATCTCTGCCCACTCTTGCATCAAACGCATCACAGAACGATCGGTATAGATTGCCGGCGCCGCACACTCTCCCCAAACCAGAAATCCTAATTTATCTGCCCAGTATAAAAAGCGTGGGTCTTCTGTTTTTTGGTGTTTTCGGCAACCATTAAATCCCATTTCTTTGGCCAATAAGATGTCTTGTTTAAAGTCCTCATCTGTTGGTGCAGTTAACAAGCCGCTCGGCCAATAGCCTTGATCGAGAACCAACTTCTGGTAGTAAGGCTTGTTATTTAAGTAAATCATACCGTTTTCTGTATGTATTTTACGCATACCAAAATAACTTTTTAGCTGATCGATGGCATTCCCTGCTTCTCTAAGCGTCAATTCAACATCAAATAATTGCGGCTTTTCAGGTGTCCAAGACCAGCCTTCGTGGTGAAAATTCGTCCGAAAAATTTCTTGCTGGAAAATATCAACTGCAAAACTCAACTTAGAAGTGATAAAGTCTGCCTTTCCGCTGGTAACTAAAGCATCTTTAAAATAGATTTGATATTCTAAGACTACTTGCGGCTGTAACTGGTTCAGTTCTACATCGATCTTCACGGCGCCAGCATCAAAATCACTCGTAAATTTCACCTGTTGCAGATGGGTTTCAGCAACTACTTCAAGCCAGACTGGCTGCCAGATCCCTGTTGAGTTTGTGTACCAGATTCCTGCTGATTCTTCTTCCCAAAATTGTTTCCCCCGTGGAATGCTTTCATCAAAATGCGGGTCAAATGCTCGCACACTTAGTATTTGCTCTTGTCCAGATACTAGAGCATCCGTGATGTCTATATCAAAAGAGGTATGCCCTCCGCAATGATTTTTCACATGATTGCCATTGACAAACACATCTGCTTCATAGTCCACCGCCCCAAAATGCAAAAGGACACGACTTTTTTCAGGGACTTGCACATCGAAGGTCCGATAATACCATACAACGTCGTGTACTTCTCGATGATCAATGCCGCTCAATGCACTTTGATAGACAAAGGGAACATTGATCTTGTACGGATAGTTTGCTTCATTTGTGTACCACTTTTCTTTTAAACCAAGATTTTGGTCATCAAAGGCAAATTGCCATTCACCATTTAAGCTTAACCAATTCTCTCTCTCAAATTGCGGTCTCGGGTATTCTTCTCTACTCATATTTCCTCCAAAAACAAATTATTTTATGCCACTTTGCAACGACATTGACGCCATAAAGCTTTTTTGCGCCACCAAATACAATAAAAAGGTAGGGATCAAAGCCAAGATTGCTCCGGCAGTTCCAATTCCCGGATAGGTCATGTATTGCCCTTGTAGCAACTGCAGCCCCGGTGTAATCGGTAATTTATCAATATCGTTTATCACGATCGATGGCCACAAGAAGTCATTCCATGAGCCAGTAAAACTAAATAACGCAACCACCGTCAATACAGGTTTGATCAATGGTAAGATAATATGATAAAAGATTTGAAACTCGTTGGCCCCATCGATCACAGCCGATTCATCCAATTCTTTAGGAATCCCTAAAATGAACTGCCGAACGAGGAAAATGTTATAAACACCTGCAGCCCCAGGAACGATGACTGCCAGAAATGTATTGGTCCAACCTAACGTATCAACGATTTTAAAATTCGGGATCAAATTGACCACCCCGGGAAACATCATCGTTCCTAACAATAGGGCAAAAATCAAATCTCTCCCCTTAAAGGTGAGTCGTGTATAGCCATAGGCTGCAAACGAGACGATCACCATAACCAACAGCGTATGTGAAGTTGAAATAATCATTGAATTCACAAACCAGCGGAACACAGGAGAAGAATCATTGCCTTGTAACAAGCCAAAAAAATTAGCCAGCGTCCAATCTTGTGGAATCAAACTGAACCCAACCTTTTGAATCTCTGCCTCCGATTTAAACGAGGTAAAAATTGCCCATATCAAAGGAAAGAGCCAAATCACACAGACGATCGCTAGCAAAATAAAGGCAATTCTTTTCCCTAGTTTGTTTTCTCGCATCTTCTTCCCTCCTATCTTTCCATTTTTTTGATGACCATAAATTGCACAATCGAAACTGCCATGATTACAAAACCTAGTAAAATAGCCATCGCTGAAGAAATTCCTGCAACCGAGGTACTACTACCAAAAGCATTTTCTTGGATGTACATCATCAACACGCGAGTAGAATTGTTGGGTCCGCCACCCGTCAACATTAGTGGCTGACCATAAATATTAAACTGAGCGATGGTCGTCATGACCGTGGTAAAAACAAGCTGGTTGCGAATACTCGGCAAAGAAATACGGAAAAATTTCGTGATACTATTCGCACCATCTAATTCTGCTGCTTCTAACTGCTCTTTGGAGACGCCATTTAATGCAGCAACATAAATAATTAGATTCCCACCTAATGTCCACCAAATCGTCACGATCAAAATAGCGATCCATGCCCATGGTTGCGTGCCTACAAAATTGATGTCGATACCGAATACTTCTTTGATCGGTCCAAAAGATTTGCTCAAAAGGAACCCCCAAATAATCATGACGGCAGAGATTGCAAATAATGTTGGCAGGTAGAGAATCGATTGAAAAAAACGCATCATTTTTGGTTTAGCAGATAATGCAACCGCTAGCAATAAGGGAATTACAATACATAACGGAACGGAGATTGCCGCAAAAAACAGCGTATTTTTCATTCCATTAAAAAATTGCGTATGATACAACGAGTCTTGATCAAACAAAATCGTTTTAAAATTATCAAACCCGACAAAAATCGGTGTACTGAACAGATCCCATTCAGTAAAAGAAACATAGATCCCAATCACTGCAGGAACTAAAAAGAATAAAAGAAAAAGGAGCATATGCGGACCAATAAAAACGATTGGCCAGCCATTTAACCTTTTTTTCATCAATACCCATCCTTCCTTGTATTTCTAGTGCAGCTCTCAACAAGAAACGACTGTGACAGCCCTTTAAGCCTCCCTATCAGAATTCCTACCCTATCAAAAAATGGACTGAATTCTTTTATGGTCGCTCTTCCTTCTGCCACAGCCTCCACGTGAGAAGATTATTTCATCTTTTCTTCTACAACTTTTTGGATCTCACCAAAAGTCGTTTGAATATCTGCTTTTCCTGTGATCATGTCCCATGAACGATTATCATATTCACCAAAGATATACGATAAGCCATCAACTGCGTTAACAGAAATTGCCGCTTGTCCTTTTTCTGTCTTCAATAAGAAGGATTGTGGCATCTCAACATATTCTTCATTGTCTAGCATTGCTAAGGAAGTAGGATTTGCACCTGATTTGACCCACTCTAATTGGTTTGCTTGTAACCAAGTCAGAAAGTCGACCATGCCATTTTTCTTTTCATCGGAACGTTCCTCGTTCGTTTTGAACATCGCAAACTGATCGACGCCTGAACCCTGAATGATATGTTCCGCATCCCATTGAGGAGTAAATGTTTGCCCCCAAGTGAAGTCACTGATTTCTTCCATATTACTTAGCATCCATGTTCCTTCTGGAAGAAAAATCAGCTGCTGGTTTGCAAAAAGTTTATTTGCATCTTCACCATCTGGGACCATGTAGCCGGCATCATATAAATCCTTAAACTCTTGAACGGCATTGTAAGAAAACTCATTATCGATATTGATGTTTCCTTGTGCATCTTGCCATTCCCCACCCATTTGTTGGTAGAGATTCGAATAATTCTGCATGCCCCATGTATAGCCAAAACTATAGATACCATCTGCTTTTGCTTTTTCCCCAGCTTGTCTGATTTCTTCATACGTCACTACGCCATCATCCAACGCTCCTGGAACATATTTATCCACCAAATCTTGGTTGTAATACATCACCCACGAACCCATGGTTGCCGGAATCCCATATTGACTATCATCCACTACACCAGTGTCCCAAGCAGCTTCTACGTAGTTTTCCCGTGCCAATTCTGTCCCATCGATCATGTCATCCCAAGTTTCAAGCATGTCTTGGTGTTTGTACGTAGGCAAAGCTTCTGAGGCAATCAAAGCCAAATCAGGAACACCTTTCCCCGATTTCCCCGCAGTCGTCAACTTTGAAGTAAAGGTGTCACCTTGCATGCTTACTAACTTCACTTTAAAGTCTGGGTCTGTTTCATTGTATTGATCAATCGTTTTTTTGATTTTTTCACCGTCTGGTCCTGTCGTCGAAGACCAAAGCAAAATTTCTGAATTATTACTTGAGCTACCACTCCCGCCACAAGCAGCTAACAACACTGTACATAATAAGCTTGTCCCTACTAAAACAATAGATTTACTTACTTTCATTTTTTACACTCCTTTTAATTTAACTAAAAAGTAAAATGACATCCAATTATCAATAAACATAATCGTTAGACTATCGTCAAATAATGTTTACACCGTAAAGTTACTATAAATATAAAGCGCTGTCAACATTATTTTAACAAGGTATAACCAAAAATTATATCATTTTACTATTTTGTAAATCCACAAGGTTGTGTTATAATTAAACCATCTTTTCATTAAACATTTTAGTATAACGAGGTGATCGCTATGGAATTGGATTTAACGAACGCATCTTTACCGATCTACGAAGCACTGGCAAATGAAACTCGCTTAGCGATTTTAAGAGAATTAGGCGATAAGAAGAAAAGCATCAGTGAAATTGGACAAAAATTAGCAATCAGCAATGCTTTAATGACCAAACATATCCGTAAACTCGAAGAAGCTCAGTTGATCAAAACCGAAAAAGGATCGGGGCAAGACTGGAAGAAAAAATATTTGTCTCTAAAAACTGATTTCATCAATATCAATTTCCCAGCAAAAGTGTTTCCAGAAATGAATCTAACCTCCCAATCTGTGAAAATCGGCCACTTCACCGATTTTAAAGCTGAGCCTTCTTGTGGAATGGCGACCAAAGACCGCTTGATTGGCGCCTTAGATGATCCAAAATCTTTTCTGGATCAAGAACGTGTTGATGCAAGTATCATCTGGCTAAATAACGGTTTTTTAGAATACAAAATCCCAAATCCTTTGAAAAATGGCGAAAAAATCGAATTACTGGAAATCAGTATGGAGATCGCTTCAGAGTTCCCAATTTCGAATAACTATTGGCCAAGTGATCTTTCCTTTTACTTAAACAATCACTGCATCGGTAGCTACACCGTACCAGGAAACTTTTCGGATGTCAGAGGTTCTCTGACTCCACAATGGTGGATCGATGAGTTCAGTCAATATGGATTACTTAAGCATTTACGCATCAATCGCTATGATACTTCCCTCGATGGAGAAAAATTAACAGATCACAACCTGAATGAAATCGACTTAGACCACAGTGACTTTTTCACCTTTAAAATTGCTGCACCTGCAACTGCCGAAAACGCTGGTGGTTTGACCATTTTCGGCGATCGATGGGGAAATTATCCTCAAGATTTATTGTTCAATTTTTACGTATCGGAATGACTGTTGTCGTTCCATTACACAAAAAAAGCACGTAGCGAAGAGAGATCACTCCCTCAGCTAGTGCTTTTTTCTATTCTCTTACGCTGTGGCAAAAATGCGTTCAATCAACTGCATCACTGCTCGGACTTCTTCGTTTTTAACGATAGGTTCGGCACCGTTGCGTACAACGTTGTAAAAATTCTTGTAGAAAGGTTCAAAATCCGCTTCGGCTTTCGGGAAAGGAATCTCTTTGGCTGCCAATTCCGATGGCGGTGCCATCGTTTTCGTCAAGCCAACGCCTGCTTGAACTGGTTTTGGTGCGGCCACGTCTTCGCGACCTGTTGCCTGAACCATTTCACCATTTAGATCCCAATCGGTGATGGTGGCTGTTCCTTCCGTTCCTTTGATGTACCAGCGAGGCAATTGCGTGTAATTGGAGGTTCCAACTTCCACGATTGCTTTGACCCCATTTTCAAAGGTAATCAAAGCGAAGAACCCATCATCGACTTCTTCCCCCAACACAAAGCTAAGATCCGCTTTGACGTCTTTCACTGGGCTGTCGATCAGCCATAGCATTTGATCCAGCAAGTGAACGCCCCAGTCTAAGAGCATTCCCCCGCCTTGTTTTTTCACATGACGCCAGTCTCCTGGGATGCCGTTTGCCCCTTGGACCCGTGATTCTAATTGGAACAAATCGCCGATCTGTCCATTACGGTACAGTTCGCGTACAAGTAAAAAATCAGGATCCCAACGGCGGTTTTGGTGAACCATAAAGGTATTGCCGGTTTCTTGGGCAACCGCCACGATCTCATCTAGTTCCGCAGTATTCAGCGCAACAGGCTTCTCGCAAACAACATGTTTGCCTGCTCTCAATGCAGCGATCGATAACTCTTTATGCAAGTCATTAGGTGTGGCGATCAATACTGCTTCGATCGTCTCATCGGCTAAGACTTCATCATAGCTTTTAAAGATCTTATGGCCTTTTTCTTGTGAGATCGCTTGACGTTCTTCATTGATATCGTAAGTTCCTACGATGCGGATTCGTTCGTTTTCATTTGGTAAGATATTGTGGACATGGTACGCACCCATGCCGCCATATCCGATTACTGCAAAATTGATTGCACTCATGTCTGACACTCCTCGGTTTTCTTCTTATGCCCACCACATGGATGAAGCTTCTTCACGGATCATAATCGTCTTCAAGTTGCTGATGGCACGAGTCAGTCCTTCATCAATGGACATGATTGGATCTTCATGCTCAATACTCAAGACATAATCATACCCATAAATTCTAAGTGCAGAAATAATATCTGACCAGACTTGTAAGCTGTGGCCGCAACCGACTGAACGGAAGGTCCAAGCTCGGGTTTTGACATTGCTATATGGCTGCATGTCCGTCAAGCCATGCATGTTGATATTGTCTTGGTCCAAATACGTATCTTTAGCATGGAAGTGATGGATCGCATCGGCTTCCCCTAAGATTTTGACCGCTGCCACTGGGTCGATCCCTTGCCACCATAAATGACTTGGATCCAAGTTACAGCCGATGGCTTTACCCGCAGCATCCCGCAGTTTCAACATCGTATAAGGGGTATGTGCCAAAAAGCCGCCATGAAGTTCGATCCCAATTTTAACACCAGCCGCTTCCGCTTCCGTGTTGATGCCTTTCCAATAAGGAATCAGTTTTTGTTCCCATTGATAATTATAATTGTCATCGTATTCCGTCGGCCATGGCAATACTGGCCAGTTGACTTGTGTATCTGTTGCATTTCCGCCTGAAACGCCTGAAAATCCGTTCACAACAGGTACATTCATTAAGCTGGCTAATTTGATGGTTTTGCGCAAAAGTTCATCGGCTTCTTGCGCTTCTGCTTTTAATGGAGAGATTGGGTTGTTGTGACAGCTCAAAGCTGAGATTTCCAATCCTTTATCAGCTAATTTCGCTAAGTATTCTTTTCGCTCTGCTTCACTTGCTAGTAAACGGTCAATGTCTAAGTGGGCATTGCCTGGAGAACCACCGGTACCGATCTCGACGGTTTGGAGCCCTTTTTTCGCTACTTCATCGATCATTTCTTCAAAGCTAAGTTGATTGAATAACGGGGTAAAAACACCTAATTTCATTTTCTTTCCTCCTCAATTGCTTGAAAATGCCCATATGTTGGGTAACGATTTTCTGTTGGTGCACACCAGCGAGCCGCATTTTGGATCACTTTTTGCACTTTGGGATTGTAATAGCTTGGGAATGTCTCATGACCAGGCTGGAAATAGAAGATTTTGCCATTCCCACGGCGGAATGTACAGCCGCTGCGGAAAACTTCACCACCAGGGAACCAGCTGACAAAGATCAATTCATCCGGCGCTGGAATATCAAAGTGCTCGCCATACATTTCCTCTTGCTCTAGTTCGATCCATTCGCCGACTCCTTCAGCGATTGGGTGGCTTGGATTAACATTCCAGATCCGCGCATGCTGATCGTCTACCCGCCATTTCAAATCGCACGACGTTCCCATCAACGTTTTAAAGATTTTCGAAAAGTGGCCAGAATGCAAGACGATCAGTCCCATTCCTTCCCATACACGCTGCTGCACACGAGCAACGATAGCATCATCGACTTCTTCATGCGCCATATGGCCCCACCAAACCAACACATCCGTGTCAGCCAATACTTGCTCCGTCAACCCATGTTCTGGTTCATCAAGGGTCGCCGTTCGTACTTGAAAATCATCCTCTGCTAAAAACTTGGCAATTTGACCATGGATTCCTTCTGGATACATTTTTTGGACGGTCTCATTCGTTTTTTCATGACGAAACTCGTTCCATACCGTAACATGGATCATTGGTAGACCTCCTCTACGATGTCTTTTAATTGCAGATAATCAATCCCGCTGGCTTCTAAAGGAGCGAATTTTTGAAACGCTTCCTGCTCGACGATCAGCCATGGTAGTTCTAATGCTTTAGCTGCTTCTACATACGACTTAATTGGTAAAATCCCATTGCCGATCTCGGTGCTTTCCTGCGGCTGCTCTTGCATATCTTTGATATGAACCAAGCCGACCTTCGTTTCGCGTTCCTTTAGCCAAGGTAAAATAGCCACGTTTGCAAAGGCTAACCAGTAAAGGTCGGCTTCCAAACGCAGTTGCGGATTGTCTTTGATCAGTTCATCGATCATGGATTTTCCAGCAACTTCAGTAAATTCATGGGCATGGTTGTGGTAGTAGCAAATCAGCCCTTCTGCCTGCAATTTTTGGGTGATCTGGGTCAGCTCCGCAGCAAAGGCTTGCCATTTTTCCAAAGAATCAAAGCTGGCATACGGAATCACGATCCGTTGATTGCCAATCGTTTTTTCAAAAGCGACGGTTTCTTCAAAACGATCTTGCAATGCTTCAAACGGGATATGGGAAGCCGCGACCGCCAAATCCAACTGCTCCAGCATTTCTTTGATCTGAACAGCGCTGTGTCCATGATAACCGGCAAATTCAACACCGTCATAGCCGTTTTGTTTTACTGTTTTCAACGCATCAAAAAGATTTGTCTTGCAGTCCTCTTGAATACTCCAAAGCTGTAAAGCGATTTTCGGTTTTGTCATTTGTGCTCGCTCCTTTTCTTCCAGCAGTTCTTATAGGTAGACTGGCTCACCGGTTTGCGATGATTTGTAGATCGCTTCTAGAATCTCCGTCACGACCATTGCTTCTTCAGGTTTGACCACTGGTTCGGTATCGTTGATGATCGCATGGATCCACGATTGTGCTTCTAAAATTTCTGGCGTCTCCCCGTTTCCTTCATAAAAATCAACGCCGCCTGTTTCAAGTTCGATATTTTTTTCATACAGCAAGCTGTGGTCTTCCCCATTGATGGTCAAACCGTTGTTCATATCCGCACCGGCTTTGCTACCCATCAGTGTCGTTTTGGCTTCTTTCACATCCAAGCTGTTGAGCGCCCAGCTGGCTTCTAAGAAAATCGTTGCGCCATCTTCCATGACCACAAAACCAAAGGCCGAATCTTCTACTGAGAATTTCTCTGGGTCCCAAGGGCCCCAAGCATTTGCGGCATTTTTGGTTTGCGACAACTCATGATACGCTTTTCCGACAACAAATTTTGGTTTGTAATTGTTCATCATCCATAAGGTCAGATCCAATGCGTGGGTACCGATATCGATCAACGGACCGCCGCCTTGCGCTTCTTCATCAAGGAAAACACCCCAAGTTGGCACAGCCCGACGACGGATCGCATGAGCTTTCCCAAAATAAATGTTTCCTAATTGTCCTTCGGCGCACACTTCATGAAGATAACGAGAATCTTTTCTAAAACGGTTTTGGTAGCCGATCGTGAGTTTTTTTCCTGTTCGGTTGGCTGCTTCGATCATTGCTTTGGCTTCTGCCGCTGTTTTTGCCATTGGTTTTTCACACATGACATGACAATCCGCTTCTAGTGCAGCAATCGTCAACTCAGCATGTGAGGCGTTTGGTGTACACACATGGATCACATCTAGATCAGCTTGTGCCAACATTTCTTGATAATCGCTGAATACTTGAGCATCTTCGGTCCCAAATGCTGATTTCGCTTCAACTGCACGTTCAACCAGCAGATCACAAAAGGCAACCATTTCTACTTCTTCTACTTGAGACAAGGCAGGCATGTGCTTGCCGTTTGCGATCCCACCGCACCCAATGATTCCAACTTTAACTGTCATATCTTTCCTCCTGAAAACGCTTATTATTTTCTACCCCCTCATTATAGCGAAACATCGAAAGCAGTTCTTCCCAGTTTCCATTGAAAAAATTCCCGAAAATTATCTTATGAAACTTTAACAAAAAGAACCACTCCACAATTTATGCAAAGCGCTTAAAAAAACACTATCGAGAAAAAAATAGTGCCAGATCAACAAAAAAACAGTCGACAAGCACAGGCTCATCGGCTGTTTCTATCAATTTTGATTCAATTGTTTCTGGTACTGCAACGGTGATTGACCAACGGCTTCCTTAAAGACATGATGAAATGTTTTGACACTGGCAAAGCCAGCTTTTTCAGCGACTTCTGCCATCGGGATCTTTTCATTTGCCAAGATAAATTTGGCTTGATTGATACGGTATTCCGTCAAAAACTGCATGAAGGTCTTGCCAGTATTGGTTTTAAAGAAACGCGTGAAATAATGAGGACTAAACCCTACATGTCTTGCGGTGTCCTCCATCGTCAAGACTTCTTGGTAATGGGATTCGATGTACTCAAAGACATCATTCAGACGCTGCAAGGTTTCTTTGTATTGTGCGGCCGTTCGTTTTAGTGGATTGACGGCTCGTTTTCGCTTTGGCAAGCTTTGATAGCACTCCCCGATCAACTGGTAAAGCAGCCCGAGAGTCAAATAACGCTTCCCAACAACATTTTCCTCTTCCAACTGATACAACTCGATCAAGAGACCTGTTATTTTTTTCGTAAAACTCGCTGGCCAATTTTTGCTGTGGGGCTCCCCTTCTTCAAAGAGTGTCATCAAGGATACTTCATTTTCTCGCAGCAGCGGCTCTTCAAAAAGCTGCATATCAAATTGATAGACATAGCGTTCACTCTCAGGTGATGCAAGAAAGTAGTGGGGCTGCCCGCTGGAAAAAAGATATAGATCCCCTTCTTTCAACTCAATGATCGTATCGTCAACACCAATATTCACCGTGCCGCGCTTAGCGTAAATGATCTCGATTTCTTTATGGACATGGGGATAAACGATGGTCAAACCATCATTTAGAAACGTTCGAAAACGAAATTCACTTTCAAATTCAGGAATTTCAAGATACATACTCATGGCTGACCGACTCCTTCGCTCTATTCTTATTTATTATAAGCGAAAAATTGCCCAAGAGAAAACCTTTTCTCAGCCAATCATAGTTTCTTCTGCTTTTTTGTGGTATCGTATTCAAGAAAAGGAGTCTTGTTTATGAATTATTATGATCAACATCTGCATACATTTTTGTCTTTTGATTCAGATGAACAGTTTGAGAATTATCTAGCTTACCATCCTGCCTACTTCGTTGCGACAGATCATTTCGATTTGAAGAACCCCTATTCGGGATTCCGTGATGATATTCCTGACTATGAATTACTAGTAAATACCCACCAGAAGCTGCAAGAGACCACAGCGACGAAACTCTTAAAAGGCATCGAGATTGGTGTCGTGCCTGGTCAAGAACAAGAAATCTTGCGCTATCTTGAAAGCCATCCTTATGACTTGAAATTGATCAGTATCCATCAAAACGGTACCTTTGATTATATGGACGATGCCGTGTTGACGAAGGACAAATTTGCAGTCGCCAAACAATACTTTGACCAAATGGCCCACGTGTTGGACTCGTTTTCTGACGGGCATATCGTGACCCACTTTGATTATGGCTTGCGTCGTTTCCAATTTACAGCTGAGGAATTGGCCGCCCATTTTGAAACAGAGTTAACGACGATCTTCAAAAAAATCGTTGCCCGTGACTTAGCGATGGAAATCAACGCGAAGAGTTTTGGCCCCTATCAAAATGCCCACCTTTATCAATATGCTATCCCGCTGTATCAAAGTGTCGGGGGTAAATTGTTCACCCTCGGCTCTGATGCCCATAAAGCCAGTGATTATCGGTTAGATTTTGCAGCGATGAGCGATCTGCTGCGTTCCTTTGGTGTCAATCAATTAGCGGTATTTCAAGGTAGTGAACGGTTTATGGCGGATCTGCCTGCTAAATAGCGTCACCTTTGAATACACTCTACAACACATTTTCAATAAATGAACCAAAAACGGCGAACCCTAAAAGGATACGCCGTTTTTTCATTTTAAGACCATATTTACTTAGGTTATTCTGCTGCTAAAATATCTTCCTTGGCATGGATCATTTGAGTCAAAAAGTCACAATAAGGCGTTGGCACTTGGTACTTGCGGCCTTTTCGTGAAATTGCGCCATTGATATAATCGATCTCGGTTTTGCGATGATTATTGATCAAATCTTGATACATGGATGGATAGTGCATTCCGATGCCTTCTGGATCATAGGTTTCCTCAATATGGTGGACTACTTCGGATACATCCAGTTCAACAGATTCATGGGTAGCAACTGCCGCAAATTCTTCCACAATCGTTTGGACCATCGCACGCGCCGTTGAGGTTTGTCCGAATTGAGCAATATTCACATTTAAAATCGAACACAAACCATTTAGTGTGCCGTTGACACAGGCTTTGCGATAGATGGAGTAGCGAATGTTCTCAGAATAAGACGCATTTAACCCAGCATCAGCCAAGACTGCCGCTAATTGACGGGCATCTTCTTCTTTGCCCGGTTCGATATTTTGCAGTTCTACAGAACCATCCCCAAACAAGCGAACATTACCAGGACCAATCAAGTCCGCCGTCCAAATGGTATTTCCTAAAAAGATTTTATCCGTGCTGACATATTTTTCAATCGTGTCCTCATGACCGATCCCGTTTAATAAGCATAAGACTTTCGTTTGCTCTCCGATCATCGGTTTGATCGTTTGCATCATTTGATCCAGTTGCATCGCTTTAGTAAAGACCAGGATCAAGTCTGCTTGTACAGTCGTTGGGATCTCATTTTGCGAATAGATCGAAAAAGGGACTGCGATCTCTTCACCGTTTAAGTTCGCTCGTAATCCGTGTTCACGGATCGCTTCGATATGCGCCGGCCAGCCGTCGATCAACGTGACGTCATTTCCGCCTCTTTTTAGCATAATAGCAAAACGGCTGCCCATAGCACCTGCACCAGCAATAACAATTTTCATCTGAATTCCTCTTTCCTCTTCCACAATTAGGTATAGTTTACTCTAAAATCGTGAAATATGCGAGAGCCTTGCGTTTTTTCTCGATAGGAAAGAAAAAAGAACAATTGGAATAGTTAGATTTTTCAGATAATTAAAAAACGGTCGTTTCCAATTTTGTCCATTCAAAAAGTCGCACGGAAGATTGAAAACTTGACTGAGCGAAACCAGTTTTCGGACTCACGTGCGACCCTTCTATTCAATTATTTCCTGTGAAACAGTTGTCGTTTTAGGCAGTGACTGTTTCATTGTTTGTTGCAAAGTTTTTTAGCCGTTCAGCTTTTTCCGCTTCTGTGATCCCATGTTGTTCCACGTAACGGTTGTGTTCGTGGATGGCACAATCATAGCTACAGGCACCTAAATGGGCAGCTTGATTTTCTTCAGAAGTCAAAAATTGGCGATTGCATTCTGGGTTGGCACAGTTTACATAGCGCTCGCAAGGTGTGCCATCAAACCAGTCGCGACCGATAACTTTTTTATCCACATGATTGATTTCCACACTAATGCGTTCATCAAAGACGTACATTTTGCCATCCCAAAGCTCGCCTTGAACTTCTGGGTCATTCCCATAAGCAAAGATACCACCATGAAGTTGGGCCACATCATCAAAGCCTTCTCGCAGCAACCAGCCTGAGAATTTTTCACAACGGATACCACCAGTACAATAAGTAACGACTTTTTTATCCATAAATTTTTCTTTATTATCGATGATCCATTGCGGCAACTCACGGAAGCTGCGGATATCGGGACGAACGGCTCCCCGGAAATGGCCTAAGTCATATTCATAATCGTTACGGGCATCGATCACCACGGTATCTTCATCTAACAAAGCTTCTTTGAACCCTTTAGGATCTAAATATTTTCCAGTCATTTCTAATGGATCGATGTCATCTTCCAGGTTCAATGAAACCAATTCTTTGCGCGGACGAACGAATAGCTTTTTAAACGCATGTTCTTCTACTTCATCGATTTTATAAAAAATCCCTTTAAAACGGGGATCAGCTTCCATTTTTTCCATATAGCGATTTGTTGCTTCAACCGTTCCAGAAAGCGTGCCATTGATCCCTTCATTGGCTACTAAAATACGGCCCTTGATGCCAATTTCTTTTCCAAATGCTAAATGCTCCTTGGCGAAGCTTTCCGGATCTTCAATTGTTGTATATTTATAAAATAATAAAACGCGGTATGTCAAACCAATTCCTCCTTTTTTTGCACCCTACAGTATAGGTTATCACGTGACAAAAAACGAGTTTTATGCTTGTACCTTTTCACACAATCTTTTTCTTTGAGCAAACAGTGTCATGGATTGGTTTTATTGAGCTCTGCCACGAAAAAAGCTGTGACTTGATCCATCGTTTCTCCACGCACCAGATGGCGTTCTTCTCGCGAGATAAACTGCAGATTTGCTTCTGGATTTTCTGCCACAAAGGCTTCCACATCAGCATAAGGAATTTTCTCGTCTTGGGTACCATGCCAAAATAAAAGGGGACGCTGTCCTAATTTCTCTGGTTGAGAAGACAGATCGTAAGCATCCATCCAGCTTAAAAGCTGACCATAATCCTCGGGTACAAAGAACCCAGCAGCGCCGGCGTGCATTTGGATGCGGTCACGGTATTTCAACATGGAAGGAGAACCCATGATACAAGCTGCCGCTGTGATTTCTGGATGCTGGCACAATAAACCACACGTGGTCATCCCTCCCATGGAGACACCGCCAACTGCGATCTGACCGTTGACCAAACCAAGATTTTCAAAAAAATCGACTAAGTAAGAAAACTCAAATAGATTGGTTTGGATACTTTGCCAAAAAGTTAAAGAAGGAATCTCCGATAGCTGGGTCTTGCGCTCCCCATGATTGGCTGCATCTGGCAAGACCACCCGAAAACCTTCTCTAGCCAACTTTCTGCCTTGTGTCAACACTAATTCTTTGCTCGTCTGCCAACCATGATAGTAAATAATCAATGGCAGCGGTTCATAAATCATTTCTTCTGGTACGACTTCTAAGACCGGAATATTCCCGATTTTTCTTTTTCGAACAGCTAATTTCATTCTTTTCCACCTCAGCTTAAGTATACAAAAAGTCGCCAAAAGCGCCACTGATACGCTGTAAAAAAAGATCATACCCGAAGAGTATGATCCGTTTTTTCGTTTATGAATGTAAGACCGCTTCTCGAGCCAATGCCAAACAACCGAGCGTTCCAGCGTTGTCTTCCAATGCTGGGGTCACGATATATTTGCTTAACTCAGGTGTTTCGACATACCCATTGACCAATTTTGCAAATGCGTCATGGACGTTTTGCAGCATATGGCGTTGTTTCATCACACCACCGCCAAAAATGATCACATCTGGAGAAAACATCAAAGTTGTATTGTAGGCACATTGAGCAATATAGGAGGCTTCGATTTCCCAATAAGGATCATCTTCTGCAACCTCTTGTCCTTTTTTCCTTAAGCGTTTTTCGATGGCGGGTCCAGCGGCCATCCCTTCTAAACAGTTGCCATGAAATGGACAGCTGCCAGAAAAGTCATCTTTTGGATGAGGGACGACCAGCATATGCCCCATTTCTGGATGACTAAACCCTTCGATAAAGCGCCCTTCTTGTAAGGCACCGCCGCCAACACCTGTACCGATCGTATAGTAAACGACACTGCTTAATCCTTTGCCACTGCCGAAGACATACTCACCATAGGCAGCCGCATTGACATCTGTTGTCCAAGAAATCGGGATCGGAAATTCTTTTTTCATGGTACCGATGAAATCAAAATTTTGCCATGCCAATTTCGGGGTCGAGGTAATGTACCCATAAGTGGCAGAATCACGATGGATATCGATAGGCCCAAATGAGCCAATCCCAATCCCTGCTAAATCTGCTTGGTATTGTTTGAAGAAACCAATGACTAAAGGCATTGTTTCCTCAGGTGTCGTTGTCGGAAAGCTCACTCTTTCCTTGATCGTCATTTCTTCATCGCCAATGGCGCACACAAATTTTGTGCCGCCTGCTTCAATCGAACCGTATAACATGCACATCGCTCCTTTTTTTCTAACTACTTGCTGAACTTGACGCTGCGGCATCATCTGCTTTGACGCGATCGATGGCTACCACTAATGCAATGATCAGGTCATCTAGATCTTCTTCATAGATCACAACTTCATAGGTATCGCCCCAAGAGATCCATTTTTTGTGAATCTCTGCGATTCGCTTGCCATTGCGGTTGACCACAAAATCCATATCCCACCAATTGCCGTCCACATCGATGCCTTCTGCACTGATGGAATAGCGGGCTTTAAAAAATGTGAAATGTTTTTCTAAAACGATCGCTTCTTGGCCGTGGACTTCCACAAAAAATTTCGGTAATAAACTGAACACTTTTTTGGTGATCTCCGCGATCGGTCGCTGCTGCTCATTGAAGATCGTAAAACTTTTCGGGATCTTAAAAAAACTGCCTTCGACATAATAGCGAGGGTTTTGTAAGTCATCGGTCACGGTAAATTTTTCGCCGATGCTGAAAACCTTCTGTTTGATGTAAAGTTTCTTCAAATGCTACACTCCTTTCTCTTTGACATCGCCCGTATTGATCACCGGCTGAGTGCCTTTATCGGTAATGATCGACACCAATAAATTATTGATCAGTTGGACTTTGCGGTCATCTGTGAAATTGATGTCCTGTCCGTCTTCGATTTGTTCTAACGCCATTTGTGTCATGGAGACGGCTCCTTCAACAATGATTTGCCGTGCTGATAAAATTGCTTTAGCTTGTTGGCGCTGCAGCATCGCACTAGCGATCTCAGTCGCATACGCGAGGTGATTTAAGCGGGTCTCTATGACTTCGACCCCAGCAACAGCTAATCGTTCCTGCAATTCTTTTGCCAGCTCCTCCGAGACTTCACTTGTATTGCCTCGCAACGTCAGATCATCGTCATTGAACGTGTCATAAGGGTATTGCGTCGCAATATGACGAATCGCTGTTTCACTTTGGATCTCAATGAAGTCTTGGTAATAATCGACATCAAACAATGCTTTAGCGGTATCTACAACTTTAAATACCACCACTGCCGAGATCTCGATCGGGTTTCCGTCTGAATCATTGACCTTCAACAGCGAACTGTTAAAGTTGCGGACTTTCAATGAAACATTGATTTTTTGGGTTAATGGGGTTGTCACAAACAAGCCGTTGTCTTTAATGGTTCCTAAATATTGCCCAAAAAAGAGGATCGCTTTGGCTTGGTTGGGTTGTACGATCGTTAACGAACTAAGGAAAAGAAACGAAACGATCCATAAAAGAATACTGAGAACGATTTCGAGAACGCTCTCATTTACGAACCCATGATAAAACAAATAACCGCCGCCAACTAATAACCCGATTAGCACAACCAGTGCTAAATACCCATTCACATGAAATGTCTGTTTTTCTGTCATTTTTATTCCTTCCCTTCTTGCTCTTATCTTACCTTGGTTAAAGCCGCTGTGCAAATGTTCTTGCGCATATCAGCGACGATTCCCAATCAAGCTATTTTGTTTTCTACAACTTTCCCGTTACAATTAAGGTAGGACAAAATTTTTCACAAAAAGGAGTAATTCTTATGGCACAAAAAATTGACTTAGAAACGAGTAAATGGTCGTTGGAATCGATCATTAAAACGGTCGGCACCGATCTTTCCTCTGTTGTGGAGGTACAAAACAAAGACGGCATTGACGTTGTAGTGATCTCGAAAGACGAGTGGCAATATCTTTTGGAATTACTCGATGCGCGTCATGCAGAAGGCTATCGGTTAGAACAAGAGCTTCCTGAAGAAATTTTAATTGACGTTGCCGATACCGACAATCAGTATACAGAAGACGGCGAGTTAGAAATGGAACTGCCTGAACGTGTGCATCCAGCACCTGATTTTGAACTGGATTCAGAAGAAATCGTTGAAAGTGATGACGTACTAGATTAAATAAAAAAGCAAAACGGCCCCGGGCTCGTTTTGCTTTTTTTATAGCTCTTTTTCCTGCTTTTTGGTAATGACTGCTTGCAATCGTTCGATGGCAGGCTGCAATTCTTGTAGCGCCTCTTCTTCGGGTTCTAACTCTGCACACCGTTGCAGTCGCTCTAACCACATTTCTGGTTCTTTGACGCCCAACTGGCCAATGGCCCAATAAGCCGTTCCTCGAATCACTGGGCGCACGTCTTCTGTCGCACAGCGCCAAATCGCTGGCAAGGCACTGCGGTCTCCCACATTGGCTAAGGCGATGATGGCATTACGCTGCAACGGTTTTTTCCCCCGCCAAGAGCCAGATAGATGGCCAAATTGTGCTTTGAAGGCTTTGTTTGATAAAGACAGCATCGGTTGCAGTTTTGGATAAACGGTATCGACTTCAGGCTCCATCTCTTGATGAAAATGGAAGTCTTTCCCCCGATTATAAGGGCAGACCAGCTGACAAATATCGCAGCCGTAAATCACGTTATGCATCTTTTTGCGGTACTCTTCTGGCATCATACCCTTCGTCTGGGTTTGATAGGACAAACAGCGCTGGGCATTCATTCGACCATCGCCCAATAACGCTTTGGTGGGGCAAGCCGTCACACAACGCATGCAATCACCACAACCAAACGGGACTTCTTCATCTGGTTCGAGAGAGATATTGGTGACGATCTCCCCTAGATAAACAAACGAACCAAATTCTTCCGTAATCAGCAAGCCATTACGACCGATAAAGCCAAGACCCGCCCGCTGCGCTGCCGCCACATCCACCAATTCCCCTGTATCGACTTGTGGTGCGAAACGCCATTCGACTTGTTCTTCCATCGTTTGCGCTTGTTCTTTGATAAAGGCGATTAAGCGATCCAACCGTTCTCGCAAAATATCATGGTAATCGATGCCCCACGAGGCACGGGCAAACATGCCGCGTTTTTCATCCCGCGGGACTTTCTCTTTGATTTTTGTCGGATAAGCTAAAGCGATCGCAATGATCGTTTGCGGATTTTCAAATGTCCGTTCAGGATAGATACGCTCTTCGATCACAGGATGCTCAAAACCAGACGTATGGCCTTTGGCTTTTTGTTCCCGCAAGGAAGGCTCCAATGCCAAAAACGGCTCCGCTGAAGCAAACCCGATCTTGTCGATGCCAAGCCGCTTGCTTTCTGCAATAATTTTTTCTTTTAAAGACATGCACGCTACCCTCTTTTGTCCGCTAAGCATCTGCTTCTCGGCTTTTTCTCTTCCCCTATTATACGTAAGCACCTGAAAAAAGTCGATGGTGCGGTTTGTTCCCCCCGTTTTTTTCTTTCTTTAAAAGAACACGTGTTGATTGTTTAAGATTTTAATTAATTTTATCGTTATTTTCCTCGCAACGATTGCATTGCCTTTTTCGAATGCTAGACTAGATAAAGGAATTAGAAAGAAATGAACAAATGAAATGGAGATGCTTATGACTCAATTACCCACCGGCTTGACTGCAGCAGAAGTCGCCAAGAAAACCCAAGAGGGGTTGCACAATGATTATGAAACAAAAACCAGTAAATCAACTGCTGCGATCATCAAAGACAATTTACTGACATTATTCAATTTTCTCAATCTATTGATTGGCGTTTTTTTATTTGCCGTAGGCGCCTATTCCAACATGTTCTACTTAGCGATTATTTTTGTGAATATCACCATTGGGATCAGCCAAGAATTGCACGCGCGTAATTTAGTAAAAAAACTCTCACTTGTTTCACCGCAAACGGTACGAGTGATTCGAGATGCCCAAATCCATGAGATTTCAGCCAAAGAATTGGTCTTAGAGGACGTAGTTATTCTTGGTGCTGGGGACCAAATCCCCGCTGATATGACGGTGCTTTCTGGACTAGTCGAAGTCAATGAAGCGATGCTGACTGGTGAAGCCGATCTGGTTGTCAAAGAAGCAGGTGCTTCCTTACTCTCAGGGAGTTTCATCGTCAGCGGTGAAATGACAGGAACAGTCCTTCATGTCGGTGCAGAAAACTACGCAGCGAAACTAAGCAATGAGGCAAAGGTCCACAAACCGATCCGCTCTGAGCTGCTTGCTTCGATCCGTAGTGTATCCAAATTCACCAGCTATGTAATCGTTCCTTTAGGGGTGATTTTGTTCTTCCAAGCCTTTATGATGCGAGATGCTGGGATCAAGGAATCCGTCGTCGTTTCTGCCGCTGCCTTATTAGGAATGTTACCAAAAGGACTTGTCCTGCTGATCAGTATCGCCTTGACGACAGGTGTCATTAAATTGGCAAAAAAACGGATTTTGGTCCAAGACATGTATGCCGTTGAAACCTTAGCGCATGTCGATACCCTTTGTCTGGATAAGACGGGGACGTTGACGGAAGGCCATATGGTTCTCGAATCGATCGTTCCTCTCCAAGCCGACAGCGACCCTAACATGCTCTTAGGGAATTATTTGGCAGCCAGTACGGATAACAATTTGACGATGCAAGCATTGCGTCAAGGCTGTCCTGAGCTAACGGATCATCAGCCGATCGACGTCGCTGCCTTTTCTTCACAGCGCAAATGGGGTGCTGTGGCTTTTGAACATCTAGGAAATGTCTATCTTGGTGCACCTGAAAAAGTCGCCGGCTCTGCTGCCTTGCCGCAAGTCATAGAAGCGCAAGAAGCTGGTCTACGGGTGTTGATTTTAGCCGTAGAAACTGATCCAAAAACGCCAACATCCTTTGACCCAACCAACGCACAAGCGGTGGCTGTCTTGATTTTATCCGATATCATCCGCCAAAACGCAGAAGAAACCTTGGCTTACTTAGCGGATCAAGGCATCGATCTAAAAGTGATCTCTGGCGATAATCCAATAGCTGTCGCAGCGATCGCCCATCGTGCAGGCCTAGCGAATGCCGATCAAGCCATCGATCTTTCTACCTTAACGACCGAAGCAGAAGTCCGAGAAGCTGCGACACGCTATACGGTCTTTGGTCGTGTGACTCCTGAACAAAAGAAACTACTCGTTCAAGAATTAAAAGCCAATCAACGGACCGTTGCCATGACGGGTGATGGCGTCAACGATGTGTTGGCACTACGGGAAGCCGACGTCAGCATTGCAATGGCTGCTGGCGACAGTGCGGCTCGTCAAATCGCTAACTTTGTCTTATTGGATTCTGACTTTACTACGTTGCCAGATGTTTTATTTGAAGGACGCCGCGTCGTCAATAACGTGACCAAAGCGTCGGGAATCTTCTTTATCAAGACGATTTACAGCTTCTTGCTCTCTTTGGTTTGTATCCTGACATCCAGCGCCTTTCCGTTCTTGCCGATCCAAATCACATTGATCGACTTAGCAATTGAAGGTTATCCATCTTTCTTCCTTTCCTTTGAAGAAAACAAAGCACCGATCAAAGGTCGTTACTTGCCGACAGTCTTGCTCAATGCGTTGCCAAATGCCTTGTTGGTGTTAGTCAATTACTTTGCGATCCGCTTTTTACAAACCGACTACGGTTGGTCGCAATTTGATACGACGACCTTGTTGTACTATTTGTTGATCGGGATCAGCTGTATCGCTGTGATTCGCGCTTGCTTGCCATTAAATCCATTGCGATTGTTCTTAGCGATTACCACTACCGTGGGGATCTATGTCGCAGCAATGCTTTTCCACGGATTGCTGGAAGTCGGTTTCTTGACCTCCGTAACATTGCCTTACTTCCTTGGCATGATGGCATTGAACATCTGCCTGTACGTGGGGCTTTCTTTCCTAACGAAGCGCTTTTCAGCCAAAATGCTTGTTAAACAATCCTAACCAATTCTGCCGCATCGTCTTTCTTTATCCAGAAAGACGATGCGGTTTTTTTGTCCTCTCCATAGGTGCAACCATACAAGAAGAAAGAAATTTGGTATACTGAACCTGTAGGCGGTTTCAACAAGGACGGTGTTTCTTTGGAAAAGGCAACCCCCTTGTCAAACAGCCAAATTTAATCAGAAAGTGTTGGTGAAATTGGATGAAAAAAAGTATTTTACTCGTTTCTCACAGTCAGCAACTCACCGAAGGATTAAAACAGATGATCGAAGAAATGGCTGATGGCGAGTCAGTCACGATCTATTCTTTAGGCGGGACAGCAGAAGGAGAGCTGGGTTCTGACGCCACGAAAATCGTGGATGCCGTCAACGAATCCGCAGATGCTGAACTGATCTTAGTCTTTGCCGATCTAGGCAGTGCCGTTTTGAATGCCGAACTTGCTTACGACATGCTGGAACCTCAGCAACAAGAACGCTATCACCTGATCGACGCGCCGCTGGTGGAAGGTGCCTTTGCTGCAGCAATCACCGCTGGTTTTAGTGATGATTTGGCGCAAATCGTTGCAGAAGCAAAAAAAGCAGCCGAGAAAGGATGGCATGAAGCATGAAAAAAATCATTAATGATCCCTCAATGATCGTAGAAGAAATGTTGGCTGGTATCGTAGGCAGTTATCCTGAACTGGTCCATCAAGTCGCCGACTCACGGGTGATCGCTAAGAATAATCAAAAAGAACAAGTCGGTCTTGTTTCTGGCGGTGGGAGCGGACATGAGCCGGCCCATGCTGGCTTTGTCGGTGATGGGATGCTTAGCGCCGCCGTTTTAGGCGATGTCTTCACCTCCCCGACCCCCGACCAGATTTTGACGGCTATCCAAGATTCTGATCAAGGACAAGGCGTCTTGTTGATCGTCAAAAACTATACTGGCGATATCTTGAACTTTGAGATGGCCAAAGATATGGCAGAAATGGAAGAGATCACGACGGAGATCGTGGTCGTGGATGATGATATCGCTGTTGAAAACAGCACCTATACTGCTGGCAAACGAGGAGTTGCCGGTACGGTTTTAGTCCATAAGATTTTAGGCGCAGCTGCTCGTAATGGTGCCAGCTTAAGCGAATTAAAAACACTGGGCGATGCCTTGGTTGCATCGATCAAAACCATTGGGGTCGCATTAAAAGCGGCAACAGTTCCTGAAGTTGGGAAACCAGGTTTTGACTTAGCCGATGATGAGATCGAGTATGGCGTGGGCATCCACGGCGAACCTGGTTACCGTCGTGAAAAACTGAAACCCTCACGTGAACTAGCACAAGAGTTGGTGGAAAAAATCTTGGCGGATTATGAAAAGACCCCAGAAAAAGTCGGTGTCTTGATCAACGGTATGGGTGGTACGCCGCAAATGGAGCTGTTCGTTTTTGCCAATGATGTCGCGAAATTACTCGCAGAAAAAGACATCCCTGTCTCCTTCCATAAAGTCGGCAATTTCATGACTTCCATCGATATGCAGGGACTTTCACTGACCTTGATCGACTTCAGCGAAACGGATCACACCGATGCGTTAAATGAAGCCGTCACAACAATAGCCTGGTAAAGGAGCGAATAGAGATGCAATTGACAACAGAAACGGTGCAAGCATGGTTAGATACCTTCACAAAAGAAATCGAAGCAAACAAAGCCTATTTGAGCGATTTAGATACACCGATCGGCGACGGAGACCATGGCAACAATATGGCACGCGGCGTAGCTGCTTATCAAGAAGCTTATGCCAAACAACAGCCAACGACGATCAGTGATACCTTTAAAGTCTTCTCGATGGCAATGATCTCAAAAGTCGGCGGCGCTTCAGGTCCCCTTTATGGTTCGGCGTTTATGAATATGACTAAAGCAACGAAGGAACTAGAAACGATCGACTCCTTTGAACAATTAGGTACGATCGTTGAAGAAGGCTTGACCGGCATCAAAATGCGGGGAAAAGCTGAGTTTGAGGATAAGACCATGATCGATGTCTGGCAACCTGTCGCAGAAGCCTTGAAAAAAGGTGAATTGACCAAAGACACGATCGAAGCAGCGAAAGAACATACCAAAGAACTCGTTGCTAAAAAAGGCCGCGCCTCTTATGTTGGTGAACGTGCCATCGGTCATATCGATCCCGGATCGGCTTCTAGTGCGATTTTGTTTGACTCACTATTAACGGTGATAGAAAAGAATTAAAAAACGCTGCTCTTACAAAGCACCGTTTAAGACAAAAGACAAACCTTATGATTACGTAAGGTTTGTCTTTTTCTTGCTTATTCCTCTTGTAAAATCGTTTGGGCAACTAGCTTCACGTATTGATCCATGCCATCTGGATTTGGATGGACCCGATCTTCATAGAACCATGACTCTTGGTCATTACTCAAATCATACCAATCGATCAAGGTCATATTGTCGTATTTTTCCGCCATGCGTTCCAACATCCGATTGACTTCATTTTGCCAACGCTGTGTCGGTACCCGCACATTGATCCAGTAGACTTTGCGATCACCGATCTCATTCATAAAGCTGTCAAATTGGGCTTCTGTAAAGGAACCATTCGTCCCTAGCCCCACAAGGACGGTATCCCGCAAAAGATTTTTTTCTTTCAAGTCTTTGATCAATTCAGGGCTCGCATACAGCTGGCGCCCAACATCCCCATCAACTACCGCTTGGGTAAAGACTTCTTTCAAGTCAGCCGTTGCATCCAGCATCACGGAATCACCAAAAGCCGTGATTTCAAGAGATTCTGCTTTTTTCACTTGAGCTGCTGTTAAATCATATTTTTCCATGATATTTTTTTCATCTTCACTCGTGCTCGCCTCATCGTCTGCTTCATTGCCTTCAGCATTCGCATTCTTTTGCGATTGCTCTGCCGCTTTTTTATTGGCCGCAATGTTGTCTTTCAACTGCTGCTGCTGGGCATCGACATAATTCGTCGGTGCGGTCACGACGCCAAACAAAGCAACGAGTGTAATCAGTAAGCTGGGCACTAACCACGGTTTTTTCCAACTAAAAATTGGTTTGCTGAACCAGCCGCGGACCGTTCTGAATGTATCTTTGTACTGGAATTTACGCATTGGGTTTTCGATAAACCGATAGGACAATTCACTGATAAACAAGATCAAGAATAGTTCCACTAACGTGTGCATCAGCACGTTCTCCCCGATATTCCCCACTTTTGCTTCGTAAAAAATCATCACTGGAAATTGATACAAATAAATCCCATAACTACGCTTGCCGATATAACTGAAAATCGGATTACTCAATACCCGGTTCAAGCTGGCTCCGGGATGAGCGGTGACTGCCACAAGAATCGTACATAGGATACTGATCAAGAACATGCCGCCATAATAGACAAAGGTCAAATGATCATCTAAGAAAAAGAACGCTGCGATCAGACCAGCCAAGGAAGCAAAGCCAGAGATATTCAAGACCCGTTTGGCTTTTTGCGGTATCTCTTTCTTCAAATGGGTACTTGGCCAAATGAATGCTAAGGCACTCCCCATCCAGATCGAAAAGAGCCGCGTATCCGTTCCATAATAGACCCGTGTCGGATCAGCGCCTGGTGTGTAAAGGACTGCTAACAGAATTGCCGACAAAATCGTGACTGCGGCAGTAAATTTAAAGGCGCGATGCCTCTGCTTGCCGATTTTCATCAACAAAATAAACACTAAAGGCCAAATCAGATAGTTCTGTCCCTCTACAGCCAGCGACCACAGATGGGTAAAGGGGGATTCATTACCGAACCGATCAAAATAGGATAACCCATGATTGATCTGCCACCAGTTGTTGTAATACAGCAACGAGCTAACAAAAACCCCGCGCAAATTATTCAACAGGTTTCGCTGGAACAACGTGATATATGCTGCTGAGATAAGCAGCATCACCACCATTCCTGGATAGAGCCGTTTCATCCGCCGAACATAAAAATCTTTGACTTTGATTTTGCCGTTTTGATCCCACTCTTGCCTCAGCAAGTCAGTGATTAAATAACCTGATACGACAAAGAATACTGGAACTCCTAAATACCCGCCTCGCATATGAGTAGGTAGTAAATGATATAAAATAACGCCGATGACTGCCAAGGTTCGAATGCCGTCAAACCCGGTAATATAGCGGCTTGTGCTTAAACGTTTATTCATTTTTCAACCACTTTTCTCTAATTGATCCAATTGTTTCATAAAAAAACAATTTCAGCATGAACGCTATTGATTCCATACTCTCATAATTTACCAGAAATCCCCCATATAAAGCTAGCAACATCTGCTATATTTCAAAAAAATTAATTTTTGACGAAAAAAAAGTACTTCTATAAAGAAATACTTTTTTCAACTCCTTTTTTACAGTTCTTCTTCATAAAACCGCCCCAAAATCTGGACATTTTCCGCAATACTAACAAAGGCTTTTGGATCGGCTTCTTTCATAGCACTGCGCAGCATCGGCAGTTCAAAGCGTGTGACTACCGTCAGCAAAACCGTTTGTTTGTCATGCTTGTAGGCCCCTTCGGCTTCATTGATGATGGTAATGCCTCGCCGCATATGTTTTTGGATCGTTTGAATGACTTCTTCTGGGTTGCGAGTGATGATCGTCACCTGCATTTTCTTTTGCTTCGTAAAGACCGCATCCGTCACTTTTCCACTGACAAAAATCGCGATCGCACTATACAACGCATATTGCCAGCCAAACAAGATTCCGGCGGCGAACAAAATAACAATGTTAAAGAAAATCGATATCGAGCCGATCGTCTTCCCTGTCCGTTTGCGGATGGCAATGCTGACAAAATCCAGCCCACCGGAAGAAAGACCATTCTTCAAGGCATAGCCGATCCCCACTCCATTGATGGCACCACCAAAAATCGCACAGATCATCGGGTCCGTCGTGACGGTTTCTTCTGGCAAAATTTGCACGAATAAGGATGTCAATAAAACAGTGATTCCAGTAAAGATCGTAAATTTGTGGCCGATCTTAAACCAGCCAAGAAAAAATAATGGCACATTCAACAATAATAGCGCAAGGGATAAGGGGATATAAAACCCGATCCATTCTCTTGAGATCGTAGTAATGATCTGAGCGACACCGGTAATGCCGCTGGAATAAATATTGCCCGGCTGATAGAAAAAATTGACCGCAATCGATGCCAGCAGTGCGTACACGATTGAGAATGAAAGTTTGTTGGCATATTCCGGATGAGGGAGCCATTTAAACAGAGGAGTCATTGCATTTTATAGCCTCACTTTTTTGATTTGCCTTTATTATACTTCAGCACATAAAAAAAGAAACGAGCAATGAAAGAAATGGGTGAATTCTCATGAACTTTTTTCATTCATTCACCAATTTCTATTTCATCACTCATTTCATCATAGGTTTAACGCTTATTCGTTTTCTTCAACCGTTGTTACATCAATGCTCAAGTCAAACAGTTGCATTGGTGAAACGGTACTTGGTGCTTGTGACATTGGATCAGCCGCTTTCCCATTTTTAGGGAAGGCAATGACTTCGCGAATGTTTTCTTCACCAGCCAAGAGCATCACTAACCGGTCTAACCCAAGGGCGATGCCGCCATGTGGTGGGAAACCATAATCCAAAGCATCCAATAAGAAGCCAAATTGATTTTGCATCTCGCGACGTGAGAAGCCTAGCGCTTCAAACATTTGCTCTTGCACTTCCCGTGTATGGATACGCAATGATCCGCCACCTAGCTCGTAACCGTTTAGCACGATATCGTAGGCTTGCGCATAGACCTTTGAAGGGTCTGTCGTTAACAACGGCAGATCGCTTTCTTTTGGCAATGTGAACGGATGGTGAGCAGAAACATAGCGACCTGCTTCTTCATCGTATTCAAATTGCGGCCAGTCAGTAACCCATAGGAAGTTGAATTTGCTCTCGTCGATCAAGCCTAATTCTTTTCCTAATTTATTACGAATCGCACCTAACGTTGCTGAAACGATCTCAAAGGAATCGGCACCAAACATCAGAATATCGCCAACTTCCGCATTGGCTGCTGCAATAATCGCGTCGGTTGCTTCCGTCAAGAATTTAGCGATCGGTCCTTTCAATCCATCTTCTTCAACTTTGACCCATGCCAATCCTTTGGCACCAAATTGGCCAGCGTAATGGCCTAGATTGTCCATGTCTTTTCTTGAGTATTTGTCTGCAGCCCCTTTGGCGTTCAAGACTTTCACAACGCCGCCTTTTTCAAGAGCCATTTGGAAGACTTTAAAATCAACGTCTTTCACAACTTCTGATAAGTCGATAAGCTCCATGTCAAACCGTGTATCTGGTTTGTCACTGCCGTAGCGTCCCATTGCCTCATCATAGGTCATCCGTGGGAATGGCAAGGTAACTTCGATGCCTTTGACTTCTCGCATCACTTTTGCCAATAGCTCTTCCGTATAGGTTTGGATTTCTTCTGCCGTCAAGAAAGAGGTTTCGATATCGACTTGGGTAAATTCTGGTTGACGGTCGCCCCGCAAATCTTCGTCACGGAAGCAACGTACGATTTGATAGTAGCGATCGAAGCCGGCGCCCATCAATAACTGTTTAAAAATTTGTGGTGATTGCGGCAACGCATAGAAATGACCTGGATAGATCCGTGAAGGAACCAAATAATCCCGCGCGCCCTCTGGTGTTGATTTTCCTAGATAAGGTGTTTCGATATCCAAGAAGTCATTCGTGTCTAAGAAATTGCGGATCGCTTGCGTCGTTTTCGCCCGCATCACGATGTTGTTCGTCATTTTTGGACGACGCAAGTCTAAATAACGGTATTTCATGCGAATCTCGTCGCCAACGGTTTGATCATCTTCAATCAAAAAGGCTGGTGTTTTTGCAGTGTTTAAAATCGTGATTTCGCTGATCATCACTTCATAGGCACCTGTCACCATTTTCGGATTGATGGCTTCTGGTGCACGATTGATTACTTGACCTGTTACTTCTAATACATATTCGCTGCGGCATTTGTCCGCGATTTCCCAGGCTTCTTTCGAAACCTCAGGATTGAAGACGATTTGCACGATCCCTTCTCGGTCGCGCAAGTCAATAAAGATCACGCCCCCTAAGTCACGGCGCTTTTGCACCCAGCCTTTTAGAGTTACTGTCTGGTTTAAATGGGTCTCATTTACTAACCCGCAATATACTGTACGTTTTGTCATTCTTTTTCTCCTCACTCAAACATTTTGGTTGTCATTTCATCGTAGATCTCATCGAAGCGGGCATAAAGATCCGCTAACGGAAATTGTTTTTCTTCACGGCTTGCCATGGATTTGATATTGATCACTTGTTCTGCTAATTCTGTTTCGCCTAGAGTCAGAACCAACCGTGCTCCTTGTTTATCAGCAGATTTAAACTGGGCTTTGGCTTTACGATCCATGAAATCACGATCGGCAGAAAAACCGAAATTACGAATCGCTTGCACGACTTTCAGCGCTTCTAAATTGGTTTCTTGTCCCAAACCAACCACATACGCATCTAACTCATTCAAAGCAGGAATCACAACTTCTTCGGCTTCCATAGTGATCAATAAACGTTCGATCCCTAAAGCAAAACCAAAACCAGGTGTTTCTGGTCCGCCTAGCTCTTCCACTAAATGATTGTAACGACCGCCGGCACAGATGGTGGCTTGCGCCCCCATTTTTGGTGCCTCACTCATGATCTCAAAAATCGTGTGGGTATAATAATCCAAACCGCGCACCATATTTGAATCGATCTCATAAGGGATCTCCAACGCATCCAGCATATTCGTTACAGTTTCAAAATGTGCCTTGGCATCTGGTGTTAAGTAGTCTAGGATCGATGGTGCATCCGCCACGAATTTTTGGTCACGCTTGTCTTTGCTGTCAAGGACCCGCAAAGGATTTTCATGCAAGCGGCGTTTTGAATCCTCACTAAGCTCCGCTTCATGAGGCGCTAGATAGTCGATCAACGCTTGCCGATAGTTTTGGCGTGTTTCTTTATCGCCTAATGAATTGATGACCAAGCGCAATTGACTCAGTCCTAATTGACGATAAAAATCCATTGCCATCGCCATTGTCTCAACATCGGTCGCTGGATTTGCTGAACCGAAAACTTCGACACCGATTTGGTGGAATTGACGCAAACGGCCTTTTTGCGGACGTTCATAACGGAACATTGGTCCCATGTAGAACACTTTATAAGGCTTCGTATGTTCTGGTCCGAATAGTTTGTTTTCGACATAAGAACGAGCGATCGGTGCGGTGCCTTCTGGACGCAACGTCACATGACGCTCTCCTTTATCGTAGAAATCATACATTTCTTTTGAAACGATATCCGTTGTGTCCCCGACACTGCGGGCGATCACTTCAAAGTGCTCAAAAATCGGTGTCCGAATTTCGTTGAATTGATAATCGCGAAACACTAAGCGTGCTGTTTCTTCCACAAATTGCCATTTTTCGGATTCTCCTGGCAAAATATCGTTGGTTCCTTTTGGACGTTGGTAACTCATCGTATGCATCCTCCTATTTGTTTCATGGTTGCCCATGTTCTTTGCTTTCATTACTTGTTTGCTTATTCACCTATTGCTTGTTGCTCATTGATGTGGGTGGGTTGTTCTCGTGTTTGACTTTTGGGTTATTGCGCTCTTTGCCGTTGGTTGCTGGTCATCATTTCGTTGGCTTCGACTGCAATTGAACAAAGCAAAAAATACCAAGTACAGCTTTCATGTCTCACTTCTTACGCCAATCATAGTGATTCCTAGTTCGGTTACTACGCTCCCTGCACTCGCCTAGTACTGTTCATCATCTGCTCTGTTCCGCTTTGCGGACCAGTCATTGTGATTCCTAGTTTGGTTACTACGCTCCCTGTGGTCGCCTAGTACTGTTCATCATCTATTCTGGCTTGCTCCGCAAGCCAATCATAGTGATTCACAGCAAAAAACTCGCCCTTGTTTTTTTATACAAGGGCGAGTTTTGATTACACGCGGTACCACCTAAATTCGAGAAATATTCTTCTCCTTCGCTCGATTAACGCTCGGTCACGGAACAGCTTTTCTTCTGTTCATCTCCAGATTGTCTTTCCTTTACACGTCCTAAACTGCTTTCAGCCGGGGCAGTTTTCTCTTTTAAGGAATAGAATAAAGTACTCGATCCTTCACTGATTTTTGATATTATCTATAAACTACAAGAAAGCTATGAAAAAGTCAAGGTGTTTCACTGTCTTTTTCACTCCGCTGCTCTCTAGTAGCATTTTCTCAAGTGGTCAACAGAAAGAAGCTCTCCTTCTGTTTGCTTTTCTTCCTTTTTGCGTTATGCTGAATAACGAAGGTTTTGTTTCTATGAAAGGAGCTGTTTTTATGTCTTTATATTCAGGCTATATCCGTCAACCACACTACTATGAGACCGATCAAATGGCGATCATCCATCACGCCAATTATATCCGCTGGTTTGAAGAGGCCCGCGTGGAATTACTCGCGTTTTTGGATTTACCGTATCATACCATCGAAGAAGCGGGCTTGATCGTTCCCGTGCTGGAAGTCAGTGCGCAATACAAAACGATGATTCGTTACGAAGATGAGGTGCGAATCGATGTTTTGGTCGACAAATATACTGGCACGCGTTTGGATTTTCGCTATGAGATCTACAAAACTAGTGATGGTCAGTTGGCAACGACGGGGACTTCAAAGCATTGTTTTTTAGCAAAAGAGACCAATCGCATCGTGCAGCTGAAGCGTAGTTTTCCTGAAATCCATCAACGATTTGCTGATTATGCTGCCCTGTCAGGGGAATAATCAATTCTGATCACTCATTTAAGTCAAAATCCTTGCTTTTTGAAACGGCTTTCGTATAATCAAAAGTAATTTCAGGGAAGGATGATGGCGATGTACGTGATTAAAGTTTTGCATGGTTACATTGGCAAAGATGGTCGTCGCACTCGTGAAAAAATTCCAGACAAGTTATGGGTCTTTGAAGATCGGAAGCAGTCCGAAGCATTTGCAGATAAAATTGGTGGTCGCGTCAAACCGTTAACTGAAGTCAAACAGCATACGTAAAGAAATAAGCCGTTATCGTCTTTTGCGCATAGACGATAGCGGCTTATCTTTTTTACTGCGAAACAGGATTAGTCATCTAATTCGGTTTCTAGTACTTCACCTGTTTGGGCATTGATTTTCACATCTGTTTGTTTGTTGCCATCTTCTACTTTTACTTCCCAATAGGTTACATTCATTTCTTTGTCTAATGACCAATCTGTTGCTTGACCACCGCCAGCTTCTTTCACGGCGATATCAGAAATTTCTTCCAATGAAAGCAAGTTGGTTAGGTCCAATTGATCGGCATCTTTTTTGACACCGTTTTGTTCATCGGCATCCAATTTTTCCGTTCTTTCTTCAGAAGTTTCTTTGGTTTCTGAATCGATCTTTAATTCAAACTCATTCGTGTCATCCACGCCTTCTACTTGGTAGAAGTAATTGCCAAAAGAAGTATCCAAATCAATCGAAGTGATCGCTGCATCTGGGTATTTGTCTTGGAATATTTGGATCGCTTCTTTTACGGTCACCGTAGGTAAGCCGCCGTTGGCGATCGCTGCACTGCTTGAAGAGCTGTCTGTTGCTTGTGACGACGTTGTTTCACTTGATGAGGCAACTGCTGTGCTTGAGCTGCTGTTTTGCGCAGGTTCTGAATTTCCAGTGTTGTTTTGTGTACATCCTGCCAGTAATCCTAATGCGGCAATTCCGAATAAAATAGTTGTTTTTTTCATGTTTCATTCCTCCAATTGTTTGTGTATTCCTTTTTTCTATATATTTAGAATAACAAGTTCCTCATGAAAAAGAATCAAAAATGCTTGAAGAAAATCTAAAAAAATCTTCATCTTTCTCTTTCATTTGGAAAGGCAAGTTTAAAGATACTGCCTTGCGGTTGATTGTCTGTCACGGTAATTTTGGCATGATACTTGTCTGCCAGCTGTTTTACCAATGAAAGCCCGATGCCTGAACCAGCAATCTGGCTGGAACGAGAATCTTCTACTCGATAGAACCGTTCGAAAATCAAGGCTTTCTTGTCATCGGGAATCCCAATGCCAAAATCGGCGACGGTCAAAGACATCTGTCTCTGCTCTTGTGTCAAGGTCACATGAATCGGCTGATCAGCAGGCGAATACTTCGCGGCATTTTCTAACAGGTTTTGGATGATTTGCTGGAAGTCACGCTTATGCCCACGTTTCATACATTGGTTCTCCACAAAATATTCAATCGATTGCGGAACGATCGTCGCTTGTTTTTCACACTCTTCTCGGACGATCTGGGAAACATCAACAAGGGTCATTTCATCTGGGGATTGATTTTTTTCTAGGTCCAACAATTGATTGCTCAATGTTTCCAAACGCTTCGACTCTTTGTCGATAAACGCCATTGAGGAAGGAATGACTTCGGGATGTTTGGTTCCACGCCGCTGGATCAATTGGACATGTCCGCGAATCGCAGCTAAAGGTGTTCGCAGCTCATGGGAAGCATCGGCAACGAATCGTTTTTCCCGTTCGATCGTCTCACGCTGTTCTTTCAACAATTTATTGAAAGCCAAGGCCACCGAACGAATCTCGATGGGTTCTTCAGACACTGACAATTCTCCTTGTCGGCTTTGTTCAATGGCAGCAATTTCTTGCGCCATGCCGGTAAGTTTCTGACTCCATTTCCCGACACTCCAATAAATCAGCAGGCTGCCAATCACAACAGCGATCAGATTCAAGAAACTGCTGATCATAAAGAGACCATAGGCTAATTCCACACTATCCTCCCCATTGATAGCGATCGTCACCTGATCCCCATCGACTTCTTGGGTTTTCGTGTAATAGATGCCATCCTCTGTAAAAACGATGTCTTCGAGAAATGGCATCACTCGTCCTTGATTGATATCGGCAAAAATCTCTTCCGCATCTTCTGATGAAACGACACTGCCATCGGCTAAGATCACTTGCAGGGCGTCTTCTTCATCTGCCGAAACATAGGCATTGACGAGAGTGTCCCAGGTATCCCCTGATGCCTCGCCTTTTTCGATGGCTTCAAGAATGTTGCTGGCACGATTTTCGATATGCTCAAACAAATAACCTACGGATAATAAAATAAACAGCAGATTGAAGAGAATCAGCAGACCAAAGAGTATCAAGGAAAAGCGGCTCGTCAATTGAAACTGGGCTGTTTTTCTACGTTGGTTGACTGACTTATTCTTCATGGTCGGTCCTCAAGACATAGCCTAATCCTCGAACGGTTGCGATCATTTTGCCTTTGCCGCAAACATCCAGCTTGTTCCGCAGTGTACGGATATAGACATCTACAACATTTGTTTGACCGTCGTATTCATAACCCCAAATCTCATTCAATAGGTCATCTCTGGTTTTGACGACCTCGGGTTCTTTCATCAATTCATATAAAATCCCAAACTCTTTGGGCGTCAATTCGATGGTCTCTCCAGCAATTTGAACCAAGTGCTTGGCGATGTCCATCATCAACTCCCCCGCCACTAATTGGTTTTGCTGGTTCTTTTGTTGTTGGGCTTCTCTTTGCAGCCGCCGCTCGATCACGCGAATTCTGGCAAACAGTTCTTCGATTTCAAAAGGTTTCGTTAAATAATCATCTAACCCAACATCAAGCCCCGTCACCACATCGGCGGTTTGATTTCTGGCGGTCATCATCAAAATCGGGATGTCGCTTTCTTTGCGTATCCGCCGCGCCACTGTGATGCCATCATAGATTGGCAGCATCCAATCCAATAAAATCAGATCAAAAGCATTTGCTTGCTGATTGAACAAGGTCAATGCCTCTTGCCCATCTTTGGCCCAGACCGTGCCATATCCCTCAAAAGTCAATTCGGACTGGATAAAACTGGCTAAACTTTCTTCGTCTTCTACTAGCAAGATCTTCAAAGTCATATGCGCTCCTCCTCTGGTTTTGCTTCTATCATAACGGATTTTTTCAAAACTTCCTAACTGATTGAAAGAAAAAAACATGAAGATTTTTTCATGTTCGACCAAAAAAAGACGGCATGAACCAAGGTTCACTCCGTCTTTCAGTTATTCCATATTTTTTGCCAACTGATACGTGCCAACAAGTTCTCCTTTTTCGAGTTGAATCATGTAAGGACATGTTTCAGCTAAAAACTCACGATCATGACTGATCACGGCTAATAAATCAACTTCTTTGGCAACTATTCGCAGTAGTTTTGCGACTTCCTCCATTTGCTGCAAATCTAATCCACTCGTTGGTTCATCGAAAAACAACAAACGTTTGCCAGAAAGCAAGGCACTGCCAATCGCAACTCGTTGTTTTTCCCCACCCGACAAGCTTTGTGGATGACGGGCAAGGAGTGGTGTTAAGTGCAACAATGAGACAATTTCTTCAAAGCGAGCTGGGTTTTGGGCTTTGATCAGCAACTCTTTTTCCACCGTTTCAAAAAACAGTTGCAAGTTGACATCCTGCATCACAAGAAAACTTTCCTGCAGCAGCTGCTTTTGGGTTCGCTTTTGTCCATTGATGGCAAATACTGCTTCTGGGCATTTTTTCAATCCTGACAGGACTTGCACCAACGTACTTTTGCCAGCACCATTTGGTCCAACGATCCCCACAGCTTGCTTCATCGGCAGTTGTAGTTCAGGCAAGTTGAGCGCCCAATTTCTGCTGTTTGCCGAGCGTTTTGATTGCTTGATCTGCAGATGCGTTGCCGTTAATCCAGATTTTTCTGGCAAAGATTCTCGGCAGTGCTGGGCTGCCAATGTCACCTCACCTACTTTTCGCAATCCTAACTCGTGAATTGCCTCCTCCGGCAGTGACAACAGCTGATCTGCTGGATAGGACGCCCGCAACCGCCCTGCTTCTAATAAGCAAAAGCGGTCTGCCAGTGGCGCCAAATACGCCAAGCGGTGTTCGGCGATCACAATGGTTTTCCCTTGTTGTTTTAAAGAAGCCAATCCTTGAGTCAACTTTTGGATCGCTTCTTGATCCAAATTGCTGGAAGGCTCATCCAATAGGAACACATCATGGGGCAACATCGTGGCTGCAGCGAGAGCAATCAGCTGTTTCTCCCCACCAGAAAGGTCAAAGACACTAGCATCAAGCAACGGGGTCAAGGAAAACTGCTGCGCTACTTCGGTGATTCGCTGTCGAATGTTTTCTGGCGCGACGCCCGCATTTTCCATTGAAAAAGCCAACTCCGAATAGACATCCGTGGTGAAAAATTGGGTCTTGGGGTTTTGAAAGACAACACCGATCGTCTGGGCATAATGGGAGAAATCGGCAACTGGCAAGTCTGTTTCTCCGACACGGATCTTCCCTTGCACTTCGGCAGGATACAGCTCAGGGATCAAGCCATTCAAAACATTGAGCAGGGTCGATTTGCCGCTGCCACTAGCGCCACACAAAACGATGACTTCCCCAGCTGCGACCGTCAAAGAGAGCTCAGATAATACGGTTCGATTTTCTCGCTTCACTGACACTTGTTCTAATCTGATCATCCAAGCCACATCCTTTTCACGATAAAGCCGCCTAATGCTAAAAAGACCAAGCCATCCCACCAGCGCAGCTTCAGTTCGTGGACGGTGGTATGGGGATTTTCTGATGCTAGCCCGCGAACGAGGGCCGTAGCCGACAGTTCGGTTGCGGTCTTTTCAGCCGACATCAGTAATGGGATCAAAAAATACTCCGCACTTTGCAGCGGATGAAGCAAGATCGATCCTGCGGACAGCGAGATGCCGCGAAAGCGCATCGCTTGACGAATACTTTTGAAATCTTGTACCAGTGTGGGGAAAAAACGAAATAAGACTGCCAACGGGACTAATAATACATTGGGCACGTGCATTTTTTGCAACGCCGCCATCCACTCACTGTTCTTCGTCCCACTAATGGCAAAAGCCGCCGCCATGATCGTTGGCAATAAGCGGCGATAACCGACGGAAAAGAAATCCAGCAACACGATCAGTAGGTGGTTTCCTTGGCGAAACAAAAAACTATCTGCCAGTGTCAGCAAGACAAACACGCCATAGAACATCAGGCCTTTTTTCCAAAAGCCGCTGACTAAAAATAGCAGCAGCAAGAACGTGACAAAGACAAACTCATCGATCCAGCTAATGGACACCATCATAGTAAAACTAGCAAAGAGAATCACCGCCAATTTGCTGCGGGGATCAAACCTTGTTTTCGACACATTCCTCACCCTTTATGCGATTGGATCGTTGGTTGAAAATGTTTTTCCATCAAGCGGCTGCCAATGCCTAAACCAGCCACCGCACCAATCAAAACCGCCAATGCACAAAGCCCTAACATCAAATTGGAGGTATGAGCAAACACGCCGGCAATGTAGGTTTCATCTTTTCCGCGAGCCACTAATGAATCGATATAGGCATTTTTCATAAACCACAGGGGCAAGATCGGGCCCATCAAGCCAAAACTAAAGACGATATAACTCGCCAGTACGCGAACGTTCTCTTTGAGCTTTGTTTTGTATTGAATCAAATCAGCTGCTAAGGCACATATCATATTCGGCAAAAAGGCCAATGGAAAATGTCCTGAAATCAAAAAAAAGAGCCCTACCACGGTACCCATAATGGTGATTGCGCCAAATTTCGGTACTTTATTCAATAAAATCAGATAGATAATGCCAGAAAACAAAGCGGTGACTGCTGGAATAAATAAATTATGAAAACCTGGGATCACAAAACGCAAAATCAATAGACAGACGCTCATTAAAAGAAAATAGATCGCTGTATAGATCCCTACTGCAATTAAATCTTGAACCTTTAGTTTTTTCACTGCGTATACGCTCCTTCTTGCAAGCAATCAATGAAAAAACCGTTGCTGCTTGCTTGTACAAACTTATTTTTACAAAGCCTCAGTATAGCACAAAGCAGACGTTTTTATGGGGAGATATGCTTACTGGTAAACAAATATTGTTCATCAAAAAATCGCCTGCAGGTAATGCCCTGATAAAAGCGACTTTACTTGCAGACGATTCTGGTAAATATTTTTTATCAATTGCCTATTCTAATGATGTCCCCCACCGTCAACTTAGGGTAAGCTCCCGGTTCTACTAGAATTGCTCCTGGTAAAATTTCATTTTCTCCATCACGAAAATAGATAGAGATATGTCCTAGCTCATTAAAGTTTTGGTTGGCTGCACTGCCAACCTTCTTTATTGTATAAGTCGCCTCACCTAATTGAAGCTTCACTCCAGGTTGAAGAACATTTTCTTGTTGTTCAATTGTTTCATGAAGCACACAGATTGATTTCAACTCTTCCGTTGCTGCTGGACCAAACAATATCAACAACATCTCCTCTTCAAAAGCTTCAACCAACTCACCAATTTCTTTCACCGTACTTTTATACAATCGAATGCCTCCTTCATGCTTTTTTTCACTTATTCGTTATAGATGAATAGGTAGACCTAATGCCAATTCTGTTGTATCCATTATAACTTCCGAAAGTGTTGGATGTCCATGGATCGTCAGCGCAATATCTTCTAACGTGAGTCCTGATTCAATCGCCAACGTGATTTCAGCGATCAAATCACTAGCTCCAGGTCCCACGATTTGTCCACCAATGACTACTTCTGAGTCTTTATCAAAGACTAAGCGAACAAAGCCTTCGTAGGTGTTCAGTGACAAAGCACGACCATTTGCTTGAAATGGAAAGCTCGCAGTATCAGCTGCCAGTCCTTGAGTCTTCGCCTCTGCTAAAGTTTTGCCTACAGTAGCGATTTCTGGATCTGTAAAACAAATTGCAGGAATGGCTCTGTAATCTTTTGCTACGTTTTTCCCGCTGATGACTTCTGCAGCTATCTTCGCATCATAACTCGCTTTATGAGCAAGTGCTGGTCCTTCAATAACATCACCGATGGCATAAATATGGGCTTGTGACGTTTGGTATTTTTGATTGACATGTATCCAGCCGTTCGTTCCTGTCTCGATCTTCGCCTGAGCTAAACCAAGATCTTCTGTATTTGGTTTGCGTCCCACTGTGACCAGTACGTAATCAGCTGTTAGTATTGTTTCATTTTGATCGGCACGAACCGTTACTTCCACACCTGTATCATGGCTTTTTACTGATTTTGCCATTGCACCTGTTACTATTTTGATCCCTTTTTTAGCAAAGGACGCTTCGACCACTGCCACTAAGTCTTTTTCGTAAGAAGGAAGCAGTTGCTCCGATCCTTCCAGTATCGTGACATCTGCGCCTAAATCTGCATAGGCACTTCCAAGTTCAGTGCCAATCACACCGCCACCAATAATCACCAACTTTTTTGGCACTTCTTTTAAAGACAATGCCCCGGTAGAGTCCAAAATTCTGCCGCCGAATGCAAAGCCGGGAATCTCGATTGGGCGACTTCCTGTGGCGATGATCGCCTGCTTGAACTGAATGTTTTTTTCTCCCTTACCTTTGATTTCTACTTGATTTGGTGAAAGAAACCGGGCATAACCTTTAACGATTTGAATTTTATTTTTGAGTAGCAGTCCACGAATGCCCGAAGTGAGCTTTTGGACGACGGTTTCATCCTTCCATTTCTGGAGTGTCTGAAAATCTAACGTTGTCTGCTGATTGGTTATTCCAAGATAATGGCTGTGTTTTGATTCTTGATAGACGTGTCCGGCATGGATCAGTGCCTTAGAAGGAATGCATCCCACATTTAAACAGACCCCACCGATAGCATTGCTTTCTACGATCGTGACTTGTTGACCTAATTGCGCCGCCCGAATCGCTGCCACATACCCGCCAGGACCTGATCCGATGACCAAGGTATCTGTGTTATATTCCATAAGTTCCCCCACTTTCTACAATAAGAAGCCTAGTGGATCTTCTAGTAGCGTCACGATTTTTGTTAAAAATGCAGCTGCTGGTGCCCCATCTACGACACGATGATCAAATGAAAGATTCAGTTCAACAAAGGATTGGTTTTTCACTTCGACAGCAGTCTGATTGAAGATAGCTTTTTCATAAATCCCACCGATGCCCAAGATTGCTACTTCTGGTTTGTTGATAATCGGCGTAAACTGCTTGACCTTTGTTTTTCCTAATGAACTGATCGTAAACGTACCACCAGACATTTCGGCATTCGTCATTGTTCCTTCACGAGCTTTTCTCGTTTTCTCTTTGATTGCCGTTGTCAAATCAGCTAGACCGAGCTGATCAGCTGACGAAATGACCGGAACGACTAATCCCTCTGAAAGAGCAACGGCAATTCCAAGCTGAATCGCTGAAAACCGTTTGATCCCCTCATCCGTGGCGTGGGCGTTGAATATCGGAAAATCCTTCAAGGCAATCATGGTTGCTTTGGCAAAAATTTCCAGATAAGAAAGACGTTCACCTGTTCTTTGTTCGATCATCGGTAACAGCTGATTTCGTAGGTCAATAACTTTCGTCAAGTTAACTTCAGCTGTCATGGTAACATGGGGGATGGTCGTTTTGCTCGCTACCATTTTTTCTGCAATTGCTTTTCGTAACGGACTCCATGGAATGAGCGCACTCTCAGATACCACTTCCTCAATCTGTGGTTCGACAGTTGGTTGTTTATTGATGGCCTTAATATCCAAAGCTTGGATCCTGCCTTTCGGTCCACTTCCTTGAACCGTAGTCAAATCGATCCCACGCTCTCTTGCCAAACGTCTAGCCGAAGGAGTTGCCCGTATGGTACGCATCATTTGATCATTGGTACGAGGTGCTGTCTTTTCAGTTTCTGTATTTGTTTGGTTCTGCTTAGCTTGGTCTGGTTGCGTTGCTTCACTTGAAGGCATCTGAGGTGGGACCGTTTCATTTGCTGCTCCTATATAAGCAATAATTGAATTAACGGGCGCACTCTCCCCATCAGCTAAGTATTTCTTTAAGAGAATCCCCTCTTCATAGGCTTCTACTTCAATGGCGATTTTATCTGTCATTACTTCAAAGATTGGATCACCGATCGCAATGGTATCGCCTTCATTTTTTAGCCAAGTCGTAATGGTTCCCTCAGTCATCGTTGAGCTTAATTTAGGCATCAAAACCTCATGTGCCATACTTTCCCTCCTATTTATCCGCCATCAGTTTGCAACATGCTTCAACAATATCCTCAACTTGTGGTACTGCTTTTTTCTCTAAGTCAGGATGATACGGCATCGGAATCTCTACACCTGCTAAGCGAACGATTGGCGCATCTAAAAAGTCAAAAGATTCGCTTTCTGAGATCACACTTGCTAATTCAGCACTGAAACCACTGCGTTTTACTGCTTCGGTCACGACCACCGCACGCCCAGTCTTCATCACTGAATCGATGATGGTTTGTTTATCTAAAGGCACCAATGTTCGAGGGTCGACAATTTCAATACTGATATTTTTCTCGTGTAAAATATCTGCTGCAGCTAATGCTTTATGCACCATAATTCCTGTAGCAACGACGGTAATATCTGTTCCTACTTTTTTAATATCCGCAACCCCAATAGGGATCGTATATTTTTCCTGCGGCACATCCGACGAGGTGCGATAACATAGTTTGTGTTCATAGAACATTACTGGATTATCATCCTCAATCGCCGCATGCAGTAAGCCTTTTGCGTCATAAGCTGTTGCTGGCTGGATCACCTTTAAGCCAGGGATATGAGCCGTCCAGTTTTCTAAACTTTGGGAATGCTGCGCTGCTGCCCCAGTTCCTGAACCACCGGGGGTTCTCATTACAAGAGGAATTCGTGCTTTTCCACCATACATATAACGAATTTTTGCTGCTTGGTTTACAATTTGATCGAGGGCGATCGTAATGAAATCAGAAAATTGAATTTCAAAAATCGGTCTCATGCCCGTCATAGCTGAGCCAACTGCCGCACCTGCAATTGCTGATTCAGAAATTGGGGTGGATCGAATCCGCTCCTCACCAAATTCTTCCACCATCCCTCGGCTAACGCCGAAAGCGCCTCCATAAACACCGATATCTTCCCCTAACATGAACACAGCTTCGTCTTCTCGCATTGCTTCCGAAAGAGCTTCTCTCACGGCTTCCGCATAAGTAATTTCTCTCATGATGTCCTCCTACTCTGCATATACATCTTCAAACATCGTTTCCACGGCAACGACGGGACTGTTTTCACCAAATGTCACTGCATCATTGATGGCTTGCTTGGCTTTTTTTCGAATTTCCTCTGCCTCTTCTTCAGTAAAAATCCCCGCTGCGATCAAGGTTGTGTAGTGACCCCAAAAAGTTAGACTTTTATGGAGTGGAGAAATTCACTCCTTTTTTGTACGATAAGATTAACTGTTAGACAGCTGTTTTTACAGCTTCTCGAAACTGAACCGGACTTCGCCAATTTAATTTCTTTTTGATGCGTTTATGGTTGTAATAATAGATATATTGGTCAATTTTTGTTTTCAATTCATCTAAACTCCGATAGACTTCTCCATGAAAAATCTCTTGCTTTAATAAACCAAAGAAGTTTTCCATAGGTGAGTTATCTAAACAATTCCCTTTACGAGACATACTCTGGAAGATTTTATGTTGCTTCAATTTATTCTTATAAGCATTCATTTGATAGGCCCATCCTTGATCTGAATGGAAGGTTCTACGAAATGGACAATCATTTGTCATCTGGATTGCTTCTTCTAATCCTTCCATTATGGCTAGTGCGTTTGGTTTTTCAGAAATCCGATAAGATAGAATTTCACTATTGTAGAAATCCATGAAAGGATCTAAATACAGCTTTTTCTGACGAACGACACCTGTGGTGTCTACTTCATAATACTTAAACTCTGTGGTATCAGTTGTAATTTTTTGGTGACAGATATTTGTATAAAACCGACGATGAATACGATTTTTGGCGACAGTACCAACCTTCCCACGATAAGAATTGTACCGTCGAGATTTTCTAGTGTAAGACTTTACTTCGATACCTAGTTTTTTTATCAGACGTTGAATCTTCTTTTTATTGACATGAATCCCTTGATTCTCTAATTCTTTTTTTAGTCGCAGACAGCCATAGTCTTTATGCTCTTTGCGAATTTCAAGCATTTTTTCTTCAATTTCTTGGTCTGGGTTTGGTCTGTCAAACCGTTTCTGCCAATACATATAGGTTGCTTTAGGAAATTTCAATGTTTCAAGAAGCTCAACTAGTTTGAATGATCCTCGGAGGCTGGCGATGATTCGTGCGATTGATTCTTGCGTCTTTGCTGGGCTTCCTGTTTTCGCAGCTTCCTCAACTCTTTTAAAAAGGCATTCTCAATTTGAAGGGATCGGACTTGCTTTTCTAATGCCTTGATACGCTCGCGTTCTTCAGTTGTTGTATTTTCTTTTTTGTTTTCTTTTTTTCTAGTCAAAGTAAGTGGTCGCCCTTTCTCTTTTGAGAGCCCCTCAATACCTGCTTCTCTGAAATTACGCATCCAATTGGCAATAAGCGCAGGGTTGTTCATTTCTAAAGTGCTAGCAACTTCTCGATAGGACATCTCACTTGTTTGATATAACTCTAGCGCATTTAACTTAAATTGAACAGAATATTTCTGATTTTGATGCTTTCTCAATAGACCTTCCTCTCCGTATTCACGATAGGCATTCACCCAATTACTTACTTGAGACTTGCTTGAAATACCGTATTTGTTGGCAAGATACCGATATCCGCCCACGCCACTAAGATATTCTTTAACGATTTTTAGTTTTAATTCAAAAGGATATTTTGCCATACAAATAACGACCCCCAAAAGTTAGATTTTTTGGTCTAACTTTTGGGGGTCGCTTCATTGTTTTGGCTTGTTGGATGGGATCTTTTTCTTTGCGCCACTGCTCTTCTTCTTGCTTCGTCCGGTATTTTTTCGCGTCTGATTTCGAATGTCCCTTCCAACGATAGGTCATAGCTTCGATCAATGTCGGTCCTTCGCCGCGCCGAGCTTTTTCAACTGCTTGATAGGTGGTCTCTATCACTTCTATCAGATTGTTTCCATCAATTGTGATTCCTTCAATTCCGTAGGCCTTTGCTCGCTCTGATAACTGTTGGATGTTCGTCATTTTTTCAACGGAACCGCTCATACCATATTTATTATTTTCAATAAAAAAGACTACCGGTAGATCCCAGATCGAAGCCAAATTGACTGCTTCGTGAAAACTTCCTTCGTTGGTAGACCCATCGCCCCCGTATGACAAAGCGACTTGTTTCGTCTTTTTCATTTTCGAGGTCAGAGCTGCGCCGACAGCAATCGGAAACCCACCGCCAACAATACCGTTTGCGCCCAAATTTCCAGTATCCAAATCAGCGATATGCATTGAGCCGCCTTTGCCTTTATTCGTCCCTGTGGTTCTCCCAAACAATTCCGCCATCATTTCATTGACATTGGTTCCTTTGGCAAGTGTATGCCCGTGCCCACGATGGGTCGAGGTGATCCAATCGGTCTTTTTTAAGACGGCACTGCTTCCTGCAGCAGTCGCTTCTTGCCCTACAGCCAAATGGGTCGTTCCATGGATCAAGCCTCGAGCAAACAGTTCATCTACTTTTTCATCAAAAAAGCGAATTTCCCACATTTTGTAAAAAATCTCTTTAAACGTTTCATTTGAGAGATTTGCACTATTCTCAATCGAAAAATACTTCGTTTTTTCCATTTGTTTTCTCCTTTTGTTTTGCCTAAAAGTTCATCTAAGCAGCACGAGGATTCACTCTATCCATTCAACAGAGCCTTTGCGGTGTCTTCATCCGTAATCAGCACATCAACCCAGTCACCAGTTAAGGCTGCTTTAATGCCCTTCACTTTATCCTTTCCACCCGCTGCAGCAATCTTTAAAGGAATCCTTTTTAGATCCGACACCTCCAGCGACAATACTCGTTTGTTCCATTCACAATCCACTAATGCGCCCACTTCGTCGATAAAGTTATAACAAATATCGCCGACGATCGTCCCATTGGTAAACTCAAGCTTCATGCCCTCTTCTTTCGCAAGATAAGCTTTTGTCATGGTCGAATAGACGGGCGTCCCACCGATTCCCACCAAAGAAATATCAGCATTTCTTGCTTTTTTAAACACATTTTTTATAAAGGATTGATTCAAGAAGACCTCTCGAGCCTCTGCTGAATCCACCGTGATTGGCGCATGTAATTCCACTGCAACTGCACCACACTTACTTGCGAAAAGTTCACAAAGAACATTGGCTTGTAAAGTTGCGTGTTCTCTGCCTAGTCCACCTACTAAGGGGATAAAGCGCACATTTGGTAAATGGTTTTTTGCAGAAAAATTGACGGCTGCTTCATGGATCGTAGTTCCAGCAGAAATCGCAATCGTCGCATCTGCTTTAGTGATGCGCGTCAGGTATTTTGCTGCCGCAATGCCTAATCGTTTGTTTAAAGATTCTTCTCCGGTTGATGGAACACAAATGACCTCTTTTAGTCCATATTGTCGCTGAATGTTTTGTTCAAGTTGTTGAAATGGGTGCAGCAATTCATCATGGATGATGATTTCTACTAATCCTAAACTACGTGCTTTCGCTAAATACTTAGAGACCAGTGAGCGGCTGATACTAAACTTTTTGGCGATTTCTTCTTGTTTTGCTCCTTCGTTGTAATACATTGATGCCAATTCTACAAGTAATCGTTTATCATCCGAGTAGCCCATTTATTTTTCCTCCAATAGTATAAATACTTTATTACTATTGATTTTAACACGTTTTAAAACGGCGATTTTCAAAAAAGAATTACGCAAATGTGCTATCTTGTAATTTTCTAAGCTTCCAGACGGTTGTTGATTGGTCTAACTCCACATCGTCTTCTGTCAAAAATGTGCCTGCTTCGATGGTGCGTTTTGCTACTACTTCTCCTGAAATCAAACCAATCGGGATATGTCCTTCTGTTGTCATGTCGGCATGGGTTTCTAAAACTCCACGCACACAATATCCGCCGATCCCATCTAAACGCTCTCCTGGTTTAATTGTCTTTTTCGCAACAGCTACTGTTTCAGAAATTGGTGCCCCTAATGGAACGATCGCATGATCTTTTTGCAAGACAGCTTTTGCAATGGTGATTGGTGTTTCTAAGCTTGCTAAGTGGAAGGGTCTATACAAGAGATGATGATCTCCTTCTTTTTGCATCAAATAATTCAGTTCATGTTTGACTCCTTCATTTTGACCTTTGACGATTACAAAAACACCTGGAGCCAAGCCATCGACATATTCTACAACCCCAAATTTATTCAGTATGCCACCCTTTTCTTGCAGGTTCAAATCCTTCAAAACGGACTCTTGATCACCAGCAACGCCGTGCATCCCTACTTTATCCGGGACAAAGCCAATCGCATTTGACAGTAAATTCATTTCAGCCATCGTCTTCGTACCGTCTTTAAAAGCAGCAAGCATATGAGAAGCCATTTTTTTCGTCTTTGCTTCTTCCTGGCAAGTATCTGGATTAGCGGCAATGTTAAGTTTGTTATTTTTCCCTTTCCCTGCTACTAAAACTTCCATCCCCATAGACTTCGCAAATTCAAAAAGTTCGGTTGTCGCTGCCGGCTCGTCTCCATCTGATCCGGTATACACTAAACCGGCAGTCCGATAAAGCCGATGCATCAAAGGACCGATCGTAATATCAATTTCAACATTTAGTAGAACAAGGTGTTTTTTAGCTAAAAGCGTCTCCATCGCAATTTTTGCACCTACTTCAGGTACCCCAGTCGCATCGACGATCACTTCAACGTCTTCTGAGTAGATCACCTCTTTGAAATCAGTAACTGTTAGAATTTCATGTTGGCTTGTGGAGGAAGCACGGTAAGCTTCCGCCGCACTTTGTGCAAAATTTAACCGAATATCACTGATCCCTGTTACAGCCATTCCCGGGATCGTCGCGATCTGTGCAATCATTCCAAAGCCCATTTGACCTGCACCGATTACGCCAATTTTGATTGGCATTCCGTGATCTTCTCTCTCCAATAATTGTTGATAAATAGTCATTCTCAGCTCTCCTTTAACAAAATATATTTCACGTAACATATGATACACCCTTATACTAGTAGGCCAAGATTCCCTTGTCAACGCTTCCAATAAAATTCAGCTGCGAACGATGCATCTTTACCTAACGTTCCCTTTTCTTCACAAATTTAACATATGTTCCAACATGAAGAATATGTGAATTTCATATTGACTTTCACAAATTCACAATTTAAGCTTTTCTTATAAAGCGCTTCCAAACAAATTGAGAAATGAGGGATTACTTGATGGAGGAATACAGGGAACTTGTTTTATTGTTAGCCGGTTGTTGGTTCATTCAGATTTTCTTGTCCTACTTGCAGCACAAAAACTATGGGAAGGAAATAAACGAATTAAAAAAACGAAATACTGGTTTTTTGGGTGTAGGAATCTCAAAGGCAAAATTTAACCTAGGTCGCGGCATCGTCCTGCTAGTCGTTACAGATGAACAGGATTGTATCGTGACTTATAAAGAAATGGCTGGCATCACGATCTTTGCCCGGTTTAAAGAACATCAAGAATTTATCGGAAAGAAAACAACGGAAACAATGCCATTACTTGCTAATAAAAGAAGGAAAGCTGCTTTTGAACAAGCAATTCAATTGATTCAATCTGAAAAAAATCGACTGGAGGTAGTGTAAATGGATTTCCTAGTAATGATTGCTGAAAATTTTATTGGTATTTTTGATGCTGGTGGGGAAAACTTAGTGGGTTTGATCACTGGTATCTTACCAACTTTGATTGTTTTACTCACATTCGTCAATGCACTGATTGCATTGATTGGGGAGGAACGCGTTTCCAAGTTCGCTCAAATCTGTACCCGAAATATCATTTTACGCTATAGTATTTTTCCGCTTCTCGCTGTTTTTTTCCTTACGAACCCAATGTGTTACTCCTTTGGGCGTTTTTTGAAAGAAAAGCAAAAACCGGCTTTCTACGATTCAGCTGTTTCTTTGGTCCATCCCATCACTGGCTTATTTCCCCATGCAAATGCCGGTGAATTATTTGTTTGGACTGGTATTGCTTCTGGTTTAACTACTTTAGGCTTATCCACCATGCCGTTAGCTGTCCGCTATTTTCTAGTCGGTCTTGTTGTTATCACCATTCGAGGCGTTGTCACAGAATTATTAACGAAACTGATGTGGAAAGAAACCACTGAATGATGTTCATTGGAAAGAGGAGGAAAAACAATGTCAAAAACGGTTATTGTCAAACATGGAACGAAGGGTTGGGGTGGTCCACTAACGCTAGAACCCACGACTGAAAAAAACGTCGTTGCTTCCATCACAGGCGGAGGTATCCATCCAGTGGCGAAAAAAATTGCTGAACAATTGGGTGTGGAAGCAATCGACGGATTTAAAGAAAAAGTGGAACCAAGTCAAATGATCTGTGCGGTTGTTGATTGTGGAGGGACTGCCCGTTGCGGTGTCTATCCCAAATTAAATGTCTTGACCGTCAATCTCCATCCTACTACTCCTTCAGGTCCGTTAATGAAATTTATCAATGAAAAGAATTTTGTCTCAGGCGTCACCATAGATGACGTTTACAGCTCTGATGAAGCAATGACAGAATCTTCGGTAACAAGCGAAAAAGTGGAAGAACCAACACCTACTAAAAAAGAACAGGTCACTGCTGCTAAAGCAAAAGTCGCTGAATCACAAGGAGGGCTTCTAGGTTTCATCAATCGCCTTGGTCGTTCCGTCGGCAACATTGTGGGAATCTTTTACCAAGCGGGTCGTGATACGATCGAAATCGTAATCAAAAATATTCTTCCCTTCATGGCATTTGTCAGTATGTTAGTAGGGATCATCAATTATACAGGCATTGGCGACATCATCGCTAGCGGTGTCACTCCCTTATCTGGTAGTATCGTTGGTCTCGTGATCTTATCTCTTATTTGTTCAATTCCAGTTCTTTCACCCGTTCTAGGCCCAGGTGCCGTCATTGCTCAAGTCGTCGGCGTATTGTTAGGAGTAGAGATTGGCAAAGGCACGATCGCTCCCGCCATGGCACTACCCGCTCTTTTTGCAATCAATTCTCAAGCCGGTGCAGATTTTACCCCTGTCGGTCTCACATTAGCCGAAGCTGAGCCTTACACCGTAGAAGTCGGTGTCCCTGCCGTTTTGTTCTCTCGCTTACTCACTGGTCCCTTAGCAGTGATTCTGGCTTGGTTAGCTAGTTTTGGGTTATATTGAGGAAGTCGCCTATTTATTCGAGTATCTTGCTAAACTTACAAAAAGACCAATCTAGCGTGGTTACTAGATTGGTCTTTTCCTGTTAAAAAGCATTTTTCTTCCTTTATGTTAAAAATCGTAGTACAGAAGATAGGAAAATAAATATTCTCTTTTCCTTTCTTTCCCCCTTCATTTGATGAATAATAGAGAAAGATCGAGTATATAAGATGATACTAGATAGTTCAAATTCTCTTTTTTTACTAGAGAAAGATCGATACAAATAAAAAACAAAGTGAAGAAAAAAATACCTTTGCTTATTATCTTAAGTTTAAAAATAATATTGTTATAAAAAGTCCAAACCCAACTGTAAAAACATTTTGACACTTGATTTCAAGGCATTGTCAAAGACATTTGATCGTTAAAAAGCAGACATTGGCCTACACTAATGGTAGAAGGAGCGGATAAAATGAACTTAAGCAAACAAATAAAAAAACATCGGGAACGATTAAGTCTCTCTCAGGAAGGGCTGGCAGAAAAACTTTATGTCTCCCGACAAACGATCTCAAATTGGGAGAATGAAAAAAGTTATCCTGATGTTCACAACTTATTATTGCTCAGTGTTCTATTTGATGTTTCTTTAGATGAATTAGTCAAAGGGGATGTTGAACAAATGAAAGAAACGATTGAGAAAACAGCAATGGATCGCTACACGAAAATAATGTTGGTCTTTACATTGTTGGCCGCATTATCTGTTGGGCCTGCTCTCTTTTTACCAGGACACTGGTGGATTGCCCCGCCTCTATGTTTTTGGCTCGTCTCCATGTATGCCGCATTGAAGATCGAAAAAATCAAGAAAACCCAAAATATCAAAACGTATAAAGAGATCGTTGCCTTCATGGAAAATCAAGACCTCGATGCCATTAGGAAAAAGCGGGACATCAAAAAAGATTTCCTCTCAAAAACAGTCATCGTCTTGGTCTTTGCCTTGATTGTCGGCATCATCGCATGGCTTAGTACACTGCCGCATTTACTGATGTGCTGATCAAAACACAGGTTGAAGCTGCTTTTATGATGAAGCCGCTTCAACCTGTGTTTTTTTCAATTCAATGATCTCATCCGCATAAACCAAGTTTTTCGGACGATGGGTAATCATGATGACTAGTTTATTTTTTAATTGGTCTTTGATCGCTGCAAAAAGCTTTTCTTCTGTTGCTTCATCTAAAGCCGATGTGGCTTCATCAAGGACAATGACTTCTGCGTTTGTGAAAAACAATCGGGCAAAAGCGATCCGCTGTTTTTCCCCACCAGAAAGGTTGGCTCCTTTTTCTCCAATTTCAGCAGACAGTCCTCCCTTGAGTGCCTGATAGAATGCGCCTAATTGACATTTTTCTAATACCGCTATGATTTCCTCGTCTGCGATTTCCTTATCAAAAATGATATTTTCTTTCAGCGTTCCTTGGAATATTGGCGCATCTTGCGATAGATAAAAGACATGCTGATAGTAATCATTTAAGTTGTAAGCAACTAAATTTTTGTGATTAATCAGGACCGCACCGGTCGTCGGCTGATACAAGCCTAAAATCGTTTTGACCAGCGTTGATTTTCCTGCGCCGCTTTCTCCTACTAACCCATAAATCGCTCCCCGCTTCAGCTCCAGTGTGCTATCGGTTAAGATTTTCTTTTCTTGAAGTATGACGGATAGATCCTTAACTGTGATGTAGTTGATGGTTTCAGACAATGCATCTCCTTGTGTTAATGCTTTGTCCTCTGGCAGATAGAAAAATTCATTTAACCGTGCAAAGGCAACTTTATCTAAGCTGTATTGAACAAAAATCACGTTAAATATTGCAACAGGCGTGTAGATTCGATCCACATAAATAATCAATGCTGCTAAACCACCCAAGCTGACCGTAATCTGATTTGTAAATGCCAATACCACAATTGCGACTTTGATCAATGCGACTAAAACTGCAAAAAAACCAAAGAAAAACTCATGGATCATCGTCATTTTCGTCAAACGTTCTGTTGTATCAGCAGACATATTTTTATATTGTGCGATCTCTTTTTCAAACCGTTTATTGATCCGAAACGTGACCATTTCCGTTAATCCGCGGATAAAGGTGCTGTTCATGGCTTCTTCTGAAACTAGCGCATGTTCTTTGAGAGAGCGTAAAACTTTCAAAAGCAAATTGGTCACGATAAACACCATTAGATAGCCCACAAGGATCGCTGGAATCAACCTTTTATCGATCATAGCAATAAAAGCTAAGTTAAACAGTGTTTCGGGAAGCAATTCTTTAAACAAGCGTCCATAAAAATTCAAATGGATATTTCTACCCGCCGCTGCTCCCGCTTCAGTTTTCTGTAAGAGTGCTCCAGAGCCAATCTGCAAGTATTCAGAATAGGCAATCTTACTGATTTTCACTAAAGCTTGTTCTTTGAGATAGAAATACATGCTGTTGTGCAATTTCGTTTTGGGTTTCTGCTCGAGATAGGACAAAAGCGGTACCAGTACAAGCGTTAACCCATAGATAAAAATAACTGACCAATCAAATGTCTTGCCAAATGAATCGAGTAATTTTTGAAAATAAAAGACATTCGCGGCACTCAAAAATGAGACCGCAATTCCAATCCCAATATATACCGTCAATCCTTTTTTAAAATGCCGCCATAAATCAATCGCCATCGTAAGCTCCTTTTGCTGCAGTGTTCGTGGAAAAGTCGTGAGATAAATAAAATAACCGCTTTCAAAAAGTATAATCTATTTTTCGCTTAATGGAAAGAAACGTATGAAAGATAGTGAGAAACCATTCCTCGGTCATCGAGAAAAACAAAAAAACCCCGCTCAAAGAGCGGGGCTAACGTTGTGGCTCTATAATTTATGGGACTGATGAATCAGAATTGATTCTTCAGTCCCATTTTCATTTTAGGTATTAAAAAACATATCGTTCTCTAGTATGATTAAATCACCACAAAATAAACAACTGAGAGGACGATATGCTATATGAATGATTCTATCAAAAAAATGCTGAGAATAATAGAGAAAGATTTGATGATTACAGAGGTCTCTTACGAGACCCTTCAGAAGAAAAAGACGTTGGTCGTCGATGCTGTTCTCTCGCCTACTCCTCGTGCTTGTAGAAGTTGTGGTTCTACTGTGGTAGATGGAAACGGGAAAGCAATTATAGTGAAAAATGGGAAGAAGGAAACGATTGTCCGTTTTGAACAATACAATCATATGCCTTTGGTTATGCGCCTAAAAAAGCAGCGCTATACCTGTAAAAACTGCCGAACCCATTGGACTGCTCAAAGTTATTTTGTCCAACCCAGACATTCAATCGCAAATCATGTTAGATATAAAATTGCTTCTTTACTGACTGAAAAAGTATCTTTATCTTTTATTGCGAAAAGCTGTCAGGTATCTTTGACCACCGTTATTCGTACATTGAAAGAGTTTAAAAGCTATTTACCAAAGCAATCCAAGAAGATTCTCCCCAGAGTATTGATGGTTGATGAATTTCGTTCGCATGCTTCCATAGAAGATAAAATGAGCTTTATTTGCGCAGATGGCGAAACAGGAAAATTAATAGATGTTTTGCCTACGCGTAAATTACCTCGATTAACAAGCTATTTCTTAGGTTGTACCAATCCAGAAGAAGTAGAATTCTTGGTGACAGACATGAACGCCGCCTACTTCCAGCTCACCAAACGTGTTCTGCCAAATGCGAAAGTAGTGATTGATCGGTTTCATATTGTCAAACACATGAATCAAGCGTTCAATGAGTTGCGTATCCGTGAAATGAATGAACTTCGTAAAGCAGGACAGAAAAGCCAGGCAGAAAAACTGAAAAAGAACTGGCGCTTTTTGCTAAAAAATCGTGCAAACATCAACCATTATGAATACAAAACATGGAAAAGTTTCCGAGCACCAAAATACCCATTTCTTACTGAAGCAATGATGATTGATCGATTGCTTGAGTTTTCTACGCCCCTGAAGGAGGCGTATCCCTTTTTTCATGAATTAGTTGAAGCCTTTCGAGACAAAGACCCTGACTTATTTTTCTGCATATTGGCAGAACTTCCCAAAACGTTAGATGACGGCTTTCGGGAGAAGCTTCAAAACCTTCTGACCTATGAAGAAGGCATCACCAACGCAATGATCTATCCTTATTCCAATGGAAAAATAGAAGCGAAGAATACCCACATAAAGACAATGAAACGAGTATCCTACGGATTTAAATCATTCGAGAACATGAGAATTAGAATCTTTTTGATCAATAAATTAATCAATGTAAGATAACAAAAAATCTGAGCCAGAATGTGGTTCATTCTGACCCAGATTTGATTTTGCACAACTCATCAGTCCTTATTGACAAAGAGCCAACGTTGTTGCCAACGATTGATTATTTGTTTAAAGCGTCTTTTGCTTGGTCAGCTAATGCAGTAAATGCTGTTGCATCGTTTACAGCCAAGTCAGCTAACATTTTGCGGTTGATGTCGATTTCAGCTAATTTCAAGCCGTGCATCAATTTTGAGTAGCTTAAGCCATTCATACGAGCCGCTGCGTTGATACGAGCGATCCACAATTTGCGGAAGTCGCGTTTCTTTTGACGACGATCGCGGTATGCGTAGTTGTATGAATTCATTACTTGTTCTTTTGCTGTTTTAAATAGAGTGTGTTTAGAACCGTAGTAACCTTTTGCTAATTTAAGCACTTTTTTACGACGTTTACGAGTTACTGTTCCACCTTTAACACGTGCCATGTATAATTCCTCCTAATATGAAAATCGATAATTGTTTGTATACGTGAAGCTTGGGTTACGCAATTATTTCATGCGTGCTAGTTGTTGACGGATACGTTTGTAATCGCCAGCTGAAACCATTGAAGCTTTACGCAATTGACGACGTTGTTTTTTTGTTTTGCCGTGGAAACGGTGACTGGTAAAGGCACGGAAGCGTTTCAATCCGCCGCCGCCAGTGCGTTTTACGCGTTTTGCTAATCCGCGGTGTGTTTTTTGTTTTGGCATAACTAATTTCCTCCTCAAAATCTTTCGTTATCTGACTTTAAACTGAAACTCAGTGAGTCATTATTTATCGTTTTTTGGTGCTAATACTAAGAACATACTGCGGCCATCCATTTTTGGCTTTTGCTCAACAGTTGCCAAATCAGCAGTTTCTTCCGCCAAACGATCTAACACTTTCTGACCAATTTCTTTATGGGTAATGGCACGGCCTTTGAAACGGATCGAAGCTTTCACTTTGTCCCCTTTTTCAAGGAATTTACGTGCATTACGCAATTTTGTGTTGAAATCATTGACGTCGATCGTTGGACTTAAACGAACCTCTTTAATGTTGATTACTTTTTGTTTCTTACGAGCTTCACGGTCTTTTTTCTGTTGCTCAAAGCGGAATTTCCCGTAATCCATAATTCTTGCTACTGGCGGCTTAGCATTTGGTGCCACCAATACCACATCAAGGTTTGCTCGTTCTGCAATTTGCAATGCTTCAGCTTTACTCTTTACACCAAGTTGTTCGCCGTTTTGATCAATCAAACGCAATTCACGTGCACGAATGCCGTCGTTTACCATCATATCCTTTGCTATGGTCATTCACCTCCGAGTTTTTTGAGAGAAAGAAAAGCTTGTCGATTCGAAATCAGACAATAAAAAAACGAGTTCTTCACGAACCCGCACGTACTCCACACAAATAAATGGTAGGAATCCTATTCTGCCCAGCGATATCTTCACTCAGGCGAGAAGCGGGTGCTTCTGCTTTTATTTCTCAACTTTTATAGTATACTGCTTTTTCCTCTTATTGTCAACAGTTTTCATGATTGTTTCAAAAAAAAGCCGGAGCATACGCTCCGACTTTCGTGTTTCTTATTCTGCTTTCAACGCAGCCATCGTGATGTAGTTGTATGGTTGATTGAAGTGAGGCAAGAAGAAGATATCTAATAGCTTCATCTTGTCGATCGTTACGCCTTCTTCGATCGCTAGTGAGAACATGTGGATGCCCATTGCGATTTCAGATGTTCGTGATGCCATTTGTGCACCAACGATGCGGCGTGATTCTTCTTCATAGACGATGCGGATTTTAACCGTCGCATTTTCTTTCATGAAGCCTGGTTTTTGGGTATCTTCGTAATCAGAGTATTTCACTTTCATGCCATTACGTTCGGCAGCTTCGACTGACAAGCCAGTTGAAACCATGTTGTAGCCGAAGATCGAAATCCCGTTTGATCCTTGAACACCTGTTGATTCTAAAGAAGTTCCGCCGATATTATGGGCAGCGACGATCCCTGAACGTACGGCATTCGTTGCTAATGCGATATAAGTGGTTTGTTGCAAAGCATTTGAGTACACAGTTGCACAGTCACCGACTGCGTAAACATCTGCATCGCTTGTCCGTTGATGGCGGTCCACTAAGTACGCGCCGTTAGCAAACAATTCCAAATGATCTTTGCCTAGCTCATTGTTTGGTAAGAAACCGATCGCATTGATCACTAGATCAACTGGGTATTCGCCGTTGTCTGTTACAACTGCTTCTACTTTCTCTGTTCCTTTGTATTCACGTGCTAATTCACCGAAATGCAATTCAATACCATTGTCAGCTAAGTTTTTGTCCATATCTTCTGTGAACCATTTGTCGTAGTAGTTTGGCAATGCCCGTGTCGCTGCATCAAAAAGCAACACATTTTTACCACGGCGTTTTGCTGCTTCAGCAATTTCAACACCGATGTAACCAGCACCGATAACGGCAACGTTTTTCACGTCTTCTGAGGCTAACTCTTTATCAACCGTTTGTCCATCTTGGAATTTTTTCAAGAAATGGATGTTTTTCAAATCACGTCCAGGTACTTTTGGTGAAATTGGCACAGAACCAGTTGCGATGACAACTTTGTCATAAGATTCAACGATCGTTTCACCGTCATTGGTTACAGCATGCACTTCTTTTTTCTCAAAATCGATATGGTCAACCACTGTTTCCATATGAATTTTTGCACCTTTTGCTTCAAAATCTTCACGTTTTGTATAGAACAAGCCTTCGTATGAATCGATTTGACGTCCAACCCATAAAGCAGTCCCACAACCTAGGTAGCTTAAGTTTGTATTACGGTCGATCATTACGACCTCTTGGTCTTTGTAGTTATCTAATAGTGTATTGGCAGCAGCAATCCCCGCGTGGTTTGCACCGATAATAACTGTTTTTGTCATGGAAAATTTCCTCCTTTTGTTTACATTGTCATTATAGCTCGCTTGTGAATTTGAAAACTATCAACTTTTTCGCGATTTTAAAAATTTGTGACAGTTTTTCGTTGATATACGTCACTTTCAGCGGATTAAGTTTCTATATCAAAATTATTTTCGTCTTGCAAGTAAAAAGATTGTGAAAAAATATGTATTCAAAATCAAAGGTTTTCCTTGTTATAAAAGCATTCTGCAAACCGATTGAATAAATTTCACAATACCCCACCGCTTTTTCGTAACTATCGCGGCATCGATTCGCCGTGTTATACTGAGAGAAAAACATACAGGATGGGATCTTGATGAAGAAAAAAATCGTATTGCCACTACCGCCCGTATTGTCGGCATTAGAGCCACAGGATTTTTATTTAGAAGAAGAACTGCTTTTCGAAGGTGGGTTGTTCGAAGGCGGTGATTATAGCTATGATACTTGTAAAAACCTTATCTTGAAGCAATGTCATTTCAAGAAAGTGACGATGCAAAAAACACGCTTGAGTCAATGGGAATGTCAAAATGTCCTCTTTGAGAACTGCGATTTTTCTAATCTGGAATGTTTTGGTGCCAGCTTTCATCGCGTTCACTTTAAACAGTGTAAATTGACTGGTACGAATTTTGCGGAAAGCTATTTCCGTGACTGTACCTTTGAAGATTGCGTGGCAAACTTTGCTTCTTTTAGCAATACCAATTTACGGACGATGCTGTTTCGTCAGTGCCAACTAAACGACAGTGAGTTTTATGAGATGGATTGGAAACACTTGACGCTACAAGAAAACCAGTTGAACAATAGCAACTGGTTTCACACAAAATTAGCAACTTTAGATTTTCGGACCAATCAATTTCAAAAGATCGCGTTGTCCTTTGAACACTTGCGAGGACTAACAGTCGATCAAGAACAAGCCTTGGTCATCGCCGCCGGTCTAGGTTTGGTGATCGACTAACGAATTCTGCGCCATAAAGCAATCAACATCCAGACGGATAACACTAAACTGATCAACAAGGCAATACCCCAACCGAAAATACTATTGGTAAAAGGCAGCGGAACATTCATGCCAAAGAAACTGGTGACGATGGAAGGCACAGTCAATAAGAGGGACCAAACGGTCAAAAACTTCATGGTATCATTCAAGTTATTGTTTAATAGATTATTGTAGGTACCAGACAATTGTTCCAAAATTTGGAATGCCAGTTGGGTCATTTCCACTGCCTGTTTGGCTTCGATCAAGGCATCATCCAGTTGTTCCCGCTCATCATCATCCATCAAACGATAAATGGATAATGCTTTGATTTGCTCCAAGAGGACCGCATTTTGTTTCGTGGCAGACACTAAAAAAACCAGTCCAACTTCCAAATCAGACATTTGCAGTAAGTTTTTATTGGTTGTTTTTTCCCGTAGTCGCTGATTCAAGCGAATCCGCTCACTATTGACTTCTTCGACTAACGGAAAAAACGTGCCAGAAATCAAGAACAAGCTTTGAAACAAAAAATGAATGGGCGTTTGCAGCGGGTTTTGCAGGATCAAGCGCTCCATCATTGGAATCACATAACGGGTATTGTGGGATGCAAAAGTAAAGAGTTGCTTCCTTTTTAAAATAAACGTCATCGGGCTGGTCTCAAAATGATTTTCACGCTTTTCTTGCTGAGGTACATTGAAAACCAGCAGCAATGCTTCCTCTTCGGCATCATATTCGACCCGCGCGCGTTCGTTTTTATCTAAAGAGTACGTAAGCATCTCGTCAGACAAATGATATTGTTTTTGCAGTGCCATCACGCTTTTTGCGTCTTGTTGGTCGACTTGAATCCATTCATAGTTTCCGTCATAAAAGACATGTTTGTTTTCCACAATCCATCCTCCACTCTTGCTTTCTTCTATTATAAAAGAAAACAGCCAGAAGCCCAATCAAAGGACTTTCCTGGCTGTATCGGCTATTACTTATTTACGGGCGTCTTTCAAGGCCTCTTCCACCATCGTTAAAACGGCCTGTGCCGCTTGCGGGTCTTCGACAAAATTGAATTGATCGCCATCGATCTGGATCTTTGGACTCTCATTGTACTCTTCGTACCATTGATCGTAGCGTTTGTTCAACTCTTTGTAGTAGTCGTATAACGAAGGATCAAAGGTCAACTGCTCATATTCCCGCCCACGTTTTTCAATACGCTCGAGCATCGTTTCAAAAGAAACGCGAATATGCACCAAAAGATCTGGATGCTTTTTGTGAGCTGCATACGGCAGCTCTTCTAACATATTGGCTAACAATTCATCATAGACTTTGACCTCGGTATCGGTCGCTCGCCCAAGGTCCGCATTTAAATGGAACAACAGTGAATCCTCATAAATGGAACGGTCCAGGACGTTATTGTCGTCTTTCATGGCTTGCTTGATACTTTCAAATCGTTTATTTAAGAAATAGATTTGCAGTAAAAACGCATATTTATTTGGATCTGCATAAAATAATGGTAACACTTCATTGTCATCGATCGATTCATAAAAGGCTTGACTGCCAAAATGATTGGCGATCAATGCGGTCAAACTTGATTTACCGGCACCAATCGTTCCTGCTAATACGATCACGCTCATATCCCCCAACTCACTCATCACTAAATATTGTATGTTGCATTTGCGATATCAACTATACAACACTATATCTTGTGCCGTCAACTGAAACTTTTGAAGCACAGATCAAGAATTTTTTCAATAAAAGTTTAAAGATTTTTGCTTTTTTTTGAAATCTCATACGGAATGCTTAACGAAAGAGCCTTCTTCTAGTAAAATAGGAAAGGATCTTTAATTAAATTGTGTTTTTGTCAGGAGATAGTTACAATTGACTGACAAACGATAAATGAATCATGTGGGGTAAGCTCCCTAGAGAAATGAGGAAAATAATGTCAATTGGTACTGGCATAGCTACAGGAAAAATCATCTTAATGGGTGAACATTCAGTTGTTTACGGTGAACCAGCAATTGCTTTCCCTTTTGCGGGAGCAAAAGTACAAGTCGAGATTACAGCAAATGAAACAAACACCTTGATTTCAAGTTACTATCACGGTCTGCTTGAAGAAGTCCCCAGCCACTTAAAAAATGTCAAAGACTTGCTGTATCGTCTGCAACAAGACTTCCACACGGGTCCTTTTGCAACCTCCATCGTCAGCACTATCCCTTCTGAACGGGGAATGGGTTCTAGCGCGGCGGTCGCTGTTGCACTGACTCGCGCTTTTTTTGATTGGATCAAAAAAGACTTTACAAAAGAAGAATTGATGACCTATGTCAACTTTTCTGAAAAAATCGCTCACGGCAATCCTAGCGGGATCGATGCTGCAGCAGCTAGCGGGACGGATGCCATTTACTTTATCAAAGGGCATCCCATCACTTCGTTTCCCCTCACGATCGACGGTTATTTGCTCGTCGCTGATACTGGAATCAAAGGGCAAACGAGAGAAGCAGTCAAAAGTGTCGCCCATCTTTTTGAAACCAGCAAGCAGCTGGCTAGTCAAGCGATCCAGCGTTTAGGGATCGAAACCAAAAGAGCCAAAGAGGCCATCATAGCCAATCAATTAGAAGTATTAGGCGAAAGCATGAACAATGCCCATCAGGCACTGCAGCAGTTAGGGGTCAGCAATCAGCAACTGGATCAGTTGGTTTCCTTAGCATTGGCACACGGGGCTTACGGGGCGAAGCTGACCGGCGGGGGCCGGGGCGGCTGTATGATCGCACTAACCAAAACGAAGGAACAGGCTGAGAATATCAGCCGTATTTTATTGTCCGATGGCGCTCGTGCGGCATGGATACAAGGATTAGGAGTTTATGAACATGTATAAGGGAAAGGCTCGCGCCTACACGAATATCGCATTGATCAAGTATTGGGGAAAACAAGATGAAACTTTCATTTTACCGATGAACAATAGTTTGTCCCTGACCCTCGATGCTTTTTACACAGAAACAACGGTGGCTTTTTCACCTGATTTTCCACAGGATTGCTTTACGCTGGATGGTGTGGTGCAAACAGACGTTGCTACCAAAAAAGTTGCGGACTTTTTGGATCTGGTACGAAAAAAAGCGGACTGCCCGTGGTATGCCACGGTGGAAAGTCAAAATTTTGTTCCAACCGCTGCCGGACTTGCCTCTTCTGCCAGTGGATTAGCGGCATTGGCGGGTGCCTGTAGTGAAGCACTGGACTTAAACTTGTCGGAGCAAGAATTATCCCGTTTGGCCCGTCGCGGTTCTGGTTCGGCGTGTCGGAGTATCTACGGCGGCTTTGCTGAATGGCATCAAGGCACCGATGAGACTTCTTTTGCCACGCAAGTGCCGTCGAATGGCTGGGAAGAAGAATTGAGTATGATCTTTATTTTGATCAACGCACAAGCCAAAGAAGTTTCCAGTCGTGAGGGGATGCGCCGAACCGTTGAAACCTCGAGCTTTTATCCGGGTTGGCTTACTGCCACCGCAACTGATCTCGTGAAAATGAAACAAGCGATTGCCGAGAAAGACTTTACTGCTTTAGGTGAAACGACCGAGGCCAACGCCTTGAAAATGCATGGAACGACCTTAGCCGCCGAACCACCTTTTACTTATTGGTCTTCTGAATCTTTACGAGCTATGGAATGTGTCCGAATGCTGCGAAAAAAAGGATTGGCTTGCTATTTCACGATGGATGCTGGTCCCAATGTCAAAGTTTTATGCCAAAAACAAGAAGAACAAACGATTTTACGTGAATTAAGTGCTCACTTTGCCTCAGAACAATTAGTAACTGCTCACGCGGGCAAAGGATTAGCCTTTTTACCGGTGGAAGAATCTTCTGCCATCAACTAAGAAGCCATTAAGAAGCCATCGATTAGGAGTGTCGAAATGATTGAACTATCCGTTCCCGGAAAACTATTTATTGCTGGTGAATACGCCGTTGTCGAACCTGGTCATCCTGCAATCATCGTTGCCGTTGACCAATTTATTACAGTCAATGTGGAAGAGGCCCGTAAAAACGGCAGCATCCAGTCTGCCCAATACAGCGACCTGCCGATTCGCTGGACGCGTCGCAAAGGCGAATTAGTCTTAGACCACCGGGATAATCCTTTCCACTATATTTTGGCAGCCATTCGTCTGACGGAAAAATATGCCCAAGAAAAAGGCATCCCCCTTTCCTTTTACGATTTAAAAGTGACCAGTGAACTGGATAACTCGAATGGTCGCAAATATGGCCTCGGTTCCAGCGGTGCCGTGACTGTTGCCACGGTCAAAGCATTGAATCTGTACTATCAAATGGAAATGGATCGGTTGACCCAATTCAAAATTGCGGCTCTTGCCCATCTCGCTGTTCAAGGCAATGGGTCGTGCGGTGATATTGCGGCCTCTTGTTATGGCGGCTGGATCGCTTTTTCAACCTTCGATCACGACTGGGTCTTAGCCAAACAAAAGGACCATACCTTAACAGAATTGATTGCTTTCGATTGGCCAGGATTATCGATCCGTCCCTTGACGGTTCCGAAATCGCTTCGACTATTGATTGGTTGGACAGGCTCTCCTGCCTCTACTTCTGATTTAGTGGATCAAGTCTATCAATCCAAAGAAGAAAAAGAAAACGCCTATGCCGCCTTTTTAGCAGCCAGCAAAGACTGCGTCAATCGATTGATCGACGGCTTCTTAAATGAAGACAGTCGCACGATCAAAAAAATGATCACGGAAAATCGAAAGCTCCTGCGAGAGTTGTCTGCACTAACTGGTGTACCGATTGAAACCCCCGCACTTAAAAAGCTTTGTGATCTAGCAGAAAATTATTGTGGCGCAGCCAAATCTTCTGGTGCCGGCGGTGGCGATTGCGGCATCGTGATCGTTGACCAGAAAACCGGTATTTTACCATTGATGAGTGCGTGGGAAAAAGCCGAGATCACCCCATTGCCGCTGCATGTTTACCATTACCGGGAGGACCTATCATGAATCGAAAAGATGAACATGTTTCCTTAGCAAAAGCGTTTCATAAAGAACACAGCAACGATTTTGATGCAGTTCGCTTGGTCCACCAGTCCTTTCCGCAAATTGACGTGGCTGATGTGGCAATTACGACGACTGTCTTTGACCGCTCATTTTCCAGCCCTTTTTTCATCAATGCCATGACAGGCGGCAGTGAAAAAACCTTAAAAATCAATCAAGAGTTAGCAGAGATCGCGCAAGCCTGTGATTTGATGATGGCAACCGGCTCCGTTTCGGCTGCCTTAAAAGACCCAAGTGTCGCCGATTCTTTCCGCATCGTCCGCAAAGCCAATCCTGACGGCTTCTTATTAGCCAATATTGGTGCGGGCAGTCCCGTTGAAAATGCACAACGGGCCGTAGAACTGTTTGGCGCCGACGCCTTGCAGATCCATCTTAATGCACCACAAGAATTAGTGATGCCCGAAGGCGATCGTCAATTTAGCCAATGGCTGTCCTTATTGGAAAAAACGATTGCTTCCGTTGCCGTTCCGGTTGTCGTCAAAGAAGTCGGCTTTGGGATGTCCCGTGAAACGATTCAGCAGTTACTGGCGATCGGCGTACAAACGATTGATGTTGCTGGCAGCGGCGGCACAAGTTTTACTCAAATCGAAAATGCTCGTCGAAAAAAACGTGAATTGGCGTATTTAGACACCTTTGGTCAATCCACCGTGATTTCCTTGCTGGAAGCAAATGAGATCCAACAGCCCTTTACCCGCATCGCTTCAGGCGGCGTTCGGGATGCTTACGATATCTTCAAAGCACTTTGCCTTGGTGCGGATAGCGTAGGACTATCCGCCACGATCCTCGTGCTGCTTTTGTCAAAAGGCAAAGAAGAAACCATCGCCACCTTACAATCATGGAAGGAACAGCTGCAGCTGCTCTACACAATGGCAGGACAGACAAGCACTAAAGACCTCACCAAGGTTCAGCTGATTTTTTCTGGCGCTGTCAAAGAGTGGTGTGAAGCACGTCAAATTCCCTTAGCAAAGTATAGTTTGCGTTGAGAGATCCAATCGCTGACTACCACATCAAATAAGTAAAAGCAGTACAATTCGTTTTTTATTGTGCTGCTTTTTTTGTGTTCTTTTTTCTATAATAGTGAGTTTCCATTTATCATTTGGATAGTAGCGTTATTTAATCGCTACTTGATAATCACTTTCATTATCAGGTACGTTGTTTTTTTACCATCTTGTTTTCGAATGTGCTATGCTCAAGTTGAGGGAGGAACAATCGATTGTTTCTTGAGAAAAGGATCGGTTTTTTCATTCCTAGACTACATTCAAAAGGAGGCGTTTCTTATGAGTAAATCCGAATCGTCGGCTGTTTTTTCAACGATTGCTTGTTTGCTATTGATGGCAACTGGCTTTCTTATGGCATCTTTTTCCATTCCTTATAGCTTTGTCCCTTATCTGTTAGCGATTCTTGCCGGGGGTTGGAAACAAACCTGGGAAGGCACGCAAGAATTGGTGCACGACAAACGGTTGAACGTCGATCTACTGATGGCGTTAGCCGCCATTGGTGCCTGTATCATTGGGCATTGGTTTGAAGGGGCGATGCTGACCTTTATCTTTTGTTTGAGCGGTGCCCTTGAGGAATATACGACCAACAAAAGTACGCGAGAAATTAGTTCATTAATGGCACTGCAACCAACGACTGCCTTAAAAATGATTGAATCTGGGGAGCTCGTCGAAGTACCAGTCGAAGCCCTTCAGTTAAAAGATACGATTATGGTGGCAAAAGGCAGTGCGATCCCGATCGACGGTATCGTGATCCAAGGAACCAGCAGTGTCGATGAGGCGGCCATCAGTGGCGAATCCATTCCTGTCGAGAAACGTTTAGGCAGTGAAGTCTTTGGGGGAACCATCAACCTTGGGCAGCCATTGTACATTGAAGTTACTCAAACGAGTGAAAACACCCGCTTTGCAAAAATCATTCAATTGGTGGAAGAAGCGCAGCAAATGCCAAGTCAAACGGCGACCCTGATCGAAAAAATCGAACGGATCTATGTGCCGATCGTCCTGATCGCCGTCCCACTAATGATCGTTTTGTGTACGTTTTTCACGAATTGGGGGTTCCAAGAAAGTTTTTATCGTGGCATGGTCTTACTAGTAGTGGCCTCCCCTTGTGCCTTAGTCGCCTCTGCTACTCCTGCGACGTTAGCAGCCATTTCTCACGCTGCTCGTTTGGGCGTTTTATGCAAAGGCGGACAAGCCTTGGATGCCTTTGCCAATGTCAAAGCGATCGCTTTTGACAAAACCGGAACGCTGACTCGAGGCAAACCTGCTGTCACTGATGTTCATCTGTTGTTGGATGAACCGTTTATTCCCCAACTGATTGTTGGGATGGAAAAACAATCAAATCACCCATTGGCTGAAGCGATCTTGGCGTATTTCCACGATGAAAGACCATTGGAATTAGCAGTGGAAGAACAAGCGGGGGTCGGTCTAGCCACCACTTACCAAGCTGCCCATTGGACGATTGGAAAAGAAGTCGATCTAACCTCTGTTGCTGTCAGTGAACAAACCCGCATCCAAGAATTGAAAGCAGCCGGAAAAACCTTGATTTATATCAATCGAGACCGTGTATTAGCAGGGTATTTAGCACTATTGGATCAGCCCCGTCCTGAAGCTCGTGAGAGTCTTGCCTACTTCAATAAGCAAGGAATTCACACGACGATGCTGACGGGTGATCATTTAGGTACTGCTAAAGTGATCGCAGCAGAAATCGGCTTGTCTGACTACGAAAGTGATTGCCTGCCTGATGAGAAAACCACTCGGATCAAAGAAATGAAAGAAACCTACCAAATCAATGCGATGGTCGGTGATGGGATCAATGATGCCCCCGCCTTAGCGACCGCAAGTGTAGGGATCGCTATGGGCGAAGGAACCGACGTCGCAATGGATGTGGCGGACATCGTCTTGATGAAAAATGATTTGCTGCGCTTGGTCGACAGTCACCGTTTGGCTAAGAAATTACAGCGGATCATCAAACAAAACATCGTCTTTTCTATCAGTGTCATCTTGTTGCTGATCGCTTCAAACTTCCTTGAATTTCTCACGCTACCTCTAGGGGTCGTGGGTCATGAAGGAAGCACGATCTTAGTTATCTTAAACGGATTGCGTATGCTTTTGCCATTACACAAAGAAACACCCCAGCAAGCCAAACCAACCCGCAAAGATTGCGATGATTGTGTCTTGTATCAACAGTCTTTGCATACGTGACCACTATTTGCACTAGCAAAAACGCTCATTGTTGGCACTTCACTAGAAGTCCATCAACGGGCGTTTTGCTGTTTTTTCTACTTATGCTTGATTGGCAAGTTGTTCCGTGTAGAGTTTGCCATCGTACATCTTAAAGAATGGATAATAGCAGAGAATGGAAACCCCTAAGTTGATCAAAGCGATCAGGATGGCTCGGAAATCACCGCCGGTTCCTAAAAACGCCCCTATGCCCACCGGTGAAATCCAGGGAATTCCCGTAATGACTTTATCGACAAAGCCAAACGAGCTAGCAAAGTAAGCAATCGTCACGTTGATCAAAGGTGTTACGATAAAGGGGATGATCAAATACGGATTGTAGACGATCGGTGCCCCGAAGATCACTGGTTCATTGATGTTAAAAAGCCCCGGTAAGATCGCTGCTTTTCCTAAGACTTTGAGCTGTTGTGATTTTGCCACAAACAGCATCAATAAAACCAATCCAAGCGTACTTCCTGCGCCGCCCATAAAAATATACATGTTCACAAAATCCCCAGCAAAAATATTATTGGCACCATCGATATTTTCAGTTAGAGCCACCAATAGGATGGGATTGATGAAACTATTTTTAATAACTGCCGTCCCATGAACCCCCACTGCCCATAAGAGGTGGATAAGGAGCATAATCACGATGATTCCTAACCAAGAACCCGTCAACTCCTTCACGAATTCAAATGGTTTGGATAGCAATCCGTGAAGATCCGTGTGGAAAACCGCCAGTACTCCATTGATCGCCACCATCAAAAAGGCAATCAAAATCGCTGGGATCAATGACGCAAATGCTTTGCTGACTCCATCGGGAACTCCTTCAGGCATCTGGATGGTGATCTTTCTTTTTACACAAAAACGATAGACTGACGTAGCAAGTACTGCAGTGATAATCCCGATGAAGATCCCTACTCCACTGAAGCGAGTGATCCAACCGCCTAAAGCGACCCCATTATAAACAATGGCGGTTTCGCTTTCTGACTGCAGCAATTGTGCCGCACCATCTGTGATATCGACTTGGACGATCGTCATTAAAAAGGCAAACAAACTTAATAACGCCCCTACAAAACTGCTCATAGTCAAATGCTCTTCTTTATGATAAATCTCAGTTAAATAATACCCTGTTGCTAAACAATAAAAAACAGCAATCGAGCCAACAGACATGGTAGTTACGACACTATAAAGTGGTGAAAATCGTAAAATCGTTTGTTCAAAAAAGCCAGCCAGTGGTGGAATGATTTGTGGTAAATTATTGATGATTAAAAAAATCGATCCGACGATCGTAAAAGGGACCGTAATGATCCCTGCTTGCATGATTGCGCGAATAAAGCGTAAATTCGCCAACTTATTCAAAGGCGGCATCAAACGCGTTTCTAAAAAGGTAAAAACACTTGTCATCGTTACTCCTCCAACGAAGGGATCGCCCCTTCTTCAATCAGCTTTTGATACCAATAAAAGCTGTCTTTTCTCACTCGTTTTTGTTCTTTTTCCTGTGCATCATTGCGATCCACGTAAATGAAGCCATACCGTTTTCGAATCCCCTCATGTACACTGATCAAATCAATGGCAGACCACGGACTGTATCCGATCAGATCCACCCCAGCATTGATCGCGGCTAAGCATTGGCTGATATGCTGCGATAAATAGTCGATGCGGTACGGATCATGAACCGTGCCATCTGCTTCTAGATGGTCTTCTGCCCCTAAGCCGTTTTCGGTAATGATGATCGGTAAGTGGTAACGATCATAAAGTGTTTGCAACGTCGTTTTCAGCCCCAAGGGATCGATGGTCCAATTGAAGGCATTTTTCTTCAAGAACGTATTGGTGAACCCTTTGTAAAAACCACGCTCCATAATGTCTTCACTTTGCTGATCGCTGATACCGTTCTTCATGTCCCCAGCTTCCGTCGGCTGCTCCACTGTCACTGTGGTGTAGAAGTTCATCGCGACAAAGTCAGGCTTAGCCCGTTCCATCAACGCCTTATCCTCCGGACCAAAGTCAATCGTGAGCCCATTTTGGTTCAAATAATCTTGAAAGACCGTATTGTAACGACCGAAGCAGGCGAAATCAAGGTACGCCCAGTTCCGGACACTGTTGAAATACAGCGCCGCTTGGTTGTCTTCTGGTCGACTAGTCGCCGCATAGACCAACGAAATATTCGGCACCGGTCCGATTTTGCCATTCGGTACGATTTCATGACACGCTTCGAAAGCATATTTTTCAGCGATCATCAGGTGATGAAATTGCTGGTATTTTTCTGATAATGGAATCTTTTTCCCTAATATTTTTTGATCCACCAACAGCATGATATTTGGTTCATTGATCGTCAGCCAGTGCGTCACTCGATCCCCATAGGCTGTAAACAGCGTTTTGGCGTATGCGGCAAATGCCTCAACGGTGCTGCGTTTTGTCCAGCCGCCTTCGTCTTCCAATGCTTGCGGCAAGTCAAAATGGTTCAACGTTACAAAGGGCTGAATGCCGTGTTTCAGCAATTCATCAATGACATCGCTGTAATGATCCAAGCCTTTTTGATTAATAGTACCGCGCCCTTCTGGAAAAATTCGCGACCAAGCGATCGAAAAGCGGAAAATTTTGATCCCCATTTCTGCTAACAAGGCGATATCCTCTTTGTACTGGTGGTAATGGTCGACAGCCACAGTAAAATCCGCGATCTTGTGGTTGTCTCTTGGACGAGTATCTTGGACACTCAGTCCCTTGCCATCGGTTTGATACGCTCCTTCGGTTTGGTGAGCGGAAATCGATGCTCCCCATAAAAAATCAGTTGGAAATGTTTGTTTCATATCGTACTCCTTATCCTAAATAAGATGCGTTTAACATCTTAGAATTATTGCTTGCATGGCAAAGACAATATTCTGAATTATCTCTTATTTTTCGCGGTAACGCAAAAAATAACTCCTGTCAAGTAAGACCCTTTTGAAGATGTGCTACTTAGACACAAAAAAAGCAAAGTCCAGTTTCCTAGACTTTGCTTATGATTTAGAAGTAGCAGCTTATTTTTGCTCTGCTTTATCTTCGTTCAATAGTGCTTTTCTTGAAAGGTTCACACGGCCTTGTTTGTCGATTTCTGTGACCTTCACTAAGATTTCGTCGCCTTCTTTGACAACGTCTTCTACTTTGTTGACCCGTTCGTTCGCAAGTTGTGAAATGTGAACTAAGCCGTCTTTGCCTTTGATCAAGTTGACAAACGCACCGAATTTTTCAACACGGACAACTTTCCCAAGGTACACTTCGCCAACTTTTACTTCTTTCGTCAATTCTTCAATGATCTTGATAGCTTTTTGGATCATTTCTGCATCAGCAGAAGCAATCGAAACTTTTCCGTCTTGATCAATATCGATTTTCACGCCAGTTTCATCAATGATGCCATTGATGGTGTCGCCGCCTTTACCGATTACATCTTTGATCTTCGCAGGATCGATTTGGATCATTTCGATCTTCGGTGCGTATTGGCTTAACTCTTCACGAGGAGCAGCCAATGTTGATGTCAATTCATTTAAGATTTCCATCCGTGCTTTTTTCGCTTGATCTAATGCTTCTGTCAAGATTTGTTCAGTGATTCCTTGAATCTTGATATCCATTTGTAACGCAGTGATCCCATCTTTGGTTCCAGCAACTTTAAAGTCCATATCGCCAAGGTGATCTTCTAAGCCTTGAATATCAGTTAAGATCGTGTAGTTTTCACCATCAGATACAAGTCCCATTGCGATACCTGCAACTGGTGCTTTGATTGGCACCCCTGCATCCATCAATGCTAAGGTTCCTGCACAGATACTTGCTTGAGAAGAAGAACCATTTGATTCTAATACTTCTGCAACGAGACGGATTGTGTAAGGGAAGTCTGTTTCATCAGGAATCACTTGTGCTAAGGCACGTTCGCCTAATGCACCATGACCGATTTCACGACGTCCTGGTGAGCCGGCACGACCAGTCGAACCAACAGAAAATTGAGGGAAGTTGTAATGGTGGATGAATCGTTTTGATTCTTCAACCCCTAATCCATCAATGATTTGGTGTTCTCCTAAAGGTGCTAACGTACAAGCGGACAATGCTTGGGTTTGTCCCCGAGTAAATAGACCAGAACCATGAACACGTGGCAATAAGCCAACTTCTGATGCCAGTGGACGGATTTCGTCTAATTGACGACCATCCGGACGAATCTTGTCGATAGTAATCAATTCGCGAACCACATCTTTTTCAAGATCTTCCGCGATTTGTTTCACTTCTTTCAAGAATTGTGCTTCCTCTTCATGTCCAGCAAATTTTTCTGCATACACTTCTTTCACTGTGTCTTTGACTTTATCGATCTCGTCTTCACGAGCCAATTTTTCTTCAGTCATAACAGCAGTTTTCATTGTTTGGTAGTAGCCGTCGAAAATTTCTTTTTTCAAGTCAGCATCTACTTGTAACAATTTGACTTCCATTTTTGGTTTGCCCACAGCTGCGACAACTTCTTCTTGGAAGGTAACCAATTCTTGGATAGCATCAAAACCGAATAATAACGCACCTAACATGTCTTCTTCAGAAACTTCTTTCGCGCCTGATTCAACCATGTTGATGGCTTTTTTCGTTCCAGCTACTGTCAATTCGATATCGGTTTGTTCTGCTTGTTCTACTGTTGGATTCAAGACGTACTCGCCATTGACCCGACCAACATCAACACCAGCGATCGGTCCGTCAAACGGGATATCTGAAATAGACAATGCTAAAGAAGAACCTAACATTGCCGCCATTGCTGGCGTACAATCTTGTTCAACACTCATTACGATGTTTGTTACTTGTACTTCGTTACGGAAACCTTCCGCAAACATTGGTCGGATCGGACGATCGATCAAGCGGGCAGTCAAGGTTGCTTCCGTACTTGGACGTCCTTCCCGTTTGATAAAGCCACCAGGTACTTTCCCTACGGCATACATTTTTTCTTCGTAATTGATTGTTAATGGGAAAAAGTCGGTATCTTTTGCTTCCTTAGATGCAACCGCTGCACTTAGGACAACCGTATCGCCATAACGAACCAATACAGCTCCGTTTGCTTGTTTGGCTAATTGGCCAACTTCTACTTCTAATGGGCGGCCGCCCCAAGTTGTTTTGAATACTTGTTTTTCTGTCATGTTCTGCTCCTTTTCATCGGATCCCAGCAAGTCACTACTAAACAAATGAAAAAATCGGAATGTCGTTCCGCTGCTTTCATTTGGTTAGTAGGATGCTGCTTACAAGGACCCAAAATTCTTTTTAGCTGCGCTTTTTGATTCACCAGTCAAAAGGCCGCTCTTTCGGTGTTTCACTTTTTAGATGGCTCGAGATCACCTGTCAGACTGCATCAGCTGTTTTAGCCGACACTGCAGTCGCAGTGATTCCGCTGCTTGGTCACTACGCTCGTTTCCCTCGCCTAGTACTATTCATCATCTGCTCTGTGCGGCTTACGCCGCCCAGTCGCAGTGATTCATAGCAAAAAAGTGAGATTCGGGTTGAACCTCACTTTTCTTTGTTTGATTAACGACGTAATCCTAAAGCTTGGATTAATTCGCGGTAACGTTGTACGTCTTTTTGACGTAGGTAAGCTAATAAGTTACGACGATGTCCAACTTTTTTCATCAACCCACGGTATGAATGGTGGTCTTTTTTGTGCATACGTGCATGTTCGTTCAAATGGTTGATTTCTTCTGTTAAAACAGCGATTTGAACTTCTGGAGAACCAGTATCTCCTTCATGACGTGCAAATTTGTTGATGATTTCGTTTTTGCGTTCTTTTGAAATTGCCATGTTTTTCACCTCTTTTTCTTTTTCCCCTGCGACTGAGTAAAACGTTGGTGATTCGTTAAACCAAGTAACAGGTACTGTGCTTTTCACACGTAATTACTTTACTTGATTCTAAGGAAAAAAGCAAGTTTATCTACCTATTCTTTTCGTTTCTTTTGAAAGCTCCTCCAAAACTTATGTTATACTTAGGATACTACTCTATCTAAAGGAAGTGTAAGGATGAGCGTTCTTTCCCGAATCGAGAGCATGAAAAATGAATTATCGCTTTCTGAGAAGAAACTCTTCGCATTCATGGAGGCCAATCCTGAAAAAGTGCCGTCGATGACTGCGAGTCAATTAGCAGAAGCCACTGGGATCAGTGCGCCGACTGTCGTACGCTTTGCGAAAAAAACCGGCTTTGCTAGTTTGACAGATTTAAAAATACAATTATCTGCGGAATCCGGCTTGCGCCAAAATGCCAATGAAAACTTGGGCTATGCCGATGTTGAATTAAATGAGCCCTTTCATGCCATCACATCTAAATTAAGCCACAATGCACAGGTGACTATGAATGAGACGGCCCAATTGTTAGAAGAACAGCTGATGTTGGCTGCCGCTGAACTGATCGCGACTCGTGAGCGAATCTTTGTCTGCGGGATCGGTGCTTCTTCATTGATCGCACAAGATATCCAACAAAAATGGACCCGTTTAGGCAAAATCGTCGTGTTTGAAAATGACTACAATCTCTTGTTGCCGCAACTCGTCAAAAACGAGAAAAAAAGTCTCCTCTGGGTCATTTCCAACAGTGGACACACGCCTGAGATGGTTCACTTAGCAGAAATCGTTAAAAATCTTGGCGTCCCGATTCTGTCACTCACCCGATTTGGCAGTAATCCGTTAACAAAGTTGGCGGATGTTCCCCTGCAAGTGTCCCGTTCCAAAGAAGCCAACCAACGTAGTGCTGCTACGAATTCGATTATCGCCCACCTATTGGCGGTCGATGTCCTTTTCTATGTCTTTTTAAGCAAGAATGAAAAGCTGGCACGCAATATCTATGCCTCACGCCAAGCCATTGCCGATTTTCGTGAGAAGTATTTATAAAATATTCATAGCCAAAGAAGTCCGCAGGAAAGTTTTCCTGCGGTATTTTTTTCTTCTAAGGACACTTTGATCAATCAAGGGCATTCTTGGCAGCTACTTCTGCCAACCAAAAACTGGACGCTTTGGGATAACGCTTGAAGCCATTTTTCAAATCCACTCGATAAAACCCATAACGGTTTTTATATGCGTTCAACCAGCTCCAGCAATCCATAAAGGTCCACATATGGTAACCGAAACAAGGAGACCCGTCTTCGATTGCATGATGCAGCTGACGTAAATGGTCTTCAACAAAGGCGATCCGATACGTATCATTGACCTGCCCCATGGCGTCCATGAACCGTTCTTCCTCAGATACCCCCATGCCATTTTCGGAAACAAACCATGGCATGTTTTGATAGTCGTTCTTTAGACGCATCGCAATATCGTAAATCCCTTCTGGATAGATTTCCCAGCCGCGATGAGGATTGATTTTTTTCTCTGGCCAATCGTACCCACGAAATAACTGACGCGGCTCAAAGGGACCGGATGCTGCATTCTGCGGAAGTGGTGCTTGGATCCGCAACGGTTGATAATAATTGCAACCAATAAAATCTACGGTATTTTCGCGAAAAATTTCCGCATCTGCTGCCTCATATTCAGGGGTCAATTGATGCTCCTTGAACAAGCTCGTTAGTTTTTCAGGAAATTGTCCATAAACGACACAGTCCAAAAAACTGCGAATATACAAGAGATCCGCCCATTCAGCGGCTTCTCGATCAGCCGCTTCTTGGCTTTTTGGATAAACAGGTGACAAATTCAAGATGATACAGATTTCTCCATCAGGAAGTGCGAGTTTACGAAACTCAGCAACCGCCTTCGCATGAGCTAGCAAAGTATGATAACCCACTTGGATCGCCCGCTTGAAATCACGCACTTGCGGCCAATGAGCATCTCCGTAATACCCACATTCAATATGCACCAATGGTTCATTAAAGGTCGCCCATTTTTTCACTAAATCGCCGAATTGTTCAAAAGCAGTTTTTGCATAAAATGCAAAATGGTCAACGGATTCCCTGGCTTCCCAGCCTCCTTTCTCCATCAGCCACCAAGGCATGTCAAAATGAAACAAATTAATGATCGGTTCGATGCCTTGATCCAGCATTTCCTGAAAATATGCCCGATAAAACTTTACTGCCGTCTGATTCAATGTTTTTCCGTCTGGTAATAAGCGGGTCCATGCAATCGATGTCCGATAGGAATTTAAGTTCATGGCCTTCATGTTTGCCACGTCTTCACGGTATTGATAGTAGGTATTTGAAGTGTCGCTTGGTCCGACACCATCGTAAAAGCGTGACGGCTCTAACTCAAACCATTGGTCCCATGTAGAGGGACTTTTGCCGTCAACAGCCGCAGCCCCCTCGGTTTGCGGTGCTGACGCGGCCGCTCCCCATAAAAAGTTTTTTGGAAAGTGAATCATTCTTTTGCTCCTTTCTGAGTTACCTGCCACGTACGGTCAGGGTTGGATCGTTGAAACAAAAATCGATACTGCTGACCTGCTGTTTCGACTTCCAGACAAAACGATGCAGTATCTTTCAAAGAAATTGCCAGCTGCTGCAATGATGTTTCACCGATCACGAGTTGAAAAGTTGCTTGTCCTTGACTAGGCACCCATACTTTTTGAAAGCCGCATAAGACTTTTTTCCTCGGCACATATGCTTTTGTATACTCTTTTAGATAGCATTGGACCACTTCTTTACCAGACACAGTAGAATGATTTTCAAGTGTGCCACTGACGATAATGCCTTCCCCTGCACATTCAGCCGAAACCGCGCTGCAAATAAAAGAGGCATAACTAAGACCATAACCAAAAGAATATACTGGTGCGCCGTTTTGATCGAGGTAGTCTTTTTGAAACGCTGTGTTGCGATAATTATAACAGACAGGCAGCTGTCCAACCGTATCAGGAATAGAAACTGCTAATTTCCCACTAGGTACCGTTTCGCCAAAAAGAATCCGAGCAATCGCTTCCCCTCCATATTGGCCGGGATAGCCAGCGTAAAGCAGCCCATCGAATACTTCTTTCAACGGAGCTAAGCAATGCGGTCGTCCAGAAATCACGATTCCAATCAGCGGTTTTTTCCTCTTCTTCAACGCAAACAGTAAATCCAACTGGCATTGCGGCAAATCGAGGGTAGCTAAGTCGATGTTTTCTCCGCTGGTCATTTCCTGAGATCCCCTTAAGGCGGCGCCGTTCTTGTCAAAATCCGTTGTGAAATCACGGGCACTGGAGCCACCAATCGTCACTAAGATGACATCAGCGTCTTCTGCGATCTGACAAGCCCGCCGTCGTTGCGCCGTTGTTCCATTGGCGATTTCGCAGCCTTTTTCGTAGGCGAAATCCACTTGATGCGTATTTAATTTGGTCAACCCTTCCCAAAGAGTCATACACATTGCTTCCTCCTTAAATGGGGTATAATCCCCCAGCTGATGATACAGCTGTTTAACGTGAGGACCAATGACAGCAATTTTTTGGCGCGTTTTCTTCAAAGGCAAAATGCCATTGTTTTCTAGTAAGACGACGGATTCTTCTGCTAATTTTAAGGAAGCTTGTCGGGCCTTTTCTTTGTCTGGCAATGAAACGTGGGGCGTTGCTTCTTTAAACAAGCCAAGTTTTTCTTTCAAAAGAAGCACACGCCGGACCGCCTCGTCGATAACCGTTTCCGCAATCAATCCGTCAAGGACAGCTTCTTCCAATACAGGGAAAACTTCGTCCCATAAACTAACATCTACACCGCTGGTCAAGGATTTGGCGGCTGCTTGCGAGCGACTTCCCAGCCAGTCAGCAATCCGATCCAACCCACACCCATCAGCCATAACGATTCCCGCAAAGCCACTTTCTTCTCTTAAAACATCTTGCAGCAAATACGCATTGGCATGGCAAGGAACGCCATCTAGATCATTGTATGCAGCCATACACCCCAAAGCCCCAGCAGCAATCCCCGCTTTCATTGGTGGCAGATGAATTTCACGGAATTCCCGATCACCGATCGCCACTGGTCCTGCATTGTGCCCCCCCATTCCTGCACCTTGGGCAGCAAAATGCTTCAACACCGCTAAAACGTTCTGTTTTTCTATCGTTGTTTTTGATCCTTGCAATCCTCTGACGGCCGCTTTGGTAAAGCTGCTGGTTAAAAATGGATCTTCACTGAAACATTCTTCAGTTCGTCCCCAACGCGGATCTCTAGCAATGTCCAATGCGGAAACTAAGCCGACATGGGCCCCTTTTGCTCGAATCTCTTGAGCAGTGATAGTTTGGGCCGCTTGATACAGGTCGGGATTCCAACTAGAACCGACACTAAAATTGACCGGAAATGTCGTGGCTTCCAAACCTTGGTGCCCGTGGGGACACTCTTCACTGAGAAAGGCTGGAATCCCCAACCGAGTGTGCTCCTGCAAATAAGTTTGAATCATAAGGGATAGCTCATAGGACTCCGCGGTCGTCAGGCCAGTTTGCTGATTTCTACCTGACCAAGGATCAGCCCGAAACACGCCGTAGATCCAGCCAAGACTGCCAAAACGAGCTACTTCTTTTTTAAAGGTTTCAGTCAACATAATTTTTCCGTTAGTTTTTTCATAGACTTCCCAACCATACAGACGCTGATTCAGCTGGCCGATTTTTTCTTTCAACGTCATTTGCCGTAAAAGTGTCTCAATCATATGCTTCTCCATTTCTATTTAGTCTTCTAAATAAAGCATGATGGTCTGGATTTCAAATGGATGGAAATGGATTGTGATGCTTTGGGCATCCAGCGGCTCGATCGGCAGTTCAGTGACGGTTTCTTCCAAAAGATTCGTTAAAACCGCTTTTTTGATTCTTTTTTGGCAACGCAATTGACAGGCGGTGGTTTGATTATGATATTCATACAACCGCACGATCAGTGCCTCTTCATCTTCGGCTTTTTTCACCGTATCCAGCAAGACATTCTTTTGATCGACTGCTAGAAAAGCTTCTGCTGATAGTTGCGGCACACCTGGAACGGTTAGAACGGGAACATTCAATGCCAAAGCTTCTTCCATCGTTTGCGCGTCTTGCCAAGTCCCTTCGTGGGCGTACAAGGAGTAGGTAAACTCATGAAAGCCTTGATCCGCTTCTGGATACGGATCGATCGGCGATTTGATCAAAGAAAGCCCGATCTTTTGATAATCCGTATTGAACCCATATTTCGAATCTGTCAAAATACTAACCCCATAATTTCCTTCTGAGAGATCAACCCATTTTTGACCACAGCTCTCAAAACGTGCTTGGTCCCATGTCGTGTTTTGATGCACAGGTCGTTTTACCTGCCCAAACTGAATATCAAATGTCGCTTCCAATGTGTTGACATCAATCGGCAGCAATGCCTTCAGCAGCAATTGATGCTGCTGCCAATCAACCGCTGTTTCAAAATCGATTCTTCCGGTGCCATGATAAAAATGTAGCCATTGGGTAATAAAAGAATCTTCAAACTGACGTTTGATTTTCAAGGTATCACGAATCTCACCTTGCTCAACGACCTCAGCTGAGAGAACTTGCTTCACAGGATAAGGCTTCTTCTGGTAATAAATATCAATATCCCACGCATCATAATCCATCGGCAGATCTTCATAAGCCACTAACTGATTCAACCGCTCGCCTTTTGGTACGATCTCTCGTTGATGCCGTTTGTCAATTAAAGAGATGATGTCAAAGTGTTCGTCAAAAATCACTTTAAAATCCGCCGTTTCAAATGATTCCTCCAGCCGCATTGCCACTTGCTTTGATTGAGGCACAGCTGAGACAGGGGTCAATGTTTTGCAGCTCAAGCCAGCCATGGCGGGAATTTTGACTAAGAGCCGGTCATCATGGGTCCGCTGAGTCGAGTAAGCTTCTTTGACCCCTGTTTGATCGTCTAAATAGACCAGACCCGTCCGCGCTTGTCCCAGCGGGTTAAAGACATGCCATGAAGTAGCTTTGGGTGGTTGTGTTTCTGGAAGCAAAGCGTGGATCAGCTCGCAGCCTTTATCAAAGAGCTGCCGATACTCTTGATCCGTCTGATCATAGACTTCTTTGATCGAGCTTCCCGGCAGAATATCGTGGAATTGATTGAACAGCAGCTGTTTCCAAAGTTGTTCTAATTCAGCTTGTGGATAGCGATTCATCCCACAGATACTATAAAGTTTTTCGATCGTCTGTAAGAAGAATTCTCCATGACGATTGGCCTTTTTGTTTTTTCCGATGGAAGTCAGGGTCCCGCGATGGTATTCAAAGTACAATTCGCCGTACCAGACCGGTCCTGGTTTTTCAGCAAAAGAATTTGCCAGTCGATCAAAAAAGCCCCCCACATGATTGCCAGTAATCGTCGGCATATCTGGCAATGTCTTTTGCAGCCGTTTTTGAACTTCCAACATCTCTTTCGTCGGACCTCCGCCACCGTCACCATACCCATAGGCAATCAAAATTTCGTCGTGCTGATCTTTTTGCTGATAACGTTCAAAACTCCCCTTGATCGTATAAGGATCTAGCAATCCATTATACGTCGTATAATAATCTCTTGGACTGTATCCTTCACTGATGGTTGTAATAAAATGCGTCAAAACGCGGCTTCCATCAATTCCTTGCCAATAGAAGGAATCATATGGAATTTGATTAAACTGGTTCCATGACAGCTTCGTCGTCATAAAGTATGGCGTATTTGTTTTGCGTAAAATTTGCGGCAAGGCGGCTGAATAACCGAAGACATCCGGTAGCCATAAGATGCGGCTATCGACTTGAAATTCCTCTTTCATAAACCGTTTGCCATAAAGGATCTGACGAACCAGTGATTCTCCTGAAGTCAAATTGCAATCGGCTTCCACCCACATCGCCCCGTCAACTTCCCATCTTCCTTCTCGAACTTTTTCTTTGATTGCAGCGTAAAGTTCAGGATAATGGGTTTTCATGGAGAGATACAGTTGTGGTTGGCTTTGAAAAAACGTGTAATCTGGATACTCCTCCATCAATTTCAAGACCGTCTGGAAACTGCGCTCGCCTTTTTCAATTGCTTGCTGCGCCGTCCAAAGCCACGCCAGATCGATGTGGGTATGGCCGACAGCCGTCACCTTTTGTTTTGGTGTATGCGCTGGTAGGTAACACGATGAAAGCAGCTGCTTTGCTTTTGTGAGACTTTCATAGAATGCCGTTGAGTAGGGGGTACGAAAATCCAAGACATTGGCGACTTGACCAAGGACTTGTTGATAAAATGCTTCGTCACCGCCAAACGCACGAATGGCACGCCAACTATCAAACAGCGTATAAAAATCATACCAGACATCATTAACTGCAGGATCCAACGCCAATAAATTGACCTGCAGCGGGAATGGTTTTTCGGATCGGCCGGAGAACAAATCGATCTTCAGTTTGACTTCTTTTTGTAGAAATTGTTTTGTCAATGTAATTTCTCGATGATTGACATCGATGGCTTGGACATAGGTATCGTCCAAATAGATTTTTATTTGGGGATTGGTGGTATTGTCCCACTCTGAAAGGCTTGAGTACACTTGCAGGACACAAAGATTTTCCACCCAGTCAGCGGGAACTTGAAGGCTACCTTGCAATTGGTAATAGGAATTTTTTCCTCCAAAATAGGTCCCTTGCTCATACGGTACCCAAGTCTCTCGTTTTAAAAAAAGTGGGGCTACCGGTTGCTGATGGCGTACGCGGTATTGTTTTAATTTGTATAAAATTTTTCGAATGCGTTCAAACTCATAAGGCTGCATAACTCTCATTTTTCTTTGGACTCCTCTAGCAGATTTTTGAAAAAAACGGGTTGAGATTGATCGTCTCGGCCCGTTTTCCACTTATCACTTTATTTAGTTTGCTTTCCAACGGTCATAAGCCGCTTGGTAGACTTCGACGTATTCGTCAATGCCCATTGCTTCGATCGTTTTCACATAGTCGTCCCAATTATCTAACGGTTCGACACCTGTGATAAACTTGGCTTCCATTTGTTCTACATAAGTTGTCAAATCAGTGGCAGTTGCTGCTACCTTATCGTTTTCTTCAATCGTTAAATACAGTAGCGGAAATGGTACTTCAGCGATGTCTTCCATCTTCTCAGCTGTTTCTTTGGCAACCCAATCGTTGAAACGAGTATCCGGTTCTTCATTCGCCGTTTTACGGATATGGTATTCGCCGGTTGTATCGATAACAAGGTTTGGCGTTGTCAATCCGTATGCTGGTGTGATCTTGCCACGTTCGTCTTCGGTATTGTTAGTATCGATACCGTCTGCATAGACACGAACTTTTTCACCGTCCGCATTTTCTTGGTACTCCCATAAAAACCCTTCTGGTCCTTGTTCGATATATTTTGAGCCTTCTTCTGAATAGAAGTAATCCACCCAGCGCATAGAAGCTTCTGGAGAAGGATTGACATTGGTCAAAGCAAAGGTCCCTCGTGAAATTCTTGGACTACCGGGAATCTTAGCTTCTGGAGCCCATTCAGAAGTCACTGGTTGGAACATTGGATCATTCATAGCCTCTTCCTCACTGCGACCAGTAGTAAAGAAGCTGAAATAGTCGGCAAAAAGCCCAAGTTGATTGTTTTCACCCTTCGCTTTTTTCTGTTCATCTGACTGTCCATAAACTTCTTTATCCAGCAAGCCTTCATCGTACAATGTATTCATATATTCCAAGAATGCTTTGTAGTTTTCTGAAGTCGGTGTGTAGGAGACCACATCATCATCCACTTGGATGCCGCGGGTCCGTAAGCCAAAGGCAGCCATCAACCAAACTCTTGTCGAGTTCATATCAACATCCGTCAATGGGATCTCGTCTGCTTGACCATTGCCGTTAGGGTCTTCGTTTTTAAAACGTGTCAGAAGCTCTTGCAATTCGTCTGTGGTTTTTGGCAGTTCAGATACACCTAAATTATCGAGCCACGTGCCGTTGTACCACATCGGACCTTGCCACCAAATCGATGTCGCATTCCGTGAGATCATCGGCAGAGAGTAGATGTGCCCATCCGGCGTTGTGATCGACTTCAAGATTGAGGGATCTTCTTGCGTCAGTGCATACAGGTTTGGCATGATTTCCGGCGTGATATACTCCTCTAAGGGAAGCAAGATCCCTTGTGAACCGTAATCGATCTCCATCGAAGCAGTCAATGCTTGCGAACCAGCACCGTAAACGATATCCGGTAAATCTCCAGAAGCAAAGGCTAAGTTCAGTTTCGTACTAAAGTCAGCGGATGGCGGTGTCGTATAGGTCAGTTTGATGCCAGTTTTTTCCTGATAATCCTGTAATGTCGGCATGTCTTCCCATTCCGCCAACCCTACACCAGGTGCCATGATATTCAGTGTCAGTTCTTCCCCTTCTTTGATGATCGGAAACTGACTGTCATGATTGATGGCCACTTCTTTCTTTTCCCCAGTACCTTCATCTGAAGAATTACCGCACGCACCTAAGACGAGCATACTGCACAAAGCAACACCTGCTATTCCTAAAAGTTTCTTTTTTACTCTCATTTTCTTCCTCCTTTAAGTTTTTTATCCTTTAATTGAACCAACCATCATGCCCTTGACAAAATACTTTTGTAAGAACGGATAGACGATAATTACCGGTAATGAAGAAACGATCATGACACCGTACTTGATGACTTGAGCAAGTTGTTGTTTGCTATATAGCATATTCGCCATTTCTGAAGTCACATTATTGACGGTATTTGATGACATATCTTGAAGAATCAATATTTCTCTTAAAATCATTTGTAACGGATACATTGATCGATCAGAAAGATAGATCAATGCGCTAAAAAAGCTGTTCCAATGTCCGACGCCATAGAACAAAGCCATTACCGCAATGATCGGCGTTGATAGTGGTAAAACGATCTGCATGAATAGCCGAAAATCAGAACAACCATCCACAATTGCTGCTTCTTCCATCTCCCGTGGAATCGTGGATTGAAAAAATGTTCGCGTGACAACAACATTGTAAACCGAGACGGCTCCTGGAATCACTAGTGCCCAGACAGTATTCAGCATGCCTAAGCTGCGAATCAACAAGTAGCTGGGAATCAAGCCACCGGACAAGAACATGGTGACCAGCATAAAATTAGTGAAGGCGCGTCGCCCATAAAAATCCTCTCGTGATAAGGCGTAGGCGCAAGGTAAGGTCACTAAGAGATTGATCGATGTCCCTAAAACCGTATAATAAATCGTGTTCAAATAGCCACGCCAGATACTGCTATTGCCTAGTAGTGTTCGATAGCCTTCAAAGGTGATCCCTTTTGGCAAAAGCCACATTTCACCAGAGTTTACCAGATGCGGATTTGAGATTGAAGCACTGATGATATAAATCAGTGGATACAAAACGATCAGCAAAGAAATTGCTAAAAACACATAAACAAAGATCAAAAAGATTTTATCAGCACGGGTATCTTTTATTAAAGACGTTGTTTTCACTTTTGGTCCTCCCTTCTACAATAAACTAGAGTTGCTTAAACGTTTGGCGATATGATTGACTACGATCAACAAGACTGAATTGATCAATGAGTTAAATAAGCCGACTGCCGCAGCAAAACTGTACTGCGCATCTAACAGCCCTTGCTGGTAAACAAAGGTCGCAATCACATTCGAGGATTGCATATTCAAAGGATTCTGCATCAAGATGATTTTTTCAAACCCAACTGACATCAAGCTGCCGAAGCTCATGATCAATAAGATCACCATCGTGGGCATGATCGTTGGAATATTGATATACCAAACGCGTTGCAGACGAGAAGCGCCATCGATCGTTGCCGCTTCGTGCAGTTGCGTATCAACTCCAGATAGGGCTGCCAGATAAATCACAGACCCCCATCCCGTTCCTTGCCAAACGCCCGACAGTACATAAATCGTTTTAAACCAGCGGGGATTGGTCATAAAGCTGATCCGCTCGAAACCCAAAAATTCTAATAGGTGATTGATGATCCCTGTTGAGGGAGATAAAAAAGCAATGACCATACCAACCATGACCACCACAGCAATAAAGTTTGGAGCATACGTGACTGTTTGGGTAATTTTTTTAAACGGGCCGTCTTTGATCTCATTCAAAGCCAATGCCAGGATGATCGGCAGCGGAAAACCGACAACCAATGAATAGATACTGATTCCTAAAGTATTTTTGATGAGTTCCCAAAAATAATAGGAATCGAAGAAACGTTGAAAATGTTTAAACCCAACCCAAGGACTGCCCATAATCCCTAATGAAGGCATATAATCCTTGAATGCAATAATGATTCCATACATCGGTCCATACGAGAAAATCAAAATAATCAAAAACGCTGGCAACACAAACAAGTACAATTGCCGATTTTTCTTGATCTTCATTTTTATATCTTGTTTCTTTGTTTTAGGTACTGAAACGGTTTGTCTGATTGGCGCTGTTTCCATTCTTCCTCCTCCTTGCTTGGTGTTAGCCTTATCATGAATTGTATTCGCTTTCAAATCAATGTGTATTTTTTTCCCTATGTGTCGAAACGCGAATCCCAACTGCCCCAACGTTCGGGTGACTGATATCCGACCATAAGAGATACGGTTCATCCGCATTTTTATAGACTGGTAACGGTTTTTTAGTGGCTAGATCAATTAGCTCGTCTTCTTCAGTTGCTCCGATCTCTGTTAAAGGAATCTGTTCGCAAGCGACTGCAGCGATACTGCGAAATGCAAAATGAGCCTTGCCGTCTTTTTGATAGGTCAAATACCATTCATTTTTCCAAGCTGTTGGTCTTGCCCGCGTTTCATAGATGCCTTCACCATATAGCGCCAACCAATGGCCGATTTCTTCTAAGCGTTGGGTCTCTTCGAATGTAAATTCGCCATCAGGTGTTGGTCCGACGCCTAAAATCAAATTCCCCCCTTTACTGACTACATCAATCAAGGTTTCCAGCAGTTCTTGGCTGCTCTTAAAAGTATCATTCGGCACATAGCCCCAATCATTTCCAATCGGGATATTGCTTTCCCAAACTTTTTTAGGAATTTCTGCTAATGCAGGAATTTTGCGTTCTGGTGTCACATAATTTTCATGACGGCCCCCCATCATCCGATCAACGATGATCAATTCCGGCTGTTTCTCACGCGCAATCTCAGCTAAACGATCCATTTGTAGGTCTTCTTTGCCTTGTCCGCACCAACCGGCATCTAACCAAAGAAAATCGACTTTTCCGTAATTGGAGGTAATCTCCGCAATCTGGCGATGCACAAACGACACATAGCGTGCCCAAATTTCTGGATGAAGATGGGTATCGTAACTGGCATGACGGCCTTTGACGGTATCATCATCCAACCAGTAAAAAGGAGAATACCAGTCAGCTTTAGAATAATAGGCTCCTGTGGCGATCCCTGCTTCTCGAAATGCCGTAAACACTTCTTGCAATATGTCGCGTTTAAAGGGACTTAATTTCCCGCCGATTTTAAACTCTGATTCCATTGTATTGAACATCGAAAACCCATCATGATGCTTTGTTGTGAATAAACAGTACTTAAACCCTGCATCCTTACAGATTTTTGCCCATTTGCGGGTATCCAGCTTCTTCGGTTCAAACTGATTGATCAACTGCCAATAATCCAAACGCAGTGCTTCGATGGTTTCTCGATAAGGGTGGTTTTCTCTAGCCCATTCATCTTTTTCAGATAATTGCCAAGACTCAACGATCCCCGCTTCGGCATACAGCCCATAATGGAAGATTACTCCGAATTTCAAGTCTTGAAACCATTCCAGACGTTGCTTGAGCATTTCTGTTTCTGGGACTAGTTCTTCTTGAATGTTCCCTTTGGCTTCTTCAATATCACCGCGAATATTTGTCATTCATTTGCACTCCTTTCTTTGTTCTAAATGTAAGCGAAAAAAATGTCCTATAACAATATGTAAGTTTTTTCGCTATGTTAAAACGAACAACTTCGTCTATAAAAGGTGCAAGGAATAAAGCTTGATTTCGATGAACGTTTTTGGAGAAATGTAGCGTTTCAAATACATTTGCTGTGTTTTTCTTGTTTTCGATGTGTGATTTTTCCATTTACTCCCACTGGCTATATATCAATGATACGATTAGAACAACAAATAAAGCGGATACAACAAAACTTGTATCCGTAAGAAAGTGAGGGGCTTATGAAACAAACGAATGGTATTTATCATGTTTCCTATCAAGTCGGCGATTGGTTACTTCATTGCCTGAAGTTGCAGTTACTCTGGTTTTATTGGGTATTTCGATACGGGATATTTTTAGGTATTTTTCCTGCCACCGCTACGATTATCCAAGCTTTTTTCGATAGCTTCCAAAAAAAGGAACGACCAGCGTCTTTGAAGACTTGGTTCAAAACTATCGTGAAAAAAAATTTCCGTCGTGCCAATCAATTAGGCGCCATGCAAGCGGGTTTGTTGTTGTTCTTATGGTTGGAATTACGTATCTCTAGTACTTTTATCCAAAATAGCTTGATTCACTTTTTTTTGCTGCTGCTATTTATCAGTGCCCTTTTGATCAGCTTGTACCTTCTGCCGGTCTATTTGCGTTATGATTTGACGCTTCTTCACTATTTTAAACAAGCAATATTACTAATGGTTATCAGTGTTCCCCAAACAATTGCGATGATTTTGGGAATCTTAGTGACTACTATCATTTTGACTTTTTTGCCAATCTTATTAGTCATCGGCTTTGTTCCCTTTTTCCTATTCCCCAGTAGCTGGTTCTCTTTTCAAGCGATTCAGCGCTCGGAATCACTGATGAAAGAAGGACGCTCGTGATGAAGGACATTTTTATCCAAAGTAATGAAAACCTCGATGATTTTTTTAGTCACGCACTGCAAGAACTAGAATTGAGGGAAACGCCGAATGGTCATCCCTTGCGCTTGATTCATCGACCCGGTTCCCTGAAAATTTGCCACGGCCCACTAGAAACGATCATTTACTATCAAGAAAAAGCGCATTTGTTTCGGGCATTAACTTTATGGGTGCATGAAGATCGCCCAGTCTATGTCTTAGAAGAACAGCCGCATTTTGAAGCAATTGGACCAATGATCGATCTGTCCCGCAATGCGGTGATGACCGTCAAAAAGCTGGAACGGTTCATTTTATTAACAAGTAAGATGGGCCTCAATCGCCTCATGCTCTATATGGAAGATACTTATGAAATTCCTGAGTACCCTTATTTCGGACATTTGCGCGGTCGTTATACCCAAGTAGAATTAAAGGCTCTAGATACCTATGCCCAAGCCGTAGGAGTAACTTTGATTCCAGCGATTCAAACATTGGCACATTTGACGAATCCTTTAAAGTGGCAGTTCGCTGGAAATATTCGGGACACAGAAGATATTCTACTGGTGGGAGAAGAAGAAACGTATACTTTTTTGGAAGCAGCGATCCGTTCGATCCGTTCGTGTTTTGCAACTGATCAACTGCACATCGGTATGGATGAAGCACACCAATTGGGGAAAGGAAAGTATTTAGAAATACACGGGTTACAAGACCGGTTCACGATTATGGCCGCACACCTAAAGCAGGTAGCTGCGCTTTGTCGAAACATAGGTTTTGAGCCGATGATGTGGAGCGATATGTTTTTTAGAATCGGTGCGCCTACGGGTGATTACTACGATTCAGACGTGTGTTTTCCGACAGAATTATTTGCTGACCTTCCTGCGGTCAAAATGGTTTACTGGGATTATTATCATCATGATCATGCCTCTTATCAGCGAATGTTTGCGAAACACCGGGAATTAAAACAGCCGATCGTCTTTGCTGGAGGTATCTGGACGTGGAACGGTTTGGCGCCGAACTACGGCAAAAGTTTCGCCACTATGCGTCACGCCTTGCAAGCCGCCAAAGAAAACGATGTCCAAGAAGTCTATGCCACACTTTGGGGCGACGATGGAGCTGAAACACCAGTGATTGCTGCGCTACTAGGTTTGCAATATTTCAGTGAAGCGCAGTTTGGAAACGACCTTTCGTTAGAGAATTTAACTAAAAAATTTCAGCTTTTTCACCAGTCAATAGCCAACGACTTTTTACTGCTTGATCGCTTTGATCAAACTGCAGGTGTGCAAAAAAACAATCCTCACGGAGAAAACCCCAGCAAGCTGTTGCTCTACCAAGACTTGCTGTATGGCTTGTATCAAGAAAATTTAACTGATCTTTCTTTAGCATCCCACTATCAAACATTGGCTCAAGAGTTGGCTGCTGTGAAAGCAACACGGGACACACAAACGATGTTTGCCTTTTATCAGCAGCTGGCTGATGTTTTGTCACAAAAAGCCTGTATTACCAACCAGATCACCAGTGCCTATAAAAGCAAGGATCGCACCGGACTGCACCAAGCAGTAGATGCGCTCAGTGTCTATAAATCCGCCTTGCAATCCCTTTATGAAGCCCATCGTCAAGTCTGGTTTGACTGGAATCGACCTTTCGGTTTTGAAATTATCGATCTGCGATACGGCGCCTTGCTGATGCGCTGCGACACGACACTTTGGCGGCTTACTGCCTTCTTGGACGGGGAGCTCGATACGTTGGAAGAATTGACTCAACCGTCCTTACCAATGGTGACCCCTTTCAGCGGCAGTACTTCTGTGGGTCGCAATTTATTTCATGGAATCTATAGTGCGGGGAAAATTTCTGATGTTTAAAAGAAGGAGTGAGAACTTATGAAAACATCCTTGCTGCGCCGAACCGTCATCGTGAGTCTGCTGGCTATTGTTAGCCTATTCTTTCTCTATTTTCTAACAACCGGTTCTTCTGCTCCAGTTCATGCCCAACCTTCAGAAAAACTGGAGATGACAGGCAATATTACAAATCAAGCAGCGGCGGAGGCGTGTTTGGCAGTGCTGAAAGAAAATTTACAAGCAGCCTCTGACCAAGACGCGACAGCCTATGCCGCAACGCTAGTGGCAGCGGCACGAGCAGAGACGACCCAAGAATTAGCTGATTTTTTTGCAGAAGAACAGCTGCAGCACACGCTGCTTTCTTTTGAAGTTGTTAAACAAGAGACAGGATCCATGCTGGTCGCGGCTCAACAGAAAACGATCAGCCCAAAAGACTCTTCTTACCGTGACCACATCACAGAGGCTTACCATACCTTTGTCAAGGAAGCAGATGGCTGGAAAATTCAAGAAACAGTCATGACGAATACAGAATTTCTTTAAGTGATTGAAAAAGGAGTTATTTTTAATGAGAACGTATAAAAATTGGCCTGCCGACTACCCTGATCCAAACTGGTTCCTCCATGATCGGTTTGGCTTATTCATCCATTTCGGCCTATTCAGTATTGGCGCTCGACACGAATGGTTTATGACGACAGAAAAAATTGAACCCACCACCTATCGCGAGAACTATTTTTCTCAGTTTGATCCTGATCTTTTCAATGCAGAGGAATGGGCTCAAACCGCAAAGAAGGCCGGTTTTCAATACATGGTCTTCACGACGAAACATCATGAAGGCTTTGCCCTTTGGGATACCGCTCTCAGCGAATACAAAGTGACCAATACCCCCTTCAAGCGTGACCTCTTAGCAGAACTGCTGCCGGCATTTCGTAAGGTCGGCATTAAGATTGGGCTGTATCATTCGCTGATCGATTGGTATCATCCAGATTTCACGCTCGACGGCCTGCATCCGCAACGAGAGACTATTCAAGCCCGTCAGACGAATAACCAGCGTGACATGCGCCGCTATCAAGATTTTTTAGCTGGTCAAGTCACTGAACTACTGACTAACTATGGAACCATCGATTATATGTGGTTTGATTTTCCATATAGTCATCGAGATTGGGGATGGTCTAAAGGCAAAGGTGCCGCCGATTGGGATAGTAAGCGGATCGAAGAAATTTGTCGAAACCTGCAGCCGAACATGCTGCTGAATGACCGTCTGGATTTGGGCCGAGGGATTACCACCCCTGAGCAATTCCAACCAGACAAACCATTAGAAGCGGATGGATTGCCTTTGATATGGGAAGCGTGCCAAACGATGTACGAAACGTGGGGCTATGATCGTGATGCTCAGCACTGGAAATCCAGTGAAATGATGACCAAAATGCTGATTGACACAGTGGCAAAAGATGGGAACTTTCTTTTAAATATCGGCCCAAATGCTCGTGGAGAAATCAGCTTACCAACTCGCAGCCATTTAGAAGCCATCGGTTCATGGATGCATTATCATCAACAAGCGATTATCGGCTGTGGTGCCAGCTCTTTTCAACCGCCTATTGACAGTCGTTACACCCAAAACGGGAATAAACTTTACTTGCACCTCTTTTCTTATCCATACAAATCCTTGCATCTTCCAGGGCTTGCAGGACGCGTAAAGCATATCCGTTTCTTACATGATGGCTCCGAATTGTTTTACCGAGGATTTGATCCCGAGGAAGTGCTAACTTCAACGGAAGCCATCATCAACAAAGAGGACCTTGTTCTCAGCTTACCCGTCTGCCCACCAGATGTGTTGGTACCAGTGGTCGAGATCACTTTAAGAGAAATGTAAGCACCCGTTGCACTGTCCTAAATGAAGAATTTATTTATATAAAGACGTTGCCCTTACTTTCTTTACAAAAAAATGACTAGAAGCGGATCGCTTTTAGTCATTTTTTATGGCTATTTGTTCAAGAACTCCTACAAATTTGCCTATACGAAAGTAGCCAACCAGCTTGTTGAACAGGTGATGAGAACATCCAAACGAGTTGCGTGCTTAATCCATTCTTAACGGTACTTACCACAGGAGGTTCAAAGTTCCTTAGACAAATAAAGAACAAGATCGTCATTGTTGCAGCAAGGCGCATTCATCGCACAATTCTGATTATTGAACCAAACACCAGATCCATCTGGAATATAGCCTTGTTTTACATACAGTCTCTGGGCCGATCCATAACCATTATGCAGGCCTACCCCCAATGTCACCACGGCAGCTATTTCTCGTGCCTTTTCTTCGGCTGCTTTTAAAAGCTGACTGCCTACCCCTTGATTTTGATAGGATTCAAAAACATTAAAATCCACAATTTCTGGATACAAGCCTTTAAATGGTCCGTGCTTTGCTAGAGGGATCATGGTCAAATACCCGGCAGTTTTGTTGTTTATTTTGGCAAGCAAAACGTATCTCTCCCCCGCTTCTTGCTCGTTTAAATAATCAATCAAGAGCTGCTTACGAGAAGGCCACCCTTGCTTTAAAAACATTTGATCCATTTCAAGGATATCTTTTCTCTTCAACGGTTGAATATCTATGATCACTTATTTGCTCCCTTTCTCCCCCTCACTCGGGGCTATGTTCATTCTATACAGTGTGTCGCTGGCATTGATTTGCCTTATCGTTAAACTTATTCATCATAAAAAATAATAGGGATTATCAGGGATTGCTGCTTCACCCAATTCCTCTAGCAATCAGCTGAATGTCGCTTCCCACCCATCATAGAGCTTTTGAACTGTCTCTTTTGGCCGATTGGGTTCATTATAAACTTTTTGGCTAATGGCCGCTTGGAGCCAAAAAATCGCTTGGATCACTTCACGACTGGTCTGGGCCTCAGGTACATCCGCCCAGACGGATAAAGCGATCGCCTGTGTTTGGGCAAGCTGTTCCTGTGCAACTTGTTGTCCATTGGCAAACGTCGTCAACTGGAATTCATTGCTGATTTTTTCGTAGGTTGGATAAGTATAGCCTGCCGCTTCTCCTAAGACATAATAGAAAAAATTATCATTGTGATTGATCATGGTATAGCCTTTTTCAAAAAAGACATCTGCCGGCGCCATATTCTGGTTCCACCGGGTCCAATAGGAGATTTGGCAATTCTCCGTCAACGTTGTCTGCTCTTGGCGATTCAAGCGGTAAAAACCATCATTCCAGACCCGCACAACAAAGCCGAGACTTTCAACAAAGGCCGTTAGCTCATTGACATAATCAATAAAAACTTCGATTCCGCTAGCTTTTTCCCCATAGCGCTCGCGGGCTGCTTCGATCATTTGCGGAAAGTTTTCTAAATGATCAAAATCAATAAACTCATCGGCACCAATATGAAAATAGGTGCTGTCTTCAAACAGTTGCGCATATTCCCGATAAACTTCCTGAATAAAAGCTACCGCTTCTGAATCCAAAATGTTCAGTGCTCGTTCATCACGCGTGCCATCAGCTGTCGGTAATTGCCACTCGGGCTTTTGAGCCAATACTTGCCGCAAATGACCAGGAGAATCAAAATCAGGGATAATGGCAATTGAATGGTTTTGAGCATACGCAATCAATTCACGAATTTCCTGCTTGGTCAAATATTCTTCCGAAACGATTTCTGGAAATTGCTGGGATTCAATCCGAAAGCCTTCGTTTTCCGAAAAATGAAGCTGCAGATGCGTAAATTGGAAGCAAGCCATACTGCGGACGATTGCTTTCAAATCAGTTAGAGAATAAAATTTGCGCCCGATATCGATCATCAGACAGCGTTCTTTAAGCGCTGCTAGATAGCTTTTCTGTGCTAATTGACCTGTCGCTTGATCTCGGCCATATTTGGTTAACGCGTAAAAGACGTGTTCTGGCGAGGACACACTGATTGTTTGGGTTTCAAATCGAAAATCAGCATCCAGCTGCGGATCGACCACTATTTGCGGGAGCGGTTCCTTCGCCGACTGCCAACCTATCTCCTCAAAAAAGACGGCAGCTCGTTGCTGAGCTTCTTTCAAATCAACTGGTTTATTCATCTCATTCTTCCTCTTACTTTCAATAATTTACGTTCAATAATTTCTCATTTTTTGGTTCATTTCACGGTATTGCCCTGGGGTCACACCCACTAATTTTCGGAACTTTCTCGTATAGTTGGAAACATCATAATACCCATTGTTACGAATAATTTCTTTGATTGGCAAATCTGTTTCAATCAGTTCTTCTTTGATTTTTTTCAGCCGTAATTCTTGAATATATTTGGAGAAGGTTTTGCCACTTTCTTTTTTTACAAAACGGCTGACATAAGAGACAGATACACCTACTTCCTCTGCCACCGATTCTAGCGATAGCTGAGAGGAATGATAATTTTCTTGAATAAAACTGAAGATTTTCTCATTCATTTCCGACTCGTCATCCAGCGGCTGTTTCTGCACCTTTGTACAAATCTGCTGGGCAATCGTTAACAAGGCCGTCTGCAATTGGTTCAAGCTGTTGAAATCGGCACTTTCAGAAGCAGTATGCAGTACCTCTGCCCCCACCAATTCACCGCCGACTTGCGCGATCGTATTCAACAAGTAGTAGCCGTACATTTTTTGGACACGAGGAGAAGTCTGTTTGCTCTCGCCTTCTTCAATCAAACGTTGGATCGTTTCACTGGCAATTTCAATATTTCCTTGATTCAAGGCTTGGATCAATTTTAATTTTTGATTGTCTGGATAATTGATCGGTAAATGTTTGGTCTCTTGGGAAAGCTCCGCATAGTAGCTGATTTGCTTCCCTTGACTTCCTTGATTTTCCAGTGCCGCCAATCCTTCGATATACGATTCATTAATAGCCGTTAGTTGATCCACCGTCATCCCGACACCCATTGCGGGTGTTAGGGAGATCGCTTGGGTAATTTTTTCCGCGATAGCATCTACAATTTCTTTTTGTTCTTTGCCATCAACAAAGCCAACGGTCAATGCCAGCATTTCTGTGGACAAAATTTCAGTGGCATATGCCGTATAATCAGCTTCTTTGATTTCTTCGATATAATCAATTAAAAATTTCTTATCCCCTTGCTTGGCTTTGGTATCAACAGTTTTCGTATCAATGGCGATCACAAAATAATTCGACTTAGGAAAACAAACATGGACAGCTTCCAAAAGCAGAGCCAATTCTTGTTCTGAACGGAAACGTCCACTCATTAATTTGCGCAATACTTGTTCTCTCGCATGGGGTGTTTGTAAACGAACTTCCTGATGCAGTTCTTGGTGCTCTACCAAAAATGCCGCAAGCGTATTATGGACATCATCCATCGAATGAAGAGTCATTTTTGGATCACGATGAAACTCCTGAACCAGATTTTCTATTTTGCGAATCGGCCGATAACTGCGTAAACCAAGCATCACGACTGCGGTGATACCCGTAAACAATATGGCGATAAATACTAGGACGAACTGTTCTTGCACACGGTTGACTGAAGCCAATGCTTGATTCGGATTGGCGACAGCTACGACCGAAATATTCAATTCTTTGTTGGCAATCGCTTGAACAAAATACGTCGATTGTTCAAACCGCATTCGTCCTGTTTGAATGCCTTTTTTCATTCGCTCAGGATGATTTAAAAAGCGTGCTAACTCATCATTGGTGGTACTGGCTAATAACTGATACTCATCATTGATGATATAGGTATTGCTGAGCCCATCACTATTGCTTAAATCAAGGATTCTCTTCAAATTGTTTTCTTTGATTTCGTAGATTGCTGCGCCGTAAACGGTCATTTCTTCACTTTGAATTGGAACGATATAAAAGAAACGCGAATATCGCTGTTCTCCACCAGCACCTTCCAATGTCAGTAACGTCGGCGCTGGAGAGTCCAATTGTGCGACCAATTGAACTTGGTCCATATCGTTTTTTGGCAGTACCTTATTCAAGAATGTGTCGACTGACAGTGAGCCAACGGTTGAATAAAGGGTCGCCGGAGCTTCTTTATAATATAAATAGACTTCTTCGACTAGATCGTTAGTGATTTTATATGTCTGCATCGCTTCTTTTGCTTCTTTAGTCAAGTAAGGATGCTGTAGGTATTTCAATGAAACAACATGATCATTGGTCATTTTTTGGGTCAGATAATTCAATTGAATAAATGTATTTTCTAATGAATATTTCAATTGGATCAATTGATTTCTGGCCGTCAGCAGTACTTGTTCATTGATACTTTTGACAGAGGTATCATACCAAATCCATGACACGGCTAAAAAAGGCACTAAAAACACGATTAAATAAGAGCTGATGGCACGAATGATTCCCCTAAATAGTTTTTGACGATTCTGTTCCGTGTACTTTCTCACTTGCATCACCTATTCTCTGTTATTTCAAAAGCTCAAAAACGCTTTCATTTATCGGTACTTATTTAGGAGAAAAGAATGTATGATACTCTAATAAAATACGCTTTATTTTAATAAAAAACAATGCTTTTTTACAAGTTAGCTATCAGGCTTGTATTTTCTTAACCAGTTATAACAAGCGCCTAATAAATTTGATTCATTGCCAAAACGACAGGCACAAATGTTTGGCACGATAACAGTACTTGGAATCTGTTCAGCAATCACAGCCAATCGTGCGTTTACTTGAGGGATCAAGAAACGGCTAGCACTGATTCCACCACCAATCAAGATAATTTCCGGATCAATCATGTACTGTAGGCTATAGCAAGCTGCCGCCAGCTTATCGACAAAATCAGCGACCATTGGCAGACATCGCGGATCTTGTTCTTGAACCAGTGTATCAATGCGCTGCCCATTGATTGTGGGATCTCCGATACGCTCTGCTGTTTCTTCCACAAGAGTTCTGGTTGACCCTGCGATGCTCCAAAGTTCCCAATCCTTCGTTTCGGTCGGAAAAAGCATATAGCCAAACTCTCCTGCTAGTAAGTGTTTGCCGCGAACCAATTGATGGTTAATCATTAAGCCACCGCCAACGGATGTACCTAGGACAATTGTCGCAAAGGACGCACAATTTTGAGCGTGACCTAACCACTTTTCTGCCAATAACGCACAGTTGCCATCATTTTCGGCAGCCACTGGACATTGGTATGTGCTTCGCAAATGCCTAACCAGTCTTTTGCCAAATCCTTCATACAAAGGTGATGTCATCCCGATTTCTTGGCTTCGTGGATCAACCAGTCCCGTTGAGCTAATAGCAATACCATCAAATGTTGCAGCATAGAATGCATCGATGTGTCGACATATGCGTTGCGTGACTGTGGCATATTCCTTGTTCATAGGAAATTGAGTCAATTGTCTGCGTTCCCCTTGACTATTCACTAACCCACATTTAATAGCAGTACCGCCAATATCAATTGCTAAAATCCACATTTTCTTGACCTCACAAGGCTTTCTTTTATCTTGCATTTAGTATACGCAACCAATGTTTTCGGCGACCATATGTATTTCTTGCAACAGTGTGTCAAATCCGCCCAAGCCATAAAAAACCCCGCAACGAAAGATATCTTGCATTTAGAAAGAATATACGTTGTACAGAAAGTGATAGCTTATCTGCTTATTTTTAAAACACTAAAAAGATCAGGTTTAACGCTCAGCTTCACAAAACTGTTCATCCTGCAAAGCAAAAAAGAAATCCATTAGATACGGTGCCTGAGAATTTTGTCAGCAAAGGAAACAGCTACCCATTTTTTGAGATAAGCTATCTAGTTTATAAAACAAAAAACCGTCACGCATAAGACATCCTCTCATGCGTGATCGGCATTCTACTTAGTCATTGCTTTTTAGAAATAGATCGAGCGATTTTTTAAAACTTAGTTGCTGACTCTGGGTGTCACAACAGAAAATCTATTAGCAATAAACTAACTTTGTTCTGTTCTTACACTCTGGTCACTCATTGCTCATTTGAGTCATAAAACCTCAATAAACGCTTGTGCTCGTTCAATACAGTCCCTGCTCCAAATAATCCACCAACGGACCCAAGTACTTTTTATCTGTCCAATCACAATCTTGTCCGTTGGCTTCCATGAGTGCCTTCGTCTGTGGGTCATAGGTGTGCGGCGCTTTCTTAGCCGCAGCTTTTCTTAACATTTTCACTAAGTTTCGTTCAAAGAAATTCATTTTGCTTTCCTGCCATTGTCCTCTGCCGTAAAAAAGGGGGATGTCTTTTAGCGAACCCGTGAGATTCTGTTCTCTGAGTTTTTTCACAACATCTTCTTCAGGAGCAGAGGCTCCCGCACAAAAGATAAGTATCTCTTTGTCTTTTAGCTGGTTGGTATTCTTTTTTAAAAAGGACAGTCCAGCAATACCCGATGCATAGATTCCCCCACAGAAGATAATTGTGTCATAATCCATTACTTCAGCTATTTTCGCTTTTGGGGTTTCTAGGCTGGAAAAACCTGTTGCATCTTGAAGCCAGTGGACATACTTTTTGACAGCGCCGTATTTCGATTGATAAACAATCATGCCGTTTTTCATGGGGGAACTCCTCTCTGCAGTTAGGACTGCACCTTATGGTTTTGTGCCAGCTATTGCTTGTTCTAAAAACGTTTCGTACGCTTTTTCCTGTTGTGCATAGATTTCATCTAGTGGAATACCAGGTGTCGTTACTGAGAAAATCGTACCGATTCCGATCGTGTAAATGAGCATATGCATGTGTAGCTGTTTGGCGGTTTCTATACTGATAGTCAAATCGGCGGCAATCCTTTGGGCTACTTGAGGATTCGTCTCCAACTGATACAGATCTTCTAATGACGAAACATTCGCTCTTTTTTGTAAGACAAAAATACTCAAAATATGGGGTTCTTCTTTCGCCAATTGCAAATACGCGTGTCCGGTACTGCGAAACAGATCCTGGGGGTCGCTATGGGCTTCTAGATACGCTTGTAAAAATTGCCGTGCTTTCTGCTCTACCTCTGTTCGCAGGCCCTCCATATTGGTGCAGTAACTATAGATGGGCTGGACTGAACAGCCTAACTTCTCGGCAATGTTCTTGACGATCACGTGCTCCATACCGCCTTTTCGTGCAATCTCAAAGGCGGCATCAACCACCATTTCCTTTGTTATTCGTTGTTTCGGCATTCATTGCCCTCCCTAAGCACAAGTTCCGTTATATAAACTCTTTATATAAATCGATTATATTATTTAGTTCCTTCGAAGTCAATTGGGTCCAGGCCACTATCCCTCGCTCTTTCTATTGAATAAAGAGTTGTCTATTTCTCAAAAATCATCGTTCATAGGTTGTAAATCTTCCGTTACTTTCCAATGATTGCTGGCTCTTTTATCCGCATAAAAAAGGTACAGCCCACAGAAAAAGGCTGTACCGTAGATAATACGTATGGGCTCTTTTACACTCGAAGCTGCTACACTTCTGGGGTGTCCTCTGGTGGCGCTTCGGGGATCGGTTCTTCCTCTTCATACAAGGAGGAAACCCGCGTATACCATTCAAACACATGGGTAATGACCACTTTAGCTGCCGCATACACAGGAATCCCTAAAATGACCCCAACAAGGCCAAACAGTTTTCCTGAAGTCAAGAGGACTAACAGGATCGTGACAGGATGAATCGACAACTCGTTTCCTAGAACTAATGGCGAAATCAAGCGGCCTTCAATGGTCTGCTCAATGACAAAGACGATCAGCACTTGGATCAGTAACACGGGTCCACCGACGATTCCTAAAAAGACCGCAGGGATCATGGCCAAAAAAGATCCTAAATAAGGGATTAAATTTAGAAATCCCGCTGCAATCCCCAGTGTGATGGCATAATCTAAGCCAATGATACTAAACCCGATCATAAACATCACTGCGACCGCAAACGCCACCGTCAGTTGTCCCCGAATATAGGAGGATACTTGATCGTTCATCTCTTTTAAGACGACCAGTGATGGCTGGCGCATTTTGGTTGGCAGAAATTTAACAAAATAAGGGGCTAGTTTACGGCCATCTTTCAGTAGGTAGAACAAAATAAATGGCATGGTAATGACCGCTAAAACGATCGTTGCAACGGCGCCGAAGAAACTGCCTAGATTTTGAATCGTGCTGCGGGAAAGGTTTTGGACGATATCCGTCAAAGAAGAAATCAGCTTCTCATTGGAGGCTTCGATCTGCTCTTGGACTTGCGAGAAGATTGGATCAGAGAGAATCTCATTCACCTTATTCTCGATGATCGTCAAGTAGCCTGGCAAATTATCCGCAAAGCTCATGGATTGCTCTTGGATCTTAGGGATGATCACCACCACACCCCAGACGATCAGACCAACCACTAAAATAAAGAGACCAAAAATACTGTAGATTCGTTTGATTCCCTTGCGTTCTAAGTAGTCGACGGTGGGGTTCATCAAGTAATACAAGATCCCCGCCAAAATGATTGGCAATCCGACGATGGCTAAAAATTGCCAGACGGGTTCAAACAAATACGACACTTTCGTAAAGAGCAGCAAAATCAAGAGAATCAATAAAATGACCAGCAAGCTGGTCACTGCTTGATTGTTTAAAAACCATTTCCAAAACCAGGAATGCGGCTTTTTCTGCGTTTCTTTCATGACATTCTTTGCCTCCTAGTCGTACGTCACCTGCATGCCGACTTCTAGTTTCGGCAGAACAGTTGGCGTTAAATAAATCGCACTTGAAAGCTGATCTTCAGCCGGCACTTCGTCAAAGACAAAGGTCACATGCTGGATCGTTTGCAGGATTTGGTTTACGACCGTCCCTACATATTGGACTTGATAGGTCTGATCACCAAAAGTGATCTGGTCCCCTTTTGTGACGACTAACGCTTGCGAATCAGGAATCGTTTGAATGACTGAATATTCTCGCAGTGTGTCGGTCGCTTCTTCCCCAAAAAAGATGATCATTCTTTCTTGCGAATCGATCGCTTGTGGACCGATTTCTTTGATCGTCCCTTTTTTCATATGACAAACTCCCCTTTCTATCTTCTTGTTTATTATAACATAAAGAGTTTTTCTACCCGCCCAAAACCGCATTCTATGGTAGAATTAAATAGGAATGAAACTATTAGGAGGTTTTTTTATGTTGCAAACGATTTATTTAGGTACGTACACTCGTCGCGAAAGTAAAGGGATCTATTCGATCGCTTTAGATACGGAAAAAGGAACACTGACCGATTTGACCTTATGCGCGGAAGAAAAAAGTCCGACTTATCTTGCCCGCAGTAAAAAAGAAGCAGTTTACAGCGTCACAGAAGTAGATGGCAACGGCGGCGCAGCTGCTTATACCCCAGACTTTACCTTGCTGAATACCGCAACGGAAGAAGGCGCACCACTTTGCTATGTAGCAGTTGATGAAACCCGTCAGCTTTTATATGGTGCCAACTACCATAAAGGTGAAGTGAATGTTTATAAAATTCTAGAGGATGGCAGCATCGAAGCAACGGACAGCATCTACCATGATGAACCCGTCGGCTCTCATGAAAACCAAGACAAACCTCATGTCCACTATACTGACTTAACACCAGACCAACGTTTAGCAGTTTGTGACCTTGGAACAGACCGGGTATATACTTATGATATTTCAGAAGATGGCAAACTGACAGAAGTTGCCGTTTACGTGGCAGAAGACGGAACTGGTCCACGTCATTTGGTCTTCCATCCAAATAACCAATACGCTTACTTAGTGGGCGAATTAGACAGCTCATTGACTGTTTTACGCTACAATGAAGCAGATGGCAGTTTTGAGAAAATCCAAAAGGTGCCAACGATCCCTGCGGACTTTACGGATTTCAACAGTGGCGCTGCGGTACGTATCTCGAACGATGGCCGTTTTGTTTACAGCTCAAATCGCGGCCATAATTCAATCGCTGTTTTTGAAGTAACCGATGAAGGCGCTGGCCTGACTTTTGTTCAATCAATCTCGACTGAAGGCGACTTCCCTCGCGATTTCGATTTGGACCCGACAAACGATTATCTCGTTTGTGCCAACCAAAATTCTGATAACCTAACGTTATACAAACGCGATGAAGCCACTGGCAAATTGACTGTCTTAGAAAAAGACATCTACGCACCAGAATGTGTCTGCGTCTTATTCAAAAAATAAAGTTTTGGAGGATTCCCCCATGTTTGATAAAACACCAAAGGAACTTGTGCTCAAAGATTTTTCTAATATCTACAATAAATGTCAATCAACCTTTGAACTAGTGACGAGCCGCAAATACAATGAATCATTGGTCCTATTAACGACTGCAGAAACGTATGCGATCGCTGAAAAAGCCTATATTCGCTGCGATACTGCCAAAGAGCTGCAAACAGCGGAAGTCATTGCTTTCTTTGATGCTTTTGAGATCTATTATTTTGAATTAAAACAAGTCCTTTTTCATGATGACGATGATTTTGTTTCTTTAAAAAATCGTTTAGAAAAAATGAAAGACACTTACGAAGCATTGACAGCCTCATTTCATTTGTTATGATGAAATCAAATCAAATGTGAAAAAGGTGACGTTATGAACCAAGAACAAGTGTTGGATCGTTTACGAGAAGAATTGGCCATGCCGTTTTTCGAAGCAAAACTAGAAGACAAAGAGTATTCCGAAGAAGACTATCAACAAGTCAAAGCGGATTTGGTAAAATACTTTGATGACTATGTACGCAATGTAGAAAATTAAGAAACAGCCTGCGATGCTTCCTTCATCGCAGGCTGTTTTACTGTTATAACGTCACTAGAAAGTTTTGATTCGTCGTAGCTTCGATTTGAGGATGCTGTTTTAAATAGTCAGCAATCAGTTCCGTCATATCGACTTGAATCTCACGAACGATTTTTTCGGCAGAAAACATGGCGTAGTTGCCGCCACCTACTGCACGGTATTGGTTAATGACGATCTCTAATTCTTGATCCATCGCAATGGCTTTTTCTTCAAAGTCCAAGCGGGTGATTCGCTGACCGACGGGTTGACTAAGATCGATCGTATACTCGATGCCTTCATACATATCGTAGTTATAATATTGCGGTTTTGGCTCAATAAAAGCAGGATTGAAGACGATCTGACCGTCAACAACGGCTAAATAATCCGCCGTTTGTTCTAAAGCGGCTTTTAATTCGGCACCTGTTATTTTGACTACAGCTAACGTATTTGGGTAAATATAATTAGTGATCACATCTCGCATCGTGATGGTTGCGCCAAAGCCTTTGCCCTCATTGTTGAAAAGAGCAGTACCAGAAATTTTGGCGCCGCTGGCAGCCATCTGAACACGATTGATAAATTCAATATAAGGGTGCTCTTTCAAGCGTGCCCCCATCGGATCGGTGATTCGCATATCCCCACTGACTTTGCCTAACGGTTGATCTAGCCAGGTTTGTAATTCTTCTTCGATGGGTGCTAACAAAGCCAACGTCTCTTGATCTGGGACAGCATCTGCAACAGGGATCAACGCAGCCGTACTGTTTGTGACATGAACCCCTGTCTGATTTTTTTCAACCGTCAATTCGATGGCGCCGATAAAGCTTCCACGATAACCGGGCTGTACAACGGGGACACCATTGATTTTTGTGGCGATCTCACGGTGCTGGTGTCCTGTGAAGAAGGCATCGATTCCGGAGACTTCCTGCAATAATTGATAGCCCTCATTTTCACCAGTCAATAATTCGGTCGGTTCTCCAGTGACTAAATCACGCTCGAAGCCGCCATGGTAGCTGACGACAACGATATCGGCTTGTTCTCTTAAGTAAGGCACATAGTTTTTCGCTGTCTCAACGATGCTGACAAACTGCATCCCGCGAATCGTCGCAGGCTGTTCCCAATGAGGAATATATGGCGTCACCATTCCTAAGATCGCGATCTTTACCCCTTCTTTTTCAATGATGGTGTAAGCTTGGCCAAAGAATGGTTCTCCCGCTTCATTTAAAATATTCGCTGCGAGTACTGGTGTTTGGTAGCTGGCGATCGCTTCTTGCAAATAAGGCAGACCGTAGTTGAACTCATGATTGCCTAAGACATGGACATCAACGTCCAGGTGGTTGACGACAGCGGTCAATGCGGCAACGGAGTGCTGGCTTTTGGCGATGTAATAGCTTAAGGGCGAGCCTTGGATAAAGTCGCCATTTTCGATCGTTACGACCGGTCCGGTGGCTGCTTGACGTAGCTCTTTCATTTTGGTAGCAATTTTTGCCACGCCGAATCCTTGTTCCGTGTCATCGGCAAAATTGGTTGGATAGACATAGCCATGCATATCGCTCGTTTCTAAAAACGTGATTTTCATTCAAAAGACTCCTTTTCCCCTCAATAGACCAAAAGGGCATGCGCATAAGTCGAAAACCCTCGAAAGCTAGCATTTTCTGCTTCCTTGTGTCTTCAAACCTTATGGCACAAACCCTTTTGTCTTTCATTCTCAGGTGTTTCCCTGATTATACCCTATTTTGACGAAGAAATTCAGAATTATTGGTTCCAAGCATCTTCTAATTGTGGTTTTGCGTTTTCAATCAATTGATCGACATCTTGATCTGTATTAGACAAAATGTTTTCCATGATAGAACGCATTTCATTGTAAGCAGGATCAGCATTTTCAATCACTGGGATCGAGAACAATTCTTTGGTTGCATCTTCTAATTTGGCAGCGACTTTTGTTTCAGGATTGTTTTTGTATTCATCGCTTTCCAAAACAGATTCAACAACTGGCATGTAGCCGGTATCGATCGCCCATGTTTTTTGCGCTTCTGGCGAAGTTAAGTATTTCATGTATTCAAAAGCAGCGGTGCGTTGCTCTGGTGTTGCGCTGTTGAACATATACAAGTCAGTTCCTTGTTGCAAGTTGATTGGTTCTGGACGAGCTGCTACGTCGTATTCAAATTTGCCTTCGGTATCTTTTTTAACAAAGCCTTCCCCTGCGATTGAGCCGACATACATTGCGATTTGCTCGTTGGCAAATGGACCAGACAAGTATTTGTCAGAACCAGCGATTCGGAAATAGCCGTCTTTAACACCATCTAGGTAGTAGTTGATGACTTCTTTTGATTCATCGCTGTCTAATTGCAAGTCTTTGTCAAAATCAACGCCTTGATTTTTCATTGCGATGGCATAGTAGTTGTTTAATGAGTCAAAACCAGCACCTACGACTTCACCGTTTGATTTTTCATAGATTTCTTGAGAAGCTTCTTTTAATTCTTCCAGGTTTGTTGGTACGTCAATACCATACTCGTCTAACATGTCTGCATTGTAAAACAGCATTTCTGTAGATTTGTTGAAAGGAATCCCGTATTGCACGCCGTCGATTTGCGCACCATCTAAAAGGGCACTGCGGATCTCTTCTTGGTCACCCCAACCGATAGTATCATCGTTGATGTATTCGCCAAGGTCAACTAGCATGTCATCTTGGGCAGCATTCCATAACCAACCAGGATATGCTTGGGTGATAGTTGGCAGATCTTTTGGTGAAGGCAAGGTTGAATTCACCTTTGCTTGCAAATCAGGATAGCTTGATTGGTTCTGCAATTCGATCTTGATGTTTGGATTTTCGTCCATGAATTGCTCGGTCAATTTCGTCAATGATTCTTCTTGCGCACCATTCATTGCATGCCAAAAGGTGACAGTCGTATCTTCGCTTAGTTCTGTAACGATTTCATCACTTTCCGTAGAACCAGATGAATCGTTGTTGTTTCCACAAGCCCCTAATACCAATGTCGCGGCTGCAGCTGCTGCAAATGCAAGTTTCTTTGTTTTCATTTTTTCCTCTCCTCTATCACTCTAAAATAATTTTTTCACCGCGTTGCGGCAATATTCTTTCACCATACGGATTCACCAGATTTTCTGGTTTCAGCGTATGGATTGGAACCAATCGTTGGGGCTCGATCCATGCAATGATCTGATCTAAATCAGCTGGTTTCGCATGTCCCGAGTTTGGCAAACGGACAAATTCGATCTCCAGTGCTGCCAATTGATCCAAAAAGACTTGATAAGCTGGATCAAAATCGCCTAACGGCTGCGCATCACTGTGAATATACAAACCACCCGTCTGCAAGTTTTCAAAATGCGCGACTGCTTGCCAAAGGTACTGGCTCGTGTCGGCACATAATGCCTGATAAGAAATGGCGAAGGCTGGATCGAGAGTCGCTGGTACTTGATCATCGATCGTATAGAACGGTACATCTTTATTGAAAATTTCTTTCAACAAAGCAGCTTGCGTCGCCTCTAAAACAACCGTCCGCGGCGCGGCTTCAACAAGCGCCATAAAGCGCTCGACATTGGCTGGATAGCCATTGAAAGTAATTTGTCGTTGGGGATTTTCTTTGACCAAACGCACGAAGGTCTCGATCAATTCTGTTTCACTTTCCACTGTGATCGCTTTGGGGTCCGGTTCTCTTTCTGGAAAGCTGATGCTGACCCCTTCCATCATCAATAGATCCGTGTGTTTGGCTAACTGACAGAATTCTTTGGTACGCTCTGGATGATAGCCATGCAAACGCAAATCACCGGTATAAGCGATAAAATGATCTGGCGTGCGAATCAACAAAGCTGCCGCACCGTACGCATCATGATCGACTGGAATGATCTCGACTTCGATTTCCCCGACCCGAATCACATCATGAGGTTCTAAGCCGATCAATTCACGGACAAAGCTTTTTTCTTCATGAGGAACGGGCAGCAAGAAGTCCCCTTTTTGATTCAACACTTCGAGGATCGCTTTGGTTTCCTTCAAGGTGTACATAGGAATATTTGGGTCTAAAAAGTTGATCATCTTGGAATGGTCCAGATGAGCGTGGGAAAGAAAAACTGCTGTTTCTTGGTATTCTTTCGTTTCGCTTCCTTGGTACGTGTAGTCTAAGCGTGGATCGTAAACATTTTTCAGTTCTGGTATCCAGCGATGCGCAACTAACGTTTGTAATTCTTCATCTGGTAAGGGTGTTTCTGGATGATACTCCGAACCGAAGTCAAAAAAGATATGGGCATCTTTGTACGCAACTTCGATGACGGTCCCTCCAATCGTTAAGATCCCGCTATGAAAGGTAATCGTCGTTTTATCCTTTGATGCCATCTTTAGCCACTCCTTTGATAATTTCTTTTCTAAAGATCAAGTAAATGATCAGAATTGGAATGACGGTCAAGGTCGCTGCCGCCATTTGTAAATGAACGTCACTGCCGCTTTCTGTGGTAAAGGCAGCCAATCCATTATTTAAGAGACGGTATTTTTTCTCATTCGTCACTAACAACGGCCATAAGAAAGAATTCCAGCTAGAGATGAACGTCAGAATCCCGACTGTCACTAAGGCTGGTTTAGACATGGGGATCAAAATTCGGCGGATATAAGCTAGGTCGCTGGCACCGTCAATTTTGGCTGCCTTATAAAAGGTATTAGAAATACTTTGTAAATAACCGTTTAAATAATAGATGTAAAAAATACTGGTCAGAAAGGGAATGATCAACGCACTATACGTATTCAATAAGCCCATTCGCGCAATCGTATTGTAATTGGTGAAAATGATCGATTCATAAGGAACCATCAATAACGAGATCATCAATCCGATAACTAACCGTTTGTATTTGAATTCAAGACTAGTCAATGCAAAGGCAGCTAGAATCGCAGTGATCAGCGTCGCGATAGTCGTCACCGCGGAAACGAAGACCGTATTGAAGAAGTAGCGTAAAAACGGTGCTCGGGTAAAAACTTCCCCGTAGTTGCTCCACTGGAAAGACTCTGGCATGATCGTCGGTGGAATACTGGTTGCTTCACTGTAGGTCATTAGACCAGCTAAAATCATATAGACAAAGGGAAACAGCGTGATCACTGCTAAAATTGCTAAAAACAGCATCGAAACAATCGTGACAATTTTTTTCATTCGTTTATTCGCCCACTTTCTTCAAAAGTTTATTTTGGATAAAGGTGACGAGCAAAATAATGATGAACAAGATCACGGTTGCCGCCATTGCAATCCCCGGACGTCCGGCGATATGGAATTTGTCATAAATATAAAAGACTGCCGTGGTTGCACTGCGGGCGATCCCTGGCTGTCCGCCAAACAAGGCATATACTTGAGTATAGACTTTAAATGCACTGATCAGATTGACCGTTAACAAGAAGGCAAAAGTCGGGATCAACTGCGGAAAGGTGATTTTCCTAAAAATCTCGCCATCGGTGGCGCCAAACATTTTTGCGATTTTGTAGTGTTCTTTGTCGATGTTGCGCATTCCTGCCAACAAGATAATAATGTTGAAGGCGAGGCTCGTCCAAACGCCAAAGATGATCAAGGTCGTCATACTCATATTGACATTATCCAGCCAGTTGACTGGTGGAATGCCGACAAGACTCAACAAATAGTTGATGATCCCGTAAGAGCCATTGAAAAAGTAGCGAAACACGATCCCGATGGCAATCGTACTCGTGACATAAGGCATAAAAAAGATCGTTTCAAAAAAACTTTTGTATTTGACTTTTTCAAAAATGATCCACGCAATCGCTAAAGAAAGGATCAACGCGATCGGTACGACCGCAAAAGCAAAGAGCGCCGTATTTTGCAGTGCTCGAAAGAAGACTGGGTCCGTTAAAACCCTTTGATAGTTCTCAAGCCCAGCATACTGTTGGTTAATCAAGGTTCCTTTTTGGAAACTCATGATGAAGGAACGAAACAGCGGATATACACTGAATAAGAAAATAATGACCAATGAAGGCAGTAAAAACAGCCATGCTTTCGGTTGGTTCTCAGGGTTATAATTTTTTTTGAACATTAGTAGACCCGCTCTCCTTTTTCATCAAAGATAAAGGCTTTTTTGTAATGAAAATCAAATGACACTTGCGCGCCTTCTTCAATGATTTCTTCAATACTAACGATCGATTTCATATGTTTGTCAGCCAGATCAAAGTTCAAGATTCGTTCTCGTCCGATCAGCTCCACACTCTTGACTTCCGTTTGGAACAAACCTGCTTGCAAGGTGGTCAGCACATCTTCTGGACGAATGCCTAACGTGTATTGGCCGTCTGTTAATGGTTTCTTGAAGCGAAGGTCAGTAAAACGGTCAACTGGTACAGTGAAGGCAGGATGGATCATTTGACCATCTTTGACTTCTACTGGCAAGATGTTGATGATTGGATTACCGATGAATTTCGCTACAAAAAGATTGTTTGGTTCTAAGTAAAGGTTTTGCGGATCATCATTTTGTTGAATGATCCCCTCGTTCATCAAGATGATCTTATCACTGATAGAAAGAGCTTCTTCTTGGTCATGGGTCACGAAGATCGTGGTGATGCCCACTTCTTTGACTAACCGACGGATCTCTTCACGGATCTTCAAGCGCAAACGGGCATCTAAGTTACTTAATGGTTCATCCAGTAGTAAGACTTCTGGACTTTGCACCAAGGCACGCGTGATCGCTACCCGTTGCTGCTGTCCGCCAGAAAGGGTTCCTGGTTTTTTCTGACTTAACTCTTCAATATTGGTCAGTTTCATGAACTTTTCAGCAATTTTCTGTGCTTCGTTTTTCTTGATCTTTTTCTCTCCGACTGTCAGTGGAAACATGACATTTTCTAAAACAGTCATATGGGGATAAAGGGCATAATTCTGAAAAACAAACCCGATATTGCGGTCTTTTGGCTCGGTCTTAACAACGGAAGAACCATTAAAGCGGATATCGCCATCGGTGGGACTCAACAACCCCGCGATCAAATTCAATATCGTCGATTTCCCACAACCACTTGGTCCCAACAAACAAACCAAATCGCCTTTTTCTATTGTAAAATCTACTGCTTTCAAGGCTTCAAACTTATTATCGAAAACCTTCTTCAACCCGACTACTTCTATCAAAACTGCCCCTCCATTTTCTCTTTTTCCTCCGAATAGTTGACTGGCATTTCAAGTCACAAAAAAAACGAACTCTTGATGTTTCGGTCAAACGCTCAAAGAAATTCGATTTTAATCATAACAAACGAATGTTTTTATTCGATACCATTATTGTAAATGTTTTGTAAAAATCATTGGGAATTATGAAAGAATTTTTAATTAATTTACCTTTTAATGAGAAAACAATGAGCCAAACAACGCAGTTTCTAGCCAGTAAACACGAACATTTTACTGTTTTTAGAAAATTTTCATGAAAAACGGGTAAAAATTATCAAACCTTTAGTATCCATTGATATTAACACTATTTTTACGCGACTTTTTGTCCAAAAGCACCTTTAGTAATTGTTTACTAAGACCATCAGTATTTCTTCTTTTAAAATAACAAAAAAAGGATGATTATTTAAAAAAACAATCATCCTTTTTCATTCTATCCTTCGCCTCAGTCACCCGTCAGCGTCAGCAATTTCGTTGAAACTTGCTCAAGAAAATAACGGTCGTGTTCAATGATCAGCATAGAAGGCTCCACCAAATGGATCACTTCCTCTAATTGCTTCTGATTGAAGACGTCCAAATAATTTAGCGGTTCATCCCAGATAAACAATTCTGCTGGTGTCGCTAATGATTTGGCTAGTTCCACGCGTTTACGCTGCCCCATGCTCATTTGCTGGATCGGCGTTTGAAAGACAGCTCTTTCCAAGCCAAGCTTTTTTAAGTTATTTAGCAGATCTTGATAATTCAAGCCATGCTCTTGGGCAAATTCTGTCAGCATCCCACAGTTGTCCTCGTAGTTTTGTCGGACATAACTGATGGTGATCCCATGGGCTGTTTTGATCGTCCCTGTCTGCTGTCCATCGAAAGTACCTAAAATACTCGCAATCAAACTGGACTTGCCAGATCCGTTGGCCCCTTGAATCCCCAAGCGCTCTTTTTGACGGATCGCAAACGTCAGCGGTTTAAACAAAGGCTGCTCATAGCCGAGCTGAAAATGCTCTGCTTCCAGCAACACATCATGATGGCTAACAAGCGGAGTCATTTTCAGAGGATCAATCCACTCAATGTCTTTTAACAACGCAGACTTGTCTTGAATTTGATCTTCCATCCGTTTAACGATCGCTTTCGAGCGCTTCATGGTCCGTGCCGCTCGGGCACCGATCGCCCCCGTATCAAAGATTGCCCCGCTGCCTTTTTTGGTCGGCGACCCTAATTTGTCCCGTTCCCGTCCTCGGGACCACTCCGCTTTCTCGGCTGCCGTCTGCTTCAAACGACCGATTTCTTTTTTCAACTTGCTGTTTTGTTCTTGCTCATACGCATCTTTTTGCTGCTTTTGCAGCTCATAGACTGAATAATTCCCTTTGTACAGCACCAAGCGGCTTTTTTCGATCGCCAATACATGATCGACGACTTCATCGACAAACTGTCGGTCATGGCTCACAACGATAAACCCGGTTTTTTGCTGCAAATAGCGGGCAACATGTTCGCGAGCAGTCACATCCAAATGGTTGGTTGGTTCATCGATCAAAGGAAAATTCTCTTCATCAACGAACAACCGCGCCAACAGGACTTTCGTTTGCTCGCCGCCAGATAAAGTGGCAAAGGGCCGCCAAAGAACTTCTGGATCAAGCTGCAGCAGGTTCAATTCCCGTTCCAAACGCCACTGCTCAAATTCGCCAGATTCCTGTAAAACAAAAAGCGTCAGTTGCTGATCGTCAGCGACGGTTAAGGGAAAATAAACGAATTGCTGCTCATGGGTGATCGAGCCGCTATAAGGCAATTCATTGAGCAGCAAACGCAGCAAGGTCGTTTTGCCGCGACCATTTCTGCCAATCAACCCTAATTTCCATTGTGTATCAAGGTTCAAGTTGGCATCCTCAAAAAGCAACCGTTCTTGGCTGTCAAAGCCAAAAGTTAAATGATTAATACTGATATTCGACATAAATATACCTCATCTCTATTCACGGAATAGAGTAGACCTAATGCTATTTTCAGAATCAGTTTTTAGAGGTACACAAAAAGATCCCCCATCGAAAAAGTCAACCAATCCTGAAAATCTGCAGACTATCCCCTTGGAGGAACAGTTTCATGCAGCTTTCAACAAATTGGTTAATTTTTCAATGGAGGATCCCTCATTTCGTTTAATAGTGCCCTAAGTATAGCATTGATCGGCAAAAAAGCGCAAGTTCAGTACCCCCTGCTGCTTTTCCTTTATATTTTATTCACAAACTAAACCCGTTATCGCTGGAAACGTTTCATTAAAAAACACTTGAAACACAAAAAAACCATCAGGTTGGTTAGTCCTGATGGCAAAAGGAGTAAAATGAAAAATAAAAAGGTTGTTGGTTGTGAATTCATTATACCTCCGATAAAAAAACTTTACATGTGAAAAACATAACAGTTAAATTAAATAACTCTTGTTTAACTTGAATGTTTATCATTTTTTTAACAATAAAGCCGTCATCCGTTGAATGGCAAAAGAAATTTCGTCGGTTGCTTCATCTTGCTTGGCTTCTGCCGCATCAAAGGCTTCTTGGTCGATTTTGTTATCGAGACTCAAAATCATCTCATCACAGCCAGCAACATATTTCATATACGCCCGTTCGAATTTTTTATGGATCCCCATCACATTCGCTGGGGGACGCAATTTGCTGATTTTTTCCAGCATCAAGCGGTATTTGTCCGTGCCTTCTTTAAAAATTCTGGTAATCTCAGCTAGCCGCTCAGGTGTTACCTCGGCTTCTTTCTTCTCGTCGATCGCTTTGCGGATCTCTTCATAATTGGGATTCATTTTCTCCCCGATCGCTTCTGTTTCTTTGACAAGATCGTTGATTGTTTGTACATAAAAACCTAAGTTTGGTCGCACAGTGGGTCCCCTACTTTCTTTGTTATTATCTCCTATTTTACCGTTTCTTACTGCAAATGAAAAGGTCAAGTAACAGCCGCAGGGTTTATCGAAAATAAGCCAGCAAAAAAGGCCTGCTGCCCAGTGAGAAGGACAGCAGACCATTGATTGTTTTTCCGTTTATTTTTGGCTTATTTGCGTCCCATTGCTCGTTGGATCGCTTTGACGATCTCAACGACTGGAATGATCGCAAAGGAGGCGCCTAAAACGATGCCCCATTGATACAAGTCAAGGTGTGCAACACGGAAGATATCATTTAATCCTGGCACGATGAAGATCACCAGCATCAACGCAAAGGACAACAGGATCGCCCAGTTGAAGGCTTTGTTTCTAAATGCCCCTACTTTAAAGAGCGACTGATGGATCGATTTGACGTTGAAGGCATGGAACAACTGCATCAATCCTAACGTGGCAAAGGCCATCGTTAAGGCATCGGCATGGATCGCATCGTACGTATTGTGAACGGGCCATTGGATCGCTGACCAATAAACGAACAGCACGGTTGCCGCTTCTAAGATCCCTTGGTAGATGATACTGCTCATCACACCACCAGAGAAGAAGTTGGAACTGCGTCCCCGCGGTGCATGTTTCATTAGATCTTTTTCAGCAGGCTCCATTCCTAAAGCAATTGCTGGGAAGGTATCCGTTACTAGGTTGATCCAAAGCAAGTGGATCGGCAATAGCGAGTCCCAACCCCACAAGGTTGCTAAGAACAAGGTCAAAACTTCCCCTAGGTTAGCGGCTAGCAAGTATTGAATCGCTTTTTGAATATTGGAGAAGACTTTTCGTCCTTCTTCCACTGCTACGACGATCGTAGCGAAGTTGTCATCTGCTAGGACCATATCGGAAGCACCTTTAGAAACTTCGGTACCTGTGATCCCCATGCCGACACCAATATCGGCTTGCTTCAGTGACGGTGCATCGTTGACCCCGTCACCAGTCATGGCAACGACTTTGCCTTCTTGTTGCCAAGCTTTGACGATCCGAACTTTATGTTCAGGTGATACCCGTGCATAGACTGAGTAGTTCGCTACCTTTTGGGCAAACTCTTCTTCGCTCATTTTATTGAGTTCAGCGCCAGTCAAGACGGCATCATCATCGCCCGGTTTGATGATCCCTAAACGTCCCGCAATGGCTTCAGCTGTATCGCGGTGGTCTCCGGTGATCATGATTGGACGAATCCCAGCTTCTTTGGCTAAACGTACCGCATCGGCTGCTTCTGCCCGTTCTGGGTCGATCATTCCGACTAAGCCAGCAAAGACCAAATCATTTTCGACGATTTCTGATTCTAAGTTTTCTGGTACTTGGTCTACATATTTGTAGGCCATCCCCAATACCCGCAGTGCTTGTTTTGCCATATCGGTATTGTTGAATAAGATTTTTTCTTTTTCTTCATTGGTCATCGGCAGCTCTTGGCCGTCCAGTAGTACTTTTGAGGTTCTGCCTAGCAAGACATCTGGTGCGCCTTTGACAGCAACTAAATAGCGACCGTCTTCTTGTTGGTGGATCGTACTCATAAGTTTTCGGTCAGAATCAAATGGCAAATCTGCTACCCGTGGTTCTTGATTGACAAGATCTCGCACATGGAATCCTTGATCCATCCCGAATTGCACCAATGCGGTCTCGGTCGGATCACCGATCAAGTTGCCTTCTTCACCAAATTTTGTATCATTGGCAAAGTTCATGACTTTTAATGCCATGTTGTCTAACGGAATATCTTCTGAAGCAGCATGTTGCTTGTCATTGACATACAATTTTTCCACGGTCATTTGATTCAACGTCAACGTACCAGTTTTATCAGAAGCGATAATATCGGTTGCCCCAAGGGTTTCAACCGCTGGCAATTTACGGATCACTGCATTTCGTTTCGCCATTACTTGCGTACCTAAGGCTAAGATGATCGTTACGATCGCTGGCAGCCCTTCTGGGATCGCCGCTACTGCTAATGAGATCGACGTCAATAGCATGTCGACCCATGAGGTATTGTTAAAGATCGTTCCAACAAAGAACATGACCACTGCAATGATAATGATGGCGATCGTCAGGAATTTTCCTAGTTCATTTAAGTTACGCTTCAACGGTGTTTCGGTTTCTTGGGCGCTAGCCAACATGCCAGCGATTTTCCCAACTTCAGTTCCCATCCCTGTATTGACCACGACCCCTTTTCCGCGGCCATAGGTCACATTACTGTTTGAGTACGCCATATTGACGCGATCGCCGATCCCGACATCCGTCCCTTCGATGACGGTCAATTCTTTTTCGACTGGTACGGACTCACCGGTCAAAGCAGCTTCTTCAATTTTTAAAGAACTTGCTTCTAAAAGGCGTAAATCTGCCGGTACGACATCGCCAGCTTCTAACAGGACAATATCCCCCGGAACCAATTCATCACTCTTAATCGTGACGGTATGACCATTACGCAAGACATTGGCATTTGGGGTGGACATTTCTCTTAGCGCTTCGATGGCCTGCTCCGCCTTCGCCTCTTGAACGACACCCATGATCGCGTTGATAATGACAACTGCTAAAATAATAATTGAGTCCACGACTTCATGGGAAACGACTGCTGAGATAATCGCCGCCGCTAGCAAAACGATGATCATCAAATCTTTGAATTGTTCAAAGAATTTTTGTACCATCGATTTCTTTTTGCCTTCTTCTAATTCGTTGGGACCGTACTCAGATAAGCGTTTTTGTGCTTCATCGTTCGTTAATCCATTGGCATCTGTTTGCATTTCTTCCAGAACATGCTGCGCTTCTTGCGCATAAAACGCCTGCGATAGCTGTTCCTTTTTGTTTTCTTCTGACATGTTTCTCCTCCTTTTATATTTACTCTTCCTTTATTGTACATGATATGAAAAAAAATAGACTTATGTATGCACTGTCTAAGCATACATAAGTCTCACTGTTTAAGACAGCACCAGAAATTTCTTTCAGGATGGTGATACTGCCGCAGATGAAATCCGCCAATTACTCCCTCATGTTCATGTCAATAACCTACATTATACAAAAACTTTTCAGGTCTGGCAATTTTATTTTTGCTGAAACTAGCAGAAGGATTTCTCCTAAGAATCAGGCGATGATCGAGCCGTTTGGCATGCCTTTTGGTGCTTCCACGATTTGCAGACGACCGTCATTGTCTTCTGCTGAAAGGATCATTCCTTGGCTGACTTGTCCCCGCATTTTCCGCGGTTTCAAGTTAGCAACGATCACGACTTTTTTACCGATCAAATCTTGCGGTTCTGGATAAAATTCAGCGATCCCCGATAAAATTTGACGATCTTGATCATCTCCCGCAGCTAAGCGGAATTGCAGCAACTTGTCGGCGCCTTTGACTTTTTGACAGTCAACGACTTCTGCCACTTTTAATTCGATCTTGTCGAAGTCTTCGTATTTGATCTCGGCTTTTTCGGATTGCAATGTGGTTTCTTCTGGATTCCATTTGACTGTTTCTTCTGGACTTTGCGTCCCTTCAGCCATTTTCTTTTGGATGTAGACTACTTCTGTTTCAAGTTCCAAACGAGGGAAAATCGGTGTGCCTTTGGCAACGACTTTCGTGCCGCTTGGAAATTCACCAAAGCGTAAATCTTTCAAATCCATGGCAACAGAAGCCAGTCCTAATTGTTGGAAAATATTGGCTGGTGTTTCTGTCATCACCGGTTGCAATAAGATCGCAACGATGCGTAAGCTTTCCGCTAAATGAACCATTACACTGTTTAATTCAGCACGCTTTTCTTCTTCTTTGGCTAATACCCATGGTTGAGTTTCGTCAATGTATTTGTTGGCACGGGAGATCAACGTCCATACTTCTGACAATGCCGTACTGAATTCCATTTTATCCATGGCTTCATGGTAACGACCAACAACATTGGCAGCAGTCGTTGACAGCTCGCTATCAAAAGGCGTCACTTTTGAGGCATAATCTGGGACTAAGCCATCACAATATTTATTGATCATAGCGATCGTCCGATTCAACAGGTTGCCTAAGTCATTGGCTAGATCGTAGTTCAAACGAGAAACGAAATCTTCTGGTGTAAACACACCATCGCTGCCAAAAGGAACCGCCCGTAAGAGGTAATAACGCAACGCATCTAAGCTGTAGCGCTCCACTAACATTTCTGGATAAACGACATTGCCTTTAGATTTCGACATCTTGCCGTCTTTCATCATCAACCAGCCATGGCCAAAGATTTTTTTCGGCAATGGCAAGTCTAATGCCATCAGCATGATTGGCCAATAGATCGTATGGAAACGCACGATTTCTTTCCCAACCATATGCACGTCAGCTGGCCAGTATTTTTGGAACAAGGAATCGTCGTCTGAGCCATAGCCTAATGCCGTAATATAGTTGGATAACGCATCGATCCACACATACACCACGTGTTCAGGGCTAGCAGTGACTGGGATGCCCCATTTAAAGGTCGTTCTGGAAACAGCCAGGTCTTCTAAGCCTGGTTTGATGAAATTATTCAGCATTTCATTTTTACGTGATTCTGGTTGAATGAACTCTGGGTGCTCATCATAGTATTCAACCAAACGATCGGCATATTTGCTCATGCGGAAGAAATAAGAAGATTCCTTCACCAATTCTACCTCATGACCGCTTGGCGCTTTACCGCCGATGACTTTGCCCTCTTCATCTCGGTAAACTTCTGCTAATTGCGTTTCAGTAAAGTATTCTTCATCAGAAACGGAATACCACCCTTCATATTCACCAAGATAGATATCTCCTTGATCAAGCAATTGCTGGAAGATTTTTTGAACGGCTTTTTTATGGTAATCATCCGTTGTACGGATAAATTTATCGTAACTGATGTCTAGTGTGTTCCATAGTTTCTTGACGTCAGCTGCCATTTTATCGACGTATTCTTGCGGATCTACGCCAAGTTCTTCTGCTTTTTTCTCGATTTTTTGACCGTGCTCATCGACACCCGTCAAATAAAAGACATCAAAGCCCATCAATCGTTTGTATCGTGCTACCGCATCACAAGCGATCGTCGTGTAAGAATTCCCGATATGCAGCTTGCCGCTTGGATAATAAATTGGCGTCGTAATATAGAATGTTTCTTTTTCAGCCATGGACGCAAGTCCTCCTTTTCACTAGTAAAGTGTATACTTAGGTAGTATACAGTTCGCAACCCAAAAATGCTATAATTTTAATCAAAAAAGCGGATAACCTAAGACCTTTTTCCATGGTCTACAAGGAACAAAGGAATCGCTTTGCTCCTTAATACGCAGCAAATAAACCAGCAGATTTGAGCATTTCTTTTCTACTAGTTATCATAGCGCAGATAGCCGTTCACTTCAATGTTCTAGGGGAAGAATCTGATCCTGACAACGAATCTCTTAGGAAATAAAGGTGTTTTATCTCTCTTTGATTAACAGGTGCTTCTTTTGCTATAATGAGGAAGACTTCACTTATAGAAAGGAACGCTATGACTCGAAAAAACAAACAGCATTTTTTGCTTTTAACTGTGCTTTCTGTGGGACACTTGCTTTTTTCAACCCCAAGTTACCCCTTTTTGTTTGCGTACTTCAATAGCCATGATTATGCTGCGCTCTTTGCAACAGCGATGGCAGTCCTCCGTGTGCTTTTTTTGCTCTGGATCGCTCTTTGGGGCTATTCAGCACTCAAAGAACACCCGCCGTCTTCTTGGCTTTATCTCGCATTATTTTTCCTTAATTTGATCGTTCCTTATTTTTTCCGTTAAGGAAAACCGTCGCGTTCAGCTACTTACTTTATCTAAGGCAGGAGAAACCAATGAAAGAATTTACCTCAAAATCAGCTGAAAAACACTACTATGAAAAAGAAGCGTCAGAAGCAGAGTTTCTTACATGGTATCAGGCGCAAGATCAGCCGAAATACGAGAAACCTTCCGTAACCGTCGATATGGTTTTGATGTGTTACAACAAAGAAGAAGAACAATTAAAAATTGCGCTGATCCAAAGAAAAGGCCACCCTTTCCGTAATTCTTGGGCATTGCCGGGAGGCTTCGTCAATCCCAATGAATCGACGGGGCAAAGTGTGATCCGTGAGACGCAAGAAGAGATCGGGGTCACCATCTCCAAGCAAAACATCGAACAGCTGCATACCTTCAGCACCCCAGATCGCGATCCTCGCGGTTGGGTGATCACCGTCAGCTATTTGGCTTTTATCGGTGAAGAACCCTTAAGTGCCGGTGACGATGCGAACCAAGTACGCTGGTTCTCTTTAGAAAGAAAAGCCAATCAAATTTATTTGACCAGCGGCGAGATCGAGATCATTCTTGACCTAGTGACTGGCGCCTCTGTTGGAAAAGATACGTTGGCTTTTGACCACAGCGCGATCATCCTCAAAGCTTTCAAACGGGTTGCCAACAAGATGGAACACGAGCCACAAGTGCTGCTCGTGTTAGGCAAAGACTTTACGATCACGGAAGCCCGTAAAGTATTCGCCAAGTTTTTAGGGATCGATTTTAAAATGATCGATCATTCCAACTTTAAAAAATCCATGCTCCAATATTTTACGGAAGTTGGCGAAAAGCCCGTCGGCATCGGGCGTCCCTCAAAGATCTATCGCTTAAATGACGCATTTTTAGGTGACAAAATGTAAAAAAATACAACCCCCTGTCAGACCGTAGTTTGGCAGGGGGTTGCTGGTTAATCATAATTAGTGAACGTGGTTCCTAGAAACAAAAATCAGAAAGATTTTTTCTATACCCTAGGCGATCCCTGGCGTTCCTTCCAGTTCAAGCGACTCAGCTGCTCATTTCGCCTGAGAGCCGTTCTAGCTTCTGTTGGTCCTGCGTATCCAACGTGACAAACCGCAGTTCTTTGCCGTACCACTGCGCTTTGTACTGGATTTTGCGAACGAATTGATGCCAATCACTGATGCTGTAATGACCAGCTTTTAAAACCGTATCTTCTGCGATTTGTTCCAAATAGATTGTATCGTACTGTTTTACGAGATGGTAGCTGACTTGATCGATGAATTCCCGCTTTTGACAGCAGTGAAAACGATAAAGGCGAGCGACCTTTCCTTTTAGCTTCTGATAATTTCGCGCCTGGGTCAAAAGGATTTTCTTCCGTTTGACCGCCGTCGCTTTCACCTGAAGTTTGCGTTCTGCTCGCGTCAGCTTTTGCTTCGTTTGGATGGCATGCTCACAGGTGATGGGTATCGGCTGGTTGGCTTTGACCAACTGCTGCGGATCATAAACAACAGCGACAGAGGCTTGCTGCTTCGGCAATGGCGGGATCTCTTCCAAGCAAAGGATCGAGATGTAAAACTCTTCGTTGTTTTTTGCTGAGATCGTTGCCGATTTGATCTTCCCTTTGATCGCCCGATGCTTTTTTACGGGAACCAATGTTTTAAGCTTTGGCAGCTTGATTTGATCGTCTTCAAAATAAATGGTGTGCTGCTGATTATTGGTGGTATACGATTGCCAGATACTTTTTTTGGTTTTCATTTTTGGAAAGCCAGCCCGCTTTTGAAAGTAATTTCGAAACGCTCGGTCCAGATTCCGTTGTGCATTCGCCAATGCCAAACTATCGGTCTCCTTCAAAAAAGGATACTCCTTTTTTAGTTTGGCTGGCGTCAACCCTTGCTTTGCTTCATTGTTGGCCAGCTCCTCCATCTTTGCCTCCAGCAGTTGATTGTACGTAAAACGTACACAGCCGAAGGTTTCGATGAAAAACTGTTTTTGCTGTCCATTAGGATAGATCCGAAATTTGTATGCTTTTAAAACACCCAGTTTCATCTCCTCCTAACACTCCCTATACCTTTGACGCTAGTTCCCCTTTTTTTGTGCTAACTTTTCTTGATAGATCTTGGCTTCTTTTTTCGTGGCATAAACGAAATGTCCTGGTGCGATCTCTTCCATTGCTCGTTCTTGGTTATCGTTTGGTTCGCTGACGTATTTGATCCGTTTGCGTTGACGCTCATGGTCAGGATCTGGCAGCGGAATCGCTGATAAAAGACTTTCAGTATACGGATGGACCCCGTAATGATAGATTTCATCGCTGGTGCCTACTTCTAGCAGTTTGCCGTTGTGCATCACGCCGATCCGATCGCTGATGTGTTTGACCATCGATAAATCATGGGCGATAAACAAGTACGTCAATTTATGTTCTTCTTGCAGATCTTGCAGCAAGTTGACGACTTGGGCTTGGATCGAAACATCCAATGCCGAGATTGGTTCATCACAGATGATGAATTTTGGATCGACGGCTAACGCGCGGGCGATCCCGATCCGCTGACGTTGTCCACCTGAAAATTCATGAGGATAACGGGTCCCGTGACTTGGGTTTAGTCCGACGGTTCGCAAAAGTTCATCCACCCGATCATTGCGTTCTTTTTCATTTTTGGCTAGTCCGTTGATATCGATCCCTTCGGCAATAATGTCCCGAACTTTCATCCGTGGATTCAAGGAAGCATAAGGATCTTGGAAGACCATTTGAACTTCTCGACGAAAATCAGCCAGTGGTTTCTTGCCTTTGATTTTCATAACATCTTGTCCATCAAAAAGAACTTCGCCTCCGGTAGGGTTATTCAAACGAATCACCGTCCGTCCAGTCGTCGATTTTCCGCTTCCGGATTCACCGACTAGACCAAAGGTTTCTCCTTCATAGATTTGGAAGGAGATATCATCGACGGCTTTGACTTCGTCTTTGCGGCCAACGTTAAAATATTGTTTGAGATTCTTTACTTCAAGTAAAACTTTTTCCAACCGTTTCTCCTCCTTTAGACAGATGCCTGAGTATTTTTTTCTTGGAATTTTTTCCAGCGAATCAAGATCTCATCCGGCGGAGTCACTTTCGGTGCTTGTGGCGCTAACAGCCAAGTGGCCGCTTTGTGCGTCGGTGAGACGTCAAAGAATGGCGGTTGCTGTTCAGCATCGATCTGCAAGGCAAACTCGTTCCGTGGATAAAAAGCATCACCTGTTGGCGGATCTAACAAATCTGGAGGTGAACCAGGAATCGCGTACAAGCGATCGCCTGTTCCTTCTAACGTCGGCATCGAACCTAACAAGCCCCAAGTGTATGGATGTTGTGGGTTATAGAAGATCTCTTCTGCGGTCCCCACTTCGACGATTTTCCCACCGTACATCACGGCCACCCGATCCGCCACATTGGCAACGACCCCTAAGTCATGGGTAATGAAGACGATGGACGAATTGATTTTCTTCTGGATATCTTTTAATAACTCTAAGATTTGTGCTTGGATCGTTACATCCAATGCAGTCGTTGGTTCATCTGCAATCAAGATCTGCGGGTAACAGATCAACGCGATCGCAATGACGATCCGCTGCCGCTGACCACCAGAAAATTGATGCGGATAATTTTTCAAGCGTTTCTCAGCATTCGGGATGCCGACAAGGTTCAATAGTTCCAACGCTTGTCGCAAGCCTTCTTTTTTACTGATTTTGTTGTGCTTCATCAATGATTCTGCCACTTGCTTGCCAATCGGCATCGTTGGGTCCAATGAAGTCATTGGATCTTGGAAAATCATGGCGATTTCCTTGCCACGGATTTTTTGCAGTTCTTTTTCGGATTTTTTCAAAATGTCCGTCCCATTGAAGAGGATCTGGCCATTATCGACATTGGCATTGCTGGCTAACAACCCCATGATACTGCGGGTCGTCACGGACTTGCCGCTCCCAGATTCGCCCACGATCGCCAAGGTTTCTCCTTTGTATAGATCGAAACTGACATCGCGGATCGCTTGGACTTTCCCAGCAAAGGTGTCAAAAGAAATTTCTAAGTTTTTCACTTCTAAGACTTTTTTCATAGCAATCACTCTTTCATTTTCGGATCAAAGGCATCACGCAAACCGTCTGCCAGCAAGTTGAACCCAATCATAATCACAGACAAGGTCACAGCTGGTACCCACATTTGGTAAGGCAGGAACAAGAAGGTTTTGTAGCCATCGCTTAGTAACATCCCTAAAGATGCTGAAGGTGGTTTTAATCCTAGCCCAATAAAGCTTAGGAAGGCCTCGAAGAAAATCGCCGAGGGAATACTGAACATCATTTGTACGATGATCACGCTGGAAATATTCGGTAATATGTGTTTCATCGCAATCTTGAGGCGACTTTCCCCCAGCGTCGTTGCGGCTAAAACGAATTCTTGATCTTTTAGTTTCATCGTTTGGGCCCGTACGATCCGCGCCATTGGAATCCAGTTAGTGATCGCCATTGCTGCCACGATCGAGAAGATCCCAGGTTCAAAAACCACCAACATCAAGATCATTACCACTAAGTTGGGAATACCAGATAAGATTTCTAGAAAACGTTGCATCACATTATCGATCCGTCCACCTAAAAGACCAGAGATCAGGCCATAGGTTACACCAAAGATGATGTCAAGCATTGCCGCGATAAACGCGATCAACAAGGAAATACGTGTTCCTACAAATAGACGACTCAATAGGTCACGACCCAAGCCATCCGTTCCTAAAAGGAAATACGTCCCGTCAGGAACATTGGCAGCTGCATACTTATCTACTAGCTCGCCTCCCACCATCGCATAGCCGTTTAAGCCATTGATGTTGATACCAGGAATTTTCGGCGGCAGATTTGTAAAGGTCACATTTTGCGCAGTTGGATCATGTGGCGAGACAAAAATCGTAATGATTGAGATCGCGATAATGATCAGCAGCAAAATGATTGAGAAAACAGCGGCTTTGTTCTTTTTCAGACGACGCCATGAATCTTGGAAAAACGTTAATGAAGGGGTTGCGATCGCTTCACGCTCTTCATTGGTATTTTTTTGTAACGGTTGAAATTTGGCTGCATCGATGGCAGCAACATCATTTGCTGTGTAAGGTTTCTCTGCCATTAGCCACGACTCCCTTCTGAAACTCGGATCCGCGGATCAACGATTCCATATAAAATATCAACAACAAGAATAACAAAGACCAACATCGCGGAATAAAGAATTGTTACCGCCATGATCGTTGGATAGTCATTGGTCATGATTGATTTTACGAACTGTTCACCGATACCTGGGATCGCAAAAATATTTTCTACGACAAGAGAACCCGTCATCAAACCGACAGCTAGCGGTCCTAACAGCGTCAATAACGGAATCAAACTATTCCGCAAACCATGCTTGAAGGCAATTTCCCAGCGGCTCAACCCTTTTGCTCGTGCCAACTCGACATAATCACTATGCAGCACTTCCACCATCTCGGTTCGAATAAACCTGGCGGAATCCGCTAACGGCGACATCGCCAAGGCGACGGTCGGTAGGATCGTGCTGGCAAAAGTCTCCCACTTAGCAATCGGTAAGATCCCTAGTTTGATGGCAAAAATGTATTGCAGCAACACGGCAAAGACAAAGTTAGGGATCGAACGTCCTAAGATCGCCACCAAGGTAGACGTTGTATCGATCCAAGTATTTTGTTTCATCGCAGAGATCGTTCCTAAAATGATCCCAAAGAACGTACCAAAGATGATCGCTTGTAGCCCTAGTTGCAGTGAAGGTCCGATTCTTCCTGATAATAAATTCGCTACTGGCTGGTTTTTAAATTGGAAAGAGATCCCAAAGTCACCTTTTAGTAAATTGGTCAAATAAAGCCAATATTGGGTAATGATCGGTTTGTCCAATCCTGCTTGCTCGTTTAGCAAGGCAATTTGTTCTGGACTTAATTTTTCAGCATTCGTATATGGTGTTCCTGGCAAAAATTGCATCAAGAAAAAGGTGATCGTGGCAATCAGCCATAATGTTAAGACCATGTAGAACACTCGTTTCAATAAATATTTCAAAAAGCTGTTCACGCAGTTTCCCCCTTAAGTATTTTGACTTCTATTCAATAATTATGTAAATTAACATAGTACGAATCATTAAAAAGGAGTCAGATCATGAAAATAAAAAAAAGTAGTGGGCTCATACCCCTCCTATGCCTCGCAATTTCTGGCGGATGGTTAGCCATAAAAAATGAATTTTCCATAGCAGCTCTTTCAGATGCCCTTTTCTTGTGGGCGCTGTTCTTTTTGATCATTGGCGGTTTTTTATGGGTATTTGCTTCTGGTTTCTTTGACCATTTTCAATACTCCATGAAGAAAGCTTTTTCCAAAAATAAAACAGATTATCTGAAATTATCCCAAGTCGGCAAACAGAGCTACGCCTTTTGGTTATGGCCTGGTGTCTTCTTGTTATTCCTTTCATTGCTCTTTTTAATGATTGCTACTAGTTAATTTCATTCTTATAGTTTTACTCATTGAAATGAGAAGCAAAAGGCTGAGACAAGAAATTGTCCCAGCCTTTTCTTCGGCATTTCAAGTCAACTACTCGTGATTATTCGATTGATGTCCACTTGTAGTCGTATTGTGCGCCCGCTGCGTGAGCAACAACACCTTTGACTTTTGTTGCACGTAAGTGTGCTTCCGCTTTTTGATAAACTGGAATGACACCTTGTTCATTCATAATGATTTTTTCTGCATTGACTAGGTCTTCCCAACGTTTGTCAGGGTCATTGGCATTGGTTGTACCCGCTGCTTCAACGGCTGCATCGTATTCTTCGTTGCTCCATTGTCCACGGTTGTATGAGTTGCCTGTCGTAAACAAGTCAGTAAAGCTACTTGCATCGGCATAGTCAGCACCCCAACCGCCCATTACTGTATCAAAATCACCAGCGTTTGAACGATCCAAACGAACAGAGAATGGTACTGGACTTAACGTGACTTTCACACCGTCCAATGTTTTTTCGATCGTATCTTGCAAGTACTCAATGATTTTCTTCGTTGAGTCTGTATCAGAAGCTAAGATATCAAATTCTAATGAATCGATCCCTAATTCTTCTTTGGCTTTTTCCCAATGTTCTTTGGCTTGCTCTTCATTGTATTCAATGACGCTGCCAGCTGCTTCTGTGAAGTCCGTATGATCGCCAGGGCTGAAGGTCATACCTTCTGGTACCAACCCAGTTGAAGCAATCGAACCATCCCCTAAGATCGATGTCACTAAGGCATCACGATCAATCGCATAAGAGATCGCTTTACGTAAGTTTTCGTTACGGAAAGGTGAATCTTCATCACGTTGGTTCAATTCTAGGTAAGAAGTCGTTGCTTCTGGTTGAGAAACGAAGGCTTCATCGTTAGCCATTTGTTGCGCTAATTCACCTGTTAGGATGACATCATCTGCTTGCCCATCTTGGAAAAGGTTCAAGGCAGTTGAGGATTCCTTCACGACGCTTACGTTGATCGTTTGTAATTTAACAGTATCTTTGTCCCAATATTGGTCGTTCTTTTCATAAGCCCATTCCGTATCCGTTCCTGGTCCATCAAACCCAGTCAAGACAAACGGTCCATTATAGACAGCATTGTCGCTAGTTGACGCATATTGATCGCCATTTTCTTCTACCACTTTTTGATTTTGTGGGAAGAAGGATGGGAATGCTAATAAGTAATCAAAGTAAGGTGTTGCTTTTGCTAGGGTGATTTCTAATTCATAATCCCCCACTGCTTTGATGCCTAGCTCTGATGGATCCGTATCGCCTGCTGTGATGGCATCTGCGTTCTTAACTGGTGAAAATAGATACGCGTATTCTGATGCTGTTTCAGGTTTGACTGTCCGTTGCCAACCATAGACGTAATCTGCTGCTGTAACAGGGTCACCATTTGACCATTTCGCATCTTCACGTAATTTGATCTTGTAAGTCAGTCCATCCTCGCTGACTTCAGCTGCTTCAGCTGCACCAGCAGGTTGTGGTGTACTGTCAGCATCCAAACGATACAGTCCTTCATATACATTGTTCAATGCACTGAAGCTGATCGTATCGGTTGCTAATGAGAGATCCGCACTTGGCATTTCTTGTGAAACCACTACGTTAAACACTTGTTCTGCACTGCTGTCGCCGCTTGCTGCTGTGTCATTGCTTGAACTATTTGTTCCGCCCGTTGTACAACCGGCTAACGCCACGCCACACACAGCCACTAAACCATAGGCCCATTTATTCTTCATCCTGTCCTACCCCTTAATTGAATTAATTTTCAGAATAATCATGCGATTTCTGAAGTTAGATAAGATTTTAATTAATAATTATTAAAAAAGCAATCCTTTTTTCGATAAAAAACATCTCTGACAGAAAGTTTTCTTGGTATTTACTTACCTTACTCTCATCAAACATTCGTTAAATGCTATTTTTCCTTTCTTTATTTATAAGAAATAAAGCAAAAAAAATAATAAAAAAACATGGTTAAATGTAACTTACATTCATTTTCCGTCTTTCTTTTTCATTTGATCCGTCAAAATGAGAAATGTCTGATAGAAGGGTAAACATACAGAAATCGCCAATGATTTTTATCAAAATAGTCCAAAAAAAGACCTGATTGAAGCGACCCCCAAAAGTTAGACCAAAAAAATCTAACTTTTGGGGGTCGTTATTTGTATGGCAAAATATCCTTTTGAATTAAAACTAATAATCGTTAAAGAATATCTTAGTGGCGTGGGCGGATATCGGTATCTTGCCAACAAATACGGTATTTCAAGCAAGTCTCAAGTAAGTAATTGGGTGAATGCCTATCGTGAATACGGAGAGGAAGGTCTATTGAGAAAGCATCAAAATCAGAAATATTCTGTTCAATTTAAGTTAAATGCGCTAGAGTTATATCAAACAAGTGAGATGTCCTATCGAGAAGTTGCTAGCACTTTAGAAATGAACAACCCTGCGCTTATTGCCAATTGGATGCGTAATTTCAGAGAAGCAGGTATTGAGGGGCTCTCAAAAGAGAAAGGGCGACCACTTACTTTGACTAGAAAAAAAGAAAACAAAAAAGAAAATACAACAACTGAAGAACGCGAGCGTATCAAGGCATTAGAAAAGCAAGTCCGATCCCTTCAAATTGAGAATGCCTTTTTAAAAGAGTTGAGGAAGCTGCGAAAACAGGAAGCCCAGCAAAGACGTAAGAATCAATCGCACGAATCATCGCCAGCCTCCGAGGATCATTCAAACTAGTTGAGCTTCTTGAAACATTGAAATTTCCTAAAGCAACCTATATGTATTGGCAGAAACGGTTTGACAGACCAAACCCAGACCAAGAAATTGAAGAAAAAATGCTTGAAATTCGCAAAGAGCATAAAGACTATGGCTGTCTGCGACTAAAAAAAGAATTAGAGAATCAAGGGATTCATGTCAATAAAAAGAAGATTCAACGTCTGATAAAAAAACTAGGTATCGAAGTAAAGTCTTACACTCGAAAATCTCGACGGTACAATTCTTATCGTGGAAAGGTTGGTACTGTCGCCAAAAATCGTATTCATCGTCGGTTTTATACAAATATCTGTCACCAAAAAATTACAACTGATACCACAGAGTTTAAGTATTATGAAGTAGACACCACAGGTGTCGTTCGTCAGAAAAAGCTGTATTTAGATCCTTTCATGGATTTCTACAATAGTGAAATTCTATCTTATCGGATTTCTGAAAAACCAAACGCACTAGCCATAATGGAAGGATTAGAAGAAGCAATCCAGATGACAAATGATTGTCCATTTCGTAGAACCTTCCATTCAGATCAAGGATGGGCCTATCAAATGAATGCTTATAAGAATAAATTGAAGCAGCATAAAATCTTCCAGAGTATGTCTCGTAAAGGGAATTGTTTAGATAACTCACCTATGGAAAACTTCTTTGGTTTATTAAAGCAAGAGATTTTTCATGGAGAAGTCTATCGGAGTTTAGATGAATTGAAAACAAAAATTGACCAATATATCTATTATTACAACCATAAACGCATCAAAAAGAAATTAAATTGGCGAAGTCCGGTTCAGTTTCGAGAAGCTGTAAAAACAGCTGTCTAACAGTTAATCTTATCGTACAAAAAAGGAGTGGATTTCTCCACTCCATAAAAGTCTAACTTTTTGGGGTCACTACAGATCGCATGCTTGCTAATCAGGTCTTCTCGCCTTAAAGACATTTGTTTCATCCCCGAAAGGATGTCCTCTTTAATGATTAATGGATCGCGCCGCCAATTGCTTTTAGATCTTCTTTGTCGGCATAATCAACGATGGCTTCCACCGCTGCAGTCAATCCTTTGGCAATGTCTTCGATGCTCATTGCAGGCTGTCCTGCTTTATCGACGACTTGCTGAGGAATAAACGGCACGTGGATAAAACCGCCCTTCATTTCAGGGTATTTTGTATCGATCATGTATTGTACTTGATACATGATGTGGTTGCAGACGAAGGTTCCAGCAGTATTAGAAACGGCTGCAGGTATTCCTGCTTTTTTCATGTTTTCTACCATTGCTTTGATCGGCAGTTGTGTGAAGTAAGCAGGCTTCCCTTCTGTTTGGATCGCTTCATCGACGGGTTGATTGCCTTCGTTATCAGGAATCCGGGCATCATCCACATTGATCGCCACTCGTTCTGGTGAGATGGCAAACCGTCCACCCGCTTGGCCAATGTTTAAAACGACATCTGGGTGGATCTCTTCAATTTTCTCTGCGACGATCGCTGCTGATTTCCCAAATACAGTGGGGATCTCTGCTTTCACAATCTGTGCACCATGAATTGTATCTGGCAACAATTTCACTGCTTCTAAGGCAGGATTGATTGCTTCTCCGCCAAATGGATCAAATCCGGTAATTAGTAGTTTCATTTCCATCATCCTTCCCTCTTTGTTTTACCACTAAAATGCCCAAAAGTACATTAAAGCGATGTGGATCACTAACAATAATAAAGCAATTGGGGCTTGTGCTTTAATGACGCCATTGGGGTCTTTCATCTCTAACAAGGCCACTGGCAGTGCATTGAAATTGGCTGCCATCGGAGTCAGCAATGTGCCACAAAAACCAGCGGTCATTGCCAACGCACCAGCAACGACTGGGTCGCCGCCTTGCGCCATCACAAAAGGTACACCGATGCCTGCAGTAATAACGGTAAATGCCGCAAAACCATTTCCCATAATCATAGTAAAGATCATCATTCCTAAACAGTAAGCCACGACACCGATAAAACGATTGCCTTCTGGCACGACACCAGAGATTCCTTGAGAAATCACATCACCGACACCAGCAGCGTTAAAAATGACACCTAGTGCTGCTAATAACTGCGGCAAGATACCGGCAGTTCCGACTTGACGAAGCATCCGGTCGGAATCGTCCAGCACTGTTTTCGGTTTAGCGGAAGTCAACACGACTGCCAACAAGAGCGCTAAGATCGATGCGATCCCGATTCCAACTTGGCCTCCTAATGGTGTATAAGAAATCACCACAGCGATCAATGCTAAGCTGATACATGGCACGAAGATCGTACTACCGATCCGTTTAGCCGATGCTTCTGCTTTTTCATCATCCACGTCCACGATTTTACCAATCTGCACTTGTTTGAAGAAGGTCAAACAGCCCATCAAAACGATCAAAATCCCGTCCACAAGATACGGCAAGAAATTCCCGAAAGCAAAGACGATCCCTAGCAGTAACCAAAAAGCAGAGGTGCCTAATCGGGTGGGATGATCCGCTTCGCGAAAAACCCGTACAGCCGTCATGATCGACAGCAATCCGATCAAGATATAAAAGAATTCCAGTAATCCGTTAACGATTCCTTCCATCTATTTGTCCTCCTTCTTGCCATATTTTTTTGCTAATTTACGATCAAAGAGCAAGTTCGACAATGTAGCAATGACTAAGACGATCAATGCGATCGGCAATGAGGCTTGCGCGATCGAACTAGCTGCCACATCGTAGCCAAGAGATTGCAATGTTCCTACGATCAATAGCACACCAGAAGCAGCCACAAAGGTATTTTGGGCAAAGAAATTCCCGAAGTTTTCGTTAGCGGCAGCCCGAGCTTTGATTTTTTCCTGATCTTTTTCATCCAGTTCCCCAAATTTGTTTTCCCCAGCAGCTTGCGCCATCGGGTTAACGATCGGGCGGATAAATTGTGTATGTCCTTGGATCCGAATAGAGAAAAAGCCAGCAAGTTCTCGAATAAACAAGTACAAGCTCAAGAACTTCCCTGGTGTTAAGCCTTTGATCTTTTCAATCAATATGACTGCCTGCTGCTTCAAGCCAAAACGTTCTGACAAGCCGACCATCGGTAGTGTTAGTAAGAACAGTGTAACGAGTCGATTATTGACAAACGCTTCTCCTAACATTGTTAAAAAATCAACAACAGAAATCCCCGACACAAGCGCGGTGACAAAACCAGCAACGATTACGACAGCAATAGTATCTAGCTTCAGCAAAAAGCCGACTAAAATAACTAGAATACCAATTAATTTAATCCATTCCATCAAATCATCCTTTCACGATAAGTTATTTTTAATGGATACCAGCTTTTAGTATAATCTATTTTTTTCTTGTAAAACAATGTTTTTTGAATTTTCTTTCGAGGAATACGCTTTCTTTAATGCGTTTTTTAATTACTTAGATAGTAAATAACAAAAAGAAGAACTGCACTTGTGCAGTTCTTCTTTTGCTTTTTACGTTTAAGAAGCGGAGGCTTCTTTTTTCATTTGTTTGCTTCGCAGCTGTCCGCAAGCTGCGTCGATATCTGTCCCGTGTTCTTTACGGATCACGCAATTGATACCGTTTTTCTTTAAAATGTCATAAAAGGCTAACACATCAGCTTTTTTACTTCGAGCGTATTGGTCATGCTCACTCACTGGGTTATATGGGATCAAGTTGACGTAGGACAATTTCTTTTTATCCTTCAATAAAGCTGCCAACTGACGGGCATGTTCTGGCCGGTCATTGACATGATCCAGCATGATGTACTCAAATGTGATCCGACGATTGGTTTTTTCTAAATAATAGTCGACCGCTGCCATCAGCTTTTCAATCGGGAAACTCCGATTGATCCGCATCATGGAGGTTCTGACTTCGTTATTTGGGGCATGCAGCGAAATCGCTAGGTTCACTTGCAAGCCGTTCTCCGCAAACTCTCTAATTTTATGCGCTAAGCCGCTGGTTGACACAGTAATATGCCGCGCGCCGATCGCTAAGCCTTTCGGGTCATTGATGATCTGTAAGAAATGCATCACATTGTCATAGTTATCAAAGGGTTCGCCAATCCCCATGACCACCACGTGAGAGACTCGTTCCCCCTCATTGCGTTCATCAAAATAGTGTTGTACTAACATGATTTGAGCCACGATCTCGCCTGCCGTTAAGTCTCGTTGCTTCTTTAATAACCCACTGGCACAAAACGTACAGCCGATGTTGCAGCCGACTTGGGTCGTCACACAAACGGACATGCCATATTCTTGACGCATCAAGACCGTTTCAATCATGTGATTGTCTGGCAATTGGAATAAATACTTGACGGTTCCGTCACTGGCTTCTTGCACCACCATCTGTTTCAGGGGATTGATCACAAAGGCTGCCGACAGTTTCTCAATCAAAGGTTTCGGTAGGTTGGTCATTTCTTCAAAGCTGGTTACTCGTTTTTCATAGAGCCACTCCCACACTTGGTTGGCACGGAATTTCTTTTCTTTTTGTTCAGTTATCCACAAAGATAGATCTGATTTGGTAAGTCCATAAATCGATGGGTTCACTTTTTTCCCTCTTTTCAAACTAGTCGCTACATACTATAACTGAATTCTTTGTGAAAAGCAACCGTACATTGGCTGATCTTCAAAGCATTCTAGCCCCACGCTTTTGTGGTATTCCTCTTTTTTGAAGATGCTCTTTCTTCCATTCATTGAATCTTTGTCCATAGGAAACCTCTCACAAAGACCTGCATGAAAAAAACAAGCAGTGACAGAACCTGCTCCGATGTACGAAACAAAGCGGCTCTTTCCTGCTTGTTTTCATGAGGGGGCTGTTTCCTCGTGCGCGTTACTTTCATTACATGATCACATTTCAAAAGAAAGCACTCTGCCTTCTTTGGCGGTCAACATGCCCCGTTGCGGCGGCTGCAGTTGCAAATAAAGTTGTAGCGACATTTCTAGTATCAGCTCTTTGTCTCCCTGCTGAAAAACGCCGTAATAATGTGTCTGTTCCCGCTTTTCTTCATATGTATGACTCACAAGATAATATCCTTGTTCCATGGTTTCGTTGCGCTTTTTTGTTTCTGAAAGAAAACGGCGAATATGTTTATACGTAAAGAAACTCAATAAAATGACAACTGCTATTAATACTACATACCCCATTGACAGATTTACACCTCGATCGTTGATGTGGCAAAAGTCGGCTCAACACCAATACTGATCATCAAGGCAGCATCGACTTCACACATCACTTTATCGTCTAAGTGACAAACCTTTTCTTTCAAACGGCTTTTGTCGATCGTGCGAATCTGTTCCATCAAAATGACGGAGTCTTTGCCAATCCCTGTGCAGGAAGCGGAAATCCCAATATGCGTTGGTAATTTCGGCTTCGCCATTTTTGCCGTGATCGCCGCAATGATCACAGTGGGACTGAAGTGATTCCCCAAGTCATTTTGAATGATCAAGACTGGACGTATCCCGCCTTGCTCCGATCCAACCACTGGTGAAAGATCGGCAAAATAAATATCTCCCCTTTTTACCATAGGACCACCCTAACTTTTATATTCTCGCGGAACCCTTGCTGAAAGGGTACACGCTACTTCATAGTGAATCGTTTCTAACTGGTCTGCAACATCCTGCATCGTAATTTGTTCCCCATGATTCTCACCGATCAAGGTGACTGGTGTACCGACAGCAAATGCCCGCGGCAAACGAATCATCAATTGATCCATACACACTCGACCGACGATCTCACAACGCTCGCCTTCTACTAAGATCGAGAAGCCTTGCATTTTTCGTAACCAGCCGTCAGCATAACCGATAGGCACGGTGCCGATCCATTCCTGACGTGGAGTGATATATGTTTCACCATAGCCAATCCCCGCTCCTTTTTCAAGTAATTTCACTTGTATCAGTTCAGAAACGAGCGAAAGCGCAGGTTTTAAGGAAAATGGTTCGCTCAGCGCATGACCTGATGGGTTCAACCCATACATTGCGATCCCAAAACGGACCATATTTCCTACTGCTTCTTTGTGCCATAAAGAGGTTGCGCTATTGCCTGTATGTATATATGTCGGCAAATAGGGCAAAACAGTTAAGACTTCTTTAAAACGTTGATGCTGGGTTTCCCAATAGCTCGTGTCTACTTGATCCGCTGTGGAGAAATGGGTAAAGATCCCTTCCCACTCAAAAGAGGGGTGATCTTCTAACCAAAGAACGGCTTGGCGCACTTCTTCGACAGTCAAAAAGCCGATTCTCCCCATACCAGTATCCACCTTGATATGCACTTTAAGCGGCTTATTTAGAGGGTTCTCCTCTAAATAAGCGCCTGCTTCTATCAGCCAGTCCATCGAAGCGACTGGAAATGACAAATCATAGGTCGTCAGCAAGGTAATATCACACACATTCACGACACCTAAGATCAAAATCGGGTCAGTAATCCCTGCTTCTCTCAATTCGATCGCTTCATCGATCGTCGCAACGCAAAAACCATCTGCGCCGCCTTCTTTGGCTGCAAGAGCGGTTTGAACCGCTCCGTGTCCGTAACCATTCGCTTTGACCACCGCAAAAAGAAATGTCTCGCTTGGTAAGTGAGCAATCTCATGTTTGATGTTCTCGGTAATCGCAGTTGTATCAATTATCGCTTTCGTTGGTCTATGGTAAGCAACCACCATTTCCAGTTCCTTCTTTCTACTAGTGCTTGATCAGACGAACAAATTAAGTTGGTTTTATGTAGTCGGCTGTTCGTCCATGAAGTATCAAAGTCTTCTTGACTGACAGACTACTTCAACTTGGTTTATTCACTATCTAGTACTTCTAAAATAATTTGTGCAAAAGCAGTATCATTTGTATGGGTGATACTGACAAACGTTTTTTCTAAAGGATGCGGTGCTTTAGTAACGATCGGGGCACCGAATTCATTGGTCAAGACTTCAATATCATGAAAAGAAACTTTGCCGATCCCTGTCCCCCAAGCTTTCGAGAACGCTTCTTTGCAGGCATAGCGCCCGCCAAGGAACTCTACCTGACGTTTCAGCGGCAAGCGTGCAAATAATTTTGCTTCCTTCTCTGTTAAAATACGCGTTATAAACTGAGGTTTTTTTTCAATTAATTCTTTCATTCGAGGCAGCTCGACTGCATCGATCCCGATTCCTTTGATCATTCTTTTCTCTACCTTCACCTAAGATAGGGTTTTCCAAATTGGAAATACCCCTTGTTCAGCTAGTTACCATTCTACCAAAAAAATGGCGAATTACCATTCAAATCTGACGAGTTTATACGGAGATTAAGATTTAAAAAAAGAAAGACTCAGTTAAATCATATTTTACGACAATTCGAAAATTTTTATAATAAATGAACATTAAAAAAAATCCTTACCGCATTATTATCCCTTCTACTACTATTTAATTAAGTTGCTTTAGCTAAAAGAACTCAAAAAAGCCAATTCAATCAAATGGAACATTTGATTGAATTGGACCTAATCATTCGTTCTCTATTTTCAAAATAAAATCATAGAAAAGAAAGACGGGGTTAATGGTAAGCATTCATATTATAAATATTACTCTATCTATTCAATTGAATTTCATATCTATATCTATCAGCCCGATAATAAATTTCCGCATATTCGATATTTCTATTTTTATCATCGATTGTATTTCTAGTTATATACAACAATGGTTCTCCCGTTTTGATCTTTAAATGATCAGCCAATACATCATCTGCTACGATAGACTCAATAATTTCGGTAGCACTTTCGATCAGAATAGATTTATTCTCAAAAATTTTATAGAGTGAAGCTTCTGGAGAATTAAAGTCCTCTTCATTCAACTCTATATAATTTTTCGGCACATATACACGCTGAAAACCGATATTCTCATCATCAATGATTCGTATCCGTTCATTCACATAAACTTCTTCCATTGGAGATAATTTTAACTGCAACCTTACTTTTTCAGGTGCAGGTTCTCTTCTAAAATCAACTAGCTTAGATGAAGTAATATGCTCACTATGCTCATCATTAAAACTTATCAAGCGATTCAATTGCAATGTTCGCTTATTGCTGTTGACGATTGTTCCCAATCCAGGAACCTTTTTGATATATCCATCCGATTCTAACAGTTGCAGTGCGGAACGAATCGTTATTCTGCTGACACCATATTTTTTTTGCAAATCAACTTCAGTTGGAAAAAAATCATTTTCCACATATTTCTTTGCAATGATGCTTTTTTTCAATTCTTCATAGATTTGATAATATTTAGAATTACTATTATTACTCAAATTATCCCTGACCTACTCTCATTTCACTATTTCTGCAATATTAGAGGCTAACCCTCTTATGTCCATTTCATTCGCTTTTTCTATCACTGATAATTTACTCTTGACCGTCTCATCTACTGATACAAGCGCACCTGTCATAGAACCGACGATTGTAGCAATCGTATCGGTGTCATAGCCGATATTTACAGCATCGATCGTTGCTTGATAGGGCGTTTCTTTATTTAGAGCTACGATTCCATACGCACAGGGAACCGCTTCTGAAACATGAAGTCCACTTCCAACAACCTCATAAAGTTTCAACAACTTATCAATTTTTTCACCACTGCCATTCGCTATATCTAAAGCAAGCTGTATTCTTCGATAAACACTTGGTCCTGGAACATGCTTAGAATATTTTTTTCCTTGTTCTTCTCCGAGTTTTGCGCCTAATAAGCCAGCTTCAATCACACTATCCATTGTAGCACTTTCCTTCAATGATTCCGACACACTTAGAGCAACCGCACAAGCACCTGAGATCGACAATGAATTATCATGGGTGACTTTTGTAATTATAATAGCATCTTCTAAAGCCTTTTCATAGTCACCTGGATGAAATAGTCCCGCCGGAGAAATCTTCATTGCGGAACCATTTGTAGCTTTAGAAGCATAATCTACTGTTACTGCCCCAGGAAGTGCTTTTATTTCTGATAAATTATTTTTGTACATTTCAATCGCACTTCTTGTTGTAGGTCCAGCAAAACGATTAAAATAATGCGGAATATCAGACCATTCAATAATACTTTTCTTTATAATATCTCGGTCAATCATTCCTTGGTTCTTAAGAATATTTTGACAGATTAAATATATTTGGGAAAAATCATCAGTGACTTCACCTGCCTTGTTTCCATATGCGAATGCTATTTTACCAGGTTCAACTAGCTTTTCCAATGGTCCAGCAAATTTTAACCGAATTTCATCGAAAGGCAGATTTTCTGTCGCAGCCCCCATTGCGTCACCAATTGCTGCCATTGTTAAAGATCCTAAAATTCTCTCAATCATGTAATCAATTCTCCCATCCATTTTACTTATTCAAGTCCTTTGACCCCAAATACAAAAGTTAAGACAAGTCCACCAATAAACGATAGCAGTAAACCAACTAAGTATGCCCATAAGGTAGGTCCAGCAAATGCAGGGATCGTTGTCAGTCCCCCAAATACAAATGCATTCCCAATAACATCAAAAGCACCCATAAAAGCACCACCAATCGCTGCACCGATACATCCTGCCACTAATGGTGTCTTATACTTCACTCCAATACCATAGATTGCTGGTTCGACTATTCCAGATAGAAAAACAGAAGTAATAGCCGACACAGAAAAATTCTTTAAATCTTTATTCTTAGTCATAATAAAAATAGCTAACGCAGCACCTGCCATCCCAAAATTTGCGTTGGCGCCATAAGCAATAAGAGCAGAAGTACCTGTCGCAGCAATTTCAGGAATAATGATCATCGTATTAGGTGCCCAATGAAATCCAAACATGATCAAAATATTCCAAATGCCTCCAATAATTGCTCCAGTAACAATGCTGTTTATCGCTGTTAGTCTCCCAACAACATCGGCAATAAATAGGCTAGCATAATTTCCAATTGGTCCAATAACACCGGCTGCAATCGGCACTAATAAAAACAAAAGTATGGTCGGTATAACAACCATATGCAAACTTTGAGGAATTACTTTCTTTAGAAAGAACTCCATTTTTGATTGAAGCCAAACAAGAATAATTGATGGAATCACTTGTCCTGTATAGCTAAATAATCGAATCGGCATACCCATGAATTGAATGATTGTTCCTGGTTGATCATTCATCATCGCTACAAAATCTGGCATAATCAGCACCCCTAAAACAGCAATAGCGATATATGCACTGGTTTTGAATTTCTTAGCAGAAGTGATAGCTACTAGCAATGGGAAAAAATAAAATACAGATGTTGCAGCTAGAGTTAACAAAGTATTCGTGTCACTCTCTACACTCAATATTCCCAGTTCATTTGCTAAGATAGTAAATCCTCTTAAAAGACCCGCACCAGCGAGAAGTGGCAATAACGGAGAAAAAATACTGACTACTAACGAAACAAATCGGTTGATCAAATTTTCATTCCCTGTTTCTCCACTTTCCAATTCTGAATGATTACTCATATGTGCTCGTACTGCTTCATAAACTTCCCCTACATTTGTTCCTATAATGATTTGAAAACTTTTATCGTTGTCTACGATCCCTATGACTTCAGCTAAATTCTTGATTCCCTCAGCATTAACTTTACTTCTATCTTTGAATGTTGGTCTTAATCTTGTGGCACAATGAGTCAGACTAGAAATATTATCAGAACCACCCATCAACTCTAAAAGCATAATCCCCAATTCATCCATCTGTTTTCCTCCAAGAATTTTTTAAATGTTATGACGTCATATCATTAAAGACAATATATAACGCTTTCATAATTATGTCAACAACTATTTTATCAACGAAACCAACATAAAAATATAAATAAAAACTATTTATTTATCTATATTTCTATTAATAGAAACCTTGTAATTTTTAACAAAAAAAAGAACATGAAGTGAGCGTAGCTCGCCATTCATGTTCTTTTAATAAAAAGCTCATTCTTATTTGTAATTCAAAAAAGCAATTAGTCTTGGTTATTTCTGATTACGAAACCGCGTTTTTTGTCGTTGCTGCGGCGATTGTTTTTACGGGCACCATCTTTTGAATAGTTGCCGCGGGCTTTATTGCCGTTGCCGCCGCCACGGTTCCCACCGTTTTCTTTGCGGTTACGATTGCCGTTGCTATTGTTGCTGCGACGACCATTTTTGTTGAATGATTTTTTTCCTTGAGGCAATGGACGCTCTGGTGTGATCTTCACTGGTGCTAAGTCAGCAGGATCTTTCGCCATAGTTTTTAGAAGCAATGCTGCTAAATCTTGTGCAGAATAACGTTCTAATAGATCGTCGGCTGCTTGCAAGTATTTATCCAAACCATTTTCATCCAATTTTGTTTCAACAGATTCGATTGCGGCACCTAATTGACCTTTGAACGCTTCTTTTTCGGTCGGTGGGCGCATTGGTGTCATCCGTTTTTTCGTTAAGTTTTCAATGACGTGCAGATAGCTCATTTCGTTTGGTGTAACGAAAGTCACAGACATTCCGCCTTTTCCAGCACGGCCAGTACGTCCGATCCGGTGAACATAGCTTTCAGGATCTTGAGGAATATCGTAGTTATATACGTGTGTAACGCCAGAGATATCCAATCCACGAGCTGCAACGTCTGTGGCAACTAAGATATCTAGTTGACCACTCTTGAATGAACGCAAAACGCTCATCCGTTTTTGTTGAGAAAGGTCTCCATGAATGCCTTCTGCTTTATAGCCGCGGGCTTCTAAGCCGCGCGCCAATTCATCGACACGACGTTTCGTACGACCGAAAACGATGGTCAATTCTGGCGTTTGCACATCCAATAAGCGAGTCATGATATCAAATTTTTCGTAATCTTTTGAACGAACATAGTATTGATCAATCAAATCAGCGGTCATTTCTTTGGCTTTGATCTGTACATGTTCAGGCTCTTTCATGAATTTCACGCCGATGTTTTTGATTGCTGGCGGCATTGTTGCTGAAAATAGCAATGTTTGACGAACATCTGGTACTTGGCTTATGATTTTTTCAATATCTTCCAAGAAGCCCATGTTCAACATTTCATCCGCTTCATCTAATACAAGCGTTTCAACGGTGCCTAATTTCAAGGTGTGGCGGTTGATATGGTCTAACATACGACCTGGTGTACCAACTACGATGTGGGGACGATCTTTTAGTTGACGGATTTGACGGCCGATATCGGCTCCACCGTAAACTGCTTGTACACGAATTTTTTTGTCTTTACCAAGACGGTACAATTCTTCTTGGGTTTGGATCGCTAATTCACGGGTTGGGGCAATCACTAATCCTTGTAGTTGATGGTTCGTTGGGTCAATTTTTTCTAACATTGGCAAACCAAATGCGGCGGTTTTACCAGTACCGGTCTGTGCTTGACCGATCACGTCTTTGCCTGCTAAGGCTAATGGAATCGTTGCTTCTTGGATGGGTGTTGCTTCTTCAAAGCCGGCACGCTCAACAGAAGTCAATAATTCGTTGGATAATTCTAGATCTTTAAATTTCAAATGGATCCTCCTAGGCTGGTCATCTTTTCGATGCCTGTTTTTCTATCATCGAAGCGTAGGTTAGTTCTTCAGAAACACAAGAGTAGTCCCATTTACTCTTATCTTTCTCTCGGTACCGAAAAACCGCTTCACGAAGGCATTATAAAAGGCTAAAACAAGTGTTGTTTGTCTCAGCCATCATTTTATCTCAAAACGTCAATGTTTTTTACAGTAATCATTCTGTGCTTCATCTTTCGGCGTTAGATAAGTATAACACGCTTTGAAAGTTTCAGCAAGATTTCAACTCCCTTTTACATTCCTTTTAGTGCATCAACGACTTCACTCAGGCCCATGCCATTGCTGCCTTTGATCACTAGGCTATCGGAAGGTTCTAAAGTTTCTATTAAGGAGGCGATCAGCTGTGGTTTTTCATCGATCGCAAAATAGCGCACCTTGTCAGCAAGGGCAGTGTTCGCTAGTCGTTTTTGCAATGCCTGCATTTCTTTGCCATAAAGGAAAACTAGCTGGAACGAGTCATCCAAGTGTGCGGCCATCTGCTCATGCATTTGTGCAGAATCTGGTCCTAATTCAAGCATATCTGCCAATACGGCGATCCGTCGTCCTGCTAAAGGCAATTTGCGGAAGCTATCCAATACAAGACCCATGGCCGTCGGATTGGCATTGTAAATATCGCTCAAAATCGCTGCCCCATTACCAGCAGTCACCCATTGGGTCCGATTTTTCGTCAATTGAAAATGCGCCAAGCCTTCCTTGATCGCTTCATCTGCTACACCAAAATGACGTCCTATCCCAATCGCGATCAAGGCATTCTTGACATTATAGCCGCCTAAGACCGGTAAGGTAAAGGTGGTACCTGCTACCGTAAAAATCGTCTGATCTTGCGATTCCTCCACGATGTCTCCTTGTAGATCTCCCTCAGTTAAGCCAAAAGTTTCAATGGTCTGCGTTAAATTGGGAACAAAGGGCTCTAACAATGGTTCATCAGCTGGCATCATAAAGAAGCCGTCTTTTTTCAATCCTGCGGTGATCTCCATTTTGGCTTTGGCGATCCCTTCTCTGGACCCTAAGTTTTCAATGTGGGCTTCGCCAATCAACGTGATAGCGGCAGCGTCAGGTTCTGCTAAGCGTGAAAGGACTTCGATTTCACCTGCATGATCCATTCCCATTTCTAAAATCAATACTTGGGTATCTTCTGGCGCATGCAAGATAGTCAAAGGCACGCCTAGTTCATTGTTGTGGTTGCCTTGGGTTTTATAGGTCTGGTACTTTTGGGCCATGACCGCTTCCACCATATCTTTGGTGGTCGTTTTCCCGTTACTTCCAGTAATACCGATGATTTTCGGTGCAAGCTTTTCTTTATACGCTCGTGCCAATTGTTGAAACGCTTTGACGGTATCCGTGACAGGAATCACAAGGATGTCTTGCGGCGGTTCGATCGTAGGGTGGCTCCACAGTGTGGCGATCGCACCATTGTCTTTGGCTTGTTGGGCAAATTCATGGCCGTCACGGGTCCCCGCTAAGGGAACAAAAAGACTGTTTTCTTTGATCAGACGGCTGTCGAATTCCACAGAGGCAAGTGGTGTTTCATTTTCAATTTGCTGACCAAATACGGCAGCGGCTTCTTTTACAGTAAAATTCATCAGGTTCGCTCCTTTTTCCTAAAAAAAGAAAGCACAAGATCGCTTCAAGTATTTTCCTTGAGTTGAGCTGGCTTTCTTCCTGCTATTTATTCTGCTTCGTTTTCTGCTTCTTTTTCTGTTGCTTCTACATTGGTCAAGAACGAACGTCTTTGATTGAAACGATTCATCCCTAATTGGATCAATTCTTCGATCAAATCCCCATAAGGCAAGCCGGTCTTCTCCCATAGCAGTGGGTACATGCTGAATTCAGTGAACCCTGGCATCGTGTTCAGCTCATTTAAAAAGAGCTCATTTTTATTGGTCAAAAAGAAATCACAACGGCTCAATCCGCTGCCGCCTAACATCGTATAGGCTTTTTTCGCAAACTCTTGGGCTTTGGCTTGTGTTTCTTCTGGAATTTGTGCAGGAATCTGCATCTCGATTCGGTTGTCAATGTATTTGGAATTGTAATCATAAAAGGCAACATCTTTTACGATTTCTCCCGGCATTGTGGTCCGAACGTCTTCGTTTCCAAGAACGGCTACTTCGATCTCACGGGCTTCGATTCCTTGTTCAACGATCGCTCGGGTATCGTAGCGATACGCTTCTTGTAGCGCATTTTGCAGTTCTTCTCGGTTCTCGGCTTTCGAGATACCGACACTTGAGCCCATGTTGGCAGGTTTGACAAACATCGGATAAAGCAGACTGCCTTCACATTGATCGAAAATCTTTTTCGGATTTTCTTTCCACGCATTTTTCAAGACTGGTACATAGGGAACTTGTGGAATCCCTGCAGCTTGCAAGATATACTTGGTCATGATTTTGTCCATCCCACAGGCACTAGTCAAGACACCGGCTCCGACATAAGGCATTCCGATGGTTTCTAAAAATCCTTGGATCGTGCCGTCTTCGCCATTTGGTCCGTGAAGTAAAGGAAAGACGATCGCGTCTTCTTCGTAGATTGCCCCAGGTGAAATTTCTTCCCCTTTGGTTTCTTCATTGGTCAATGCCAAAGTATCTGGAGACGTTGGCGCCTCAGTCAATAATGGGCCTTTTAACCAGCGTCCTTCTTTGGTGATCATTACTAATTGAACTTGGTAGTAATTATAATATACAGCATTAACAACTGAAAAAGCGGATAACAGTGATACCTCATGTTCTGCACTGCGTCCCCCGTATAATAAAATGATTTTCAAAAGAATTTCCTCCTGTATTCATTGATTCTACCAAACTAAGTCTTCCACATTTTAGCACAAAATCGACCAACCGGCATTAAATCTTGCAGAAATTTCTTTAAGCTTACACAGTCGTTAGTTGAATGTTTTTCATTTTGTCAGTACTATGAATATATCACGGCACGTTTAAAGAGGTGGGACCTATGACAGAACAAACCGCTCCTTCTAGAAAAGGACGATTAAAACAAATCGTTCAAGTCTTTTTGAAATACAAAGTCGTTCAAAATATCAGCAAACAGCAGCACCCCGAAATGGTGCGTCAAGCGTTTGAAGAATTAGGACCAACATTTATCAAAATCGGGCAGATGCTTTCGGTCCGCAATGATCTACTTTCCAGCACCTTTGTCGATGAATTCAAGCAGCTGCAGGACAATGTCAAAAGTGATCCATTTCCCAAGGTCAAAGCACTGCTGGAAGCAGAACTGCAGCAACCGCTAACGGAAGTTTTTTCCGCTTTTGATGAAATTCCAGTCGCCTCAGCTTCCATCGGACAAGCCCATCGAGCAAACTTGCTCAGCGGCAAAGAAGTGATCGTCAAAGTACAGCATCCAGGGATCATTGCGGCAATTCAAGTGGATCTCGATCTTTTTGAAAAAGCCCTGCCGTTGGTTCGCGCAATTCCAGAAGCCAATGTGGTGGATTTAAAAAGCGTGCTAAGCGAAGTCCGACGATCACTTGCCAATGAAACAAATTTTTTGCAAGAGATGAAAAACGCACAGGAATTCTACCGCAACAATCACCAAGACCCGCAGTTGGCATTGCCAAAAGTTTATCCCGAATGGTGTACCCAAAAAGTATTAGTCATGGATTACATGGCAGGTGAAAGCTTGAATTGCTTACTGACCCGCAAAAATCAAGACATCGTTTATGACAATCAGTCCGTTAAAGCCGTGAAAAAACAAGTGGGGACGCTATTAGTCGAAAACTTTATGAAACAAGTCTTTGAAGATGGCTTCTTTCACGCTGATCCACATCCTGGCAATCTTTTCTTGCATGTCTTCACGGATCAAGCCAACCGCCCACAACCATTTCAGGTCAAGCAGCGCGTCGGTGTCCTCGGCGGGGTCGATTACTCGTTGAAATGGCAAGAAGAAGCTGTCATGCCGCCTTACCAAGTGATTTTCTTGGACTTTGGGATGATGGGTCATTTGGATCAGTCTTTACGCAGCCGTTTAGCCGATGCGTTGATTGCTCTTTATACCCAAGACACCCAAGAAGTCGGCAAAGCCGTCTTGCGGTTGTGCAACAGCAGCGGCAGTTCCTTTGACGAAGTCGCCTTCTACCAAGACCTGCAAAAATTTGTTGAAAACTACTATAATATGCCGCTAAAGGATATCGACTTGCAAAAAGTGATGGCGGAAGTCATCACGATCTGCCATGATAACCAACTGCAGATGCATCGAGACATCACCTTGCTGATCAAGGCTTTTGGTACCTTGGAAGGTGTGATCAAAGCCTTAGACCCCGAATTATCAATGATGGAAGTCACTCAGCCTTTTGCACAAAAATATTTCCTGCAGCAGCTGAGTATTGAAGACGAGGTGAAAAAAAGCGCCTTGGCAACCGCAAAAAGCTTGCGGGCACTTAGCCATCTTCCCGATCGGACCTTGGCTGTCTTAGACACTTTTGCGACTGGTAAACACCGATTGAATCTAGAGATCCGCGAACAAAAACAGCTATTGGACCGCTTTGATCAGATGGTCAATCGACTGGTGATCGGTATTATTCTAGCTGCGGTCATCCTTGGCTCTTCCTTATTGGTGGTCGCCAGCCCGCAACAAGGAGCCTTCGTCCATCAGATGGGGATCTTCGGATATACCTTAGCATTTTTCGCGATCGTGGCTTTAGTCAGCAAATACTTCTATGATCGTTTTCGCAAGAAATAAATAAGCACCTTCAATTCCCGTGGTTCATGCAGAAGCTGGGTCTTGAGGGTGCTTATTTTGCAAGAGTCTGTCGCAATTCGTTTTCAAAGATTCGTTTGAAGGCTTCCCGATCCTCTTTCGTAAAGGGCTTCGGTCCTTTTGTACGCTTGCCTGCTTTACGCATCTGCGCACCTAAGTAGCGTTGTCCAAGTAAAAAATCGATCGTTTCTGGCAAATACTCTGTGCCGTTATGGTGAAAAACCCGCGCTTTTTTCGGCAAGACCAAAGAGGCTAACCCATAATCTTGGGTAACGAGAAAATCACCCGGCTCTATTTCCTTCACGATTTCATAATCCGCACGATCCGAGCCTTTGTCGACATAGACAAAGTGAACATGGGCAGGATAATCTTTGGTCGTGTAATGATCGACACTGGTGACGATCACCACCGGCAGCTGATATTGCTGAGCCAGCTCAATCACTTCGTTTTTCACTGGCGATCCATCGCCGTCAATAAAAAGTCGCATCTCCACACTCCCCTCACAAGTTTCTTCGTTTACAATTACTTCTATTGTAAGAGGAGCAAGGCGAAGATGCAAGCAGACTTTACAGCCGTTTCCTTGAGGATGTATTTAAAGCCTCAGGAAGAGCAACTGCCTCCGCCCTAATAACTAGCAGCTACCCTAAGCAAAGCTTATCCTTCAACTTTAGAAAAGGCTCGCTCTTTTAGCTCATAAACGACATCGCAAGCCTTGGCTACTTCTTGTTCATGGGTCACTAAGATAATACATTTTTTTTGCTCATGAGCAATTTCTTGAAATAGTCTGACGATCTCTTTGGACGTCGTTTCATCCAAGTTTCCAGTCGGTTCATCGGCTACGATCAGCTCATGCTCACAGCACAATGCGCGAACGATCGCCACCCGCTGCTGCTGCCCACCCGATAATTGGGTCACTTTTTTCAGTGCCAGCTCTTCCGTGATGCCAACTTTGGCTAAGTTTGCTAAAGCGTAGGCCTTTTTATCGGCTTGCTGCGACTTCGCGATCGCCATCGCTGTCACCACATTGTCCAATGCCGACAGATAAGGCAATAGATTATAGGCTTGGAACACGATGGACACATCTTTGCGGCGGTACTCCCGCAGCCCGATTTTTGCTAACGTTTCTTCGTTGTAGAAAATCTTTCCTTCTTTCGGGGTATCTAGGCCTGTGATCAGCGACAGGAAGGTCGTTTTCCCCGATCCGCTGGAACCTAAGATCGCATACATCTTGCCAGGCTCGAAGGTCAAGTCAACGCCACGAAACAGGGCTTCTGCTTCGCTTTGATACCAATAGCCTAATTGTTCTGTTCGTAATGTCATGTCGTTCCTCCTAAGAAACCAAGATTTTTTTCGGGTTCAGCCGCAAAATGCCCGCCGACGAGAGTAAGATCGAGCCAAAGCTGATCCCTAGACCGAGTAATGCCAATAGACCAATTTGTTGAGGGGAAACGGTAATTTCTAAGGACTCCACTTCTGCTGATTGGGTGAAGGATGGGAAAGAACCGCCACGGTTGCCGCCCATTTGCGGCATCTCTCCGCCTCCAGGTCCAGCGTTTTCAGCGGCTGCCTGATCCGTCGTCGTTTCGGTTTGCTGTGCCAATAATTGCTCTCCGACGGCATTACCGACTAGATTACCGCTAGCGGCCGCGATCCCTAAAGCAAATACCATGCAGACAAAAATCTCTGTGAAAAACTGTAGGATCACTTTGGCTCGTGACTCGCCTAAAGAGAGCAATACGCCAATCTCATAGCGACGTTCCCGAATCGACATCATCACGATCAACGTCAAAATAATGATACCGGCAGCAGCAACTAACACAATAATATTTTTGGCAAAGCTCGCGACATTATTCAACGGTGTCAACATCGATTGATACATCTGATCATTGGTTTGGATGCTATAGGTTTCTGTATCGATCAATCCTTCTGCTTCTTCCACGAATGCCGTCATTTCAGACGGATCACTCAAGGTATAGGTTGCTGAATCAATGGTATCCTCATTGCCGCTCAACGTATTGGCAAGAGTATAAGAGGCAATGATCGTGTTGGCCGGGTTGAGAAAGTTAAACATTTGGCTCATGCTGTTGCCAACTTCACTCGTTTCATAGATTCCTTTGACCGTCACTTCTACTTCATTGTCCTCTGCATCAGTGATTGAAAACGTATCTCCGACCGCTAAATCATTCGCTTCAGCTAGTGAGGATTCAATCAAGACTTGGTTTGTGCCTTCGTCCTCAGAAGTAATCCCTTCTCCATCCGTGATAGTCGCTGTTCCTTCCGAAAAAGTCGTATACGCCGCACTGGTTGATACACCAGTGATTTGGAAATCGCCTGTACTCATACTCCCACCAGGCATACCTCCTGGCATACCGCCCATTTGCCCCGACTCGCTACTATCGGTTGCTTCTGACTCTGTCGAGGAGTCACTGCTAGAGATCGGTTCGATCCCGCTGACGGCATCAGCCGAGGTACTGACTTCAAAACTATATGAAGCAACCCCGTCTAAATCAGCGATTGCTTGGGCATCTGTAATCGCTACGGGTGTCGATTGAAAACTCCCTGGATCTGGACGTGTGCTCTGGTCATCGCTGTCAGATGAAGAACTTCTTTGCTGAAAAGCCTGCTCACGGTTGGCTTGCAACGTCACGGTTGCGCCGACACTTTTCTGAGCATTTTCAGTCGCTACTAGCGCTGCACTGCGAATCGTCAAACCCGCCAATACAAAAATCAAGATTGCAGAAAATACGGCAATCAGCAGCAGACTCCGGCCTTTTTTCGCCCATAAACTTTGGAGCCCTCGTTTCAAAAAATTCATCTTTGTTCCTCCTGAATGGCAAATTATTGTATTTCGACTATAAGAACCTTAGCTTAAATTGAACTTAAATCTTCCCCAGATTTTTCAAAACGTTGGAACAGACCGCAGCTGTCTTCTGCGATCTGCACGTTTTATTGATGACCCCCAGGGAATGATCGATGTCCCTTCAACTAACGGCCAAAGCCACCGCCCATTTGATTGGTTGTCGCTGTCGCTCCTGATTGGGTCAAGTTGGCGATCGTTTCCGTGACGGGCAACGTTCCTAATTCCGTCCCATCACTAAGGGTCCCACCAGCATAATAACCAGAAACAGCTTGCACATCATTCGTTCCCCCACTGACCAATGTATAGCTGCTATCCGTCAAATCTGGGCTAGAAAGAACCACATGTTGGTAGCTTTTACTTGGTGCATAGGACAAGATCGTCTGTCCTTGACTATCCTTTAAGGTCACAAGGGTCTCTGCTGCTTGGGTTTGATCGAAACTGATCCCGATCGACTGTTGACTTCCCCCACTGACATTCATGGCCATATCGGTCGTACCAGCAGCTAACAAGACACCGCCAGTGATTTCAAACGTCCCGTTATAATCCAAAGCGCCATTGCCACCGGTCGTTGGACCATTTACGATGACGACCCCATCACTCATAGTGACATTGCCGTTACTGTCCAGGCCATCCCCTTCGGCATCGACCACCAACGTCCCACCAGTGATTGTGATTTGTTTGCTGTCATCTGCGGTATCGCCACCGCCAGGACCGCCACCAAAGCTGTCTTGCCCAAATTGGCCAGTGGTTTCCTCTGTATCACTGCCGCCACCGGCATTGATCCCGTCATCGCTAGCCACGACATGTGTCGTACCACCAGCAATCGTGATCACACTTGCTTCTAGTCCTTCATAGGATTCTTCGATAGCAATCGTCCCATCGGAGATCGTCAATTCATTGTCCGCATGTATGCCGTCGTCACCACTGTTGGCAGTGATCGTACCGCCTGTGATGTTGATGGTATCGTTGGCATGCAGGCTATCATCTGCACTATCGATCGCAAAGGTACCGCTGCTGATGGTCATCACACCGCCAGCTTTCAATCCTTTGTAGCTTTCATCCGTCACTAGCGACTGACTTTGTGCCCCGTCAGCCGTTTTGATCGTGAGATCGGCTGATTGGATGCTTAAATTTGTTTCTGCTTGGATGCCATCACGCCCACTTTGGATCGTAAAGGTACCGCCATCGATCGCAACGTAGCCTTTTTCCGCATCTTCCGAATTATTCGCTTGGATGCCATCTCCTTCAGTGGTGTTCAGTGTGTAGTTCCCTGCCAAGATCGACACGGAATCTTTTCCTTTGATGGCATTGTTTTTCGCTGTGATCTCAATCGTGCCACCAGCTAAAACCAAATCATCTTTGCTGCGCAGCCCGTTGCTGTAATTTCCTGTGATCACCAACGTTCCATCACCGTTGATGGACAAATCTTCTTTACTATAAAAAGCGGCATCTGGTTCCGTCTCACCTTCCGCCAAGGTGTAGCTGCTGCCATCTATCAGAGTATTTGTCGTATCACTGGCTAAGGTCGTGATGACTTTTTCTGCTTGTTCGATGACGACTGCCGCCCCGTCTTCATTGGTGATCGTGACACCCGCAAAGATCAGATGGACTTTTTCTTCTTTATTGACGTTGACAACCAGTTGACCATTACTTAAGGAACCGCTGACGACATAGGTACCAGCTTGCGTGATCGTCACCGTTTGGTCTTCCACTGCAACGCCATCAACAGCCGTCGTATCGCCGTCATTCAATTCAAGTTGCGTGGCGGTCGCCTCATCGTAGGAGGCATCCACGTCTTCTTCTTCGTAACTGCCATAATAGTCCGTAGCATCATCAAGAGTCGTTGCAACGTTGGTCACTGCGGCAGAACCTGAAACAGCCGCTGCAGAACTGGAGCTGCTGCTCGTGCTACTACTATCGGTTTGCCCACAAGCGCCTAGGAGCAGCGATGAGAGTAAGAGCGGATAAATGAGTTTTTTCATAAGAGGTTCCTCCTTCTACAGCTCATCGCGGTTAGCGGTGAGCTTGCCTAAAACAACGGGTAAATTGCCATTACGAACCCGAACTTCATCAATGATTTGTTTTTCTTGCGCTTGGTCTTTTAACAGCAACTGATAACGCAACTCATATAAGCTCCCCATCGTGGTCGTTCGAACCGATGTCAGTTTGGCAGAATGCGTATATTTTTCAAAGAGATCATCGAATAGTTGCGGATAATCCAAATCTTCTGGAATCGTGACTTTCAGTTCTCGTTCACTCGTGGCTTGTCGATCGCCAAAGGGCACCGTGTATAAAAGGGTCAAGAAAAGCGCCACGATGATGGAAAAAATCACGACATAGCCGACATAGCCCATCCCAGTTGCCAGACCGATCCCCATCGACCAAAAGACACTGGTGATCTCTCTAGACCCTCCTGGAACCGAGCGGAAACGAATCAAACTGAAGGCGCCTAAGATCGCCACACCTGTGCCAAGATTGCCGTTGACTAGCATGATCACGGATTGAACGAGGATCGGTAAAACAGCCAAGGTAATGACGAAGTTTTTTGTGTAGACATTGCGGATCATATGGATCGCAGCTACCAATATTCCTAAAAGCAATGAGGCGGCGATACAGATCAATAAGCTGCTCCATTCAAGGGTGCTCGTATCGCCAGAAAATAGACTAGATAACATGTAACCATTCCTCCTTCTTGAACAAATGCCGTTGATAGGTTTGGGCATATTTCGAAAAGCTACCTTTGCGCACGCTGTATTTGTTCAACAGCTCCACAAACCATAACGGATAAGCGCCGAGGGCTTTCACTTCCATCAACACTCCAACTTCCGGTGCGACTAGCGCACCGTCACTGCCAGAACCTAACATGAGATCATAGGTGCGAAAGCGAATGTTTTGGTCGAATGTCACACGAAATTCACTATCATCATCAATAAACAGCGACAAGCGATCATAGGCAATCAACACTTTCGGCAGCAAGTCTGGGTTTTGCTTAAATAGCCAGTGGATCTCTGCAGCGATTTGCGGTGCTTCTGCCATTGACGGCAAGACCCCTGTTTGCAACCAGCGACAATAGTCAGCATAGGGCAGCGGGACTCGGCGTTTGTAGACCACGCCATTGACTTTCTTTTTGATCTCTAAAAAAATCAACTGCTGCTCTGTCGGTATGCCATAGCTGCGGACCCGAAATTTTTCTTTGTATTTCGGTTTGTCCATCGAATGACGAATAAAGCGGTAATCGTGGGTATCGTAATACAAGGACATAATCGTGTGCTGCCCATATTCATCGATCGCCATTCTTTGCTGCAGCTCAGCAAGAAATGCAGGAAATTGTTCCTTGGCTATTAAATATTTTGTCTCTTTTCTTTGAAAGACTTTTTTCAATTTCATAAAAATGCTCCTCCCTTGAAATCCATGCACTGAATTTACGGCAGCTATCTTAAATGCAGCTTAAGGCAAAACAGTTTTTTTAAGCATTTTTTATGCTATTCGTGCTATTCTTATCCTTAAAGAGGTGGGAACATGATTAAACTATTAGTGATCGAAGATGACAAAACATTATCTGATAATATGAAAGAAATCGTCAGCGAGATCGGTGACGTCACACAAGCCTATGATGGCAGTGAAGGCTTATACGAGGCAGAAACGGGGATCTATGATTTGATTATTCTCGACTTGATGATGCCAGAGATGAACGGTTATGAGGTGCTTTCTGCCCTAAGAAAAAAAGGACTCCAAACACCCGTCCTGATTTTAACAGCCAAAGACGGCTTAGAAGACAAAGTGACCGGTTTTCAAAAAGGGGCAGATGATTATTTGACCAAGCCTTTTTATCGGGAAGAATTATTGATGCGGATCAAAGCGTTGCTAAAACGCTCCTTAGGTTTGTTCAATGAAAATACCCTGGAATATAACGGATTGCTGTGCAACCTTGGCACCAATGAGGTCAGTTACCAAGGGCAGCTTTTGCCGATCCAAGGGAAAGAATTTGAGCTGCTGCTGTATTTTCTACAAAATAGAAACATTATTTTGACCAAGGAACAGATTTTTGATCGCATCTGGGGATTTGATTCAGAAACGACCTTGACTGTCGTCGAAGTCTATATGAGCAATCTGCGGAAACACTTGCGCCAGACAGGGATCGACAAAGAGATCCGTACGTTGCGAAATGTCGGCTATATTATGCAAGGAGCCTAGTCTATGAATAAAGAACGCTCTAAGAGACAACGGCTGCACTCCTTTCTCCTAAATGTCAGTGCCTTTGCGTTGGTTTTCTTACTTTTAGGAACCATCGTCCTCCAATTGTTCAACCAATCGGCTTATCGGCAAACCGACATTTCTTTGGAACAAGCAGTCAAAGATACCCGCTTGATCCAAGCAGAGATCAGCGCTTCGCAATCCAATCTAGAGGTATTGCCACCAGATAGTGCCATGCCAAAGATCCCTGGGACCAATCGCTTCAATACCCAGTTGATTCTCTGGTCTGAAGACGGTGAGATATTAAACAAGCAGACCTTGGGCGGCCGCTTTTCACAACTTGCAAGTTTATCTTTAGATACAAGCCACTTAGACAGTATCACATCTTTTTCAGTGGTGGATCAGTCCTTGTCAGAGGAAGAAGAGACCCTTTTGTTTCGTTCGATCACCACCAAAGCACCAACAAATGATGCTGGTGTCGGCTATATCCAAGTCTTGGCGAACACTAACCAAATCAAAAATGCGATGAACAATTTCCAAACGATTTTGATTTTATCGATGATCTTTTTCTGGATTCTTTCGATCGGGATCAGCTATTTGCTTTCCAGCTTGAACATGCGCCCCATTTTAGCCTCCTGGAAAAAACAGCAGGAATTTGTCGAAAATGCATCCCATGAGCTGCGCACACCATTGACGATCATTCAAAACAGTCTGGAACGCCTGTTTACCAAGCCCAATCATACGATCATTGAAGAATCTGAAAGCATCGCGCAAGCGTTAGCGGAAACTCGGCGGCTGACTGGATTAACGGCGGATTTGCTGACGATCGCCCGCAGTGATTCCAATCAATTGCTTTTGACAAAAGAAACCATCGAGCTAGCTCCTTTTATCGATGACTTAGTCAAACCTTTCAAAGAAATTGCCGAATTGGATCAAAAACACTTTGTTGTCGAAAACTTTGCCAAAACGACCGCTTGCTTTGACCAAAAGAAAATCCATCAAGTCCTCGTGATCCTCCTAGATAATGCCTTAAAATATACCAGCAGTGGTGATAAAATCACCCTCTTATCGGAGATTTCTAACAAGCAATGGCTGATCGAGGTCAAAAACACAGGACCAGCCATTTCCGATGAAGAAAAAGCCCGTATCTTTGACCGCTTCTACCGCGAGGATCGTTCCCGCTCCAAAGAGACCGGCGGCTATGGTTTAGGCTTAGCGATCGCCAAGCAAATCGTTGAAGAGCATAAGGGACAAATCCAGGTCAAAGATTTGCAGCCACGAGGGGTTATTTTTCAGATTCGTTTACCTAAAGAAGGATAAAGGAGAAAAACAAATGCAGGTCATCACCCTTAAAGAACACCCTGACTACTTAGCAGAAGCCATTCGTTACTTCCAAAAACAGTGGGCTGGTCCCGACTCCCTCATGGTTTATGAGGATAGCCTGACCCATAGTTTTTCAGCAAATCCTTTGCCGCAATGGCTGCTGCTGGTCAACGAAGAAATCGCAGCAGACGGACGTTATCAAATCATCGGCTGCGGTGGCTTGATCCCCAACGACTTCATCAGTCGGATGGATTTGACCCCTTGGCTTTGCGCCTTGTATGTGGACCCTTTGTGGCGTGGCCAAGGCGGTGCCCGCCTTTTGATCGAAACAGCCAAGCAACGTGTTGCTGGAGCTGGTTTTGATTCTCTGTATCTATGTACGGATCTTTCTACTTTTTATGAGAAATTTGCTTTTGAACCGATCGGAACAGGCTACCATCCTTGGGGAGAGTCTTCCACCATCTATCGCTGTTCTCTCACCTAAATGAACAAAAAAAAAGCTGTGAACAAAAATGTTCACAGCTTTCTTCACTCACAGTACTATTGCTAGTAGAATACCCTATCTCCACAAAAGGAATATTCCGACACCCTACAAATCCGGTAGGTTGCTTACGCGGTGTGCCTCTGCTATCAATCTGGTCAGCTAATGCTAGACCTTCTCGACTCGTCGCATGAGGATTACTTTACCATAAATTTAGTCGGAATACTACTGTTTTTTATAAAATTAAAACTGCTGATAAGCATTTCTCAAGAAAGAGTGCCTATCAGCAGTTTTTCATGAATCAATTGTTACTTTTCAAATAGAAACATTCCAATTGATGGATAAAAAAACTTAGGATAAGAAGGTCGCTACTTTGGTCGTAATCAAATCGATGGCTACGTGGTTTTCGCCGCCTTCTGGTACGATGACATCGGCATACCGTTTGGTCGGTTCGATGAATTGATGATACATCGGTTTTACCACCGTCAAGTATTGTTCGATCACAGAATCCAATGTCCGGCCACGTTCTTCCATGTCACGTTTGATTCGGCGAATGATTCGAATATCATCGTCTGTATCAACATAAAGTTTAATATCCATTAAATTACGCAATCGCTCATCTTCTAGAATCAAGATCCCTTCCAAGATAATGACTTCTTTGGGTTCTTGAATGATCGTTGCTTCGCTGCGGGTATGCGCAACATAATCATAGACGGGTTTTTCGATCGTTTGATATGCAAGCAGCTGTTGCAAGTGATCGATCAACAAATCAGTATCAAATGCAAAAGGATGGTCATAGTTGGTGTTCAACCGTTCTTCAAAGCTCAGATCACTTTGGTCTTTATAGTAGGAATCTTGTTCAAGCATCATAATAGAATGGTTGGGGAAATGATTAAAGATCGCCCGACTCACGCTTGTTTTTCCACTACCTGATCCACCTGTCACACCAATAATAATGGGCTTGCCATTCGTCATTCAATTAACCTCTTTCATCTTAAAAAATTCACACTGGTTCTATTATAGCGAAAATTCGGCAAATTACTACTGTTTCTGTAGAATCAGTGCTGCAATAAAGGAAGTAATTGCTGCAAACGTTCGATCTCATAAGTAGGCTGAATCTCACCACTGTTTTTTTTCTTTGGATTGAACCAAATCGTATCGATCCCTGCCAGTTGTCCGCCTAAGATATCTGAAGTCAGTGAATCGCCAATGATGACTGTTTCTTGTTTTTTAACGTTTGGTATGCGAGCAAACACATAGTCAAAATATTCTTTCATTGGTTTTTGATACCCTGTATCTTCTGAAACAAAAATATCACGGAAATACGGCTTTAATTTGGCATCTTCCAAGCGGCGATATTGGGTTTCAGAAACCCCGTTCGTCACCACGTATAGGTCAAAATGCTGCGCCAACTCCGCTAAGATCTCATCACTGTTGTCTAACAGTTTATGTCCTTCATTTAGAAATTCCCGATAGGCCAATTCAACTGCTGGACTATCGACCTGAATGCCTTGCGTTTCAAAAAACAAACCGAAACGCTCATTGATGACTTGGTCTCTCGTGATTTTCCCTTGCTCAAACTGCTGCCACAAATCATGATTGATCGTTTGATAGCTTTGTTTGCGCTCTGGGTTCATTTCCAAGCCATGAGCTTCAAATAGTGCTTTTAAGGCTTGATCTTCGGTATCTTGAAAATCGAGGATCGTGTCATCGACATCAAATAATAATGTTTTATACTTCATTTTCTCCCTCTTTCTCAGCGGAAATGCGCCGCCAGTCCTTTTAATTCTTCTTGCGTCAGCGAGCGATAACTCCCCACTGCTAAATCATCTGGTAGAACCAGCGAACCCATCGCTGTTCGTTTCAGCTGAATGACTTTTTTCCCTCGGGCTAAAAACATCTTTTTCACTTGATGGAACTTGCCTTCAGCAATTTCTAACGAAACAAAGGAACGAGCCGCTCGGGCATCGATGATCGTTAGGGCAGCTGGTTTGCAAGTGACACCACCATGAAAGGTGATCCCTGTGGCAAATGCCGCCACATCTTCAGGAGTCACCAAGTCATTGACCACCACTTCATATCGCTTGGTCACCTTTTTCGTGGGATGCAGCAAGTCATAGCCTAACTGACCATTCGTCGTAACTAATACCAACCCTTCCGTGTCCCGATCCAATCGACCGACGGCATAAAGATCTGGGTGCTGGTCCCTTGGTGCAATCAAATCGATCACTGTCTGGTGCTGTTGATCAACATTCGCTGTAACAACACCATTGGGCTTGTTGACGATATAATAGCGTTCCTGCGTCTCCAACTGACGACCCGCAACGATGATTTGATGGATGGCGCTATCGACATTGCGCTCAGGTCGCCCTTCAATCCTTTGGTCCACGAGGACTTTTCCTTGCTGAAACAACCGTTTCATCTCTTTACGAGAAGTATTCAATTGTTGCTCGATCACTTTATCTAAACGCATAAATTTTTCTCCATAGTGGCTATTATAGCTCAGGATCTAGCGAAAGGAAACTGCCAGGATTTCAAATGATTTGACTTTCTTTGTCTTTTTGCGTAAGGTTAAAGAGTAAAGTAAATATAGTTTCTCATACACAGCGTTATGACCTGGTGGAGAAAAGTTGAACCAAAACTTTCTGGGGCAGTTGTGTACACAACTGCCCTTTTGCGTGTTTTCACTCACGTACCACTTAATGTGCAGAGTTAACAAAATTTGCTTAAAAAATCTCGTTATTAACGAGAAAATTTTAGGAGGAATTGAGTTATGTCAGTATCATTAGAAGTTACGAAAAGAGAAGTTCGCCCACGTTCTTTACGGAACAAGTTGCGCCACGAAGGAAAAGTACCTGCAATTGTCAATGGGTACAAAGTAGAAAGCACACCGATTGCTGTCAATGCAGCAGAATTAGAAAAAATCTTGCGTGAAAATGGATTGAATACCGTAATCACGATCAGTTTAGAAGGCAAAAAAGTCAATACACTGATCAAAGAGTATCAATCAGATACCTTCACACGCAATTTAACCCACGTTGAATTCCTATCTGTCGATATGAATGAAGAAACAGAAGTAGAAGCAGAAGTAACCTTAATTGGCGAATCTGCTGGTGTCAAAGCTGGTGGTGTTCTAGCACAAAACTTGTATACAGTCGTTGTATCAGCAACACCAGACAAATTGCCTGAACGTGTTGAGATCGATGTAACGTCATTAGAGATCGGCGATTCATTAACAGTGGCTGATCTGCCTAAGAACGACGAGTACACGATCGTGACCGATCCAGAAGAACAAATCGTTGCGGTTACTGAACCACAAGAAATCACTGAAGATGAAGAAGCTGGCGAAGCTGCTGAACCAGCAGTTATCGGTGAAGACGAAGAATAATCATAGAACATCGTTCTTAAGATCGCGTCTTCAATCAACAGACACTTCTAAGAAATGCAAGACTCTTGAAGGGCTTTTCCTTTAAGAGTCTTTTTCATTCTTACGAAGAGCTGGTGAGCTGCAACTGACTATTTTCCACTGAAAGACGCCATGGGAAAGCTTGGTCCAGCCAGCCCAACAAATTTTTAAGAAAATAGTTAAAATGCGTCGCTGACCAAAAAGAAAAGCAGAAGTAGTTGCATTTTTGACGGTTCTTCATTATGATAAATAGACAAATTTGATGTTATTGGCAAGCCTACTTGAAGGAGGGGTTTTTATGTTTGAAACATTTGATGATCACCGCAGCCGCTACGCTTCTGGCGGGATTGTTCAAACACTGCCTGGCGAACTGATCGATAGTATTTGGTTAATCATCGATCTCGATTTAAAAGGGTTTATTCCGTTGACAAATCTGCTCACCTTTGAAGTCCAAAACAATCACGGTCGTGTCACACTGCTTTTTTCTCAAGCACAAAGTCAAATCGAACTCGGCGTTGATCTGCCTTACCGTTATTCCGACCTCTATCCCCAAAAAGTCTATGTGTATGACGATGGGCAGCGGCAAACGATTTTATTGCCTAGCGAGACTCGTTAACAGCGCTTCGTGTTTCTCTTTTTATAACGTTACTTACATAAAAAACCACCCTTTTTATTTTAAAAGGTGGTTTTTTTTGATTCCTTCCTCTCATTTAATTCTATATTATACAGGGTTCGAGGAAGCAACCAATGAATCCCCCGTTTTTTATTACGTTTTATTGACTATTTTTTGTGTGTTAAAATAACGTGTGAAGTTCCCTTATAATAAGGACAGTTGCAAAATTCAGCTGAAAGAGGTGCCTGGTTTTGAAAAATATCCTTGAAAAAGATATTATGCAAATGCTGCGTCTGTCCACGATGCTCTTGAGCGAAAATCCCCTTCCTTTGAATAAAGCTGCTGCCGACCAAAATCTTTCCGTCAAAACGATCCGTCGGCTACTGTCCAGTTGTTTAAACGAGGACCCTTCCTTCCATTATGATGTGCAGCAAGGACACATTCGTGCCTTTCATGATTTGCAGCAGCCCCTAGCCAGCAAAAACTTCCCCCATACAGAAATGCTTGCTGCATTGTTTAATAAAAGTACAAACTATCAGTTGCTCTTGTTACTGTTAAAAATGCCGACCATTTCCTTTGCAGACCTCCACAAGCGGTATTACCTGAGCCCCTCCAGTTTGCATCGGCGCTTTTTGTCCTTTTCCTTTTTTTTGGCACCTTATCATCTAAGGATCGACCGTCGCAGTTTTCCTTTGATTACTGGCAATGAACGGCAACTGCGCTATGTGATTTTTCGACTCACCCTCTTAGCAAGCCCGACGCTTTCTTCTAATCAAGCGTTTCAAGAACTGAAGCAGATTCATCAGTTGCGGGCAAACGCTTTTTATCCCAACACCCCCGCCACGTTTACTCAGCAAGTTTATCCAACATGTTTTGTGCCGCGTTTTTATTTAGTTGGTGAACGCAGCTATTTATTTTTGTGGCAACAGCTGCTAACACTGGAACCTTTTTATGTGCCAACAGAAGAAGCCTTCCTTTTGCGACGAATCATCACGCCGATTTTGTCGGAGCATCCGCTCCAGCAGCCATTAGAAGTGCTTTTGTCGAAAATTTTCCAAGCCCATCTTTTGGGCGCCTTACTGGAAGGCAATTTATTTGTCTATCCGCCACTAAATCCTTGCCTATCTGAACGTTCCCAACGCTTGGTCCAGGCTTTTTTGACTCAGCTTCCCCATTACGAAAAACTCTTAAAAAAGCATCCCGAGTTACCCTTACTCTATGAATGCATTTGGCAAGAGCTCTCTTTTTTCCAACCGATCATTGCCTTTCCGAAAAAAAAAGAGCGTCCGCTTCAGTAGCGACACGCTCTTTTGAGGTTCATTTAGTTGGCAGTGAATTATTTAGCGTCAGCATCAACGATTTTCACTGAACCTTGCCATTGTTCTTCCACAAAGTCTTTGATTTCGTCTGAATGCAGCACTTCGATCAATTTCTTGATTTTGTCGCTATCTTCGTCACCACTGCGGACAGCGATCACGTTGACATAAGGCGAATTATCCGCTTCTAATAAAACAGAATCATCCGCTGGGTTCAAATCGATCCCGAATGCGAAGTTCGCATTGATGGCGATTAGGTCTGCTTCGTCGTTTTGATAAGCAGTCGCCAAAAGAGATGGATCGACGTCATGTTTAAATTCTAAGTTTTTCGGATTTTCAGCAATATCATCAAAGGTTGCCGTTTCTGTATCAACGCCGTCTTTTAAAGTGATCAAGTCAGCATCTTGTAAAATCGTTAGGATACGACCCCAGTCAGATTCAGAAGTGGAAGTAAGAACCGTTGCACCATCTTCTAATTCTGAAATATCAGAGATTCGTTTTGAGTAAAGCCCCATTGGCTCGATATGGATCGCACCAGCATTGACAAAATCATAGCCATTGTCTGCGATTTGTTTGTTCAAGTAAGGAATGTGTTGGAAGTAATTGGCATCGATATCGCCATTTTCCAATGCTTTGTTTGGCAACACATAATCATCGAAGGTTTTGATTTCAAGATCAATGCCTTCTTCTGCTAGTAAAGGTTTGGCTTGTTCTAAAATTTCCGCATGAGGCGTAACTGATGCACCGATCACTAATTTTGTTGATTCTCCCTCAGCCGCAGATGAGTCAGAGCTTCCTGAATTTGAGCCTGTGCCACAAGCAGCTAAAGCGGCAGTTAACAATAAGGTTGTTGCAATACCAAAAATCTTTTTCATATCCATTTCCTCCCATATTTTCCACTTTTTGTTCTTCGTTTCATTTACCGTTTATCGGTGGCTTTCGCAAGGAAATCGCCGATTCCTTGGATAATGAAAACGATAATTAAAATAATCACTGTTGCAACAAGCGTAACAGTGTAATTTCCACGTTGAAATCCTTCTTGCCAAGCCAAAGCGCCTAGCCCGCCGGCACCGATCGCGCCTGCCATGGCAGTATAACCAATCATTGAGATCGTTGTGACCGTCAGTCCTGAAATCAATGCTGGAACACTTTCGGGAATCACGATCTTGTAGATGATCTCCCAGTAACTAGCACCCATCGCTTCCGCTGCTTCAATCACACCAGGATTGACTTCACGAAAAGCAATTTCCACCATCCGAGCATAAAACGGTGCCGCCGATAAAACTAATGCTGGGATCGCTGCTTTTGCCCCTAGGAATGAACCGACTAATAATGTTGTAAACGGAATGATCAAGACCATCAAAATCATGAATGGCGTTGAACGAAAGGCGTTACTGATGATGGAAACCACGTTATAGAAAATGTTGGCTCCCGCTGTTTGTTTACGCCCTAGTGAATAAAGCGCCAATCCTAGAAGTAAACCGATCACAACCACTAAAACCATGGAGAAGAAAGTCATAAACAAGGTGTCTAGGGTTGCTTGCTGCATATTGGCCCAGTCGACCTTTTCAAAATTAAAATAGGTTTCTACAAATGACTTATCCACGTTCAATCACCTCCACGCCTACTTGCTGCTCTTTGAAAAAGGCGATCGCTTTTTCGATCTCACTTGCTTCACCTGTCAATAAAACCGTCAAGCCGCCAAAGGATCCCTCATTGGTTTGTTGGATCTTTCCGTAAACGACATTGACATCGATCTGGAAGCGACGGATTGCTTGTGAAATCACTGGTTCATTGGCGTTGTCTTGTGTAAAAGTCAAGGTCACTAAATGCCCTTGCGGATTTTCTCGTAGGAAGGCTTGCCGTAATTCTTCAGCATCTTCTTCTGGCTCCAAATCTTGCTGAACAAAACGTTTGGTCACTTCCTGCTGTGGGTTACGGAAAACCGATTGTACTGACCCTTCTTCCACGATCTGCCCATGCTCCATCACCGCGACCTTATTACAGATTTTGCGAATGACGTTCATTTCATGGGTAATCAGGACGATTGTCAAATGCAATTTTTTATTGATGGAAAGCAAGAGATCCAACACTTCTTCTGTTGTTTGTGGATCTAACGCACTCGTTGCTTCATCACACAGCAAAATTTCTGGTTCATTCGCTAATGCACGAGCAATCCCGACTCTTTGCTTTTGTCCGCCAGACAATTGTGCCGGATAGGCATTCTCCCGTCCTTCCAACCCAACTAATTTAATCAGCTCTTGCGCTCGTTGACGGCGTTTTGCTTTTTCAACGCCAGCCAACTCCAATGGCAATTCAATGTTTTCCGCCACCGTTCGAGACCATAAGAGATTAAAGTGCTGAAAAATCATGCCGATTTTTTTGCGGAAGTTTCTCAATTCTTTGTTTTTCAATGCCAAAATGTTTTGACCGTTAATGACTACATCTCCTGCTGTCGGCAATTCTAAGCCGTTCAACAAACGTACTAATGTACTTTTCCCAGCACCAGAGTAACCGACGATTCCGTAGATATCGCCTTTTTCCACTTGCAGTGAAACATCATTGACGGCGTGGACAGCCGTTTGCTTTTTGCCGAATGACTTTTTTACATGCGACAATTCGATTAATGCCATGTTATTCCCATCTTTCCTCTTTGGTTGGTTAAACACAAAAAAAGCTTTCATCCTCTGTACATTATACTGTTACAAAGGACGAAAGCACAACTTCCGCGTTACCACCTTGATTTACTGTCAATTCGCATCAACAGCCTCGCTCAGTACTTGAATTGCTTCGCATACTGCTGCACTGTAACGGGTGCCTCCCGTGATAGGCTTGTTTCCACTCACCTATCATGCTCAAAGACCATCTTCCATCCTCTCTCCGTTGCCCATTTGCACCAAACAGGGCTCTCTGTGTACGTTAAGAACATGTACTCTTCTTTTCAAAGCATTCATTTATTGAGCAAATTATAGCAACGTCTTATCCGACTGTCAATTCTTTTTGAAAAAATAGTCGTTTTTACAGCTTTGACTTACAAGGCTTCAAATTGACTTGGGTCAACCTCTTTGAAGCTGACCAGCCAAGCGTTCATTTCGTCTTCATCATTTAAGGTATCAATCGATTGATCAATTTTTTCATTTACGGAAGAAATCACGCCCGTCAATGGACTTGGAAATTCACTGACTGCTTTTTCCGCTTCTAGCTCAACAAGGGTCTCTCCTTGTTTTAAAGCAGTTCCTGCTTTTTGAATCGAAGCAAACGTGACCGCACCAAGTTCTTCTTGCGCTTCTTTTGTTAAACCGACACAATATTCTTTCCCGTTAAACAAAACCCACAAATTATCTTTTTTTCTTAAGCATTTCTTTTCCATGATTCTAGTAAGACTCCTTCATATTCATTTTCTTTAAATCCATTAATCAAAAAGCGGTCGCCGCTAACCAGCAGTGGGCGCTTGATCAACATACCATCGGTTGCCAGCACATCGGCTGCGTCTTGGGCAGTCATGGTCGGCACTTTTTCTTTTAATTGCAATTCACGGTATTTCATGCCGCTTGTGTTAAAGAAACGGGTTAACGGTGCTTCGCTTGATTGGATCCAAGCCAGCAATTGTTCCGGTTGAGGCGGTGTAGCTACCATATCGATCGCTTCAAAGGGAATCTCGTGCTCTTCTAACCAACGCTTCGCATTTCGGCATGTACTGCATTTTGGGTACCAATAAAATGTAATCATGTGAACTCCTTAAAGTGTTTTTGGTGCGGTCTCAGCTTGATAGCGCATCGATAAAATCAAACCGATCCCAATCATATTGCTTAATAGGGCAGATCCTCCTTGGCTGATAAACGGCAGTGGAATCCCCGTCAACGGTAAGAGACCGATGTTTGCGCCAATGTTTTCAAACACATGGAAGAGAATCATCATAATGATCCCAGTTGCCAAGTAGGCATAAAATTCATTGTTGGTATCGAAACATACGCGGATCATTCGGTAAATCAAAATAAAATACAATAAAATGACAAACGCGCTGCCAATAAACCCAAAATTCTCACCGATCACCGAAAAAATCATATCGGATTCTCGGACTGGTACATACACATCGCTGACATTAAATCCTTTCCCGAACATCCCACCAGAGGCGATCGCCATCAGAGCATACGCCAATTGGAAGGATTGCCCTTGGGTATCATGAAAAGGATCTAGCCACGAATCGATACGGGCGAATTGGTATTCTTTAAAGATTCCTGTATTGTACAGAAACTCGCGACCAACATCGGTAGTCACTAAGAAAATCGTTCCACCGCCGAGAATCACAAATGCCGCAATCACTGGCACGATGATTCGCCATGAGATTCCTGACATCAAGAAGACCCCACCGAAAATCGCTAGAAAGACCAACATCGTACCAAAGTCATTTTGTAAGGTGATCAGGATCAGGACTGGGATCGTGACGGCTAACATTTTTGCAATCAGTAACCCATCTGTTTTCAGATCCCGTTCCCGATGCTTGACATTGTGCTGCGTGACGACTAACGCCAACATCATGATATAGGCGATCTTCATCAATTCTGAAGGTTGCAAGGTAAAGGGACCAAAACTAAACCAGTTTTTCGACCCTGTCGAGGCAGCCATCGTCCGGTTGTAAAATTTCAGCAGCGCCAACATAACGGCTAGCCCAGCCCCATAAATATAGGGCGTCAATTTCCAGAGCCATTTTGATTTGATCTGCATGATAATGATCACGGCAACAACGCCTAACACATACCATAAAGCTTGAAACCCTAACATTCGCAGCATATTCGGATTATTCGGATCGTGTGTCAGCGCCACATACAGGGACGCCAAACCAATCAGACATAATAAAAATACGGGTAGAATCACACCGTAGTCAATTCGATTATCGTTCGTTTTTATTCGTGAATTTTCCATGTCCACACTCTCTTCTGTAGAATCTTTATCCATTATAGTGATAATTGAGGAGAAAAGAAAGGATTGTCCATGAGCATTCACAAAAAATTTAGAAACTTTAATGATTTTCGGGAAAAGAGGGTTAAAAACAATCCAAAATTGTTTAGAATTACAACGAAATAATCGCTGAATTCGTCCATTCTTCTTATTAATCAAATACCTTATTCTATGTATTCTTCTTTATTTTTGATAAATCTTTGCTCTATGTAACAGAATAGAGCAACTTTAACTCCATGATAGATCCCCGCCTAGTTTCCGTTTCAAATAAATAGCAACAAATGACTACTTTTTACAAAATATAAATTGATATACGACAATCGTATTTACCACATTAATGTGGTAATGAAATGTTATTTACGCCACCATATAATTTCACTAGAATACAATTAAGGAAGCGCTTCCGGAGGTGAACCAATGATTTTAAGTAATCGAGAACAGCTACTGTTGCAATTGCTATTAGAACAAAAGGAGTTTCGCCCTGCCTCTTTTTTTCAAAAGCAGTTAAATGTATCCCAAAAAACAGTTTATAACAATTTAACGACTTTAGAAAAGAAACTAAAAGATTCGGGACTAGCTATCAAAAAAGTACCAAGAAAAGGAATCTTTTTATCTGGTTCTGAATCAGCGAAACAGAATGGATATCGATTGTTAGCAAAAAAAGAGACTAAACTCGAACTATTTTCACCTAATTATCGTAAAATCTTTATTTTCGCTAACTATCTGTTTTCAGTAAAGCCAATGCACTATCAGGAATTCTCTGAATATTTTTATATTAGCAACCAGTCAATAAAGAAAGATGTTGATGAAATCGTTGCTTTCTGTCGATTCCATCACGTATCTACAAAAATGACTACTAGCGGACTCAAACTAACCTCAGTTGAATCTGCTACTCAAAACGTATTCAAATCTTTTTTAGAGCAGTATACCGACGCCAAAGCCAGTGAAAATCTTTTGGTCAACAATCTCTTTGACTCTAAGGTACTCGATTTAACGAAGAAATTTGTCTCAGATATGACTCAAACAATCGGCCATCCAGTCAATAATTATTCTATTGAATCCTTGAAGCTTTCATTGCGAATTTTTCTTTCAAGACTTCTTATAGATAAACACATTGAAAAACAAGAGCATCTAGTATTTGACGAACTTAGACGAATGAAATTCTATATGATCGCGGTTGATTTTTCTGAAATGATCCAACACCAACTACCTGTTCAATTTAGTGATACAGATATTCAATATGTATGTTCCCTGTTATTAGCACACGGTATCGAACCTTTTGGACAAATGGATGAGCCTCACGAATCTACTATCACAAATTGTACGAAACAAATTATTCAAAAAATGTCACATATGTTAAACGCAGATCTGACACAAGATAAATTATTACTGCAAACATTATTGGCTCATATCGTTCCCATGATCCATCGATCAAAGACAGGAATTTTATTGAAAAACCCACTGATAAAAAGTATCAAAAAACAATACTCAACAATGTATACATTGACCAAATATGCAATTGGAGATTTAGAGGAGCGTTTTCAAATCTTATTAACAGAAGACGAAGTTTCTTTTCTGACGATCCATTTTCAGTTAGCCTTTGAAAAGATAAAAATTACTAACCATATACTAATTGTTTGCCAATCAGGTTTTGCTACATCGGAGTTGATTTTTAACCGTATCAAACAGACGATCGCTGCTGATACCGTATTGGAGATCATTCCTTTAAGTAAACTGGCCAGTACATCTCTTGAGACTGTTGATCTGATCATATCAACTATTCCATTGGACATTACAGCACCGCCAGTTATTTATATTTCGCCGCTTCCTACTACCGAAGAAATAGGAAGAATCTCAGCAAAGATATCTAATCTTAATGAGAATGAGAAAAATTTTTACTCAAAAAAATACCAGAAAACGACTTTATTACAAAAATATTTAGATCCTACTTTCCTTTTTGTCAAAAAAAAGTTTCGAACAAAAAAAGATGTACTGGATTTTTTAGCAGATGATTATCTGAAAAAAAAGCTTGTTACAACAAAATTTAAGCATTCTCTATTTGAACGAGAGGAACTAGGAAGCACTGGCTTAAAGACGGGAGTAGCCATTCCACATGCTGATCCACATACAGTGAAAGAAACAAAACTTGCTTTTCTCACCCTCGATGCGCCAATTACTTGGGGAGACACAAAAATCCAACTAATTGTTTTGCTTGCGATTGCTGAAGAAAACATGATCGAGGCAAAAGAGTTGATCGCTTCGATTTACGGATTGTTTAACTCAGCCGAAGAAATTCAATGGATCGTTAATAGTCAAACGCAAGAAGAACTGTATCAAAGATTGTTAAGAGGAGGAAATTGATCATGTTTTTTGATCACCAAATCGTGTTACTTGAAAAAGATTCTAAAACAAAAGAGGAAGCTTTTCGACTATTAGCAGACGAACTCATCAAAACTCATTGTGTAAATGATCAGTTCTATCAAAATATCGTACAGCGAGAAGAAACCTTTCCTACAGGTTTAAAAATTAACGGCATTGGGGTAGCGATCCCACACACGGACAGCAAATTTGTTTTACGATCCCAAGTCGCTTTTATGTCACTTGCCTCTCCCCTTTCATTTATTGAAATGGGTTCACAAGAAAAGAAAATCGATGTATCCCTGTTGTTCATGCTTGCACTGAAGGAACCACATGAGCAATTGGGTATGCTGCAAAATCTTATCTCTATGTTTCAAACACCCGGGGTTTTGGAAGCCCTATCCTCAGTAACGACTAAAGAAGCGTATCTTTCGATTATTGAAAAAAATGGACTGCAATAAAAAGGAGGAACAATTATGTTAAATGCATTACAGTGGTTCGTTGATCTAGGTTCAATCGTTGTTTTGCCGATTTTAATTTTTATTTTTGGAATAATTTTGGGGACAAAACCTAGCAAAGCCTTTACTTCAGCCTTAACTGTTGGTGTTGGGTTTGTTGGATTGAATTTGGTGATTGACCTTCTAAGCAGCAGTTTGGGTCCCGCAGCACAGCATATGGTTGAACGTTTAGGATTAAATTTGACAACGATTGATGTCGGATGGCCTGCCGCAGCGGCAATTTCTTACGGGACGATTTTAGGAAGTCTTGCGATTCCGATTGGTGTGGTCCTAAATGTTCTACTCATCATTTTAGGGCTGACTAAAGTATTGAATGTAGATATTTGGAATATTTGGCACGCAGCCTTCATCTCTTCTCTGATTTATGCCCTCACTGGAGATTTTGCAATGGGAATCGCGGCGACCGTCATCTATTTGATGATGATTCTTTTAATGGGAGATATTTTAGGTCCGATCATTAATAAGTTCTACGGATTTCCTAATATTACTTTTCCTCATGGTACCGCCGCACCAGGATTCATCTTTGCACTACCGATGAATTGGCTCTTTGATCGTATTCCAGGACTAAAAGATTGGAAAGCAGATCCAGAAACCATTCAGAAAAAATTTGGTGTCTTTGGCGACTCTACTGTTATGGGCTTTTTGATTGGTCTTATCATGGGAATACTTGCCGGATATGACACAGCAGGGGTCGGCCAATTAGCCGTCCAAACAGGCGCTGTGATGGTTTTGATGCCCAAAATGGTGGCTTTACTGATGGAAGGTCTAACGCCTATTTCTGAATCTGCAAATGAATTCGTCAAAAAACGGTTTCCTGGAAGAGAGCTTTACATCGGTATGGATGCAGCATTATCGGTTGGTCATCCAGCTGTCCTTTCTTCCTCATTGCTTTTAGTTCCGATCACTATTTTGTTAGCCGTAGTTCTACCTGGCAATACGACCTTGCCTTTTGGTGATTTAGCAACTATTCCCTTTCTGATTTGCTTGATGGCTGCTGTTTTTGGAGGAAACATCATTCGAACAGTAATTGCTGGAACGATTTATATGGTAAGCATTCTATATATTACTTCGTGGGCAGCACCGCTTGTCACTACTGCTGCTCGATCCGCAAACTTTGATCTACAAGGAAACTCTATGATCACTGCTATGGCTGAAGGTGGTTTATGGACCACATTCCTTTATGTCGGCTTAACCAAAATATTAAGCTGGGGCGGTTTAGCCATAATTGGCATCTCTGTTTTGTTTGGATTGATTTATGTAAATAAAATTCGTCCCAAGAAACAAACATCGAAATAATAGGAGGAAATGATAATGAAAAAATTACTGATTATGTGTGGTACAGGTGTTGCAACTTCAACAATTGTAACAAATAAAGTAAAAGAATGGCTGAAAGAAAAAGGATTAACTGATCAAGTGAAACTGTATCAATCCAAAGTGGCAGATGAGATGAATAAAATTGATAACTATGACATCGTGGTGAGTACAACGGTTGTTCCAGACTCAATCAAAGATCGTGTAATTATGGGGCTACCGCTCTTAACAGGGATTGGTACAGAAGAGATGTACGCGGAAATCGAAAAGAAAATCAAAGAGTAAGGAGAATGCCCTATGTTGGTCACAACAAAAGAACTATTCGCACATGCAGAAAAACACAACTATGCATTACCCGCAGCAAATTTTTTCGACTTAACTAGTGCAAGAACATACGCGGAAACTGCTGAAAGTTTGAACAAACCTTTGATATTGGCCTTCGCTCAATCCCATATGAACATGTTGACTTTAGAAGAGGCTGCCATGATTGGAAAATTTTTAGCAAAAAAAAGCACTACACCTATCGCTCTGCACCTAGATCACGGTACCGATGAAGAGGTCATCAAAAGAGCCATTCATTTAGGTTTTACTTCCGTAATGATCGACGCTTCTGAGGAGTCATTCGAAGAAAATGTCCGTCGGTCAAAGGAGATCGCCGATTACGCTCATAAAAATGGTGTCGTTGTTGAAGCGGAAATCGGGCACGTTGGGTCGGAAAACAGTCTGGAATCAGCCCTAAATAGTCAATCTATTTACACAGAACCTTCTGAGGCTGTTGCATTTGCCAAATTAACCGGTGTTGATTCGTTGGCAGTTTCTATTGGCACCTCTCACGGACATTATCAAGGGATACCCAAAATAAATTTTGACGTTTTAAATGAAATACACCATGCCGTCAATGTTCCTCTTGTTCTGCATGGCGGATCCTCTTCTGGCGATGAAAACCTTGAAAAATGTGCCTTAGAAGGTATCCGTAAAATAAATATTTTTACGGACTTCGTCACTGCTGCTATGAATGAAATTCACAAAAATCAACCAAATGACTATTTCGATCTACTTCACTCAGCAAGCAATGGAATGTCCAAGACACTCGAGCACTATTTTAAAGTCTTTCATGCCAAATCTTATCGTGAAGGAGAAAGCTAATGAAAAAAAGAACTTTAAGAACGCCATTCTTTGTCGTCAATCCCAAAGCCTATCTTTATGGAAAACAAGCATTGGCATTGGCAAAAGCTGCTGATGAGTTGTCGTCTTTATATGACATCGACATTCTATTTACTGTGCAGCAAGCAGACGTTTCTCTAATTAAACAAGCAACAACACATTTATTCATCACTGTTCAACATTTAGACGGAATCGAAATCGGTCGAGGAATGGGTTATGTTTTACCCGAAGCAGTGGCAGAAGCCGGTGCTGAAGCTACCTTTTTAAACCATGCTGAACACCCCATGACATTGCAAGAACTGACTAAAGCGATGCAACGCTCAAATGAATTGGGAATTTTAACAATTGTTTGTGCGAATTCATTGACTGAAGCAAGAGCCGCAGCTTCCCTAAAACCCGATGTGATGGTTTGCGAGCCAACAGAACTAATTGGAACAGGACAAACCAGTGATCTTCAATACATGACGGAAACAAATCGTGTTGTTCGTGAAATTGATCCAGAAATCCTAATTCTGCAGGCAGCTGGTATATCTAGTGCTGTCGATGTTGAAAAAGCTTTGTCGTCAGGGGCTGATGGCACTGGTGGGACAAGCGGCATTGTGCAAGCAGAAGATCCAGTTCAAACCCTTACAGAAATGATCAAACAAGCGGTGAAGTATAAAAAGGAGGATTAACACTGTGAAATTTTTAAAAGAGCAACTGACGTTAACTTCTAACGGGAATCGAGTGTCTTACCACAACATCACAGAAGAAGTGAAAACGATGGTTGAAAAAAGTGGAATTTCAAATGGAATCTGTCTCGTACAGTCTCCTCATACGACCTGTTCGGTTATCTTTGAAGAATACATGCATGATACAGACTTTAACGGAGATGAATTTCTTCAAGTTGATTTAAACCGAATTCTCGATAAGATTATTCCTCGTGAGTTATCAGAAAATACCGATTACCGTTATCCTGGACCAAAGCATTTAGAATTTTTGATGAGTCTGGACGATCCAAACTACCCAACAGATCCAGCAACGATTTTAAACGGCGATGCACATATTCGCTCGAGTTTTTTCGGTGCAAGCGAAAGCTTTATTTTAAGTAACGGCAAGCTAGAGATCGGTTCCGTAGGCTATATCTATTTTGTTGATTTCGATCAAAATCGTGTGCGAAATAGGACATGCCATGTAATGCTAATGGGCGAATAAAAACAGTTACCGGGTAAACCAGAAAAAATTGAGATTACTTATCGCATGCAAAAGAAAAACCATGAATCCTCTAAAAGAAGATTCATGGTTTTTCATTTCTTATGCCAGCTGCAGGATTCGAACCTGTGACCTACGCGTTACGAGTGCGTTGCTCTACCAACTGAGCTAAGCTGGCGTTGTATGGCACAAAGAAAATTATATGCAAAAACGGTTGTTTTGTAAAGAGGTCTGCTGAAAAAAATCTACTTACTGAAATTTTCCGAAAATTGTGATATAATAGAAGTATCAAGGAGGTTTTTACATGGCAACATTTGGTAAATTCGAAACAACAATTGTCCCGTCACAAGAAGGTTCAACGTTTGAGGTCGCTACTCCTGTCATGTTCACGTTCCATGGGAAGAAACAAACTGGTACCATCACAAAGCAGTTGAAAAACTCTGCGGTGGTCGAGCTGAACGAAACCCCAGAAAACCAGAAATTAGTTTCGCAAAGTAATGGTGTATTGATCATCAATTACAAACAATTAACCAAACTATAACCCGTTTAATGCAAGGAGAAAATCAGTTGATTTTCTCCTTTTTTCATTGTCTGATTTTATGAAAAGCTAAAAAAAGCCATGGATAACCGATCAAACCGTTTTGGCTGTCGATCTTCTTCCATGGCATCATTGACGAGGCAAAACTTCAGTTGCCTTTGTCTTATTTGTATTGATTTATTTTGTACCGAATAGACGGTCACCGGCATCGCCCAAACCAGGAACGATATAGCCGTGTTCATTTAGGCGTTCATCAAGATTTGCAGTATAGATGTCAACATCTGGATGGGCATCTTGCAATGCTTTCACGCCTTCTGGTGCAGCAACTAAGCAGACGAATTTCATGTTTGAAGCGCCGCGTTTTTTCAGTGCGTCGATCGCCATGATCGCTGAACCGCCCGTAGCTAACATTGGGTCAACGATAAATAATTGACGTTCATCGATATCTTCAGGTAATTTTACGAAGTATTCGTGTGGTTCTAGCGTTTCTTCATCACGGTACATCCCGATATGACCAACTTTTGCGGCTGGGATCAATTCAAGGATACCATCAACCATGCCTAGACCTGCACGCAGGATCGGAATGATCGCTACCTTTTTACCAGATAGTGTTTTTTGTGTTGATTCTTCAATTGGTGTTTCAATCACTAGATCTTCAAGCGGCATGTCGCGAGACACTTCATACGCCATCAACATTGCGATTTCATTAACAACTTCACGGAAAACCTTTGTTCCACAGTTCTTGTCGCGGATCATTGTTAATTTGTGTTGGATCAGCGGGTGATCGATTACTTGAAATTTACCCATTTAAAAAAATCTCCTTTGGTTTTTCTCTTATTTTAAAGCAAATCGGCTCTTGTTACAACCATCTGCCACAGGCAATACTGCTTTTCCTCAAAAAAAGGATTGTGTTAGAAGGAAGGAGACAAGACGGCATGAAACACGCCTCTGCGTTCATTCTAGCCCCTTTTTCACTTTCGGTGATCAAAGAGCTGTAGCGCAGGAAAAACGCGTGAGACGTCTTGTCTGACCTTAACTTCTGTCACAGTCCCCTTTTATTTATTTTTATAAAGTGGATAGTTGTCCGTCAATTCTTTGACTTGCGCCGTGACTTCTGCCAAAACGGCTTCATCATTTGGTTTTTCTAAAACTTTGACGATCAATTTCGCCACTTCGACACAATCTTCTTCTTTAAAGCCGCGACTAGTGATCGCTGGTGTCCCCACGCGAATTCCACTCGTTTTGAAAGGACTTAATGATTCGAAAGGAATCGAGTTTTTATTGACGGTGATATTGACTTGATCCAGCAAAGCTTCTGCTTCTTTGCCGTTCAAATCAAAGCCGCGCACATCGATCAATAATAGGTGATTGTCTGTTGCACCAGAGACCAAGCGGGCTTGTGGTGCTTGGTTGAAGACTTTCGCCATTGCTTGTGCATTGCGGATGACTTGCTCAGAGTACTCTTTGAACGACTCATCTTGTGCTTCTTTAAAAGCAACAGCTTTCGCTGCGATCACGTGCTCTAATGGGCCGCCTTGGATACCAGGGAAAACGGCACTATTGATTTTTTTCGCTAAGTCTTCATCATTTGTTAAAATCAAGCCGCCTCGAGGGCCGCGTAATGTTTTATGGGTCGTAGAAGTCGTGATGTCCGCATAAGGAACTGGGTTTGGATGAAGACCAGCCGCCACTAAACCAGCGATATGCGCCATATCCACCATCAATTTTGCGCCGACTTCATCAGCGATTTCACGGAACTTCGCAAAATCGATCGTACGTGAGTAAGCACTGGCACCGGCAACGATCAGTTTCGGTTGATGCTTACGCGCCAAAATACGAACGACATTGTAGTCGATGACTTCTGTTGCAGGATCAACACCATAACTAACAAAATTATAGGTCTTGCCGCTGAAATTCACTGGTGAGCCATGAGTCAAATGACCGCCTGCGGAAAGATCCATCCCTAATACTGTATCGCCTGTTTCGATCAACGCTAAATAAGCTGCTGTGTTGGCTTGAGAACCAGAATGCGGTTGAACATTGGCATATGCCGCACCGAAAATACTTTTCGCCCGTTCAATTGCTAAGTTTTCTACCACATCAACAAATTCACAACCGCCATAGTAACGACGACCTGGATAACCCTCAGCGTATTTATTTGTCAAAATACTACCTTGCGCAGCCATTACACCTTCTGAAACGATATTTTCAGACGCAATCAATTCCAAATTGTTTTGTTGACGATTCGTTTCTTTTTCGATCGCTTGCCACAATTCGGGATCAAACGTTTGATAATCCATGCTTACAACACCCCTTTACCTTAATGGTAGCATTGTATCACATTTCTTCATAAGCTACCTATAATGAATTCTGGTTTTTTGCTAATTTTCTTGAAAGAAACTTTGATTTGCAGCTTTTTTCAATCGATTCATATAAGCAGCCCCTAAGCCGCTTTCTGGAAACGTGGGTGCAAATAAGACATCTAACTCAGCAATCGATTCATCTAACGCCCGTAAACCAGCAAACAGCCCTTTTGTCGCGGCTTCCACACTGTCATCAAAAAATAAATAGATGGCTGCAGCTTCAAAGCGGACTTGCTCGGCGATCGTTGGTCCAGCTAAAACCCCTACCTTAAACTGCTGTTCTTTTGCCCAAGCCATGGCTGCCGGCCAATCTTGGTCATTGACCATCAGAACGTTGGTATTCGGTGCATAGTGCTTGTATTTCATGCCCGGCGCTTTGGGCGCTTCACTTTCTGTTACTAAGTGCTGATCGACGAGGACTTTTGTTTGTAAAACTGCTTCAAGCTGTTCTTTAGAGATCGCACCAGGACGTAAGATGATCGGCGGCGCCGTTGGGTCACTCAAATCTAAGACCGTTGATTCGACACCGATCTGCGTCACCCCATCATCCAAGATGCCAGCGATTTTGCCTGCCAGATCATGCTGAACATGTGCAGCTGATGTTGGGCTTGGTTTACCAGATGTATTCGCGCTAGGACCAACCAATGGCTGCTGGGCTTGTTTGATCAACGCTAACGTCTTGGTATTGTTTGGCATCCGAAAAGCCGCTGTGGATAAGCCGCCAGTAACAATGCTAGGTAAACTGTCTTTTTTGATCGAAAAGATCAAGGTTAAGGGCCCAGGCCAGAAAGTTTCCATCAATTTATCAGCAAAAGGATGCTTGTTATCCACAAACGGTTCCAACTGCTCTGGCTCGGCAATATGAACGATCAAAGGGTTGTCACTAGGTCGCCCTTTGACTTGATATACTTGCGCAACAGCCGTGGGCAAAAGCGCGCTAGCCCCTAGTCCATAGACGGTTTCCGTCGGGAACGCCACCAATCCGCCCTCAGCTAAAATAGCTGCGGCTTCGTTCAACTGTGTTTGATCAAAAATTTTTGTTTCCACAATTTATCCACATCCTTTTTTGAGAAGTTTCCACACTTATCAACATTTTCTCGTTTCTTTTCCACATTTTGTGGATAAGTCGTTTGTCAAGTGTGGATAACCCTGTTTATAACTCGGTTTATTTAGAAGTCGTTCATTTCATAAGGTTTTTGCAATTTTTCTGTAGCAAAAAAAATTTATTTATCCACATCTTGTGGATGACTGACGAACACCATCCGGTCTTGACCCGCCAGATCTTTTACTACGGTGACTTCTTTGTTGGGAAAAGCGGCTGCAAAAAGCTGTTGAACAGCTAACCCTTGCTGAAAGCCGATTTCTAGCGCCATTTGCCCGTTAGGCGCCAAACAATTCGGTGCTTGCTGTGCCAATTGCTTATAGATCGCCAATCCTTGTTCTTGAGCAAAAAGCGCCATTTTAGGCTCTTTTTCTCTTACGCTGATATCCATCAGCGGCCACTCTTCAGCGCTGATATACGGCGGGTTGGAAACGATCAGATCCCATTGCTGATCTGCCACGGGTTCTAAGGTATCTCCTTGGAAAAAGCGGATCTCTGCGTCTAAGGTTGCCGCATTTTCTTTAGCAACGGCTAATGCCTCTGCTGAAAGATCCAAGGCACTTACGGCCCACTGGGGACGTGCTAATTTCAAGGCAATGGCGATTGCTCCAGTACCTGTGCCGATGTCTACGACTCGCAGCGGCTGATCTGCTGGTAATTTTGCCAAACACTTTTCCACCAGCTCTTCGGTTTCTGGACGCGGGATCAAGGTTGCAGGGGTCACTTTTAAGCGATGCCCATAAAATTCTTCATACCCTAATAAATATTGCGGTGGTTCATGCTGCAACAGCTGTTCAAGATCTGCTGCGATCTGTGCCTCATCTTCCCTTAAGATGGGTTGGTCCATCTGCAGCAGCCAATCGAGTTGCTGCCAGTTTTTTCGCTGTAAAAACAGGTATTGGATCGCATACCCGTCCAGCCCTTTCGTTTCTAAAAAAGAAGAAGCCCGTGAAAGGACTTCTCGATAGGTTTTAGCCATTTTGCATCTCATCTAATTTTGATGTTTGATCGTAAACGATCAGTGCATCAACAATTTCATCGAGTTTTCCAGCTAAAATTTGATCCAATTTTTGAATAGTCAACCCGATACGGTGATCTGTTACGCGGTTTTGCGGGAAGTTATAGGTGCGAATCCGTTCAGAACGATCGCCGGTACCCACTGCTGATTTACGGTTTGCATCGTATTCACTTTGTGCTTCTTGCTGCATTTGGTCATAGACCCGTGCCCGCAAGACTTTCATCGCTTTCTCACGGTTTTTCAGCTGTGAACGCTCATCTTGCATCGCAACAGCGATCCCTGTTGGCAAGTGCGTCAGACGAACAGCAGAAGCTGTTTTGTTGACGTGCTGACCACCAGCACCAGAGGCATGGTAAATATCGGTCCGAATATCTTTGTCTGCGATATCGATTTCGACTTCTTCAGCTTCGGGCATAACCACGACCGTTGCCGTAGACGTATGGATTCGGCCTTGTGATTCGGTAGACGGTACCCGCTGCACTCGGTGGGCGCCGCTCTCATATTTCAATTTTGAAAAGACGTTGTCGCCAGTGATCATCATGATGACTTCTTTGTACCCACCGATCCCAGTGACGTTGGCATCCATGACTTCGACTTTCCAGCCTTGGTTTTCCGCATATTTTTGATACATATTGAAAAGATCGCCAGCAAATAAGGCTGCTTCATCGCCGCCTGCTGCACCACGGATCTCCATGATGATGTTTTTGTCATCATTCGGATCTTTTGGCAATAACAAGATTTTGATGCGTTCTTCTAAAACATCTTTTTCTTTTTTCAAGTCAGAGAGTTCTTCTTTGGCCATCTCTGCCATTTCCGCATCAAGGTTTTCCCCAAGCATTTCTTCGGTATCCTTGATTCCCTCAACAACTTCTTTGTAACGACGGTAGACTTCCACCGTTTCCCGTGTATTGGCTTCCTCTTTTGAAAGCTGCATGAAGCGTTTGGTGTCAGAGATCACGGCTGGATCACTTAGTAATTCGCCTAATTCTTCGTAGCGGTCTTCGATTGCTTGTAACTGATCGTACATTGATTATTCTCCTTCTTTTTTCATTCCCGGGTGAAAGTAATGTTTGCGGCAAACAGGATAATACGCTTCGTTACCGCCGATTTGTACTTGGTCGCCCTCGTAAACGGGTTTTCCGTCGATATAGTGCAAGTTCATGGTTGCTTTTTTATGACAGAACCAGCAGATGGTTTTCATCTCTTCGATTTTATCTGCGTAAAGCAGCAAGTATTTTGAGCCTTCAAATAATTCATTGCGGAAATCATTTTTCAAACCAAAGGCCATCACAGGGATTCCTAGCTCATCCACGATTTTGGTGAAAGCCAGCACGTGATGCTTCTTTAGGAACTGTGCTTCGTCGATCAAAATACAATAAGGTTTATAACCGAGGTCTTTGATCAAATGGAACAGATCCGTTTCATCAAAAATCGGGATCGCGTCTCGTTCTAAGCCGATGCGGCTCGAAACATTTCCCACACCGCTTCTGGTGTCCAATCCACTTGTCATGATCACGACTGGTTTGTCTTGTTCTTCATAGTTGTGAGCAACTTTCAATATCTCGATCGTTTTCCCACTATTCATTGCGCCATATTTAAAAAAAAGCTGTGCCATCTCGCCCATCCTTCCTCATACTCCTTTGGTATTATACTTGAAAAAGGAGAATTTTTACAGACTTAAATTCGACACCTGCCGCCTTTTACGCAAGAGTTTTACGAAAAATTAACGGATTTTTTGCCGCCGCCATCTCTTACTCGTTTCTGGCTTTTTGAGCAACTTCTGCCAATACTTGACAAGCCAGCGAATATTCTGGATTTTCATTCCCATTGATATCCGTTGCAATGATCACAAAACCAAGCTGCTGATACAGCGTGATTGCTGCGTGGCTCCAGGTTTGCGTATGAAGATACATCGGTTCGTTGGCTGCCTCCAAGACAGAAACGACTTGCGTGACCAAGCCGCGAGCGATCCCTTGACGTTGAGCTTGCGGCATTACTGCTACCCAATGGACTAGTGGAACCGGTGTGCCGTCTTGCTTGGCTTTTTTCCAAGCGGTAGCCGTACCGACCGGTGTACCTGATTGATCAAGGGCAAAAAACATTCGTTGGCCTAGCTGTGCTTGCTCGGGCATAAATTCCTTTTCAAAATACGCCAATGCCTCTGCCTCATTGTCAAACTCTCCGACGGATGTTTCAATCCGTGCCCAGTGCCTTTCGTCTCCTGCTTGGTAGCTGCGTAATGAATAGTTATCGGATTGAACAGGCTGGATCGGTGTGCTTTTGTGCGCTCGTTTCATCCAGATTTCTGCATATGGAATTGATTTATCTAACATTGGTTGTGCCTCTCTTTCATTGTTTTTTTCCTTGTTCAAAGGTTTATTTGAGAATCAATTTGGAGTCAATCATGTAATTTCTTTACTAGAAAAATTTCTGTTAGCTGATTTTGCGTATGGGCGATTCTCCCAATTTCATCATAGCCCAATCGCTGATAAAAATCTGGCGCTTGAAAATCAAAGGTTGCCGTCTGACAATTTTCACAGCTAATGCTTTCAACTGCTGTTCAAGAGCAGTAAGAATCTGCTTACCATACCCTTTCCCCCGCTCGGATGCTTTGACCCACAGGGTGTCAAGATAACCGATGTGATACATCGAGGCATAGGCAATGCCACCAGCAATCACCATCCCCTCTTTTTTGATTACACAACTGAAGCTCTGATAGGTTTCTGTTTGCGTAAATGGTTTTTGGTGCTTTGTATACGCTGTTAACGCTGATTCTAAAGCAGCCAATTCTTGCTCGTTTCCTTGTTCAATGACTAGCGCCACAGTCAATCCCGCCTTCTTATTTCTTCATAGTCAGCCATGATATGATTGACCGTTTCTGCTATCGTTTGCCCTTCTTTAATCAGCCTTTCCTTTAAAGACTCCTGCGGGAAAAGCAAGTCACGCTCAAGCCACCATTCACGCATGTTCTCCTCGGAAAAATGGTCTCGCTGCATTCGGGTCTGATGTCTTTTGACCGTTTCCTCAAAAGAAAGATCAAAATAATAAACGAGATTACTTTCGGGAAAGAGTTGAATCAGAAAGTCGAGAAAGTCTTGGTATTTTTCACGAGAATAAATTCCTTCAACAAGTACCAATGGCACTTTCCCCTTCGCATACAAGACGGCTTCTTTCATCAAACCGATTGCTAAATTATTGGGGCTATCTTTGACACAAAAAATTTCTCTGCGAAAAACATCTTGTGAAATCAACACTGCTTTCTCACCGAAAATGTGTTGAACAGCTCTGGCAATAGTGGTTTTGCCGCTGCCAGAATTACCTCGAAGTAAAATCAAAATACTTTCCATGCAAACTTCCTTTCTTCATTGCCCTGTTTTCTAAGCATATCTCTTGTTTTTCTCTACTAGAAGCATACCATAGAAGCAAAGGAGGAATACCTATGAAAGATACGGCAATTTTTGCTGGCGGTTGTTTTTGGTGCATGGTGAAACCTTTTGACTCGCAGCCAGGCATCCTCAAAGTGGTTTCTGGCTTTACTGGCGGCCATGTGCCTAACCCAACCTACCAACAAGTAACGACAGGAACCACCGGTCACACCGAAGCAGTTGAGATCACCTTTGATCCTGAGGTCATCTCTTATGAAGAATTGGTTGCCATCTATTGGCAGCAGACAGACCCCACGGATGCGTTTGGTCAGTTTGCCGACCGTGGTGATTCCTATCGTCCAGTGATTTTTTACAATAGTGAAGAACAAAAAGCGATTGCGGAAAAATCAAAGGCGCAGTTGCAAGCTAGCGGCCGCTTTGACCGTCCGATCGTAACGAAGATCGAACCAGCAGAACCTTTTTATCCTGCAGAAGACTATCATCAAGATTTTTACAAAAAAAATGCAGCCCATTACAATGCTTATAGCGAAGGCTCCGGTCGAGCTGGCTTTATTCGCCAAAACTGGTCCTAACATTTTTGGAGCATGCCTCCCGATTCATCATTAACAGCCGATTTGCTCTCAAGGCAGATCGGCTGTTTTCTGTTTCTTTTGCCAAAAGGAAATTGACAGTCAGGGCATTTTCGCGATACACTGATTAGAAAATTCTGACGATTATAAAGGAGTGTTTGTTTGATGTTAGCCAATGAAGTCCGTCCAGGTCCTAATCGGTATATTACTGGCGATGGGGTCTTAGCTGATTTGCCAGAGTATTTAAGTGAGTTCCAAGAAGTTGCCGTGATCACTGGGGAGCAGTCATTCGATGTGTTTTCAGCCTATTACCCCCATTCATTTGACTACCCGATCTACCGCTACGATGGATCATCGAGTTATGAAAATGCACAAGCCTTAGCTGAGGCGATCCAGCAAGCGGATGCCGTAGTGGCAATCGGCGGCGGCAAGGTCGCTGATACAGCAAAAATCACCGCCCAAATCCTTGGCGCAGAATTGATCGTGATCCCTACATTGGTTTCTAACTGTGCACCCTTTACCCCTGTGATCGTCGCCTATTACCCTGATCATACGATTTGTAAAATCGACTATGCCAAAAAAGGTGCCTACATGACGATCGTCGACACCCGTTTTTTACTAGCCACACCCGTTGATTACTTTATCGCTGGGATCGCTGATACGTTAGCCAAATATTATGAAATGGAAGCCATCGTCCGCAACATGGCAGAAGACGACAAGACTGCCTTAGTACGGCTAGGTTTCCAAAGTGCTCTTTTGATCAAAAACTTGCTGATTGCCGATGCGATCCAAGCCGTCAAAGACTTAGAAGTCGGGCAGCTGACCCCCGCCTTTGCCCGCATCACCGATGCGATCATTGCTTTGGCAGGCGAAGTTGGCGGTTTTGCAGTCGAATTTGGCCGCACATCTGGTGCGCATGCGCTGCACGACGGCTTGTCTTATTTGAGTGAGACCCATACCGTCTTGCACGGCAACAAAGTCGCCTACTGCATTTGGGTCCAGCTTGCCTATACCAATGATTTTGATGTGATTGAAGAATTACGGCCATTTTACGAAGCTTTGCACTTGCCAATGAAGCTGAAGGATCTCCACGTGACACGCCTTGATCGGGATTACTTCGCCTCGGTTCTGGCCTATGCTGTCAAAGAAGAAGAAACCTTTATTTTGATCGATCCTGCGATCACACCCGAAAAAGTCTATCAGGCGATCGAAGCGGTGGAGGCGCTGTAAACCGTACACATTGCTAAACAACTTTATATCAAAAAAACTGTTTCCCTAATACATTTCGGAAACAGTTTTTTTATTTGATCAAACAGACACGCAGTAGCGATCCTGGCTGCGCATATTCTTAGCGGGCGACAGCAACTGGCGCATTGCCCATCACTGCACGACTTCACCCAGCAGCCCGTTTTCTAAGCAGTAATGATAAATGCCTTCCTCGGCTACGTGACCGATCACTTCATCGGCGATTGCTTTTAACTCATCCGAAGCATTGGCCATTGCGAGACCCCAGCCGACTGCCTCCAGCATCTCAATGTCATTGTTGCCATCGCCAAAGGCAATGGCTTCAGATTTATCCAAGCCATAGTAAGCCAGCATTTTGGCAATGCCGCTTCCTTTCCCACTGCTGGCTGGAATAATATCGACTGCGCGATCCCACCAGGCGGTGATTTTCGCCTCCGTGGTATTTGCCATCACTTTGGCGTAGTCTTCTTTCCCTGAGCCTAGCATCACTTGAAAAATGTCTTGCTGTTGGATCACCTCATCAAAATCTTCTGCCACGATCACTTCTTGGTGGGCAAAGGAAAAATACTCAACTAAATCAGCATCTTTGCCATTGGCAACCGTTCGGTCCTTCGTAGCGATCGCTACTGGACGCTTGAGTGCCGTCGCATTTTCAATGATTTGCTGAACATCTTTTTTAGGAATGGGGTTTTGGTGGATCCCCTCGGCTTGATTAAAACAATACGATCCGTTAAAGGTCAAAAACGCATCGAAGGTTACGCCTTCAAATTGCGGCAACGCGATGGGACTTCTGCCAGTCGCAATGCACAACAGGATTCCTTGCTTCTTCAAGGCTTTTAATGTGGCTAACATTCTTTCAGAGATTTGCTTTTTGCTCATATCGATCAGTGTGCCATCAACATCGAAAAAAATAATTTTTACGTCTTTCATGATACTCCCCATTTCCGTCTCGATTGTCAAAAAATTTGATGCGCTTTTTTGTCCGCTTTCTCGCTATTGTTCCATGCGGATCGTCGCTGCTATCTTTTTCTTCTTTTATCTTCTCATAAATTGCCAGCATTTTCTTCTGAAATCGTGAAATCCTTACTGATTTGCTTCGAGTTTTTAAGTTTCTTAAGCAATCAAGCTGCCGCAAGAACCACAGCCTGATCGTGTCCTCTAACCCAACGATACTTTCCAAAAGCTTTTCCTTGCACAATTTCTGCTCCCATGAATTCTATCCTGCTTTCTTTCAAATCTACTTGGTTCTTTGGTATACTGGGGATAGTTTATTTAGTGAGGGGTTTTTTGTAATGAACTTTACCCGCTTTGCCCGCTTGACGCAGCGCAGGAGCAAGACGTTTATTTCCCAGAACGTGTCTTCAATCCAAGTGATTGTTTTTTATTATATCGTGATGACGGTGGTCTCTTTGGGGCTTTTTTCACTCCCCTTCTTTCGAGAACCCGGCTCTCATGTCGCGTTTATCGATCTGTTCTTTATGGCGGTCAGCACGGTCAGTGTCACTGGGCTGACTACTTTTCCGATCAATGACGTGTTTAACGACCACGGGGTCATCTTATTGGAAGTCCTCTTTCAAGTCGGCGGTTTAGGGATCATGATGATCTCGACCTTTTTTGCGATCGTCTCACGGCGCAAAATCAGTTTAAAGCAGCGCCAGTTGATCATGACGGATATGAATCAGCCAAAGCTTAGTGGGATCGTTCGGATGATTCGAACGACGTTTACAATCATCTTGCTTTGTCAGGTGGTAGCAGGCACGATCTTTGCTGTTTATTTTCATCTTTACGGCTATTATGACAATTGGCGAGATGCGATCTTTTATGGATTTTATCAAGCGATCTCTGCTGTGACCAACTCAGGGTTTGATGTGACGGGCAATTCCATCTTGCCGTTTTCCCATGATTATTTCTTCCTGACGTGTATCATGATTTTGATTTTTATCGGGGGGATCGGATTTCCAGTAATTATGGACTTTCGGGAATGGGTCCTTTTTAAAATGAAAAAACAACGCCGCCGCTTGCCGTTTCGCTTTTCATTATTCACAAAAATTGCTGTTTTGGCTTTCGTGATCCTCTTTGTCGGCGGTACATTAGCGATCTTTTTCCTTGAGAAAGATTATTTGTTCAAAGATTACAGCTTTAGCGGTATGTGGATGAACAGCATGTTTTATTCCATGACAACGCGGAATGCTGGCCTGCAGATCCATGACTTAGGCAACTTTCAAACCACGACGTTGATCGTTTTCTCCTTGCTGATGTTTATTGGTTGTAGTCCCAGCTCTGTTGGCGGGGGGATTCGGACGACGACCATTGCCATCATTGGGCTGTACCTCTATGCCTTCTTGAAAAGTGAGGACAATATCAATATCTTCGGTCGCCGCATCGATCAAGATGACGTCCGCAAATCAGTGGTAGTCTTCATGCTTTCGATGGGTATGTGCTTCTTTTGTGTCTTATTCTTGACCGCCATCGAGGATATCCCTTTGATCGCCATCATTGTTGAAGTTTCCTCGGCATTTGGAACCACAGGGCTTTCTTTAGGAATCACGGGCGATTTATCAACCATCGGCAAACTCGTGATTGCTCTTTTGATGTTTATCGGCCGTGTCGGTATGCTGTACACCTTGATGTTATTCGTACCAAAAGAAACACGTGACTTAGGCTACGAGTACCCAACGGAAAAAATCATTATCGGTTAAAGCAGCAGCAAACCTGGCAGAAGGTTTGCTGTTTTGCTTTTCAAGCCTTTGATCATCGCAAGTAAAAGAGCCATTTATCAGAATGGTCTTTGCAGAAATTTAAAGAATCGCAAAAGCAATTTAACCTTTTTCTTGGTATATGGTATGATAAATTGAATTTGCACAATGAAAGCATTCGCTCTAATGGAGGGTTACATTATGGGAATACGAAGTCATCTGGCTGTTTCAGTCGGTAAGACCTCTCAATGGGTATTAAAGAACTTTTTCAAAGGCGGCTCAAGCCTGCCTGGTAAATTAGCATTAAAAGTTGATCCACATATATTAGATCATTTGGCGAAAGATTACCAAGTCGTCGTGATCACAGGCACCAACGGCAAAACATTGACGACTGCCTTGACTGTCAATATTTTGCGCCAAGAATTTGATGAAGTATTGACGAACCCCACCGGCGCCAATATGGTCCAAGGGATCGTTTCAACCTTTCTATCAGCACGCCCTAAAAAAGGCAAAAAATTTGCGGTTTTAGAAATCGATGAAGCCAGTCTCAGCAAAGTAACGAAGTACATCAAACCGGAATTGTTCGTTTTCACTAATATTTTCCGCGATCAAATGGACCGTTATGGCGAGATCTATACGACCTATAAAATGATCGTTGAAGGTGCCGCAAACTCACCAGAAGCTACGATCCTCTGCAATGGGGATTCGCCACTGTTCAATTCGGTAGCAACTGTCAATCCGCGGAAATACTATGGATTTGATCATTTGCCAGATGAAGAGCAGATGGCCCATTACAATACGGATGGCGTGTTATGTCCTGAGTGTCATCACATTTTACACTATAAAATGATCACCTATGCCAATCTTGGAAAATACTACTGCCCAAATTGCGGCTTCCATCGACCAGAATTGGATTATAAACTGACGGAAATGACCGCAATGGACAACACCTCTGCTGATTTTGTGATCGATGGCAATGACTATCGCATCGAAGTTGGTGGGATGTACAATGTCTACAATGCGCTGGCGGCAACTGCGGTTGCGGAATATTATGGCGTAGCACCTGCAAAAATCAAATCTGGTTTGGCCTATGACGAAAAAGTCTTTGGTCGTCAAGAAGTGATCCGCATTGGGGACAAAGAATGTACGTTAGTCTTAGTTAAAAACCCTGTTGGTTTGAACCAAGTCATCGATATGATCGGCCTGTCGCCCTATCCTTTCTCGCTAGTCAGCTTGTTGAATGCCAACTACGCAGATGGGATCGACGTCAGCTGGATTTGGGATGGCGACCATGAAGCGTTTGCCGATATGGGGATTCCTCAAGTGATCGCTGGTGGTGATCGTCACAAAGATATGGCGTTGCGGCTAAAAGTTGCGGGGATCCCTGAAGAAAAAATCATTGAAACCCCTGAACTTGATGACGTCATCAAGCAAATTGCAGACTTACCAACAGAAAAAGTCTATATTTTAGCGACTTACACTGCAGTCTTGCAGCTACGCAAAAAGCTTGCGGAAAAAGGCTATATCAAAGGAGGAATGAGTCGTGACTAAGTATCAACTGAATGTTGCCCACTTGTATGGAAATCTTTTGAATACTTATGGCGACAACGGCAATCTCTTGATGCTGCGCTACGTGGCCGAAAAACTAGGCGTGACCTTCAACGCAGAAGTCGTCAGCATTCACGAGCCCTTCGATCCTGAAAAATATGATCTCGTCTTCTTCGGTGGCGGACAAGATTTTGAACAAGTGATCGTTTCACAAGATATCCAATCAAAAAAAGAAGCCCTGACCAGCTATATCGAAAATGATGGCGTCATGCTGGCGATCTGCGGCGGCTATCAATTACTGGGTCATTACTACATCGGTGCCAACGGCGAGAAAATCAATGGGATCGGTGCCTTGGATCATTACACCTTAAGCCAAGAAAACAATCGGTTCATCGGTGACATCGTGATCCACAATGAAGAATTCGATGAGACCTATTATGGCTTTGAAAACCATAATGGCCGTACTTTCTTAGGTAAAGGGGAAAAACCATTGGGGAAAGTCATCCAAGGACAAGGAAACAATGGCGAAGACCAAACCGAAGGCGTGGTTTACCGCAATGTGTTCGGCTCTTACTTCCACGGACCGCTCCTTGCAAGAAATGAGCATTTGGCAGAGCGCTTGATCCGCACCGCCCTTGCCAATCGTTATGGCAACGTCGAAATTTAAATACACGTACGTAGCAAACAAACCTGTTTTTCGCAGGTTTGTTTTTTTATGGGAAATTTCCCCGCAGTTGCCACTTTTTCTCTTTGTTTGCTTCTACGTTCCTATGCTTCCTCGCTTTATTGTAACCGCTATCTTTCTTTTCTATACTGAGATTGTAGTAAAAATTGAAAGGAGATGTTAAGAAATTATGATGGAAAAAGTTCAGCGGTTTGGCGGTGCGATGTTTACCCCGGTCCTCTTGTTTTCCTTTTCAGGGATCATGGTCGCGCTGTGTATTATTTTTAAAAATCCGATGCTTGTGGGGAGCATCGCCACTGAAGGCTCTACTTGGTACAACATTTGGACGATCATTGAAAACGGAGCGTGGACGGTCTTCAACCAAATGGAATTATTATTTGTCATTGGATTACCGATCGGTCTCGCAAAAAAAGCCAATGCGCGAGCGGCAATGGAAGCCTTTGTCGTCTATATTACTTGTAATTATTTTATTTCTGGCATGATCGAGTACTTTGGTCACTTCTTCGGTGTCAACTTTGCAGCTGATCCCGGCGGTGAGAGTGGCTTGAAAATGATCGCTGGCATCAAAACATTAGATACTGGTATTATCGGAGCAATTTTTATTTCGGCGATCGTCGTCTATCTTCACAACAAGTTTTTCGATACGAAGCTGCCTGATTTTCTCGGAATCTTCCAAGGCTCTTCCTTTGTCGTGATCCTCGGTTTCTTTTTAATGCTGCCAGTTGCTTTTTTGATCGCATTGATTTGGCCGAAAGTCCAAGCTGGCATTGGGTCCATGCAAGGGTTTCTAGCAAGTGCTGGGGTCTTTGGGGTCTGGCTCTATACTTTCTTAGAGCGAATATTGATTCCCACAGGTCTCCATCATTTCGTGTATACCCCCTTTGTTTTTGGTCCCGCTGTCGTCGAAGAAGGAATCTCCAAATACTGGATGGCACATTTACAAGAATTTGCCCAATCCACCAGACCATTGAAAGAGCTTTTCCCTGAAGGGGGCTTTGCTTTACATGGCAATTCTAAGATCTTTGCTGCACCAGGGATCGCTGCTGCTTTTTATTTCACAGCCAAGCCTGAGAACAAAAAGAAGGTCTTAGCGATTTTGATCCCTGCCACTTTAACTGCCGTTTTAGCTGGTATCACTGAGCCATTGGAATTCACCTTCCTCTTTATCTCACCACCCCTCTTTGCGGTGCACGCTGTTTTAGCAGCGACCATGGCGGCAACGATGTTTGCCTTCGGGGTCGTTGGTGATATGGGGGGCGGCTTGATTGATCTGTTGGCGAAGGTCTGGATTCCGCTATTTCAAAATCATCGCAGTATGATCTTCACGCAGCTGGTGATCGGGTTAGCCTTTACTGCCCTTTATTTCCTTGTTTTCCGCTTCTTGATCCTCAAATTTAAGTTAGCCACACCAGGACGGGAAGAAAACAATAGCGAAGTCAAACTGTACACCAAAAAAGATTACAAAGAAAAACAAGCCAACACTGGTACGCCAGTGATTGCTGGTGCCAATCGCTACACCGAACAAGCCGCAGTCTACTTAGAAGGGTTTGGCGGTCGCGATAATATTGATAAAGTCACTAATTGTGCCACTCGCCTAAGAATCACCGTCAAAGATCAAGACCAAGTGCTGCCAGATGACATCTTTAAAGGCGCTGGTGCCCATGGTGTTGTTCGCAACGGCAACGCCTTCCAAGTGATCGTTGGTCTGGATGTGCCACAAGTGAGAGAACAATTCGAAAAATTATTAGCTGTATCAGACTAAGGAGGAAACAAAAATGAAAAAATTTTCAATCGTGATCGCCGGAGGCGGCAGTACCTTTACCCCAGGAATCGTCTTGATGCTTTTGGAACACTTGGATCGTTTCCCGATTCGCCAAATCAAGTTTTACGACAATTTGGAAGAACGACAAGAAAAAGTTGCACAAGCTTGCGAGATTTTATTAAAAGAACGCGCACCAGAAATCAGCTTTTTAGCAACCACTGATCCCGAAACCGCATTTCAGGATGTCGATTTTGTGATGGCGCATATCCGAGTTGGCTTGTATGCGATGCGCGAAAAGGATGAAAAAATCCCTTTGAAATATGGTGTGGTCGGCCAAGAAACTTGTGGTCCTGGCGGGATCGCTTATGGGATGCGTTCTATCGGCGGTGTATTGGAGTTAGTCGATTACATGGAAAAATATTCCCCTGATGCATGGATGTTGAATTATTCCAATCCTGCAGCGATCGTCGCAGAAGCGACTCGTAAATTGCGCCCTGATGCCAAGATCATTAATATTTGTGATATGCCAGTGGGAATCGAAGAACGGATGGCGCAAGCGATCGGTTTAGCTTCTCGCAAAGAGTTGGTGGTTCGCTATTATGGCTTGAATCACTTTGGCTGGTGGACAGATATACGAGACAAAGCTGGCAATGATTTGCTGCCGCAGATCCAGGCGCATGTGGCAAAATACGGCTATTCATTGCCAGAAGAAATCGAAGCGAGCCAACATGCTGATGCCAGCTGGATGCACACCTTTGCTAAAGCAAAAGAAGTGTACGAAGTTGATCCATCAACTTTGCCAAATACCTACTTGAAATATTACTTTTTCCCTCAAGATGAAGTGGCGCACACCAACCCATCTTTTACACGGGCAAATGAAGTCATGGCTGGCCGCGAAAAACACGTCTTTGGTGAATGCCAACGCATCGTAGAAAACCAGACAGCGACTGACACCACGCTTGAAGTGGATGAACACGCCAGCTACATCGTGGACCTTGCACGAGCGATTGCTTATAACACGCAAGAACGGATGCTGTTGATCGTGCCTAACGAAGGAGCGATCGTCAACTTTGATGAACAGGCAATGGTGGAAGTGCCTTGTATCGTCGGCAGTAACGGGGCAGAACCAATCACACAAGGCAAGATCCCTCGCTTCCAAAAAGGATTGATGGAGCAACAAGTCGCCGTAGAAAAATTAGTCGTGGAGGCTTGGGCAGAGGGTTCTTACCAGAAATTATGGCAAGCACTGATTCTTTCAAAAGTGGTTCCAAATGCCCGTGTAGCCAAAGAATTACTCGATGAATTGATTGAAGCAAATCAAGCCTTTTGGCCAGAATTACACTAGCCAGCGTTCTTCGCCTCCCCTCCTGGCTTTTCAGCTATACTTAATCAATAAGGAGGGGTTTTTGTGAAATTACAGTATTTGATTCAACAGCACCAATCAGAGTTAAGTGAACTTGATCGTGGCATTCTAAACTACATTCTTTCCAACGGCGACACCGTTCTATCTATGGGGATCGTCGAGCTATCCGAGCAGGTTCACGTCTCCAAGTCTTCTATTTTACGGTTGACGAAAAAACTTGGTTTTTCTGGCTATTCCGAGTTCAAATATTTTCTACGGCATCAGCAAGAACAGACAACAACGATTTCGCAGCAAAAAACGATTTTTGAAAAGCAACAAGAGGATATTTTCGCCACCCTCAACTATGTAAAAACGGTAGACTTAGCTGCCCTCAACCGCTTGTTTGACCGCAGCAAAACCATCTACTGCTACCCAACTGGGTTTTCCCAAAAGAAAGCACTGGAGAAGTTTTCCAAAATGATGCTTTCTATGGAAAAACGAGTGATCGTATTGCCGAACAAAACGGAATTTGATATGGTCATGCCGATGATCACTGCCGAAGATTGTGTGATCATCGCCTCACTGAGCGGCGAAACAGAAAACGTCAAAGAGAATCTGACGACTTTTGCGATTCGTCAGATTCCCGTTTTGACATTGAGTGCGCCAGGAGATAATTATTTTGCTCGCCATTCAACGTTTCACCTGACCTATTATTGCGATTTTTTTCAAATCGGTCGCAAGAAAATCCCTAGCCAGTCTTTGATTGGACTAAGCTGCTTGATTGATTATTTGATCCGTTCCTACGGACTATTCACTTTACAGGAGGGCAACCATGACTAAACGAAAATGGGCGTTTCCATTGATTTTACTGAGTTATTGGCTTTTGATCGCCGGTGCTTACTATCTTTATCTTTCCTTGACTGCCTTCAACCATGGGATGACCTTTGCCCAGTACCTCAACTCGCAACCGTTAGCCGCTTTAGGGGTCTTGTTAAGTAGTCTCCTTTTGCTGCAAGGGGCTTGCCTGTACTTTATTCAACGGTTTTCCATGAGTAAAAAAGGCCTTTTGGGTCAGTATTTATTCCTGATCTTCTTCCAGCAGTTGCTGACAGCGAATGTCATCGGTGCAGGACTCGTCTTTTTTACAAGAAGAAGTCTTTCGAGTCAGGAGGAAAACGCAACTTGGGGCGAAGAGAGTTTTACCTACGGGGCATTAGCATTCATTCTTTTATTGAGTTTATTCTTTTTCCTCCTTGTTCGATCAGCGATTTAACTTCCCCAAAAAGAAAAGCAGTGCCGGTTGGCACTGCTTTTTTGCTGTCGCTTCTGCTAGTTTGGCTCTGTTTTTGAAGCAAAAACCACTTTGATTCCAAAGTGATCGCTGACGATCGGAGTACGCGTTCCGTCAAAAACGACTTCATATTCCGTTGCTTGCAAGTCTTTGGATGCAAAAACATAATCGATCCGCAATGCTTCTCGATTGTCTTGCCAACCATCAATGGCTTTAACGACAGAGGCTTCACCGATCGTTTCGGTAGCCGTTAAAAAGCTGTCTTGCAACTGTAAGGAGCTGTCAAGGACGAGTTGATGACCAGAACTGGCCGCATCGTTGTTGAAATCTCCTAGGATCAATAAGGTATCTGCCCGTTCTGCTAAAAATGCTTCTGTCTGTTGCCACTCGTAGGCAAATTTACCGTCTTGCCACCAAGAAAAATGACAGCTAACGACTTGTACGATCTGTCCATCGGCTTCAGTCAAGCCGCTCAGGTTTTTGCGTGTGGTATGATCCCAGACATCCGTGGCTTGTGAAGCAAGGTATTCTTTGGCAATGATGGGCTGTTTGGACAATAAGGCATTGCCTTCGTGGTAAATGTCATAGCCTACGTGACTGTAGGTCCATGACCAATAGTAGTCACAGTCTAACAGTTGCAGTTCTTCCACTAGGCGTAAAGCAAAATTGTCCTCCTTGATTTCCACCAGCGTATCTGTGGGGCAATAAAGCCCATCAGGAACGATGGTTTGAGCAGCGATCGTTTGGTTGACTTCTTGCAAGGCGATGATGTCATAGTCGCCTGTTGCAATCTCTTGTGCGATCATCTTGCATTTTTCGAGCTGATTTTCTTCTAACCAGCTATGGGTGTTCAATGTTAATACCTTCATGAATAAGGCTCCTTCTCTCGGTTTGCTTGTACGATTCCTTAAAAAAATAAAAGAGAGCGGGTCAACAAAAAAGTCGACCCGCTTGTCATTTTATTATAGTTTTACGATTCCAACAACTGCGGCTGCTTGTTGCTTACCGATTTGGGTCAATTCAAAGGAATCGATTTGATCGCTGTTGGTCAACACTACAACGATGGTGGTGTCTTTGCCAGCAGCACTTACTGCAGCGAGATCCATCTCCGCTAACTTGTCACCCACCGCCACTTGTTGTCCTTCAGTGACAGCTACCGTAAAGGGGGCACCGTTTAAGTCAACGGTATCTAAGCCCATGTGAACCAATACTTCGATGCCTTCATCAGAAAGCAAGCCAATCGCATGTTTCGTTGGGAAGATGTTGGTGACTTTCCCGCTGATTGGTGCGACAACTATCGTCTGCTCTGGGCGCACGCCATAACCGTCACCCATCATTTTTTCCGCAAACACTTGGTCTTTGACAGAGGTGATCGGCATCACTTCTCCAGTGGCAACGGCAGCTAGTTCAGCTGTCACGCCTTGGCTTTGGTGGGTAGTGGTTTCTACTGGTGCTTGACTAGCCGTCGGTTCGGGAATCGTGACACCAGAATCTAAGATATCTTGAATGTCTGATTTTAAGACATCTGCTTTCGGTCCATACACTGCTTGCACACCGTTGTCTTTTACGATCAAGCCTAAAGCCCCTGCGGCTTTCCATGCTTTTTCATCGCCGACCGCTTCTCGATTTTTCACAGAGACCCGTAAACGGGTCATACATGCATCAACGTCGGCGATATTTTCACGTCCGCCTAATAAATGAATGATTTTCACGACTTGCGAATCTGGGTTCAAATTTCCATCCGCCGAAGCTGTTGCTGGCGCATCGCTGGCTCCTTCTGTTTCGTAGTTGCCGTTTCTACCTGGTGTTGCAAAGTTGAATTTTTTGATCAAGAAGTTGGCCAAGAAATACATCCCAACACCAAAGACGATGGTCACTAACACAAAGTTGATCAAATCTTGTCCTAAGCCGGCATTGATCGCCATTGGGGTACGGGTCAACAACTCGATATTCCCAAAAGAGTGGACCCGTAAGTTGACGATATCCGCCATCGCAAACGCCGCCCCTTGTACGACTGCATAAACGATGTAAAGCGGTACGGCAGCAAACATAAACATGAACTCCAACGGTTCCGTTACCCCTGTCAAGAAGACAGCGATAGCAGCTGATAAATACATAGAGGTATATTTGTGCCGTTTGTCCGCATCGACATTGCGATACATGGCATAAGACAAGCCCATCAAGATCCCAGATGAACCAATCATTTGTCCAACTTTAAAGCGGGCAGGAACAAAGTTTTCCAATAAAAATTGATATTGTGACGTATCGCCAGCATTGCGCATGTTCACTAGATCCGTTGCCCAAGCAAGCCATAATGGGTCTTGTCCAAAGACTTGGGTGCCGGCTTGTGCGCCAGAAAGAATCGTGTAAGTTCCACCTAATTCGGTGTAATTGATCGGGATCGTCAACATGTGATGCAGCCCGAATGGTAAGAGCAGCCGCTCCAAGGTTCCAAACAAGAACGGTGCTAAAACGGGCGCACTTTCTTGTGATTGCGCGATCCATAAACCGAAGTTGTTGATGCCTGCCTGAATGTAGGGCCAAACGATCGATAACACTAATGCGACGACTACTGAACGGGCGATCACTACGAAAGGTACGAAGCGTTTGCCGTTAAAGAAGGAAAGCGCATCCGGTAATTTGCGGAAATTATAGTATTTGTTGTAAGCTGTTGCTCCCACAAAACCGGCGATGATCCCAACAAAGACACCCATGTTCAAAGCAGGTGCTTCTAATACACTAGTAAAGAAGCCGTCGATCATGATCTTCGTCCCAAATAACGTATGGGTAAAGGCGCCTTCTTCGGTTAACATCGCGCTCGTCACGCCAAAGATCGAACCAGTGATTCGGTTGATCAAAATAAAGGCGATCCCAGCAGCAAATGCCCCACCAGCTCGCTCTTTTGCCCAACTACCACCAATAGCTAATGCAAATAATAAATGCAAGTTACCAATAATTGCCCAACCAATGTTTTCAATGACGCCTCCTGTAGTGATCAAAAATGCCCAGTCGGCATTGATCATTGGGATCGTTTTCCCAATACTGATCATCAAACCAGCAGCTGGCATAACAGCGACAACCACCATTAGCGCTTTTCCGAATTTTTGCCAAAATTCGAAGCTCAATAATTTTTTCATCTTCCTTCTTCCTTCCCTGAATCGATTTACGCAATCGGTTTCTTAACGATTTCATTCTAACGGAGAAAAAAGATTTTGTAAACCCAGAAATATCAAAAGGGATTCTATTCGCTTTTCACCTTTATATAACTGAATCTCTCTTTCTCGATGTTTCCTAATAGGAAATTCTTTAAACGCAACAACTTTCACTTGACGATGCAATCGTTTGCGCTTATGATAGAGATATCAAAAAGATTCTGGAGGGACTTTCATGAAAAAAATCCAACGATTGTTCGAGATCGATCCATGGAAAATCGCGACATCTACCTTAGATAAAGAAAATCGTCGACTGCAAGAGTCGCTAACAAGTATCGGGAATGGCTACATGGGAATGCGCGGCAACTTTGAAGAACAATACAGCGGCGATCATCACTTAGGTACTTATATCGCTGGTGTCTGGTACCCAGACAAAACCCGTGTCGGCTGGTGGAAAAACGGCTATCCTGATTATTTTGGCAAAGTGATCAACGCGGTCAACTTTATTGCAATGGACCTATTTGTCAATGACCAATTAGTCGACTTAGCAAAAATCAGCCCAAGTGATTTCCGTTTAGAACTAGACATGGAAACCGGGATTTTACGCCGCAACTTTACTGTCACTTTGGCAAGCGCCACCGTAAAATTCTCTTTTGAACGCTTCTTGAGCATCGTAAAACGTGAACTTGCCCTCATTAAGATGGACGCTGAGATCATTGAAGGCGACGCTGAGATCAAAGTCGTTTCTAAACTAGATAACAATGTCCATAACGAAGACAGCAACTACGACGAACGTTTCTGGGAAGAATTGGCTCATGGTCAAACCGAAACTTTCCATTACTTGACCACTCGGACCGTAGAAAATAATTTTGACATTGAACGCTTTACTGTCACTTCTGCTATGCGTCATAGCCAAACACCGATCGATTCCGTGAAAAGCGAGCTTTGCGTTGCTGATACCTTTGCCTTTTCTGGAACAGCCGGTGACACCTTCTCATTGATCAAAGAAGTCTTGATCGTTACGAGTCGTGATGTTCCCGCTCATGATCATCCAGCAAAAGTCACCGAATTAGGCACTTTATACAAAGCAGATTATGATGCGTTGCGTGCAGAACAAGTCGCTGCTTGGAAAGCCCGCTGGGATTTAGCTGATGTGATCATTGAAGGCGATGCTGCGGCGCAACAAGGGATTCGTTTCAACCTGTTCCAATTGTTTTCAACCTATTATGGCGAAGACGAGCGCTTGAACATTGGACCGAAAGGCTTTACTGGTGAAAAATATGGCGGTGCGACTTACTGGGATACCGAAGCCTATGCAGTTCCATTGTATTTGGCATTAGCAAAACCAGAAGTGACCCGTAACTTGTTGAAATACCGTCACAACCAATTGCCGCAAGCCCATATCAATGCGCAAAAACAAGGCTTAGCAGGTGCCCTTTACCCAATGGTGACCTTCACTGGGATCGAATGCCACAATGAGTGGGAGATCACTTTCGAAGAAATCCACCGAAATGGTGCCATCGCTTATGCCATCTACAACTATACGAATTATACTGGCGATACAAGTTACCTGAAAAAAGAAGGATTAGAAGTGTTAAGCGCAATCTCACGTTTCTGGGCAGATCGTGTCCACTATTCAAAACGCCAGCAAAAATACATGATCCATGGCGTTACAGGACCAAACGAATACGAAAACAATATCAATAACAACTGGTACACCAATAAAATGGCTACTTGGGTCTTAGCTTATACCTTAGCCAGCTATGAAGCCTTCAAAGACGAAGCGACTGTCACGATCTCTGACGAAGAACAAGCCAAATGGCAAGACATCATCGACAATATGTACTTCCCAGAAGACCAAGAGCTTGGTGTGTTCGTCCAGCATGATACCTTCTTAGACAAAGACTTGATGCCCGTTTCCGATCTTGATCCAAAACATTTGCCGTTAAACCAAAATTGGTCGTGGGATCATATCTTGCGCTCTTGCTTTATCAAGCAAGCCGATGTTTTGCAAGGGATCTACTTCTTCGGCGATCAATTCAGCAAAGAAGAAAAACAACGGAACTTTGATTTCTATGAGCCGATGACAGTGCATGAATCTTCCCTTTCTCCAAGTATCCATGCGATTTTAGCAGCGGAATTAGGCATGGAAGAAAAAGCGTTGGAAATGTATGAGCGGACTGCTCGTCTTGATTTGGACAATTACAACAATGATACCGATGATGGCTTGCACATCACTTCTATGACCGGCAGCTGGTTAGCGATCGTTCAAGGCTTTGCTCAAATGAAAACCGATCACGACCACTTAGGGTTTGCGCCATTCTTACCTAAAACGTGGAGCCGCTATGCCTTCCACATCAACTATCGTGGACGTCTGCTCTTTGTTTCCGTCAATGAGTCAACGGTGACTTTGAAAAAAATCAGCGGTGAGGCATTGCCAATCAAGGTGTATGGCAAAGACTATGTTTTAGAAGACGAAATCAGTACAGCGATCAACTAAACAAGCCTTCTGAAAGAAGAAATGTCTGCATTTCTTCTTTCTTTTGATTGGCTCTACCCTTGTGCCGACACTTTGTGATACTATAAGCTAAAAAAGGAGGGAAATCAGTGAGCATTACGGTCAAAGATGTCGCCAAAAAGGCTGGCGTCGCTACATCCACGGTTTCTCGTGTCGTAAACGATCATCCCAGCATTTCTGAAGATACCAAGAAGAAAGTGCGCAAAGTAATGGCAGAAATGGGCTATGTCCCCAATCTTGCAGCTCGAAATCTCGGCAAACAGATATCCAGTGCCATCGGCGTGATCTTGCCGCCCCTTGATTCGAAAGAACGACTAGGAAACCCCTTTTATTTAGAAACGATCGAAGCCATCAATGAAGAGGCCCGCCATCATCAAATGACGGTTGCCGTTGCCTCCGCCCGTGACTTTGCTACATTACTAAAAAACGTGGAACGGATGCACCTGCAAAAACAAGTAGATGGCTTTATCTTGGTCTATTCCGATGAAAAAGACCCCATCATCGACTATCTGGTCGAAAAAGAAGTCCCTTTTACCTTGATTGGTCAACCATACAGCAATGAAGACAAAATCGTTTTTGTCGATAATGACAACCAGTTGTTAGGCAAGCAAGCAACCGAGCATCTGATCGCCCAAGGGCATACGAAGATTTTATTTGCTACTAATACGACCCATGAAAATCTGTATTTCGAACGTTTTTTCGGCTACCAAAAAGCCATGATGCTGGCAAATCTCCCCTTTTATCCAGCATTGACCTTTGAAAAAGCGGAAGATTACGTCACGTTTGAAGAAACGATCAAAGAATCCCAAGCAACTGCCATCGTCGTGATCGATGATCTGTTCGCTGTGCGGATCATTCAATTAGCGACGATGTATGGCTACAAAGTCCCGGATGACTTATCCATCATCAGTTTCAATAATTCGATCTTTGCTACTTTGACACACCCGTATTTGACTAGTATCGATATCAACGTGTTGTCCTTAGGAAAAATCGCTACCGAACGGCTGATGGCGCAATTGAATCATGAAGATTCAAACGGCGTACAGCTGGTCGTACCACATAAGCTGATCAAACGAGAAACGGTCTTGAACCGCAACCAGTTGAACTGATCCGCTGTGTTTGGTCCACTTCCCCCACACGCAAAAGCACCCGCTGTCCCTAAGGATAGCGGGTGCTTTTCATATTTTTATTTATACTCTTTGCTTTCCAGGCGGAACAATGGACTCATTGGTGTATTTTCGTGAATGCGGCGAACGGCTTCCCCCATCAATTCAGCACAAGAAATGTAGTGCAGTTTTTCTGGATGGCGTTCTTCGCTGGTCCAACAAGAATCGGTGACACAAATCCTTTCAATCGCTGATTGATCCAAAATTTCTTTAGCTGGCGGCGAAAGTAAGGCGTGAGACACACAAGCATACACTTCGCTGGCACCAGCTTCCTTCAACAAGTCTGCCGCTTTTGCCAATGTATGGCCGGTATTTAAAATGTCATCAACTAAAATACATTTTTTCCCAACGACATCACCAATCACATAGCCGCCATCGGCTTCATCTTGATCGACGATCGCGATCGCTGTATCTAAGTATTCTGCCAAACTACGGGTCCGTTGGACACCGCTGTTTTTTGGTGAAACAACGACATAGTCGTCACCAGTCATTTTTTGTTCGCGATAATAATGAGCAAACAATGGGATCGTAAAGAGATTATCCACTGGGATGTCGAAAAACCCTTGAACTTGGACGGCATGCAGATCAAGCGTCAAGATCCGAGAAGCCCCTGCTTCCACCAGCATATTGGCAATCAATTTTGCAGTAATCGGCTCATGCGGGTTGGCGGTTCGGTCTTGCCGCGCATATGCGTAATAAGGCAAAACGACATTGATGGTCTTCGCACTAGCCCGTTTCATCGCATCGATCATGATCAGCAACTCTAAATAATGATCATTGACGGGTTCATTCGTCGATTGAATGATATAAATATGGTCGCCCCGCACACTTTCTTCAATATTGATGGCAATCTCTCCATCACTAAACTGTGTCACTTTTGACTTCCCTAGTTCTGTACCGAAAACTTTCGCAATGTTTTCTGCTAATGGTAAATTTCCATTTAAACTAAAAATTTTCAACGAACTATCTTTATAACTTTCGCCCATGATTGCCTCCAATGAATGTGGTTGTTTTCTTCTATTCTAGCACAAAGTGACTGTTTTTTTAACCGTCTCGTTCAAGGAAGTGTGACGGTACCGTTTACCCAACTGGCGGGAATTACTTTTTTGTAGTTGCCCCAGTTGTCATGAACTTTAAAATAGCGTTCTCCGCTGGCGGTTTCGGCGTAGGCGTAAGCCACGACCCAATGATTGCCATATGTGCTGCCTAAAGGCTTCAAAATACCGATGATCACCGGTTTGCCTTCGTCGATTCGTTTGCACGCTCGATGCCAACCGCCAACAACGGTCGCACGTCCGCGGTAAGGCAATTGGAATTGATCGAAAAACCGAGTCAAACCATGACTGACTTGCCAAGCGATCGTCGGCAACCCATGAGGCTGAATCAGCACACGCAGCATTTCCGTCACTACTGTCAGATCCCGCTGTTTTTTTCGGCGAAACGCTTTCGGGATGATCGTTTCATCGATGTAATCTTGATAGTAGGCCAAAAAGACGGCTGCCGCATAGGTGCCGCATAAATACCCTGAAGGAGTGACCCACTGCTTATACGGACGAAACCGCTCTTCGGCGATCCCTTTCCACTCTACTTGTTCCATCTCGTTCACCTGCCTTTTTTCTTATTATACCTTAGATTCTCCTCCTACTTGGATCAAAACCCTTTTTCGTCTAGAAAACTTTTCTTTGCGTCCTTACAGATTTTGTTTCATAATAGTAGAAAGCGAGAGGAGCGAAAGACATGACAACCTTGTTAAAAGATGATTTTTATGACTATGTAAATGGCGAGTGGCTGGAGACCGCTGTTATTCCAGCAGATAAACCCGCTACGGGTGGATTCCAAGATCTCGTTGACGGAATCGATTCCTTAATGATCGCAGAATTTGAAAATATGGCACACGATCCCCATGCTACGCCAAAAGGCCGCATGAAGGATGCTGTGGCTTTTTACCGCTTAGCCAGCGATTTTGCCCAACGAGAGGCAGCTGGCGCTACTGAAGCAAATGCACTATTAGCAAAAATCGAAGCGTTGCGTTCTTATGAGGAATTGAATCAGCAACTGGCAAGTTTCGTTTTAGAGGGCATTGCCTTGCCTTTCCAACTGGATGTCGATGCAGACATGAAAAATGCGCAAATGAATACTTTGTCGGTCTATCCGCCTGCTACTATTTTGCCGGATAAAACCTATTACACAGAAAATCCCCAAGCAGGCGAAATGCTGCAAGTCTACTTTGAGATGGCCGTCAACGTTTTAGTTGCTTACGGAAAAGACCAAGCAGAAGCGGAATCGATGGTAGAGCAAGCGATCGCATTTGATAAATTGATCGCCCCTCATGTCCGCAGTGCGGAAGAAAGTGCGGATTATAGTAAAAACTACAATCCTCGCTCCTTGGAGGAATTTGCAAAGCAAGCTAGCAAGATCGATTTTACACAACTCTTGACAGCCCTTTTACCAGGTACACCAGAAGAGCTGATCGTAACGGAACCCGCTTACTTTGAAGCCTTTGACATTATTGTTTCTGATAGCCATTTTGAACTCTTGAAAGGCTGGATGATCGTCAACCAAAGCTTGCGCTATACTAGCTATCTGAGTGAAGAATTGCGTCAGTTAGGCGGAACCTACAGTCGCTACTTATCAGGGATCGATGAAGCGGCTCCCCAACAAAAAGCGGCTTATTACTTAACGATGGGTCATTTTAGTCAAGTGATCGGTGATTATTATGGACGCAAGTACTTTGGGGAAATGGCGAAAAAAGACGTCAAACACATGGTGGAAACAATGATTGCTGTCTACCAAGATCGTTTGCGCAACAACACGTGGTTAAGTGAAGAAACCCGCCAAAAAGCGATTATCAAATTGAATCGTTTAGGCATCCATGTCGGGTACCCTGATCAAGTTCCTGCTATTTATGATCAATTGCATACCGATGAAGAGAAAAGTCTGTTGGCAAATGCCCTTCATTTCAATCGTTTGTTCCGAGAAGATACCTTCAAAAAATGGCAGCAGCCCGTGGATCGCGAGGAATGGGAAATGTCCGCCGCTACCGTGAATGCCTACTATCACCCATTTAAGAACGTGATCGTTTTCCCAGCCGCAATCTTACAAGCGCCCTTTTATAGTTTGGAACAATCCACCAGCGCAAATTATGGGGGGATCGGCGCGGTCATTGCTCATGAGATCTCCCACGCCTTTGACAACAACGGGGCAAAATTTGATGAATATGGTAATTTAAACAATTGGTGGACAGAAGAAGATTTGGCACACTTTGAACGCTTAGCTCAAGCGATGATCGACGAGTTTGATGGCCTGCCATTTGCCGGCGGTACCGTCAACGGAACATTGACTGTTTCTGAAAACATCGCCGATGCAGGCGGACTAAGCTGTGCGCTAGAAGCAGCGCAAAAAGAAAGCGATGTTTCTTTAACAGACTTCTTCACCAATTGGGCGAAGATTTGGCGTACAAAAGCCAAAGAACAATACCAACAGCTCTTACTGGCGATCGATGTCCACGGACCAGCGAAACTACGGGCCAATATCCAAGTCCAAAACATCGATGAATTCTATACCACCTTTGATATCAAACCTGGTGACCCTATGTATCGTGCACCAGAAGATCGTGTGCAGATTTGGTAAACAAAAGCGCAAGCAGATTTTTCTGCTTGCGCTTTTTCTTCGCCAATTGTTTATTTCTGTAAAGCTTTTTTCATCATACTAATCACAGAATCGAATTGAGAATGCTCATTGACGACTTGATCGGCTTTTTGTCGATTGGGGCGGTCTTTTAGAAAGTCGAAGATTTGGTTTTCATTCTGGATTCCTAGTTTAGCCATAAACTCATCCAAGTTCTGAAAATCTGTATACTTTTGTAAGAAGTCATTGTTCAACAACGCCTTCACATCAAGATTCCCTTTTTGATACGCTTGATAAAGGCTAGTCAGTTCACTGAAACTGAAATTTGCTTTTAATTGATCCATCCATCCCATTTATGCTTCCTCCTTCGCAGAAATGATTTTCGCACCAAGGGTATTTTCAAAATGGCGTAGTGCCCATTCATGTCCGACCGCGTCAAAGCTGGCAACGGTATCTGCATCGATCACCAGTTGGTAGCCTAAATTATAGGCATCCACTGCTGTATGCAAGACACAGATGTCGGTACAAACGCCGGTCAGGTACAATTCCGTGATCCCTCTTTCCCGGAGTCGGATGTCCAAGTCGGTACCACTAAACGCTGAGTAATGGCGCTTGTCGATCCAATAGACATTTGGCGCTTCCTGATAGGTTTCATAAAGCGGGGCTAAACGGCCGTAAAGATGTCGCCCCGCACTGCCCGCAAGATTGTGGGGTGGGAACAAGCGGTTTTCAGGATGATAGTTGTCTGTTTCCTCATGACGATCAATGGCAAAAACGACATACTCACCGGCTTCGATAAAGGCTTGTGTCCGAGCCACTAAGGCAGCTTCAATCGCTTGCCCAGCAGCACCCGTCGTCAATCGTCCCTCATCTGCAACAAAATCAAACGTATAATCAATGGATAGTAATGCTCTCATGCTTCCTTCCTCCTCTTACGGATCGGCTCTCCTGTTTTTTAAGTTACTTTAATGTTTCAACGAATGCCAAGACCATTTCAGCGGAACGCTTGCCAGCTTCTAAGATAAACTCATCAAAAGAGACGGTTGCTGCGTGGTCGGCGGTGTCGCTAATCGCGCGCACGATTAAGAAAGGAATATTGAATTGCTGCGCAGTCTGTGCGATCGCGGCTCCTTCCATCTCACAAGCCAAGGCATCTGGAAAATGTCCTAAAATCTCCTGTACTTTTTGCGGGTCATGAATGAAGCTGTCACCAGTAACGATCAGTCCCTTTTTCACGGTATGATGGGTCGCTTCTGCGGCTTTTGTCATCTCACTGATCAAATAGCGGCTGGCTTCATAATACAAAGGCATCCCACCAGGCAACTGGCCATATTCATAACCAAAGCCCGTCACATCGACATCAAAATAGGCCACTTTATCTGAGATCACTAAATCCCCTACTTGTAAACCGGCACCGATCCCACCAGCTGATCCAGTATTGATCACCATATTGACCCCGTATTGTTGGATCAGTAAACTAGTGGTGATCGATGCCAGAACTTTACCAATACCTGAACGAACGACGATCACTTCATGATTGCCGATACTTCCTGAAATAAATAGTGCGCCGCCGCGTTCCCAAGAAAGCGGTGAAATCAACTGTTCCCGCAACGCCTTGATTTCTTCCTCCATTGCACCAATAATACCAATTTTCATGTGTTTGCCTCCTGCTTCTCGTTTATTTTTCATCCTTTAAAATGAAAAACAACAGAAATTTCCACGTATCTACTGACGTGTTTTTTCTCCTTTCATGATAAACTAGTTTTGACGAAACGAACAGTTTTTTGTCATTATCAAAGGAGGCACTTATGTCTGAAATTTTCAACGCCATGGCAGCAAAATACGATACCCCTGAACGGATCGCGTTAGCACAATTAGTCACCCAAACCCTTGAACCTTATTTTAAAGACAACCAGCACCAAACTCTGATCGATATCGGCGGCGGTACCGGCCTAGTAAGTCTGCCCTTAGCAGCTTATGTCCAGCACTTAGCCATCTGGGATACTGCCCCTGGCATGATCGAGGTTTCTGAAAAAAAAATCAACCAACTGCAGCTGGCCAATGCTTCTGCAACTGTCCACGATCTGCTGCAAGAATCCTTACAAGCAAAAGCAGACGCTGTGCTGCTATCCCTCGTCTTGCTGCATATTCCTGACACAGCCGCTATGATGGAAAAACTATACGCCTTGCTGCAGCCAGGAGGAACCCTTTACCTAGTGGATTTCCTCAAAAATCCCGCCGTGTCTCACCCGCTGGTTCATAATGGGTTTGACCCTGCTGCATTGACTCAACTGACAGAGGCGATTGGGTTTACCGACACTTCCTTTACCGTTTTTCATGAAGCGGATCATTTGTTCATGAATCAGCCAGCGGCCATGTTTTTAGCTATTTTGAAAAAGCCGACCGAATAACAAAAAAGCCGCACTTGCAGAAGATGCAGGGGCGGCTTTTTCTTAGTACTAGATGAATCACAACAAAAAGATCGCCAAACCGACGACGACTAACAATAAAGTGACGATCACAATGGCTTTCATTAAAAAACGGTTCAGATCCCGAGATTTCTGGTTCTCACCGGCACGGGTCTTCGTGATTTCTTTGTTTTTCTTGCGCACTTTTCGGTAGTGGTTATCAATTTGTTTTTCTTTTTGTTTCCATTCTTTCTTGCTTTGCTTTTCTACGATTTGCTGATTACGTTCAGACGCCGCTTGTTCTTCTTCGCGTCGGCGTCGAAGTTCACTGCGGGTGATCAATGGTTCTTTAGGCAAGTCCGTTCCTCCGTTTCAATTCCAGCAACTCCCAAAATTGGATCGCAAACACGGTCTTCGCATCACAGATCGTTCCATCAGCGATAGCGGCTTGTGCTTGCTCTAAGCTCAATTCATAGACTTCCAGCACTTCGTCTTCGTCTTGCGGTAAGGGATTTGCCACTTTTTCCAGCTCTTTCGCATAATAGACGTGCAAGATTTCATTCGCAAAGCCTGGTGAAAGGTACATAGAAGAAACATGCTCTAGCGTTTTTGCGCGATAGCCAGTCTCTTCTTCCAATTCCCGGGCGCCAGTCAAATCTGGACGTGCGCCTTCTCCTGGATCGATTTTGCCTGCTGGTATCTCTAAAATCACTCGCTCTAATGGCTTTCTGAATTGGCGAACAAACAGCATTTTGTTCTCACTCGTCAAGGCGATCACGGCCACCCCACCTGGGTGGAAGACTAGTTCGCGTTTACTGGTTCCACCATTGGGCAAGGAGACATCATCAACCACCACATCAATGATTTTGCCATGGAAAATTTCATTCCGTTGGATCGTTTTTTCTTCAAAATCTTTAAATTCTAACATCTATCGACACCTAACTTTCCTCATACGTCTTATCTATCAAACACTTTAGCATAATTTAGAAAAAATATCTTCTTAAGAAATAGCAAGAAAGCTTATGAATTTACTAAAAATCGGAAAATCCACCCCAAGTCTGATATTTTTCTTTTAGTGAACATGCTAAAATAAAGATGTCGAATAACCCAATCTACTTGTCCAAGAGATTTTTAGGAGGAGGAAAAATGAAAAAAAACATCTGGCTGATCGTTGGTGCGATCGTCCTCATCAGTATTATTTTTAACGTAGTAGGCGATTCATTTGCGAGCCTATTATTAATCGTCGGTGCAATTTTAGTCTACGTCGGTATCAGAGGACGTAAAGTTCCGGCAGCGGATCCACAAGTTTTGCCTTCTTTAACGAGAGAACGAGAAGCCCATTACTTGAAGAGCGGAATGACTGCTCGTGAGATCGAATTGTTCCGTGAAACGATGAATCAGACGAAACACCAAATCGATAAATACCAAAAAAATATCACTAGCAATAACAAGTTAAAAGCCATTGACTTGCGTCACGATGCCTTGCGTGCCTCAAAAGCTCTTTTCAAAGAACTCGTAAAAGAACCAACTAAACTGCCTTTGGCAAGTCATTTCCTTTACACCCACTTGCCCAATATGGTCGATTTGACCGATAAGTTCATTGAAATCAATAGCCATGAGATCAAAAGTCGTGAGACCTATGATAAAATCGAAGAAAGCACACAAATTATCGAGCAAATGGCTTCCTTGATCGCCAAAGACTACTCCCAATTTGTAGCAGACGATCTTGATGACATGGATATTGAGTTATCCATTGCCAAACAAAGCATAAAACGAGATAATGAATAGGGATAGATTCTGATTGGCAACAAAAAAAGAATCTAAAAAAAAATCTAGCCCAGGCTAGATTTTTTTCGAAAGCAGACAATTATTAGGAGGAGTTATTATGAGTGACACACCAAATCAAGTAAAACCCGTAACGGATACGCTTGACGATTTATTGAACAACCCATTTTCAACCCCTGTCGACACTTTGACCACTACTCAACAAGCGGAGATCAGTCAGCTGAAAGAACAGCAAACAGCACCGCGTTTGATTGACAAATTACCGCCAGAGCGTCAAGCACAGGCCCAAGAATTAGCCAGCAAGATCGATGCAACTGACCAGCAAGCAGTCATCACCTATGGTGCAGCTGCCCAAACAAAACTTGGGGAGTTTTCCCAATCTATGTTGAACCATGTCCAAGCAGCTGATATCGGCCCTGTGGGCGACTCATTGACTGAGTTGATGTATCGCTTGCAAGAAGCCAATCCAGATGAACTGCGTGCAGGTGAAGGCAACTTATTCAAGCGGATGTTTGGTAAAGTAAAACAATCCATTTTTGAAATCACCGCTAAATACCAAAAAATCGGTGCCCAAATCGACAAGATCGCCGTCAAATTGGATAAAGAAAAAGACGGTTTGCTAAAAGACAACCTGATGTTGGAACAGTTGTATCAAAAGAACAAAGATTACTTCGATGCATTGAACATCTACATTGCCGCTGGCGAGTTGAAGATGCAAGAATTGCAAACCAAAATCATTCCTGAAGCCATGAAAAAAGCAGAAGAAACGAATGATCAAATGGACGTACAGATCGCCAACGATTACACGCAATTCCTAGATCGTTTAGACAAACGGACCCATGACTTGCGCTTGGCACGTCAAATCACGATCCAACAGGCACCGCAAATTCGCCTGATCCAAAACACGAACCAAGCGTTAGCAGAAAAAATCCAAGCTTCTGTCAATACAGCGATCCCACTATGGAAAAACCAAGTGGTCATTGCCTTGACTTTATTGCGTCAAAAAGATGCAGTTACGGCACAGCGCCAAGTTTCTGAGACCACCAATGATCTATTGAAGAAAAACTCAGAAATGTTGAAAGTTTCTGCTATTGAAACAGCGAAAGAAAACGAGCGCGGCATCGTCGACATCGAAACATTGCAAAAAACACAAAACGACCTTGTGGAAACGATCCAAGAAACATTACGGATCCAAAAAGAAGGAAAAGAAAAACGTCGTGCTGCCGAAGTGGAATTGGGTCATCTAGAAGAAGACTTGAAAGACCGCTTATTGGATTTAACTAGCAACAAGTAAACGAAACGCCACGTATTAAAGAAAGCCCCTCTTTGGTGACCTAAATGGTCAGCCAAAGAGGGGCTTTCTATGTTGAAAGTAGGAAATGCATTGAGCGTCTACCTATTTTTTCACCAACTCTAATGGTGAATCGATTTGTTCAGCGACTGTTTTTCCTTGGAAATGGTCAAACGCTGACTGCAATGCAAGGCGGCCCATTTCTTCTGGTTTTTGAGCGATCGTTGCCGTCATTCTACCTTCTTCGATGGCTTTGAGTCCGTCTTCAGTACCGTCAAACCCGACAATCACTACGCCTTCTCGGTTTCCCATCGCTTCGGCTGCCCCTAAAGCCATTTCATCGTTTTGAGCAAAGACGCCTTGAATGTCATTGTTGGCTTGGAGGATATTTTCCATAACCGTTAATCCTTCTGCTCGATTGAAGTTTGCGGATTGCTTTTCAACAACATCCAGTTTGTCTTTAGCATAATCATCAAAGCCTTTTCCTCGCTCTCTGGTTGCAGAAGCGCCAGGGACGCCTTCAAGTTCTACCACTTTTGCGTTTTCCCCTAATTGTTCGAGAATAAATTCTGCTGCCATTTTTCCACCTTCTTCGTTATTGGAGGCAACCGTCGTCAAAAGCGTTCCTCCATCGCTACTACGGTCGATGGCAATAACTGGGATGTTGGCATTATTAGCGGCTTCAACAGCTGGGACGATAGCAGCAGAATCAACGGGATTGATCAAAAGCACATCCACGCCTTGTTGGATCAAATCATCAATATCATTGCTTTGCTTGGCAGTATCATCTTGGGCATCAACAAAGCGTACATCGGTGTCATTTTCCTCAGCCAGTTGATTGATCCCCTCTTGCATGGAAACAAAAAACGGGTTATTGAGGGTGGAGATCGATACACCAACTGTCAATTCTGAAGCTGCTTTTTCCTCACTTTGTGTCTCACTACTGCCGCCGTTGTCCAATGTTGCCGCTCCACATCCAGAAAGTACCAATAAGCCTGCTGCCAATAAAAACATTTTTTTCATAATAGATCCTCCTATTTTTTATTTCCTTTTCCGATCCAGTAACACTGCAATTACGATCACGATCCCTTTAACGATTTGTTGATAAAAACTTGAGACACCCAATAGATTTAGACCATTGTTCAACGTACCAATGATCAATGCCCCGATCAACGTGCCAAAAATTCTGCCTCTTCCACCAGATAAGCTTGTACCACCTAAAACGACTGCTGCAATCGCATCCATCTCATAGGCTTGCCCTGCTGTTGGTTGCGCAGAATTCAGCCTAGAAGTGATGATCATGCCACTGATTGAAGCCATCAATCCAGAGATCGAATAAATGATCAGTTTTATCTTATCGATTTTCACCCCAGCAATAAAAGCGGCCTTTTCATTGCCACCGATGGCATAGGTTTTTCGTCCGAAGGCGGTGCGATGAAGCAACAAGAACAAAAGAAAGAACACGAGAAACATCAATACGACTGGAAAAGGAATCCCGAAAAGATACCCACGACCAATAAAGCTGAATAGAAAGCTGTCACCTAGTCCAGTGATTGGATTTCCATTGGTGTACACTAAGGTAGCGCCCCGATAGATCGTCATCGTTGCTAAGGTTGCGATAAACGGTGCCATTTTTCCTTTTGAAATCAGTAGTCCATTCAACGCACCAAGGATCGCTCCACTTAGTAACCCAATCAAAATAGCGACTAAAGGTGACACCCCGTTGGCCATCATTCCTGCTGTCAAGGCACTGGAAAGTGCCAAGGTGGACCCTACAGACAAATCAATGCCCCCAGTCAAAATGACAAAGGTCATTCCGAATGCAATAAAGCCATTCGCTGCGACTTGCCGCAAAAGATTCAACAAATTACTGGGTGATAAAAAGCTTGGATTTAAGGCAGTGACAGCAGCCACTAGAGCAATCAAAGCGAGTAAAGGTCCCAATTTACTAATTGATTCCGAGAGTTGTTTTGTTTTCATACCACTTTTTTCCATATTAGTTTCCTCCTGTCGCATACGTCATGATCTTCTCTTGTGTGGCTTCTTGCCGAGAGAGTTCCCCTGATATTTTTCCTTCGTGTAAAACAATGATGCGATCGCTGACACCTAGCACTTCTGGTAGATCACTAGAAACCATCAAAATCGCAATACCACGTTCCGCTAACTCATTCATCAGCTGATAAATCTCTCGTTTGGCACCTACGTCTACTCCGCGTGTCGGTTCATCTAAAATCAATACTTTTGGTCCGACACCGATCCACTTCGCCAAAACCACTTTTTGCTGATTTCCACCAGAAAGCTCGCTGGCTAAATTCTGGGCACTCATCGTTTTGATGCGTAAGCGCTCGATCATTAACGCAACGAAACTGGCTTCAGTCTTGCTATCGACCATGCCTGTTTTGACAAAATTATCAATGCTGGGCAAACTGATATTATCGGTCAGGGAAAAGTCTAAGACCAAGCCTTCCGTTTTCCGATTTTCTGTTAGAAAGCCAAAGCCATTGGCGATTGCCTTTGAAGGCGAAGAGTTTTTCACTTCTTGCCCTTCGACGATTAAGGTACCGCTTTCAATTTCATCTAAACCAAATATTCCTCGCATGACTTCTGTGCGTCCAGCACCCATTAAACCTGAGAACCCAAGGATCTCACCTGCTCTGACTTGAAAATTGATGCCTTGGTAAACTTTAGAAGCTGCTGTTAAATTTTTTACTTCAAAAACGACTTCACCGATCTGCGCTTGTTTTTCTGGATAATAATCAGCTAACTCTCTACCGACCATTTTCTTCACGACCTCATCCATCGTTGTATCCTGCGTCTTTTTCGTATCGATCGATAGACCATCCCGCATCACAGTGATCTTGTCACTTATTTTGAAAATCTCCTCCATTCGGTGAGAGATATAAACGATCGCTACGCCGTTTTCTTTCAAGCGACGAATGATTTGAAACAAATTATTAATTTCCTTATCCGACAAGGCAGCAGTCGGTTCATCCATGATCAACACCTTGGCATCAGTCATCAGCGCTTTCGTGATCTCGATCATTTGCTGTTGCCCGACTGAAAGTTCATCCACTTCTTTTTGAAGGGGGATCTGAATCCCTAATTGTTCAAAGACTGCCTGCGCTTTGCTTGCCATTTTCTTCGTATCTAGTAGCCCAAAGGTGGTTTTCAATTCCCGATTCAAGAATAAGTTATCCAATACAGTCATCTGTTCCCAGTTATTCATTTCTTGATGGATAAAGCTCACACCGGCTTGTTCGGCTTCCTTCGGATCGGCGTAGTTCGTTTCTTTGCCATCGATCAAAATCGTCCCTGCATCTTTGGCATGTAACCCAGTTAAAATGTTCATCAACGTTGACTTGCCTGCCCCATTTTCTCCCATTAGGGCATGGATTTCTCCAGGGTACAATGTTAGTGAGACATCTCTTAACACTTGATTCTTCCCAAAGGATTTCTCAATATTGCTCATCTCGACTTGCACATGATTTCCTCCTGTCTCTTTAGAAGATAACGGCTGCTTGTAAAATAATGTTTGAATAGGGTGTCGCTTCCCCTGTTCGAATAATGGCTTTGCTTTCCTTTGTTTCTTCTTTGAATGCCTCATGTGGAACAAAACGAATCGGAACATTCGGGAACGTTTTTTGAATCAATTGCCACTGCTCCGCATTCTCCGTTTTTATTTCCTCTGCTAAAACGATCGCCTCGACTGCCATCTCTTGTTGCATTACCGATAACACCTCTTCAAAACTCGGACTACCTAGTTTTAATGCCAGATCGATTTTTTTCACCCCTGTGGGTACTGGCAACCCCAAGTCCCCAATCGTAAGCTGATCAGTGTGGCCTAAATCCGCCAATAATTTGTCGATCTCACTATTTAATGCCCCATGCTTCTTCATACAATGGACTCTCCTTCATTTCCTTTAATGTAGGCATTCCGCCTTGAGCACCATATCCTTTGACGGAGATTGCTGCTGCTAAGTTGGCAAAGGCAATGGCGTTTTCTAAGGGAACACCTGCTAAAATCCCTACTGCTAATGCACCATTGAAGGTATCACCAGCTCCCGTAGTATCGACCGCAGCAACTGGAAAGGCAGGAACTAAGACCTCCGACTTCCCGTTGTGGAAAATCGCTCCTTTGGCACCTAGGGTAACGATCAATCGATTAGGGTAGGCTGCTAAAACGTCAGCAAGCTTTTGATTGGGGAAAAGTAACTTAAACTCATGTTCATTAGGGGTCAGATACCCCACCTTAGATAACATACGCGGATTGAGCTTTCTCGCAGGTGCTGGATTATATAAAACAGGGATTTTTGCTTCCCAACACCAGTCGATGATGGCTTCATTGGCTTCTTGGGGAATCTCGTTTTGCAAAATCACTAAATCAGCCTCTGTGATGTTTCCTTTTATTTCGGAAAAGCGAGCTAAATCAAGCGCATTATTGGCACCGGGTATGACAATGATGCTATTGTCATTTTCATGCAAAATGATATGCGCGGCACCAGATGGAAAATGTGTAACGGGTTCCACATTCTCCGTAGAAACGCCATTCACGTTTAAGTTTTCGACGATTTCATTTCCGAAACGATCGGTTCCTACATGGCCTAGCATTGCTACTTCTGCGCCTAAACGGCTAGCGGCGATGGCTTGGTTTGCTCCTTTGCCGCCAAAATTCGTGTCAAATTTTTCCCCAAAAACCGTTTCTCCTTGATTGGGTTTCACCTTCGTAGTGACTACAAAATCTGTTGCCATACTACCAATGACGATGATCTTATTCAATTGGCGTTCCTCCATTTCTTACTGTCTCTCTTTCTTCTAAATGAACAGGAAGGATGATTTTTTTCTGTTCAATAAATTGATCGTTGATCAATGCAAAGAGCATTTCTGCTCCTTTGTAACCTACTTGATAAGCAGGCTGATGGATCGTCGTCAAGCGTGGCACCACCAATTTACTGATGGGAATATCGTCATAGCCGATCACTTGAAGTTGTTCTGGGATCTTTACGCCATGATGATAAGCCTCTTGCATGATGGCAATCGCATGGGTATCACTTGGGGCAATCACACTATCGACAGTGGGATGTTCTAAAAAAACTTGTTTCGCTGTCAAGGTCGCATCCTCTAAGAGAAAGGATGTGGATTTCACTAGTGCATAAGGAACTTGTGCTTTTTTCAATGTGTATTCAACACTCAATAAACGATCCCGAGCACGGGTGACAGATTCAGGCCCAGCAATCACGACTACCTTTTTGGGGTCACCTTTTAAGATCGCTTCAGCAGCAAGTTCGCCGCCTTGAAGGTCATCCGAATAAACCCCATATTCGACATCTTGATCGATCCGATCCAAGACGACCGTCGGAATATTGCTTTGGGTACGATTTTTATTTTCGACAGCGGAAAGAATCCCCGCCACATTGTTTTGCTCAAACGCACGTAAATATTCATTGGCTTTCTCATTGTCTTCTTGAATGTTGCCAAGGATGACTTGATAGCCTTTTTTTTGTAGAAAGTCTTCAACGCCTTTGGCTACTAGCGGAAAAAACGGGTTGGATATATCAGGAAGTAGCAAACCAATCAATTTTGACTTTTTCTGATACAGAGAACGTGCGACTTCATTGGGGGAATAATTCAGTTCATTGATCGCCTGATGGATTTTCTCACGGGCTTTTTCGCTCACATAGCCAGTCCCATTCATGGCTCTTGAAACTGTCGCCACGGAAAGTCCAGCTAAATTGGCGACATCTTTAATTGTTGGCATGTTGCTCCCCTCCTGTGTAACCGATTACACACCTATCATAGCCGAACTTTGTGAAAATTGCAAGGAGAAATAAAAAAACTTTTTCCCTTGGTGTCCCCTTCTCCTAAAAAATGCGTTTTGCTGCATAAATACCGCATTTCGAGGAAGCGAGACTTTCTCGAAATGCGGTAAAAGATTTGATGAGCGCAGCGCATATCTTTTATTTCCTAACGGTAAAGCTCATTTTTCAATGAAATGAAACTTCAAAGTGATTGACGCCGTCTTGATCCACCGTCAAACTGATTTGTGCCTGCAGCATTTCTGTGATGGCTTTGGCGATGGCTAAACCTAACCCATAGCCACCGTCTTGATGGTTGCGAGAAGGATCCCCGCGGTAGAAGCGATCAAAGACATAGGGAATTTTTTCTTCTGGGATCGGGCAACCACTGTTGGACACTTGCAGCACCGTTTTTCGTTGGCGTTCAACGAGTGCCACTGTGACGGTTTCTCCAGTAGGTGTATATTTCAAGGCATTGTCCACCAAAATCATGGTCAATTGCCGTAAGGCTTGCTCATTGCTTTCAAGGCGCACCTGTTTAGCGATCTGTTCCTGATAGTGGATCCCTTTTTCCAGTGCAATGGCCTCCATGCTTTGATAAACACTTTGCACGACTTGACTGGCATCGATCACCGAACGCACGACTTCTTGCTCGGCACTTTCGAATTTGGTCAGCATCAATAAGCTATTTACTAGCTCATCCATCCGTTCGGAACCTAACTGAATGTTTTCCAGCCATTTCATTTGGCTTTCCAAGGTTTCTTCTGGACTGCCAGCTAATACCTCGGCATTGACTTGAATGATCGCCAGTGGTGTTTTCAGCTCATGGGAAGCGTTAGAAACAAACTCTTTTTGTTTGCGCCAAGCCAGTTCCACTGGTCGTAAGGCTCGATTGGCGACATAAAAGCTAGCGATATAAATACTGACTAAGGCTAAGACCCCGATGATCAAAAGCGTGGTTCTTAAGTTGCTTAGACTGGTTTTGTAGTCGGTGACGTCAAAGAAAAGCACTTGATAAAATGGCTCGTAATTATTGATACTAGTGGAATATTCCCCCATCGAATCATGATTGATCGAATAATGACTAAAGGAAGTCACCAAAAAGAGCGCATACCGCCAATTTCGGCCATTCACCTTCACTTCGTTAGGGATCTCCCCTTGTTTCGCCGCTGCATCGACCAAGGCTTCATAAAGCTCGTTTTGATCGACGCTCTCATCAATACTTTGAATCACGACATCCATTTGGCTAATGTCAAGTAGAGCGATCTCTCTGAGCTCACTAGTACTATTCGTGATGGTCAACATCATTGGATACTCAGGTTCTGTCAGTGATTGCCGCACTTCCTCCTCATCCAAAGGTACCGCAGCTAGGGTGTTTGCTTCTTGCGAGATCAATGATTGGATCTCGTTTTCAATTTGGGTGGCATTCAAAATATAGATAAAGGTAAAGGCACCTAAGACAATGATTGAGATCAACGCCATATTGAACCACAGCATTTTATTTCGCAATTTTTTTAACATGGTGGCTCCTTGCTCTGCAAAATATACCCCGCATTGCGGATCGTGCGAATGCCGATATCCGCTTCAAGCAGCGTCAGTTTTTTCCGCAGCAAAGACACATAGATTTCAACGCGGTTTTCTTCCACATCGGGATCAAAGCCCCAAATTTTATTGATGATGGTTTCTTTTGATAAAATCACTTTAGGTCTGGCTAAAAATAGCTCCATCAGTTTCATTTCTTTGGGTGACAGCACCACTTGATTGCTAGGCGTGGCTAACTGCAGCTCATTACGATCTAAGCCCACGTTGCCAAAGGCTAACTGGTCTTCTTGATAATCCAAATCTTTTCTTCTGCCTAGCGAACGAATCCGTGCCAGCAACTCTTTCATTTGAAAGGGTTTCGTCAAGTAATCATCTGCCCCTGCATCCAAGCCGAGTACTTTGTCATCGACTTCGCTTTTGGCCGTCAACATAATGATCGGCGTGCGAATATTTTGCTTGCGTAACGTCTTTAGCAATGTGATCCCATCGATTTTTGGCAGCATGATATCCAAAACGAGAATGTCATATACACCACTCGCTGCATAATCTAATCCGGTTTCGCCATCATACGCCAAATCAACGGAATAATGTTGTTTCTTCAATAAGCTGGCAACCGCTTCTGCGATCGATGGCTCATCTTCTACGAATAAGATCCGCATCGGTCAGTCCCCCTTTTACACTCATCATTTCTTTTTTCAATCACTTTTCGGTAAGCACAATCATTCCTGTAGGATCATTCCAATTGTTCTCCAATAAAACGTTCTGTTGAAACGATCCGCACGTGTTCGCTGGATTGATGAATCCACATGTGTAGCAACAATGCTACCATACCGCTTAGTAAAAACACAAACAGCTTTTTCCTAAGGTCTTGAAAATTCTCTTGATGACGCATGGGTTTCCTCCTTTTGCAGGTTGACTAAAAAAGAAAGCGACTATTCAGAATCAGATGCCGCTGGGGCTGTCTGATTGCCTAAGCTGATATCGAAGGTAATCGTATCTTCTAACGGTAAAAACTGATTGAACTTGCTCATCCCCACGATTGTCCCGTAGGGTTCTGCTGAATTGACATAACGGACTTGATAGCTGATGTTCGCCCCTTTTGAACGGAATTCATCAAAGAAGAGTTTTTGCAGATCCCCTTCAAGGATCTCGCTTCGACGGTAATCTTTGATATAAGGTTGACCTGCCGAATAGACGACTTCAATGCCTTTGTCATCTTTGCTGGTTAAGACGGTCCCGGCGGTCTCACTTTGCGAGATCAATTGTCCATAGGGCAGACTCTGAGTAAACTGCATCCGCATCCGCACAGTGACACCCTCAACAGCGGCCTGGGCATCATCTGGTAAAATCGTTGAAAAGTCTGGTACGGTGACCCCTTTCCCTAGGGAAATCGTTACTTGAAACGCATCCCGTTTCGCGATTTTTTCTTTTGGTGCCACGCTTTGTTCAATGACCTTGCCTTCTTCCACAGTATCCGAAGCCTGTTCTTTGACTTCAAGCTCCAGCTCATGGGCTTTCCCCCATGTTTCTACCTCTGCACGGGTTTTATCACTAAAGTCTGGTACTTCAATATCTTTTTCAAAGGTTTCTTCGCCTTTGGAATAAAAGACTCGTCCGACATCTCGACGATGATAGTTCTCTCGTGAGACTTCTTTATTGGTAAATTCTACTCGAATCGGTGCTTTTTCCTCGATCTCATCGTGGTATTCATCGACGATCGTCAAATTGCTTGCTTGATTTTTTTCGATCCACTCTGCTGCCTCGTCCCTCGTCATTTCCATAAAGTCTGGCAATGCCAATTTCTCTTCTGGATCAGGTCCTTGGCTCACGGTTAGATGCAGGGTGCTTCTTTTTCTGACTCGACTTCTGGCAGCTTCTGCTTGGGCGATCACTTGATTGGCTGGGGCTTCATCATAGGCTGGTGTGACATCAACCGCAAGACCATGTTCCGCTGCCCATTCTCTGACCTCTGAGATCTCTTTGTCCACAAAGTTATCCAACCGGACATACGCCAATTGGAAAAATAAAAAGCCGCTGAGTATAAAGAGTCCAAGCAAGGCAGCTAACCCTAGCAATCGTTTTTTTCGCCGCTTCTTTTTGAAGGAGGGATCATGTTCGATCCCCTCTTCTAAAGAAGCTGAACCTTTTTCTTTGCGGGAAGCACGGGAAGAAGGTACTTCGGCTGCTGCTGATTCCTTGTCTGGCTGTTTCGGTTCTTCTTCAAACTTCGATAAAAAATCACTCATAGGCCGTCAACGCACCTTTTTTTAAGTAAAAAGTCTGATCTGACTGCTTGGCGATCTCGGTCGAATGGGTCACTACGATGATGCACTTGTTGTGGATCGCCGCTAGTTCTTTAAAAATATCCACGATTTCTTGTTCCATGCCTTCATCCAAATTCCCGGTAGGTTCATCGGCTAAAATGATATCAACGTTGGTCGCTAAAGCACGAGCGATGGCGACCCGCTGCTGTTCCCCACCGGAAAGCTGATTGACGAAACGATCGGCTTTCGTGGAATTGATGCCGATATAGTCCAGCAAACGATACGCAATTTGATCGTGCTGATCCGGGAGTTTGTTGTCTGAAATCGCCATCGAAACAAGGACGTTTTCTAAAGCCGTCAAATAAGGAATCAAGTTGTAACTTTGAAAAATCAGACTGATTTTGTTGCGGCGATATTCTTCATAACCGATCGTTTTGATATTTTTTTCTTCAAAAAACACTTCCCCATCGGTTGGCTGATCCAATGCACTGATCAAGGAAAGAAAAGTGGTCTTTCCTGAGCCTGATTTTCCTAAGATCGTGTAAAATTTGCCTTTTTCAAAGGAGATATTGGTTTTATCTAAAATTTTCCGGCGATTCTCGCCATCTTGGTAGTAATACGTCATGTCTTTTGTTTCTAAAATTGCCATGTTCATCGCTCCTTACAGCATGATTTTTTTCGGATTCAACCGTAAAATGTACAACAGCGGCACCACTGCCGAAAGCAAGATCGTCACGATCCCAGTCGCTAAAAAGGCGATCACATAAGATAAGGTATATTGAACGCGAAACGCCTCGTTGATCGTCGCTTGGTCGATTTTCGGTGCCCCCACAAAGAATTGTTCCATCCCTGCCTGGTTTGCCTCTAGCATACTGCTGGCTAACAAAGATTCAGAAACCATCTTGCCCAGCATATTCCCTGTAACCAAGGAGATCAGCATTGCACTGACACCAATCAACAGGAGTTCGATCACAATCTGTGCAAACACGTATTTCCGGCGTTCCCCTAACGAAAGGTAGATGCCTAACTCATATTTACGATCACGGGTAAACAACACAATGATCAAGGTGATAATAATCAAGGAAGCAATCACCGCAATCACTACGACATACGAGGAAATTTGTGATAAGCGATTCATACTGGTTCCCACACGGTCATACTCATCCGTAGAAGCATTGACCTTATAGCCATTTGGCAAGAGTGGTGTCACCTCTTGTTTGAATTGTTCTGCATCTTCTGGTTGATTCAAAATAAATTGCGGGGTAAAGAAATCCTCGTCAGATCCGGGGTCTGTCGCTGGAAACGCCGCTTGTCGCCCCGCACGTTCCTCTTCAACAATCGTTTTCACAGCATCATTTGGCATATAGATCCGATTGAAGGGACGATCATCAAAAGCAAACGAGCTGACTCCCCCCTCTTGTCCTTGTTCATTCGCTTTTTCTAAGCTGGTATTTTTAAAGATCCCGACGATTTCGATAGGATAATCATTGCCTTTTTGTTTCTCTGGATCTCCACCAGATGAATAATCGATAAACTGTCCATCTAATACCATGGTGTCACCAACGGTCAAGCCGTTTTCCTGAGCCACCTCTTCAGAAATCAACCCTACACGTTTTCCGGTACGCTGTTCCTCTTCTGTAAAGAAGCGTCCCTGTGTTAAATTCACCGTATCTTCTTCAAAATCCAACGGTTGTAAGAGATTGGTTCCTGTTAAATAGACCCAAGAATCCATACCTCCAGAAACCATGATATTCTCGTTTTCAACTTCTGGTCTAAAACTATAGGGTTTGAATTTATCAACAGCAATCATTGCTTCTCGCAAATAGTCATACTGTTTGACTTCCGAGCGCTCGCCAATTTGTTTGATCAGCTCCTCCGGCAGCGGCTGAATCTCCTCCATACTTGCGCCGCCCTCACTATTTGCCATCAAGGCTTCATAGTCGATATCGATCGTTGCGAGGGAACCTAATTGGTTTTTGATCTGCTTTTCGACATTTTGAGTCGACTGATTGACCGCAATTGCACCAGCGATCACATTTCCTAAAATTAGAATAACAGCAAACAATATTGCAGATTTCCCTCGCTTTCTCGTCACACTCAGCCATGCCCGTTTCATATAATTCAATTGCCAACATCCTCTCTTTTTTTCTCTAACAAAAGCATACTGGATGAACCTTTAGCGAATCTGTCATTTGGAAAATTTCTCAAAAAAAGCAGATTCATAGAGGACTTTTGATCAAGAAAGACTGTCATTGCAATGATCAGCACCAGAAATGACCACTATTTGAATAACAAAAAAAGCCTCCTAAAACGCTGCTTATAGGAAGCTCGGCTATATTTACATAAAAAAAGACAAAAACCGCATCCGGGTCTTTGCCTTTTCACAATCCTATTCGTCAATTTTCTCATTTAATTCGCTGTTACGATAGCCATATACAAAATAGATCGCGATTCCGATCACTAAGGAGATCCCAAAAACGATCCAGGTCGCCGTTTGTAGACGGGTCATCAAGAAGAGACAGCTGGCAACGGACAACAAAGGCAATAACGGTACCAGTGGTACTTTGAATTCGCCTTTAGCAGGTGGGCCCATCATCTTCCGCAGCTTGATGATTCCTAAGGACATTAAGATCATATACGACAATGCCGCAATGTTAGTCAATTCTGCCAAGATATTCAATGGGAAAGCTGCCGCAAAGAAGAAAGCAAAAACACCCGCGATGTAGGTCGCTTTCTTTGGTGTTTGATGCTTTGGATCAATGGCTTGCATCGCTTTTGGCAATAACCCATCTTTACTGATGGCATATAACAGACGCGCCAAGGAGTACATCATAGCGATCGTCACTGTTAATAAGGTCAAGATCGCACCCACAGAAATGATTGATCCGACAACCCCATGACCGACATAACGCATCGCAAAAGCTACCGGATCATTGACTCCTAATTCCGCAAACGGAACGATTCCCGTCATGATCAGTGTGACAATGATATAAAGGACAGTTGCGATCGCAATGGAACCAATGATTCCTCGAGGGACATTTTTCTTGGCATCTTCGACTTCTTCCGCTGCCATTGCGACGGCATCAAAGCCAAGAAAAGCAAAGAAGACTAACGCTGCACCATTAAAGACGCCTGAAAAACCAAAGGGCATAAAGGGCTGCCAGTTGTCTGGTTCCACGAAAAAGGCACCAAAGACGATAAACAAGAGGATCACGCCGAATTTGACCCATACCATGGCATTGTTCAAACGTAACGCTTTTTTCGCTTCTTGGCTGACCCACAAGGTTACAAAAATAATGACTAAACCAGCGATCAAATCAATGTAGGTCCCCTTGCTTGGGTCATAACCGCCCGTCAACGCGGTTGGTAAATGGATATCCGCACTGGCCAAAAAGCCTTGCACATAGCCTGACCAGCCAGATGCCACCGAAGAAACGGCCAATAAGAACTCGCAAATCAAAAACCAGCCTGCCAGCCACGCGGTAAATTCACCAAAAACGACATACAGATACGAATAGGCGCCCCCTAAAACGGGGATCCGAGAAGCAAATTCCGCAAAAGAAAGCCCTGATAACACAACAACGATACCAGCTACAACAAAGGAAAGAATCAATGCCGGTCCGGCATACTCAGCAGAAGCAGTCCCTGTAACAACAAAGATACCTGTGCCGATAATGGCGCCGATTCCCAACATAATCAAATCTTTTAACTTCAACTCTTTTTTTAAATTCGTCACACTTTCCCGTTGTATGACTTTTTTTCGAAATAAATCCATAACTCCTCCTCAAAAATATACGTTTATGTTGCTTTCATATACCCCAGCAAAACACCGCCGATAATCACCAGCAGACAACCAATCACCACATACCGCAGTTCTTTTTTGGTTTTCTTTTCGCCGAGAATAAAAATCCCGCCTAGCGTTGAAATGATGATTCCCATCTGCGACAATGAGAAGCCCACCGCTAGTCCGACTTGCTGAACCGTGATCAGCATGCAGACATTGCCGATGCCCCATAACAATCCTGACAAGGTATTTTTCCCTACAAAACGGTCGACCTTCGTCTTTCTTAAAGCAAATAGGCTGGCACCGATCAGCATCCCGACACTTTGTGGCAAAATGATCGCCAATGGGTCCAATCCTGCCCAAGTAATCAAAATTGTATAGGCGCCGTACCCAATCGTGGATGAGATCAATGCCCGAAATCCTTTAGGAAAATCAAGCATCTTGCTGCCGGCTTCTACCGGACTTTCACCATCTTGGCGAGCGGTCAGATAAGCCCCGATCACCAATAAGATCAATGCGCTAACACCTAATGCATAATCGCGGGTCTGGGTCCATTCCGCAAAAAACAATGCACCGGCGACCGTATTTAAAATCAGCTGCATGCCGGTTGAAAGCGGCAGTCCAACAGACACACCTAAATATTTCATGCCATGGAATTGACCGTTTTGACCGACGGACCAAAAGAGACCAGACAAAAGACCGATCAAAATCACCTTTCCATCAATCACTGGCATCGTCACAAAATATACGACCAGAGAAAAGAAAAAGGCACCAATCGTCATTCCTAGCGTTTGCTGGTTCGCATCCCCGCCAAGTTTGGCACTTACTAAACCAATGCTGCCCCACGCAAACATTGGTACTAATGCAACGAGTATCTCCATTTCATTCATCCTTACCATTCAATTTTAAGCACAGGCTTTAGTGTATCAGTGAAAACGTTCTAGGGACAAGTGATTTTTGTCAAAAAACACAAAAAGATACTCGAAAAAAAGCAGATTAGCGTTTTTCCTCATAATAACTCAACAAGGGAAAGAACAGCGTCATGGTGGTTCCTTTTCCAACTGTCGACGAAGCCGTTAGCTCGATGCCTAATTCCTTCGCTAAACTTTTCGCTAAAAAGAGCCCTAATCCCGTCGAGTGGGTGTCCGTTTGGCGCCCATTTTCGCCCGTAAAGCCTTTATCAAAGATGCGACGCATGTCTTCTTTAGGAATGCCGATCCCACTATCTTGCAAGTGGAGATAGGTTCCTTGGGCATCTTTTTCGATCCGAATTGTCAGCTGCCCATTTTGTGGTGTGTACTTAACGGCATTGCTGACCAATTGTCGAAAGATAAAGCCGAGCCATTTTTCATCGGTCAACACTTGCTGATCCTCACCTTCAACGGCATAGTGCAGGTTCTTTTGGATAAAATAATTTGCCTGACTGCGTAAAACCGGCTGGATGACGGCTTTCAATGAAATTTCTTGGACCAGATAATCTTTTGAAAAGCTGTCCAAACGGGCGACGTACAAGACTTGCTCGACGTATTCGTTCATGCGGTTCAATTCATTTTCTAGTAAGATGAATTTTTCATCTGGAATATCAAATTCGATCGAATGCAAAAGCAATCGTGATGCGGCTAAAGGTACTTTGATTTCATGGACCCACGAATCGATGTATTCCTTTTGTTCTTCTTGATTGCTGACGACTTGCTGCATCAATTCTTGGTGCTCTCGGATCAACTGATTGATGTAAGATTCGATCCGTTCTTCTTCCGCCGAGCGTGCTCCTTGCAAGTAGTTTTGCAGCAAGCTGTCTCCGGGCTTGGGGGTGATTTTTTGCCAAAAACGCCGCTTAGATAAGTAGCTGATTGCCAAAAAGAACACCATCAAGACACTTTGCATCAAAAAGAGATAGCCGACTGTACCCCAATCCATCGGGGAATGAGGAGTCAGCCAAAAAACTAAGACCGTCAACACGAAAAAGACCAGCCAGCCAATAAACAGCAGCCAACGATCTTTCAAAAAACTGCGCAAAACCCGCCACTTTGTCATGGTACGATATACCCTTGACCAACCTTGGTTTCAATGTAGCCATTCATCCCCGCTTGTTCGATTTTTCGTCGCAAACGATTGATATTGACCGTCAAGGTATTGTCATCTACAAAACGCTCGTCATCCCATAAGGCCCGCAAGAGTTTTTCACGACTTAAAATCTTGCCGTGATTTTTCATCAAAATATACAGCAGGCGGTATTCGTTTTTGCTAAGATCGATGCTTTCGCCATTGATATACATGCTGCTGTTGTCGATATTGAGGGTCAAACCGTTATGCACTAACGTCTCGCTGCTGCTTTCTACATAGTTGTAGGAACGGCGCAATAAGGCATTGATTTTTGCAATCAGAACGTCGATCTCAAAAGGTTTTGTCACAAAATCGTCCGCCCCCATATTCATGGCCATGATCATATCCATATTGGTATTGCGACTGGAAATAAAAATGATTGGTACTTTGGAAGCTTCGCGGATTTTTTGACACCAATAGTAGCCATCAAAAACCGGCAAATTAATATCCAGTAAAATCAGTTGGGGCTCTTGTTCTTCAAAGTCAGTCAACACTTGATGGAAATCCGTCGTGCCAAAGGTCTCAAACTGCCATTTTTCTAGTTCTTCGATAATCAGTTGGCGAATCACCGCTTCATCTTCTACTACCATTATTTTTGCCATATCCGTGAATTCCCTCACTTTGCGTAATTTTCTCCTCTTTACTTTATCAAATATCAAAAACGAATGCGAACATTAATCGCCGTTTTTAGCAAACCCTAAAAAACCTCTTCACTGTCCTGAGGAATCAGTGAAGAGGCAAACAAAAAACGGACGACTAGGTTACTCGATGATCTCAACAGTCTCAATTAGTAGTTTTCCGATAAACAATAAAATCCCATCGAAAAAAAGCACACTCATGTTGACACCTAATAGCATTGATAACCGTTCAACGACATCGATTTTTGGTCGTTTGTTCAAATAACGAAACAAGAAAAAATTCACACCATACGTCACTGCCATGATCAGCAGCATCAAGATCACCATTTTAGTTCCCTGCTTTTCTTCAAATTTTTGGTTGCTGTGCTAAAAACTGTGTCAGTTTGCTTTGATCGATGGCTTCATACTGCGATAGGAAGCGACCGATCGCTTGAACGACTGCCGGTAGATGACCCGCTTCATCATTTTCGATCTGCAGCACCAGCAGTGGTTCGTGCAGGCTCATTCGCAGCAAGAACCAGCCTTGGCCATAGGGCGCTGCCAAGTTGATGCGAATACCTTCCTCATTTTCTGGATCGATCTGCCAGCCTGGCAGCAAATGATCGGCTAAATCCGCGATCACTTGGCGACCATAGTCTTGATAGTCGGCTTGTTGGATCGCAAAGCGCAATTCTTGGGTCTCGGCGGGTTGTTGCAACGCCGCGATCAGCTCATCCAGTGTCGTGCCTTGCTGTTGCAATTGAGGCAGCATCATCAAGAGCTTGGCGATCACGTACGCCCCGTCATCTAAAAAGAAATTTTCTTTAAACGCGGCATGCCCGCTGGTTTCGATGGCTAACTGTGTGTCCAGTCCTGCTTCATTCAATTCGATCGCTTTGTTGATCACATTGCGGTAGCCAGAAATATAGCGTACTTGCTGCCCTCCCAGTGCTTCGATAAAGGTTTTTAAATGATTAGAGGTTGGCGAATTGGTGACGATACGCGTGCCAGGGTGTTCCGCTAAGATGATCTTGCTTAATACAGCGATCATATTGTTGCGGTTCAAGGGCTCACCGCTTTTGGTCACGACGGCCGAGCGGTCGACATCGGTATCGAAAATAATGCCTAAATCAGCTTGTTCCCGCAAGACGGCTTCGCGAATACTTGCCATTGCCTCTTTATTGTCTGGATTCGGGATATGATTGGGAAAATGCCCATCCGGTTCTAAAAATTGCGAGCCATTCGTATCTGCTCCCAGCGGCAGCAATACTTTTTCAGCAAAAAAGCCGCCGGCGCCATTGCCTGCATCAACAATGATCTTTAATCCAGCCAAAGGTTTTTCCTCATTGGTTCCAATCCCTTGGCGAATTTTTTGCAGTAGATCTTGGGCATAAGGCGTCAGCAAGTCTTTTTGCTGATAGCTTCCTTTTTCCGCTGCCTCATGAACGGTAGTGTGGGTCAAAATATAGTGGATATCCGTTTTTTCGGCACCGCCTTGGCGGCTGAAAATTTTTATTCCATTAAAGTAATAAGGCAAATGACTCGCTGTCAGCATCACACCAGCATCACAGTCGAAATCCGCAAACTGTGTACTCATAAACATGGCAGGTGTCGTTGCCAAGCCGCAATCGATCACTGCCACGCCTTCTTGCTGCAGCTGTGCCATCAACACTTCTTGCAGTGCTTCGCCACTCAAGCGACTGTCACGACCGACTCCCACGCGAAAAGGACCGCTGCCCTTTGTTGCCAACCAGTTGCGCAAGCCCGAAGCAACTTGCCGAACCGCTTGCTCTGTCAGTGTCACCTGCTCTTTTTCTGTTGCGATCGCAATTCCTCGAATATCAGAACCATTTTGCAAATCAACGATGTTCATTTCCTCCACCCCTTCTTGTAACCGGAATCAATTTTATTATACCAGAGAAAAAAGGAAATGAAATTGCTTTTTAGTATTTTTTACTATAAATAGTTTGCTTCCCTTACTCTTTAAACGGAATCCCTTCCAGTTGCAGTAGTCGGCGTTTGGTTGCTAACCCGCCCCGGTACCCCGTCAAGCGGCCGTTTTTTCCTAACACCCGATGACAAGGAACCACGATCATCATCGGGTTACGCCCCACTGCATTTGCGACAGCGCGGACAGCAGTCGGTCGTTGAATGCGCAGCGCCAAGTCACTATACGTAGTGGTTTGCCCATAAGGAATTTGGGTCAGTGCTTGCCAAACGGTTTGTTGAAATGGTGTCCCGACAAAATCAAACGCAAAAGTAAATGTCACTGGTTCCCCTGCAAAATAAGCTTGCAGCTGCGCTTCAATTACTGGATCAAGGTCAACTGTACTACTGATTTCAGCCAATGGAAAGAACTTGAGTAATTCATGATGATCCTGCTGCCGACCAAAATAAACTAGCCCTTTTTCCGATTGGACCACTTCATACCACTCATCATCTAAAACGATCTTTGCCAATGCTAGTTTCATATTTTCACCTCATGGAATCCATTTTTCGCAGCACAACTGCTTATGTGCTGCCGCCGTTGTGCGGCTATCTCAGTGACAGTATACCATTTTTTCGAGCTGCGCAAAAAAACCGACTGGCTTATTGCCAATCGGTCGTTGCAAACAAGGGGAAAAATAGGTAGATCGCCAGTCGCTGCAGCTTCAAGCCGTAGCCATGGCAGGATCAATCCAATTCGATTTTTCCAGTATAGAGCTGATAATAGGTGCCTTTTTCCGCCAATAGCGTTTCATGAGTCCCCCGCTCAATGATACGGCCATGATCCATCACCATGATGGCATCGGAGTTTTGGATCGTAGATAATCGATGAGCAATCACAAACACGGTCCGTCCAGACATCAAACGGTCCATCCCTGATTGGACGATCCGCTCTGTACGGGTATCGATGCTTGAGGTGGCTTCGTCTAAGATCATCACTGGCGGATCAGCGATCGCTGCCCGCGCAATTGCCAACAGCTGACGTTGCCCTTGGGAAAGCCCTTCGCCATCGCCCGTGATCACGGTGTCGTATTTTTCTGGCAAGTGGTTGATAAACATGTCGGCATTGGCTAATTTCGCAGCTGCCAGCACTTCTTCATCACTAGCATCCAGTTTTCCGAAGCGAATATTCTCGCGAATCGTTCCAGTAAACAAATGGGTGTCTTGCAACACGATCCCTAAGGAGCGGCGCAGGGATTCAAGATGGATTTTTTCAATATTGATGCCATCATAACGAATCTTCCCGTCTTGGATGTTGTAGAACCGATTGATCAAATTGGTGATCGTTGTCTTACCAGCACCTGTGGCACCAACAAAAGCAACTTTTTGCCCAGGCTCTGCATACAGATTGATATCATGTAAGACCAGTTGATTGTCGACATAGCCGAAATCAACATCTTCAAATCGCACGTCTCCCGTCACTTCCGTATAGGTAATGGTCCCATCCTCGTGGGGATGTTTCCACGCCCACGTGCCTGTTCGTTCTTTGGTTTCAACTAGCTGACCTTGCGACCATTTGGCATTGACCAGTGTGACGTAGCCATGATCGATTTCTGGCGTTTCATCTAATAGATGGAAGATCCGCTCGGCACCAGCTAACGCCATGATCACAAAATTGATTTGTTGTGACACCTGGCTGATAGGACCATTTAATGAACGGCTCAGCTGCAAGAAAGAAGCGATCATCCCGACCGTTAGGCCAGAAACACCATTGATGGCAAACAGGCCCCCAATGATGGCGATCAAGACATATTGGACATTCAGTAAGTTCATCATGATCGGCATCAAGGTATTGGCATTGACATTGGCTTTAGTGGCACTTTCTTGTAGTTGGTCATTTAAGGCATCAAATTCTTCCATGACGATTTTTTCATGATTGAAGATCTTGACGACTTTTTGCCCGTGCATCATTTCTTCGATATACCCGTTGACAGCGCCTAAATCTCGTTGCTGTGCGCCAAAGAAGCGGCCGCTGCGGCGAGAAATGATGCGGATCACATTCAGCATCAAAATAATCGACAGCATCACGAACAAAGTCAATGGGACACTGATGGAGAACATAGCGATAAAGACAGAACAAAAGGTTACCGCCGCCATCATCAAGTTGGGAATACTTTGGGAGATCATTTGGCGCAACGTATCCGTATCGTTGGTAAAGTGACTCATGATGTCGCCATCTGAGCGGGCATCAAAGTAACCGACGGGTAGAGACTGCATATGCGTAAACATTTGGTCACGGATTTTTTTCTGCGTCCCCTCACTGATCTTGACCATCATAAAGTTATAGATCAGTGCGGCCAAGATCCCAATCAGGTAGATGATCGCCATTTGAACGATCGCCCGAAACAAACCGCCAAAATCAGGATTGGCTTGCCCTAAAAGCGGTGTGATATGATCGTCGATCACGACTTGTAAAAACAACGAACCGCGAACGTTGGCAAAGGCACTTAATAAGATCATAACAACGACGAATAGGAGTTGTCCTTTGTAGTCGCCAAACATCGTCCGCAATAAGCGTTTCAATGTGCGCTTGGGATTTGCTGCTTGTCTATTCTTCACCTTCACCAAATCCTTTCTGCTGCGAATGGTACACTTCTTGATAGATGGCATTGTTTGCCAATAATTCTTCATGGGTACCGATGCCGTTGATTTTGCCATCATCCATTACGATGATCCGATCTGCATCTTCGATCGAATTGATCCGTTGGGAAATAATGATCGTCGTCGTTCCAGGGATTTCTCGTTTCAAGCCTTCACGAATACTGCGGTCGGTTTTGGTATCGACGGCACTGGTAGAATCATCGAGGATCAAGATTTTCGGTTTCTTCAACAAGGCACGAGCAATCGTCAACCGTTGTTTTTGTCCACCAGAAACATTGTTTCCTCCTTGTGAGATCTGCGTTTCATATTTATCAGGAAATTCTTGAATGAAGGGATCGGCTTGTGCGATCGTTGCCACGCGCTGGATCTTTTCATCCGACGCCTCTTCATTGCCCCAACGTAAATTGTCGTTGATGGTGCCGCTGAAAAGGACATTGTTTTGCAAGACCATACTTACTTGGTCCCGCAATGCTTCTAAATCATAGTCGCGAACATCATGACCGCCGACGATGACACGCCCTTCAATCACATCATATAAGCGCGGGATCAGCTGGACGAGGGTGGATTTTCCGCTCCCGGTCCCGCCAATGACTCCAATGACTTCCCCGGATTCGATACGCAGATTTGCATCCGTCAGCGCCAGCTTGTTTTTGTCATTGGCGTAACTAAAGCCGACATTCTCAAAAACGATGGAGCCGTCTTTGATCTCTTTGACTGGATCGGCGGGATTTTTCAAGTCACTTTCTTCATCTAATACTTCTACGACCCGTTCGGCAGACGTTCGTGCGATCAAAATCTGCACGAAAGCCATCGACATCATCATCAAGCTCATCAAAATCTGCATCGTGTAGTTGAACATGCTGACTAACTCACCAGTGGTCAGGCTACTTTGTTCCACGATCAGCTGGGCACCAAACCATGACAGGAGCAGCATACACGTATAGACAGAAAATTGCATCAATGGCATGTTGAAAGAGACGATTCGTTGCGCAAGCGTGAAATTCCGATAAACATCGGTGGACACTTCGCCAAACAGTTCTTCTTGCTGTTCTTCCCGGACATACGATTTCACGACGCGAACCCCTTGTAAATTTTCTTGCACCACATTATTCAGGCGGTCATAAATGCGGAATACTTTTAAAAACAGCGGGTGGGCAAAACGTATAACTAAAGCCAGACCAATCGCTAAGATCGGTAAAACAACCAGATAGATCGTCATAAGTTCTGGACTGATGGTGCTAACCATTGCAAGTGAAAAAATCAGAACTAACGGACTACGGACCAGAATACGAATAATCATTTGGTAAGCATTTTGGACGTTGGTCACGTCAGTGGTCAAGCGGGTGATCAAACTGGAGGAAGAAAAGCGGTCAATGTTTGAAAAGGAAAAATCTTGGATTCGGCGAAACAGATTGTGCCGCAGGTTGCGGGCAAAACCAGCCGAAGCGATCGCTGCCGTTCGTCCGCCAAGCGTTCCTAAAAGTAATGCGATCAAGGAACATAAAAAAAGCAAGCCGCCATCTCTTAGAATCACACCGGCGTCTCCTTTTTCGATCCCTTGGTCGATCATCATGGCCATGATCAGGGGCATAATGACATCTAAGGCAACCTCTCCTGCTACATACACAGGGGTCAGCAAGCTGTCCTTCTTATAGCTGCCAACATTCGCGAGTAATTTTTTTATCATTTGTTTCGTCCCTTCTATAGATGGCACTGCGGAGCCATTTTTTATCGTTACCATCAAGTTTACTTTATCGACCCAGCGATTTCAAGCGGCTCGCTTGTGTTTTTTTTACAATTAGTAAGTAAAAAGCACCCTTCCAAAAAGAAGGGTGCTTGCTTTTTTGATGCGGTTTGAAAAAGCACTTAGTAAGGATTATTCGGTAGCGTTTGAACCAGCGGTACTGATCGGTTCATCGACATCGTCACCGCCATCATCTGCCGGCGGTGTTTGGGTACTGCCTTGCAGATTGCCGCGGCTGATCCCGATGGTGATCCACGTTTCTAGGGGAATAAACTCGCCGTAGCGGCTCATTTCAACAACGGTTCCTTTTGGTTCCGCCGAATCGACATAGTAGATTTCGTAATAGACGTTGGCGCCTTTTGATTTGTATTCATCAAAGAATAGTTTTGGCAAGTCGCCTTCCGTTGCTTGGAAACGGATGTCTTTTAAATATGGTCGGCCTAATGAGTAGACGACTTTGACGGTTGGCAAAGTATCGCTTTCGCTGTATTCTTTGCCTGCTTCTTCCGACTGGCTCAAGAAACTACCATACGCCACTTGATCGGAATAGACTGTGCTGACTTGCAGCGGGATTTTCGATTCTAGTCCTTGGGCTTCTTCGATCGTGTATTGTGAAAAATCTGGAACGGTCAATGCTTGGCCTTTTGAGACCTTCACCACAAATTCATCTTTTTTCGCGAGTTTGCTGCCTTTGACTGGTTCTTGTGAAACCACCAGATCCAGGGCGACACTGTCAGAAAAGACGGTTTCTTCTTTGTATTTCAAGTCATTCTTTTTCGCCCATTCAGAAGCTTCACTCTTGGCTTTGCCCGTAAAATCAGGTACTTCAATATTCTTTTCAAAGACCTCTTTCCCTTTTGAATAATAGACACTCAAACGGTCTTTGCGTTTGTATTCCGCCAAATCAAGCTCTTTGTTGACCGCCTCTTGTTTAATAAAGGCTTCTGCTGCTACGTTGTCGTCAAATTGTTCGATCAAAGAGAGGTTCTCGGCTTTATTGCTGGCGATCCATTCTTTTGCTTCGGTCACTTGCATCGCTGAAAAATCTGGCAGCTCTAAGCGTTCTTCAGGATCAGGCCCGAGACTCGCCGTCAGTGTCAATGTGGCACCCTTCTTGATCTTTTTGTCAGGGTCAACACTTTGGTCGATCACTTGGTTGACGTCTTTGTCAAAATCATATTCTTGCTCCACTTTGATAGCGACGCCTTCTTCCATGCCCCACGTCCGCGCTTCTGACAGATCTTGGGCAGTGAAATCTGGCACCTTCACATGGGTCATTTGATAGTAGACGATCCCAATCACGGCAACCGCCAAGGCGGTCAGTAGGGCAATCAGCAAGATTTTTTTCTGCTTACGCTTTTTGTAGGTCGGATCAAATTCCGTTTCTTCTTTCCCAAACCGGCTGACTGGTTCCTTTGATGCTACCTTCTCCGTCGAAGAACTCGCCGCTTTTGCTTCAGTCGTCTGTGTTTGTTGACGGGCTGCCGAACGACTCAGTGGCTCACTAGCGGTCGACTCTTCTGATTGGTGAACCGGAGTCGGCTCTGCTGGTTTGCCCGCTTGCTCCGCGCCACTTGCGTTTTGATCTACGACAGGTTCGCTGGTTTTTTTCTCGCGATCAGGCGTGGGTTTCTTTTTGCCATCATAGTTGTCCGGGCTAAAATTTGATAAAAAATCACTCATGTTTGCTCAACACACCTTTACGTAAATACAAGACTTCATCCGCTTGTTGAGCGATCTCGTTGGCGTGGGTCACGACGATCACACATTTGTTGTGGACGTGTGCCAGCTCTTTAAAGATATCGATGATTTCTTGTTCCATTTCTTCATCCAAATTCCCGGTTGGTTCGTCCGCTAAAATGATATCGACATTGGTGGCTAACGCCCGGGCGATCGCTACCCGTTGTTGTTCCCCACCAGATAATTGATTGACGAGACGATCGGCTTTTTCTTTAGTGATGCCTATATAATCCAGCAAATTGTACGCCACTTCTCGTTGATTGTCTGGTAGCTGATTTTTCGTGATCGCCATCGGCACTAAGACATTTTCGACTGCACTCAAATAGGGAATCAGATTATAGCTTTGGAAAATGATACTGATGTCGTCGCGGCGATAATTCTCATGCCCGATTTTTTCGATATCGGTGCCTTCATAAAGTACTTGACCGCTTTTCGGACTATCCAACGCACTGATCAAGGATAAAAACGTCGTTTTTCCCGAACCAGATTGTCCTAAGATGGCATAGAAAGTCCCTTTTTCAAAAGAAACAGAGGTCTCTTTCAGTATATAGCGGCGCTGATCGCCGTCTTGGTAATAGTAATCGACTGCTTTCGTTTCTAATAAAGTCATCGTTGGTTCCTCCTACATCATGATTTTCTTTGGATTCAAGCGTAAAATATACAATAGCGGTAAAATCGCTGAGAGTAAGACAGTTCCTAGACCTAACAGCAGATACGTGATGATGTAGCCGGCTGAGAAGGATACTTGATAAGCATTTTTGATATCCATGTAATCAATATTAGCTGCTATCATACTGCCATAATAAACACCGCCCATCTCATTTTGATTGCTCATCCAATCGTTTTGCATCAAGGTATTTGAAACGGCACCACCTAATAAGTTCCCGGTCACTAAGGACAATAGCAGTGCGGCTAAACTAACCAGCAAGACTTCAATCACGATCTGACCAATGACTTTCCCACGACTTTCCCCCAAGGAAAGATAGATGCCTAATTCTTGTTTCCGATCTCGTAAGAAAAGCAAGACCACTAAGGAAATGATAAAGATGGTAGCGATCGATGCAATGATCACGATGTAATTTGCGATCACTCCTAAACGAGTAAAACCACCGGCGATCTGCTCGTATTGATCCGTATTGGCAACGACGCGGTAATATTGGGGCAATAACGCACCAGCTTCTTGTTTAAAGGCTTCGACGTCATCCGTTGAATTTAGGACAAAGATCGGTTGATAAAAGTTATCTGCATCTTCATCGATTGTTTCACCCCAAACCTTCTCTGCTTGAATCTTAGTGTAATCGAGGACTAGATTATTACTAGCATAAAACGTATTGATTTGATCCATCACTTGCCATATCGTATCGGAGTTTTGACTACCACTTTGATCCGATGAATCATTTTGATTGCTCTGATCTTTTTTAACTACCGAAAAAATTCCAGCGATCGTCACAGGATAATCAAAGCTGGCACTGTTGCTGTCATCACTAGTTTCTTCTGTGCCATCGTTTTCTTCGTCATCCACGATCTCGCTTCCACCGCCCATCATGATATCTGTCCGGATATCCCAAACCAACTGATCACCAACGCTCAAGTTATTCAGTTCAGCAACTTCTTTACTGATCAATACCGCATTCGTCAGTTCATTTAAATCTTTTTCCGTTAGGCCTTCGCCTTCATCGAGACGAATCAACCCTTCTTGCATATCTATTGGCTGTGTCAAATTGCCGCCTTTCAATGTGAAATATTGACCGCCCATCTGTATTGAACCATCTTCTGGTACATACGCTTTCAGTTCTTTCGTTTCTAAACTGCCCATCATTTGATAGTCATATTGTTTGACATAGCTTAACTGACCGATTTGCTTATAAACATCCAGCGCTGGTGGTTTCGGATAAAAATCCTCTTGAGACCGTTCTTCCTCCGAAACATCCGCATGGTCTTTATCAAAACCTTCCCAATCCATTTCCACCGTAGCTACGTTCCCCATTTTGCGTTTCGTCTCTCGCTCCACGTTGGCAGTGGATTGTTGAATTGCTACAGCACCAGCGATCACATTGCCTAGAATAAATAGAACTAAAAATAAAATAAATGATTTCCCTTTTCTTCTGGTGATACTTTTTAATGCACGCTGCCAAAAGTTCATTGTTATTTCCTCCAGTGACATTATTTTTTAACAATTATTCCATACTTCTCCTTCAAGAACAATCGCAATAAAGGGTCGTTTTTCGAATTCGAAATATTAAAAAACGAATACAAACGATATTTCCATTTAAAAACCCTTATAAAAGAACAAGAAAAAGATGTTAAATAACAAATAAAAGAATGGGATTTTTGCTAACAGTTTTGTAAGATTTCCCGATTTCAACTTAAATTTTACTTAAATTCCATCAAAAATGCTTGGCGCTTTCGAGAGTATAAAAAAACGAAGGAATTCTCTCACTCTTTCCCAGCGAGAAAATCCTTCGTTTTGTATCACTTATTTTTCTTTCGTATCGATCACAATCGTCACCGGGCCATCATTGACCAAGGCGACTTGCATATCTGCACCAAATTTTCCAGTAGCAACAGTGATCCCTTCGGCTTTTAAGCCTTCATTAAAAGCTTCGTAAAGCGGGATCGCAATACTTGGCGGTGCCGCTTGAATGAAGCTGGGGCGATTGCCTTTCTTGGTCTCCCCATAGAGGGTGAACTGTGAAATACTCAAGACGGCGCCATTTATACTTTCCAGTGACCGATTCATTTTACCTTCTTCGTCTTCAAAAACCCGCAGATTTTTGATTTTTCTTACGAGATAAGCCACATCGTCGCCTGTATCCTCATGGGTGATCCCCAATAAAACCATAAACCCTTGTTGGATCGCACCGACGATATTCTCCTCAATCGACACACTTGCTTGACTGACTCGCTGGATCACTGCCCGCATTCTTTCTCATCCCTTCGTACGTCTGACGCTGTAAACATCTGGAATCTGTTTGATCTTATCAACGATCGATTTCAAATGAGTCAAATTCTGAATCGCCACCGTGATGCGGATCGTTGCCATTTTGTCTTTGTTGGTTTTGGCTTCGACACTCACTAAGCGCTTCGTGACAGTGTTGACTGTCTGTAAGACATCATTGAGCAACCCAGAACGATCATAGCCGTAGATCTCAAGATCGGCATCGTATTCTTTGTTGATGTCGGTGGCATCTTCCCACTCAACATCGATCAAACGGTTCGCGGCGTCTTTGTTTTGAACATTGGGACAATCGCTACGGTGGATCGAGATTCCTCGACCTTTGGTAATGTAGCCGACGATCGAATCTCCAGGGACCGGATTGCAGCAGCGGGAGATACGGATCAACAAGTTATCGACCCCTTCAATGACAATGCCGCCTTCGTGACGAACCTTCATTTTTTCTGGTTCTTTTTTCGTCGGTTGATTGATCATCTCTTGGACTTGCTGCTTTTGCTTCTCGATTTGTTTCTCGCGCCGTTCTTCTTCGGTCAAACGGTTGGCTAAAGTCGTGGGACTAACTTCCCCATAGCCGACAGAGGCAAATAGATCATCTTCTGTTTGGTAGTTGAACCGTTCGCAAGCTTCCGCCATTTTGCTTTTCGTCAAAAATTCTTTTGGCACAAAGCCCATATCTTGTAAGGTACGAACCACTGCCTCATGCCCTTTGATGATGTTTTCATCACGATCTTGGGCTTTAAAAAATCGTTTGATTTTGTTCTTCGCTTTGCTGGTAGCCACTAGTTTGACCCAGTCGCGGCTTGGACCAAAGGAATTTGGTGAGGTCAAGATCTCGATAATGTCCCCATTTTTTAGCTTGTAGTCCAATTGGACCATCTTGCCGTTGACCTTGGCGCCGGTGGTTTTGTTACCGATGTCGGTATGGATGCTATAGGCAAAATCCAGGGGACTGGAGCCTTGAGGCAACTCCGTCACATCACCTTTTGGCGTAAATACATAGACTTTGTCGCTGAAAATATCGCCTTTGACACCTTCCATAAATTCAGAAGCATCATAGCTTTCATCTTGTAGTTCCAAGATTTCTCGGAACCAGCCAACTTGTTGGGTCATCTTGTCGGCTCTGACTTTTTCGGTCTTGCCTTCTTTATAGGCCCAGTGCGCAGCAACCCCAAATTCAGCGATCTCATGCATTTCATGGGTCCGAATTTGGATCTCGACAGGATTGCCTTTGGGACCAATGACCGTCGTATGCAGCGATTGGTACATGTTGGCTTTTGGCATCGCGATATAATCCTTGAACCGTCCAGGCATTGGTTTCCATTTTGTATGGATCGTTCCCAAAACCGCATAACAATCTTTGATGGAGTCAACGATCACTCGGATCGCCAACAAATCATAGATTTCATTGAACTGTTTCTTTTGGTCTTTCATCTTGCGATAGATCGAGTAAATATGCTTTGGTCGGCCATAGATCTCAGCATAGATATCTAGTTCCTCGGTGGCGATCCGAATCTCTTCTACGGTTTCAGAAACGTAGGATTCCCGTTCTTCTCGCTTTGTCTGCATCAAATGCACGATTCGGTAATATTGCTGTGGATTCAAATAACGCAAAGAAATATCTTCTAATTCCCATTTGATGCGGCTGATCCCTAAACGATGAGCCAATGGGGCATAGATTTCCATCGTTTCTTGGGCGATGCGGCGCTGTTTGTCTTCCCGCAGATGTTTCAACGTGCGCATATTATGTAAACGGTCAGCCAGTTTGACCATGATGACCCGTAAATCTTGCGCCATGGCGATCAACATTTTTCGATGATTTTCTGCTAATTGTTCTTCATGAGATTTGTACTTGATCTTACCCAGCTTGGTCACGCCATCCACTAGCATCGCTACATCTGCACCGAATTCTTCTTTCAGATCGGCTAACGTCACATCGGTATCTTCGACGACATCATGCAAAAAACCAGTTGCAACGGTATGAGGATCCATCTGCAATTCTGCCAAGATCCCCGCAACTTGGATTGGATGAATAATGTAAGGCTCGCCGGATTTACGGAATTGTTCTTTATGGGCTTCTGTCGCGTAATCTAATGCTTTTTGGACAAAGGCAACATGCTCTTCACTCATATAATGAGCGACCAATTTGATGACATTGGGCCCGGTCAATATAACTTCTTTTGCCATTCATTCCGCCTCCTGCTTTTCTTTTTTGTGCTATCAAAAAGGCAGACAGAAGTCGCTGTTAACGTTTCGTCACGCACCCAAAGCCTTGCGGACAAACGTTCTAAGCATGGGACTCCTGTCTAACCTGCAGTTCTTATTTAGTAGTATTATTATACAAATTTTTCAGCTATTTTTCAATCGCTGTTGTTCAAAGCACATCGGGCGACGGCTGGTCCTTAAGCAATTCTTCAAAAACATGATACGAGAGCCCGATTTTCTCAGCGCCAGCAGCCTGTAGTGATTGCAGCGCTTGTTCATCTACTGTGTCAGGATTGATCTGGATCGACAGTTGACTGCCGCCATCTAAGGAAAACAAGCTCACGTCATGCAATGCTTCTGCTAGTGGTTGTTTTTGCCCTAACACAATCTTTGGCCAAGCTTCTTCTTTCAAGCGTTGTGCTACTTGGATCTTCGTCAATTCATTCATGATCTCGGTTTGCACAGCTAAGCGGATCTCTCCTCCTGTCAAGGTCAAGGAGCGGATCGTTTCAGTCAGCTCCGCAAAGCCACGATCATTTTCCATGAAGGAAGAAGCTGGCAGCCAGACTTCCAAAAAATCGGCGCCTTCCATAAACGCCCGACCAATTTCAAACGCCACCTTTGCCAGTGTTCCTTGGGCAAGGGGGTAATCGATCACTGCGCCGATTTGTAGGGAAGAGCCTTGTGCCAAGATTTTCGCTCGCCGAATGGCACTAGGCAAAACGACGACTTCCTTTAAGGTCGTCTTATATTGATTGATAAAATCCTTCAAGACCCAGTCGGTCAGATCGGCCGTCAACAAACGGACACTGATTGCTTCTTGGTTCTTATTCATCAACTCACATCCTCTTTAATTCCGTTAGCACACTGACAGCACTTAAAAAATAAAACGGTGCTGTTTCTGTTCGTAAAATTCGAGGGCCTAACCCGCATAATTTGGCGTTGTTTTGCTGGGCTTCTTCGATTTCGGAGGGGGTCAGACCGCCTTCTGGACCAAAGATCGCTAAAACTTTGCTGCCAACAGGCAATGCGGTGATCACTTGCAGCAGCATCGCTGCTTCTCCTTGTTTGGCTGATTCTTCATAAGCCACTAGGACCGCATCATACTGACTGAGGCTTTGCCAAAATGCTTTGGCGTTATCCAGCAGCGTGATGGCTGGTGCGATCTGCCGTTGGGATTGCTCCGCCGCTTCTTGGGCGATTTTTTGCAGCCGCTGCTGCTTTTTCTGTAATTTCTTTTGATCCCATTTCACGACCGAAGTTTGCGCAGGAAAACCGATAAAGGCTGCCGCCCCCAGTTCCGTTCCTTTTTGAACGATCAAGTCCAGCTTGTCGCCTTTCGGGTAGCCGCTAGCGATCGTGACCTGCAGCGGCAATTCCTTGTCCTGCTGTTCTTTTTCGACTTCCTCTAAGTACACCGTTTCTTCATCGGCTTCTTTGATCTTGGCAATGATCGCCAAATGATCCTCAAAGACTAAACCGACTTTTGCCCCGGGAGTCATGCGCATCACTCGGATCATATGGTGGAAGGGTTCTCCCGAAACGGCAAACACCGCTTTTGCTTCATAAGGCTCCTGTAAAAAATATCGCTGCATCTTACTCTACCTCTGGTTTTTTAAAGGCGATCGCATACCAGTCTTTTTGATTGAACAATTGATCGATCTCAAAGCCTTGTGCGATCATGGCATCGATCACTAATTGTTTTTTCGTCTCAATGATCCCAGAAACGATCAAGGTCCCTTCTTGCTTCAATAGACGCCACGCATCAGGGATCATCAATAAAATGATGTCCGCTAAAATATTAGCAACGATAAGATCAGCAGGGACCGTCACTCCTTGCAAGAGATCATTGGCCTGCACGGTCACATCGTGAGCAATAGGGTTCATCGCCATATTTTCTTGGGCGGACCTCACAGCGACTTCATCTAGATCATAAGCGAACACGTCTTTGGCACCTAAATATTTACTGGCGATACTCAACACGCCTGAGCCCGTCCCGACATCTAAGACGGTTTCACCGCCTCGCAAGTAGACTTCTAGGGCTTGTAATGTCAAGCGTGTCGTAGGATGCGTGCCGGTTCCAAAAGCCATCCCCGGATCAAGGGTGATGATCTTTTCCTCTTCTTGCAGCGGTTGATAGTTTTCCCAGCTCGGCACGATCGTCAGATAGCGGGAGATACGGACTGGATGGTAATATTTTTTCCAGGCCGTCGCCCATGCTTCTTCCACGACCTCGCTCGTTGTGATGGTGTTTTTGCCGATCGCCAAACCATATTCTGGCAGACGGTCGATGGCTGCTTTGATCGTCGGCAGCACTTCTGGTAAAAAGATCGTCTCTGGGAAATAGGCACTGACTTGGGCGCCTTCATCTAAGGTCGTATAGGTTTCTTTATCCAAAATTTCGCCATACGCATCGCTTTTAAAATTTTCGATATCTAAAACGTCCTCGATCGCTACCCCACTTGCTCCGTGTTCCATTAAAATATTGGCGACTGCTTCCACTGCTTCGCTAGCTGTCGCTACGGTTACTTCATTCCATTTCATGTTCGTTCTCCTTAGTAACTAGGGTACGGGATCATGGTTTCCCCAGCTCCCGCTTGATAGTTCGTCATTTTCTCCACAAATTCTTCTTCGTTGAATCGCAATTCAAAGATCGCTTCTTCACTGTCATCGTTCAAGAAATCAAGCAGATCGCTTTGGCCTTCTTCTAAAATTTCTTGAATGTAATCAACCAATCCGTCTAACAAGGCTTTTTGGATCCCTTTTTTCCCTGCATAAGGGATCGTCGCTAAATAATCTTCTTCATCAAACGTTGATTTTTGTGGATCATACAGCAAAATCCCATCTTCAAATTCAATGATCGCTTCTTCTGATGCCACACCTTGTGCATCGTCGATCTGCACGTGGTGAGGATTTTCAGCAAACAAGCGCAGCACCAATTCGATCGTATGATTTTTGGCATCCCAATCGATCGCCACATCATAGTCGGTGATTTTTTTCGTTAATCGCTGATCTAAGTAAGTCAATATCGTTTCTTTCGCCATCACTATTCCTTCTTTCTTAACACCATCCATGGTCTTGCTGAACAGCGGTTTTTCGTATATTTGTCAAATACGGATTGCCAGCCACCGCAAAACGAAGCGGCATCTGGGTCCATTCCCCTTTATTTGGGATACCAATCCGAGGCAATGCCAAAATTTCTTTTGGGGTACGTCGGCGCTCAGGAACCAAATGCAGTGGGCTTGTAAAAATCGATTCTCCATAAAGCTCAGCGGGGATCTGCAGTGCCTGTACCAGTTTCCCGGGGCCGTTGGCTACATCCGGTCCTGTTTTTTGTCGTTGTTGCTCCATCAAAGCGATCCCATCCACCGGTTCTAGCCCGCGAATCATGATTCCTTGCGGGATGCCTTTTGGCTGCGTAATAAAGTTGACGATTCGATGCGTATGCATCGTATATAAATAAATCGTACCTGGCTCCTGATACATCGCCCGAACCCTTGGTGTGTTTCGCATGCCCACACTATGAGCCGCCAGATCATCGGGACCTAGATACGCTTCACAATCCACGATATACCCACCTACTGTTCCTTCTGGGGTCTCATGTTCCAAATACATTCCTAATAAGGCACGTGCGATGGTCGTTGTCGGCTGTGTCGCAAAAAGTGCCATTAATTCATCCATTCTCATCACCCTCTTTATTCTACACAATTCTCGGCGAACTTACTATCTTTGACTACAGAGTTACGACGATCTCAACGATTTCTTTTCAACGAAACTGATTTTTGCTGACTGAGTGGAAAATAAGCGCCCTTTTGTTTCTGCAAAGACGCAAATCAGCTTGTTTATGAGAATATACGTTCTTATGTTATACTTACAGGAAAAGGAGAGGATCGTTTTATGCAGCAGCCACTTGCTTATCGAATGCGGCCACGGAACTTAGATGAAGTCGTCGGACAGCAGCATTTGGTTGGCCCGGGGAAAATCATTCGCCGAATGGTCGAAGCCAAAATGCTTTCTTCGATGATCCTATACGGACCGCCGGGAACCGGAAAAACCAGCATTGCCAGTGCGATCGCCGGCTCGACACGCTATGCGTTTCGCATGCTGAACGCCGCCACAGATACAAAAAAAGACCTGCAGATCGTGGCAGAGGAAGCCAAAATGAGCGGTACTGTCATTTTACTGCTTGATGAAGTCCATCGACTAGACAAGACAAAACAAGACTTTTTACTGCCCCATTTAGAAAGCGGCAAGATCATTATGATCGGTGCCACGACGGAAAATCCCTACATTACGATCAATCCAGCGATTCGCAGTCGGACACAGATTTTTGAAGTCAAACCGCTCCAAGAAGAAGACATTTTGACCGCCATTGATCAAGCCTTAGCAGATGAAACTCGCGGACTTGGATCAGAAACCATCGTATTGACCGATGATGCCCGCTTGCATCTCTCGCGAGCGACCAACGGTGATTTACGAAGTGCGCTAAACGGCTTAGAGCTCGCTGCTCGTTCCACCCCAAAAGGACCAGACGGCATTATTCATTTGACCTTAGCGATCATCGAAGAGTGCGTCCAGCGTAAAGCATTGACCCACGATAAAGATGGGGATGCGCACTATGATGTGATCTCTGCTTTTCAAAAATCGATTCGCGGCAGCGATGTGGATGGTGCGCTGCATTACTTAGGTCGTTTAGTAGAGGCAGGCGATCTGGCGATCATTTGTCGGCGCTTGATGGTCATCGGCTATGAAGACATTGGTTTAGCTAACCCAGCAGCCGCTGCTCGAACCGTCAATGCTGTGTTAGCCGCTGAACGTTTGGGCTTGCCAGAAGCTCGGATTCCGTTAGCCGATACAGTGGTCGATCTATGTCTGTCACCAAAATCCAACTCTGCTTACATGGCATTGGATGCAGCGATCGCAGATATTCGCAGCGGTAAAGCTGGCGGTGTCCCAGATCATTTACGAGACAGTCATTACAAGGGTGCCCAAAGCTTGAATCGGGGTGTCGGCTATCAATACCCACATAATTTTGATGATGCCTGGGTCGATCAGCAATACTTACCTGATAAGCTGAAAAATACTCATTATTACCAACCAAAAGCCACTGGTAAATATGAGCAAGCCTTAGGTCAACGGTACCAACAGTTGCAGCAGCGAAAGAAAAAAAACTAGGTACTTAAAAAAAATAGCGACTTTTTGGTATCGTTTTCAAACAACTTTATTGCACCTTCGTCATTCCTATGCTACTATAAGGGTGGGAATTCTGTGATGTACGAGTTGTCCCTTTTGTGTGTTGACCGAACATTTTTATTGATATCTTGGGATCCGTCTTGTGTCAATGCTGGTAACATGCCTTTTCCTTTGGTAGTTCGAAGCTTAGACCGTGGAACCCACCTGCTAGAATTTGCGGGATCAATACTATGGGAAAAAGAACGGCATCAACGGATATTACCCATTCTTTTTAGAATGTGCCATCTGTTTTTAACAGATGGCTTTTTTGCGTTTTCTAACCGATAGCAACAGTGAAACGTCCTTGCCTGACATCAGAGTAAGGGTGGCTTTTGCTATTCTTTCTAGGGTTCGCTATACTAAACTTATCAACTTAGGACAGGATGGCGTATGTTTATGATTCTTCTATTATTTACGATCGTGGCACTCGTATTATTCGGCACCAGTTATTTGCTTTATGCCAAACAAGCGATTTTTTTCACTTTGATCCCTACCACCGAGGCGAATAAGGTCTTCTTAAAAACCTATAGTCTCATTCATTTCCTTTTAGGCGTGGTGGCATTGGTTGTGGGCTTTGTCGATAAGGAGCTGATTGCCTTGTTTTATTTGGCTTTATTGCTGCTCTCTTCCGCATCTTTCAGCATCTTGTTGGCACAAAAAATGAAAAAAAAGAAAGATTAGGTTTTCTTTTTCCAGAAAAAAGCATTACAATAAAAGTAGAAGATAACAGATGGGAGTGTTTCTTATGTTACAACAATATCAACGAATCATGGTAGCCGTCGATGGGTCTAGCGAGTCAGAATTAGCCTTCAAAAAAGCCGTGAACGTGGCACAGCGGAATGATTCTGAATTGGTTTTAGCACATGTGATCGACACTCGTGCCTTTCAAACCGTTTCTTCTTTTGACGGCATGCTTGCTGAACAAGCAACCGAAATGGCCAAACAAACCTTGAAAGACTATGAGGATTGTGCCCGCAAGCATCAAGTAACTGCGGTCAAAACGGTGATCGAATACGGCTCGCCAAAACCGATCATTGCCAAACAATTGCCAGAAGATCACGACATCGATTTGATTATGATCGGTGCCACTGGTTTAAATGCCGTGGAACGAATCTTTATCGGTTCCGTTTCTGAGTATGTCATTCGCCATGCCGGCTGTGATGTGTTAGTTGTACGGACAGACCTAGAAAACAAAGTCCCAGCAAAAGACCACACGAAAGCTTAATAGTGAGACGACCTGCCGCTGCTTGGCAGGTTTTTTTTGTACAAAAAAAACCGTGACAAAAGCAAAAGAGGCAACGAGCGCTCAGGTCTCATTGGTCTTTTTGACTTTGGTCACAGCTCTTTGACAAGTCGGTTATCCAAACTTGTACAGCAAAAAATGAAAGCAAAGTAATAGGTACTCCTATCTAACCATGTTTCCGCTTGATTGTAAATAGTTTTTCTGAATTTTCTGAATAAATAGTTAATTTACCCATCCTTAAATAAAAAAAGCAAAGCGTCGCTTCCCTTAGGAAAAACGACGCCAAAATCTATGGTGATAATGGGCTATCCAAAGGACGCTGGTCAAGAGGATCACAAAGAAAACCGGACCATTCAATAACCAAAAATCAACCGAAGTCGCAGCAAAGCCGTAAAGGATGATAACAATGATGGAAAGAAACAGCGTTGCGATCGTTCCAATGGCTAACCCAAGACTCCCCGCCCCTCTCGTAAACAATTGACTGATGTTGGTCCAATCCAAAAGCAGCAGCCGATAATCACGAGCAAAATATTTCAAGCACAAAAGAAAACTGCTCCAAAGTGCCCCGATTAGAAAAGAGACAGCCAAAATCAGCGGCATTTTGAACAGAAGGACTGCTGCCAGCACGATGACTGCCGTTAAGCTCAGCTGCAAAACGACCCCAAAGCGGAATTTTTCCCGCAAGTAGCGCTTCATCGATAGCGGCAAGGAGCGGACAAACAAGAAATTCTCCTGATCCAGTGAGATCAAATTACTGATAAAAGAAGTCGGGTTGACCATCAATGCTGCCAAGGCGATCCCCGCCACAAAAACGACACCGATAAACCGCTCATCCAATTCACTTAACTGAATCGCTCCTGTAAACACAAAGGACACTAAGAAAATAATGGGCATCAGCAACGAAGAAGAAAAGACTTGCATGATCAAATTCGGATCTCGGATCAACTGCGAATTGTAATTAAACAACAGCTGGCCCAAGCCTTGATTGGGTTTATGCTTCCGACGAACACTCCCTTGGTTGGGCGCCGCGGCTGCCACTTGCTCATAAAACTTCGGCAAGATCAATCGATAGAGGGCAAAAAGCAACACGCCTGCTGTGGCGATGATCCCTAGCAAGCTAAGCAAACCAGTCGTTTGAAACGGTGCCACCATCACATAATAAAAGGGCAATAAAAAGCTGATCGCTCCCCGATCTACCACGTCTGTCTCATAAGTATTCACCTGATTCATCATTAAGACCCCGATCACAACAACCAGCATCGTCACGCCTAGCAATAAACTAGTGACCAATTTTTTATGCTTCAAGAAAAACTTGGTGCGCGTCAGGCTGAAGACGATCAAGCTGCAAATGCTGAAGATCAAGACTAAAAACAAGCCGAACAGCAAGAACGCCCATAAGATCGTCAGCAAGAAAAAGACATTTGCCCGAATCCCTGTCAGGAGAAATAAGACCAACAGAGGAAAAATAAACGGCGCAACGGTGAGAAATACCACCACGATCTTTGCCAAAAAAATTTCACTCTGTCGAAAGGGCAGCGGCAAATACGCTGGCAGATCTTGACTCTCGAAAAAGACATTGTAAATGGACGAAATCCCTTGGGAAAAGCCTAAGATCCCGAACAAAGCGACATAAGCGGTAAAAAAGCCTGGCATCTGACTAAAATCCAATGTGATCATCGTCAACCCATAGACTAGCAGAAACACTACCCCAGAAAGCGCATATTGAAACAACAAATAACTGGTCAAGGTCGAACCAGCCTTGCCTTTTTTGCGGGCTTTGTCTGTCAATTGGGGATTGGCATACCGCAAATTAACGGAGGTCATCGTCAGAAATTGTTGTTTTCGCATCTACGCTTCCTCCGCTTCTGCAAGAATCGCTTCTTCTTGACTTCTCCCAGTCATTTGCAGATAGATCTTTTCCAAAGAAAGCGACGGATGCTGTGCCAGCAAATCTGCCACTGAGCCATTGTACAGCAGCTCACCTTTTTTCAAAATCGCCAATTGATCGCACAACTGCTGGGCGGTGTCCAAGACGTGGGTGGAAAAAATCACGGTCTTGCCCTTGGCAGCGTGCTGTTTCATCATTTCTTTTAAATCATACGCCGCTTGGGGATCTAAGCCTTGTAATGGTTCATCCAAGATCCAAATGTCTGGATCGGGGATCAATGCCCCAATCAGCAGCGTTTTTTGCCGCATTCCATGGGAAAAGCTGGCGATGGTCTCTTCTTCATGAGACAGCATATCAAACAAGCGCCCTAATTTTTGCAAACGCTCGGCCTTTTCCCCTGCTGGCACCTCATACGCGGCGGCAATCAAGTCCCAATACTCCCCTGCCGTTAGCTGTAAAAACAAATCTGGCGTGTCCGGTACATAAGCAATTTGTTTTTTTATCGCTTCGCGATGTTCCACGAGGGATTGGCCATCAAAATAGATTTCCCCACTCGTCGGTTGCAAAATACTCACTAAGCTTTTGATCGTGGTCGACTTCCCTGCTCCGTTGTGTCCCAGAAAGCCAAAGATCTCCCCTTGACGGATCGTCAGGGAAAGATCAGACAACGCTTTTTTTGGTCCATACTGTTTCGTCAGATTCTTGATCTCAATCATTTTCCTGCCTCCTTATTCCATACCTATTGTTATCTTACGCTGAAAAGCAGGAAATGAAAAATGTTTATTGCCATTTTTAACAAATCAATTGACAGGAGCTGCAAAAACAAAGATAATAAGAGCACTTTAGGGGAGTAGCACATGGATCGTTCCATGATCTTAGATCAACAGCAAGCGGGAATCCGCTGGTTTAAGATGTTTCTTGCAAGACCTAAGTGGCAAGGGGCCGCTTAGGTCTTTTTGCAGTTTAAAATGGAGGGAAAACAGTCAATGAGTTCAAGTAAAATGAAAAAAGTGACCGCCGGCGGACTTTTAGTCGCCATGGGGGTGGTCTACGGTGATATCGGTACGAGCCCGCTTTACGTAATGAAAGCCTTGGTGGAGGACAATGGCGGACTACGCACCTTAACACCCGATTTTATCTTAGGCAGCGTCTCGCTCGTCTTTTGGACGCTAACGCTGCTAACGACGATCAAGTACGTCTTGATCGCATTAAACGCGGATAATCATGGAGAAGGCGGGATATTCTCCCTTTATACTCTCGTTCGTAAAAACAGCCGCTATTTGATTATTCCAGCAATCATCGGGGGCGCAGCCCTGCTAGCAGATGGCGTGTTGACGCCAGCCGTGACGGTGACCACTGCCATCGAAGGATTACGGGGGATTCCAGTCTTTTTTGATCGCTTCGGCAATGATCAATCGATCATCGTCGGCATCACCTTAGCAATCTTATTGGTCCTCTTTGCCCTGCAGCGCTTTGGGACTGAGTTTGTCGGCAAAGCCTTCGGACCGATCATGCTAGGCTGGTTCACCTTCTTAGGCATCGTCGGTGTGATGAACTTTGCTGGTGACCTTTCGGTGATTCGCGCCCTTGATCCCCGTTATGCAATCAATCTGCTCTTTAGTCCCGATAACAGCGCCGGTCTCTTTATTCTCGGCAATATCTTTTTGGCAACGACTGGTGCGGAAGCCCTCTACTCAGACTTAGGTCACGTGGGCAAGAAAAACATTTATGCCAGCTGGCCCTATATCAAAATCTGCTTGATGCTGAATTACTTTGGTCAAGCTGCGTGGTTGCTGCAAGTCTATCAAAACCCGACTTATCAAGAAATCGAAAACTTGAATCCATTCTTCCAAGCATTGCCGCAAGGGTGGACAGTCTTTGGCGTCAGCTTTGCCACCCTCGCTGCCATCATTGCTTCGCAAGCCCTGCTGTCTGGCTCCTTTACCTTGGTTTCTGAAGCCATCAAGTTGAAACTATTGCCGCGGATGCAAATCATCTATCCGGGGGCGTCTATCGGGCAAATGTACATTCCTGCCTTGAACACCTTGCTGTGGATCGCCTGTTCTGGCGTGGTCTTGTTCTTCCAGACCTCTACTCGGATGGAAGCTGCTTATGGATTGGCCATTACGGTAACGATGTTGATGACCACTATTTTGCTGTATTTCTACTTGCATCAAAACAAGAAGACCCGTTTCTTGGCACCGTTCATCACGCTCTTTTTTGCAGCGATCGAGGGGATTTTCTTTATCTCCAGTGCGACCAAATTTTTCCATGGCGGTTACGTTGCCATCTTGTTAGCCAGCGTGATCATCGGCGTGATGCTGATTTGGGAATGGGGCAATCGTATTCAAGAAAATGCTGCCGAAGAAGTTGCACTTTCTACCTACATCCCTCAATTGAAACAGTTGCGGGAAGATGATTCTTTGCCGTTATCTCAGACGAACGTCGTCTTCATGGTTCCTAAGCTGCAAGACGATCAGATCGGTCAGCAGTTCATCTATTCCATTTTAGACAAACGGCCAAAACGTGCCAAAGTGTATTGGTTCGTCAATGTGGAAGTCACCGATGAACCCTATACGAAAAAATATGAAGTTTCGATGGCAGATACCGATTTTATCGTTAAACTAAAGCTTTATCTCGGCTTTCGGGTGCCGCAAGAAGTCAATCTCTACATTCGCCAAATCATTCAAGAATTAATGAAAGATGGTCGCTTGCCGCTGCAGCCGCAACGCTACTCCTTAACGCCTGGACGCAATGTGGGCGATTTCCAATTCGTGATGATCGAAGAAGAGCTGTCGAATGCAACTGCATTAAGCAAATGGCAGAAGCAAGTCATGCAGACGAAGCTTTTTATCAAACGCCATACCATTTCACCTGAACGCTGGTTCGGCTTAGAATACAGTGATGTGGTTCATGAGACCGTTCCATTGGTCATCGGTCAGATGAAAGAAAGCTCCCTGACAGAATTACGCATCGAGGAACGCTAAGAAACCGCCAGTACTGGTTGAACTTTCTGATACTTTCAGGTACACTGAAAAGACAAAGACACAAAGGAGGGAAAACTACCATGATGCGCATGACTAAAATAACAAGTAATGAAAATTACCAACGATACCATATCGCATTTAGCCATGCAATTGGTTTTACAGTTGCTGTTGACGGGACGAGTCTGTCCAAAACAGTTACATTTACGTAAAATCAATGGCCATCTCAAGGTATTTTTCTCAAGAAAATCTGAGTTTAAATAACACTGGCCATGGATATCCATGGCCTTTTTGAGTGGTCTCAAGGAGAGAGATCATGATCATACAAGCAATTGCTATTAAAAAAACCATCGGCGGGAATCCGTTATTTGAGGAGTTAGCCTGCCAAATCGAAGCTGGAGAAAAAATTGCCTTAGTCGGCATCAACGGAACGGGCAAATCAACCTTTTTACAAATCTTGACTGGCAGTGAAGGCGTCGATAGCGGCGTTATCAGCCGCCAAAAAGGCTTGAGGATCGGGACGGTCGAGCAAGAGCTGACAGTTTCTGAAGCAACCGTTACCCACTACCTGCTCCATTCTGCTGCTACCATTCAAGAACTCAAGCAGCAAATGAGCCATTACGAAGCCTTGATGGCAGAACCCGATACTGATTTAGAGAAGTGTCTGATCCGTTATGGCGAGCTGCAGCAGCGCTTTGAAGAGCTGGGCGGCTATGGATTGGAAGACCGAATTTCCGCGATCTTACAAGGCTTAGGAATTCCCCATCGACAGAACACACGCTTAACAGAGCTTAGCGGCGGTGAACGGGTCAAAGTCGCTTTAGCCAAAGTGTTAGTTGCCGATGCTGACCTGCTGTTACTGGATGAACCAACCAATCACTTGGATCTTTCAAGTATCCGCTGGTTGGAAAATTATTTGCAGAATACGAAAAAAGCGGTTCTAGTCGTTTCTCACGATCGGCACTTTCTCGATCAAGTCACCACCAAGACCTGGGAACTAGAAGAAGGCGCCTTGGTTGAGTATCCTGGGAACTACAGCCGGTTTCGTGTCTTGAAAGAAGCTCGCTTGGCGGAGCTGACCAAAAATTACGAACTGCAGCAGAAAGAAGTCCAGCGGCTGAAAGTCATGATTCGTCGGTTTCGTCAGTGGGCCCATGAAGGAGACAATGAATCCTTCTTCAAAAAAGCCAAAGAATTGGAACGCCGCCTAGCGAAACTAACGCTGGTCAAACCGCCAGCGCCCCCGAAAAATCGGCTGCAAGGCTTGGCAAATGGCGGAAAATCAGGCAAAGAGGTGTTCATCGTTCATGATTTGCACCAGCAATATGCCGATCAGCTCCTATTCAAAGACAGTAGTTTTGCAATCTACCGTGGGGAGCATCTAGCCATCATCGGCGACAATGGTACCGGAAAATCAACCTTACTCAAATTACTTCTCGGTGAGGAGCTTCCTAGCGGCGGCACCATCAAGCGCGGCAGCAGCTTACAAATCGGCTATTTGCCCCAACAGCTGCAGTTTGCCGATCCTGAGAGCCGCTTGTTGGCCTACGTACAGACGTTGACAGGAAACGAAGAGGCTGCTCGTCGGCAATTGGCCAAAAGCGGGTTTTATCAAAGTGATGTGGCCAAACGAATCAAAGATTTGTCTGGTGGTGAAAAAATCCGTTTGGCGTTACTGAAACTCTTTTTAGAAAAAATCAACGTCCTGATTTTGGATGAACCAACCAATCACCTCGACAGCTATGCCCGAGAAGAAATTGAAGAAATGCTGCAAGATTATCAAGGGACCCTGTTGGCGGTCAGCCATGACCGCTACTTTTTACAGCAGCACTTCCAAGAAGCCCTGGTCATTGCACAGCAGCAGATCACGCGCCAGTCCCTGAGCCCCTTGATTGACTAAGAGATTGATTCGCAACAAAAAAACTTGATTTTCCTACGATATGCATGGGTTGTTCAATCCATGCATAGGCGGAAAATCAAGTTTTTATTTTTTGATCAATGAATGTTGCCGATCAAGTTGCGGATCGGTTTTCTAGCTAAATACAAGATGATACCGACAACAACGGCTACTCCGCCGACGATGCCATAGTACATCCCTTCTGTTTGCGGTGTGTAGAACCGAGCGATTTGCGCATTGATGGCTTGTGAAGAAGCGTCTGCTAACAACCAAATCGCCAAGGTTTGTGCTTCGAAGGCTTTCGGCGCTAGTTTGGTCGTCACCGACAAGCCCACCGGTGAAAGACACATTTCCCCTGCAATCATAATGAAGAAGCTCAATACCAACCATAATGGGCTGACCCGTTCTTCTACTCCAAACAAGAGGCTTGGCAGCATTAGCAATAGAAAGGACAAACCGGCTAAGACTAAACCGATGGCAAACTTCACTTCTGTCCGTGGCTGACGAGAGCCTAGTTTGGTCCACAACCAGACAAAGACAGGTGTCAATAAGACGACAAAAAGTGGATTTAAGGTTTGATACAAACTTGCTGGAATATTGATGCCGAATAACGTTGATTGCGTACGGTCAGCGGCAAACAATGCCAAGATCGATGAGCCTTGTTCTTCCAATGACCAAAAGACGATCGCTGACAAAAACAGCGGAATGTAGGCCAACACTTTTTTCTTTTCATCTGGTGTGACATCTTTCGAACGGAGCATTTTGGTAAAGTAGTAGATCGGTAAGAAAATACCTAAAACACTGATAAAGTTGATGAAGAAATCCACCGTCAGATGGCCAGTTGCAGCTGCTGCGCCAAACAACACTGCCAATGCGAGAAGAACCAGAACGACTGCTCGGAAGAAGGTTTTCTTTTCGGCTGCCGATAAGGGATTCGTTGGCGCGATCGCTACACTTTTCAACGTGGTTTTTCCTTGCACATAATACTGCACCAAACCGATGAACATCCCGATGGCAGCAATCGAAAAGCCTAAGTGGTAGTTGACCTCTTGTCCTAAGATCCCGACGATGATCGGTGCTAACAAGCCGCCAATATTGATCCCCATATAGAAAATCGAGAAACCAGCATCCCGACGGATATCGTCTTTGCTGTATAAATGCCCCACCATACCCGACACGTTAGATTTCAAGAGTCCGGTTCCGATGACGATCAGCATCATGGACACAAACAACGCTGGAATCCCTAAAGGTGTTGCCAAAACGATGTGTCCTAACATGATCAAGATCCCACCATAAAAGACGGATTTATTTGATCCTAACAGACGGTCCGAGATCCAACCGCCAACAATACTTGACATATACACTAAGGAACCGTAAATCGACATGATCGCCACAGCCGTTCCTTTTGGCAACCCTAAGCCGCCGTTGGCAACTGCATCGTACATGAAGTACACCAAAATCGCCCGCATACCATAATAACTGAATCGTTCCCACATTTCCGTGAAGAATAAAGTTGACAGCCCTCGCGGCTGACCTAAGAATGTTTTTTCTTTTTCCATATGTAATGGCCCCTTATAAAAATTAATGAAAATAAAATAGCGGAATTTTTCTGAAAATTCACAAATGCCAGTTTATTCCCATTTGGCAACTTTTACAAGGGTATTTCCCTGAGAACATCTTGTAAAAAAGGTGGGAAATTTAAATTCAAATGAAAGCAAAATGAGAAGCCCTCCACCTAGGTGCAGTATGAGCCAATTTCCATATGTATAATTATTAAATTTTCTGTTTAAAAAATTAGAAAATGGTCTTCACCAATTTTTCTCTCTAGCCCCATTTTGCGGACTTTCCTACAAAAAAAACACATGCAAGCATTTCTCTTGCATGTGTTTCAGCTTCTATTCTAAGGAAGGTTTTCGCTTAGCCGCGTAAACGTTCCACATCGCGAGCGATCATTAATTCCTCATCTGTTGGGATCAAAAGTACTTTGACTTTTGACTCTTCAGTTGAGATCACTAATTCTTCGCCGCGTTTTGCATTTTGATCGGCATCTAATTCGCAACCAAACCAAGTCATGCCTTTGATAACTTCGCTGCGGACGTGGGCATCATTTTCACCGATACCAGCAGTAAAGACGATCGCATCGACACCGTTCATGGTTGTGACATAGCCACCGATGTATTTACGGATGCGGTCAGTAAAGACGTCATAAGCAACTTTGACTTCTTCTTTGTCGTAGTTTGCTTCTAGATCACGCATGTCGCTGGAAATACCAGTTAAGCCTAATAAACCAGATTTTTTGTTTAAAACATCCACCATTTCATCGATATTCAAATCTAATTTTTCCATTAAGTAAGGCAAAACAGCAGGATCGATGTCACCTGAACGTGTGCCCATCGTTACACCAGCTAATGGCGTGAAGCCCATTGATGTATCTACTGATTTTCCGCCGTCAACCGCAGTGATCGACGCACCGTTCCCTAGATGGCAAGTGATGATTTTTAATTCTTCGATTGGTTTACCTAACATTTCTGCTGCACGCTCAGAAACATAACGGTGGCTTGTACCGTGGAAGCCGTATTTACGTACTTTAAATTCGTTATAGTACTCTAATGGCAAGCTGTATAGGTAATTGTGTTTTGGCATCGTTGCATGGAAAGAAGTATCAAAAACAGCGACACTGATGATTTCTGGCAAGATTTTTTTGAAAGCAGTGATCCCCATCAAGTTTGCTGGGTTGTGTAATGGCGCAAATTCAGCCAATGCTTGGATGCGTTCCATCACTTCGTCTGTGATCACAACTGAATCAGGGAAATCTTCTCCGCCGTGAACGACGCGGTGACCGACGCCAGTGATTTCATCATAGGCACCTAAAATGTTTAATTCGATCAGTTGATCCAATAACATTTTTACAGCTACTTCGTGATCGTTGATGTCGATGATTTGTTCGAATTTTTGATCTTCCCCATATTTGATGGTAAAGATAGAATCTTTCAAACCGATTCGTTCAACGATTCCTTTAGCGACAACTGTTTCCTCTGGCATTTGATATAATTGCCATTTTAAACTTGAACTTCCAGCATTGATTGCGATTGTTTTTGACATGATGATCTCCTTATCCGAATTATATTACAGATTTGCTGCTTTCCAAGCCGCAAATTGTTCAAAAAGTTTTGTGATGTTCTTTGGTTCTTTCAGTGAGGCTAGCTTGACCAGCAAGACTTCGTCTGCTTGTTTGCTTGTCCCTCCATGGTTTTGTAAAAGCAAAATACTTTTACGTGAATGTTCATTTTTAAAGAGTTCTTCAGGAAGCTGAATCATTCCTTGCAAATAAACCTTTTCTTTCAGCCATTTTTTCAAAAATTCACTCTGTTCCGTTTCCAAGAAGTTGCTTGGTACTAAGAACAAACCGTAACCGCCAGCTTTGACATAGTTCATCGCTTGTTCCATCAACAAATGATGGGCGTAACTGTGCCCTTCTGGAGCCGCCGTAATGAAGCTGCGGGCTTTGTCATCTTGTGGGTAATAGCCCACCGGTAGATCGCTGATCGCCAGATCCATCGGTTCGATCAAAAGCTCTTGCAAGCCATCTTGATGGAACAAATGCAAGGGCGCTTTGGTCCATTCGCCAGTCGCAGCTGCGATCGCCAACAAGGTTTCGTCAATATCCACACCGGTTCCTTCTACTGGACGCTTCGCTAATTGCAGATTCAGCAAGACTGTCAATAAGAGATTCCCCATGCCTACCGATAAATCAAGAAGTTTCACTGGTTGGTCGGCACTACTCAACTGCTCGATCAAATAGACGAATAAAAACCCAAGACTATCTGGTGTCAGTTGGTGATTGGCCTGCAGGCGCTCCGTTTGGCTGCCTTTCAACAAAGCCAACTGCGCAAGCTTGCGTTTTTCTTCTGCCGATAGTTCCATTGCTCGAATTTCTTGATAGATGGTTTCTAAACGAGCAGCAGTTGCTTCATCTGGTACCCCATCGATCACGCGAACTTGGTATTGATCAACAAAATTTTCGATCGTCTCTACGTAAGCATCAAAAAAAGACGTTTCCAATGCGTTTTGAAGCAGTTGGATCGCTTCAACGGTCAAATGAAAAGACGTTTCCATTTTTTCTGCGGACATCTTGCACCTCTTTTCAAAACTATAACAACATATATACCTGTTTAATTTTAGCCGATTCATCCAAAATAATCAATCGCTTTCGTTTAGAATAATTTGTGAAGCTGTAAACATTCTTTTTCTATTTCTGTATGAAAAAGGATGGTCGAAACAACCATCCTTTTCCTGTACTATTCTTCTTGGTCATCTGTGTCTATTTCAGGCTCTTCTTCGGGTAACAAAAAGGCAAATGTAAAGCGGCGGCTTTTGACATGGCACTCGATCTGTAAGAGTTGTCCTTGCCGTTCATAGGTCAACTTTCCTACATTATAAAGTCGTGACCCTTGATCTGCCAATTCGTTTTGCAAGAATTCCGCATGAAACAGTTCGCTCATGATGCGGGCTTCATAGGTTTCAATGGTTTTTGTATAAAAAAGGGCTGTTGTGCGGCTGTTTTCTAACACTAGCAATAACATCAAGCTCAACAGCTGCACAAACAACAATGCTGTGAGTAAAATACCGCCTTTATGCCGCCTCTTGTGTGTGAATTTTCCATTGTCCAATTTTCTGCTCTCCATTCTCAAAGGAAACGGTAAAGCGGATCGCTGCGCCAATTTTCTCAAAAGACACATCCGTTACTTCTGTCAATAGTGGTTGATACCCATTGTTGTCCCGCTTTCGCAGCACGCGATTGATGCGATCGATGGTGACCGAATTGTTTTGACTACTTCGCAAATACAGTGTGGTCTCACTGACCGATAGATAGGTACAGGTACTTAATTCCCGTTCCAGCTGAAACAAAAACACATGCCATTCTTGATCTTTGCGAGCCATGATCTGCTGATTGACGGGTGCGAGGTGCTTGACGATCCCGCTGATCAGCAATAAGCAGATCGCCAATACCCATAAAGACAACAGACACTCCAACAAAGTAAAGCCTTTACTCTTCATACACGATCTCCCAGAGCTGTTCACAGCTTTGGATGCGTGCCTGTTGATGCTGCGCTGCTTGCCAAAAGCGAACTTGATAGACTGCCTGACGCTGCGTCGTGTAGGTAATGGTTGACGCATCAAAGGAGTGGTTCTGGACTTCTTCATACAGCACCCGCAGCATTTGGGCTTTTTCTTGCAATGCCGCACTTTGCGTCAGTGAAGCGGTCTGCATTGCTAAAAACAGTAACACACAAGTTGCCAACACCCCAAAGCCAATCAGGCTTTCTGCTAAGATGAACCCACTATTCAACGATTTTTTCATAACGGCCACTCCCAAATAAAAACTTATAGCTGATGGTTTGCTTTTTCTCCTGCCAATAGAAAATGATCCTTCGCAGACTGCTGTTGTTGCCGGATTGACTACTAAAAAGAATATCGGGAAACGCCTGCATCGCTAGTTGAGGAGGAACGTCGATCTTGGTGACTGGCTCAGTTGCAGCGCCGTAAAATGAAACAGTTGGTGTTGGCTCTGCTTGATAGATTGCTCGGGTTTGTGTGTTATCGATGATGGCCGATTGCTGCAAGGTATAGAGTCCTTTTTCTAAGCGAGCACAAAAGCCGAAAACTTCCGCAGATCGTTGATAGTACTCGATGGCCACGACGGGGAAAAAGAGAAAGAGACTACTGACCAAGAGTACCAAGAGACTTTCCATCAAGGTAAACCCAGAAAATCCCCTAGTGCCATTGTTCTCACTTTCCCTGCTCATAAATCGCATATTGTTCCTCAGATACATACCCTTCTGCAATCAATTCTTCTTTCGAAGGCACCCGATCTTCATTTAGACGAAAGAGTTCGATCTGGGTTTCCACTACTTTCACGATCGCCGCATTTCCTTTCTCATCAATGATTCCTCTTTGATTGGCAAGATTTGGGACAAACAACAAAACCAAAATACTGATCACTAATAAAACGACTAGCATTTCAACCAATGTAAAGCCTTTTTTGACACGCCAAATCCCCCGCTTGCGAGGAGATACTACTTTCTTTTCTATCATTCGATCACTCCTTGGATATTTCCATAGATTGGTAAAAACATAGCGGCATAGATCCCAACGATCATTAAAGCAACCAACAAAAAAATCAGAGGCTGAACCCAGTGAATGGCTTTTTCGATTCGTTGAAACAAGCGTTCCATCAATAATTGACTGTATAAAAAAAGCTCTTCTCCTAACTTTCCTCGTACTTCTCCTTGAAAGACGATCAAAGAAAATTCGGGTGTGAGAAACGAGAAATGACGAAGTTTTTCTGGGAGTTCGCCCCCAAGTGTCAAGGTCACTCGCAGTTCTCGTGCTAATTCTTGGATCAAGGTAGCTTTATTGGTGTGCTCCATACACTCGATGATCTGTTGGATATCTAACCCTTGCTGAAACAACTTGCCCCATTCCAATGCGAAAAAACTCGTGTGATAACTCGTGTACAATGCTCCGAACAATGGCAGGTGGCTGAAAAACACAGCTTTTTGCAAGGCAGTGCGGCGGGCAAACACCCAGCGGCTGATCACAAAAAGCAGCACACTTAACAACAAGAAGAGGATAAGTACTGCTGGTGCCCAAGTGATGGCGCGAATGCCCCAATGACCTTCGTCGATCATGCCAGAGGCTAGCAATTGGGGCAATAAAAAGCGGTGCATCCCAAAAAGCGCAGCTAGTAAAAAGACCAGTAACAAAAGCGGATAGGCAGCTACTTTGTACAGCAGCTGTTTTTGCTTGTTGACCAATTTATGGTAGTCGACCATCCGCCGCAAGGTCGCCGTGAGATCCCCATGCCTTTCTGCTAAATGAAGCTGACTTTTTTCAGTAGCCGATAACGACAACGGCGCTACCGCTGCTGCAAAGCTTTGCCCTTGGGCGAGATGGACAATTAGCTGTTCGATCACAGGTTCAGAAAACTGGCGGCTGCGCAGCAGCACTTGGAGGCTTTCTTGTAGGGAAAAGCCACTCTCCAATAACACCGTGAAGGTGACTAAGAGGGCTTCAGTTGCACGGCGTGGTAGCTGGAGCTTCTTTTTCATAAACTTCATCGCTGATCCACCCACTTTCTTTCACTTGTTTTAATACCTGCTGCCACTGTTTTTCCACTTGCCCCTCATAAAAGTGATATGCCAGCAATCCATGAGGTTCATTCGCTTCATTTGGCAACAATCGCTGATAAATGATCCCTTGCAGCGCATGTGCCAGACGATCGTCTGTCCCGAGCAATTCCAGCAGCCGCGTCTTGGTTTCTGCTACACCTCGGGCATGGATCGTGGCAAATACTCGGTGACCTGTCAGAGCGGCTCGTACAGCGGCTTGCGCCGTTTCTTTGTTACGAATCTCGCCAATCAAAAGCAGGTCTGGACGATGCCGCAAGGACAAGCGAATCAATTCATCATAGTCTTGTTCGATCTTCAAATTGGTTTGCAGCTGTAAAAAGCGCGGCTCCTCAATCTCCACAGGATCTTCGATGGTAATGATTTGCCCCTTGGTTGCCCGAGCTAATTGATACATGAGGGTCGATTTCCCTGAGCCAGTGGGGCCAGAAAACAAATACAGCCCTCTTTGTTTGGTTGCCTGTTGGATCTGCTGGACGTCTTCTGCAAAAAAATAGCGCAGATGCTCCTGAGTCAAAGGATAAAGAAACCGCATCACGAGACTTTCACGCCCTTGGTAATCACCGACTGTGGAGATGCGCAGCCGCTGCAGCTGATCGCCTAACGGATAACTGACTGCTCCTAACTGAGCTTTGCGTCGTTCTCCCACCTCCATTCCTCCTAAAAATTTGAAGCGAGTGATCAGCTGCTGGGCTTCTTCGTTGGTCAGTACTTGATAGGTCTTTCTGAGATAGCTTTTACTGAAAATCACCTCCATCTGTGTACCGCTCGGCAAAATGGCCAGATCCTGCATGCGTTCTTGTCTGCCATAATGAATCAACTCATCTGAGAATGCTTGAATATCCACGACTTATCCCTCCTAAAAAGAAATACGCAAGCCTTTTGAGAATAGAAAAAAAAGACGAAGCAAATTTGCTTCGTCTTTCGTCACTTCTTTATTCCTGCGGGTCTTTTGCCACAAATTGGGCTTCCACCCGATAGATTCGCTGCCCGCGGCTTGAGAATTTTTCTTCATATTCCGTCATGATATTGTTCTCAAAGGTACTGTTATGCAGGTCCAACCAAACTTGTTTGATGATCATGCCATATTGAGAAAAGCTCGCTAAGGAATACTCAAACAATCCTTGGTTGTCCGTTTTGAAATGGATTTCGCCATTAGGTCGTAAAATTTGCTCGTCCACCGCTAAAAAGGCTTTAGAAGTCAAACGGCGCTTCTCATGCTTCTTCTTAGGCCATGGATCAGAAAAATTCAAATAGATCTGGTCTACTTCATTGTCTTCAAAATAGTTGGTCAAAGCCGAACCATCCACATGCAGCAGCTGCAAGTTTGGGATCTCCTGCTCGATCATTTTATCCAATGCGATCGAAACGACACTGATCTGCATCTCTACCCCAATATAATTGATTTCGGGATGAGCTTTCGCCATTTCCGTAATAAATTGACCTTTTCCCATGCCGATCTCGATGTGTAGCGGATGATCATTGCCAAAGCGTTCATGCCAACGCCCTTTCCATTCGGTAGGCTCTGCAACGACGTATTGTGGATGAGCTTCAATCAGCTCTTTTGCACCTGCACGTTTTCTTACTCTCATGTTTCTTCCTTTCCGAAAAAACAAGATGGAACCAAATTGCCTCGCTCCATCTTCTCTTCATTCACTATAAATTCGTTTTAATTGTAAAATCTCTGCATTCATGGCTTTGTAATCGCCCCGCAGATAATATTTTTTGACCTCTTGCAGCATACTCAACAATGCATACCAATAAATTTTTTCGATCACTTCGCTGCTGCTATGGATACCGTAGCGCACCAGCCAATGGGACCAGCTGGATAGCGGCACATAGTGACCTAAAATAGTCCCGATATCGATTGCTGGATCTGCAAACATCACGGAATCCCAATCGACTAAATACAAATAGTTTTGACAAACCAGCCAATTTCGATAATTGACATCGCCATGGACGACCGCGGCTTTTTGCTCGTCAAAAGCTGGAATATTGGCTTTTAAATACTCGGTGACCAAATGAATAAAACGGTTTTGAGCCACCGCAGAAGGCAGCTGATCTTGATAATCCATCAGCATTTGTTCAGGCGATCTGACTTGTCCGCCGATTTTGCTTAGCATCTGTGCCAGCGTTTTTGAATGATGCAAGTGATACAACACATCAATGACGTCATTTCTTTGGCCGATCTCATCGGGATCTAAGACCCGTCCATCCAGCCATTCTTGTGCGGAGAGCGTATCCCCATTTCCCGTCCGTTTCGTCCAGACGAGTTTGGGTGCAATGCCCTCTTTAGAGAGTGCCGCAAGCATCGGGGTCGTATTTCGTTTGATAAAGACTTTGTCGTTGTCCTTGAGCCCGATATAGGCTTTCCCGGTGTCGCCTTTGATCGGCCGCATACGCCAATCTTGATCCAAGCGAATATCCATCCTAGCTTCTCTCCTTATTTCGCAGTACCTCTTATTCTAGCTTCCTAAAGGGTTGCCGTCAAGCGCATATGCGTTCGCTTTTTGTAAGAGAGGTTTCCTGAGGATCAGGCGTGCATTTTCTTTAATCGCCCTGGCAAGTAGATGCCTAAAAAAAGACCCGCAAAGAGGAAGAAGCCCACAAAAGCGATGCCCCCTTGCCAAACAACGGGCAAGCGCCAGCAACAGATCACGCCGAAAAAAACAGTCGTCACAAGCAAAAGTGACCCGATAATTTTTTTGATTGCTGCGGCTTTTTGTTTTTCTGGCACGGGATACAAATGGGTCAAAACCATGTATTGAAATTCATTGATCAAAGGGATCAGTTGGAAACCGATCAGATAAAGAAACAAGCAGCCAATCAGCAGACTGATCCAAAGCTCATCGACAAAGAATAAGACGAAGCCACCAATCAAGGATAAACGAACATAAAGACCGCCGTATTGCCCACCACGAATCACTCGGCGCAAGTAAAGATAAAGATACGTATTGCTTTGGGCTGGTTTGATCTTTGCCAGCAACCAGTCGAGGTATTTGCGCCGTTTGGCTTCCGTCGTGATTTGGGGAACATCTGTAAACAAGTTGATAAACCGATAGATCCGTAATAAGCGTGATTGCTCAGCTTGGATCATATAGTCCCAATCCAAGAGCTGACGATTAGATTTCACGCCAAAGAGGAACCAGATTGCTTGGAGGATGCTGATCACCAACCCTAGCCAAGGTGCTACATAAATACTGGCAAGTGTGGCAGCTAACGCACTGGCGAACCAGATTCCTCGCTGCTGTTTGACTTGCTGATGTGTTTCTTGATACAACCGAATCCGCTGCAGTGAAAGATCCCCCAGTTTTAACAGCCACATCATTCCTAAAAAGAAGGGAAAGGAAGCAAATGTACTGTTTGCTGTGACCACGACTAAAGGCATCGTTGCTCCTACGGCTAAAAATAAGACCCCAAAGGGCAGCCAGAGGGAATAACGCAGGGCTTGACTGAGGTAACTTCTCATTTGCCCTTCTTTGGCTAACAGAAAAATCAAATCTGCCGGTTTCGTCAGTGTCGCTAAGCGTCCCAGCGGTAAAACGAAGAGCCAAACAGCGACCACGATGATGCCGCCTAATGGAAACGGCCGCGGCAATGTTTTTAGCAATTCTGAATAATACAGCCCCAGACCTCCCACTAAGAAGGTGCTGATCAAAGCAAAATGATCATTGAAGACATAGCGCAAATAGCGTGTCATCTGTTTTTGATGCCGCTGTAAGCGTTGCGAGAAAAACTGCTTCATGCTTGACTCTCCTTTGTCAGTGCGAGGTACAGATCATCAAGGGAGGCTTCTGGTGCTTGAAATTGGCTTCTTAGCTGCGCCAATGTCCCTTGTGCGCGGATCTCACCGTTATGCAGTAGGATGAATTTGTCACAATACTTCTCTGCGGTTGCTAAAATGTGGGTGGACATCAAAATTGATGCCCCGGTTTGTTTCATCTCATTCATCAGTTCCAATAACGCATTGATCGCTAAAGGATCTAATCCTAGAAAAGGTTCATCAATGATGTAGACGCTTGGCTCAATCAAAAAGGCACACAGCACCATGACTTTTTGTTTCATCCCTTTTGAGAAGTTTGCTGGGAACCAATCGAGTTTGTTTTCTAAGCGAAAGGTTTTTAACAAACGCTCCGCTCGCTTCATGGCTTCTTCTTGCGGAAGATCATAGGCCATCGCTGTCACTTCAATGTGCTCTCTTAAGGTCAATTCTTCATATAAAGATGGGGTTTCGGGAATATACCCGATTTGTTTGCGGTATTGCTCTGGGTTCTCCTTCAAGGTCAAGCCGTCGATCGTGATCGTCCCGCTGTGAGGTTGCAGTAACCCGATGATTTCTTTGATCGTCGTACTCTTCCCCGCCCCATTCAAGCCAATCAGACCAACGAGCTCACCATCGCCGATCGTAAAATCAATATTTTTTAAGACTGGCAGCTGGTTATAACCGCCTGTCACATTTGCTACTTGTAAAGTCATTCTTTTCCTCCGATTCGCCTAATTACGGCTTTCTGTCAACGTAGGCTCTTTTTTTCAATCCGCTAGCAAAACCGTTGCTTATTTTTCTTTATTCGTGACTTGTAAGATAAATTCGTTTTCTCCCACTGTAATGGTTTCTTGCGGCAATTCTTGGCTGCCAAAGCGTTCTTGCCACAGTTGTGCATCACTCGCTGGAAAAATGACCATTTGGATCGCACCGGCGGCAAGACGGGTGGTAAAGGCTTGAACAGCAGCAGGTTCAGCATAGGAAACCAGACTGATCCTCAACTCTTCTTTTTGATACCCTTGGTCGATCGCCCAGGTCTCAACGGCTGTCTCTAATTCACTTTGGACCGTAGGGTCCATCACTGTTTCAGTGACGATGGCGGCATTGACTACTTCTTCTTTTGGGCGCGTTAGCGAATAGGTGATCGAACCTGCGAACACCACAAAAAGCGTGATCGCAATCAACCATTCTTTATAGGCATAAGCCAAGTAGCGGAGCTTCGCTGAAGTCGTTGTTTTTTTCTGTAAGGTTTCTTTGATGATTGGTTTCATAGGTTCCTTCTTTCCAATTGATTTCTGATATTAAGTCTAGGGTTGTTGGAATCTAAATGCAAGCGTTTCTCGCTCGCTTTTCGCATTTCTTTAAAAAACCGCCTTTGTTGAAGGAACAGTTGCCTTGTTCCGACTTTTTCAAAGAGGAAACCAGACGAAAAAAAGCAAAATATGGTAAAGTAGAGGTAATAGATCAAGGAGGTTTTTTTACAATGGAAAATTGTATTTTTTGTAAAATCAACAATCGTGAGATCCCTAGCTACAAAGTCTACGAGGATGAGCAAGTTTATGCCTTTTTAGATATTTCCCAAGTCACCCCTGGTCATACATTGGTGATTCCCAAAACCCATGTGACGGATATTTTTGAGTACGATGAAACGTTGGCAGCAGCGGTTTTTGCCCGCATCCCTAAGATTGCTCGGGCGATCGAAAAAGCATTCCCTGAGATCGAAGGCTTAAATATCATCAACAACAATAAAGAATTGGCGTACCAATCGGTCTTCCATTCCCATGTCCATTTGATTCCTCGTTACAGCAAAGACGATGATTTCAAGATCCATTTTGGCAATCACGCAGACAATTACACGGGGGAAGAACTAGCGGCAATCGCCGAAAAAATTGGAAAGCAGGTGGACTAAATGATCGGCAATTTTCTTAAAGGACTATTATTCGGGTCCATCGCCGGCGGCTTAGGCGGTTTGCTTTTTGCACCGAAAAGCGGCAATGAAACCCGTGAAGAATTGATTCGCTATTTAGATGACACGACAGAAGCGACCTTAGAATTCAATGACAGCGTCAAACAGCTAAAAGATGCCGTAATGGTGACCCGCAAAACGATCGACGAAACGATCCCTGTTGTTACGGAGTCTTTCACGAAAGATTTGGAAGCCTTCAAATTCCAAGCCCAACCGCGCCTTGCTCGGATCAAGACCCAAATGGAGCAATTGAATCAACACATCACGACGATTCAAGCCCAAAGCGCAGAGGATAACAAACAAATCGAAAATTTGTAGTTTTTATGAATTTTGTTTGAAACATCCACTGTTTTCTTCCCAACCATTTCTAGAAGTGGTATAGTAGGTGCAGTGATTATTATGAATCTTTTTAGAATTAGGAGTGCTTAAACGAATGAAGAAAAAATTACTTTTAGTAGCAGTCAGTGCAATGAGTCTTTTTGCATTAGCGGCTTGTGGAAACTCAAGTGAGGAAATCGCAACAATGAAGGGCGGTAAAATCACTGTTCAAGATTTTTATGACAAAGCAAAAACAAGTTCAGAAAACCAACAAGCGTTGCGTCAAATGATCGTCTTAAAAGTCTTTAATGAAAAATACGGCGATGACGTGACTGAAGAAATGATCGACGAACAATTCAACAACGTGGCTGAACAATACGGCGGTAGTGATTCTTTTGAATCAACCTTGACTGCTTCTGGTTATACGGTGAAATCTTACCGTGCAGAATTGAAAGAACAGCTTTCTTTAACAGAAGGGTTAAAAGCCAACATGGATATTACTGATGAAGAAATGAAAACTGCTTGGGATTCTTTCCACCCAGAAGTAGAAGCACAAATCATCAAAGTAGCAAGTGAAGATGATGCCAAAGATGTCTTAGAAGAAGCGAAAAAAGATGATGCTGACTTTGGCGAAATCGCTAAAGAAAAATCAACGGATGCGGCAACAAAAGAAGATGGCGGAACGATCAAATTTGATTCAACGTCAACTGCTGTGCCAAACGAAGTGAAAACAGCCGCTTTTGATTTAAAAGATGGTGAAATCTCTGAAGTGATCTCTGCAACCAACACGTCGACTTATACGACGGAATACTATATCGTGAAAATGGTGAAAAACCAAGACAAAGGCAACGATATGGATAAATACAAAGATGAATTGACGGAAATTGCTCAAAACACGTTGTTGAATGATTCAACCTTTGTGGCAGCAACGATCGGTCAAGAATTGCAAGCAGCCAACGTGAAAATGAAAGACTCTGACTTAGCAGACTTGCTTTCTGATTACATCACAGCTGCCGAAACAGAAGATTCAACTGCTGACTCTTCTGCAACGGATGCAACAGACAGCTCTGCAGCAGATTCTTCTGCTACTGAGGCAACCGATGATTCTACTGCAACAAGTGAAAGTGCTACAGATTCTTCTGCTGAATAAACAAAAAAAAGAAGTGCCGTCATAGCGGTGCTTCTTTTTTTGTGCCGATTAGATTTCTATCTACGATCCAACTGCTTTTCCAGCAGCTAAAAAAGCCACGCTAAGCAAGCCTAGCGTGGTTTTTATTCTTTCTATCATTCACTTTGATCGATCAAGCTGCAACATCACTGCTACACTTCTTTCGGTACATAAAAACTCCGATTGTCCATGCCAAAAATTCGGTCTGTGTATTGACCAGGTTCTGTCAGGCGGATCGAGGTCAGCATCATTTGCATGGAAGCATCCAAATTATCGATCTGATGGAGGATCTCCGCTTCCATTATGCGGGGCCGAACAGGTGACCCATATTCTAATAAACCATGGTGGGCTAAGACCATATGCCGCAAAACAACGATGTCTTCTTGTTTGTCATCAAATTTCAAAGCAATACAGGCTTGCGTGATTTCTTCATCCACTAAGACCAAATGCCCTACTAGATTCCCCGCTAAGGTATATTCTGTCGTCATGGGACCTGTCAACTCGATCACTTTTCCTAAATCATGTAAAATAATGCCCGCATACAGCAGTGACGCATTTAATTCAGGGTATTCTTTGACGATCGCTTTTCCTAAGCGCAGCATAGTTGTCGTATGATACGCCAATCCACTGGCGAAGGCATGGTGATTGCGCTTCGCAGCTGGAAAATCAAAGAATTCCTTTTTATACTTGTTCAACAAGAAACGGACGATGCGATTCCAGTGAGGATTTGTGATCTCAAACAAGGTTTGACTGATTTCTTCTTCCATCTCTTCTTTTCGCAAGGGCGCTTTTTCCATGTATTGGCTTGGTTCGTGGGGTTCTTCCGGCTTCGCTAAACGCAAATGCATGATTTTGACTTGCGGATTGCCTTGGTAAACTTCTCGTTTCCCATCTAGTAGTACCACTTTCCCGGGTTCAAAACGGGCGATTTCTTCATCTGATGCATCCCAAAACTTTCCATCGATCGTGCCAGATGTATCCTGAAACGTGAAGGCAATAAACTTTTTGCCGTTTTTCGCGATCCGTACATCGGCATTTTTGATCAGTAAGAAAAGTTGAAACGTTTCATCAACAGTTAATTCACGAATTTTTTTCATGGGCTTATTTGGCCGATCAGCCAAATCTTTCACTTCCTTTACTCAGATCCTGGATAGGCTGCTGGTACTTCTGATAATAGCTTACCATTTCTTGGTCAGAAGACAAACAAATTACTTGATAACTTTGTCCAAACTCTTTTAATAGTGCTGCGAAGCGTTCCTTACGAACACTGTCATAATGCAACCAACCATCATCAATAATGATCGGGCACAACGGGTGATTTTTTTGCAGCGCTAGATAACCGAAACGTAACGCCATGATCAACTGATCCTTCGTTCCTGTGGACAAGTCAATGATCGAAAAGGTCTCGCTGGCATTTGCCGCTACTAACAGACCATTTTCCAGAAGAATCTTTTGATAACGTCCGTTTGAAAGCTGTTCAAAATAAGTCGAAGCGGCTGACAATAGCTGCGGCAATTGCTGTTCTGACAATTCAGTCGTGACATCCGTCAAAATTGAAGCCGCCAACTGACGACTGCCCCATGCCACAGCGAGTTCTTCAATGACCGCCTTCAGCTCACTTTCTTCTTGATAAAGCTGATTCAAGGTGCCGTTTTTTTGACTGGCTGCTGCTTCTAATTCCAAGCGCTGTTTGTGCTCCGTCAACTGCTGCATTTGTGCCTGAAGCTGTGTTTGCTGCTGCTTGATCTGGTCTTTTTGCTGCAGCAATTCTGCTTGTGTGACTGGTTTGGGATAGATCGGTGTTAACATCCCCGCCAATTCTTCTGCTCGCTGCTGCGTGCGCTGCGCTGCTTCCCATTGCTTCAACCAGAGGCTGATTTCTGCAGGGTGATCTAACCCTTGCTGCTGCAAGAGCGCACTGGCTTGGGCAAACAGCTGGTCGCGTTCGTTGCGGGTACGGGTCAATTGTTGGGCCAGTAACGTGCTAGGTTGTTGCAACCGCGAAAGCTTGATCGTTTGCATCTCTTCATGAAACTTCTGCAACATCGCCGCTTTTTCTAACAAGGTTTTGTTTTGCAGCGGCAGCCACTCCGCATACGGGCGGAATTGCTCCTCAAAGGGGGCCAATTCTTCCGTGACCGCTTGCCGTTCTTGATAGGCTTGCTTGCGCTGCTGCGAGTAGGCTTGATAGCTAGCAACATCTTCATCATAGGCCAATAGATACGACTGCCAGTTTTCCACCGGCAAATCACCAAAAAAGGGTGTCAACGCTTGGTGGGCACGGCTGATCTGCTGTTGCTTTTGCTGCTGTTCATTTTCCAGCTGTGCCAACTCTTCGCCCAGTAGATCCAACTGCATGAGGACCGTCTGCCATTCTTGCTTGATGCCTTGCTGCTTGTTTGGTGCTGCTTTCATCAGCGGCAAAATACTGCCGGTGATCGCTGCGATCCCCGCACCTAATGCAAGCCAGCGCCACGGACTTGGCAAAAAGATACCGATCACTGCGACTAGCCCACCGACGATCCCTAGCGGCCATAGTGGGCGAGAAACGGGCTTGCGGCCAATCAATTGAGGATGCTGCTGTTCTAAGCGGGCCGCGGTGTCTTGCAAAGGTTGCGCTTTTTCTTCTAAATGCCTCATGCGCTTTTCGAGCTCTTCTAACTGCACACGTTCTTGCAGTAAACGTGTGGTTTGTTCATGGATCGAAGCCGTTACTAGCGGCGGCGATTCTCTGCTCCACTGGCGCTTTTCAATCAAGCGATTCAACTCTGTGATGGCGACAGTTTCTTGTTGATTGGCTGCTGCTTCACGATCTGCCAAACGCGCCATCGTCACTTGCTGCTGCAGCAAGTGATTGATCTGATGCTCGTGATCAAGGTAAAAGAAATACTTGTCTGATTCTTTTCCTTGCTCCAACTGATCTAATTCGGCTTCTTTTTTGCGAATTTCTTCCGTCAGCTGCTGATACTGCTGATAAAACTGTTTGATGGCTTGGACTTGCTGAGGATCGGCTAGCGTATCTGCTGGTGCCATTTGCTGCCACTCTTCATAAAGGCCCCAGTGACTCAGCTGTTGCTGATTTTCCTGATAAGCGTCATTCAATGCTTGATACTGGTGCCGCAAGTCTTGGATCTGTTCTTGCAGCTGGGCGATCTGCTGATACTGCTGTTGGATGCGGCTTTCTTCGCTTTCTTTTTCCGCAATCGTTTTTTGCAGTTTTTCTAATTGTTTTAACGCTTGATTCAAAGGCAGCTTTTGCCCTCGTGGCTTGTATTGCTGCTGATTGATGGTTTCATATTGCGCCACTTGCTGCAGCATTTTTTGACTGCCGCTGATCCCTAGAGAAATCAACGCTTGGTGCAGCTCATTTTCTTCTAGCTTATCGATCTGGGTCAATTGCTCTTGCTGAAAAGTAAAGACATCGAAGAACAATGCTCGATTGAGGGGCTGCAGGTGTTGTGCCAGCCATTGCTCATCGACCGTCTGGCCAGCGACATGGACTTTGGCACGACCACGGTCCACTTGCCGATAGCGTTCCACGATCACTTCGCCGAAGGGTTCCAGCGCCAACCATAACTTGCCACCGTAAGCAGCACCGTTTTTGGGGGTATAGTCTTTTTTCTTGGCTGTCTTTTTCGGAAAGCCAAACAAAATGGCGGCAATAAATTGATACAACGTCGATTTTCCGATCTCGTTGTGCCCAAAGAGCAGCTGATTTTGCGGATGAAAGGCAAAGCTTTGTTCATGGTATTTCCCAAAACCGGTAATCTCTGCTTTTAAAATTCTCATGACTGCTCCTCCCATTGAAAGTCGTCTTTCAACAATTGCTTGGCTTGCTGCAAGACTTCTTCTTGAAATGATTCATGGGTGATCCCCCGCTGGATCAGCGGATGCTGCAATAGATCCGACAGTCGGTCCGCAAACATCTCTGGTGACTCATACATCGCTAAAAACTGCAGCATATAATCTTCTGATACCGCCAATGCGATCTTGTCTTCATTGGCTTGCTCGACTTCAAGGGCATAGATCACTTGCAGCGGCTCTGTTTGTGCCAACCGTTCATTGAGGTAGGTCAGCCATTCATTTTTTTCCGCAGCTGGAAACCAATCTGGCGGCAGCTGCTGCACATCGGTCAACACCAGATGCAGCAAGCGCGAACGAGGGCTTTTTAAGCGCTCAATGATCGCTGGCAATACGGCATTCGAGGCAGTCACATCCGCTAAGGAGACCACTTGCTTTTGCCAAGCGATCTCTGCGATCTCCAAGCGCTCGATCGTTGGTCCCTGCGGTGATAAGTCTGCCAAAATCACCCCAGTCGCCTGTTCTTTCTTGGTCTTTCCTTGAGGTGTGCCGGGATAGAGAATCGGTGGCTGCTCTGAGAGCGTCTTAGGTACATGGATGTGCCCCAAGCCCCAATAATCATAGCCTTTTTGCTTCATTTCACTGATTGAAAAGGGGGCATACCGTTCACCAGCTTGGTCCCCGTGGTAAAGCCCAATATGGTAATCCACCGCTGCTCTTGCAGGAAATTCTGTTACTTTATTTTCAGTGATCCAAGGATGTTGGTAGCTAAATCCACTGATTGCATAGGTTTCACCGTTTTTCGTTGTTCCTTGAACCGTTTGAACTTCTTCTGATGAAAAGAGAATGACGTTTTCTGGAAAAGCAAACCAATACCGTTGCGGATCATAATAATCATGGTTGCCGAAAATCATATAGACAGGGATCTGTGCTTCCCCTAGTCGTTGCAGTTGGGCAAAAAAGTCATGCTGCACTTTTAGACTCGGCCGTGCTTGATGGAATGTATCCCCAGCCAGCAAAACAAAATCGACCGCTTTTTCTAAGGCAACATCCACCAAATTACGGATGATTTTTTGATTGATGGCAGGGAGTTGGGTCTTCACTTTTTCAGATAACAAATGAACCCCTTCAAATGACCGGTCGATATGCAGGTCTGCACTATGTAAAAATCGCATTTCTTTCTCCCTCCTTAATGCTTCTATCATAACATTTCTCAGGCATTTCGTCAGCAAAATACGAAAATTTGTTCGCCTTTTTCATAAAAAAAACCAAAGAAGCGATTTTGAAACTTCTTTGGAAAAGGCTCTTGCAGTTGCAGCCGATTGCTCTGAAGATTCACTTGCTTCTTTGGTCTTTGTTTGTTGGCGATTACGCTTCGTATAGATCTCTTACAGGACCCATGATGATGCGGTTCAAGTCATTGGCTACTAAGCTGAAGGCTTGCTCTTTTTGCATCAAGTCAGAAACAATGCCGTCTTGTTGAATTTTTTGCGATAATTCTTGGGCTTTTTGCGCTTCTTCTTCTGTCATTTCTTCGCCAGCCATCATTTTTTGTTGCAGGCTTTGTTGCAACTCTTGAAACTCTTTGAATAACGCATACGCTTCTTCATTTGCTTTCAAGCGGTCGAAAGAACCTTTCAAATCTTGAAACTGTTCTGACTCGCGTAATTCACGTTCTAATTGGTTTGCTGTATCATAAATATTTGCCATTTTGACGCCTCCTCTTTTTTTCTAGTATACCATTCTTCTCAGGTTCTAGACTAGCAGTTGCCTAATTCCTTTAATTTCCGCTGATGGAATTCCATAAGCCGCCAAACAGTTCTTTCGTTCCTTCTTTGATCTTGCTGCCGAATTCCTTCATGCCTTCTTTGGCGCTTTCGGCAAAGTCATCGATGGTTTTCTGCCAATCATTGCCATTTTGTGACGTACTGCTCTCAGGATCTGGTACTTCATCGGCCGCCATCAGTTTTCCGCCTGTCCAATAAGCGTCTGCAACTTGGAATTGGGTGCCTTGACTATAAGGCAGTAAGCTTTCGGCCTCTGCTTTGAATATTTTCCCAACGACTTGCCCACTGGTTCCTGTTAAGTAATGATCTTCACTCACATGCTCAAATCCTAACCAAGTTGAAAGAACCATATCAGGAGTATAGCCGACGATCCATTGGTCATTGACCTTAGAAGCATCAAAGTTGGTCTCTGTCGTACCCGTCTTACCGGCGATCGTAAAGCCGTACGGACTGGCACTAACACCCGTCCCGTTAGAGAAGGTGCCCAGCATCATGCTCGTCATTTTATCAGCGGTCTCTTTAGAAATCACCCGTTTGCCTTGCACAGACGTATTGTCAACGATCACGGCACCAGTAGAATCAACGATTTTGGTGATCAAATGCGGTTTGTAGTAATACCCGCCATTTGCGAAAACGCCATACGCTGCTGCCATCGTCATTGGAGATTCCCCTTTTTCCAAACCACCTAATGCTAAGCCATAATATTTGTCGGATTCGGTCAAGGAAAGTCCAAACTCTTGTGCTTTGCTGTACCCACGATCTAAGCCGATCTCATGCAACAGCCAAACTGCTGGCAGATTCAGGCTTTGGGCGAGGGCTTGATACATGACTGCTTCGCCAGCATAGGTCCCATCAAAGTTTTGAGCATCATAAAAATCGAGGGGCTCGTCTTTCAGGATACTATCGGGTTCAAACCCAGCTTCTAGGGCAGGGGCGAAGACGCTGATCGGTTTGATCGTGGAGCCTGGTGAACGTTTCATTTGCGTGGCAAAATTAAAGCCTCTAAAGACGTGCTCGCCACGACGACCCACCACCGCTTGCACCCCACCGGTATTCGGATCAAGTGCGACAGAGCCTGATTGCACCATCGTGCCATCAGCGGCATTTTCAGGGAACAAGGCATCGTTTTTATAGGCAGCTTCCATTTGCGCTTGGTAGTTTTGATCCAGTGCTGTATAGATCTTGTAGCCGCGATTCATGACATCATCGGCGTCCAACCCATAGGATTCAGCTTCATCGATGACCGCATCGAAATAATAAGGATACTTATAGCCAGATTCTGAATTGCCAAATCCATCATACAGTAAATTGGCTAAGGCAACTTGTGATTCTTGGTCAGCAACGGACTGGTCCAACTTGCCGTTATCCACCATCAAACTCAAGACGGTATCGCGACGGTTCGTGGCGTTTTCCAGATTGTCGATCGGGTTATAGATCGAAGGACCTTTGAGCATCCCCACCAACGTCGCAGCTTCTCCCACGCTTAGTTCAGAAGCATTGACACCGAAATATTTTAGCGAGGCATCTTGAATGCCCCAAACCCCGTTACCGAAATAGGAACTGTTCAAATACATTTCCAAAATCTCATCTTTGGAATATTTCTTCTCGATCTCGATCGCTAAGAAAAGCTCCTTGGCTTTTCGACTAAAGGTTTGATCCAAGGACAGATAGGCATTTTTGGCAAGCTGCTGGGTGATGGTACTTCCCCCACCGCCTTCGGCACTGCGGTTGACCAGCATGCGCAGGGCTGCCCGAGCGATCCCCTTGATATCAAACCCGTGGTGATTATAGAAGTTGCGGTCTTCGGTTGAGATCAAGGCGTTGACCACATCACTGGAGATGGCATCAAGAGAAACGTACGTGCCTTTTTGCGAGTACAACTGCCCTGCTTCATCACCATTGGCATCAAAAATCACCGTCGATTCTTTCAGACCTGACTCTAATTCACTGACTTTCGTATTTTTGGCAATATAAAATAAATACCCGCTCATGATTAAGATAGCAACTAAACTAAGTAAAATAAAAATTTTATTTACGTGGTATTTTTTCCAAACCCGCTTGCGCCATTGATGAAATTGCTGCAAATACGGTTTTAACCAGCGCCAAAAGGTCAGCCAACCGGTCTTTATTTTGTGAAGGATGTGTTTCCAATCCATTACTTCACGCTCCTTTGGTTAAGTGTAGCATAAATGACTTTCTTTGTTATACGGCTCTAGACGTAATTTCATTCGAAAAGAATGCTTTATTATTCTAGCATTGAATGCTCTGTTTTTTATTGTTTTTTTTATAAGAAAAGCTTAAAGATGCTATAATAGTCGATAGCGAACAGCAAAGAAAGGACGTTTTTATGGAATACACCATGACTTTACCCGAAAATCACCCGCCCATGCCGCTTCGCGAGTTGTTGGAACAAGAGTGGCTCGTCCCACGAAAAGTGCGCCATTTTCTGCGCACACGGAAAAATGTTACCGTCAATCAGCAGCCCGCGATGTTTCATCAAGAAGTTCGTGGCGGCGATCAAATCACTTTGATCATTGAAGACAGTGATTACAGCTATCAGCCGATCCAGTTAGGCCAAGCAGACAAAGTCGACGTACTTTTTGAAGATGAGCACTTATTGGTGCTGAACAAGCCTGCGGGGGTCAAGACGCACCCCAATCAGCCATTAGAAGCAGATACCCTATTGAATGATGCAGCTGCTTACCTTGCGCCGAAACAGCAGCAGCCTTATGTGGTCCATCGTCTAGACAAAGAAACCAGCGGTATCGTTTTATTCGCAAAAAATCCTTTGGTGTTGCCGATCTTGGGTCGAATGTTGGAAAACAAACAGATTTTCCGCCGCTATCAAGCCACAGTTTGGGGTAAACTTACGCAAGATCAAACGATCGCCAAAAAAATCGGTCGTGACCGTCACGATCGTCGCAAGCGAATCATTGACCCCCGCAACGGTCAGTCAGCCGTCACCCATGTAACCATCGCCCACACCCAACAAAAGACGACCGATGTGTATTGTGTGTTAGATACGGGGAGGACCCACCAAATTCGCGTCCACCTTGCCAGTATCTGTCATCCAGTCGTCGGTGACACGCTTTACCAAAACAAACCAGCGCCGCGTTTGCTGCTGCATGGCTATGAATTGCATCTGGAGCATCCCTTTACCAAAGAACAGTTAGTGATCATCGCTCAACCGGGCTTGTGGTAAACAAAAAAAGCATGACGACTTGAGGAACCCCTCTTGTCAGTCATGCTTTTTGGTTTCAGATGTTTTTTTCAATGTTTCTACTCGGTGCTTCGGCTTATAGCGGTAAGTAAGCTGCTGGATCAACGAAATCTGACCACAACGTCTTACTCAATCCAAAGTGCAAATGGACGCCAGTCGAGTTTCCAGTCGTCCCCATCGTACCGACTTGCTCGCCGACTGCAACGGTTGCCCCCTTCGAGACACTGATAGTTGTTAAGTGAAAATAATACGAGTAAAAGCCGTTATCATGAGCCAAAATCACGTAATTCCCCGTGCTTGGACCATAACCAGCATCTTCTACCTGTCCATCACGAGCGGCGACGATCTTCTCCCCCGCTTGACCTGTGAAGTCGATCCCGTCATGCTGCGTCCCTGAAAAACCAGTCGGGTCTGCTCGAGTACCAAAACCGCTGGAGATCGACACGGAGCCAGTGATTGGCAGTGAAAATTCACTGGCTGCCGCTTTCTCCGCTGCTTCTTTGGCTTTTTGTTTCGCTTCTTCAGCTGCTTTTGCTTCTTGCTCCACTTTTTCTTGTAGGTCTTGCACTTGGGCTTGCGTCTGCTGCAGCTGCTCTTGTTGGGACTGCAATTCTTTTTTGGCTGTTGCTAATTGTTCTTCGCTATGTACTAATTGGGCTTGCGTCAAGGTTTGGTACGAAGTGATTCGTTGTTGTTCGGCTTCTTTTTCCGCCAATTGTTGGTTCACTTCCCGTAAAGCCGCTTGTTGTTCACTAAACTTGCGTAGTTGTTGGATCGTGGCTTGTGGTCCGTCGACTACCAGGCTGCTTGGCGCTTGGCTTTCTTGATGCTGGGCTTTTTGGTCATTCAGAGCAGCGATCTGCGTTTGAACTTCCTGGCTTTCTTGTGCTAATTGGGTTAATTCTTCCTGATAATCCGCTAATTGACTTTCCAGCGCTGTGACTTTCTGTTGGCTAGTGGTGACTTCCTCTTCATACGTGGCAAGTTCTGCAGTCAAAACCGTCAGTTCCTCAGTGCTCTTCGTTTCAGCAGCATAACTGACAGCTGGCTGGAAAAGCGGCAACGTAAGGGCGAGCAATAAAAAAATCTTTTTCTTCAATGAGGCAACTCCTTCTTTTTTTTAGTAGCTTGGCTACTTTAACATGCTTATTCATGAAAAAAAAGAGGGTTTTTCCAACAGTTTAAAGTCTATTGTTGCAAATTTTCATGTAAATTACCTATAAAACGGGCTTTTTTTACAAATATTGCAGCCAAATAACAACTTTCATAAGAATTTCTTTAGCTCGCCAACCGCCTTATCCTCGCTCTTGCAGCTTCGCCAATTCCTCAGACGTTAATTCCCGATACTCGCCTAATGCCAAATCATCTGGCAGGGACAGGCCTCCCATGCGAATCCGTTTCAAATAAACGACTTCTTTTCCTACTGCATGGACCATCCGTTTGACTTGATGAAACTTGCCTTCATGGAGGATCAGTTTGATTTCGCTGCGCGTTTCTTCTTCATCGACGTTGAGGATCTGCAGTTCAGCCGGCAAGGTCCACTCGCCGTCTAATTTGATGCCTTTGGCAAAGGTTTTTTGATCCTCCGCTGTCATGATTCCCTCGACTTGGGCATAATATTCTTTTTCCACATGCTTCTTAGGCGACAATAATTGATGCGCCAATCCGCCATCGTTCGTAATCAGCAAAAAGCCTTCGGTGTCTTTATCCAACCGTCCTACTGGAAACAAATCTTCGCGAAACGCTTCTTCAGAAAACAAATCTAAGACCGTCTCTTCATAGGAATCGACAGTTGCCGAAATCACGCCGGCGGGTTTATTCAGCAAATAATAAAACTGGCTTTGATAGACGATGGGTTCCCCCTCAAAACAAACGGTATCTTGTGTTTCTAGTACTTGCGCTTTGTCACTCTTGATGACTTGTCCATTGACGGTCACGAGACCTTTTTTGATCAACTGTTTCACTTCTTTGCGGGAGCCATAACCCATATCCGCTAAAAACTTGTCTAAACGCATCGGTTTCTTCCTTTCATATAAAACAGCCGCCAAGGTCTCGCAAAGGAGGCTCAGCGGCTGCTTCTAGTTTTATTTGATGTGTAATTTCTGGCGTAAACGAACCATTGATGAGCCGAGTAATTTTTCAGCTAAACGCAATTTCAGCGCAATGTAGATGTATACACTGCCGCCGACTCCTGCTACTAGCAAGCTCAAGATAAAGGCTTGGACTTTTCTTTCAGAGCTCAAGACAAGCCCAAAGAGTTGGCGAGCGATCAACGCTGCGATCACCATAATGATCGTCATCGCCCCAATCAATAATGTCCGTCGCAACGTTAAGTTTACATTGAAATGGCCTTTGCGAATCATTTTGCGAATATTTAACCAGCAGACGATCCCTAAGGCAATCGTGGTAGAAACCAATGGACCGTAGACTTGGAACAAACGAATCGCTGGATACTGCAAGATCACTTTCACCAGTAATCCTACAAAGAAGAAAACAACCGCTTCTTTGTTGTGGTACATCCCTTGCAGCATACTCGAACTAAGCATAAACAAGCCCAAGACCAGACCAGACAGACAGGCAGCGACTAAGACGCTCGCCCCTAACGCATCTGGACGATAAAACAAGGTGTATAGAGGATAAGACAGTACGATCATCCCAAAAGTCGCTGGAAACATTACAAAGGAATACAATTGCAAGTTGTTGCTGATCAATTTGGCTAAGTTCTTTTTGTCTTTTTTGGCGACTGCTTCACTGATCAAAGGCAGTCCCGTTGAAGCCATGGAAGTAGCTAATCCGATAACCACCATCGTCAGCTTATCAGGGTTGCTGCCGAAAATCGCCATTAGTTCTAAGAGCTGATCATTTGAAAATTCGGTAAAACTGCTCATCATTCGAACAAAGGTGTACTGATCCACCAATTTTAAAATCGTGATCCCTGAGCCTACGATAATAAAAGGGATCGCTTCTTTGATGGTCGCTAAAACCAATTCTTTGGTTTGCAGCACCGTTTCTTCTTTGCTCATATCGACTAAAACATCCATCCGCACCCGCTGCTTTTGGAAGTAATAGCCTAATACCAAAATGCTGGCTAAGACACCGATAAAGGCGGCAAAGGTCGATTGCGTCACGGCTGCCGTGTATTCGCCTTCGATGACCCGCATAATGATGAAGGTCGCCAAAAGCATATAACAGACACGAGCGATTTGTTCAACGACTTGCGAGATCGCAAAAGGTTTCATGTCTTGGTTTCCTTGGAAATACCCTCGCATGACACTCATACAAGGAAAAACCAATAAAGCAATACTCAATGAGCGCATCGCAGGAATCAATTCTGCGCCTCCGCCTGAAGCCGTTGCCAACCATGGGGCTGCCAAATACATGATTCCAGCGGTCACCACGCCAAAACCTGCCATCAATTGAAACGCTCTTAAAAAGAGCTTCTGGCTCGTGCGGTATTCTTGGCGAGAATTGTAAAAAGAAATCTGTTTGGCAATTGCTGAAGGGATCCCCGCAGTGGAGATCATTAAAAATAAGGCGTAAACATTATAGCCCATTCCAAACAACGCATTTGCTTTATCCGCATTTGCGCCCATCCAATAATACCAGGGTAAAATGTAAATGGCGCCAAGCAAACGTGAGCCGATATTTCCCATCGTCATCCAAGCAGATCCTTGAGCCATTTTTTCTTGTGTAGTTAATTCTTTTGACACTGAACGCATGTGTTTATCCATCGCCATTATCTCCAACTTTCTACAAACATATCCCTTCCATTTTAATTCGAAAAAGGGTTGGTCGCAATCTATTTTTGCAACATCTTAAAGTTTCTTCAAAATAAGGAGAAAAAAAAGAAAACTTTTCCCTCCCAAACGGCGGTTTTTAGGAGTTATGCTATAATAAGAGAAATCTTTAGAGGAATGAAGGAGAACAACGATGCAAAAGGAACTCATTACCGTGCCACAGATCCGCAAGCTCTTATTGCAGGAAAACCTATTGAAAGAAATCATCACCCCCACTGATTGGGTTTATACCGTGCCGCAAGAAATGACTGATCTTGCCTTTACCTCATTAAGCTACGACTCGCGAACAGCCGATGCGGCGACGCTTTTTTTCTGTAAAGGGGCTTCTTTTAAAGAAAGCTACCTGGCTGCCGCCATTGACCAAGGGATTCAGTGCTACATTTCAGAAACGCCCTATGACAACTTTGCAACTTATGGAATCATCGTCACCGACATTCGAGAAACGATGGCAGTGATCGCTCAAGCGTTTTATGGCCATCCTCAAGAACAGTTGGTGACCATCGGCATCACGGGAACAAAAGGCAAAACCAGCTGCGCCTATTTTGCTCGGGCGATTTTAGCAGAATCGACGGGTCAAAAAGTAGCATTCTTTTCATCTGAGGAAAACTCAGTCGACGGAAAAACCTTTAATGAAGCAGTGTTGACGACCCCCGAAACACTGGATCTTTATAAGATGATGGCCGAGGCTGTCGCAAACGGCATGACCCATCTTGTGATGGAGGTTTCTTCCCAAGCCTATAAAACCAAACGGGTCGCCGGTATTACCTTTGATATTGGCGCGTTCTTGAATATTTCGCCTGATCACATTGGACCAGTGGAACATCCAACTTATGATGATTACCTTTACTGCAAACGGGAACTGATCCGCAACAGCAAACAGATGATTTTAAATCGCCAAAGCGATCACTACCACTTGCTGCGAGAAACTTGTGAAGTCCATCAAGTTCCTTATATCACCTACGGACGTTCAGACGCCGATTATGTCGTCCAAGAAGGGGCAGATCTAAAAGGCTTTGCGCTGTCAGCTGCTTCTGATGTCTTGCAAGTCTCTGGTGAATATCAACTGGGGATCTTAGGTTCTTTCAACCATGAGAACGCCGCAGCGGCGATTTTAGCTGCCTGCTTAGCGGGTGCCTCTCGTGAAGACGCTCAGAAAGTCCTGCCGACAGTGATCATCCCTGGACGAATGATCGTTTTAGAAAAAGAAAATGGCGCAGTCATGATCGTTGACTATGCCCACAATTACCTTAGCTTCCAATCATTAAGTGAACTTGCCCGCCAATTGCGCCCAGAAGGCCGCCTGCTTTTTGTCACTGGCAGTGCTGGCGGCAAAGCCCAATCTCGCCGAGCAGATATGGGACGAGCGCTAGGAGAATATGCGGACAAAGTCTACCTGACCAGCGATGATCCTGATTTTGAAGAAGCATCCGCAATCGCAAAAGAAATCGCAGCTGCGATCACCAATCCTGAAGTTGCCATCATTCATGAGATGGATCGGGCTCAAGCCGTCAAATCAGCGATTGCTGATGCAGACAGTAAGGATATCGTGATTATTGCGGGCAAAGGCGCCGAACAATACTTGAAAGTCGCTGGAAAAAAAGTCCCTTACATCGGTGACTTGACCTTAGCGCAGCAGCAAGCCAAACACCAATAGCAACAAGTTGCCTCAACAAAAAAACTTTCAGATGATTTAACAGATCATCTGAAAGTTTTTTTTTCTGCGTGACTAAGGTTGTTCGTCTTCGTAAGTCTCATAGACATAGGGTGCGCCATCATAACGGAATTCTGTTGAAATGGCGGCGTCAAGGTCTTCGGTAAACATTCGTTTGCTGAAAGGAAACAAAAAGACTTGCCCTTCTTTGGCATCTTCGGCTGCTAAACGGTAAAACAGCTCTTCTTCTGTTAATTGTTGATTCAACTGTTCCAAGACATCGGCAGTGACTGCCTCTTCCTCATAGCCAGGTTTGGCAATCCGTGCATAATCTTCAAAAAAAGCCGACTGGCCTTCAAATGATTGATACTCCATGTAAGTCCCCTCTTTCTTTTCTCTTACTTTATTATACGAGAGTCCGTGAGGATCAGCGAATAATATGATCGGTCTTCAGGGGAATTTTTACTCTTCTGGTGCTTAAATATGTCAGAAACATTTCAAGTGTATTACGAATCAATTATTTGACAAAATCAGATTGAACACGCATCCAAATTTTGTATAATGATACATAGAGACTATAAAAGGGGCAAATGTAATGAACAACGCAAAGAAAAAAATTTTCGTCGGTACTGGTGCTGCAATTGGTTTTGTCGCAATCGTTGCTATGATGGCTCAGTTCATGATTTCCAATCATCTATTTGGCGGAAGTGATGCTTCATCAGAAATTTTCACTCGCGCTACGTATCCAAACGGCTTTCTACTAGTGATCTTGATTCCATTGGTCGCAACAGCCGCTTTGTTCTATGGGATCATTCGCAAAAAATAACAAAAAAGTGTTGCTGAGAACCACTCAGTAACACTTTTTTTCTTTGTCGTCACCAAAAAGCTGCCTAACAGACCCTCGATCTGCTAGGCAGCTATTTTTTAGCGTTTAGTTTGCAACGATATTGACCAATTTGTTCGGTACGACGATCACTTTACGGATCGTTTTTCCTTGGAGCTGTTCTTGGACAAGTTCGTTTTCTTGCGCCAATTGTTCAAGCACTGCTTTTTCGGCATCCGCTGGCACCATTGCTTTGGCGCGAACTTTGCCGTTGACTTGAAAGACGACTTCGATCTCGTCTTCCACTAGGGCACTTTCGTCATAGGTTGGCCATGGCACATAAGAGATCCCATGGTCATTCCCGAGGATCGACCATAGCTCTTCCCCGATATGCGGTGCGATCGGAGCCAATAGCTGCACAAATCCTTCGACATATTCGTAAGGCAAAGCATCGGCTTTGTACGCTTCATTGACAAAGACCATCAATTGGGAAATCGCCGTATTGAAGTGCAGCTGCTCAAAATCTTCCGTCACTTTCTTAACGGTTTGATGGTAAACTTTCGACAATTTGCCATCGTTGAATGTCGTGATGCGGTCACGCATTTTGCCATTTTCATCGACGATCAAGCGCCACACACGATCCAAGAATTTACGACTGCCTTCAAGACCATTCTCATTCCAAGCGATCGATGCATCCAATGGTCCCATAAACATTTCATATAGACGCAAAGTATCCGCACCGTATTGATTGATGACATCATCTGGATTAACGACGTTGCCGCGGGATTTTGACATTTTTTCATTGTTTTCCCCAAGGATCATCCCTTGGTTGAACAATTTTTCAAATGGTTCTTTCGTTGGCACGACACCGATATCATACAAGAATTTATGCCAGAAGCGAGCATAAAGCAAGTGCAAGACAGCGTGCTCTGCGCCACCGATATAAATATCGACTGGCATCCAGCGTTTCAATTTGTCGTAGTCTGCCAAAACAGACTTATTATGAGGATCGATAAAGCGCAAGAAATACCATGAGCTTCCAGCCCATTGCGGCATCGTATTGGTTTCACGACGTCCTTTTTTCCCGGTTTCAGGGTCGGTGACATTGACCCAATCTGTGACATTGGCTAATGGCGATTCACCAGTACCGCTTGGTTTGATATTGTCGGTTTTTGGCAAACGCAACGGCAGCTGATCTTCAGGAAGCGTCGTAGTCGTACCATCTTCCCAATGGATGATTGGGATTGGCTCTCCCCAATACCGTTGGCGAGAGAACAACCAATCGCGAAGACGATAGCTGACTTCTTTTTTCCCAACGTGGTTTTCTTCCAACCATGCGACCATTTTTTCGATGGCTGTCTCTTTGTCTAGCCCATCCAAAAAGTCTGAATTGATATGCAGTCCATCTTCGGTATAGGCAGATTCTTCCACGTTGCCCCCTGCCAATACAGGAATGATCTCTAAGCCAAATGTTTTGGCAAATTCGTGGTCACGTTCGTCATGGGCAGGAACCGCCATGATCGCACCTGTTCCATAAGAAGCCAAAACATAATCGGCGATCCAAATCGGGATCTCTTTACCATTCACGGGATTGATGGCATAGGCACCTGTGAAGACACCAGTTTTTTCTTTGGCCAAATCTGTTCGGTTCAAATCAGATTTTTTCGACGCTTCTTCTACATAGGCATCAATGGCTGCTTTTTGTTCTGGTGTAGTGATTTGGGCCACTAGCTCATGTTCTGGCGCCAATACGGCGTAGGTCGCACCAAACAAGGTATCTGGGCGAGTCGTAAAGACGGTAAAGTCTTTTTCCATCCCTGCCACTTTAAACGTAACGTTGGCTCCGACCGAACGTCCGATCCAATTGCGCTGCATTTCTTTGATGCTTTCTGGCCAATCAACTTCTTCTAAATCGTCCAACAAACGATCAGCATACGCTGTGATTTTCAGCATCCATTGGCGCATCGGTTTGCGGATCACATCGTAGCCGCCCCGTTCGCTTTTGCCGTCAATGACTTCTTCATTGGCGATCACGGTCCCAAGCTCTGGTACCCAGTTTACTGGAACTTCGGCTTCATAAGCTAACCCTTTTTCATAAAGCTTGGTAAAGATCCATTGCGTCCACTTGTAGTACTCGGGATCTGTCGTATTGATTTCACGATTCCAGTCATAGCTGAATCCTAGCGCATTGATTTGACGGCGGAAGGTCTCAATATTTTTCTTCGTGAATTCCGCTGGATCATTTCCAGTGTCTAATGCATATTGTTCGGCAGGCAGACCAAAGGCATCCCAGCCCATTGGGTGCAGTACATTGTACCCTTGGCTGCGTTTGAAGCGGCTCAAGATATCCGTAGCTGTATAGCCTTCTGGATGTCCGACATGTAATCCTTGTCCAGATGGATATGGGAACATATCTAGCGCATAAAATTTTGGTTTGTCCGGCTCATCATGGGTGTTGAATTCATTTTTCTTTGCCCAATATTTTTGCCATTTTTTTTCGATTTCTTTGTGATTGTAATTCACGATGGACTCCTCCTAAAAAATTGGTGTTTTGCTCGTCAAATCAACCAGCAAAACTTAAAAAAAGTCCTATAAAAATCGCTATGATTTTTATAGGACGTTATCAACGTGGTACCACCTAAGTTTATCTGCTCCTCAAAAAAGCAGACCTCGATGTTTTAACGGCCATCGCCGTATCTGCCTAGCCAAATCAGGTTCAGTCAGATATCACTCGAAGACGAGTTCGAAAGGTGTGCTGTGCATTTCCACCAACCATGCACTCTCTAAAAGTCCCACCGTACTTCTACTATTCCTTCTCAAACGTGAAAGTTTCTTTGCACTTATCCTAACAAAAATCATTAGGAATAGCAATCTATTTTACCCTAACTGTTTGTCCTGGGTAAATAAAGTTATTTTGAATATTGTTCCATTGGATAAATTGATCCGTCGTGATGCCGAACTTATCTGCGATCCCCCAAACAGAATCCCCCGATGCGACCTTGTAGGTACCATTTGTCGCTGAAGTGCTGGTAGTAGCTGCCGTGCCGCCTTGCTTGACGACCACCTTTTGTCCTGGATAGATAAAATCATTTTTGATGTTGTTCCAGCTGCGGAATTGGTCCATCGAAATCCCGTGTTTATTGGCAACTGACCAGACTGAATCACCAGAAGCCACCGTATAGGTGTTGCCTGCAGCACTGCTGCTGGTTTGGCTGCTGACGGTCGTGCTCGTCGTTGTACTTGTACGGGTAGAACTACCGCTGACAACCACCTTTTGACCTGGATAAACATAGTCATTTTTAATATTGTTCAAGCTGCGGAACTGATCCATCGAGATGCCATGCTTGTTAGCGATCGACCAGACTGAATCGCCAGCTGCCACCGTGTAGGTGCCGCCACTGCTTTGGCTAGCCGTTGATGCCGTGCTGACGGTCGTAGTACTGCTGGTATTCGTAGACGAACCACCGCTAACGACAACTTTTTGCCCTGGATAGACAAAATCATTTTTGATGTTGTTCAAACTGCGAAATTGATCCATCGAAATGCCATGCTTATTGGCGATCGACCAAACGGAATCACCAGAAACTACGGTGTAGGTATTGCCTGATGTAGTTGCTGAAGCATTGCGATTGACGATCGATACCGTTGAAGTTGCCGAAGTACTTTGGGCGCTGCCGTTGACTTTCAAGGTTTGTCCTGGATAAACAAAATCGTTTTTGATATTGTTCAAACTGCGCAACTGATCCATGGAGATGCCATGTTTGTTGGCGATCGACCAGACCGAATCGCCCGAAGTGACTGTATAGGTTTGACTGCCGCTCGTGCTGACAGCTGATGTCGTGGTCGTCGTACTCGTTGAAGCACTGGCTGTGGCGCCTCCACCGGCATTGCCAGAAGCTGGCGTGTCATATTTCGTTAACCCAAATTGCTGGATCACGGCATTCAGTGAAGAGGCATAGTTTGGTGCAGTCGCATAACGGCCTGCTAGCCATGCGGTTGCATCAAGATATGAAGTCGTATTGCTTTTCCAAGCGCCAGAATAATACGCGACACCGCTTTGTAAAGAAGTTGAGCGTAAAGTACGTGCGTTATCTTCAAATGATTGCGTGTAAGATGGGTAACGCTTAAAGGGTTCATTCATAGTCAACCATTGGTTGTTCAAATATTCTAAGGTACTCATATAAACGGTTTGACCGTTATAGCTGCCTTTGATTCCGAATAGATTGTAATTCGGTGCTTTTGATAAGCTGCTTCGGCCCCAACCACTTTCTAAAATGGCTTGCGCGATCATCACAGAAGCATATAGATCGTTGGCGTTTGCCACAGGTTGGGCGTACGTAGCGATTTCAGCAATAAACGCGGAAGTATTCGGCGCGGCAAAATTGCTAGTAGAAACTTGGGCGATCGAGGTCTCTACGGCTTCTGCTTGAACCGATGACACCAATGGAGCTACAACAGAGCAAGCAGTCAGTGTTGTTCCTAAAACAACTGCACTTTTTTTGATCACTCGATACTTATCGCCCGATTGGTCTGCTTGACGATGTACTTTTCTTGATTGACTCGTGTTCATGTCCGTTATTCCTCCGTTTTTTCCTTATAGTGAACGTAGGTTTAGTATACAATTTCTTAAGAATTTATAAAAGGTATTTGAGCCGATTTCAGAAACTGTAAACTCTTTGTAATCAAACGAACATTTATTGCAATGAAGCAATTGGCCTGCTCCCGATAAACGTATCGCTTGCTCAGACGAGTAACACCTTGCTCGTTCCGCGCTTTTTCCGACTTGTGATAAATGCTATAATACCTTCTAGATGTCTCTTTGACTTAATGACAATAATTGACAGAAATTCTCTAGAAACGAGGCTTATCCATGCATAAAAAACTTTATTTTCAATTTGCGGGCAGTTGCTTTTTACTGCTGTTCGTTTTTCTCGGCTATGTCGTGAAATTTTACCCTACTTGGTTGGTCTCCTTTGACGAAACCTTGACTCGCATCATCCGCAGCGGCTACCCGTTTTGGACACCGTTTTTTCTATGGGTCACAAAATTTGCGAATCCTACCACGATCATCTTGCTCTTTCTCGCTGTTTTAGCTGTCTTAGTGATCAACAAGTATTATGCTGAAGCTATATGGCTCAGTATTGGTACCATCGGGATTGCTGGGCTCTTTAATCCATTGATCAAACTGGTCTTTTTACGGGAGCGCCCAACTCTTGAACACTTAGTCACGGAATCAAGTTTCAGTTTCCCCAGTGGACACTCGACGGGCAGTATGATTTTTTATGGAACCTTGCTCTTCTTGGTCCCAGTTTTCTTCAAGCAGCCTTTTTGGCAATGGGGCATCCGCCTTTTGCTGGGCCTTTTGATTGGCTGCATCGGCATCAGCCGTATTTATGTTGGTGTGCATTTTCCCAGTGATGTGTTAGGCGGTTTTTGTGTTGGCCTGTCTTGGCTGCTGTTGACCTATCCGTACTACTTGCAAAAACGCTTTGTCTGGCGCTTCACGCGTAAACAATTATAAAAGAAGGTAAAAAAATGAATCCATTTCCTTATGCAGAAGATAAAAACAAACGATACCATTCGTGGAACTTTGCTTTGCGGCAAGAATTTGGCGAAAAAATCTTTAAAGTCCCCATCGATGCGGGCTTCGACTGCCCCAATCGTGACGGCACCGTTGCCAAAGGCGGCTGTACATTTTGCAGTGTGTCCGGTTCTGGCGATATGATCGTAGCTCCTGAAGCCCCACTGCCAGAGCAGTTTGAAAAAGAGATCGCCATGATGCACAAAAAGTGGCCGCAAGTGGACAAATACATTGTCTATTTTCAAAACTTTACGAACACCCACGCACCGGTGGCAGTGATCCGCGAACGCTTCGAGCAAGTGCTGACACTACCTGGTGTTGTCGGGATCTCCGTTGGGACCCGACCAGACTGCTTACCAGAAGATGTCGTTGACTATCTAGCAGAGCTCAATCAACGCTTTTATTTATGGGTCGAATTAGGACTGCAAACGACGTTTGAAACCACGAGCAATGCCATCAACCGCGCCCATGATTATCAAACTTACTTAGACGGCGTCGCCAGCCTGCGCAAACACAATATTCGTGTCTGTACCCATTTGATCAATGGCCTGCCAGGCGAGACGATCGAGATGATGCAAGAAAATGTCCGCCGCACCATTCAAGATTCTGATATCCAAGGCATCAAACTGCACCTGCTGCATTTGATGCGCAATACTCGGATGCTGCGGGATTATCATGAAGGACGTTTGCAATTGATGCGGCGCGATACCTATGTGTCATTGATCTGCGATCAGTTAGAAATGATCCCCCCAGAGATCATCATTCATCGCCTGACAGGCGATGCACCATGGGATTCTCTGGTAGGTCCAATGTGGAGTTTGAAAAAATGGGAAGTCTTGAATGAGATCGATCAAGAAATGCTGCGCCGCAACTCCTATCAAGGAAAATTCAACGTGCGAAAGGAGCCTGTCAATGCTGCCGACCGCCATGCGCTATAGCCACACCCTTTTAAAAGAAGTTCTGCAGCCGGGACAAACCGCTGTTGATGCCACGATGGGCAACGGCTTCGACACGGAATTATTGGCTTCCTTAGTTGGCCCGACTGGTCAGGTGTTTGCTTTTGATATTCAAGAACAAGCCCTGCAAGCTACCAAAAAGCGTTTGGCTGAAAAAGAGCTGTTGGCACAAGTCCAGCTGATCCATCAAGGCCATGAGACGTTGGCAGAGGTTGTGAGTGGTCCGGTTCACGCCGCCATTTTCAATTTAGGCTACTTGCCGCAAGGGGACAAAGCGATCATCACGCTGCCTGATACAACGAAAACGGCTTTAGAAGCTTTACTGACACGTTTAGCCCCGAAAGGTAGAATCATCCTCGTCTGCTATTATGGACACGCTGGCGGCGAAGCAGAGCTGAAAGAAGTACACTCCTTTTGTCAGCAGCTGCCGCAAGAGAAGTTCAATGTCCTTTCCTATCAATTTATCAATCAGCGCAACCAACCGCCGATCTTATTTTGTATCGAACGAAAAAACCATCAGTCCTCGGCACGTTAAGGTGTCGATCGACTGATGGTTTTTTTATTCACTAAAAAGCCATTGCAGGACTCGTTGGATCCATTGATCCCAGAAATTCCAATCATGATCCCCAGTTCCCGATTCAAACGTTACGGCTAGTTTGCGCTTTTGCAGCTTATCCACCGCATATTCACTTGCCGGATACAGCTGATCCTCGGTTCCGCAGCTAATAAAAAAGCGCGGCGCTGTGCTTGGATCGATGGTCTCAATCAGATGGATCAAATCATTTTCTGACCCTTTGAATTGCTCTAATGGTCCAAAAATTCCTTCCCAATAAGCTTGGCTTCGCAGCTGCAGCAAGGAATCCATGCTTTCAGCCAGCGCTAATGCCCCAGACAAAGACGCTACCGCCGCAAACTGGTCAGGCTTTCTCAGCCCGAGTTTTACTGCCCCATAGCCCCCCATCGAAAGCCCAGCCGCAAAAGTTTTTTCTCGTTTTTGCGTCAGCTGAGGAAACAGCTCATGGCAAATCTGTGGTAATTCTTCGGCGATAAAAGTCCAATACTTCATCTCATAGGTCGTATCGGTATACCAACCCAGATCAGTAGACGGCATGATGACCGCTAGTTGATACTCTGCGGCATACCGCTCGATCGACGTCCGTCGCTGCCAGACACTATGATTTCCGTTCATCCCATGCAACAAATAAAGCACCGGGAGATCTGTGCCCGTTGATTGGCTTTGCGTGCCGATTTTTTTCTTGGTACTTTGAGGCAAGATCACATCGATCATTACCTCCATTTCAAGAACATTTGAATAGATATTTGCTTGTAAAAAAGCCATACAATCACCTGCGATCCTTTTTTTATATTGTACCAGATTCTCGCGAAATCGTGCGGGTCAAACCAATCGCTAGCACAATAAGTAGAACACCGATCCCAAAAACCCAGTGTAGACCGCTATAAAGAATCTCCCGTAATTGCTCTAATAATGCGGTTGGCAGCTGGCGCGCAGCGGCTGGATCTACTAGCTGATTCATGACACTGCTATCATTGACTTGTGCCTGTGCTAAGCCTACGCTATTACTGGTGTTTAAAACGATACCGAAGACCGCTACCATGATGGTTTGCCCGATCGTTCGCAACAGGGTATTGAAAGAAGTCGCCACGCCGACTTGTGTGGGGCCAACGCTGGTTTGGGCAGTAACCGTACAAACCACCATCGTTGCCCCTAACCCGACGCCCGTAATAGAAGAAATCACCAAGAACAACCAGAATGAGGTCTGTGCCGGTGTCAAAAACAGCCACAAAGCACCGGTAGCCGTGATCAACAAGCTAACCGTCAAGACCCAGCTGACACTGTGCTGTGTCAACCAACGGCTGGCTAAGAAGGAACCAATCATCCATAAAATCGACAACGGTGCCAACACAAGCCCGCCAATCCCCGCACTCATGCCTAAGACCCCTTGCATCCACATTGGGATATAAACATCGATCCCCATCAAGAAGCCGCTAGCCAAAGCTGCTACGATATTGACCACCACAAATAATTTTGAGTGAAACAGCTTCAGATCAATAATCGGATCTGCTGCTTTTTTCTCCACCCGAATGAAGCCGATAAACGTAAGGACAGAAAAAACGAATAGCCCGATGACAGGCAGACTCACACCATAATCTCCCAGCAACTGGAAGCCTAGCAAGAGGCCTACTAGCGTCAACATCAACAAGAGACTGCCTGCATAATCAATGTTGACTGCAGCAAAGGCCTTTTTTTCTTCATGAAAATAAAACCAAATCAAAGCAATCAGCCCTAATCCGATGGGCACGTTGATAAAAAAGATCCAATGCCACCCAATCGTATCTACGATCAATCCACCAGCTAAAGGACCAACAACACTGGCGATCCCCCAAGCCGTACTATTGAGCCCTAAGACTTTCGCCCGCTTTTCAACGGGATACAGGTCCGCAATGATCGTTAGGGCAACGGGCATCATGGCCCCTGCGCCTAATCCTTGCAACGCTCTGGCAATGATCAACGTCAACATCGTGTTGGCCATCCCACAAAACGCCGACCCGATAATAAACAGCAACGTCCCAAATAAAAAGACTGGTTTGCGGCCGATATTATCGGCAAACTTGCCGTAGATCGGGGTCAACATCGCACTGGTCAAAAGATAGATCGAGAAGACCCAGTTCATGATCTCGATCCCTTTCAATGAACTGACGATGGTAGGCATCGCTGTCGTAATGATCGTTCCTTCGATCGCGGTCATAAACGTTGCGACAAAGACCGCAATGGTGACTAATTTTACATTGGTTCGCATATAACTCCTCCTTTTACTCCAAAAAAAAGAACCTCTATTGATAGTCATCAATAGAGGTCGCCTCTTTTAATCCTTCACACTTGCCAAAAGTGCCGCCACCTTGTCGGTGCGTTCCCATGGCAAATCGATATCTGTACGACCGAAATGTCCGTAAGCGGCAGTCTGACGATAAATCGGACGGCGCAAATCTAACATTTCAATAATTCCTGCTGGTCGCAAATCAAAGTTTTCCCGTACCGCTTGGATCAAGCGCTCGTTGCTGACGGTTCCTGTACCAAAAGTGTTGATGCTGATCGAAACGGGCTGTGCCACACCGATCGCATAGGCTAATTGTACTTCCACTTTTTTGGCTAGCTTTGCTGCTACGATGTTTTTGGCAATGTAGCGAGCCGCATAGCTGGCTGAACGGTCAACTTTGGTTGCGTCTTTTCCAGAAAACGCACCGCCGCCATGACGTGCATAGCCGCCATAAGTATCAACGATGATTTTTCTGCCAGTCAAACCGGCATCCCCTTGAGGACCGCCGATCACAAAACGACCAGTAGGATTGATATAATATTTTGTCTGCTCGTCTAAAAGATCGGCAGGGATCACTTCTTTGATCACTTTTTCGATGACATCACGGTGGATCGTTTCATTATCAGCCGCATCATCATGCTGGGTACTAATAACGACGGTGTCCACTCTTTGTGGTTGATCGTTATCATCATATTCAACGGTTACTTGTGATTTTGCATCTGGACGCAAGTAGCTTAGTTCGTTGTTTTTACGCAACTCTGCTAAGCGACGTACCAGCCGATGGCTCAACGCGATCGGTAAAGGCATCAATTCAGGTGTTTCATCAACAGCAAAACCAAACATCAAGCCTTGGTCGCCGGCACCGATATCTTCTTTATCCGTTTCTCCACGACTTTCTAAAGCATCGTCAACGCCTTGAGCGATATCTGGTGATTGCTCATCGATCGCTACCAAAACAGCAACCGTATCGCCGTCAAAGCCGAATTTTGCTCGTGTATAGCCGATTTCTTTGATGGTTTCTCGGACGACTTTTTGAATATCTACATAAGCAGAAGTAGAAATTTCTCCAAAGACTAAAACCAATCCGGTAGTAACTGACGTTTCGCAAGCGACCCGTGCCATTGGATCTTCGGCAAGCAACGCATCTAAGATGGCATCACTGATTTGGTCGGCTACTTTGTCTGGGTGTCCTTCTGAAACGGACTCTGATGTAAATAAGTGTTTCTCTGTCATTTTTGTATTCCCCCTAATATATGTTTCGGTTACAAGGCATCTTCGCAGCTGCGAATCCTTTCGGGAACTTGCAACGGACTGATTATAACAAATTTTGACTGCTCATGCTTGAGAAAATGATAAAAAGATCATTTTTGGGCAATAAAAAAACACTCTCAAGAGTGTTTGCATGATCCGTACGGGATTCGAACCCGTGTTACCGCCGTGAAAGGGCGGTGTCTTAACCGCTTGACCAACGGACCAGTTTAAAAATGTAATGGGCCTAAATGGACTCGAACCATCGACCTCACGCTTATCAGGCGTGCGCTCTAACCAGCTGAGCTATAGGCCCCAAATAAAAAATGCAAAGCGGGTGACGAGAATCGAACTCGCGACAACAGCTTGGAAGGCTGTAGTTTTACCACTAAACTACACCCGCATTCCTATGGCGCGGGACAGAATCGAACTGCCGACACATGGAGCTTCAATCCATTGCTCTACCAACTGAGCTACCGAGCCAAAAACAACGGTCTGGACGGGACTCGAACCCGCGACCTCCTGCGTGACAGGCAGGCATTCTAACCAACTGAACTACCAAACCAGAAGCTTTGTATTGCTGCTTTGCCGTTAAACAAAGCAATTGCGGGAGCAGGATTTGAACCTACGACCTTCGGGTTATGAGCCCGACGAGCTACCAGACTGCTCCATCCCGCGATAAGTAATTACTTTTCAGTAATTAAAAGACTGTGATTCTTTTGCTCGCAACAAAAGAGACAGTTAAGGAGGATAAGGGATTCGAACCCTTGCACGGTTTTACCCGCCTGACGGTTTTCAAGACCGTTCCCTTCAGCCGGACTTGGGTAATCCTCCAAAAGTAACAAATGATCCGTACGGGATTCGAACCCGTGTTACCGCCGTGAAAGGGCGGTGTCTTAACCACTTGACCAACGGACCAATAAAAAACGGAGAAGGAGGGATTTGAACCCTCGCGCCGGTTTCCCGACCTACACCCTTAGCAGGGGCGCCTCTTCAGCCACTTGAGTACTTCCCCAAATGTATGACTACATTTTGATGGGCCTAAATGGACTCGAACCATCGACCTCACGCTTATCAGGCGTGCGCTCTAACCAGCTGAGCTATAGGCCCCAAAAAATAAAAGCTAAAGCGGGTGACGAGAATCGAACTCGCGACAACAGCTTGGAAGGCTGTGGTTTTACCACTAAACTACACCCGCATGGCGGTCTGGACGGGACTCGAACCCGCGACCTCCTGCGTGACAGGCAGGCATTCTAACCAACTGAACTACCAAACCATATTTAGCTTTTATTGCGCTTTTGAAAACAAAAGCAATTGCGGGAGCAGGATTTGAACCTACGACCTTCGGGTTATGAGCCCGACGAGCTACCAGACTGCTCCATCCCGCGATAAGTAATTACTTTACAGTAATTAAAAGACTGTGATTCTTTTGCTCGCAACAAAAGAGACAGTTAAGGAGGATAAGGGATTCGAACCCTTGCACGGTTTTACCCGCCTGACGGTTTTCAAGACCGTTCCCTTCAGCCGGACTTGGGTAATCCTCCATAATAAAACAGATACAATGCCACAATGGACCTTGTAGGACTCGAACCTACGACCGGACGGTTATGAGCCGTCTGCTCTAACCAACTGAGCTAAAGGTCCAGGCTCTTAAAAATCGCGGCGGAGGGGATCGAACCCCCGACCTCCCGGGTATGAACCGGACGCTCTAGCCAGCTGAGCTACACCGCGTAAAAAAGAATCATTTATTCAAATGATATGGAGCCTAGCGGGATCGAACCGCTGACCTCCTGCGTGCAAAGCAGGCGCTCTCCCAGCTGAGCTAAGGCCCCTTTTGAAAAAGTATCGGGAAGACAGGATTCGAACCTGCGACCCCTTGGTCCCAAACCAAGTGCTCTACCAAGCTGAGCTACTTCCCGTTATTAAAAAGCGCGCCCAAGAGGAGTCGAACCCCTAACCTTTTGATCCGTAGTCAAACACTCTATCCAATTGAGCTATGGGCGCATATTATGAAATGCCGAGGACCGGAATCGAACCGGTACGGTGATCACTCACCGCAGGATTTTAAGTCCTGTGCGTCTGCCAGTTCCGCCACCCCGGCTGAAAATTGCTAAGGCAAAGCGGAAAACGGGGTTCGAACCCGCGACCCCCACCTTGGCAAGGTGGTGCTCTACCACTGAGCTATTTCCGCGTATTCCTGATGCCGGCTAAAGGACTTGAACCCTCGACCCTCTGATTACAAATCAGATGCTCTACCAACTGAGCTAAGCCGGCAATGAAGTGCGGGTGAAGGGACTTGAACCCCCACGCCCGAAGGCGCTAGATCCTAAATCTAGTGCGTCTGCCAATTCCGCCACACCCGCATAGGTTATTACTATGAGTCGTACAGGGCTCGAACCTGTGACCCTCTGATTAAAAGTCAGATGCTCTACCAACTGAGCTAACGACTCATATGGGGGTTAACGGGATCGAACCGCTGACCCTCTGCTTGTAAGGCAGATGCTCTCCCAGCTGAGCTAAACCCCCATAAGGTAAAAAAAACGCGTGGCGACGTCCTACTCTCACAAAGGGAAACCCTTCACTACAATCGGCGCTAAGAAGCTTAACTTCTGTGTTCGGCATGGTTACAGGTGTATCCTTCTTGCTATCGCCACCACACTATTCAATTGAGTAAGTTTTGCTCACTCAAAACTGGA
>NZ_JBIOTA010000001.1:3460000-3715000 GCF_051715045.1 Enterococcus sp. AZ063
AGATGGTCCTCCCGGATTCCGACGGAATTCCTCGTGTTCCGCCGTACTCAGGATCCTCCTAGGTGTTATCCAAATTTCGCCTACGGGGTTTTTACCCTCTTTGACATACTTTTCCAAGTATTTCGACTATCTGAATAGACTACCATATCGGAGTCCTACAACCCCAACAAGCAAGCTTGTTGGTTTGGGCTTTTCCCGTTTCGCTCGCCGCTACTCAGGGAATCGAATTTTCTTTCTCTTCCTGCAGGTACTTAGATGTTTCAGTTCTCTGCGTCTACCTCGACTGCGCTATGTATTCACGCAGACGTAACATCCTATAAAAGATGCTGGGTTCCCCCATTCGGAAATCTCTGGATCATAGCTTACTTACAGCTCCCCAAAGCATATCGGTGTTAGTCCCGTCCTTCATCGGCTCCTAGTGCCAAGGCATCCACCGTGCGCCCTTATTCACTTAACCTTTGACCTTACGGTCGGTTTTGAGTACTTCTTCTAGCGATAGAAGGTTGCTCAAGAAAATAAGCGTTGAACTTATTAAAAAACTCTTTTAACATTTCAACTCGGTGTGTGTTACTTGTTTTGATTATTTCTTCGATATCCAGTTTTCAATGAACAAAGTTTAACGACCATTGTCGTTAATGGAGCCTAGCGGGATCGAACCGCTGACCTCCTGCGTGCAAAGCAGGCGCTCTCCCAGCTGAGCTAAGGCCCCGGGTATTTACTTGAGAGTAGACCTCTCAAAACTGAACAAAGGCAAACGATGTGTAGTCTTCCAAAATATTCCTTAGAAAGGAGGTGATCCAGCCGCACCTTCCGATACGGCTACCTTGTTACGACTTCACCCCAATCATCTATCCCACCTTAGGCGGCTGGCTCCAAAAGGTTACCTCACCGACTTCGGGTGTTACAAACTCTCGTGGTGTGACGGGCGGTGTGTACAAGGCCCGGGAACGTATTCACCGCGGCGTGCTGATCCGCGATTACTAGCGATTCCGGCTTCATGTAGGCGAGTTGCAGCCTACAATCCGAACTGAGAGAAGCTTTAAGAGATTAGCTTAGCCTCGCGACTTCGCAACTCGTTGTACTTCCCATTGTAGCACGTGTGTAGCCCAGGTCATAAGGGGCATGATGATTTGACGTCATCCCCACCTTCCTCCGGTTTGTCACCGGCAGTCTCGCTAGAGTGCCCAACTTAATGATGGCAACTAACAATAAGGGTTGCGCTCGTTGCGGGACTTAACCCAACATCTCACGACACGAGCTGACGACAACCATGCACCACCTGTCACTTTGCCCCCGAAGGGGAAGCTCTATCTCTAGAGTGGTCAAAGGATGTCAAGACCTGGTAAGGTTCTTCGCGTTGCTTCGAATTAAACCACATGCTCCACCGCTTGTGCGGGCCCCCGTCAATTCCTTTGAGTTTCAACCTTGCGGTCGTACTCCCCAGGCGGAGTGCTTAATGCGTTTGCTGCAGCACTGAAGGGCGGAAACCCTCCAACACTTAGCACTCATCGTTTACGGCGTGGACTACCAGGGTATCTAATCCTGTTCGCTCCCCACGCTTTCGAGCCTCAGCGTCAGTTACAGACCAGAGAGCCGCCTTCGCCACTGGTGTTCCTCCATATATCTACGCATTTCACCGCTACACATGGAATTCCACTCTCCTCTTCTGCACTCAAGTCTCCCAGTTTCCAATGACCCTCCCCGGTTGAGCCGGGGGCTTTCACATCAGACTTAAGAAACCGCCTGCGCTCGCTTTACGCCCAATAAATCCGGACAACGCTTGCCACCTACGTATTACCGCGGCTGCTGGCACGTAGTTAGCCGTGGCTTTCTGGTTAGATACCGTCAAGGGATGAACATTTTACTCTCATCCTTGTTCTTCTCTAACAACAGAGTTTTACGATCCGAAAACCTTCTTCACTCACGCGGCGTTGCTCGGTCAGACTTTCGTCCATTGCCGAAGATTCCCTACTGCTGCCTCCCGTAGGAGTCTGGGCCGTGTCTCAGTCCCAGTGTGGCCGATCACCCTCTCAGGTCGGCTATGCATCGTTGCCTTGGTGAGCCGTTACCTCACCAACTAGCTAATGCACCGCGGGTCCATCCATCAGTGACGCAAAAGCGCCTTTCAACTTTCTTCCATGCGGAAAATAGTGTTATACGGTATTAGCACCTGTTTCCAAGTGTTATCCCCTTCTGATGGGCAGGTTACCCACGTGTTACTCACCCGTTCGCCACTCTTTTTCTTTCGGTGGAGCAAGCTCCGGTGAAAGAAAAAGCGTTCGACTTGCATGTATTAGGCACGCCGCCAGCGTTCGTCCTGAGCCAGGATCAAACTCTCATAATGATTTGTTTGAATGACCATACGGTCATTAAGCTCATAAAAATTAACTTTGCTAGCTATTGCTTGCATGTATTTGTTTCAATAAATTGAAACGTCCTACACATTGGTTCGTTTGCTTGCTTTGTTCAGTTTTCAAAGGTCTACCGTGCTGTGTTAGCAACTTTTATATCATATCAGAGCGACATTTGATTGTCAACTCTTTTTTAAAAGTTTTTTTTCGCTCGTTGTTTTTCAACTTCGTAGCGGCTGTCTCAGCGACTTTATTAGATTAACAAATGATTTGTTATTTGTCAACAACTTTTTTTAATTAATTTTGTTGATGTATCAACATCAATTAACTGTTTTAAAATTGCGACTTCGTTATAATATCATCTGTCGAGCTATGCGTCAACTACTTTTTTCAATTCTTTTTAGGAATTCATTTAGTCATTTGGCACATGTAATAATATACCAACTAAATCCCTTGCGGTCAATCATTTTCTATGGCTTTTTTCAATTTTTAAAAACCCGTCTAATCGCATTGGATCCAGCTTTTATCGTTCGCATTTAATCCGTTTTCTGGCAACTATCGTGGCGTTTTCCCCTCTAATTCCTCGCTGTTTTTCTCCCTGATCCAGCAGACAAGAAAAAAAGCCGCCCATCTCTTGCGAGTGGACGGAGTTTTTTTATCTCATTGTCGGGAATAATAAAACGTCGCGAATCGATTGCGCATCTGTCAACAGCATCACTAAGCGATCGATCCCGATCCCTAATCCACCAGTTGGCGGCATACCGTATTCAAGTGCTTCTAAGAAATCTTCATCCACCCCATGGGCTTCATCATTTCCTGCTTCGCGCTCTTTTTCTTGCCCTTCAAAACGTTCTCTTTGATCGATTGGATCATTTAGTTCCGTGAAGGCATTCGCAAATTCACGACCAACGATAAATAATTCAAAGCGGTCGGTAAAGCGTTCATCTTCTGGATTCTTTTTCGCTAATGGCGAAACTTCCACTGGATGACCGAAGACAAAGGTTGGCTGCTGTAACGTTTCTTCAACAAATGTCTCAAAGAATTCATTGATGATATGACCAACAGTCATGGCATCATTGATTTCAACATGATGTTCTTTCGCTAAGCTGCGGGCTTCTTCAACGGACATTGGTTGCCAGAAATCAACACCTGTTTGATTTTTGATTGCATCGACCATATGGATTCGTGCAAAGTCGCTAGCTAGATCGACTTCTTGCCCATCGTATTGGATCGTTGCCGTGTGCAAGACTTTTTCAGCAGCATTACGAATAATGCCTTCGGTCAGATCCATCACATCTTTGAAATCTGTATATGCAGTATACGCTTCTAACATCGTAAACTCAGGATTATGGGTCGTATCGATCCCTTCATTTCGGAAAACGCGGCCGATCTCATAGACTTTTTCCATGCCACCCACGATCAATCGTTTTAAGTGAAGCTCAAGAGCGATCCGTAAATACAGATCCATGTCTAAGGCATTGTGGTGGGTAATGAAGGGACGAGCCGCTGCACCACCTGCTTGATTATGCAATACTGGCGTTTCGACTTCGATATACCCATGACCGTCAAGGTAACGACGAATTTCGCTGATGATTTGGCTTCGTTTCATGAAACGATCAAAGCTTTCTTTATTACTGATCAAATCCAAGTAACGTTGACGGTAGCGTTGTTCTACGTTCGTCAAGCCATGGTATTTGTCAGGCAATGGACGCAATGCTTTTGATAAGATCACGATTTCTTTGGCTTTGATGGTCACTTCACCGGTATCGGTCTTCATGATTTCACCAGATACGCCGAAGAAATCACCTAAGTCTGCGTGTTTGAATACTTCGTAAGGTTCATCCCCTACTTGGTCTTTACGTACATATATTTGAATACGGCCTTCGCGGTCTTGTAAATGCGCAAAACCAGCCTTACCTTTTCCACGTTTTGTAACGATTCTTCCTGCAATGCTTGCTGAAAGATTCATTTCGGCTAATTCTTCTTTGGTTCTTTGATCAAATAACTCATGTAACTCGGCAGAATTATGGGTGCGTTCGAATCGCTTGCCAAAAGGATCAATGCCTTCTTCCCGTAGTTTTTCCATCTTTTCACGGCGAACCAACATTTGATCATTCAATTCTTCTTGTGTTTGTCGTTCCTCTGTCACGAGTTTTCCTCCATTCTTAACTTGGGTTTCCTTCTTATAATGCCAATGATGACACAAAAAATCAAGCCGAACTTTCGAATCGACTTGATTTGTTTCTTATTCCTTAAGAGTTGCTAGCGGCTGTTTTTCGGTCTTTTCCACAAATGCATCTAATAAATCAAAAATCGTCTGCTTATCTTCCGCTTGGTTGATAGCTGCCTTCACTTTGGCTGCCCGCGAAATACCTTTTAAGTAGTACGCAGCATGTTGACGAAATTCTCGCGAAGCGATTTTTTCCCCTTTTAGATCAGCCAAACGTTCTAAATGAAGTTTCGCTGTCGAAATTTTTTCTCGCGGTGTTGGTTCTGGCAATAACTCGCCTGTCTCCAAGTATTGCTTGGTGCGGTGGATCATCCATGGATTGCCTAACGCTGCCCGTCCGATCATCACTGCATCTGCACCGACTTCTTCCAACATTCGCTTGGCATCTTCAGGGGTTTTGACATCACCGTTGCCCATAAAGGGAATCGTGATACTTTGCTTCACTTGTTTCAACACGTCCCAATCTGCCGATCCTTCATACATCTGTACACGGGTTCTGCCATGCATACCGATCGCTGCGGCACCCGCTGCTTCTGCGGCTTGGGCATTTTCAACCGCAAAGACGTGCTGCTCATCCCAACCGATCCGCATTTTGACGGTAACGGGCTTGTCGATCGCACTGGAAACAGCATGGACCATTTCATAAACCTTGTCGGGATCTAAAAGCCACTTCGCACCAGCTTCTGCTTTGATGATTTTGTTTACAGGACACCCCATGTTGATATCAATGATATCGGCAGTTGTGTTTTCTGCGACAAATTGCGCTGCTTCTACTAAGGATGCTTTATTCCCACCAAAAATCTGAATACTAAGAGGATGCTCGGTCTCGTCAATAAACAGCATCTCAAGGGTCTTCTTGTTCCGCAGTTGAATCCCTCGATCGCTGATCATCTCACAGACGACTAAACCCGCACCAAATTCTTTGACTGTCACACGAAACGCAGAATTGGTGATCCCTGCCATTGGCGCAACGACGACGCGGTTAGGAATCTCAACCGAGCCGATCTGCCATGTCTGTCTATCTTTCACTTACGCTTCCGCCTCTTTCTTCAATGCCGCCAATTCCGTTTCATCAAAATGATACTTGTTGCCACAAAACGAGCAGACTGCCTCTGCCCCGTGGTCTTCATCGATCATCGCTTGGATCTCATCAGCCCCCAAGGTAATGATCGCCGTCGCAAATTTTTCTTTCGTGCAATCACAATGGAACTGGACGGGCATTTTTTCTAGTACTTCGATCGTCGTATCTGGCAACAATGTCGCTAAGATCTCTTCTGGTGATTGTCCTTCATCGATCAAGGTTGATACTCGAGGCAATTCTCCCAAACGTTTTTCGATGGCATCAATGATCTCTTCATTAGCACCAGGCATGATCTGCAGCATAAACCCACCGGCTGCCCGAATCGAATCATCGGTTTCTACTAATACACTCAGACCAACAGCAGAAGGAATCTGTTCTGACACTGCTAAATAATAAGTAAAGTCTTCCCCAAGCTCCCCAGAGACGATCGGTATTTGTCCAGAGAAGGGTTCTTTTAGCCCTAAGTCTTTGATCACGGTAAAAATCCCTTGGTCACCCACTGCGCCCCGAACATCCAATTTTCCTTGAGGGTTCAACGGCAGACTGATCTGCGGATTTTTTATGTATCCTTTTACGTCCCCACGGCCATTGCTGTCTACGACGATTGCCCCAGCAGGACCATTTCCTTGAATTTTGACGGTCAATTTGTCTTCCCCTTTTAAGGTACTGCCTAATAACAAACTTCCCACCATCGCTCGCCCTAAAGCAGCGGATGCAGTATTCCATGTTTCATGGCGTCGTTGTGCTTCGGCGATCGTTTCTGTTGCCGATACGGCGTATGCTCGGACGAAGCCGTCATATGCTAGTGCTTTTACTAAATAATCCTTCATCTTGATTCTCCTTTTTATTCATTAATGAATCATACTAGGAAGCGCCGCTTTTTTCAACTGAATGTGTTTGAATTTAAGGAAAGTCTTCTTAAATAGAAACAAAAAGGCACCGAGTTTCCTCGGTGCCTTGATACGTCTTATTTTAGGCGTTATCATCTTTGTTTTCTTGATCAGTCGGTTGGCTTTCGCTATTGCGGCGAACATCTTCCAATTGTTGATCAAAATCGTTTGATGGTGCATCTTCGCTGTGTTTTTCTGCAGCTTGCTTCTCTGCATCTTTTTCTTCCAGCGCACGTTTCGCTTCTTCAAACGTTTGGGCTTTTTCGCTAGGATACTCAGAGCTTTCGGTTCCTTCAGGCATTTTGCCTTCTTCAAACAAGGATTTGATTGCTTTGGCATCTAATGTTTCATGTTCAAGCAGTTTTTCAGCGATCAATTTGTGCTGCGCACGGTGTTCTTCAATGATTTCATGGGCTTTTTGATGGGCATCCATTAAAATCTTGCGAACTTCTTGATCGATTTCAAAGGCAACTTGTTCAGAGTAAGCTTTTGTTTGACCATAATCACGACCGACAAAGACTTGATGGTTTCCTTCATATTGAACTGGACCTAATTTGTCGCTCATTCCATATTCTGTCACCATGCTTCTTGCAAGCGCAGTTGCTTGTTCAAAGTCATTAGAAGCACCCGTTGATTGTACCCCGAAGATGATTTCTTCAGCCGTACGTCCACCAAGCAACCCAACGATTTGCTCAAACATATCTTCTTTGGTCATCAAGAATTGATCTTCTTTCGGCAAGGCGATCATGTAACCACCCGCACGTCCCCGAGGAATGATCGTTACTTTGTGTACCACACGGGCACGACTCAAGACTAAACCAACAATGGTATGTCCTGCTTCATGGTAAGCAACCATTTCACGTTCGCGTTTGTTGATGACCCGATCTTTCTTCGCAGGACCAGCGATCACGCGGTCTTCTGCTTCATCGATATCTGAAGCATCGATTTTTTTCTTGTTACGACGAGCAGCAACTAAGGCCGCTTCGTTCAAGACGTTTTCCAGATCCGCACCGGCAAAGCCTGGTGTTTGTTGGGCAACGACTTTCAAATCAACATCATCTGATAATGGTTTGTTGCGGGCATGGACACGGAGGATCGCTTCACGACCTTTCACGTCTGGACGACCAACCAAAATCTGACGGTCAAAACGACCTGGACGCAGCAACGCTGGATCTAGAACATCCGAACGGTTCGTTGCGGCAATGACGATCACGCCTTCATTCCCATCAAAACCATCCATCTCAACCAATAATTGGTTCAATGTTTGTTCCCGTTCATCATGCCCGCCACCCATACCGGCACCACGTTGGCGACCGACGGCATCGATTTCATCGATAAAGATGATGGCTGGTGCATTTTTCTTCGCTGTTTCAAATAAGTCACGCACCCGGCTTGCACCGACACCGACAAACATTTCAACGAAATCTGAACCAGAGATCGAGTAAAACGGTACGCCAGCTTCACCAGCAACGGCTTTGGCTAGTAATGTTTTCCCGGTTCCTGGAGGCCCCTCAAGTAAGACACCTGCTGGGATACGAGCACCTAATTCAACGAAACGTCGAGGATCTTTCAAGAATTCCACGACTTCGACAAGCTCTTGTTTTTCTTCTTCTGCACCGGCTACGTCTGAAAAACGTACGCGATTGGCTTTTTTATCCGCTTCTTTGGCTTTTGATTTGCCAAAGTTCATCACACGGCCGCCACCGCCACCGCCGCCACCTTGTTGGCTCATCATCATGTAGAAGAAGAAAATGATGATCACAAGTGGTAAGAAGCTAACCAAAAGCGATAACCAAATGCCGCTGTTGGATTCTTCTTCGATCGTGGTTTTGACCCCTTCTGCCGAGGCCAAACTGGTGACTTCGCTTAGTGTGGAATCATTCGGTAAAATGATCGTTGAAAAGCGGGTCGAACTCGCCTGTGTATTACCTAAAACAGACAAGCTGTTGTCATTGCTGACGGTTTGTTCTTCATTGTATTCACCCACGATTCGATACACACCGTTAGCGGGTTGAACAGTAAACTGTTTGATCTTCCCGTCTTTCAGCTGCTCTGTAAACGTGGAGTACTCGATCGTTGGGGTCTGCTGATTGCCATTTCCAAAAATGAAATATACGACCATGACCATCGCCAACAAGACAAGTACATAATATAAGGTATTTTTTACCATACCGTTATTTTTCTTATTCATGCGTACCTCCCTGGCTATTTTGTTTTATCAATCCTGACCATTTAATTGTATCACAATTGATTTAGAACAGTCACTAATTTGACTGATAAACACTAGGTTTTAAGACGCCAACGTAAGGTAAGTTTCGATATTGCTCTGCATAGTCCAGTCCATATCCAACAACAAACTCATTTGGCACATCGAAGCCGACATAATCTGCATCGATCTCAACGACACGACCTTCTGGCTTATCTAATAACGTTACGATTTTCACTGATTTCGCTTTACGGTATTTGAATAGATCCACCAGATAAGCCAATGTGCGACCGCTGTCAATGATGTCTTCAACGATCAAGAGATCACGGCCCTCAACATTTGTATCTAAATCTTTGATGATCTTGACTTCCCCAGATGAAATCATGGCATTGCCATAACTTGAGACATCCATGAAGTCTAACTCCAAGTAACAATCCATCTCACGAACGATGTCTGCCATGAAAGGAACGGCACCTTTCAGCACACCTACGACTAGAGGATTTTTATCCGCATAAGCCGCCGTTAATTCTTGACCAAGTTCCACACAACGATTTTTGATTTCGTCACGGGAAATCAAAATTTTCTCAATATCTTTATCTAGCATAAAGTTCTCCTTCCAACTCTTACTCCTGGTATTTATAAAGAAGTATGTAGTGTATTTTATCAGTTTCTGGCGCAATACTCAAATAGGAAAATGTATGAGGTAGTAAGGCAATCACCTCTTTTTCAAGGTTTGTGACGACCCAACTTTTTTCTCGCACTTCATTAGGAATTTTTGAATCGATAAAAAAACGACTGATCTTTTTGGTCAGACCACGCGCCAAGCGGATTCGGTCTCCCGGCTGGCGCTTACGCACCACCAGCTCAGAGGAATAGTTTAGCGGTAAATCTTGGGAAAACTCTGACCAATTTGTGATTTTTTTGGGAATATGCTGTTCATTTATCGGGAAATACCCAATCCATTCCTTTTCAGAAAGATAGATCCCCTCCCCTAAAACCAGTCGCTGACTGACTTCTGTCAACGGCGCTGCAGGCTTTTGGGGAACAGTAACAGGTTCCAATAACAATTGGTCATAACTGCGCCGCAGCTGCCACTGTTTGTGCAACGCCAATTGCCATTGCCCTTTCTTTTCATCCAGCAAACGCAATACCTGCGGCAGCTGTTTTTGATTGAGGGGCTGCTTCGTAAAAGCCTCTGCTTGCTGTAAAAAACCCGCATAGAAAAAATAGCGTTGCGCTGGCGAAAATGTCGGCAGCTGCTGCAGATCGATCACTAAGCGAGCAGCTTGCTGTTGAACGAACGCAGACAACCATTGCTGCTGCTCTTGTTGGATCAGCTGATTGGCGAACTGTACTTCTTCAGAAAGCTGTTGAAAATGCGGCAGCAGCTGCGGATTTTCCACTTTTAAGGCTGGCACTACTTGCTGGCGTAGTCGGTTTCGCAAATACAGCGGTTCGTGATTGCTTTCGTCTTCAAAGTAGGGAATCTGCTGTGCTTGCGCATAGTCGTAAATCGCTGCCTTGCTGACAGTAAGCAGTGGACGCAACAAGATCCCTGTGTGAAAAGGCTGCTGCTGTTTCATCCCGCCAGCCGATCGCAAGCGACCTTCTCGCATCATCTTCATCAACATCGTTTCTACTTGGTCATCACTGTGGTGAGCAGTCAGCAAAACATCATAGCCTTCTTGAGACATGACGTCGGCAAAAAATGTATAGCGAAAGTTTCGAGCGCTAGCTTCTACGCCGGTTTCTGGCGGATTTTCCCAGCACCGTTCATAAAAAGGAATACCGCGTTCTTGGCAGTACTGCCGTAAAAAAGCCGCTTCCTTGGCAGATGCTGGACGCAATTGATGGTTCACATGTGCCACACCAAAACATGGCTCTTTTTGCATTTCAGGAAACAACTGACAAAAGCTCTGCAACAAGACCATCGAATCGACGCCCGTCGATACCGCCAGCAAAAAGCGGCGTTTTTTTTCAGGATCGATGGCAGTGAGTTGCCCTCGAACGGTTTGAATGACCATCGTTTGACCTCCTTCTCATTTGGTAATCCCACAAGAAAGAAAGCTGAAACAAAACGAACCAACAGTTTTGTTCCAGCTTTTTCCAACTTGCTATTCATGTTTAGTTACGGCGTCCGCCGCGGCCACCGCGTTTTCCTTCTGTATTTCGACGTAATGACGAAAGACGATCATCACTATCTTTTAGAAAAGAACTCATCAATGAATCGAAGTCTTGTTTATTTACATTCGTATTTTGATTGCGTGAAAAAGATTTTTTCGGATTTGGTCGATTGAATTCTTTTTTCGGGTATTCACGTTTTTCTTCCGGTTTATCTTCTGCTTTGCGGATCGATAGGCCGATTTTTCCATCGTTGCCGATTGCCGTAACAAGTACTGTCACTTCATCCCCAACAGACAACACGTCGTGAATGTCTTTGACGAATCCGTTTGATACTTCACTGATATGCACCAAACCAGTTTTCCCTTCACCAAGATCAATGAACGCACCAAAATTTGTAATACCAGACACTTTGCCCTTTAGTTTCGCTCCAACTTCGATTGACATATAAAAAATGTTCCTCCTAATTTTTACCCATTTAAAATAATTCAAACTACTGCGCTGAGTAGGTATGACATTGCTTAATCTTGTGACTCTGTGGATGATGATTCTTGTCCGCTTTGCGAAGAACGCTCATTGGTGTTTTGAGAATCCGTCCCGTCTGGCAAGACTGGATAGATTTTTTCGCCATCTTTTGAGTAGAAGAATCGGCTGCGGGCCAATTTTGCCACATACTCATCGTCTTGCAACAAGGCAACGTCTCGCTCCAGTGAAGCCACCTTTTGTTCTGCCTCTTTTTGTTCGGCGACTGTTTCCGTCTTATATTCCTTTAGCTTTTGCAGGCGCATTTGATCGTTGAACATTTGAATCCCTACGATCGCAAATATCGCTAATGCCGCCACGAAAAACGCCACCAGCCGACGTCGGCGAAACACGACTTGCCGCCGCTCTTTTTCAAACTTGGCAAATTGCTCTTTCGCATAATCGGTCTGCAATAGTTCTATTTTTTTATTTGATTCTTTTGCCACCTGAACTCGCTCCCGTCGCTGTCTTTGTTTTTTACATTATACCAACATCCGCAAAGCTTGTCTAACTGAAAATGCCGTAAAAATCAAGCATTTTCTGAGATTCTTTCCTCTGAAACGATCTCATACATTTTTGCAGCGTCTTCTTTTTTCGTCGATTCATGCAATTCATTGACTTTTACTTCCAAGACCTTATTCCCGAATTGAATGCGCATGGTATCGCCTACTTTGACGTCACTGCTTGACTTGGCTAATTTGCCGTTGATCTGAATGCGTCCCTTGTCTGCCACTTCTTTGGCCACAGAGCGACGCTTGATGATGCGGGAGATTTTAAGAAATTTATCTAATCTCATGTTTTTCACCTCTTCTTAATAGTTTCTTTCCAAATGGAACTAACAGCCATTCGCGAATCGTTAACAATTTGATTTTGATCGCTGCCCCGATAAAGGCTGCGCCTCCCAGACCGACACCGCCTAGGCAAAAAAGCAGTGCCTGTAGTCGATGGGTCAAAGGACCATTCAATAAGATCGCAACGAAGCTATAATATAAGAATAGCACGCTTGCCATGATCCCTAAACAAATAAATAGTTTTTTTCCATAATTTCCTTCATGCCAAAAGTGATTGATGCTGCTTTGTGCTCGACGCTGTTCGGAAACCACAAAACAGTATAAGGTCGCGCCCAACCCCAACAGTGTACTGATACTCGCTCCTGCAGTCCCATACGAAGCAGTCAGCGGCCACATCGATAGACATTTGATCAAAAGACCGATCCCCGCAGCCAGCAAGCCGAAGGTATAGGTATTGCGACTTTGTTGAATGCTTTGATAGGCTTGGATCGTCGCCATCAGAGCGATAGAAAAGACAAACAATACCAGCGCCGCATTGCCAGAACCGTCTTTGAATAAGGCAAAGTTAATATAAGGCAGCAAAATCGCTAAGCCCACGGCGGAAGCCGAAGCAATCCCGATCGTCAGGCGCAAATACATTTTTGCCGACTTTTCAAACAGCTGCTGATTTTTTACCGTCAAATACTTGGTCAACGTTGGCAAAAACGTCGAGCTTAACGCCATCGCCACCACAAGACCTAGTTGGACGAGGGGTTGTCCGCGATCATAGATCCCTTTTGAAATTCGGGCTGCTTGTGCCGTCAGCCCCCCCGCTTCTAGCGCATTGGTCAATAAAAACGAATCCGCTAACTGGAACAAGATCAAATAGCCGCTATAAATCGTCAACAGACCGCCTTCTAAGAAGAACCGTTTCTTCAACGAGGCGGATAAACCAGCGGGATTTTCTCCTGTACTGGTGACTGGTTTATGCCATAGCGATAGGCGTTTGCCGTTGATTTGTCGGCTATAATAACTTAAGATCCACCACGCCGCAAGGCCCCCGACTAAGGCACCCATCATGGCGACAGTCCCCGTTTGATAAATCGTCCAGCCCAATTGCTGGAAAGCTGCCGCAGCACCTAAAATCACACCAACTCTAAGCAGCTGCTCTACGACTTGGGAAACTGCTGTCGGCACCATTTGCAAATTTCCCTGAAACATTCCTCGATAAAAGGTCAAAGGCGGGACAAATAAGAAGGTAAAAGAAACGACTCGAATCAAGCCCGCCAGTTGGTGGTCCCCCATCACTTGTGCGATCGGACCAGCAAATAAAAAGGTCACCGCCCATAAACCGATCGCAGACCAAAGCACGAAAGGCGTCAACGCTTGCAGCCGTTCCTTGCTTTTCAAAGGATCGGGTTCTTCAGCGACGATGCGGGAGATAAACTGTGGCAACCCTGACAACGCTAACGTCATCGCCAATCCATAAATCGGATAGACTTGTTGATACACATAAAACCCTTCGTCCCCTACCAGGTTCTGAAAAGGGACCCGATAAACGGCACTTAAGATTTTTGCGATAAAGGAAGCGATCGTTAAAATAAACGCCCCTTCCATCGTACGCTTCAATTGTGATTTCGGCATCCCTCTGGTTCCTTTCTAGCCTTGGCTGGCGTATTTTTGTTCCCGTAACGCTTTGACAAAATCTTGGATTTCTAATAGCCAGGTGCTTTCCTTCATCACTGGCGGAATCTGTAATTTGATGGTCATTTGCTCATGATCAACACCCATCGTGGCTTTTAATTTAGTAGCTTTCAATGCTTCAAACAGCTGCTCCACCGAATAATTTTTCGTGCCGACTTTACTCAAAATAAACGACACCGTCTGCTGCTGCTTACGGATAGTTTCTAACAAGGCACGATCGCCGTTCATCTTGATCTCGCCCACCGTTAAGAGATGCGCCACTTCTACAGGGTATTCACCGAAACGGTCTAACAGATCATCTTGAAGTTCATCAACTGCTTCTTGGGATTCCAGCTCACGAATTCGTTTGTAGATCTCGATTTTTTGCCGTTCGTCTTCAATATACGAAGTCGGTAAGTAGGCATCGATCCCCAGATCGATCTCGACGGTCGTTTTTTCTGTTTGGGTATTTTTCCCTTGTTTCCGAGTGACTGCTTCAGACAGCATTTGCGAGTACATGTCAAACCCGACTGCATCGATAAAGCCGTGCTGCTGCGCCCCCAATAGATTACCCGCTCCACGAATCGAAAGATCTCGCATCGCGATTTTGAAACCTGACCCCAACTCGGTAAAGTCCTTAATGGCTTGCAGCCGTTTTTCACTGACTTCATTCAACACTTTTTGCTGTTCGTACATGAAATACGCATAGGCGACCCGATTGCTCCGACCGACACGGCCGCGCAGCTGATACAACGTCGAAAGCCCCATGTAATCGGCATTTTCCACAAACAACGTATTGGCATTGGGAATATCCACACCGGTTTCAATGATCGTCGTCGTCACCAACACATCGTATTGCCCTTCAATAAAGTCAAACAGGGTATTTTCCAATTGAATCTCGGTCATTTGCCCGTGGGCATACGCGATTCGTGCGTCTGGCACTAACGCCTGCAGTTCTTCGACTTTTCGCTCGATCGTATCGACACGATTATAGAGATAAAACACTTGACCTCCCCGTGCCATCTCCCGTTGGATCGCTTCTCGCACTGCTCCTGGATTCATCTCCATCACATAGGTTTGGATCGGGTAACGATTTTCTGGTGGTGTTTCGATCACAGATAGGTCCCGTACCCCCAGCATCGACATATGCAATGTTCGTGGGATCGGCGTTGCCGTCAACGTCAACACATCGACTTGCGAACGCAGTTGTTTCAAGCGCTCTTTGTGTTTGACCCCAAACCGTTGTTCTTCATCGATCACCAACAAGCCCAAATCAGCAAACTCGACATCTTTTGACAATAATCGGTGGGTCCCCACCAAAATATCGACTTGCCCTTTGCGCACTTGCTCGATCGTTTCATTCTGCTGTTTTTTCGTCCGAAAACGACTCAGTACCCCAACATTGACGGGGAATCCTTCAAAACGATCGACCATCGTTTCATAGTGCTGCTGCGCCAAGATCGTTGTCGGTACTAAGAAAGCCACTTGTTTGCTTTCTTTGATCGCTTTAAAAGCAGCCCGCAGCGCCACTTCTGTTTTCCCAAAACCAACATCCCCAACTAACAAACGGTCCATCGGCTTTTCTTTTTCCATATCCCGCTTGATCTCTGCCGTGCTGCGCAGCTGATCATCGGTTTCCGAATACGGAAAGGCATCTTCAAACTCTTTTTGATAGGCATCGTCTGGTTGAAAGGCATAGCCTTTTTCTGATTCGCGTTTGGCATACAATAAAATCAAATCATCTGCAATGTCTTCAATTTTAGCCGTCACTTTGCGCTTGGTCTTCGCCCACTCGCTGCCACCTAATTTATTGATTTTCGGTGTTTTCGATTCGGAAGCCACATATTTTTGAATCAAATTCAATTGGGTGACTGGAATAAAGAGCTTGTCTTCGTTTTGGTACAAGATCGTCATGTAATCTTGGTGGACGCCATCGACTTCTAAGGTTTCCATGCCGATGTACTTCCCAATCCCATGATTCGCATGGACGACATAATCGCCCGCTTTTAACTCATTGTAGCTTTTGAGCCGTTCCGCATTGGTGACATTTTGCCTGCGGGCTCTTTTTTTGTTCATCTTTTGGAAAATTTCTTTTTCCGTAACCACCACTAGCTTGTCTTGCGGCATTTCAAAGCCGCTTTGCAAACGTTCCACCACGATTTGGGTGCGTCCTGTAAACAGGCGGTCTTGTTGCGTCTGCACGGCATAGATATCATGATCTCGCAGATCTTGCTCTAACTTCTTGGCCCGCTCTTGGTCACTGACCAGAAAAATCACCGTCTGCTGCTGCTTCTCCCAGCGATCGATTTCAACTTTCAAGAGACCCATTTGGCTGAAAAACTGCTGCATCGGCCGGTATTGGAATTGATGGATCGCTTGGAAGCGAATGTTCCCCATTCCTTTTTGGAATAAAGAAAAGAAGCTGGTCACAAAGGTTTCTTTTTGCAGCAGCTGATGGACATCGATCCCGAATTGCTGTTCAGAAAAGACCCGCAGCTCCGCTAATTTTTGGGTATGCCACTCCGCCTCTTCCCGTTCGATCTCACGATTGGTCTCCATGATCCGAGCATAATCATCGATCATCAAAAAGGCATCTTCAGAAAAATAATCTAAGACACTCGTTTGCTGACGATACAGTAAATCCGTGTAATAACGGGCACTTTCACCAGGAATCCCCGCTTGCCATTGAGAAGCCAACTGGCCAAAATAATCTTCTAAAAAGGCGCGATCGGTTGCTTCTTTGGTGACTGCCAACCGTTTGTTCAATAATTCTTGCAGCTGCTTTTGCCCCGCAGCTAAATCTTCCGCTGAGAAAACCAATTCGGTAGTGGGTAAAATAGCCACTTGCTGCAGCGTTTCCACTGAGCGTTGCGTTTCCACGTTGAAAGAACGCATCGAGTCGATTTCTACATCGAATAACTCGATCCGTACGGGATATTCGGCGTTTAATGGATAAATATCGAGGATGCTCCCACGAATACTGAATTCGCCAGGTTTGCCAATCATTGACTGACGTTCGTAACCCATCAAGATCAATTGTTGCGGCAAACGCTCTAAATCGATCTCATCGCCGATCTGCCATTGAAATTGATTGGCTAACCAGGTTTTCTTTTCAGGCAAATACTTTCGCAAAGCCGCCACCGGCAACACATAGATCCCCGTTTTCCCTTGAGAAACAGCATTCAGCGCTGCCACGCGTTCTTCTCTGGCTTCTGGTGAAGAAAAAGCCATTTCGGCTGACAACACTTCATCCACTGGAAAAACGTAGACATCTTCCGTCACATTGCGCAGATCTTCGGCTAGTTGATTTGTATAATAGAGATTAGGTGTCACGACGATCACTTGTTTTTGAAATGCCTGATACACACCAGTGATCGCTAATGTTTTTGCCGATCCAGCTAGACCGGTCAGTAATTGCCGGGGGGCTTGTTCACGTAAACCTGTATGCCAAACCGCCACTGTCGGCACTTTATTTATTAATTCAATTAAATCCATCTCGGCCCTCCTTAGTTAAATCGATTCATTGTGGCAAGAAAGTCGCCGTTGGTCAAGTAATCACTACTTGCCTCGACCGCTTTATCAATACTTTGTAAAACGATGGGCAGATCGTCTTTTGCAAAAGGACTCAGGACATGATTGACCACGGTTTGTCCTGGACGTGGACGATCGATCCCGATTTTGATACGGTCAAAGACTGTTGAATCCAAATGAGCGATCAAACTCTTGATTCCATTGTGGCCACCTGCACTGCCTTTTTGGCGCAAACGAATTTTCCCTAACGCTAAATCGAGGTCATCATAGACCACCACTAGTTCTTCTTGGTAGATGCCAAAATAGGTCATCAACGGGCCTACCGCACGACCGGATTCATTCATGAAGGTTTGTGGTTTGACCAAAAGGATTTTTTCACCCTTCAAGAAAAACTCTGCCACCTCTGCTTCAAAAGCCGACTTTTTAAAGGTTGCTTGGTACTTTTGTGCCAACGCATCCACTACCATAAAGCCAACATTATGTTTGGTTTTTTCATATTTTTTGCCAGGATTTCCCAAGCCTACAATCATTTTCATTTTTTATTTACGCTCCATTATTTCTAGTTTCAAGCTGATTCTTCATCTATTTTATCGGTTTTCTTATCCAAACACAAAATACTGGGCACACAAATGCGCCCAGTTCTTTTGCTTAGGTAATTATAACACGAAATGGACTGTTATGGTGGCACCCTCTTGCTCAGTTTTTATCTTTCTTAACGAATCTTAATAAAACCTTGATATATCTCCTTTTTGACGTAATAACAAAGAAAGCATTTACAATTGAAACAGCGATATTTTGTGTAATATTGTTGTGCAAATCACATGACAAACATACTTGAAAATGGTAGGATGATAGCGAGTAAAACAATTATGCGGAAGGAATGATACACAGATGACTGCAAAAACGAACAAAAAAGATCACCAAAAGGTAATTCTTGTTGGAGACGGTGCGGTTGGTTCTAGTTACGCGTTTGCGCTGGTGACCCAAAACATTGCGCAAGAAGTCGGAATCATTGATATAAATACAGCAAAAACAGAAGGCGACGCAATTGACTTGTCCCATGCTTTGGCATTTACTTCCCCTAAAAAAATCTATGCCGCTTCTTATGAAGATGCACATGATGCTGATTTAGTCGTTATTACTGCTGGTGCGCCTCAAAAACCAGGCGAAACCCGTTTAGACTTAGTTCATAAAAACTTGAAAATCAACCGTGAAGTAGTTACCCAAATCGTTGATTCAGGCTTTAACGGAATTTTCTTAGTTGCAGCAAACCCAGTCGATATTTTGACTTATTCTACTTGGAAATTCTCAGGCTTCCCGAAAGAACGCGTTATCGGTTCAGGTACCTCATTAGACTCTGCCCGTTTCCGTCAAGCATTGGCTGAATTGGTCGATGTCGATGCCCGTAACGTCCATGCCTATATCTTAGGGGAACACGGCGATTCAGAATTCCCTGTTTGGTCTCATGCCAACGTAGCTGGCCTACAAATCTATGAATGGGTCAAAAACAACCCAGACATCGATGAAGAAGCAATGGTCAACATTTTCTTCAGTGTTCGTGATGCAGCCTACACCATCATCGAGAAAAAAGGTGCGACCTTCTACGGGATCGCGGTAGCCTTAGCACGGATCACTCGTGCGATCTTAGACGATGAAAATGCTGTTCTCCCATTATCTGTGTACATGAACGGCGAATACGGCTTAAACGACTTGTACATCGGTGCGCCTGCAGTCATCAATGCCCAAGGGATTCAAAAAGTAATTGAGATCCCATTAACAGATGGTGAAAAAGACCGGATGGCCGCTTCGGCAAAACAATTAAAAGATATTCTTGATGAAGCTTTTGCAAAATTAGATGCGGAAGACAATCAATAATTTCTTTTCCCTCGTGTTAAATAGTCAATTTTAGTTAGTCAATTATGCGACTGAACGAATCCTCCAGCTCACTCTTTTTCAGAATCCTTTGATCAAGATGGCTTGCTGCCGATTCGTTCAGTTTTTTTATCGTAAGAAATGCGTTTCTACAGCTTGCCTAAAGATAGTTTAAGAATTTTCTATTTTTCATGGAAGTTTCATTTGCCATATTCGCTTTCCCGTGGGAATATGGTATGATTTAAGCGTTATTATCTATTATGCCATTAGAAAAAAGGAGTAGTTGAATGACTCGTTCAAACAAACATACTGACGCCAAGAATAATACGAAGAAAATTGTTCTGATCGTTGTGGCTGCTTTACTCGTCGTGATCGCTGGCGGCTATACCTACCGAAGTACATATTATGCAAACCGTTTTCTACCAAAGACTGAAATCGATGGGATCGACATCAGCAACAAAACCGTTGCCGAGGCCAACGACCTGCTGCATGATCGCTATTCACAAGAAGACTTTACCATCAAAGATGGTGATAGCGAATGGAAAACAGTCAACCTTGCTCAATTTGGTTTGCAGACGGATTTCACCGATGAGCTGCAATCTTTAAAAGATGAACAAAATCAGTGGAGCTGGGGAATGGCTTACGTTTCGGCTGCCGAAGAAAAGAAGCTAGACAATCTCTCAGTAGACCAAGACACCTTGACTAGCGAGACCAACACGATCCAAAAAGAACTCGAAACCTTAAATGAAGATCGTACCAAATCGGCTGATGCCACGTTGGAAAAAGGCGAAGACGGCTTTTCTATCAAACCAGAAGTTGACGGCGATGCCATCGATGTTGACAAAGCAGTGGCAGACTTGCAAGAAGCCATCGTCAGCGGCGAAAAGGAATTGAATCTCGTTGATTATGTCACAAAACCAAGTGTGACCGCCGATGATCCAGACTTAACGAAAGAAATGGATTCGTTGAATAAAATCGCCAAAGTAACCGGCAATTATACGATCAACGGAAATACGTTTCAAATCCCAAGAGAAACGATCATGGATTGGCTCTCTTATAAAGACGGCAACACAACGATCGACGAAGACAAAGTACGAAGCTATGTCACATCGATCGGCGAACAATACAATACTAGCACCAATTCTTCGACCTTCCAAAGTACCAAGCAAGGTGAAGTGACAGTCCCAGCTGGTACTCTTAGCTGGACGATCCAAACCGATGCGGAAACAGAAGCATTGATCGAGGCGTTAAAAGCAGGCGAAGACTTCACCCGCACACCGATCGCTCAAGGAAGCACCGATGCAGGCAGCCCGCTGTTTGGCAACACCTATATCGAAGTTGATCTAAAAAACCAACACATGTGGTATTACAAAGATGGCGAGTTAGTGTTGGATACGAAAATTATCTCTGGGAAACCAGCCACACCAACACCAACTGGCGTCTTCTATGTCTGGAACAAAGAAGAAGATGCAACCTTGACTGGTGAAGATTATGCGTCCCCTGTTGATTACTGGATGCCCATCGATTGGACCGGTGTCGGTATCCATGATTCTGATTGGCAGACGGAATACGGTGGCGATCTTTGGAAAACCCGTGGTTCTCACGGCTGTATCAATACTCCGCCAGGCGTGATGAAAGAATTGTACAGCAAAGCCGAAGTCGGTACACCCGTGATCGTGATTTAATCAAAAAAAGAATCAAACCTTTTTATAGACGAACCAAAAGCTGCAAAAGAAAGATCTTTTGCGGCTTTTTTGTTGTCTCCCAAATGTTCCTATTTACAAAGATCTCTTTAATTAATATACTTAATTAATCACTTCAATTAATAAGGAGAATCATTTTGGAAAAAGTCGTTTTTATTGATCGTTCTACTTTGGCTGGAAGTCTGATCAAAATTTTCGCCCGCAACATCCAATTGTTGTCCGAGGATCAAATCAGCGTAACTGTTGTGACACCAGAACGTCTGGCGAATTATCGTTTTGCGCAAGAAAAACTCGTTTTGGTCGATCCCTTGCTTTCTTTAACAGATCCGATGATCAAGCAGGCCATCCCACCACGCATCAAGCGCCTTTCGTTTCCCGTCAATCATTACAGCGGGATGAATACTGAAGCCATTCTAGAATTGATCCAACAAGCATAACCTAAAAAGGCGGACGGAAACCAATGGTTTCTGCCGCCTTTTCTCATGCCACTTCCCCTTTGTTAGACAATCGCTTCTTCTTGTTCTAACAAAGTAACTTGCTCTCCTTTGTCTTGCAGTGCAGCAACGTGCATCGTGCCCCACTGGCAAAGAGTATCCAATAAGCCGCCTAAGGTTTCTCCATATTCACTCAAGGAATACTCAACTTTAGGTGGTACTTGATTATAGGACTTGCGAGTAACGATGTCAGATTCTTCTAATTCCCGCAATTGCTGGGTCAACATTTTTTGACTGATGCCAGGGATCTTCCGCCGTAAATCACTGGGACGTAATGCCCCATGGCGCAAATTACAAAGAATGATTGGTTTCCACTTCCCGCCGATGACATCCATGGTTGCTTCAACACCGATATTATAAATTTTTTCTGCCATTTTTTTCACCTCATTACGCTTGATATCACACAAAGGTTACCAAAAGGTGGGTATCAAACAAAAAAGTACGTACTATACAGTATTACCACCTCATTATATGATAATACCAGAAAAAAATAAAGGAGATGTTTTTATGATCGAAAAATTATCAGATACCGTCACCCTGAACAACGGCAGCGAAATCCCCGGGTTGGGGTTAGGTGTCTTTCAAATCCCTGAAGCTGACACAGCAGAGGTCGTGAAGCAAGCGATTATCAATGGCTATCGCTTGATTGATACAGCAGCGATTTACGGCAATGAAACAGGAACAGGGGCAGGAATCAAACAAGGCTTACAAGAAACGGGGTTGGCTCGTGAAGAACTCTTTGTCACTTCCAAACTTTGGAACGATCATTTAACTTATGATGAAACGATCCACGCCTTCAATGAAAGTCTGGCCCGCTTAAACCTCGAGTATCTCGACTTGTACTTGATCCATTGGCCAGGAAATCAAGCATTTCAAGAGTCCTGGCGTGCCTTGGAAGACCTCTATGCGGCAGGAAAAATCAAAGCGATCGGGGTCAGCAACTTCCAGATCCATCATCTGGAGCAATTATTGGCCATTGCTAAGGTCGTTCCTGTTATCAATCAGATCGAGCTGCACCCCAAACTGACGCAACAAGACCTGCGGGCTTTTTGTGGCGAAAAAGCAATTGCGATCCAAGCTTGGTCGCCATTGATGCAAGGCAAACTGCTGAAAGATGACACCGTCTTGGCGATCGCCGACGCGCAGCAAAAATCAGCGGCACAAGTGCTTTTACGCTGGGCTATTCAACAAGGGATCTTAGTCAATGTCAAATCGACACACCCCGAGCGAATGATCGCTAATGCAGCGATTTTTGATTTCCATTTATCAGAAGCTGACATAGCCCGCTTGAACGCATTAAATGAAGACTTGCGAGTGGGTCCAGATCCAGACACATTCGATTTTCATTAACCAAACGATATACTAAACAAAACCTTAGGAGGAAGTATAGTGACAAACACAAACACAGGCTTTTCAATGGTTAACCACGTGGGAATCACCGTCAGCAATCTCGAACGTTCCATCCAATTTTATGAAGCATTAACGGGAAAGAAAATCGCCAATCAAGATACGATTGGCGGCAAACGCATGGCGCAAACGCAAGGATTAGCAGATACACTGATCAAATATGCCAATCTTCATTTAGACAATCTCAACATTGATCTTTTAGAATACGTCGAACCAAGATCCAACAAAGCTAGCTATTCCAATGAGCAAATCAGCGCGATGCATCTTTGTTTTGAAGTCGAAAATATTGATGAAGCCGTTGCTCGTCTAAAAGCCATTGGCGTTGAGCCTGACGGCACCCCCATCGTTTTTGAAGCACAAGACGGTTTGAAAAGCGGCTTTGGGACAGGCGTCGCCTACTTTACAGATCCAGACGGCACCAATCTTGAATTGATTGCACCAAAAGGCCCTTTTCAACGGGGATAAAAAAATGGATGGCGCTGCAAATCGCCATCCGTTTTTTTTGCTAGAAGCACGTATTTTTCGATTGTTCCCCTTCATAGAAGCGTTCATAGCGGATACAATAAGTATGTACTCATCTTTAGCAGCTTCACTTACTTATCCAACAAATCGCACGTGAAAGGTAGTGATCTCGATCGATATTGGACTTTTGTTGTTGATTTTTACGGGTATTTTTTTCATCGTCTTCTGGTGCTTTTACCGAGAAGAACCCAATTATGTATTCGGCTTTCGCACCAAGCGCAGTACAGCCAGTGTCAGCAATTGGCGTTTTGCCCAGCAGTGGTTCTCCTTGTTAGCGATGCTCTTTCTAGGCGGGGTCGTTTTATTGCAGCGCAACGAGCTGATCGCAGAGGCTTTTTACCAAGTAGCCGTTTTTGGCAGCTATCTTCTAGCAGCGTTACTCGTAGAAACGGCACTGTATCTCAAAGATTCACGCACAAGCACCAAAAAGTAAGACAAAAAAGACATTCCAGCGAATGTCTTTTTTCTATTGTTTATTTTGATGATGGATCGTGATCCCCAACACCAAGGCTAAAATCCCTGAAACCACCCAGATAGTGCGGTGGAATAAGAAAATCCCTAGCAAGCTGCTTAAGACTGCACCAAAAAAGAAGCCGCCGATGATCAAGGAAATAGAAATAATCTTAGGTGTCACTGATCGGTCCTTTTTAAACCAGCGCATGTACACATAATCAGCCAGTGAACGTAAGTTGCCGGTGGTCATCGTGGTGGCATAGGGCATCCCTGCCAATCGACGATAGGCGGCATATTGAATCGCTGCAAAAAAAGATAACCCCGAATCGATCATGACATTGGGTAATGATCGAGCAAAAAAGCCCAGAACCAAAATACCGATCGCTTCAAAGATTAATGCGGCATTTTGCCAAACGATCCAGCCCCCTGTCGGAAAATGATGCTGCAGATAATTCGTCACTACGATCCCCACTAAAAACATGAAGATTGGTGGCAGATATCGAAAGGCTTGTTCAAACTGCCCCGTTGAAAGATTGATCCCTAACAAAATGACATTCCCCGACTGCATACTTGCAAACACTTCCCCGTGAAACAAGTAGGTATACGCATCTAAAAAACCGCCCGCCATAGCAAGAAGAATCCCCACCGGTAAACTTTCATGCACGACAAACTCCGATTTGCTTTTGACACTGCTCAAACTTTTTTCCATTGGTTTCGCCTCTTGTTTTTATACTTTCTGACAGCTTACTGCTTAAAAAACGCCGACAACTCATTATGTTTTGCGGCGTTTAGGTGACTTTTTCGATAGCTGACAAATCAACCACCCCAAAAGAACGGCGGTCAGTGCTCCCGCTGAATCCAGCATGACATCTTGAAAAAGCGGCGTCCGTCCTCCCGTCAGCATTTGATGGTATTCATCGATCCCAGCGTAGCCGGTGGCTGCCAACCAAGCAAAAAAAGCGGCTAGCCAATACGGCTGTTTTCGAAAAACAAGCGTTAAGAACAAACTGCCACCTAGGACAAAATAGGTAAAGAAATGCGCACCTTTGCGAATGAAAAATTCCACAAATGAGAAATAGCCTTTTTCCGCAATACTGATCTCCGACCCAGCATAGGAAAAAGAGATCGTCTCCAACCAATCTTTCAATGGTTCGTTTTTTAAGATACGTGAAAGCAACCCGATTTGAGATTGCTGCTCATAGGTTTGTGAAGAGCTGATAAAGAGGATGACCATTACCGCAATTGCGATACAAAAGTAAAAGTTCGGTTCTTTCAGTAATTTTTTCATAGTTTTCACTCCTCATTTTCCTATCTTACCATTTTCATTTGGTGATGCAACTGTTTTTCCAGCAAACCGTGGAGACATTGCACACACAAAAAGAGTGCTTCCGTCAAGTTTAGAAGCACTCTTTCTTTTTAAAAATAGCCATCGGTATGAAAAGCCGTCACCCGTTTGGTTGTGAGATCTTTGGGCTTGTGACGTTCAGCTTCCTCAACGATTCTCAGGGCTGTTTTGCGTTTTTTTCTCCAGTAAATAATGACGAACCCATCTCGTAGCCTTCTACATAATGATTCAACCGCTCGACGACCTCTGCTGCCGCTTCTTGTGACGGCGTGATGATCAATAAAATATCAAACCCTGCAATGGTGCCGACAATTTCTGGCAGCTCCATTTCATCAAGATAATTAGCGATCACATCGGCGCCATTTTCAGCCGTATGAACGACAACTAAAAAGTCAATCTGCGTAATCTTTTTTAGATACTCATACATCGAAAACGCAATTCTGTCTTCTAGATCCTGCTCTTTGGATTCAAAGATTGAATAATACGGTCGCCCATTTTTGGCATACGTTTTAGCGATGTTCATTTCCCGCATGTCTCTAGAAATCGTGGCTTGGGTAGCTGAAACATTTTCTTTTTTTAATAAATTCATCAATTCTTCTTGAGACTCAATCCGATGTAGGACAAAAAGTTTTTTGATAATTGCTTGTCGCTCTTTTTTTTTCATTTACTTGATCCGCTCCTCTCAAGTCGCCTCGCTTACTGAAATAGTTGATCCGTCTCGTTCACTTCTTGAAACGCAGCTTACAAGAACAACATCGAGAAGATTAGAATGGCAAGATTGGAAATTCCGATAACCAGTAACGGTTTGCGCATAAAGCGAGTCCAAGTAGAATAGTTGACCCGAGCCAGCTCCAATCCGCCCATCACGACGCCAGAAGTTGGTGTGATCAAATTCACTAATCCGCAACCAGCAGTAAAGATCATGACCATGACGTTCGGATTGAGTCCGATGCTTTGCGCCAAGGCACCCATGATAGGGATCGATACATATGCCAGTCCTGAAGTCGATGGAATCAAGAACGATAAGAGCAGATACAAAATATAGGCGCCAATTACGAACAGGACAGGTGATAACCCTTCTAAAAGATGGGAAGCCCGATCCAAAATAAACAGATCCAAGTACGTCGTTTGCATAATGTAGGAAGCCCCCCGTGCCACAACGATGATCAAGACAACGGATAAAATGTCTTTGACCCCATCGATAAAGTTGGTCACGATTTCTTTTTCTGAGAATCCTTGAATCAACGCAATGATGATACTGACGTAGAAGAACCACATAGCCAAATCACCAAAATACCATTCACCAAAGCTGTTGCCGGTCAAAAAGGCGGTCCAACCGTCAAACACATGGATATCAAAGTCGCCCCAAGGAATCAAAGAAACCACCATGATCACAAAGGATAAGCCAAAAATCGTCAAAATCAGGCGATGCTTTTGCGTAAACGCCAAGGCTTCGTTCGTGTCTTTGACAAAATGCTCTTCCATTTCTTTTTGCTCTTGCAGCGATAAGATCGTGGAGCCTTTGTCGGCTTTAACTTTTTTGGCATAAGACATCACCACAAAGATACAATACGCGGTCGTGACTAGCCAAAGCAATGCGCCAACTACTAGGATCGTGCCATTATTCGGAGCAATATCGATGCTTCGTAAGGCATCCATTGCCACTCCCGTAGCAAAGGGGTTAACGGTGGAGCCGATCACACCAGCACCCGCCCCCAACATGACGGTTCCTGCTGCGACGATCGTATCAAAGCCCGATGCCACCATTGTGATTGCTAATAAGGAATAGAACGGAATCGTTTCTTCCGCCATTCCATAAGTTGAGCCACCAATTGAAAACAACACCATCAAAATCGGGATCAAAATCAACTCGTTGCCTTTGAGTTTTTTGACCAAATGCTGAATACCAGCTTCTAAAGCGCCTGTTCGTGTGACAATATTCAAAAAGCCACCCAAACAAAGAATAAACACACAGATCTCGATCGCATCACGAAATCCGTTAAAAGGCGCCATAAAGAAATCAGAAAACTTGGCACCGACGACTTGGCTGACCATCTCTTCTTGGCCTGCTGGTAATGAAGGTGCAAAGGGCTGACCGGCTAGTAGCCAAGAAGCGACCGTCAACGCAATAATGATCAGAAATAAGATACTGAAAGATGTCAGCGACTTTTTTTCTTTTTGCTTTTTTTTCATCTTCGTTCCTCCTCTATTGAATCAGTCTTAGGTGCAAATTGCCAACAGCTAGTCTGTCTGTGGTCAATTCGCAACATGGGAAAAATAATCTTTGTCATAAATAATGAGTTCTTTGTAACGATAATAAATCTTTCTTTTATGCACGAGCGCCTTGATGGTTTGACTGACCGTCTCTCGGGTCGTTCCACTGTATTTAGCAATATCATTGATAAAAACTGGAAAAGGAATGCGAATCTGCTCTCCTTGTGACTGTCCGTGCTCGATCATCAAGAGACCGATCGTATTGACGACTCTTGTCTGCGCGCTAGAGGTGACACAGTACTCCACTCGGCGTCTTTGCTTCTCCAACTGCTGGCTCATTTGCTGATTCAGCCACAGCAACTGACTTGTAGATGAAACAACCAGCGGTTCAAACAGCGACATCGCTGCAAACTGCACGACAATGTCTGTTGCAGCGAATGCCGATACATCATAGTTGTCTCTTTCAAACAAGCCAATCAAAGGAAATAACTGATCAGGCCCAACAAAATCTACATAACAATAGGAATCAGTTCCGTCGGTTTTTTCGATCCGTACGAGACCTTCGATCACGTGGAATATCCGATCTCTTACGTCGCCTTCATAAAAAAGCACTTGGCCTTTTTTGTACGTACGGCAGTAAATATGCTCCTTCAATCGCTGTTGATTTTCTTCTTCCAGCCATTGAAAGCTATTCGCTCTTGTTGACGGATCTTTTATTTGGTAGTCGATCATTTCTCTCACTCCAATGTTTTGGACTTGCTTTGCTACTTCGCTTATTTCCAGGTGATCTGTGTACCAGCGTCTTCAATTTCTGCCAGCTTATCTAAGGAAGTAATCACTGCCCGTTTCTCTGTGCCCATTTTGACAAAATTCAAAGCTGCTTGTACTTTCGGTAACATGCTTCCCGGTGAAAAATGCCCTTCATCGACATAGGTTTCCAATTCAGCGGCGGTCACATGATCCAACCACTGCTCATTTTCCTTGCCAAAGTTCAAAGCGATTTTTTCCACGCCCGTCAAAATGATCAGCTGATCCGCATCGACTAAACGAGCCAATTTTTCAGAAGCAAAATCTTTATCGATCACGGCTTCAACCCCCAGCCCATTATCTAACACGGGAATGCCCCCACCGCCTGCGCAAATAACGATCGTGTTTTGTTCAATCAGCGCCTTGATGCTGGCAACTTCTTGAATCGCTTGTGGTGCAGGACTGGCAACGACTTTCCGCCAACCACGACCAGCATCTTCCCGATAGATGGCATCTGTTGCCGCCATGGCTTCTTTGGCAGCTGTTTCCGTTAAGAAAGGACCGATCGGTTTGGTCGGATGGGCAAATGCTGGATCTTGCGCATCGACTGTAATTTCCGTAACCACTGTTACCACCGGCTTAGCCATTTGGGCTTCTTTCAACTGGATTCTCAGCTCATTTTGCAGCCAATAGCCAATACTGCCTTGCGTCATTGCCACGCAAGTATCTAAAGGCATCGCTGGGTTTTTGCTAGAATCACTGGCTTGTTGCTGCAAAACCAAATTTCCCACTTGAGGCCCATTCCCATGGGTAATGATCAAATGAACGTCTTTTTGGATCAGGGGAATTAAATACTCGACGGTCTGTTTAAGCCGTTCTTTTTGCCCTTTGGCACTAGCATCATCTGCTAGGATAGCGTTGCCGCCAAGGGCGACAACGATCGTTGGTTTCTTTTCACTCATCTGCTCACTGCTCCTTCTTACACTCTAGGAATAAAGAGATCGCCTAAGGTTACTGCCATGATTGCTTTGATCGAGTGCATTCGGTTTTCAGCCTCTTCAAATTGACGGCCCCAGTGACTGCGGAAAATGTCGTCTGTGATCTCCATTTCAGAAATGCCGAATTTTTCTTCGATCATTTTTCCATACGTCGTATTCGTATCATGGAACGCTGGCAAGCAGTGAAGCACGATCAAGCCATCGTCTTGTTTTCCAGTCGCCATTACCATTTCGCGGTTGATTTGGTAATCTTTCAACAGCTTCACCCGTTCTTCAAACTGGTCTTCTTCCCCCATTGAAACCCAAACATCGGTATACAGAACATCGGCATCTTTGACGCCTTTTTGAATATCGTCTGTTACCATCAGCTGACTGCCAGATTCTTTGGCAAATTTGTTGGCATAGTCTGTCACTTCTTCAGCTGGGAAAAGTTCTTTTGGTGCACAGATGCGAACATTGACACCTAAAATCGCCCCCGTCACTAACAAACTATTCGCCATATTGTTTCGGCCATCGCCCACATAGACTAACGTAATGTTTTCTAATGTACCGAAGTTTTCTTTGATCGTCATGAAGTCAGCGATCATTTGGGTTGGATGCCATTCATCGGTCAAGCCATTCCAAACAGGAACGCCAGAGAATTTGGCTAAATCTTCAACGACTTGTTGGCTGAACCCGCGGAACTCAATGCCATCAAACATACTGCCTAAAACTCTGGCGGTATCTTCAACGGATTCTTTTTTGCCCAGCTGGATATCATTCGCACCTAAAAATTCTGGATGGGCACCAAGATCGATGGCAGCCGTCGTAAATGCCGCCCGTGTCCGAGTCGACGTTTTTTCAAATAAGAGGGCGATGTTCTTGCCTTCCAAATAGCGATGAGAAATATTTTGCTTTTTCAACTGTTTCAAATAGATGGAAAAATCAATAAGGTATTCTAACTCGGCTTTCGTAAAATCTTTTTCTGCTAAGAAGCTTCTTCCTTTAAATACTTGTTTCATTAGTAATTCCTCCTCTAGATTAAATATCTTCTCTGATAAATGGCATGCTCATGCAGCGAGGGCCGCCACGGCCGCGAACCAATTCACTGCCGGAGATTTTATGCAATTTGATGCCGGCTTCAGTTAATTTTTGATTGGTGATCGTGTTACGGTCATAGACCACGACTTCGCCAGGTGCGATCGTCAAGGTATTGGAACCGTCATTCCATTGTTCCCGAGCTGCAGCGACCAAATCGTTCCCCCCACAGCGAATCAATTCCACTGCATCTAATTCTAAGTAGCGGCACAAAATGTTTTCTAACGTATCTTTTTCTTCTTTGATGGTTACGCCATCCCCGTCACGTGAGATTGAATAAACGGTCAGTTCTCCTTCAATTTCTGGATGGATCGTAAATTTGTCATAATCAACCATTGTAAATACCGTATCTAAATGCATGAATTTGCGTTCTTGACCAATATCAAAAGCTAAGACGTACTCAAAACTTGGTTCATGTTGGAACACATTACGAGCCAACTGTTCAATGGAAGTGGCATCTGTTCGTTGGGAGATCCCGATCGCTAACACTCGTTTTGACAGAACCAATTCATCGCCACCTTCAATTCGTGTTGGCTGATCACGGTCATAAAGCAAGTGCGGTGGCTGTTGTTGGAACATTGGATGATGAGCAAAAATGTATTTGCCATACAACGTTTCACGACGTCTTGTTTCTGAATACATGCGATTCAAGGAAACCCCGTTACCGATCGTCGCAAACGGATCGCGAGTGAAATACAAATTCGGCATTGGATCGATCAAAAACGGATACTGGTCATCCACAGCACCAGCTAGGCTTTGACTATGGGGCAATTTCAATTCATTTTTCGCTAGACCTGCCATCGTTTTATCGATGAATTGACGGTTATCTTCAAAAGATAAGAAATAATCGGTAATTTCAGCAATGATTTCTGGGCTTTGTAACGTTGTTTCTTCTAAATATTCCTTGATAAACTGCTCTTTGATTTCTTGACTAGTTAACGCTTCTGCTGCTAAATCTTCTAAATACAACACCTCCACATTATTATTACGCAATACATCGGCAAATTGATCATGTTCAGCCCTTGCTTGTTCCAAAAAGGGAATATCATCAAATAACAAGCGATTTAAATGATCCGGAACGAGGTTTTCTAATTCTCGACCAGGGCGATGGAGCATGACTTGCTTCAAGCGGCCGATTTCTGAAAAAACATGAATAGCATTTGACATTTCTTTACATCCTCCTTTGTTTTGATTACGCCTACATAGTACAAGAATGTATGCGCTTACCAAGCGACGTATTTCGCCTTCATTATGCAAAGAATTTGTCATTATGCAATAAAGAGTGAATATCTTCTTGCGAGCGTTTTTTTACTCGTTGTTATTTTTTTTTATGTAATATTTATTCAGCAATTTTTAAATAAGAATTTGATGAGAATGAAAAAATGATCGATTTTGTTCTTTTCTTTAATTTTGACGTCCCCGACCAATGCAGGAAAAGTTTACGAAAGAAAAGAACTTTTTCAACCAACAGCTTTCCTTTTTGATTAAAAAAATCCGATGGTTGCGACTAAACGTGGCTATGCTATACTTAATAAGATCGTAGGAAAAGAAAGGGGTTTGATAGGAATGACCTATTCAATCAATTGGGATCTAGAAACAATTTTTCCAGGAGGCAGTGATTCTGTTCAATTAAAAGAACGCATGAGCCAGCTGGAAGAAGAAATCAAAACTTACCGTGAAAAAGTTGACGCTTGGGTACCAAACGCTACAGACAATGCGACAAAATTAGAGGAATTAATCGAACTTTCTGGCACAATCAATCAAGGATTTTCACAATGTGGCAGCTTTATCAATGCCTTGCTTTCAGCGAATGTCAACGACAGCAAAGCCAAAATCCTGACTGGCGACCTCTACGCAAAACTGCCAGCACTGCAAGCAGCACAAACCGTTTTCTCGAAAAAATTGACAGAAATTTCTGAGGATGATTGGACTGCGTTACTTACAGCGGAAAACTTAGCACCAATCGCCTTTCGTCTAAGCGAAATTCGTCGCGACGGCAAAGAATTGTTATCTGAAGCAGAAGAAACCATCATCAACACGTTAAATTTAGATGGCTTAAATGCTTGGAGCCAACATTATGATACGATCGTTGCCTCGATCGAAATTCCTTTCCTTCAAGAAGACGGCACGACGATCAACTTGTCCGCTGGTCAAGCCTTCAATAAAATGATGGGTGATCCAGATCCAGAAGTTCGTGCACGTTTATTTGACACTTGGGAAAAGACTTGGGCAGAAAAAGAAGACCTCTTTGCAGATACCTTGAACCATTTAGACGGCTTCCGCCTTTCTACCTTCAAGCTTCACGGGGTCACTGATTACTTGAAAGAACCATTAGAATACAATCGTCTGCAAAAAGCGACATTGGATGCTATGTGGGGCACGATCCAAAAGAACAAACAGCCGATCGTTGATTTCTTGACCCGCAAAGCCCAGCTTTTCGGCAAAGAAAAAATGGAATGGCAAGATCAAGATGCGCCGATCATCCTTGGGGACATGGAAGAAAGAACCTACACCTTTGATGAAGCAGCTGACTTTATTTTGACCAACTTCCGTAAGTTCAGTCCGAAAATGGCTGACTTTGCCCAAGTTGCTTTTGAAAAAAGCTGGATCGAAGCAGAAGATCGTCCTGGCAAACGTCCTGGCGGCTATTGCACCAGCTTGCCAGAAACCAAAGAGTCACGTATTTTCATGACCTACAGCAATTCAGTCAACGAAGTAGCGACGCTTGCCCATGAGTTAGGTCACGCGTTTCACAGCAGCGTTCTTTGGGAGCTACCAGAATTAAACCGCAACTATGCCATGAATGTTGCCGAAACAGCAAGTACCTTTGCTGAATTGATCGTTGCTGATGCAACCCTCAAAGAAGCGACAACGAAGGAAGAAAAAATCAATCTATTGGATGCCAAAATGCAAAATGCGATCGCGATGTTCATGAACATCCACGCACGCTTTATTTTTGAAAACAGCTTCTATCAAGCTCGTCAAAAGGGCTTGGTTTCAGCGGAACAAATTACGGAAATGATGACAGCGGCGCAAAAAGAAAGCTATGCGGATGGGTTAGCGACTTATCACCCGCATTTCTGGGCAGCCAAATTGCACTTCTTTATTGATGATGTGCCATTCTACAACTTCCCTTACACCTTTGGTTACCTCTTTAGCATGGGGATCTACGCGTATGCCAATGAAAAAGGGTCTAGCTTTGAAGAAGAATACATTGCTTTATTGCAAGATACTGCTTCAATGACGACGGAAGAACTGGCGCAAAAGCACCTTGGTGTTGATTTAACAAAACCAGACTTCTGGCAAGCAGGGATCGACATGGTCCTAAAAGATGTTGCCAGCTTTATGGAATTGACTGAAGACTATATCTAAAAGAAAAAACCCTCTTCCAACACGACGTTTGGAAGAGGGTTTTTCTATCAGGCATTCAATAAAGTTAAGCCAATCGTTAAGTAGCCTGCGTACAGACACCAAATCAAATAAGGAATAAACAAGTACATTGCTTTTTTGTTGATGCGAGCAAAGAGGATCATACAAATAATCACTGATAGGACTAACAAGACAATAATGACCGTTCCTGCCCAGTAAGCATTCCAGCCAAAGAAAACGATACTCCACAAGAAGTTTAGTACTTGCTGGATCGCAAAGAAGATATAGGCATTCTTTTTAAGCGCTGGATTGACTTTGGCTACGATCAACAGATACAACGCTGTTCCCATAAAGGCATACAAAATCGTCCAAACGATCCCAATGATCCCACCAGGAGGGGCTAAAAAGGGTTTTTCCATTTGCGCATACGTTCCAGCGATGTCTCCTGCAAACAAACTCGAGATGATTCCTGTTGCTTCGATGCCGATCACACAGACCAGCCAAATCAAAAATTTCATGTTCTCCACTCCTTCTTTTTTTCATGACTCTCTCATTTAATCGTACCATCGAATCGAAAAAAAGCAGAATAGAACGCTTAAAAAAAGAAACGCCCGTGTGGACGTTTCTTTCTTGTTCCTTTCAATTTATGCTGCTTGCTCCCCTTCTTGGGCTTCTTGCTTGACTAGGCCTGCATCATAAGAACGAGCGAATGGGAAGTAGATCAAAAAGGCAACCCCTGCACATAAGAACGCACAAACTGCGGCTTTCCAATCGCCTCCACTTCCAATGAATGCGCCGATGCCGATTGGAGAAGGCCATGGCATTTGGGCGATCATCGGTCGAATGATCTCCAATTCGATCGCAAAATAGGCAATCGATGCGGATGCCATCGGTGCTAAGAAAAAGGGAATCGCTAAGAAAGGATTATAAATCAAAGGAATCCCGAAAATCAACGGCTCGTTAATATTGAATAATGCTGGAATGATCGAAGCTTTTCCTAACACTCTCAATTGTTTTGATTTTGCCAGATAAACCAAGAATAAAGCAAGTCCTAATGTTGCCCCAGAACCGCCAACAGTCACATACGCATTGTTAAACTCGCCTGCTAATGCAAAGTTGGCGCCTTCGGCATTCGCTGTCAAATTTCCTAAGGTGATCGGTGTCAAGACAGAGAAAATGATATTTGCACCATGAATCCCTACTAACCATAATGCACTGACTAAAAAGTAAATCACCATCAACCCTAACCAACTGTTGGTCAAATTGGTAACAAACCCAAAAGGTACCGCAATGATTTGGAAAATATCCGTTCCTGCTGCAACTAATGCGCCATTGATGATAAGGACCGTGAAGGCCACAACAAAAGCGGGAATCAATGCTGTAAAGGCACGGGCAACACCTAATGGGACTTCTTCAGGCATTTTGATGACCCATTTTTTCGTTACACACAAGCGGTACAACTGAACAGCCAACACCGCCATGATAATACCGGTAAATATCCCGGTCGTTCCTAAACGCTCCACCCCGTCGCCACCGATCGCCCAGCCATTGATGATGGCATTTTCTTGATCGGTGATTCGTGACATGCTGCCATCCACGATCATCAATTGTGGGATCGACATGAAAAAGGCAAACATCGATAGTAACGCCCCACTCATAGGGGCAAGATCCAGCTCTTCTTCTTCCGCATAGATCTTGGTGTATTCATAGCCGAGGACGATACAAAAATATAAGGCCAAAAGTCCCATTGTCGTGCTGTTTGCCAGCATATACAAATCACTGACTCTGAAAAAAGTATTATTGAAGAAATCTTCTAAAAAGGTAAAGGTCTGCGGCAGCACATTGATAACTAAAAACATCGAGCCAACGATCGTAAAAGGAATCGAAGCCATCCCAGCAGCCATGATGGCACGTACGATTTTGAACTGTGCCACTTTTCCTAACGGACCCATGACAGCCGTTTCTAAGAGACTGAACAACTTGCTATTTGATTGTTCCATATTGTAACTACTTCCCTTCAATGAGTTTTTTGTATTCTTTGATATATCCGTAATACGTATCTTTTTTGCGGCGGATCTTATTGACACGTTGCAAACATAACGCAGCTAATGTCAATCCCACACCCAGCCAGAGCGCAAGAACCCCTCGATTGATCAGTGTATTATCAAGAAAAGGAAAAACGAATGAAAACAGAGGAGAAAAGAAACAAACGACGTATAAAAGGAGATTCATCGTCAGTTGACAAAGATAAAACAAGCACGTCCATCGTAGGTTTTCTGCTATTTGCTCTGAGTGGTTGCCATAAAGACGCACGTATTCTCCAATTGCCAAAATAGCCAAAACCAACAGCGACAGCGGAAGAATCAAGAGTAGGGCATTGCTGGCAATCGCAGCCAATAACCAATAAAGATTTGCAAAGAAAAACACTGCTAATACATACCTTAGAAATAAAAAGCGATTAAACCGAAAATTTTTTTCTGCCATTTTTTTCTGTTGTTCTTGATTGGTCATTTGTTCCCTTCCTTTCTACCGCTCTCGCTGGTATAACGCCAGCATTTCAATCGCCACTTCTCGTAAAGTCATCGTTGTCATCAAGTGATCTTGTGCATGGACCATGATGATCTCCATGTCGATTTTTTCACCGCTGGCGTATTCTTGTAATAAGCCAGTCTGTGCCTTATGGGCCTCTACTAACGCTTCATTTGCTTGATCCAGTTTTGCTTGTGCTGTATCAAAAGTCCCTTGGCGCATCGCTTGAAAGGCTTCATGAACGATCGTCCGGGCATCCCCGCTGCTAAGAATGATTTGAAAAGCGGTCTCTTGTAATTTTTCTGATTCCATTGTTCTTTCTCCCTTACATGTGCTATATATGTGCTTCTAGGTGATACCCAATAAAACATTTCATAAAATGTTCAAAATCACCACTTGCTATGAGTGCATCTCTAAATGACTCATTTTCAATAATGGGTACTAACAGTTGACTGATTTTATTCAATTCCACTTGCCCCAATCGATCTGGAGAAAGCAAGAAAATCAGCTGGATCTGGTCATGCTCGTCATCCCATTTTATGCCATTTTTCACAATAGCAACGGCGGCATACGCATCATTGGTAATTGGTTCAATGGGGTGTGCCACCGCCAAATGATCAGAAAAAGCGACTGAACTATAGGCTTCCCGCAAAGCAAGCTGCTTACCTAGCGCTTCTTTCACTGAGCGTTTTTCCAAGTCTTCAATTTTTGTCAGCAACTGATCCATAACAGTCGCTTTGTCAGTCTCTTCCTCTATCCGCAGAAAAAGTTCTGAGTGAAAGCTGGTCTCAATCAATTCCCGCTCTTTGTCAGATAAAGATTTCGGCTGTTGTTTCAGTATGCTGCCATACTGTTTTTTGATTTTATATTGCTGCAACTGGCGATTGATTTTTTGGATATCTTTTTTATCTAAAAAGACACTGACGGTGACGATGGGGATATTTAAAACCACATCTGGTACTTTGATGGACGAGATGATCAAATCGATCCCTGCTAGTTTTTGTTCACTGATTTCGTAATAACTGATCATATCTTCAATCACGATTTTTGAACCAAGTTCGTGTTCCAAACGATTTTTTAACATTTGCGAACTACCGATTCCTGTTGCACAGATCACTAAGACCTTGGCTTTTTGTTGATTCGCTAAGCGTTCCATCGCAGCAGTTAAATGGATCGTCAAGTAGGCGAGCTCTCCTTCGGTCACTTTATAGGAGGCAAAGAAGGGAACATCAGAAAAATGCCGAATCGTTAGCTGAAAAAAGTCACTGTAATCTTTTTTGATGGTCTCTAACAAAGGATTTTCCATACTCGTACCGTTATTCAATCGTTGCAATAAGGGGGTGATATGCATCATCAGCCCTTCTATCAACAATGGATCTTCGGCTAAGCAAAAGCCGGTTTCTTGATCGATTTTATGCAAAACAGCTAAGAGCTGCTGTTTGACCTCGTTGTCATCTAAATCGATTTGTTCACGGATAGTTTCGGAAACTAGTTTGTTTTTTAAGTGAATGGCGATATAAAAAGCCTCTTCTGGCGGCAAAGCAATGCCCATCTGTTGGCGGATCTTCTCAACGATCTCTATAGCCGACTGGTATTCTGCTTCTTGTTCCAATTCAGGATCCTGCGGATGCAGCTGGATCTCAAAGCCCGCCTGCAGCCGTTTTATCGCTAAGCCTATATGCAGGACGATCGTATAGATCATAAAATCAGAGAGTTTCAAAAAGTATTTACGACAGGTGTCCAAAACGATGATCACGATTTCCTCGATCGCTATCCCCTCTAATAGATGTTTGTACATTGAGAATGCATACAGATTGTCTTGCAGGCGATTCATGAAAAAGTAATTCATGATGAAATGCCGCAGACTGTTTTCAGATCCTTCAACATAAATGCCTTGACTGGTTCGATGTTTCAACTCGATCGTATAAGGCTTTAATAATTGCTTGATTTCAACGATGTCGTTGGAAATCGTTGAACGAGAAACACATAGATCCGCCGCCAAGTCATCAACAAAAACAGGCTTTTGCCCAAATAACAATTGATTTAACACAAAATATTGGCGGTCATTGGCTTCATTGATCGTCGTAAGGTCGGCAGCTGTTGGTCTGGTGTTGGTTTTCTCTGTATAAAAACGATCAAAGGAACGCTGGTCGGTGATGTTCAGCCGATAGCCCTGCCCTTGCTTGGCACAAATTTGACCAACCTTATGGTTCTTCAGGATAAGGCCCAGACCTTGAACGTACTTACGAGCAGTCCGATCCGAGACCCCCAGTTGCTTTGCGATCTGTTTGCTGCTAGTGTATGTGTTGCGGTTTTGATAGAGCATCTTTAGCATGATGATTTCTTTTTTACTCAACATTATTCATCAACCTTTTTCATCAACCTATTTTCATCTAGCTACTTATTTGAACTGCTTTGAACTGCTATTTGATATTTTGTTCTACTACAGCAGCTAATTTTTCAATGCCCATTGGTATCGGTACATAGGCTTGGGGCGGAATATTTACGATGGGTCGCTGGTACTTGATGGCAGCTTTTTCAAGATTCGCAAAGTACATTTTGGTTTGCGGGCTGACTAAGTATAAGTCGTATTCATCTTTGGCGATCGTGGCTGCTCCTTGAGAGGCAGACGTTGCATCTAGTTCAATTTCTTTTCCTCGCTCTTTAAAATATTCCGTCGTTTTTTTGGCAATGACCGATGAAGACATACCGCCTGCACAGATGATTAATGCTTTTTTCATATAGTTTTCCTCCTTAACGATTACACTCAATTTCACTATCTATGTTCAGTAGCTGCTAAATGTTGGTGTAGAACTGATTTGAATAAAACAGTTGCTAACCTGATTTAGCATGGCAATGGGTTGATAATGCCATCATAATAGATAGCGCTTTCTTTTTGAACACAAGGTGTTTCCTTATCGATGCGGAAACAAACTAGATGCGTCTACTTGATTTTACAAGAATTCCCTTCAAAAAATGATCGAAAAAAAAGCTTTACTTGTCTTTTGTCCAAGTAAAGCTTTTTTAATCATACGCTCTTTGATTGTTCCTCTTCAAACTTCCGGCGTTCATTTTCTACATATTTGTATAGCGCCCCGTAGCGGCTGCGATAGCCTTTTTTCCATGGTTTCTCTTTGCCGCAAAAATGCAGCAGAACGGTATGTTCGATGACCCAATCCAAACTCCATTCCCCTAGGCTAATCGTCTCATACGTACGGTTTTTCCGTACATCATAGTTATAGAGCTGATCAGGAATCGCCAGCACCCGATCGCCATATAACCCATTCAAAATGTCTTGATCTGGCAAAAAGAGGTTCAAATGATTTTTCTCAATGAACGCAGCGATCTCTGTTTCTTTGACCTCTTGCCGCAGCTGTTGCACGTTCATCAGCAAAACGCCTGAATTATAGTAGCCTTCCGACTCATAATTGCGCAACCGGACTTTATTGATGACCGTCGTCACTTCTGTCAGCTTAGAATGGCTGGCGGCGGCATACAGAAAATTCCCTAACGTCAGCTCATACAAGGGGCGCAAATCATTGATGCACAAAATATCCGCATCCAGATACAGGATTTTTTCCACTTGCTGCGGCAAGTAATTTTGTGCCAATAATCGATAGTAGATCGACTCTGGATAGCGGTCACTGACTGGCGCCGTTTTAAAAATCGAGCCAGAACCGATGATGACGGGATGATAGGTCATCGCCAATTTTTGACAAAAGGCCTCCAGCTCTACACCTTGTTTCAATTCTTTTTCTTGTAAGACATAGACATCGAAAGATGCTGCTGTCGTATGACGTTTGATTGAATATAACGTTGTTTTTAATTGTTCGCTGAATCGATCATCAATCGCAAAAAGTAGATTCATGCTCTTGTTCACTCCTCTGTTACTGGTTGCGTGCTCGTTTTTGGAAAAATCGAACGCAGTTGCCCGCATCTTCTGTTCTTCTAGTATACCCGATTTTTGGTCTTTCTTTCAGTGAAACACCCTTGCCAATCGAACCCTTGATTGGCAGACGCCAAAAAAGCTGTTCCATCCATGGGATGAAACAGCAAAGGATCGCTTATAAATGATTGTGTCTTGAAAACAGATCAGCGAATCGTGGCAAAAGCTTTTGACCACAACAACAATTCATCTAGCATATCATTGACACCCGCAGCCATGTGCGCACCGGGTTTGAAGGTACTGAAATTTTCAAAATCAGTAAATAAGTTGAAGGCTGGGTTGGTCCGCACGGTGGCAACTTTTTGTTCAGCTAATACGTTGCGCAATTGTTCAGCGGCCCGAATCCCACCGCCAGAACCGTAGCTGACGATCCCAGCAGCTTTATCAAACCATTCTTCCCGGGCAGAATCTACGGCATTTTTCAAGGAAGCCGCAAAACCGTGGTTGTATTCTTGTACGATGAAGATATAGCCATCTAACTCAGCGATTTTTTTGTTCCACGCCATGTTTGGCTCAGCCGTTCCCATAAACGGTAAATCAAATGCCTTTACATCAACGATCTCAAACTGATGCTCTGACCGTTGAGTAGCAATTTCTTGAATATATGCTCCGACTTGCGGACTTACGCGTCCTTCTCTTGTACTGCCTAAAATAATACCAAATTTCATGATAGGTTCCTCCTAAGATTGTTTTCGTTTGTTTTTTTAACGATTGGCAAATGTGTCTGCCCAGTCCAATAATTCCGTCAACATGTCGTTCATTCCTGCAGTCATATGCTCGCCAGGGGTAAAGGTGGTAAAGTTTTCAAAATCAGTAAATAAGTTGAAGGCAGGATTGGTGCGCACCGTGGCTACTTTTTGTTCCGCCAAAATCAAGCGAACTTGCTCAGCGGCACGAATCCCTCCTGCCGAACCATAGCTGACGATCGCTGCTGCTTTGTTGAACCATTCCTCTCGAGCGCTGTCCAACGCATTTTTCAAGGAAGCTGATATGCCATGATTGTATTCTTGTACGATGAAGAGGTAGCCGTCTAACTCAGCGATTTTTTCGTTCCACGCTTGGTTCACTTCACCTGTACCCATAAATGGCAAGTCATAGTCTTTGATATCAATGATTTCAAACGAGCGGTCGCTATGCGCGCGTGCTGTTTGTAAAACATAATTGGCTACTTGCGGACTCACGCGGCCTTCTCTCGTACTGCCAACGATGATCCCGATTTTTTGCGCTTTTTTCTTTTCAGGGGTGCGATACACCTCTTTAATTACTTCTTTTTCAATTATTTGTTCTTTTTTCCCAAATCCAAAGACCATTCTTTTGTACTCCTTTTGTTGTGGTTTCTTTAACGATGGACTCAGCATACCAAACTTACTTTTAGTAAGTCAATCATTCTGCTTACTTTTTGTTAGAAAAAAATCTCAGCTGCTTCTTATTGACATTCGTTCGGTACCGAACTATAATCAACTCATCGATATCGTTAGGTACCGAACGATGAACCAAAAGGAGTGTACACCATGAGTACAATGACCGACCACTTAATGAAACAGCTTCGTTTTATCAGCGAAGCCAGCAATGCCTTTATGAGTCAAAACAACCAGCGCCTTTCTGGACAGCAACGTGTCCTGGCCGTTTTAAATTTAGAAGACGGCTTGGTGCAAAGTTATCTTGCAGAAGTCTTAGACCTGCGGCCAAGCTCTCTAGCGGAACTATTGAAGAAAATGGAAAATAGTGGCGATATTCAGCGCAAAGAAGATGCTGCTGACAAACGGATCAAACGAATCTACCTGACAGAAACTGGAAGAAAAAAAGCGGAAAAATTACTAGCACAAAAAGAAGCCACCAGCAGTCAGTCGTTTTTTGCTGGGCTCTCAGAGGAGGATCAAACCGAGTTTGCTCGTCTGCTTGAAAACATCGCCGCTGGGTGGGAGACGGACTTCCAACAGCAGGCACAACGCTTTATTGACCCAATGGATCGTTTGCAAGCCATGCAAGAGATTCGGGAAGAAATGATGAAGCAATGGGGCGGAAATTGGCAGGAAATGACGAATGACGAGCGTCGAAAAATGAGGCAACAAATGAAAGATACTTGGCAAGAAATGGGCGTTGACGAGCGGCGCCAAATGAAAAAACAGATCAAGGAAGCCATGCGGCAAATGCCGTTTACTGGACATCGCGGCATGTTTGGCAATCGACCATTTGAGCCGTTTGGGCCGTTTGGGCCGTTTGATAGTAGCGAGGCGAATGATCCACGGTACACATGGGTAAAAGGCAATTTTTTTGATGCCTACGGGTTTGGACAAGGCCGCAAAGCAAGACCGACTTCCACTTCTAAAGACGAAGCAGCCGAAGATGATTGGCAGGATTTCTAATAGCACCCAATTAAAAAGAAAAAGCGGTGAGTAATCTTGCTTGCTGCGGAGGAAAACGAATGGAAACAACGACACCAACAGTGAACAAAAACAAATTTAAAATGAAAGACTTTATCCACCTGATCGTCAGTGTCAATCCTAAGAAAGGCTTGTTTCTTTTAGGGATGCTCTTTAGCCTGATCACAAGTGCCGCCAGTTTGGTCGTGCCGCAGCTGACGAAAACACTGGTCGATGCCAGCGGCACCCCCACGTTCAGCACCTCCATGCTGGTCGTTTTGATTCTAGCCTTTGTGCTGCAATTAGGCGTAGGGACTTTAGGCGGCTTTCTCTTGCGCTATGTGGGAGAAAGTGCAGTGAAAACGTTGCGGGAACGTCTTTGGAAACATCTGCTGCATTTGCCAGTCAGCTATTTTGATGACCACAAGTCGGGGGAAAGCAGTTCGCGACTCGTCAATGATACTTCCGTGATCAAAGAACTAGTCACCTCGCAATTTCCCAGCTTTGTCACTGGCTTGATCCAATTGATCGGTTCGATGATCATCTTGTTTTTGATGGACTGGAAGATGGCTGCGATCATGTTCAGTGCGGTGCCTTTGATCACCTTGATCATGTGGCCAATCGGCAAGATCATGTCGAAACTAGGACGCCAGTTGCAAGCAGCGACCGCCGATTTCAATGCGGATGCCAGCGAAAAACTCTCAGAGATCCGTTTGATCAAAGCCAGCAACGGAGAAGCCAGTGAACAAGAAAACGGTCGGCGCAACATTGGGGCAATTTTTACCCTCGGGGTCAAGGATGCGAAAGTCAGTGCGATTTTGCAGCCAATCATGACGACGGCCATGCTGGGCTTACTCGTAGGAATCCTCGGTTATGGCGCGATCCGTGTGCAAGCCGGCACCTTGACGAGTGGCGCATTGATCGCTTTTCTACTGTATCTCTTTAATATTATTGCGCCTGTGACGACGTTTGCGATGTTCTTTTCGCAAGTCCAAAAAGCGATGGGTGCTACGGAACGGATCCAAGAAATTTTGGATACGCCGCTAGAACCAATTCAAGCAGCACCCAAAGCCGCCATCGATGGAGCAGTCTTACGGGCAGAACAGATCGATTTCAGTTACGATCCCAAACGGCCGATTTTGCAAAACATTTCTTTTGAAGCCAAACCTAACACCGTGATTGCTTTTGCGGGACCAAGCGGCGGCGGAAAATCCACGATTTTTGCTTTACTGGAACGCTTTTATGAACCCACCAGCGGGCGCTTGCTGATTGGAGATCAGCCGATAGCTGATATTGATCTGCAAAACTGGCGGGCACAGATCGGCTATGTTTCCCAAGACAGTGCGGTCTTTGCTGGTACGATTCGGGAAAACTTGCAATACGGATTGGGCCGAACACTGTCAGAGGAGGAATTGTGGCAAGGACTGGCATTGGCTTATGCCGATCAGTTCGTCCAAGAGTTCCCCGAAAAACTAGAAACACAAATCGGCGAACGCGGCGTCAAACTATCTGGCGGGCAAAAACAACGGATCGCCATCGCTCGAGCATTCTTGCGAGACCCCAAGCTGCTGATGCTAGATGAAGCGACCGCCAGCCTAGATTCTCAGTCAGAAGAAAAAGTCCAGCGGGCGTTGGATCATTTAATGGAAGGGCGCACGACATTAGTGATCGCTCATCGCTTATCGACCATCGTGGATGCTGACCAAATCTACTTTATAGAAAAAGGCACCATTACTGGTCAAGGTACCCATGCACAATTAATCAACAACCACCCGCTTTATGCCGCCTATGTCAATGAACAAATGATCAATTAAAGAATAAAAACTGCTTATTGACGGATAAGCAGTTTTTTTCTATTAGCCAACGGCTGAATGTTGCTTTTCTTCACGCGTTACAGGCACTTGATTTACTCGCTGTAATTCTTTCAGCACCTGATTTTCTGCCCGCAAAAAATCCCGCTCGCTTTGGGCAGTAGCAAGCTTTCCTTGATAGACTAAGACTTCTTCTTGGTAGGTTTTGGCGGTCTTTTGGACTTCTTCTTCTAACTGGTCGATTTTATGGGTCAATTCTTGATTGATCTGTTCATATTTTAGGTAAAGCTTTTGGGCATTTTCGATATTCGTTTGTTCCAAATTCGCTTTGCTGGATACTCGGGTAGCCAAATAAGTAAGTACACCAGTAATGAGTGACGGCAAGACAACTGTTACGATCGATGTATCCATGATCCTCCCCCATTCTTTTTGATACGATTCATATCATCTGTTTCCAGTATAAAAGATACGATTCGTATCGTCAACTGATGTGATATTTTTTATATCAAATAATACAAAAATAGATACAAATTATATCTAACGTGCTATACTACAAAAAAGGAGGCGATCACTCATGCTTGGCGAACGGCTAAGAACACTCAGACTACGAACCAACCAAACACAACAGCAGATCGCAGATCAGCTAGGGATCACCCGCGCAGCGTATTCGCATTTCGAAAATGATCGTAACGAACCCGATGGCGAGACCATCGTCAAACTCGCGGAGATTTTTCAAGTATCCACCGATTTTTTATTAGGCAGACAAGTCCCGGCAGGCTTCACGCCGCCCTCTGCAAAAGTTCAAACCGTTGCGGCCCATATTGATGATGACGTCACCGATGAGCAGATGGAAGACATCCTCAGCTATATTGAATTTATAAAACAGCGGCACGCCCAAAAGGAATGATGGAAATGGATAAAGTAGAAGAACTGATGGCCGCCTACCCAGACTTGCACTTTATTTTCGATAAAAATATGCCTGATGGTCAGCAAGGATTGTACATCGATCACCATATTTACTTGAACCCTGACCAATCACAAGAAGACCTCTTGAGCACCATCGGTGAAGAAATCGGTCATTATCTGACCAGTGCTGGCGACATTACCGCCCAAGACACCAACGAAAAACGCAAACAAGAACGCAAAGCCCGCGACATTGGTTCTGCGATCGTGGTCACGCCCTATGATATCATCGCTTGTTTTGAAGAAGGCTGCAAAACATTGGCGGCATGCGCTGATTATTTAGGGGTTCCCCCACAAACCTTCAAAGACGCGGTCACGTATTATGCTCGCCGCTTTGACGGTATCAAAACCGAAGAGAACTATACCTTGTTTTTCCATATCGACGGCACGATTGAAGTTGTCAAAACCTTTGGCAATCAAAGTTAAGCCTTTTTCACACAAAAACAGACGTTCCTTTCCTGCTGCTAAGTGCAGCGTTGACGGAACGTCTGTTTTTTATCCTTGCATGTTGACCCGCATCAATACACGGTTCGGTCGATAGTTTTCTGAGGATTGATGAACCAGCGCACCTTCCTCGAAACGATACAAATTGTATCCATAGCGTTCTTCAAAACGGACCATTCCATCACCTTCATCTTCCCCGACAAACGACATACTTGCCACAGTATAGTAAGGAATCCCTGCGATCGTTCCCGTAAACGCATGATGGGTATGTCCACTGAGAATACAAGAGATTTGATACTGCTGCAATAATGCCACCAAACGATTGGCACCGGCCCATGCCGGCGTGCTTGCTTGGTCGGGCAACAAATGATGGTGCGTCACAAAAACGATCTTTTTCTCTTTGAGCTGCGCCAGCGTGGCTTGCAGCCATTCAAACTGTCGCTCATCTACGATACCGTCGGCATAGCCATAGCAGGAATTATCGAAAGTCACGATCGCCAATGTCTCCGTTTCATAGACTTGATTAAAAGGCGTATCACTGGCGGTTTCTACTGACTTGCCTTGCCAGCCTTGGCGAAAATGCCGTTTGATATCATGATTACCTAGCGTTACTACGATGGGCACTGAGCCAAAGGCTTTTTCTAAATATTGCTTCAAAGAGGCATAATCGGCAGGCGCGCCATCTTCGGTCAAATCGCCGCTGATCACCACCAAATCGATCGCTGCTCGCGCCTTGGCATCTTGGATACACTCTTCAAGAGGAATCAAGGGATTTTGCATGGCTGCCAGCATTCCTTGATACCCTTCTTCACAAGGCAGGTAACTTTCTCGAAAATGGATATCTGATATATGCAATACATTCATAGGTTTATCTCAATTTCTTTCTGATGATTCCAGTCAACTGGTCTAATAAGAAGACGGTCACAACGACGCCCAACAAAATAATACTTACCTTGCTCCAGGTTCTGGTTTGAATAGCAAAAATCAATGGTGCACCGATCCCACCAGCACCGACTAACCCTAACGTTGCCGCACTGCGGACCGCAATTTCAAAATGATTCAATGCAAAAGAACTATAGATGGGTGCTAAGTAAGGGACTCGCACGAAAAACATCGTCTGCCAAAAGTTGGCACCGACTGCTTGCATCTCTTCCGTCAAGCGCTCATCCATGGCTTCCATTTCTTCGGTAAACAACTTGCCCAGCATACCGATCTGGTGGACACCGATCGCCATAACTCCAGCAAAAGGTCCTGGACCTACCACACGGACAAAAATAATCGCATAAACCAGCTCGGGAAATGCCCGCAAGATATTGCAGATCATTTTGCCGATTTTTGCGACCCAGGGTGTCGAGGTCCATAGGTTGGCGGCACTCAGCAAGGTCACTGGAATCGCGCAGACTGTTGCGATCATCGTTCCTAGACAAGCGATCCCGATCGTCAGTAACAACAAGCTCCACAGATCTTCCCCACTGCCGTCATAAAAGAAGGACCAGTCTGGCTGACTCAGCCCTTGCAAGACATCTCTTCCCATTGCTAAGGAAAAAGTACTCAATCCGGAATAATCCAGCGTCGCAGCGGATAAAACTAGTAAAACAGCAAAGAGTCCCCATAACAGCCAAGTCGTTTTCTTCACTTCTCTGATCATCATAGGAAAGACCTCCTTACCCGCTCACTGAGAAAATCAACGATCGCTACCGTCAGCAAAATCGTCAAGATAATGATCGAGACCCGCTCATAATTCAACAATGCCAATGAGGCGTTCAAGATGACCCCGATCCCGCCGGCACCCACATACCCTAACACCGTCGAAGCTCGAACATTGACTTCAAAGGCATAAAAAGTATAGCTGGCAAACTGGCTGATGACTTGGGGAATGATCGCCCAAACGGTCACTTGAAATTTATTCGCTCCTACCGCTGCTGCTGCTTCGATCGGCGCAAAATCAATGGTTTCGATCGCTTGGAACATCAACTGTGAAACCATACCAAAGGTAAAGACCGCAATGGTCAAAACACCAGTGGCTTCACCGATCCCAAAAATCGCTACGAACAATGCCGCCAACAATAGATTGGGGATCGTCCGCACCAGCCCTAAGAGAAAACGCATCGGCACCGAGACCCAACGGCTTTCTGTCACGACTGTTGTCGCCAACAGACTCACCGGTATCGCTGCGACTACTCCTAAAACGGTGCCTAAAAAGGACATCTGCAATGTCTTGATCAAGGGCATCATCAGTTGCGGTAGATAACTAAAGTCTGGGTGCAAAAAGCGAGCCATGAAAGCCGTCATCTGGCTGCGATTCGACCACACTTGTGCAAAATCAGCCCCTGTGATCCAGGCACTACTTTGAAAAAAGAGCAGCAATAAAAGAACCAGCAGCAGGTGTTTGTACCAATTAAAATGAACTGTTTCTTTCAGTTTCATCGATTTCTCCTGCCTTTTCTTCAAAAATTGCTTTGCCATAGATTTGTTCTAAACGCTGATCTGTCAAAGCGGCTGCGTTGCCGTCAAAAACGATCGCACCTGCTTTTAAGGCAATGATCCTTGTCGCATACTGACGAGCCAAGGGAATCGAATGCAGATTGATGACAATCGTTTTGCCCATTTCTTGATTGATCTTCTTCAGATCCTCCATCACTTTCTCTGTCGTGATGGGATCTAGTGATGCCACAGGTTCATCTGCTAAAATCACCGGCGCTTGTTGGACCAAGGCACGGGCGATGGATACCCGCTGCTGTTGCCCCCCACTCAACTGGTCACTTCTCGTTTGCAGTTTGTCTGACAAGCCGACAGTCGCTAGCGCTTCTTTCGTTCTTTCGTAGTCTTCTTTCGTAAACAACCCTAAAATACTTTTCCAGGTCCCGTAATACCCCAAGCGCCCAGACAAAACATTTTTTTGAACGGTACTGCGTTTGACCAAATTGAAGCTTTGCGAGATCAATCCGATTTGTCGACGAATCAAGCGCAATTCTTTTTTATTGGCTTTCGTGACTGATTTGCCGTCTATCCGGATATCTCCTTCAGTGATTGGCACTAAGCGATTGATCGAGCGCAAAAAGGTACTCTTACCAGCACCGCTCAAGCCAATGATGGCCACAAATTCACCTTGCTCAATCGTTACATCTATGTTCTGTAATCCTTTGACCCCATTTGGGTAGACTTTGGATACATTCTCAAAAGTTATCATCTGTTTTCTCCATTATGTAGGGACCGCGGCAAAGTTTCCCCAATCGGTCACGGTCTATTTCACTAAAAAATGCACTGGTACTGCGTATTCCACCTATTCCCCTAGTAAATCGCTGCACATCTCCGTGTCCTGTTATCCTTCTACCGCAATCCCTGATTTTTTACTCTGCTGCTCGTTGTGTATAATCGCGAATGGTATCGTAAGCAGAATCAGCTGCTTCTTCATACCCTTGGTGTCCCCACAAGCTCATTGCTTCGGCGCCTTCTTCATCATCTGCCATGTTCAAGAACACTTCTTTGATCTGCTCTTTTAGTTCAGCATCCATTGATGGTTGAACGGCAATGGCGTCATTTGGAATATCCCCTTCAGTCAAGTAAAGGACTTTTAGGTCTTTGAATAAGTCGTTGTCTGGAAAGCTTGACGCAAAGACATTTCGTGCCCCTTGGAACACAAAGGCGGCGTCCATCTGACCATTCAAGACTGCAGTGATCTCACTTGGAATATCATTCACCGTCGTTAATGTAGCATCCGTCGTTGGATCAACTCCTGCATCTTTCAACTCGGCAACTGGATAAATATAGCCGCTGGCAGAGTTTGGACTCAATGTGGCGATTTTTTTCCCTTTTAAGTCCGTCAATTCTGTCATGTCGCTATCCGCACGGACCAAGATTTCCCCTTTGAAGGTATTGGTTTTTTCCCCTTCTAATGGCAAACCCGTCTCTGGATCATAAGCACCTAATTGAGAAGTCAAAATCGCTTCAGCTGCATCCATGTCTTTGGCTTGAACATAAGCGGCTGGCGGCATGATCCCTAAATCAACTTGTCCAGAAGCCATCGCTTCTACGATCGTCGAATAATCCGTTGCTAACGTTACTTCTACTTCACGGTCTAATTTTTTTGATAAATACTCAGCAAACGGTTTTGCTTTGGCTTGCATCGAGCCGTCATTATTGGTCGGTACGAATTGTACCACCAGCTTTTCTTTTTCGGCTGCGGCACTGCTGTCGCTGCTGCTGCTCCCATTCCCACAGCCGGTCAATGCGGCAACTAACGCAATTCCTAACATTCCTTTAACAATTCGTTTCAATGGCATTTTTTCTCCTCCTAATGGTTTGAAGCTTTCTTACATTCAAATCATACCAAGTATCCCGTCAAAATGAAGTGACACATGTCCTATTTTACCTTATTTTTACATACAATTTACATTAGATTTTATTTATCGTTCGTGTTGAGTCAAAAGGGGAACTAAGCTATACTTAAAGAAAACCATTCAGGAGTGGCTGATTTCCATGAAAAAAATCGATGATACCGCACGCCTCAGTAATTACATTGACACATACGATCTGCAATCTTATATGGACAATGATTTGTTAGCGATGGCCACTTTGCATTCCTTTGAAAAAGAAGAGCACCTGATTCGAACAGGCACGCCTTCTGAATACTTGTATTTTCTCGTAGAAGGAACGGTGATGGTCTATTCCTTCTCTTCGGATACCCAAACGATTTGTATTGATTACGCCAAGCCAGCTGCACCATTAGGAGAAGCTTCCTCTTTATGGGAACTCTTGCCGAAAAGCAGTGTCAAAGCCGCTTCTGCTTGCGTCTGTGTCTGCATCCCTTTGAATCGCTACCGCAACACCTTGCAACAAGACGTCCGCTTTTTGCAAACCATCTGTCAGTTGCTCAGTTCCCGCTTGAATTCGGGGATCAACTTAGCGAATTCATTGACGGAACCTGTAGAGACACGGTTGGCCAAATTCATTCTTGCGCATCAAGAAAATCAACACTTCTCCTTTCAGTTGACCACCTGTGCGGCGATCTTGAATGTCAGCTATCGCCACCTGCTGCGAACCTTTACCAGCTTTCGGGAAGACAAGCTGATTGAAAAACAAAAACAGGGCTATGCGATTCTCGATTTCCCCGCTTTAGAGTCGCTTGCCGAAAATTTAAGCCATGTGTAAGGAGCAGTCCCCAAGAATGTTCGGGTTTTCCCTGAGTAAGCGTTCCTGATGTTGGTCTTGCTCTTAACTCGCGCTGTGACAAGCATTTTCTACCGTGTCAGGCAAGCGAGAAGGGCAACTGCGCCTTATTTTCTTACAAAAAACCCGATCCTTGCTGATATTCAGTCGAGGATCGGGTTTCTTTTGCTTATTTTACGATGGCTAAGAAGTCTTCTCCTTGCAAGACATCGGTTTGGTTCATATCCATCACATCTAAATATTGCGGGGTGTTCGTCACAACGATCGGTGTGATCGTGGATAAGCCAGCTGCTTTGATCGTATCTAGATCAAACTTCACTAACAAATCACCGCGTTTGACTTGATCGTCTTGTTTAACAAAGACCTCAAAGCCTTTGCCCTCTAGTTCCACAGTATCCATACCAATATGCATCAGAACTTCTGCTCCATCCGTGGTGGTCAAACCAACGGCATGGCCAGTAGGAAAGAGCGTCGTGATGGTGCCATCTGCTGGCGCATATAAAGCCCCGACAGTTGGTTCGATAGCGATACCTTTTCCTAATGCACCAGAAGAAAAGACTTGGTCTTTGACTTCTGCTAAGGGAACCACTTTGCCTTCTAACGGACTGCTGAGGATCACTCGTTCTTTAGACGAACTCTCTGTGGGTGCTGCTGGCTCTTTTGCTGGTGCTGCACTGGCATCAGTTGCTGGCTGATCTTCAAAACGTAAGAAGAAGGTCAAGACAAACGCTGCGCCAAAAGCGATAGCCGTGCCGATCGAAGCTGCGATCAGACCACTTAAATCTTTCGTATCTTGTGGGATAAAGGACGGCAGACTTAGTAAGCTGACTAACCCAAAGGTATAGTTTTCGACTTGGCTGAAGCCAATAAAGGCACCACCGAGGGCACCACTGATACACGCGGCGATAAATGGTTTTTTCAATGGCAAAGTCACCCCGTACACCGTCGGTTCTGTGATCCCAAAAATTGAGGTGATCGTTGAAGAAAGGGCCAAGCCTTTCAATTTCACATTTTTTGTCATAAAGAACACTGCTAGCGCTGCACCCCCTTGAGAAAGGACAGCTGGCAATAGCATTGGTACCATGGTATCGACACCGGTTTGGCTGAGATTCAACATGATGATCGGTACAAAGCCCCAGTGCATGCCAAACATCACAAAGACTTGCCATAAACCACCCATGACAGCGCCAGCGATCAGTGGGCTGAAGTGGTAAATGCTGTCATAGGCACTACCTAACAAGTTTCCTAAAATCGTTCCTAGTGGACCGACGACAATAAAGGTCAATGGCGCCATGATCAAGAAGACCGCTAAAGGCACACAGATGATCTGTAAGAAGCTAGGAATGACTTTTTTAAAGAAACGCTCCACATAGCTTTGTAAAAAGACCGCTAATATAATCGGAATGACGGAAGACGTATAAGCACTCGCACCAATAATGACCGGAAGGCCTAAGAAACTCAACGTTTGCCCAGCCAAAGCGGTAATGTCTGGATGAACCAACGCCATCGCTAAGGAAACCGCTAGAAATTCATTGGTACGAAACTTCTTCGCTGCAGTAAAAGCCAACATCACTGGTAAATAAGTAAACAGCCCATCAGCAATCGCATACAATACGGTGTAGACCCCAGAATCAGCTGCTAACCAATTCAAGGTGACTGCCAGCGTCAAGAATCCTTTTAAGACCCCAGCACCTGCCATTGCGCCTAAAAATGGCGTAAAAATCGACGAAATAATATCCACCAGTTGATTCAAGAGGTTGCCTTTGTCGCCTTTGCTGTCTGCTTCGCCGTCGAAGTTCGCTACCCCATTCAATTCACGATAGACATCGCTGACATGACTGCCGATCACCACTTGGTATTGTCCGCCGCTTTGAACGACTTGGATCACGTCGTCGTCTTGATTCAAGCGTGCCGTATCCGCTTTGTTCTCATCTTTTAATTTGAAACGCAAGCGGGTCGCACAATGCACCACGCTGTTGACATTTTCTTTGCCGCCCACCGCATCGAGGACGCGAACTGCAATTTCTTTATTTGAACTCATTTTTTCAACACTCCTTTTTTAATAAAAAAACCCAGATTGAAAAAACGACCGTCCAACGAGTCTTTTCCTCGCTGACTGTTGTCTTTTCAATCTGGGTATTGCCTGCCTGACAGTAACAATCCGTTAATGATTGAATGTTAATTGGTTTGATCATTGACGACACGTTCGATATGGATCGTTAAGTAGATCATTTCTGATTCACCGATCGATTTGTCGTAGGTTTTGATCAAGTACTCGTTGATCCGTTGGACCGTTTGAAACGCTTTAGGGTACTTCGATTGCACAAGGGCAAATAAAAACTCATCTTTTTCCCCTGAAAGTTCATCGCTTAAATAACGCTGCGCAAAATACTGCAAATGCGTGGTAATCCGTTGATAATTCAAGGAATCTGGGTTAAAGACCCGTCCATAAAAGCGACTGATGATCGCCAGTACGTCACGTACGATTTCTACCGCTTGCATCGTGGTTTCCATCGTGCCATTGGCTTGTTCGCTATTGACGATATGAAAGGCGATAAAGCCGATCTCCGATTCTGGCAATGTAATCCCGAAGACTTTTTCAAAATAAGCAACGGCATCTGCTGCAACCGCATACTCTTTCGGATAAAACTTGCGGGTCTCAAACAACAATGGATTCGGCAGCTCAATGCCTTCATGTGCCCGAACCAGCGCATAATGGATATGGTCGGTCAGGGTCAAATAAATATTTGGCGACAGCTCGATCCCCAAGGATGCTTCCGCATCATCCACCACTTGCTTGACGGCTTCGACTTCTTCCACAGGAATGTCTGAAAACAATTGCTGAAACTGATTTGCAGTAAAGGTATCCTTTAACACAAATTCTTTTTCGACAAAGGCTTCATCCACTGGATCGCCGACTTTTTTCTTAAACGCAATGCCGCGACCCATATAGATCACTTCCTGACCGGCATCATTGGTCGAGATGACGACATTATTATTTAAAATTTTTCCAATAACCATCGCTTTCCCTCACTCCAAAATAAAAAAACCTAGAATCTCCCCGTTAGCGCGCTACGGTCAATTCTGGTTTTGCCTGCCGAACAGTAACAATCCTTGTAACTGAAAGAATAATAACACACCCCTGTGGCAGATGCAACCCTTTTCAAATAAAATTTCTGCAACGGGTTTTTCCTTTGTTATACCATTGAAGGGTTCTCCTTGCAACATCCTTCACTACCTAAAATGCTTTGTTTTTTAATAAAAAAAGGAACGGCCCAGCTGCAGCCATTCCTGATGTATCAGAGTTGCTTTCTTTGCTGTCCCATGCGCCGCTCTTTCATCGCCGTCCCTAACGTACCATAGGTGAAGACAGCGATCCCTAGCCAAATAAACGCAAAGGCGGAAAATTGGGCCAGTGAATAGGTTTCGTGAAACAAAAAGATGGCTAACAAAAGCATGATCGTCGGGTTGACGTATTGAATAAACCCAAGCGTAATGTAAGAAACATTTTTCGCCGCTTCCGCAAACAGTAACAGCGGAATAGCCGTCACGATCCCAGCACCCATCAATAAGAGATTGGTTTGCAAGGGATAGTTCATAAAGCCGACGGTTGAAAATCCTAAAATATACACGAGGGCAAAGGGGAAAATCACCATCGTTTCGATCGTTAACCCAGTAACCGAACTAATGGGGATTCTTTTTTTGATCAAGCCATACGTACTAAAGGAAAAGGCCATGATCAGTGAGGCATAAGGAATCGTTCCTGTTTGGATCGATAATAAGATCACCCCGATACTTGCCAGCAGACACGCCAGCATGCCAGTACGACTAAGACGTTCCTTCAAAAAAACGGTCGCTAACAAGACATTGACTAGCGGATTGATGTAATAGCCTAAGCTGGCTTGCATCACGTGGCCCGCACTCACCGCGAAGATAAAGGTGAACCAGTTGATGGAGATCAGCACAGACGCTAAAACGATCAGTCCAGCAAACACTTTGTTCTTCCACAGCAGACGCGCTTCTTGTAAAAATTGCGTTTTCTTCCCGGAAAGCAAAATAAACAGCACCATAAAAACAAAGGACCACACGATTCGGTAGCACATCGTTGCTAATGGCGAAACCCCAACGATTATTTTCCAATATAGTGTGACCAAGCCCCACAAGACATAGGCAGACAACCCAAAATAAACGCCTTTATTCTTCATTTTCTCCCTGATTTTTTTCCATTAAAACAAGTCTTTCCTGAAAAAAAATACTCCTCCTAAACCATAAGTTATCTTATTATATCGAATTTTTTGGCTTTTCATAGAGTTTCATGAAATAAATCAAGAAAAGCACCCTTCAAAGAAAGGTGCCCCTCTTTATTCCAGCGGTTCTTCCGCACCTTCCAGCCACACGGCTTCTGGTTTCTGATCACGAATCAAAAATAGCCCCGTTGCAAACAGCAGACCAGAAGCGATCGTCATCAATAAGAAAGAAACATTCATCCCATGAAGCAGTGCACTCGTCCCCGTTAAGGTCGTGCTGTTTTGCGCCACACTATTCATGATCCCGACAAATAATGCTGTCCCGATGGCGCCTGCCACCGTTCGCAAAGAAGTCAATAATGCTGTTCCATGCGCCGTCAACTGCGGCGGAATATTTTTATTTCCCCACGTCACGAAGGGCATCAACAAACAGCCTGTGGCGGCACAGCGCAGCATGTTCAAAACCACTGCTACCCAAATACCCGTGTGCATATGGATGAAATACATGCCGATGTTGCTCAAGACCAGTGAGCCGCCGCCGAAAATCGTCAACAGACGGATGCCGACTTTGTCATAGATTCGTCCAGCCACCGGACTTAAAAAAGCCGAGACCAAGGAACCTGGCAAAACGACTAACCCTGAGATCGTCGCTGATTTGCCTAAAATCGACTGCACGTAAAGTGGCATCAGCATCGCCGAACCCATCAAGACCAAGTAAAGCATGATACTGCCAAAGACACTGATGGCATATTCTTTTGTTTTTAAGACCCGCAGATCCAAAAATGGGGTTTTCGCTCTTAACTGACGGAAGACAAAGAAGATCCCTGCTACCAAACCGAGCCCTAAGGTTCCTAAAACGGGTAAGCTGAAAAAGCCATAGCTGCCGATATTGCCAAAGCCTAAAGTAATCCCACCAAAAGCGAAGGCACTCAAAACAAAAGAGGTCTGATCAAATTTGCTGTTGCTTACTGGCAACACATCATCAAAAACCTTTATGGCCCAAATCAGTGAAATCAAAACAATCACGGCAACGATATAAAAAATCGCATGCCAGTTCAAGCGGTCCACGATCACCCCAGCAAGAGTCGGTGCGATCACGGGTGCCGCGGTGATCGATAGTCCATACCAGCCCATCACGGCACCGATACGATTGATCGGATAGATCGATAAGAGGATCACTTGTGCCATCGCGGTCAAGATCCCGTTACCCACAGCCTGCAAAATACGAGCAAGCATCATGACTAGAAAATTGGGCGCTGTAGCACAAAGCAGCAAGCCCACCAACGCAATTCCTAAGGCAGCGAGATACAGCTTTTTGGTTGGCACACGATTCATAAGATATGCCGTCAATGGCATAACGATCGCCATCGCCAAGGAATAACCGCTAGTCAGCCATTGTCCCGTAGTGACGGAAATCTGCAGGTCAGTGACGATGGCGGGTAAAGCCGTCGTCAAGGCGGTCGCCAACATGGATACGGCAATACATGTAATCATTAAATTAATAAAAATCAGCGTCCGCTGACGTTCCGTTCGTTGGACTGTTTCACTCAATCAACGTCCGCCTCCTTCTCAAGATAAAACTGTTCGATTTTTGCTAAGGCTTGACCAAAGGCTTGTTTTTCTTCTGCCGTCAAATAGGTCAGCATTTCTTGGTGCGCCTTGCTGCGTTTTTCTTTCATTCGCTGTGCCTCTTCCTTGCCTGCTTCCGTCAGCGAAATCAGATGGCTGCGTTTATCTTTCGGATCGACTTCTTTTTGGATCAGCCCTTTTTCAGCCAGTTTTTTTAGTAGTTCGCCAGTGGATGTCGAGCGAATCGCTAAATACGCGGCGAGATCTTTTTGGGTCAACGTCCCTTTTTCGTCCAATACCAGTAGGCAATTGAACTGTCCCCGACCTGGCATAAAACGCCCATATTTTTGTTCCGCATACCGCCGATTTAATTTATACACTTCAAACAATCGTTCCACGATTTCTTGTTCGGAAACCATCGACCTTCAGCTCCTTTCGCCTCTTCACTATTTAGATAGGTACCTAATTAAAAGTCTGTTCTCCATTTTACATAGGTACCTACCTATTGTCAAGGAAGGATTGACAATGAGAGCGGGTACAGCAACCAAAAACGAAAAAAGCATTGAAACTTACGCTTCAATACTTTCCTCGTGGTTCTTTTTCTCCGCAAACTCTGCCAGCAGTTGCCGGACTTCATCCGTTGATTTGGTATTCATCAATTTTGCCCGCAAATCACTGGCTCCAGGGAAGCCTTTGACATAGATTTTAAAGAAACGATGCAATCCTGCGATCGAGCGTGGCACCATTTTGGCGTAATGGTCCTGCAGATCTAATTGCAGCTGCAACAAGCCTAATAGCTCTTCTGAGGTATGCTCTTTCGGTTCTTTTTCAAAGGCATAGGGATTCTTGAAAATACCCCGGCCGATCATGATTCCGTCTACGCCATATTTTTCTGCTAGCTCCAAACCTTTGGTACGATCAGGGATATCGCCGTTGATCGTCAGCTTCGTTTGTGGGGCGATTCTATCCCGCAAGGCAACCACTTCAGGAATCAATTCCCAATGGGCATCGACCTTGCTCATTTCTTTGCGGGTTCGCAAATGGATCGAAAGGTTGGCGATATCCTGTTGCAGGACATGGGTCAACCAAGCTTCCATTTCTCCTAGTTCGGTATAGCCCAGGCGGGTCTTGACACTGACCGGCAGACCGCCAGCTTTGGCTGCTTGGATCAGCTCTGCAGCAACTTCTGGTCGCAAGATCAAGCCGCTGCCTTTGCCTCGTCCAGCAACGTTTGGCACTGGGCAGCCCATATTTAAGTCGATCCCTTTAAAGCCCATCTCCGCTAAGCCGATACTCATCTCACGGAAATACTCTGGCTTGTCGCCCCAAATGTGGGCTACCATCGGTTGCTCATCTTCGGTGAAGACTAAACGTCCCCGCACACTGTCGCGTCCTTCTGGATGGCAATAACTATCGGAGTTGGTAAATTCCGTAAAGAAAACATCTGGTGCGCCGGCAGCTTGAACGACATGCCGAAAAACGACATCGGTGACATCTTCCATTGGTGCTAGGATAAAAAAAGGCTTCGGCAATTCAGCCCAAAAATTTGTTGTCATGATTTACGCTCCATTTCTTTGTCCAAGGATCTTATTTTATGACCCCACTTGCAAAACAAACCCCATTATACTAAGAATGCGTCAAAGAAGCAAAAGAGCAAGATACGCGTATCAGACCTAGTACGAAATTTCCTTTTAAGCTTCCCAGTCATCCTCCCATTCTTCTTCCCAATCTTCCTCTTCTTCATCCCAGTCATCCCAAGCTTCTACTTCTTCCTCCTCAGCGAAATCATCTTCGCTATCCGATACAACGTTCTTCACAAAAAGGGCTACAGAAGTATCCTCAACCATCAAACTGAGTAAAATCTGCCGCATATCTGCTTCATCTAGCTGATCCACCAGCTTCTGATAGACCTCACGGCGTCCTTTACGTTTTGGGGGAGTCAGCGGCTTATTCTTTTCTTTCGCTCTCGTATAGGCGAATAAAACAGCCGCAAGATGTTTGCAATTAAAACCAGCCGCAAAGTGAGGACAATTACAAAATTCCTCCACGACCTTGCCCTGTTTTAGCGCAATTTCTACTTCATAAAGCTCTGTGCCGAATACTTCGGCCAGAATAAGCTGATCATCCGCTCTCAGTCGCGCCACACAACCGCTTAAATAATATTCTTTTCCTCTTTCCAAAATATGGGATTCAAAATAATCTTGCCATTCAAGCATTGCTTCTCTCCTCCTCATTCATTAAACTAGAGAACTATGATAGGATTTAACCGATTGCTCATTAATACTGCCGCATAACTGGTGGTTCGTAGGCTTGAATAAAAGCTTCAAGCTCCTTCGTTGTTTGTGCAAAGCCGATTTTTTCGCGATCGGCTTGTGTCAAGAACTCGTTTTCCACCATATTGTCATACAAAGCTCTCGTTGCGCGGTAAAAATTGTTCACATCATAAAAAGCACACGGATTCGGGTTCTGACCGATTCTTGACCACGAGATCATCTCCGTGATTTCTTCCAGCGTCCCGGGACCACCTGGCAGTGCGACAAACGCCTGCGACAATTCGAACATTTTTCGTTTTCTTTCTGACATCGTCTCGACGACATGGAGTTCGGTCAATCCAGGATGTGCTAGTTCCCGATCTTTTAAAAAGGTTGGGATCACCCCGATCACCTGACCGCCATTTTCTAAGACAGCATCTGCCAGCACGCCCATCAAGCCCGCTTTTCCGCCGCCATAGACCAGCGTATTTTGCCGTGAAGCGATCCACTGCCCCAATTCTTGGGCGGCTGTTGCAAAACTAGGTTCATTACCGACACTGGCACCACAATAGACTGCAATTTTCATAAAACTCTCCATCATCCTTCTCAATCATTTTGAAATAGTATATCATGATTCTGATAAAGGTTCTGGGAAAGGATGGAAAAAAATTTATGAACATTGAGGAGTATCAACGATTTATCAGTGACTTCTACAAAGCCCGCAACTGGTATCAGTACGATCCGTTTATTCGGGCGAATTTTTTAGCAGAGGAAGTCGGGGAAGTGAGCCGTGCCATTCGGACATTGGAGATCGGTCGTGACCGTCCCGATGAACAAGAAGGCTTGCCAGAAGAAAAACTGGCAAACCTGACGGAAGAATTGGGCGATGTACTGGATAACTTATTTATTCTCGCCGATAAATACGATATTTCTTTAGAGACGATCATGCAAAAACACAAAGAGAAGCTATTGTCTCGCTATCAAATGGACCACGTGACAGAAAAAAACAGCTAACGGGCTACTTGTTGTGGAACGGGCAGCGGCAAAGGTTGCTTTTCCCCAATACAAAAAACCAACGTTTCTGTGGTCAATTGGCCAGTGAAACGTTGGTTTTCTTCTATTATATAAAAAGTTGGTTCTCCTTTTTATGCAATAGGAGGTGCTTATTGTGCCATTTGCTCTACCAGTTCTTCCAATCCAGTCAAGGCTTGGTAGCCGTAGCCAAAGAGATAATTGTAGTCCATGCTGTAGACTTGTTTGTTTTTGATGGCTTTCATGCTGGAGAGTTTGTCATTTTTGTACAAGCCTTCAATGATTTCTTGACCAGAAACACTGCCTTCGATCGTTGACCAGTCGCCGACGATCAAGACATCGGGATCCGTTTCGATCAAGGTTTCGACACTGACTTCTCCTGAATAGTCTTGAAACACATTGTTCAGTTTGATCATATCAAAGTTGCTGTTGAAAAAAGACTCGTCTTGAGCGGCATAGACACTGACCACACTTGGATCAGACATAAAGAGATGGGCAAAGGTTTGCTCTTCTTTGTCTGCCACTTTTTCTTCCAAGGCACTCTGGCGATCCTTTAATTCTTTTTCAAAAGCAGCGGCTGCCTCAGGGACATTGAAGAGCTTACCAAGGTTTTCAATGTCTTGATAAACGGAATCAAATGTCGCCCCAGTGACAGAGGTTTCTTGGACGTAAGTCGGAATGCCCATCTCGTTCAAGGAATCAACGGTGCCGACGCCCCAATCTTGATTATCGAAAAGTCCCCCGCGGCCAAAAATCAAATCCGGATCCACACTGAGCGCCGTTTCTTTACTGATATAGTCGCTGCCCAGGTCGTTTAGTTCTGCATAATCAGCAGCAACTTCCTCATCGGCGGCACCAAAGGTTGCACCGACACCCGCAATCTGATCCTTGAGGCCGAGATGCAGCAGCAATTCCGCTGCTGGTCGTGTGTTGGCTACGACTTTTTTTGGTGCCTCATTAAAGGTTTGGTCCTTGACGGTCCATTGCGTGCCGCCTTCTGCTTTGGTGTAGTTGCTGATGGTTAAGGGATACGTACTTTCTGCCTGCGAGGAAGAAGCCGAAGTTCCTTCATCCTTCGTATTGCCGCAAGCGCTTAATGTAAAGACTGCCAATCCTACCCCAATCATTTTTCCCCATTTATTCATCTGTTTGCTCCTTTTCAAAATAATAATGAAACCCTAATCCGCCTGTGATCGGATGATGGTAAATACTGCATTTCACGCCATAGATCTCTTCGATCAGTTCTTCTGTCAGCAGCGTTTCTGGTTCGCCATACCCTACGACCCGACCATCTTTTAAGGCATAGATGATGTCGCAATAGTTGGCTGCTTGTTCCAAATTGTGCAGCGCCGCCAACAAGCCAATCTTCAGATGCTTGACGGTCTCTAAGATTTCCAGTTGATATCGGATATCCAAATGATTGGTCGGCTCATCGAGAATCATAAATTTCGGTTCTTGGGTGATGGCACGAGCAAGGACGACCCGCTGTTTTTCGCCTCCTGATAATGAGAGGTAGCTGCGTTTTCTGTAGGCACTTAACCCTGTTTTGGCTAAGGCTTCGGTGACCAGCTCATGATCGGCTTTGGTGTCTTGTTCCAACAAACCCTTGTGGGGCGTGCGGCCTAAAAGCACCATCTGTTCTACTGTTAAATCAAAGCTCAACTCATTGAACTGACTGACGACGCTGACTTGCTGGGCGACTTTTTTTTCGGAACTTTTCAAAATATTCATCTCACCCAAATAAATGTCGCCGCTGTCAGGTTTCAACGTTTTGTAGATAGCTTTTAACAATGTAGATTTGCCGCTGCCGTTGGAACCAATCAAGCCGACAAATTGCCCCTGTGCGGTTTGGACGGAGATGTCTTTTAGTATCTGCTGATCCCCGATCGTCAGATTGAGCTTTTCAACTGCTAATTTCATTCCGTCACCCCCCAAAGTTGTATTGCCGTTTGACAATGATATAGATAAAGATCGGTGCACCGATCAGCGCTGTAATGATCCCGATCGGCAGTTCGACTCCTTGCAGGGTCGAGCGGGCGATCACATCCGCCCAAATCAAAAACAACGCGCCTGTCAAAGCGGTCAAAGGCATCAACAGGCGATGATCCGCCCCGCTGACTCCACGTACGATATGAGGAATGATCAAGCCGACAAAGCCGATCATACCAGAATTCGCAACGATGATACTGGTTAATAGCGCTGCTAGCAGCATGTAAAAACGACGATAGAAGGTCAGCTTGACCCCTAAGGTGGAGGCAACTTCATCTCCCAGCAAAAGCGTATTCAAAACACGGTATTGCGTCAGGAAGAACAGCGTGATCAAAGAAACCAGAACCACGATAAAGCCCAATTTGTTCCAAGAAGCCGAGGCTAAGCTGCCCATCGACCAAAACGCCACAGTCTTCATCCCTTCTGCATTGCTAGCCAGATAGATGATCAAGTTTGAAACAGAGCTGCATAAGGCACTGACGATCGTCCCCGACAGCACAAGTTTTGTGGAAGTCATTTTCCCACCGATACTGGCAAGCAGCAGCACCAAAATAGTGGCAATCCCCGCTCCTGCAAAGGCACCAAACGATAAGCCCAGTTGTAAGACTAGCGCCGAGCCGCCAAAACCGACTAAGATGGCGAAGGTCGCCCCTAAGGATGCGCCAGAAGAGATTCCTAAGATATAGGGATCTGCCAGCGGATTTTGGACCACCGCTTGCATCACTGCCCCGCTGATCGCTAACCCCATGCCTACAAAAATAGAGAGCAAGACCCGCGGTGCCCGAACAAACCAGACGATATTGATGTTTGCGTCTGAAATGCCTGAAAGATCACCAACCAATCCATGGCTGATTTTATAGAAGAGAATTTGGTAAACTTCGCCAAGGGTGATATTGGCTTGACCGTTTGCCAAAGCAACTCCTGCAGATAAGAGAATGGCGACAACTAAAACACAGCAAATGATTGTCGAAACCATCCAACGATTTGATTTAATCAACCCTACCGACATGTGATTCTCCTTTATTCAGCACGACTCCCTCCTGATTTCACAGCAAAAACAACCTTGACTGTTGCCTCGCCGTCATCATAAAAGAAGCATCTGTGCGTTTTTTCGCTTATAACAGTTCTTCTCATGAAAAGCGCCAAAGCCATGTGCTGCTTTGACATCTATTTGCAAATGAGAATCACTCTCAATGAATAGAGTCATTATAAGGAACCTTTTGTGAAATGTAAATAATTTTCTGAAAATTTCCTTAAATAAGAGTTATTCTAATGTTCGTGATTGATTGGGCGTTTTCCTCTCCATTAACCTATCGAAAATACGGTACCCGTGAAGAAGCGAATCCTTTGGCATAATAATCAAGTGTTTTTTTTATGATGAAAAAAAGACAGACTTCATTTTGTACGAAGTCTGTCTCCAGTCTGATGCCTATGCTCAGGCAGGCTTGTTCTTGCTAGCTTCCCTTTGTTCGAACGTGAAACCTATGCGTTGCCAAGGATTTGCTGATTCAACGAAATCATCTCCAAAAGACCTTGAGCGGCTTCGCTGCCTTTGTTGCCAGCTTTGGTTCCCGCCCGTTCAATGGCTTGTTCAATCGTTTCAGTCGTCAACACACCAAACATGATCGGAATGTCGGCATTCAGACCAATTTGGGCTACGCCTTTCGCCACTTCATTTGAGATCAATTCATAGTGGGTCGTTGCTCCGCGAATCAAGGCACCTAATGTCACGATCCCATCGTATTGCTTGTGGTCAACGATTTTTTTGGTAATATACGGAATCTCATAAGCCCCTGGAACCCAATACACATCGATGTTTTCTGCTTTGACTCCATGACGCAACAAATTGTCTTTGGCGCCTTCCACTAACTTGGAAGTGATAAACTCGTTGAATCGTGAGACTACGATCCCTACTTTGACTGCCTCTCCCTGAAACGTTCCTTCAAATACTGTCATCGTTCATTCTCCTTTGGCTGATTAAATAGATAGGTAATGGTGAAACTTTTCTTTCTTCGTTTTCAAATAGCTGCTGTTTTCTTTATGCGCAGGCATCTCCAGCGGTACTCGTTCTGCTACCTTAATTCCTAAGCTTTCTAATTCCTTCACTTTGTCAGGGTTGTTGGTCATCAGTTGAATCTCCTGCACTTCTAAGGAACGTAAAACATCGGCGGCAAACGTGTAATGACGAGCATCTGCTGCAAACCCTAATGCAATATTTGCTTCATAAGTATCCATGCCTTGTTCCTGCAGCTGATAGGCACGGAGCTTGTTCCGCAAGCCAATACCGCGGCCTTCTTGGCGTAGATACAAAATCGCACCGCGGCCTTTTGCTTCGATCTGCCGCATCGCTTCTTGCAGCTGTTCGCCGCAATCACAGCGATGAGAGCCGAAGACGTCGCCTGTTAAACACTCTGAATGGATCCGTAGTAACAGCGGCTCGGTAGTATGTTGAATCTCGCCTTTGGCTAGTAAAAGGTGTTCATTGCCGAACTCATCTTCAAATAAGGACAATTGGAACGCCCCATAAGCCGTTGGCAGATCCACCGTGATAGGCGTGGTTCCTCGTAGATATTCCGCCAACTCATCAATGGTCAAAAACGGCAGCTGCCATTTTTCTGCTAATTTTTTCAATTCTGGGACCCGAGCCATCGTGCCATCTTCCTTTAAAATCTCACAAATGTAGGCTGCTTCCACGCTGCCAGCAAGCTTTGCTAAATCCACCGCCGCTTCTGTATGTCCTCTGCGTTCCAACACGCCGCCAGGTTGAGCGGTCAATGGGAAGATATGGCCAGGGCGATAAAAATCCGCAGCCTGTGACGCAGGATCAGCCAACTTTTCAATCGTCACTGCCCGGTCTTTCGCAGAAATTCCCGTACTCGTCGTCACGTGATCGACACTGATGGTAAACGCGGTGCCAAAGGCATCCGTATTATTGGCGGTCATCTCAGGCAATGCCAGCTTTTCAGCGATCGCTTGTGAGATGGGTGCACAGATCAAGCCGCGGCCATAAGTCGCCATAAAATTGACAGATTCTGGCGTTGCGTATTCAGCGATCCCAATCAAATCTCCTTCTGATTCTCGATTTTCATCATCGGCGACAATCACTAAGCCGCCTTTTTTTAACCATTCCACTGCTTGTTCTACTTTATGCATCGTCTGCCTTCTTTCATTTTCGTTGGTATTTGACATATTTCCCGATCATATCCGTCTCGATATTGACCCACTCCCCTTGTTTCAACTGCCCCAGCGTCGTCTGGTCTTTGGAATGGGGGATCAAGCTAACGGAAAATGCCTGTGCCGTCGTCTGGGTAACCGTCAAACTGACGCCATTAATCGCAATCGACCCTTGCGGAATGATTTCCCCTTGCACACTGACAGGATAAGCAAACGTCAAGATCAAGGCATTTTCCAACTGCTTTTTCTGGATCAAACGGGTCGTTACATCAATGTGGCCTGCGACAAAGTGGCCTTCAAAACGCTGCGTCGCTGCCATCGCTCGCTCCAAATTGACTTCGGCACCCACCGAGAGTTGTTTAAAGGTGGTTCGTTGAAAGGTTTCTGGCATGATATCCACCGTAAACGTCGTCGCTTGTTTGGCGATCGCCGTCAAACACGTCCCGTTGATCGCCATACTGTCTCCGATCTGGTAATCCGCCAGTAATCCTTCGGACGCACTGCAAGTTAGCTGGATCGTGCGGCTTTGCTTGCGGATCTCTTTGATGCGGCCTTTTTCCTGAATCAATCCTGTGAACATTCCTCTGGTCTCCTTCCTCGGATGCAAACATCTTCCCCAACTGCAGTCACCGTCACTTCTGTTAGCTGCTGCAGCTGTTTCGGGGTACGCTCACTGGTAAAACTTGCGAGACTATTGCCCCCAAGAAACTTTGGCGCCACATAGGTAATGCTTTCTTGCCACAGTCCGCTGGCTAAAAAGGCATCATGGATCGCAGCGCCTCCTTCTACGTAAAGCGATTGGACCTGTCGTGCGGCAAGCTCCTTCAGCAATGAAACAATTGTCAACTCTTCCAGCTGGATCACTGACACATGAGCTGGCAAATCACTGACAGTTGTCTGCTGCGTAAAAATCCACACAGGTGCCGAATCATCGACAAACAGTGCCAAATGGGGTTGCGACAGCGTTCGCCCCCGACGGTCTAACACGATGCGAATCGGCGGAAAGCTGGTTTCAACCGTGGTCAATAAGGTGGGATCATCCGTCAACACCGTCTGACTGCCCACTAAGATTCCTTGATAGTCCCCACGTTCTTGATGGACGTTTTGCCAAACCGCTGAACCAGTGATCGCACTGCGGGTCAACGCATCATGAGCGATCCGGCCATCTAAAGTGATCGCTTGCTTCAACGCCACGTAAGGTCGCTGATGCTGATGGTAAAAATTATAGTGTGGATTCAAACGGCGCACCGCTGTTTCTTCGATGCCCACCAACACGTCGATGCCCTGTTCTTCTAAAAAGCGCTTGCCTTGTCCAGCCACGATTGGGTTAGGGTCTAACTGGCCGACGACTACCTTTTTGATGCCACTGTCGATGATCAGCTGGGTGCAAGGCGGCTGTTTTCCTTGATGGTTGCAAGGTTCTAATGTCACGTATAAAGTCGAATTGATTAGGTCTTCGGAGGAATGGCATTGTTCGATGGCGTTTCGTTCCGCATGGGGCTGCCCATAGACTAAGTGAGCCCCTTTGGCAATGACCCGTTGCTCTTTGACGATCACAGCGCCCACTAGCGGATTGGTAAAGGTTTGGTAGCGCCCTTTTTTGGCTTCTGCGATCGCCAAACGCATGTATTCGTTATGCATCTTCCTTCCTCCTTTCAATAAAAAAATGCCTCGTGAGAATCTCACGAGGCATAGACAAACAAGACCGGCAAAAAATCAATTTTAGACGCACTGCGCCCCTTGAAATTTTGTGGTTTTTCTTCTCCCATCCAGACTTTCACTGTCGGTGCCAGATTCACACTGGCTCCACCGCATAGCTATGCGGGTCACGGACTTCAAGCATTGCGCTTGTCACCGTCGGTCGGGAATTACACCCTGCCCCGAAGAATACTATTCAATTCATGTGCATTTTAGCCCGACCATTTTTGTTTGTCAATAGGCCTGATTACAAGCCGATAGGAATTCCTCTTGGCTTTTTCTTTTGGCAACCCCAAAGCAGCGACAGCAGAAATCTCTTGTCGTTCCGCCATTTTCCTAAGCTGCAGCAAGGCGGTTTTGCCTGTGAAAAACACGAGAAAACCTAGGTTAAATATTTTTTCTCGAACGAAGCCATTTATCAAACTCCGTCACGAGTAAGACGACCATCCCAGAAGCTGCTGAGATGACCCAGCCGATCAAGGACATGTCCTCAGTATGAAAGGCGCTTTGCATAAATGGAACATAGGTCAATAACAGTTGCAGAACCAGCATCACACCAATGATCACGAATGCTTTTGGATTGGTGAAGGAAGCTTTAGAAAACGCTGGTGCACTTGTACGGATGTTGAACAAATAGAAAATCTTACTCAAGACCACGATATTGACCATCATGGTACTGGCAACGGCTTCGCTGACGCCTTGCAGCAAGAGCCAGTCATGAGCGATCAAACTGATGACTGCCATCAAGATCGATACATACGCCATCTGCCAAATATCGTGGCGATTCAACAATTTATTGCCTGTCTTTCGCGGTGTGCGGTTCATGATCCCAGACTCTGCTGGTTCAAAGATAAACGCAAACTGGATCGTAATAGCAGAAACCATGTTGATCCACAGCAGTTGCGTCGCCTGCAGCGGCAATTCTTTTTGCATCATGATCGTAAAGGCAATGATCAGCCCTTCGGCAAAAGATGTCGGCAACAGAAACAGAATGCTCTTTTTGATGTTGTCATAGATCCTGCGTCCTTCGCGAATCGCTAAGGACATGGTACCGAAATTGTCATCGGTCAAGATCATATCAGCAGAGTCTTTGGCTACATCCGTGCCGCTGATCCCCATCGCTACACCGATATCCGCCCGCTTCAACGCAGGGGCATCGTTGACTCCGTCCCCTGTCATCGCCGTGACTTTGCCTTTGGCTTGTAGCGCTCTGATAATGTCCAATTTATTTTTCGGCGTGGTTCGTGCAAAGACTTGATTCGTCAAGGCAGCATCTTGAAATTCAGCTTCACTCATCTGATCCAACTCGGCACCAGTCACGACGTGAATCTCATCCGCTAAGCCAAGCTTTTCCCCAATCGCTTTGGCGGTCAGAGGGTGATCGCCAGTGATCATTTTCACTTGAACACCGGCTTGGTTCATTTCCTTCAGGGAGGCAATCACTTCTTCTCGCGGCGGATCGATGATCCCAGCGATCCCTAGTAATTGCAGCCCTTGCTCAAAAATCGTTTCATCAATGTGATCAATCGAAACTTTCTGATAGCCCACCGCTACCACTCGTTTGCCTTCTGCCGACAAGCGGCGGACATGGTCTGTCCAATAGGCTTCATCAAAAGGCGCCGCTTGTTTTTGCACCATTTCAAACAATTTATCTGGGGAGCCTTTAACAAATAGCAAGCGTTCCCCCGCAGGGTTTGCCACTAGTTTCGCCATGTAGCGGTTGTCCGAATCAAAGGGCAGCATATCCAGCTCTTGGTAAGCAGGTGCTTGCGGATAGGCAAATTGCTTATGATACAGCGTCAAGAAGGAGCCATCTGTTGGTTCCCCATTGATCGTCCAGTGATTTCCTTCTGGGACCAGTACCGTATCGTTGGCTTCGTAACCAGCTTCCAAAAACAACTGCAAGGTGTCTTGCGCGTGGACGTCCTCCTGCTTTAAACGAATTTCTCCCACCGGCGCATAGCCGTCACCCGTCACTTCATATTCCTGCTCAGCCAATACGATGTCTTTGACCGTCATTTCATTTTTGGTCAGGGTACCTGTTTTATCCGTCGCGATCACATCCACTGAGCCTAGCGTTTCAACCGCTGGCAGCGTTTTGATGATGGTGTGCTTGTTTTTTGCCATGTCGCTGACACCCATCGCCAAAACCACCGAGGTCGTTGCTGGCAATCCTTCTGGGATCGAGCCGACGATCATGGTGACAACGGCTAAGGATAAGACAGAGATCGCATAGGTCTGCTGGAACAAGCTGACGACAAATAGCAAGACCGCCACGCCCATAATCACATAGGTGATGCCTTTCCCCAGTCCATCGATCTCTTTCATCAACGGCGTTTTTCGTTCTTCCGTTTGATTGACTTCAGCTGAGATTTTCCCGATCTCAGTCTTGACGCCAGTAGCGATCACGATCCCTTTCCCGCTTCCTGACGTCACGGAAGTCGAAGCAAACGCCAAATTCCGTTGTTCCGCTAATGGAGTTGCTTCATCCATTAAGGCATCTGTTATTTTTTCCACCGAATCGGCTTCACCAGTCAAGGCGGATTCTTGGATACGCAAGTTGTCGGCTTCGATGATCCGCAGATCTGCGGGCACATTGTCACCAGCTTCTAGGAATACGACATCCCCTGGAACGACTTCGGCAGCTGGAATATCTTGACGAATCCCATTCCGATAGACCGTGGCTTCTGCTGATAGCATCTCTTTGATCCGTTCTAATGCATCGGAAGCATTCGCTTCTTGGTAATAACCGATCAACGCATTGACCAGCACGACGATGCCAATGATCACGGCATCAGAGAAATGCCCCATCAGCAGCGTTAAGATGGCGGAGAAAATCAAAATGTAGATGATCGTGTTATGGAATTGTCGCAGCAGCAAACGCCACTTGGCGGTTTTTTTAACCGCTAATTGGTTCAATCCGTAGGTTTCTAACCGCTCGGTTACTTGCGCCTCATCTATTCCTTGATCGATAGAGGGGACCTGATACTGTTCGATTGTTTCTGACACTGATAACTGAAACTCTTTTTTATTCATTTTTTTTCTTCTTCCTTTTCTTTTTCATTGATGGATAACACAAATAAGCCCCTTATTTAGAAACTGCTCCTAAATAACGCGCTGTTGTTTGTCTCCTATTCAATTAAAAAGTAAGGCAAGTCAAAATAGTGTTTCTGCTCACCGTCACTCGAGTCGCTTGACATTCGTTTACCACCCCCTCTAAAGTTAGCAATAAGCGTAACAAACTATTTTTCCAAAGTCAAGAGTCACCGCTTTCAAAAATGAAAAGTGGCTGGCTTCTTCACAAAAAAAAGCCGCACGCCAACGATTCATCGCCGTGCAGCTCCTTCAGTACATTCTCTTCAAGCCCAAAGGCTCGCCTTAAAGCTGATCCAGTGCCTCGCTGATGGGGGTTTCCCCAGCTTGGACTTTGATGACTTTTTGATAAGTTGCTGGACGTTCCAGCATTTCACCTAACAAGATGGCGACATCCTCGATGGGGATCGCACCAGAGGTCGTTTCACTGATCTCGATCAAACTAGAACCTGGTGTTTCTTTCAACGCACCCGGCTGCAAAATCGTATAGTCTAGTGCGGTGTTGTCGATCAGCCAGCGATCAGAGAAAAATTTGGCGATCGTGTAATCCATCAATGACGCCATGCCTTCCCTTTGCCACTGTTCAGGTTCTAAGGCATAGGCTGAGCTAAGGTGGATGTAGCGCTTGATTCCTTTTGCTTCAGCGGCTTGCATCACTTTGACCGCACCATACAGATCGGATTGCAGCAAGTCTTTGCCTCGGGAACCCGCCACGAAGTATACCGCTTCCGCATCTGCGAATTTCGCTGCCATCTCTTCCGGTTCTGTGTGTAAATCAAAGAACACGGGCTTGATCGTCTCCGTTTCTGTGATTTTCTCACTGCTGCGCGCACCAGCATAAACGATGTGTCCTTGTTTTTCTAGAAAGGTGATCAATTTTTGACCTACTCGTCCAGTAGCACCAACGACAAAAATTTTCATTTTCTTTGCTCCTCTCGTTTCTTTTTCCAACTCTTGCTAGTATCATCGTAGGACAAAAACCAAGATCCAACAACTATTCTGTTTCTAAACGAAGGGGAAAAAAGCACAGCACAAACCAATTCTTGCTGTTTTTCCCCATAGAAACCCATGTTTTTTAAAAAACACCCAAAAAAATGAAAAAAATTTTCTCAAACGATTGACAAAGCGTTGACTCTTTTGTAGACTAGGTAGAAATAATTTAAATATTTAGAAAATTCAAAATAAAGAAAAGGACGGTGGCGTATATGACCCGCACCAATGTTAGCAAACGAATTATTTTATTATTATAGTCGGGACTGTTTGATTTTATACATTCAAAGAGTCCCTATTCACATTGCATCCAAAAAGAAGAACAGCTTCTTTAGATGGAGTGTTTTTTTATACCCATTTTCAAGAAAGCGGCCTTTTGCAAGCTGACACCTTGATGTCAGATAGATCCAAAACGCTCGTTGACCAACTGCTGCCGATTCCCCGCGGTTATGCACTGCACTTATTCTAAAGACCCCTTCTGTTTGGACACTTGATTGGTCAAGCAGAAAAAGGAAGGATGATTTTTTATTATGAAAACCGTCAACACGATCGCTGCTTTTGTAAACAAGTATTTGATCTACATCATGATTTTATTGATGATCGTCTCTTATTTTTTCCCGCAACCCTTCTTATGGATTCCACCTCGTACAACGATTCTTTTGAGCATCATCATGTTTTGTATGGGGATGACTCTAAACGTTGCTGCGTTTAAAATGGTCGTCTTACAGCCCAAAGCATTCTAGGGGTGCTTTTCCAGTTCACCATCAGCCCTTTGGTGGCTTACGGCTTAGCGCAGCTGTTTGGTCTTTCTTCCGGTTTGATTATCGGTTTTGTCTTACTAGGCTGCGTTTCTGGTGGAACCGCCAGCAATGTCATGACCTTCATCGGCAAAGGCGATGTCGCCCTCACCGTTTCCATGACCACGGTATCGACCTTGTTAGCGACCGTCGTTACACCCTTTTTGGTTTATGTCTTGGCTGGTCAGTACACCGAGATCTCCTTCTGGGAAATGCTCTTGTCTGTCTTGCAGATGGTGCTCTTGCCGATCATTTTAGGGGTGACCGTCCACAAACTCATTGCCAAGCACATCGAGCGATTTCTGCAATCATTTGTGTTGATTTCTTCCGTCAGTATCTTATTGATCGTTGCAGGAACTGTCGCTCGCAACGGCGCCGTCATCGTCCAATCTGGCTTGATCGTGATTTTCTTAGTCTTGCTCCATAACTTGATCGGCTACGGCGCAGGCTATGGTCTGAGCCGTGTGATGGGCGTCAGTGCCACCCAAGCCAAATCCATCATGTTTCAATTAGGAATGAAAAATACTGGCCTAGCAATCTCGCTAGCCAATGCCCACTTTGCCGCCATTGCGGCAGCCGTTACCCCTGCCGCAGTCGGCATGGTGATCCATCAAATTACCGGACCAATTTTAGCCAATCTCGTGGCCAAGAAAGAAGGAGAAAAGTATGAGTCAAAGTATCTTTTTGCCAAACTACACAATCGGGGCGGACGCCTACGAAAAAGTAAATGACATCGTAAAACCATACGGCACCAATGCCGTGATCATCGGCGGAAAAACCGCCCTTGAAAAAGCCGAAGACAAGATTAAAGCCGCTTTAACGTCAGCAGTCCAAGTGACGGATACCTTGTGGTACGGCGGCAACTCGACCTATGAAAACGTCGATCAGCTGTTCGCTACTCCAAGTGTCCAAGCCGCCGATGTTCTATTCGCCGTTGGTGGCGGCCGCGTCTGCGATACCGTCAAAGTGGTTGGGGAAAAAGCTGGCAAACCAGTCTTCACCTTCCCAACGATCGGCTCCAACTGCTCACCAGTCACCGCGGTTTGTGTCATCTATAAAGAAAACGGCGAGATGCAAGGGTTGTTTTTCCCTTCGCAACCGCCGACCCATGCCTTTATCGACAGTGAGATCATCGCCCAAGCCCCCGACAAGTACTTATGGGCAGGAATCGGCGATGCCCTCTCCAAAGAGATCGAATCAACATTTTCAGCGCGGGGCGATCAGCTAGATTACACCGATGGGTTAGGCATCCAAATCGGCAAAATGTGCACAGAACGCTTATTGCAATACGGCACACAAGCCTTGAAAGACAGTGCCGCCAATCAGCCGTCTTATGCCATTGAGCAAGTCGTCTTGGATATCATCGTAACCACCGGCTTAGTTTCCGTCTTAGTCATCAATGATTACAACTCCGCCCTTGCTCATTCCTTTTACTACGGAACGACCGTTTTGGAAAAAATGGAAGACTATTTACACGGCGCATCCGTTAGTTACGGCGTTTTGGCCTTGTTGCAGCTTGATCAGCAAGATGCCCTCTTCCAGCGCATCTACGCCTTTATGAAGGAAAACAAACTGCCGGTTTGCCTAGTGGATATGGGCCTTAACGACACCAGCGATCTTGAGGCAATCTTAGACAAAGCAATGACCACCAATGACATCGTCCACGTGCCTTATGAGATCACGCGAGAAATGTTCAAACAAGCCATCCTAGACGTGGAAGCCTATCATGCCAAACAAAACCAAGCAGCATTGGCAGCTGCCAATTAAATGAAACCCTCCAGCAACGAATTGCTGGAGGGTTTTTGTATGGCCTTTTTTTCGCTTCTTCGTACTTTTCCTCCTTCTTCTTTCTTACATGTTAAAAAACATGCAATCGTTTACTTTGATTTATTTTTAAAAACTTATTACTATTTTAGTATAACAAAGGAGGAGATTGGTTTGGAATTGGTTTATTTATCTGGGTTGTTTTTGGTCATTTTCTTGTTGTATTTTCTGGCAAAGAAAAATAATCGCATCAAACAGTTATTTTCGAAGATCACGATTGCTTTTCTGCTTATTTACTTGGTTTGGCGTTTGTTTTTCACGATCCCTATGGATAGTTCTGCTTCACTAGTATTTGGGATCATTCTCTATATTGCGGAAGTCATTGGTTTGTTTGTCTATGGCTTTTTTGTTTACCTTTTTTCCAACAAGCTCTCAAAAGAATACCGCTACGAGGGGGATGAAGCAGAAGAATTCTTGCCAAGTGTCGCCGCTTTTATTTGTACTTACAATGAAGACATCAAGCTGGTGATCGCCACGGCACTGGCTGTCAAAGCCTTGAAATACCCCAACAAAAAAATCTATATCTGCGATGATGGCCATCGAGAGGAACTAAAAGAAATGGCCGAGCGAATGAACCTCGGCTATTTGACCCGCGAAGGAAATGCCAATGCTAAAGCTGGGAATATCAACTATGCCTTGTCCCAAACCAGCAGTGACTTGATTTTGCTTCTGGATGCTGACTTTATCGTCAAAAAGAACATTATTTTTGAAGCTGTCGACTATTTCCGCAATCCTAAAGTTGCATTGGTGCAATATCCACAAACATTTTATAACAAAGATCCTTTTCAATTACTGCGCAAATCCATGTACAACGAACAGGAATTATTCATGCGCTTTCTAGAACCCGCACTTTCTCGTGAGAATGCTTTGATCCATATCGGTACCAATGCCATCATTCGTCGCAGTGCCCTTGAAGAGATCGGCGGCGTTCCTACCAGCAGTATCACCGAAGATATGGCGACCGGGATGCTTTTACAAGACGCCGGCTATGAAACGATTTTTATCAATAAAGCCTATGCCTTGGGGATCACTCCTTACACTGCCAAAGAGCTGACCTCACAACGGACTCGGTGGGCGCAAGGAACGAAACAAATTTTTGACCACTTCAAACCACGCCGCTTAAAAGGATTGTCGTTCATGCAAAAACTTTGTTATTACAACTCCTATTTGTATTGGTTTACCTCTTTCCAAAAAATCATCTTTTTATTGGCACCAACCTTATTTATGGTTTTTGATATCTTTATCGTCAGAAGCAACAATCACCAATTGTTGCTGTTCTTTTTACCGCCTTTCATTATGATTTCCCTGTCGTTTCGGCTGTATGTCCCTAAGATCAGGAACCTGACAAGCTCCCACATCTATGATTGCTTTGTCGCTCCTATCCACACTGGGGCATTGATCAAAGAATTTATGAAATCACAGAAAAAATTCAACGTGACCAAAAAAGAGATCGTCGGCAGCAACGCCTTTGATTGGCGAACCGTCTTGCCCCACATCATCCTCTTTACTTGGATTTCCTTTGCCTGTCTGGTGGCTGGGTATCGTTTGTACCGAGGAGAAGGCTATGAATTCGGCTATATCGTGACCTTGATTTGGTCGCTCTATAACCTCTATGGCTTGTTTTATGCCATTTTGATCGGGAAAAACCGTTTTATCGAAAGTGATAGTGAAGCCTTGAGTATCGCCATCAATCGTCAGCTTTCTTATGATGCGAAGACGTTCGAAATGTATCAAATGAGTTTCAACGGCTTCCGTATCCGTACTCATCCCGAGCAACTATTCGTACCAGGTGAAAGTTATACCTTTTACGATGATAAACACCGCTTCACCATCAATTCGATCTGTCTGGAGGATCATGGCACCTATGTGACTTTTGCCTTCAACAATCTAACACCGCAATCTGCTGAAGAGCTTGCCAGCTACTATAGCGACCAGCTCAATGCTGCCAAACAGTTGGAATTTGATATGGAGGAAGAAGTCGCAGAAATGAATAGTTAGCCCCGCCCCCTTTGTCGCAAGAGACAAAGGGGCTTTATTGATTCCAGAAAGCTCCTTAAAGGGCAGTTCTCCATCTTCTGATGATTCTCTTCCTTTAGATAACACTCTGGCCTTTGCTGCATCCTTCTCCAATGATCATTGATTGAAAGAGCCATAACAGAATCTTGATGATGTCTCGATGGCAAATACTTTTTAAGCCTTTAGAAAATATTAAAAAGTCTGCTTTTCCTATGACCTGATTGAGCTGATACGCTTGTCACTGCTCACCCGTTTGTGAATAAAAGCGCATGGAAAAGCAATCCTTGTTATACTTATAAATAACACGAATTCCTTAGAAAAAGGAGGAACCCTCATGACCCGTTACAAACGATTTCGCTTTGTTCATTTAGGCGCTCTTTTGGTGTTGGGCTTACTCCTCACTGGCTGCAGTGCGGATACGGCACCAATTGAAGAACAACCGACTACCAACACCGCCACTTCTTCTGAACCAGCGGTTTCCTATGAAACCTTTCCATTGCCGCAACCAATCTTAGACGGGGAAACCAGTGTGTCGGAAGCTCTCTTCGAGCGGCGCTCGCAACGGGATTTTCAAGACACTGAGCTAACACAAGAACAGCTGGCACAGCTTTTATGGGCCGCTGCCGGTGTCACTACAGAAGATGGTCGCCGGACAGCGCCTTCGGCTGGTGCCTTGTATCCCTTAGACCTCTATGTCGTGGTCACACAGGTAACGGGGCTTGAGCCAGGGCTTTATCTGTATCAACCTGAGCAACATGTCTTAGCAAAAGTTCTTGCCGGCGATTTTCGGACCGCACTGGCGGAAGGTTCGTTGGATCAGCAAGCGATTCAACAAGCACCTGCCACATTGCTTTATACAGTGGTTTATGAACGACTGATCGAGCGCTATGGGGACCGAGGAATCGAACGCTATGCCTATATCGAAGTCGGTCATTCCGCCCAAAACGTCCTTTTGCAAGCCCAAGCGTTAGGCTTAGGTGCTGTGCCGATCGGCGCCTTCACGGATCATGAACTCAAAGAATTATTAGAACTGCCAACGGAAAATGAACCCCGCTATTTGATTCCTGTAGGGGTTATTGAGTAGCGCTACTGAGTAACAGGTCTCATTTTTCGTGGGGTTGTCAGTCTTTCATTAGAAACTGGCAAGGTTGATTTTCCCAGCAAAACTAGTACAATCGAAAAACCACCTGCAAAAACAGCAGGTGGTTTTTCGATGGACTTACAGTTTGTATGCTCGGACTTCTTCTGGTATTTCTTCTAGTGGCAACTCTTTTACCACCGCTTCGGTGCCTGCTGCCATCGCGGTATCGTAGTACCAGCATTTGTATTTGATCGTATTCATGGTTTCTTGTAAGGCTGCCATTTGCTTTGTGACTTCTTCCAGACGTTCATGAAACAGCTGCTGCCGTTTCTGCAAAGACGCATCGCCTTCCTCGCCCCAATCCAAGAAATTCTTGATGTCTTTGATGGGCATGCCAGTATTCTTCAAACAATCGATCACTTTGATCGTCGCTACTTCTTTTTCGGAAAACACCCGAATGCCGCCATTACTACGGGCCAGCTTCGGAAACATCCCTTCTCGATCGTAATAACGCAGAGTCGAGATGGGGATATTGGTCGTTTGTGATACTTCGCCAATCGAGTAACTCACTTGCATCGCTCCTAAAAAAAATTTTGTTTATTACTTGACCTAAACCTAACTTCAGGTTCTACAATTAAAATACACCGCAAGCACTGTACTGTCAATCACCTATCGTCTCACAGGTTCACCATTGGCAGTAGCAGGATTCGCTGAAAAAATCATTCATTGGAGGAAATACAAATGACAGAAATCAAAGAAAAAGTTATCGTAATTATGGGAGCATCTTCAGGAATTGGGGAAGCAACCGCCGTTAAACTAGCCGAACAAGGGGCAAAAGTAGTGATCGCTGCCCGCCGTGAAGAGCGCATCAAAGCACTGGCTGAAAAATTAGGAGAAAATGTCTTGTATCAAACAGCCGATGTCACCAATCGCGAACAAGTCCAACAAGTCATTGATTTAGCCATGACCTCCTTTGGTCGGATTGATGTCCCTTTCAATAATGCTGGCATCATGCCTCAAGGAAACTTGGCAGAGTTGAACTATGACAGCTGGCAAAAAATGCTGGATATCAATATCATGGGGGTATTGAACGGAATCGGCGCTGTGCTGCCCATCATGCAAAAACAACAAGACGGTTTGATCATCGCCACTGACTCAGTTGCCGGACATGTCATTTACCCAGGTTCTGCCGTGTACAACGGGACAAAGTTTGCAGTTCGTGCAATCATGGAAGGCTTGCGCCAAGAAGAACGTGAACATGGCATTCGCTCCACCATCGTCTCTCCAGGAATGGTCTCCACGGAATTGTTTGAAACCGTCGGCAATGCTCAACTAGAAGCAGCCTTGAAAGAAACCTCTCGCGTAGAAGGCAACAGCCTAACGCCAGAAGATGTAGCAAATGCAGTGGTTTATGCCATTCAACAGCCCAAACATGTGGCGATCAGCGAAGTCTTGCTGCGCCCAGCAAAACAAACCGTTTAATCTATTTCTACTTATCTACGAAACCTGCGACCGCTTCAGGCTGGTCGCAGGTTTTTTTTGTCGTCAAATCCCACCGTTTTCTTGGAAAAATTACTTGATTTTCTTGTAATACCCAATTGTCCGAGGGATGTAAACCAATGGTTGCTTTATGTAAACGACTAGGTTCTGTTGCTTCGGGGGAAATTTTTTTATACTTAGTACAAAGCTTCCGTATAAAAACGTCCAATCAGAAACAAACCGGACGTTCTCCTCATGAGCGATGAATAGCCGAGCAAGCGCCGCAGCCCTACCTTCACCGTTGACTTGCAAGTACTGCCTTAGCTGTCCTCTTTTTAGTACTTGCTTTTTATAAAAGAATGGAGTGTGTATATGAATGTAAAACAGCTACTCGTCATTGCCGAGCAACGAAGAAACATTACGAATCAAAAATTGACCTATGCCGAAAATTTCTTGGCTGCCGGCTACTCTGCTGCCGAATTGCTGGCAGATGAAACCTTTCTTGAATTAGAGCGAAGGGAAACCCAACTGATTGCAGAACGCAACGCCATTTTTTACGAAGAAGTCAGCCACAATTAATCCCCCTGTCCAATTGTAGGCGACGAAAAAGCGAAGGCTCAGCAGCACCTTCGCTTTTTTAACCCTCAAAGGCGTTCTTTGCCCTGAGGATCACGCTGCTTGATCGTCCAATAAAACAGTCCTGCAAAGAAACCACCGAGAATCAGGAAATTCATGCCGTATAGACAGTAGAGGAAGAAAAAGTTCAGCTGCCCACTGCGCCAAAAGCCCATGATTCCCACTAAAACCAGAGTGTTGACGCATCCTGTCAACACACAAACCGTGCGACTGCACTCCAAGCTTTGTAATAGGTATTTTGTGATCTCATATAACGGACTGACGAGCATTATCCCCAGCATGATTGGTAGAATAGCTGGCAACAAGTCTAAAACAGCGACATCTGTAGTAAACAACTGAAAAAAAGCAGGACGAAAGAGCCAGATCAGACTGGCGATTCCAACATAAGCCACAAAAGAAGAAACGAAGGCACTTTTCCCCACTGCTAAAATCTTCTGACGATTGTTCTGACCATTCGCCTCACTCGCAAAGACGGTCACTGCGTTGCCATACATCAAAGCAGGCAAACGTGCGATCATCAATCCTTGGCTGCCGATCGCATAGGCTGCCAACGTACTGACACCCAATCGTGAGACGAAAGCCTCAAATGCAATAATAAAGACTAAACCCTCAAAGCATTCCTGAATCATTAAGGGGACCGATTTTTTCAATAAGAAGGTGCGTTTTCGTGGTCTTTGTTTCAGCCCCCTGGCTAGACTTTCTCTTAAAAGAACCCCATAAATCCCCAGCAAGAACAAAGTCGCAAGCATATTTGCGATGCCACTGCCTAAGACCCCCATTGCGGGAAAACCGAGATTGCCGTTGATCAATAGATAGCTAAGCAGCACCTGTACCAACGCACTAATAATGGAAACACCGAGGATGTAATTCGTTTTCTTTTCAATTTTTAAAAGACTAGTAAAAACAAACGTGACTAACGTAAGTAAAATATAGGGAGACATGATTGCAAGATACAATGTCGCAGTTCCTAGCAGCTCCCCGCTAAATCCGTAGACAATTTGCAAAATGCCGCGTCCAAAAAGCAGGAAAATCAAGAAAAAGCTCACGCCGATCGCGACTACTAGAAAAAGAATCGACGACAGATAATCATTTAACTGCGTCTCTTCTCTTTGCCCGACTGCCTTTGCGCCATAAATATTAAAAGCCAGCCCAATCGCACCTAAAATACCCGCAAAAGCATAGAGAAACCCGTCGATCAGTGCGATCGCCGCCAGCGCTTCCGTGGATCTTCTTGAAATAATCGCTAAGGAAACTTGCGCAATAATGATTTGAAACAAATTGGAAGCAATTAAAGGCAATGTAAAAGACTGTATTTTTTTGTTCAAAAAGCTCTCCTCTCTCATTCGTCATAACTACGCAACATCCACTCGCTTATTGTGATTTTAGTCACAAGAAAAGCGATCGTTGGTCGCTATAAATACTCAACGACCCATCGGGCGTTTTGACGTTTCTCCCTCCATTTAACCATACAGCCTTCTCGGTGTATATTCCTTCGTAATTAAAAAACAAAACATACCGACAATCTCCGCTTATTTCCTCTATTGGTGTCGACAAGCAATCACTGATGAAGAGTAAAAAGGTTCAGAATAACATGGCGCTCTTCTGAACCTTTTCCATGGGCCACTGCCGAATTGCTGGTAGACGAAACCTTTCTTGAATTAGAGAGGAGGGAAACCCAACTGTTTGCAGAACGTAACGCTATTTTTTACGAAGAAGTCAGCCACACTTAATCCCCCTTTCCAATTGTAGGCGACGAAAAAGCGAAGGATCAGCAGCACCTTCGCTTTTTTCTGTAATAACTTGAGCTTGCAGTTTTCTATTTAATTTCCTTCACCATTTGATTGAATCACTTTTTTATACCAATAAAAGGACTTTTTCTTATAGCGAGCCAACGAGCCAGTCCCATCGTCATGCTTGTCTACATAAATAAACCCGTAGCGTTTTGCCATTTGTCCAGTTCCTGCTGAAACAAGATCGATGGGCCCCCAAGAAGTATAGCCAATAAGATCAACACCATCTGCAATAGCATCAGCCATTGCCTTAATATGTCTTCGTAAATAGTCGATACGATAATCATCCTCGACTGTATATTCACCATTTTTTTCAATCAGGGTATCCATTGCACCTAACCCATTTTCGACCACCATCAAGGGAATTTCATAGCGTTCATAAATTTGATTTAACGCAATGCGCAATCCTAATGGATCGATTTCCCAGCCCCATTCACTCGCTGTAAGATGCGGATTTTTAACCCCATTGAAAAAATTCCCCGTTTGCTTTTCGGCTTGATCATTTACTTTAGTCACAGTAGAAGATTGGTAGTAAGAAAACGTATAGAAATCAACAGTGCCCTCTTTCAGTACTTCTAAATCTCCTGCTTCGATAGTAAGGTCTATCCTTCTATCTTGCCAAAACTTTTTAGCAAAATATGGATAGCGACCTTTCACTTGAACATCACCACAGTAAAAATTACTGATATTAGTCATCTCTTGTGCGAAACGAATATCCTCTGGATGAGAAGACAACGGATAAATCATTCGATAGGCAATCATACAGCCCATTTGCAAATTTTTGTGTAGACTTTTTGCGTACTTGATCACTCGAGCACTTGCAACGAATTGGTGGTGGAGCGCCTGAAACCGTTGCTGACTGTTATCGATATTTTGTGTATTCAAAAAATCATCAATATCTTTTGGATACATTCCTCCTCCTAAATACGTACCCACCCCTACATCTCTGGATAAAATATTGATTTCATTGAATGTTAGCCAATATTTCACATCATCCTGATAACGATCAATGACCGTCTTGGCGAATCTTTCATACGATTCAATCATTCCTCTGCTTTCCCAGCCATTGAACTGTTTTGTCATTTCTATCGGTGATTCATAATGAGACAATGAGACCATCGGTTCTATCTCGTACTTCTTTAATTCTGCGATCAGATCATCGTAAAACTTTAACCCTTCTTCATTTGGTACTTTCTCTAAACCGGTCGGAAAAATACGAGTCCATGCGATAGAAAAGCGATACAGCTTAAATCCCATTTCTGCAAATAAAGCAATATCCTCTTTGTATCGATGAAAATGATCAATCGCCTCATGACTTGGATAAAAAGCACCTTCTTCAATTTCTGTGGTGATTCGCCGAGGCGTGTTCACATCGCCTCCCAGAAGCAGATCACTGATTGACATTCCTTTGCCGCCCACTTGATACGCTCCTTCTAATTGATTGGCAGCTGTCGCCCCACCCCAATAAAATCCATCTGGAAATTTTGTTTTCATTTTTTCCCCTTCTTTCTTCTAAATAATTGTTACTAATTTATTCGAGTAATCAATCAATTCATCGTGCTCAAAAAATACCGGTTCATTCTGATTGTTCATAAAAATCAAAACAGAAGTTGGATCGTAGCCTTTAGACTTGATAAAATCAATATCAACACGGGCTAGCAACTCACCCGCCTTTACTCGCTGACCTTCCTCAATAAAAAGTTCAAATCCTTCTCCATCCAGTTTCACTGTATCTAATCCAATATGCAGTAACATTTCTAATCCATTATCATGTCGCAACCCGATGGCATGTTTTGTTGGAAAGACAGTCGTTATCGTGCCTTCAATCGGTGAATGGAATTCTCCTGACGCAGGATCGATCGCTAGCCCTGGTCCCATTTGTTCGGTAGCAAAAACCTCGTCAGCTACTTCACTCAGCGGCAAAACGCTGCCACGGACGAAGCCTTGAATCAATGCTTCTTCAGCCGCTGTCCGTTTTTCTGAAGCAATCGGTGAAGGATTCTCCAACGTTTTCATATCTTCTTCAATACTCTCTTCAAAACCAAAAATGACTGTCAAAACAAACGATATCGAAAAAGCTAACGCCAATGTTATGGCTGCTTTTACAATATTAGAGGCATCCTCTCCGAAAAATACCGGCAAGGTCAAAAGCCCCGGCGATCCGAATGAATAGCGGACTAGTCCGCTGATCCCCGCATAAAAACCAGCAATTCCACCTGAAATCATCACATAAATCAGTGGTTTTTTCAGTTTCAAGTTAACCCCGTACAGTGCAGGTTCCGTGATACCAGAAAGCGCCGTGATACCGCTGGAAAAAGCAATTTGTTTCATCTGTTTATCTTTGGTTTTAACAAATACCCCAAAGGCGGCCCCCGCTTGCGAAATGTTGCTTGCTAACATACCTGGTCCTTGGACGATCTCAAAGCCTACGGTTGAAAAGGAGACTTGCGCAATCGGAGTCAAAGCCGTATGCATACCAACCATTACTAATAAAGGCGTGAAGATGCCCATCAGTGTCGGCACGAGCCATGGAACAGTCACTCGCAGATAATCCACAACAAAGAACAATCCATCTCCAAAAATCGCGCCGATAGGTCCTAAGATCATCAGTGCTAGCGGGGCCATGATGATCACGATGAAAAGCGGTTTCAACATGGTTTTTAGTACACTCGGAATGATCTTTTCAGATAAACGATCAACATAACTCATAACCCAGACGATCAAGATGATTGGGATAACCGTTCCTGAATAAGCGGCTTCACGTATCGGAAGCCCAAATAGCTGCATAGAAACATCCGAGGCAACCAGACTCTGAAATGTTGGATGTAGTAAGACGCCTGTGATCCCCAATGCTAAATAAAGATTGGTTTTGAATTGTCTTGCCGCACTAGCCGCAATTAAAAAAGGCAAAAAGTAAAAGGCGGCGTCTCCAATCATATTGATGATTTGATAATTTAAACTTTCTCTACTCAATCCCAAAAGGACCAGTAAAGCTAAAACCGCCCGAATTAAACCAAATCCGATCAATGCTGTAATGATTGGCGCCATTACACCAACAATGTTTTCGACGATTCGTTTCACAAGTCCGTTTTTAGGTGTATCTACAGCTTCAGCACTGTTTTTTTCCGTGATTTTATACTGATTGATTACAGTCGAATAGTAATTTCCTACTTCTCCACCAATCACAAATTGTACTTCATCTCCGGTCAATTTGGTCCCTAGTACTCCTGGAATTTCCTTCGCCTGTGCTTGATTGAATTGCGTGGTATCTTTTAACTGGAAGCGAAGGCGAGTTGCACAATGATAGACCGCGTTAATATTTTTCTCTCCACCGATCGATTGAATGATTTTGTCTACTGATTCTTTCTTTTTATCAACCATTTGGTTCACTCCTCGTTTTGTGATAGTAATAGTCTATTAATATGAATAGCTAAATATGCAATTTCTTCTTCAGTGATTGGTTTCTCATAGATTTCTTCTAAAGTCCGTTTTATTCGCTGACTATAGGCCATCGGTTCTTGATACAGCGTAGAGACTGTCTTTATTAAAACTGCATCATTGTTTAACATCGTGTTCGTTAAATAGCGTTCTGCAAAAAATTTGGCATGTGTAACCAGACGCTCATAGTGCAGACTGTGGCTATCCAATTTTTTCTTCACCAACATTTGTACAGACTTTAAAATATTTGTCACGATTTTTGTGATTTGGATAGCATTAGCATGAATTGCTGAGCGACTATTACCGTTAATGATATGGAAAGTAATGTTCGCTGCTTCTTGTTCGTTCAAAGAAATACCAAGTGCTTTTTCAATAATGGCAACACCTTTTTGAGCAGCCTGAAATTCTTCAGGATAAAATCGTTTGAACTCCCAATACATTGAAGAAGTCATAATGACATTGTCTCTGATCCTCTCGACAGTAAAATAAATATGATCAGTCAGTGAAAAGAGTGTATTAGCAGATAACTCCGTATCTAGATATTTCTCCGCTTCTTGAATGACTTCATACGCTAGCTCGATATACTTTACAGGTACATTGTTCATAAACGTAATCAAGGACTCCATTCGATTATCTTCAATCGGAAGATAGAATTTAGAGATTTTCTCTTCCGAAATCAATTGACCTTTCTTTTGCCGATAACCGATACCCTTGCCAAAAGCAATAACATCTTTGTTGTCTTTCTCAACAATAATAACGTTTACATTCAAAACCTTCTTAATCAAATACATGTATTCTTCTCCTTCCTCCTTTCTAAGCGTAAAAAAAGGCATAATAAAATCAAATCTGCGAATCCTCGCAAAATTGATTTTATTATGCCTTGCCTGCCGTACAGTCACATACACATAAAAAAAATCATTATTTATTTCTTAAATTAATCATAGCATCCAAAAAAAGAAAACGCAATCATTTTTTTAATGTACAAAAAACCGCAAAATAGGTATTTCCCTTCTTTTGCGGTCAGCTTCGAATCTTCAAACTGGTTGACAATAAACTCTTTCAAATGAAAAAACGCGACAAACCTTTCAAAAATCCCGTTATTTCTTCACGATCAGCTGAACGGCTTGATCGATTTTCTGCTTTTGGGTTTCCGTGTCGCTGTCTGGATTTTCCAAACAATTTTTCAAATTTTCAGCGACAATGATCCCCATAATACGGTTGACGCTGGAACTGACAGCGGACAATTGCGTAATGACATCGACGCATTCTTTCTCGTCTTCGATCATTTTTTGAATCCCCCGCAACTGGCCTTCGGTTCGTTTTAACCGATTCAAAATATCTTTGTTGCATGCGGTCATCGTTTGATTTCTCCTCTCCATGCTGACATGCCGCCGAGGACATTGGTCACTTGAAACCCTTGCTGGCTCAAAAACTCAGATGCCATTTGCGAACGAGCCCCTGAATGACAGATGACATAGTAGTTTTTATCCTTCTCTAAGTCGCTGATTTGTTCTGTCAGCTCGCTCAACGGTAAGTTTTGTGCTGTTTTGATGTGTCCTTGTGCAAACTCATCGACTTCTCTGACATCAAGGATCTCAAGCGCCTCACGTTTTTCTTTTTGGGCAAATTCCTCCATAGATATTGCTTTAATCATGAATAATCATCTCCGGCTTAATAGTATTATACAACGAAAAGGCACCATCGAGGTTTTGACAATTGATGCCCGCTTGTTTTAAGATGCGTTCGGCAATGTAGCTTCTCAATCCGCTATGACACGTAACGACATACGAAACGCTTGGATCCAATTCAGACAACCGATCTCTCAATTCATCCAACGGAATGTGGAGTGCCTGTTGAAAACGCCCATTATTGGTTAATTCCATCTCTGAACGAACATCCAACAACTGCTTACCGTTTTCTAAGGCATCCGTCAATTCGTGCCACTGAATATTCTCACTGATTCCTTCCGCCAGATTGATCGCTGCATAGCCAATCATATTCACTGGATCTTTGGCTGAGCCAAAAGGCGGTGCATAGGTGAATTCCAGTTCAGGCAAGTCAAAGATCGTTAAGCCGCCTTTGATCGCCGTTGCCAAAATATCGATCCGTTTATCGCCCCCTTTGGCACCGATGCCTTGCGCACCGTAGATTTTTCCAGTATCCGCATCAAAAATCAGCTTCAAATAAATATCCGTCGCATCAGGATAATACCCAGCATGGTCTTTGCCTGAAAGATGAACCACCTGGGGATTTAGCCCCGCCAGTTTGGCGCTGCGCTCACTTAACCCTGTGGACGCTGCCGCAAGATCGAATACGCGCACGATCGCCGTCCCAATACTGCCTTTGTTTTTGCGAGTCAGTCCACCCAATACATCAGCAACTTGCCGACCTTGGCGATTGGCTGGTGACGCCAAGGAGATCAGCGTGTCTTCGTTGGTGATTTGTTGTTTCACAACGATGGCATCACCCACCGCGTAAATATCTTTCTTACTGGTTTGGTATTGGCCATCTACCAATATACCCCCCCGGTGTCCCAGTTCAATACCGGCACGTTTCGCCAAATCCGTTTCTGGTTGGACACCCACCGAAAGAATCGTGATATCTGAAGCCAGGACCGTGCCATCTTCCAGAACGATTTCTTGCCCTGCTTTTTCAAAAGCAGTCGCTGACTGCGAGGTCAAAACATTGACCCCTTGCTTGATCAATTCATTTTTGATATACGCCGCCATTTCTTCATCCAAAGGTGGCAATACGTGGGGTGCTTTTTCCACAATCGTTACTTCTAGGCCCTTTTTATGTAAATTTTCAGCGACTTCTAAACCAATAAACCCAGCGCCAATGATCGTCGCTTTTTGAGGCTTTTTGTCTTCAAGATGCGCCATGATTTGGTCCAAGTCAGGAACATTGCGCAAAGAAAAGGCGTTGGTTGCTTCTTCTAGCCCTTTGATTGCCGGTACTAGCGGTTTTGCCCCCGGCGATAAAATCAACGCATCATAAGATTCTGTGAAGACGTGTTCACCATGTTTGACCGTCACCGTTTTCTCCTCTGGCTCGATCGCCAGTACCTCATGAAAAGGTCGCACATCTAAGTTGAACCGTTTCTTTAATGCTTCAGGTGTTTGGACCAATAGGGCGTCCCGCTCTTCGATCTCACCAGAAATAGCATACGGCAGCCCACAATTCGCAAAAGAGACAAAAGGACCTTTTTCAAAAACAATGATCTCCGCTGCTTCTTTAAGCCGACGTAAGCGCGTGGCTGCCGACATTCCCCCTGCTACCCCACCGACAATAACTATTTTTTCCATCCTTACTTTCCTCCTTTGGTTGTTCCGCGCCATTGATTCATGCCGCCACGAACGTTGACCACATCAAAACCTTTTTTACTTAGGATTTTGGCTGCTTGTTTGCTTCGCATCCCCGATTGGCAAATGACTGCCAGTTTCTTGTCGCCTTTTTGAGTAAATCCAGCAACCTTATTTAACGGTACATTTTTCGCATAGGCAATGTGCCCGCTGCGGTACTCCGCCGGCGTGCGTACATCCAGAACCGTCCATTCTTTGGCTCCTTCTTTTTGTAAATCTGCTGTTGACATACTTGGTATGCGCTTAAATAGTGAAAACATTTCTTGCTCCTTTCGTATACCCCTTGGGGTATATTAAACAAGATGTTTCCCTTTTTGTCAACTAAGTGATTTTCTTTAAGAAAAGAAACTTGCTGTTGCGCTACCCCCCACTCGATACTCTCGACAGCTGTTAGACATCTACCAATCAAGTAGCGAAAGACCCGTATCACACATTTCCCTCCCCTCGATCACAATGCTATAATAAAAGAAAAGATACATTGTAAAAATAACACGTATCAAATCGTTTACTTAGCAGCTGATCGCTTCGATTGTTAAAGAAGATTGGCTCCCGCCCTAAACAATAGCGGACAATAAAGCGACGCAAGCACCACTTTCCCTTGATTTATCAAGCAGCAAGCCCTGCTTTCTTGGAATCAGCGTGGGTTTCGACTATGCTTATGTCACATCAGCGAAAGGAAGAAAAGATGGAATTTGGCGAAAAAATCAAAGAAGTACGTACGAGAAATAACTTGACCCAAGAACAATTTGCCACTCAACTACACGTGACAAGACAAGCCGTTTCGAACTGGGAAAACAATCGCAATCTACCAGATTTAGAAATGCTGATTGCCATCGCCACGATTTTTGAACTCTCGCTTGATGAATTGATTTTAGGAGGAACTCAAGTGAACAAGATCACTGAAAAACTAATCAAAGACGGCAGCGAGACCCGACGCGCCAAACTCAATTTGATCACGACCTTGATCGGAACATTTTTACTACTTTTCGGCTTTGCCTGCTTCTTCATCAAAGCTAGCTCCGTGGAATACATCGATCAATCCGGCATTTTACATGAAAATTTCTATCTAATCCCCGTAGGATTTTTGTTCCTATTGGCTAGTTTCGTAGTATTTGCAGGAACCGGGCTCAATTATTTTCGAGCTGTTAGGAGAAAATAAATAAGAAGAAGGCATAAAGCGACCCTCGAAAAACAGATCAAAACCTGACTTTTGCGGGTCGCTTCATTTAAATTGCCTTGTTAAATTGTTTGATTCCAATAAATACTGTACCGATACTTTATCTCCTTACAAAATCCCCTCTATTCTTCTTTCGTTTCACAAATTAATCCCACTGATCATTCCTTAAAGTGTTTAAACTATTTACGACTATTCGTCAAGCAATTATGCTTAAAATAGTATAAAAAACCATTCCAATCATTTTTTTTGACACAAAAAATGTCAGATGATAGCCTTGAAATAGAAGGTTATCACTAAGATGACCTTCTTGCTTTTGGAATAAATAATAAAAAGGAGTGTATGAAATGAAACATCTAAAAGCGTTGGTTGTTAAAGCACTAATGATTTGGGCGATTTTGTGGATTGTGTTGTCAGGGATTTACGATGTCAGTTTTATGGACTCGACGATCGTCGGTGTGATCATTGTGGTGATGATCTATGTGCTAGGCGACTTGGTCATTTTGCGCAAGATCGGTAACATTGCGGCAACGATCGCAGATGCCGGCGCAGCAGCCCTTATCCTATGGCTGTATCTGACTTATATGGACTATACAAATGACATCTGGATGTTAGTATTGATCCCAGCAGTATTGATCGGTGTGGCAGAATGGTTCTTCCACATCTGGTTGTTAAAAGCAGACATCGTGCCAGATGAACGGAAAATGAAATAATTTTGTTGATTGCTAGAATCGAACGCAGACTCTTGTTCTGTGTTCGATTTTTTTTGTTTACAAGATCGGCTATTGAAAAGCGACACATCTCCTTGTTCCATACACTTTCTATAAACACGGACGATTGCCAAGATTTCTGGTTAGCTGACGCAATCGCCAAATTTGAATAAATCCCATCTTTCCATTACTATAAACGAAATCCGATCGTTTTTTTTGCACGGTTGTACTATCAAGGAGGTTTGTATGGCAATTCATGTGATGTGGTTTAGAAAGGATCTGCGCTTAGAGGACAACACGGCACTTACTGAGGCGCTTGCGTCTCTTCAAGCAAACGACCAATTGTTGTGTGTGTTTCATCTCAATGACAAGCAGTTTCTCCCCGATGCACCAAGCCATGATTACTTTTTTAGCGCGGTTGCTCACTTTATCGAGGCTGCCAAAAAGCAAAATCTGACGATCCACCTCTTAACGGGAACGTTGACAGAAGCCTTTGATCAGTTGTTCGCTTGCTATCCAGAATGGAGCCAGCTTTACTTCAACTTTGATAACCGTGGATATGGTCGTAAACGCGACCTCTACATAAAAGAATTGGTCGAGAAAAAAGGCGTCACTGTCCATTCCTTTGAAGAACATCATCTGCACCAACCAACGGAAGTCACCAAAGAGGATGGGACATACTACAAAAAATTTACGCCCTATTATAAGAAATGGATCCAGTTGCCCAAACCGGTGTATCAAAAGCAGGCTCTCGATTTTGAAAAAGCCGTTCATTTTGATGATGCCCCTCACTTCAAAGCAGGGACAGCGCTGCTTGCTGAGCTAATAAAAAATAGAAAGACCGATTTTTCAACGATCGTTGGGGAAGACTATGCGCATAAGCAATTGCAGGCATTTGTGCAAAAGCGTTTGGCCGCCTATGAAAAAGACCGTGATATCCCTTCGATCAAAGGAACGAGCCGCCTGTCTCCTTTCTTGTCTTTTGGACAAATCTCTATTCGGAAGGTTTGGGCCGCTTGCCAAGGAATGCCATCAAGCACTGGCAAAGCGACCTTTTTAAAAGAACTGGCTTGGCGAGATTTTTATCATATGATCTACTTCAGCCATCCTGAACAAAAAAACTATGAACTCATTGAGAAATATCGAAACATGGATTGGCGAAAGAATGAAGAGGAGCTAACCAAATGGCAAGCAGGGCAAACCGGCTATCCGATCATTGATGCCGCGATGCGGCAGCTGAATCAGACCGGTTGGATGCATAACCGTCTACGGATGATCGTCGCTTCCTTTCTAACCAAAGATTTACTGATCGATTGGCGACAAGGAGAAGCCTATTTTGCTCGACAATTGATCGACTACGACGCTGCCAGCAATATCGGTGGCTGGCAGTGGGCAGCTTCGACTGGCACCGATGCGGTTCCTTACTTTCGAATTTTCAACCCCATTACACAAGGGAAAAAATTCGACAAGGATGGGACGTTTATCAAACAATTTGTTCCCGAACTCGCCCAGTTGCCGCTAAAATTCATCCATGAACCCTACTTGATGACTGACGAAGAACAAGCCGACCTAAAGGTAGTTTTAGGCACCGACTATCCGTTGCCTGTAGTTGACCACAACGAAGCCAGAAAAAGAGCCCTCGATTTGTATAGTAAAATCGAACCATAAAAAGCTGCCATGGACTGCTCTCAAGCATTTTCTGCAAAAAAACCAGCAAAGACGGTCTCTTACGGAGCGTCTTTGCTGGTTTTTTATGAAACTGGTGCGCCCTCTTTCGCCTTTCTATAGTGAAAAAACAAACGGCACGTCTCATCAAGCTGTCTGCTGCTGGGCATACATAAAAGAAGCATTTTCATGATCTGTTTTTTAATTAAGGTCTTATCGTCTGCTTCCCCTCTTATTTCTAGTCGCTCTAAGCACCAATCCCCTGACGATTCATAGACAGAACCCTTTACTAGCGGCGTTCCCTGCTTTTTCACGACTGGCTAGCAATGTTTCTCCTTGCAAAACTGTTCGTCTGATGAAAGGTCATCTATAGAACCATTCTGTTATAATAGCTCCATATTTGAGGATAAGGATGGTTTATATGAAAAAAATAATCGGATTCATCTTAGTCGTACTTTTAGGGTTTGTTGGATACAAAGGATATGAATATTATCAATCCACCTACTCAGGACAAACAGCTTACGCGTATGTCCCGTCTGAGATTCCGCCTAAAGTCCAACACGAAAGTAAGAGCGGCATCGGTGACCAGTCTCCTTGGTATTCTTACGATTACACATTAAACTTTGTAAAAGAAGATGGCAGTACCCAAACCCTTGAGGTTTCATTATCAGAAGATAACGCAAAAACCCTTAACACCAAATTCTTATGTAAAAGCGGTGATCAGTGAAAAGCGTACAATAAAAGGCCCGAATGGCGTTGAAAAAGACGAAATTCCCAAAAAGGTTCTAAAGAAATTAGAAAATCAGAACTAATGATTGCAGACTCACATCTCTATGTGGGTCTTTTTTTACATCCTCCCAAAATCAGCATTTTGAATCCCTTGTATTTATTTTCACGCTTGATGTCTTCTGCTCTGTTGCGATACGTTATACAAGGATACTGGGCACATTTATCTAGCAGAAAGCTGCTTGACTGATCCCTATTCTTATTCCGTCATCAATGATAAGAGCAATTCAAGCTCCTTTTCCTTCTCATCCTTCGCAGATAATTGAAAAAGCAGCGAATCACCTATCCGTTGACTCACTGCTTTTTAACTAACAAGTAATGGCTCACACCACAAAAGAATGGTACTTAGAGTAAGCAATTTGATCGACGATCGCAGAAACCTGATTGACATCTAAATCGGCACCGATGGCAGTCACTTGATAAAATTGACCATAATTGTTGCCAAGTTGAGGGACACGGGCGTTTGAAATCAGCAAATCGTATTCTTCCTCATTGTTGTAAGGAGAAATAGTTACATTTTGTTTCCCTTTTAGTTCATTTTTTAACAAGTAAATGGAAGCATCTGCCAAAAGACTGGAGCCCATATTTAAGACCCCGATCCGTACTCGATATTCCTCTTTCGGTGATAACAGATAGATTAAAAAGACCAGACGTTTCTTGAGGTAGTTGAGTTTCGTGGGCGTAAACAAGTTGGTTGGTGCAATAATGTGTTGCAGGATGTCTGTAATCACTTGATCTCGCAAGGAATTGTGAAATAGCTTGTGGTAATAATTCAAGGTGACTCTGTCAATGGAGTAATTTACCCCATGAAAGTAATAGACTTGTGCGATCAAGGAGAAGACACTGGCTTTAATATCGATCGTCGTATGCGAGGCTTCAAGACAATAAATGGACTGGATCGCTGCCATGACTTCATCGGTAATCTCAAAAACAGGATTTTTATTGGTATACAGCCCTAAGCGAAGCTCCTCGTAAGGAATTCCTCCTACCGTAACGAGAAAAAGACAGATAAAGAAGGGGACGATCTTGGCTTCGTCTACTGAACAGATGCTTTTTTTCGACACATAGGCCTGTCGAATAAAGCGACAAATCGGCATCTCTTGGCAGCGATTGATTTTGATTTGTTCCTCCGGACTTAAGCTTCCCAAGGTTGTGTGAGGCGTGACTTTTTTCATGATCACAAATAGCCAGATCTTCAACTGCTTTTGTTGCGCAATCGAGAGGGTTATTTTTTTCGCTAGCTCCGCCACCAGGTCATCGATCAAAACAGAATCGATCGCTGTTTCCCCCATTTTTAAAAAATTATAGTAAAAATAAATGCGTTGCGTCATCGTTCCCGCTAGCTTTTTGTTCTTTATCTTTAATTCAAAATGCTGCAGCAGCTGATTGCACTCTGCAATCACACGATTCAGTGTCCCCACGCTTATTTTTAATTCATCAGCTAATACGAAAGCATCATAGCCTGCATGTTGAAACAAATAATGGATAATTTGATATTTTACAGATTTTTTCAATAACGTGTCGGTCAAATCATCCAATGAGACGCTGTCGTTTACTTGCAAATCAAGGGTATAACGGTTGATTGCAAAAGAGACCTTCTCATTTTTTAGTTGTTGCTGAAGATTTTCTGATAGTTTCGTCAAGGTTGGCATCGTAATCTCTAATTCCCGACACGCATCACTTTTTTTGATATGACCCGTCGATAAATACAAGAATTTGAGCAAGATATACTCCAATTTCAAGTCTTTATCCAGTAAGTCTTCTTTATACATGACTGTTTTTCCTCCTGTGTAAATCCTTATTCTTTTCGAATAGTTACAACCAATTTACAGAAAAAGATAGCAGTACATTTCCTATGAAACAAACAAATGTAGTAAAAACATGCCCTTTCTACACATACTTTTCCTTCACTTACTCCCCAAATAAACCAAAACGAACGAACAAAAATGCGCCCTGCCAGACGAACTTTCCTCAGAGTTTCCTCGCGACAATGTTCTCGGATTTTCTTTTTGTTTATGTAAAACGTTCTTCTCTAAAAAAATATATTTAGACCATAATAATTAATACTATCACAAGCTAGAAATGTCAATAAATGAAATTATCAAGCGCCATTTTTTTACTTTCTCTTAAAAAATGACACTATCAAGTACTTACCCGTTCTTATAAGCAAAAAAATCAAAGGCAGTCGATGCAACCGCCTTTGATTTTTCTATAAACCATTGTTCATTCAGTCTTGCAAAAAACGTTTCATAAAGGGTCTTTTTATTCATTGAAAAAAGCAATGAACGGGTTTCTAGCGATACCGTTTCTTAATGTGAAAAGCCATAGGTTTGGTCAGATGAAACATGACGGCTTGGTCGCTTGTTCAAGCGCTCGATTCCTTCTTTCATGTCTTGCACCAGATCCATTGCCATTTGCATACTTAAATCTGCCCGGCAGACAAAACGTTGGATATTGATATGTGATAGATTATCAGGTAATGGATAGGTAGGGACTTGCCAGCCTTTCATGGCAAATTCATCCGTCAAATCATACAGATTCCAAGAAATATCGGCATCTTCTTTTAATTTGTAGCAGACGATCGGCAACCGTGACCCATCATTATAAATATCGAAGTATCCCATGTCTTCAATCTCTTTTGCCAAATATTGGGCAACATCACTCGTCTTTTTGTGGATCAAGCGGTAGCCTTCAAACCCATTGCGGATAAAGGTGTAATATTGTCCGATGATTTGGCTGGCGCTTCTTGAAAAGTTGATGGCCATCGTTGGCATTTCACCGCCAAGATAACTTACTTTGAAGACCAACTCTTCTGGTAGGAAATCTTTTTCTTTCCAAAGCACCCAACCGATACCAGGATAGACTAATCCATATTTATGTCCAGATGTACTGATGGAACGAACGTTTTTCAAACGGAAATCCCATTCAAGTTCTGGTTCCATAAATGGTGTGTACAATCCACCACTAGCCGCATCCACATGGATGTAGACTTTGTAGTCGGTGTGTTTGTTGTATTCCTCTAATTTCTTATCTAGTGCTTTGATGTCATCGTATCGTCCAGTGTAAGTGATCCCCAAGATGCCGACGACCCCGATCGTATATTCATCTAAATAGTCCGTGACCTTTTCGACATTGATGCTGCCATGTTCTTCATCGATAGGGATCGTTCGCATTTCAATGTCCCAGTAGACACAGAATTTTTCCCAAACAACTTGATAGGCAGAAGAAATCACTAAGTTTGGTTTTTGTTTATTGATATCTAAGCCAAGTTTTTTTGCCCGATTGCGCCAAGCAAATTTTAAGGCCAATCCACCTAGCATACACGCTTCACTTGAGCCTACCGTTGATGTACCGATAAAATCAGACGCTTCTGGTGCATGCCATAAATCAGCGATCATGTTAACACAGCGGTTCTCAATTTCGGCTGTCCGTGGGTACTCGGTTTTATCAATGGCGTTTTTATCAAGGGTTTCACTCATAATTTTGACTGCTTCTGGTTCCATGTAGGTTTGACAAAACGTCGCCAAGTTTTGTCTTGAGACCCCTTCATCGATCAATTGATCTTTGACTAATTCGTAGGCATCCCGCGGTACCAAAGACTCTTTTGGCAATTTGTACATAGGGATCGCCCGATCCATTGCCTCATTCCCATAGATAGGTTCCAAATATTGGGCTTCTTTTCGATTTTTTTTACTAAATAACATGCAGCTCTCCTCCTCATAGGTTGTGCTTTTTATTTTTTATCGCTTGCTTTTTCACCTACGTATTTATAGATGACAAACGGTATCACGACAATTATCAGCCAGCTGATGATCAAGATGGCCAAATAGGTTCCGCCTTTTCCCGATCCAATATCGCTCGGTGGAAAGAAGGAAATAAAGAAAGAAAAAATAGAAACAAGCAAACCAACCATCGCAACACCAATTTTCACATTTTTCCCACCAGGAATATGATAGGTTCTTGTTAAGTCGTCTTTTTCTTTGACTAACTTAATATACGAAAGAAACAAGAGGACATAAGCAACCAGATAGATGCAGACCGTCAAAGCCATCGCAACGAAGAAGGATAGATTGGCGCCCCCGCCACCTAATGTCAAGACAACCGCCCAAATAGAAACAATGATGCCTTGCACCAAAACGATGTTGATTGGAACATTGTGTTGATTGACTTTTGCCATTTGTTTTGGCAGCAAGCCATTTTCAGCTGCTTCAAGCATCGCCGTCGATGGGCCGACTACCCAAGCGGCAATTTCTGCAATGACACCTAAACAGATGACTACGGCAATCAAACGAACCAGCCATTCCCCGCCGCCAAAATGATGGATCAAATAAGAATAGGCTTGGATCACACCAGTATCAAGAGACAATTGATTTTGGGGAATCGTAGCAGCCACCGTTGCCCCGCCGAGCGTATCCAAAAGTATCGTCGCTACGACTAAAATCAAAATGGCTTTCGGGTAATTCTTCCCAGGATTATCCATGTCTTTTACGTGACTGGCAGAAGATTCAACCCCTGCATAGGCCAAAATAAAGGAAACAAAAACGACCAGCGTATTGATTTTCGTAAAATCAGGAATCCAAGCGCCTGAGCCAAAGGAAACTTTGATGGGATTTCCTTGAGCAATGTAAACAATTCCTAGGATAAAAAGTATGATCCCAGTTGCGACGATCCCCACAAAGAACCCTACTTTGGCAATCTTCGCAGTATTTTTTGTTCCGCCAAATTGCGAGATCGTAATCAACCAAAAGATCACTAAAGTGGCAATCAGCTTCAGCCAAACATTGGTATTAAGAGCCGGCCAATTTAGGGCATAGGAAAGCGCCCCAACAATAAAGTAAATCATCGTAATAAAGCCTACCGTGATTTGGAACCATTGGAAGAAAATGGCAGCAAAGCCCCATTTTCTCCCTAATGTTTTCGAGACCCAGGTATAGAGTCCCCCTTTTTCCCATCCTTTTACAGTAGCCATCTCCGCAGAGCAAAGGGCTACAGGGATAAACCAGAGGAAACCGCCGACGAGTAGATAAAAAACTAGATTCATCTTCGATGTCGCAAAGGTTGGATACTCATATACCGTCATCACCATTGAAGCAGTTATCGCAAAAAAACTCAACAATGATAGTTTTTTCTTGCTAGTATCCATTTTTTTCAACCTCCTATCGTTAGATACTATTTTTCAGCAGCGGAAGATAGATCAATATGGTACGTATGTGTCAAATCTCCATCTGCCTTAAATTCGATTTCGACCGCTTTGATCGCTGGCAAACTTTGTTCTTGCGCCACTTTAAAATGAATAAAGCCATCTTTATGTTTGTCATGGGTCAAAATTTCATCATCTAAGTAGTCCACAAACACTTCCGCTTCAATTTTCTTGCCATCATTCAACACCAAATATGCTTTGTCAGGTTTGATTTTTTTGTCTTTCGAATCTTCATTAAACAATTGATATTTCAGTGAAAGCAATGTTTTGTATTCTTTGTCTTTGTGTTTGAACGCTTCTACATTCACAATTTTTACATGGTTCACTAAAAAGCGAATGTGATCCCAACCAGCATTTTCATAATTCGTTTCATACCAAACAACATCTTTGACTTTCGGATCGATTCCCTTAGTTACGATTTCTTCAAAATACCCGTCATCACTCAATTTTTCACTTCCCACGATCACCTCATCTGAAGAATCACTGATCAACGTTTCGGTTCCTGACCCAGAGACCACTTCCCCTGACTCTTCCACTGTTGAGCACGCACCTAGAGTGAACAAAACGCCTACACCTAAAACGAAACCTGCAACTAATGATGTTTTCTTCATTGTAAATCCTGTCCTTTCTTTTATTATTTTTATTCCATCTCAGGTATACCATTTATCTAAAAAAAGCGAATATCTAATTTTTTATTTTAAAAACAAAAAAACGCGAAAAATACTTCGCGTTTCGGTGCTATCATGAAGTGCAGATAAGAACAATGACCATTGAAAAGAAAGGACTGAGTTTTTTTGAGAGCGCTTGTGGTCGTCCTAACTGCCGTTTTGTTAAGTATCAGCCCTCTTTCAGCTGACTTTTATCTGGAAAGGACGGACAGACATACTTCTAACGCAACGATTTCTCGGATAGAAGTTGCCCAAAATGAGTGGGCACCTGCTGGATCACAAAGGTTTGTTGGAACGCTGATGTTTCCTGATGGAAAAGACAACCTGATGACAGCTGACGGGCATTTTCTGAGAAAGCCTTCCAAGCTTGCGACGAATAGACGAGGAGCAACAGCAGCTTGCAGGGTTCAAAAAACCCCAAAAACCGCACGGGGCAGCCAACTTACTCAGCGTTGCAGCGCTTCAGCCCTTACGACTTTGCGGTTAGAAAAAACGTGTCAGGCACGGGCAATCAACCGTCCTTAGTTCTCATCCGAGTATCTGGTGTCGTACACGACGCCTTCATCCACAGGGTTTTCGCAGTGATGGCACATAGGTAAGTCAAAAACAAATGATCCTCAAACGTTTGTCCTCACGTGTATCCTAGACAAATCTACTTCCCCATCCTGAACACAAAAAATAGCCACTACCTACTTTCCACTTACTTGTGCCATCCTCTGCTTGATAAAACGATCAACATTTTTTGATTGAAAACAAAAAATTGCCTATTCTGTTTTGATCATTTTTTAGTGATCGAGCATTGCTTAGCTAGCTAAGCCCCCCAAACCCCAAGCAGCCCCCGAAAAACAGTTTCGGAGGCTGCTTGGGGTGAGCTTTTCATTCAAATCGGAAAGTTTTTTGGAGGCATAGCAAATGAAGCTGGCTTGATTGAATAGTAGCCTTTCACATTACCAGCGTAATCTAAATGATGACGACCTATAAAATGATGAATGATAGACAGTCGTATATAACGACTGCTGAAAATAAAAAGCTTGTGACGCTTATCTTGTTTCTAAAATCGTCTTCAATCAACCTAATTTTAGGTCTTCTAGGCATACAGCCCAGCAATCCTCAAAAATAAAGAATGAAAAAAACAGCTACTTTTTATCAACTTTCTTCATATAAAGAATCGGATAAGCATTTCCTTGTTCGTCCAACTCGCTTCTTTTGTATACCTCAAATCCCATATGCTCATAAAATCCTTTCGCCTGAGGATTCTGTTCATTTACTCCCAGTTCATTTACAGCATAGTTTTCCATCCCGTAAGCCAAGAGTTTTTTCCCTAGTCCCTTACCTCTTTGTTCATTTGCTATAAAAAGCATTTCAAGATTTCGATCCGAGATCCCCATGAAACCAGCTGACTCTCCATGCTCACTTTCTACGACAATCAAATGCGGCACATGATGCAATGCCTCTGGAATGTATTGCTTAATGGCTTGGATTTCAGACTCTGACAAAAAGGTGTGCGTCGCCTTAACAGAACTCTCCCAAACTTCAATTAATTGTTGCTCTAACTTTTGATTCATACTACTTACTTCTTTTATATTCATGGATAGTCACACTCTCATCAGCTTATTTTCGTTTTTCATAACAAGAACCGATTGTTTCCTTGATCCAAGTTAAGAATTTTCATCATCATCATACCATGAGATGGATTTATTTAAAATCTATGGAAAAAAATGCCTTGCTCATATAGATAGCAAAACAATCATCTAGGTATGTATTTCTGAATTCCAAGAGAGTAGGATATGCTTTGAAACACACTAAAAAAGGAGCTTTCAATACTGATGATTGCTCAAATCATTCTGTTGAAATAAAAATGCTTGAAGCTTTTTCTTCCCGAATAGTCGCCATAACGAACAAAATATACTCTTTTAAATAAACGAGTTTAAACCACTTGCCTTAGAGTCCACTTCAGGGTTTATGATTACTTATAGAAAAAGGTAAGGAGAACCAACGATGAATATAAAAAAAGCAGCGGAAATGTTTGATTTGAGCGTAGACACATTGCGCTATTATGAACGAGTCGGTGTGATCCCACCTGTTCAACGCAATGAGAGTGGCTATCGGGTGTACACAACGAATGATCTAAACTGGATCTATTTAGCAAAACATTTACGAAATGCAGGATTGTCCATCGAATCGCTAATTGAATTTGCTCAATTGGCACAAGTACGTGAAAGTCAAAATGTCGAAAAAGCTCAAAAACAGATTTTATCCGATCAACTCGAAGAATTAGAGAAAAAGTTAGCAGAAATGCAGGAAGTACGAGACCTGCTTATTTATAAGATAGAAACGTATGATGAGCATATCGCAAAATTCAAAGCAGGAAATATGACTCCTGATAAAGTGGAAAAATTATGGGAACGAAAGAAATAAAATCTTTTACTTGCTATGGACTTAACTCCAAGGTTTAGGATAGAACATGTAATGAAAATTAGAGGAGGAAACACTATGCAAACAATCACACTCAATAATGGTGTCACCATGCCGCAACTAGGATTTGGCGTTTATCAAATTCCTTTGGAAGAAACAGCTGAGGCTGTTTACCAAGCAATCAAAGCTGGTTATCGCCTGATCGACACTGCTTCTATTTATGGAAATGAAAAAGAAACAGGCGAGGGAATCAAGCGCGCCATCACTGAAGGTCTAGTCACTCGAGAAGAACTTTTTGTTACCTCTAAATTATTTATTCTCCAAGCTTCCGAAGGTAAAGCTAAAGAAACGATTGAACATTCGCTTAAAATAATGGGATTAACTTACCTTGATCTCTACCTTATTCACCAACCATATGGAGATATTTATGGTGCTTGGCGCTCAATGGTTGCCGCTCAAAAAACAGGGAAATTACGTGCAATTGGCGTTTCAAATTTCAAATCAGCTAAGATGATCGAGTTTGTCGGCTTGAATGAGGTGAAACCTCAAATCAATCAAATCGAAGTGAACCCTTGGAATCAACGAGTGGAAGATCAGGAATGGCATGAAAAATACGACGTTCAAGTTGAAGCTTGGGCACCTTTTGCAGAAGGACGCCATGACCTATTTACCAATCCGACATTAGCAGAAATTGGCAAGCAATATGGCAAAACGGTTGGTCAAGTTGTGCTTCGCTGGTTGATGCAAAGAGGGATCGTCGCTTTAGCAAAAACAGTTCGTCCAGAACGGATGGCTGAAAATATTGCTATTTTTGACTTTGAGCTTTCCCAGGAAGACATTGAAAAAATAGCCGCTTTAGATAAAAAAGAGTCCGCATTCTTTGACCACGATGCCCCCGAACAAGTGGAATGGTTTATGAATCGGATGTTAGATACTGAAAGCTAATAAGGAAAACAATATAAGTCCGCTCCCCTTGCAAAAGGAGACGGACTTATATTGTTTCTTACTGAATGGTAGGTCGTCACTTTTCTTTGTAAAAATGAAACTGTTTTTGGAACTCCGGCTAGTGAATCTGCACTGATCAAGTAACTGCCTTTCATATTAATAGTGGGACCTAAATGATGACCTACAAAATGACGAAGGACAGTCATTCGTAGATAAGAACTGTGCAAAACAACAAGCCTAAAACGTTTATCTGGCCTCTCAAATTTACTTTAACCAAATATGTTTTAGAGATTCTATACATACATATAGATAAATTGCCCCCAATTCTTCTACTCTTAAGGGGAAACAATAAAAAGAAATCTTTAGATCAAGATAGCTGCTGCCATCACAACGAAATTATAGAAGCTATGTGCAAAAATGGATTCCCAAATATTTCCCCTACGTAAATAGGTGCTCGTCAAATAAAACCCTATGACAAAGTATGGAAAAAGAGCAAAAAGATTCCCGTTAGCATTTACGATATGACTTTCAGTAAAAAGCAAGAGGCTTCCGGCAGCAGTGATGATTCTCAACCATCGTTTTTCTCCAACATAAATCAGTGTATAGCGATAAAGCATTTCCTAGAAAACAGGTGCTAGCAAAAGGGCATCAAATACAAAGGGAAGGGTTCTTTGATTGTTGGGATAAACAAAAATCAACGCATTGAGATCACGAAATAAAAGAATATTAATTAACCCGATGGTAAGGATGATACTAGTTGGTACGATGAGACCGATTTTTATTAATTTAACTTTATTTAGCTTTTGATAACTCTCTACTAAATAGTTATGGAAAAGGAGGATACCAAGTAAAACGAACAATAGTTTTACTCCGAAATGATTATAGCTCATCAAATATCTTGCATAAGAAGAAGGAATGCCACGTATTGCTAGCCCCTTCCATAAGACATAAAACAATAAAAATAGCCCTCTTTTCAACTTATCCCTCCTAATGAACGAAAGCTTTATACTCCAGATATTTTTACTCTTCTTTCAGTTCTTCCTATCTCTAAAATAACAAAAAACCAAATAACCACTCGAGCATGCTAACAAAGGAAGCCCGACATAGAGCATACCAGTTCCTAATGGATAATTAATAGCAAGATCAAGTTGGATATTCTTAAGTTCTTCTTTGCTGATTGTGTCAAAATCTTGAATAGGGATCAAAATCGTCTGTAAAAAAAGGCCAACGATCGTCATAAAAAGGCTGATCCCAAAACAGCCAATTGCAAATTTTTTCATAAGGGTCCTCTTTTCAACATACACTTTCTTACTGTATGTTCTTATTATACATATCAACCATTAAAAAAGAACCTTAAATTATTTTTTAACATTTATTTTACAACAATAAAAAGAAAATGAATCAATCGGTAAACAAAAAATTGACAAGACTCAATTAGTACTATATAGTTCTATTATGACAAATTATAAACGTTCAAATAAAAACCGAGTGATCGAAACAGCCGCCAGCCTTTTTCTCAAAGTCGGCTACACGTATACCAGTATGGATGAGGTCGTGCAGCAAAGCGGTGTGTCAAAATCAAATGTCTATTACCACTTCTCAAGTAAGGAGGAATTATTACTAGCAGTGATTGATTTTTGGATCACTATATACCGAGAAAAACTAGCAGACATTTTGAAACAGACCAATCTAACTTTGGAAGAAAAAATACTGACCTTTCTAGAAAGTTTGGCTGAAGAAATTGAAGAGCGGGACTATCAAGGCAGCTGTCCCTTCATTACTTTCATTATGCAAGCGCCGAAAAATGATCGGCAGGTCCAAGAAAAAATCAATCATTTTTTTGATTATTTAACGCGTATCTGCGAAGGATTGATTCAAGAAGGAATAAATACTAAAGCATTTCGTGAAGACATCAACGTCAAAGAAACGGCGGAGATTTTTGTGAACAACCTTGAAGGGGCACTTTTTTTAGCAGAAGTAAAAAAAGAGAGTCAGTATCTCACTACTACAGCCAAAAATTTATTTAAATTACTCGTTTAAGAGTAATTTTTTTATATAAAAATTAGGACTAAATAGTTCTAAAAAAGGAGAAAATAATGAATATTTTAATTATCGGGGCAACTGGGTTTATTGGCAAAGAAGTCGTCAAACAACTCGCAAGGGAAGATGTTTTTTTAACATTACTTGTCAGAAATCCAGCGAAAGCAAGACCATTACAAGCACTAGCCCTTGAAAAAATAGCATTGGTAACAGGCGATTTAACAAAAGAGAACTTAGGCCTAAATGCGATCGACCACGAACGAGCAATGCACTGCAACATGATTCTTCACTGCGGCGGTCCGATGGATATCACTTTATCAGAAGCAGCCGCGAAGAACTCCTTTTTAGAAGGCAGCAAAAACCTCATGACCCTTGCAACAGAAATCAACAAGAGAAACAAATTGAAAAAGATCATCCACGTAGCTGGGTACATGAGCCCATTCACGGATGATGCTTCTGTCTGGGAAACGACGGATGTGTTCAAAGAGGTGCATCCAGCGTTACTTGGAACCCCGCCCTATGAGCAGATGAAGTTTTTATCTGATATTTATATTCGACAAGAAGCGAAAAAGCACCATATTCCTTTAGCAGTAATCAATCCGCCAACCGTCATCGGTGATGAGCAAACAGGCAGCACCGAACAACTCGAAGGCTTTGGCTTATTTATAAAAATAATCCGAAGTGGAGCCTTACCTGTTATCCCCGGAGGAAGTGACTATCGACTACCGTTGATCAATAAAAATGTACTCGCTCAATTTATTGTCAAAACCATATTCAATGAGACAAAAGACGAAATGACGTATCCCCTTGTTGCCGATAAACACGCCGACAAAGAGATCGTTCAACTGATGGGGCTGATTTCTGAAAGTCTTAATCGAAACAAACCTCGGCTGACTGTTCCTTTTGGTTTACTCAAGTTCGTTATGGCAGCTGGCGGAAGCAAATTAACGGGTATTCCTGAAAGTAGTTTAAACTTTTTAACCAATAGAACGTTTGACAATCGGCTGACAAAACGCGATTTTGAATCGGAACTGATAAAAAAAATAGCAGCATCAAACATCCCATTAGCAGTAGCTGACATTGATTTTCGCTTGACCTATGGGGAAGAAAGCCTAACACCCTACACACGCATAGCTGTCAACGAAGCGACGGTCTATCAATTGGAGGGCTCTGCTACTCCTCTCGTGCTTTTGCATGGCTTATTTAGCGATGGCACCGATCTCTTTCAACTGGGACTAGCATTGAATAAACAAACAGGTAGAAAAATTATCATTGCAGACTTACCAGGATTCGGAAGATCTCCGTTTATTAAAAAGCAACAGCTGGTGACACCATATCTTGAGTTGATACGCTCACTAAAGAATATCCTGCCTGACGGCTCTGTCTTTATCGGCCATTCTTTTGGTGCCGCCTTGTTATTAACAGCCGCTGAACAGCGCTTCTTTTCAGAGAACGATCAACTGATTCTTTTACAACCACCTATTCATAAAACCGATTCGGTCCCTGCAACATGGCTCAGTAAACTAGCTTTAAGACATGCCTCTGAACGACAATTACTCGCCTATTTCACAAAAAAAGGACTGCTGATAGACGAAGCAGCCTCTTCTAGTGAATATTTAAAAAGAGTGAAGAAGAGTGCTCGTTCTTCACGGATAGTCAACACAACACTTCAACTAAATTGGTTGTTAAAAGAAATGTCCCTTCACCAAAGAATAGATCCTTCGATTCCAATCGTATGGGGAACCGAGGATAAAAGCTATTTACCGCCAAGAGAAACGACTAAAATAGTCGATCTGCCATTGGGTCATCATTTTCCAATCAGCCATCCGCAAGAAACAGCTGATGTGCTGGTAGAGTTGATCAAAGGTTGATTTTAGGGAGATATAATTTTCTCAAGAACGCTAATCTACTTACGAAAATTCCTACTTAGTATAATTAGTAATTGAAAGGTGACCCTCTCTTTGATGAGAATGGTGTCAGTACCTTCTTACCATCCTTCATGTAAGAAGATATGATTCTCTGTGAAATAAATTTCCATTAAAAATCTATCCATAGCTCTCCTGGCGGCACGGGTATCCAGATTCCAATTGTTAGCTTTCCAGAAGAAACGATTCTATCAGGAGCCTACTATACTATTTTTGATGAAAATAGAATCGGAGTCAAAATTGATATTTTGCTAAAAAGACTCTTGGTTATCGTTATAAGAAAATCAGACAAACAAAAAGTTATGATAAGAAAACTATCTAGGAATAAGTAAATAAAATGGTAACATGATATCTCTCCACAATAGCTAAGTAATAAAAAAGAAGCTAATTATAAGAAACGATTCTTTGATTAGCTTCTTTCTATGTTAGAGAGAATAATAAAACGAATAAATTATACAAGAAATGTAACAAAATCCAGGGTATTATAGTCCCTTACACTATATCGGATGATTTGCAAAAATTGCATAAAGAAATTCGTAAAAGTCATTTCTGAACAGTAAATTTAATAGATTCATCATCTATTTTCTGTTGTTCGGGAGTTGATTTTATGTAATCTACATGGCCTCTGTGAAGGTTTCTCTCTCTAACCTAGTAAGAAAGAGAAACTTGGCTGAAGTCTTTTTCAAATAAAATAAAGTACCCAGAAATAAATCCTGCATACTTTATTTTTTAGCCATTATGCTTTATTCGCTTTTCTTTTTTTCCAAAAGACAATTACACCTGTCAGAAGCACAATTATGACACCTGCTACTAATTCAGCTACTGAATTATTTTCATTTGTTTTAGGAAGTGTTACCTGTTTCTTACTATCAGAAGTTGTTTTTTTCTGATTCTCTTTCTTTTGTTCTGGTGTCGTATGCGTTGAATCATCTGCAGGTTTTTCTTGGCTAGGTTTTTCTTTTACTGTGACTGTAGCCGTTACCGTAATTCCATCATAACTATACGATACTTCATAGCTACCTGCTTTGCTCGTATCAACTTGACTGGCGTTTACTGTCAAGTCTTCGTACACGACTTTCTTTCCTGCTTTGTCTAATGCATTGTCAAAATTTTCTTTTGCCGTCCATTTATCTCCCACATAAATCGTAGAATCATGGACATTGATGGCTGTCATTTTCTCTTTAACCGTAATGATCGCTGTACTCGTTACACCATCATACGTATACGTGACGTCAAAGCTCCCTGCTTTGCTCGTGTCGGCTTTACTGGGATCAACTGTCAAATCTTGGAAATCTATTAAATTACCATTTTTATCTAACGCACTATCGAAGTTATCTTCTGCTTGCCAGTTATCCCCCACGTAGATCGTTGAGTCATGAACATTAACGGCAGTCATTTTTTCTTTAACTGTGACAATTGCTGTACTCGTTATACCATCATACGTATATGTGACTTCAAAAGTACCTGCTTTATTTGTTTCTGCTTTACTAGCATCGACCGTCAGTTCTTGGAAATCTATCGAATTACCATCTTTATCCAACGCACTGTTGAAGTTATCCTCTGCTTCCCATTTATCTCCCACATAAATCGTGGAATCGTGGACATTGACGGTGGTCATTTTTTCTTTGACTGTAACAATCGCTGTACTCGTTACACCATCGTACGTATACGCGACTTCAAAGGTACCTGCTTTACTCGTATCTGCCTTACTGTCATCCACCATCAGGGCTGAAAAGTCAACATCGTTGCCATCTTTATCCAAAGCACCGTCGAAGTTATTCTCTGCTTCCCAATTATCTCCCACATAAATCGTAGAATCATGGACATTGACGGCTGTCATTTTTTCTTTGACCGTAATGACCGCTGTACTCGTTACACCATCGTACGTATAGGTGACGTCAAAGCTGCCTGCTTTACTCGTATCGGCTTCACTATCATTGACTGCAAGATCTTGGAAATCTACTGAATTACCATCTTTATCTAATGCACTGTCAAAGTTATCCTCTGCTTGCCAGTTATCCCCCACGTAGATCGTTGAGTCATGGACATTGACGGATGTCATTTTTTCTTTGACCGTAATGATCGCTGTACTGGTTATACCGTCGTACGTATAGGCAACTTCGAAGCTACCTACCTTACTCGTGTCGGCTTTACTAGCATCGACAGTTAAAGCTGAAAAATCAACATCGTTGCCATCTTTATCCAACGCACTATCGAAGTTATCCTCTGCTTGCCAGTTATCCCCCACGTAGATCGTGGAATCATGAACATTGACTGTCGTTTGTTTTTCTTTGACTGTCACGGTTGCTATACTGGTTACACCATCATACGTGTACTTGACTTCAAAGGTCCCTGCTTTACTCGTATCGGCGTTACTCTCATCAACCACAAGGTCTTGGAAATATATCGAATTGCCCTCTTTGTCTAATGCACTATCAAAGTTGTCCTCAGCTTGCCAGCTATCTCCTGCATAGATCGTGGAATCATGAACATTGACTGTCGTTTTATTATCTTTTACTGTCACTTTAGAGATACCGCTGACAGAATTAGTAGTATTGGCACTATTATAATAGTACCGATATTCTACTTCATAAACGCCTGGGTAACTTAAGTCTACTTGATCACCAAGGATCTTAATATCATTAGTCAGAGAATATAGTTCATCTCCCAAATCGTCTGAGGCAGAAATAAAACCATCTTGTGGGTTCCAGCTTTCCCCTGTATATAAGGTAATGTTCCTTACATTTAATTTAGGAACTTTCGCCCACATATAGTCGCCAGCCATCGTATCACCATCATAGGTTTTAGTTAGTTTTTCTCTATCATACCTAGCTTTAGTTTCAACATTTATCCAAACACCACCGTAAACTCCGTCATTCGGTGGCGCATTTAAATAATAGCCGCCAAGTACTGTTTTTTTACCTAAAGTTATATAATTCAAGTTAGGAGGAAATGCGCTAGTGTCATACTTCCACGTATCAATATTAGACATATCCCAACTTGAAATATCTAAAGTCGTAAGTGCACTTGAACCAAAAAACATAGAATCCATTGAAACTAAACTAGCCGTATTAAGACCGGATACGTCTATTTGTTTAAGTGCAGGCAGATGTTGAAAAGTACCTATCATAGTTGTTGTGGCATTCGTATTCAAGAAATTTAAATTATCAATTTGAGTTACATTTGTAAGGTACGCAAAAAAATAGTCAAGGTGAGTGCCTGCAATCACCTCTCCCTCCAACACAACTTTTTTAATTGACTGTCTGTAGTCAAACCACGATGGCTTATCACCTCCCGCTGGAAATTCAGGAAGCTTCCCTGAGTAAATATGTAAAATCCCATTTTCATCAATTACCCAAGCACTCGTTCCATTTGTTCCCGTAGCTATGTCGCCAACAGCGGAACTATTTGCTTGCTTCTCCTTGTCATTGCCCCCCTCCTTACTACTTAATTTTTGGTCGCTCGAAACTGTCTTACTTTCCGTTGGTTCAGTATGTTCAACGCTCTCCTTAGTTGCAACGGTTTCACTGACAAAATCAGCCCCATCGGTCTGCGATCCACTTTTTAAAGTATTATTGTTAATAACGGTCTCTTTACTCATTGTATTGCTTTCACAAGTTTTTTCTCCACTATCATCGATGCTTGTTTCATTTGGAGTAAGATCTTCTTCATTTTGTGTTAGCCGATTTTCAATAACATCAGCTACGACTTGGCTGGAATTTATCACAGAAGGGATTGTCAATATAAACATACTAAAAAGTATTACTAATCTTTTTTTCATTTTTAGCGCTGCCTTTCTTTCTTACATTTATCACATATTCAATTTATTAATGAAAATTATTTTCGCACAACATTTATTTGTAATTAATAAATTTATTAGCAATAAAAAAACGTTAGATTATTTTGCGTTTTTTAAATCATGGTGGTATGATAGCACACAGAAAAAGCGCTCGCTATCTACAATTCTGGTATACCAATGTACGGAAATTGTGTTGGAGAAAAGGGGAGGATTATGTGATACCTGATTACTTAAGAAGGGAAATATCTGTTTTATTTTTTATCATAAACAAAGAACAAACAACCACAAAAGAAATTGCCGAAAGCCTGCAGATCACTCCTCGAAAAGTACGTGATACCTTAACCATCATCAACAAGCATTTTGAGGAATTTCATAGCATCAGCAGTTTTATTCTCATAAAAAACTCTGGGATGATAAAAATCAACTCTGAATTTAAAGAACATTCAGTCTCTTCGGCATACTCGCTGAAACTGCAACTATTAAAAAATAATGCAACCTTCAATTATACAGTGTTATTGCTCACTAGAAGCTCACTGAATAAAGATCATATATTAAATGAGCTCTTTATCTCCCCTAGTTACCTAAACATACTAACCCAAAAATTAAATGAGTTTTTCTCAAGTTTTGATTTCCGCATTACAGTTAGGGAAGGCTACTATACTTTAGTTGGAGATGAAATGAATATTCGCTTGTTCTCTTATCTATACTTGCAAGATTCTTTTCATGATTTAGAGTGGCCATTTCAAGATATCTCCCTTCACAGTATTCGCGCATCAGTTCCCGAAGAAATCCTGGAAGAATCTTACAAACGTTCTTTTACAAAAAATAGATCACTTTATATTTTATATGCTATTTTGCAAACAAGAATCCATAGTAATCATCGTTTGGTTCAACCAGAATCCTTATTGACTCGAACTTTGTTTACAATTATTTTTGAAAGTTTTGATGCAGCAGTAATCTTTTAAAAAAACAGCTTCGGATCCCTTGATGATAGTACGAAAAATAACGAGATTCTCTATTTTAATTTTCTTTCCCATCTTTTCATTTCAGACATTATCCCTATAGAAGAAAAGATAAAACTAGGAAAAACTTTTTTCGAATCAGATCATTCTTATTGCACTTTCTCTCGCGACGTTTTGGCAGCTAGTTCTGTTCTAATAAACGACAAACTCTCTGATCAGAACAGGCATCTTGTTCTCTACTATTTAACCTTATTCAACGCTTTTTATTTTTTGATAGGAGATACGATTGACTGCTTCGCCCAACTATTTATTCCACCTTTATTTTTTCGATCAAATGTTCAAAATGACTATATGAATGTCATAAAAAAAACTGTTTCTATCTACACCAAAGATGAAAATCACACCAAATATTTATCAAGTCTGCTCTATACGCTCCACACCGCTAATATAAAGACAGAAGTTACAATCTACTTACAACTAGTAAAAGACTATTCCGCCAGTTTTTATATTGAAAATAGTCTTATGAACTTCTTTAATAAAGAACACATCAATATTACCGATAATTACGAGATAGCCGATATCGTCGTTACTGATACATTAGTGCGATCCGATCCTAAGAAAAAAGTGTTTTATTTGAACTCGATAGAAAATGACGGACGATGGGCTGAGTTACTTTTTCTGATTCAACGTGTTTATTTGGAAAAACAGCACATCCAAAAGGAAAAATTCAGTTTGTAAAGGTTATAGATGTGCATTTTTCTCGGGTACAAATACTCAACATCCAATCTATTCATTCATTGTTAGGAAGAAATTCCTTTTTCAATAAAGCATATGAATTATCTATTGAAGTGATACATCTATAATAGAACGGCTTAGTTCATGCTCATACACTGCTCGTTTTCTTGGTACGATTTTTTCAATATTCTCTTTAAAATTGATACTAATTTCTGAGAGTCTTATGCCAATCATTTTCGATAAATAATAATTTGCGACTATTAGGTTACATTTGTACCTTTAGTTCTGATAAAAATTTATCATACACAAATAAAGTACTTGGGATCCATTCCCAAGTACTTTATTTAATCATTACGATTTATTCGCTTTTCTTTTTTTCCAAAAGAAAATTACACCTACCAATAACACAATTATGAACCCTGTTGCTAATTCAACCATTGATTTACTTTCGTTTGTTTTCGGAAGTGCTTCATGTTTCTTACTATCAGAGTTTATCTTTTTCTGATTCTCTTTCTCTTGTTCTTGTGATGTATGCTCTGAATCATCTGCAGGTTCTTCTGGGCTAGGTTTTTCTTTTACTGTGATGGTGGCCGTTACTGTAATTCCATCATAACTATACGTTACTTTGTAACTACCTGCTTTGCTCGGATCAACTTGACTAGTATCTACTGTCAGGGCTGAAAATGCGACGTCGTTGCCTGCTTTATCTAACGCACCATCGAAATTATCTTCTGCTTCCCAGTTATCTCCCACATAGATCGTAGAATCATGGACATTGACGGCTGTCATTTTTTCTTTGACCGTAATAATCGCTGTACTGGTTATACCATTATACGTGTAGATAACTTCGAAAGTTCCTGCTTTACTCATATCTGCTTGACTCGCATCAACCGTTAGGGCTGAAAACGCCACGTCATTCCCATCTTTGTCTAACGCACTGTCGAAGTTATCCTCTGCTTCCCAATTATCTCCCACATAAATCGTAGAATCATGAACGTTGACTGCGGTCATTTTTTCTTTGACCGTAATAATCGCTGTACTGGTTATACCATCATACGTGTAGGTAACTTCGAAAGTTCCTACTTTACTTGTATCTGCTTGACTCGCATCAACCGTAAGATCTGAAAGTGCAACGTCGTTGCCATCTTTATCTAACGCACTATCAAAATTATCTTTTGCTTCCCAGTTATCTCCCACATAGATCGTGGAATCGTGGACATTGACGGCGGTCATTTTTTCTTTGACTGTAACAATCGCTGTACTCGTTACACCATCATACGTATACGTGACTTCAAAGCTGCCTGCTTTACTTGTATCTGCTTGACTCGCATCAACCGTAAGATCTGAAAGTGCAACGTTGTTGCCATCTTTATCTAACGCACTATCAAAATTATCTTTTGCTTCCCAGTTATCTCCCACATAGATCGTGGAATCGTGGACATTGACGGCGGTCATTTTTTCTTTGACTGTAACAATCGCTGTACTCGTTACACCATCATACGTATACGTGACTTCAAAACTCCCTGCTTTGCTCGTGTCGGCTTTACTAGCATCGACCGTCAGATCTGAAAGTGCAACGTCGTTGCCGTCTTTATCTAACGCATTGTCGAAGTTATCTTCTGCTTCCCAATTGTCTCCCACATAAATCCTAGAATTGTGGACATTGACGGCGGTCATTTTTTCTTTGACCGTAATAATCGCTGTACTGGTTATACCATCATACGTGTAGGTAACTTCGAAAGTTCCTGCTTTACTCATATCTGCTTGACTCGCATCAACCGTAAGATCTGAAAGTGCAACGTCGTTGCCATCTTTATCTAACGCACTGTCGAAGTTATCTTCTGCTTCCCAGGTTTCGCCCACATAAATCGTGGAGTCATGTACATTGACTGCGGTTTGATTCGCTTTGACAATAATCGTAGCCGTACTAGTCACGCCGTCATAGCGATAATTCACTTGATATGTCCCCGGAGTGTTGGTATTTACGCTGCCTTCTACCGTTATATCTTGAAAGTCTAACGAATTACCATCTTTATCCAAGGCACTATCGAAATTATCTTCTGCTTGCCAGCTATCTCCCACGTAGATCGTAGAATCATGGACGTTCACCGCAGTTTGTTTTTCTTTGACTGTAACAACCGCTGTATTCGTCACACCGTCATACGTATAAGTGACTTTAAAGCTACCTGCTTTACTTGTATCTGCTTGACTAGCATCGACCGTTAGGGCTGAAAAATCAACATCGTGGCCATCTTTGTCTAATGCACTCTCAAAATTATCCTCTGCTTGCCATGGATCACCCACATAGATTATTGAATCAGAGACATTTATAGCGGTCAGCCGAGGCTTGACAACTATTGTTGCATCCTTGGTTAGATTATTGAGAGTATAACTAACCGTATAAGTACCCGCTGTCTGTGTGTCTACTGTACCAGAAACAATCCCGCCATTTGCCAAAAATTCCTCATAGGTTAGCTGTTTTCCTTCTTTTGATGAAGCTTCGATAAAGTTATCTACTGGTGACCATGTTTCCTGTGTATAAATAGTACTATCTTTAATCAAAATATCGGTATAATCAATTTGTGCTTTCTGATAAACATAGGTAACGGTAAACTCACCACGTTTAAATTTTCCAATAGCATCGACAGGTAACTTACTTGTATCTAGCTCATATCCAGGAATTTCTGGAATATAGTCACTAGTTGAAACGTCATAGGGCTGATTTGTACTATCATCAATTCGACGTGAAGGGTAGATTTCATTACCTGATTCATCTACATACTTAATGGTTAAGTGACTGTTTGTAAAACGGATATTGTACGTACCTGTAAATAGGTCATTCCCGTTAGCATCCTTATAAGGAATAACTACAGTAAAACCGAGAAAATTAAAACCCTCAAGCCCCCATCCCTGGAGGAAACTATCCCATGATATATGCAATGGATTTACACCTATTACTGGATTATTATGTGATGATCCTAGGACAAGAAATTTTTCATTTGATTTATACTCGTAAAAATTACCATAATCGCCACCCAATGTAAGACGAAAATATAGCTCATCCTGCTTATACTCTTCAGGGATTGGTAAATCTACATCCAATGAAATATATTTTAAAGGATCATATTCGACTGTTAAATCATAAGTGAACGTCTCTGAAGCTTCCGTTGGAGTCATAAGCATCTTCGAGTCTTTTTTATGTATTTGATTCTGGTCAGCATTATCTGTCATACTTTCGCTCGTATCGGATTCAGATGACTGGCTATCGGATAGTTCTTTACTATTATTCGCTTGCTCCTCATTACTAGCAGCATTATCTTCTTGACTGCTTGACGTTTCATTCTCCAAAAGGTTTTCCTTTGTTTCACTTTCAGAAAGTACATCTTTGTTATCAGGCGTCTGTTCCTGATTTTCACTTTTTTCAAAGCTATTCAAAGATTCCGATAAAAGATTGCCAGCTTCTTGTTCTTGAGCGGGTGCTATTCCAAGCGTATCTGTCAATGCTTGTACTGGATTCATTACAATTGACCCAAACAATAATCCAACTAAAAAAAGGTGCATATGTTTATTTTTCATTTTTTTCTCCTCGTTTCGATTTAACAAACGGCATCTTAGCATTAAATTACGCATTTTAATTTATTAAAAAAACCACCTAACTATGGTTATTACATAAAATTATTTGCTAAATGCTATGGTTTATAATGTGTATCTTAAAAGTGCGTAACCTACAATTCAAAGGGCCTTACTATCGATTATTTCTTCATCTTAAACCTCTCATCCATATAATTATTTAATCAAAAACAATAATCGTACTTTTTCTATTATCCTTTTTTTGTGTGTATAGGAATTTCTATTTTTTTCATGGGATTAAAATATTAGAACGGCAGACTTTGGATGCTTCTCACTAGAGAACTGACATTTTGGTATAACAGTGCACGAGAATGGTGTTTTAGAACCATGTATATTGTTTACTTTTTTCATAGGTTCTTGACTGACTGTGTGGTTATCCGACACTATATTGATATCGATTTACTCACACCTAAGGAACGGAGTGAAAAACTGGTATATATTCTTTGATAAAGAAAATATCTATAAACTCCATTAAATTCTCGTTTTTAAAAATGACGGATACAATCGATTTATAACTTCCAATATTATCTTAATTGTGGTGACAGCTCGGAGAATAGCGGTTGTTGGTAAAGAATAGAGAATGTTGTACATTTCTATAAAAAGCGTTTCAAAATAAAAAAAGCACGGTGCGGATTGCCGTGATCTAATTTATTTCTTTACGCTAAAGGAAGATACGTAAATGGGTTGTTACAACATTCGTAAGAATACGCAACGTGACCAACCGCTGTTCAGTTTTTGATTCGTGATTGTTTTTTGTCTCGCTAAAAAAACCTCTCAAATGGATGAGAGGTTTTCGATCTATTGAATACAAATCAATTTACCGATTTATAAATGGCACTTCGTAAAGAATACATAATGCTCTATTCAACTTTTTTCTACATCAACTAAAGTAAATAAAGATCTACAAACACTAACAGTTACTTCTTTTTCATATTCTCTATAGGCACACCCCCTCTAGACAATATTTAAATAAATAACCAGAAAAATGACAAAACAAGTGACGGTCAGTTCGATTATATTTTCTGTACGTCGCGTACGGTTCTTTAAAAAAATACCCGGAGCAGTCGAAGAAAATTGTGAGCGATATTTTTTGGGGATAAAAAATCCTCCTAATATTCCTACTAGGACCAAGTAGAAGGGCCAGTTCGGTGAGATCCCACGATTGAGAAAAGCCATGGCTAATGCAATCACGTAAATCACTACCTGAATAATCGTAATACTGTAAACCTTTTTTAAATCTTTTGACATCGTTGTGCCCCTCCATTTGAAGAAAAATTGATTGTAATAGAAGTGCTATGGCGTAACCGAATTTTGTAATACTGACTGACCAGAAGACGTATCCTTTTCAACCGCATAAACTGTCAATGAAGCGAATCTGCCTCGCATTTGAAAGGCTGTTGTTGGCTGATTCCCTATCCGCTATCTCTCGGTTAACTCATCCCTGAATTTCAGGAATAGCTCTTTCGCTTGTCCTGTACTCATGTTTGTCAGGTCTTTGATTTTCTTGACCATACCAATATCATTTTCGTTTTTTGAAAGCATTTGTCGTGCCATTTCTTCTTTGATTTCTGCTTCTTCTTCCTTCGTTAAATTTCTGACTTCTTTCTTTTTACCAAATAATCCCATCCTGCTCTCTCCTTCTTGTAAAATTTACACGCTTTTTACACTAGTCGTACTGAACCTAAAATGCCGTTTTTCTGTCCATGACTTGATTCCTATACCCTAATCTACCATTTCCGTCGAAATCGAGGAAATGGTTAGTTCTCCTTTTTATTTTTTGGGAAGATATAAAAATAAAACGCGGAGCCAATGATGATCGCTGGCGGCACAGAGATGCTCAATAATTTTAAAGCGGTGGTTAAAAATACTCCTAACTTTTCTTGAATAGAAAGATTCATAATCGTGCTGAAGTCTTGATTGAATGAAGTTACGATCATCGTGACAAAAAAGATCAAGCAAAAACTAATCACCCCATACTTGATGCTTACTTTTAGATCCTCATTGTCTTTCTTAGTTTCTTCCAAAAGTAATGTTTCTAATGAAATATCCAATTCTTCGGCTATTTTGATCATATTTTTTTTGCTAGGGTACGTAGCACCTAACTCCCATTTTGAGATCGTCTTGTCACTTACTTCTAATAATTCTGCTAGCCTACTTTGCGTTAGCTTGTTTTTTTCTCTATATTCTTTCAGCTTCATTGCTAATATCGTTTCTTTCATATCAACCACTCCTCATTCATTTCTACCTTTCATTTTGACATAAAACCTACCATTTAACAGGAATTCTTGAAAAAGAGAGTAGAATAGAGTGGCTTTTTAGCTATTTCTGGCGATTTGCCTGAAACATACTACCGAATCCTTCCTTACAACAATAGTTGCTGTGCATTATAGGAAACCTATTCTGATTACCTTCTAAATATTGTCCAATGAGACACAGTTAAATCAGAAATTAGAAACATGTGCAAATGACTAAAAGAGGGACAAAAACTTCTCAGTTTTGTCCCTCTCTCGTTTTTCAAGAAAATTTGATAATAGTAGATTTTCTCTCTATTAGAATTTTTCAAGCATTCAGTAAATCAATCTTATCCTATAGACAACAAGCTCATCCCTACAAAATGATTTCAGGACTTTCTTTACTTAGCACATAATCATCACCTGTTACGTTAAAATACTCTTGAATCAACAGACTTAATTCTTTGATTGCTTCATTCGCCCGAGCCCGTTGCGTTTCATTGATCGACTCAATGAATAAAACAGCATGGGTGGTCTCTTCTGTTAGCATCGTACGTTGGGCTTCCCGCCAATTCAAGCATCGGCAAATCGCACCTTTCTCATCATAATAAATGACTTCATTTGCCAAGGCTGGGGAGTCAATTTCTGCACCTAAAGGGAAAAAGGATTCGCCGCCTTTTGCAACGCCTAAATGAAGGTCGCCAACGATTGTATCGAGATCTTCTCCACCTAAAGGGACACCATATTTCAAGGAAATACTATTATAGATATCTACTAGGGGATTGATGGGAGAAAATTCTCTGTCTTGATTCACCCGTTTCAACAGTGCTTCGATGGAAGAGCGTACCCCTTTTTTCGTTTTAAATTGCTGAAAAGCACTTCGCCATTCTTGGATCACCTGATTTTCACTGAAGGTATCGGTCGTTAAGTAGCGCTTTGCTTGTTCTTTACTACTTTTTAGCAAGTCAGTAAAAAACGTTTCTTGTGCAGCATCGGCAACATTGTTTATATTTTTTACAACAAGGCAGTTGATTTGTGCTTCTGGAAACAGCGCCCAAAATTCTTGATCGATCATTATTTTCTTCACTTTCTCTACACTCCTACTAAGTTTATTTGAACAACTTCCTGTCCTTTATTTTTCAGGCTCTTTGTTTTTTCAGCAGACATCCTCGTTATATCCTTTTTAACAAAATATCAGCTACCTGTGCTTCCTTTCCTAGGTAACATGAATGTACATTCAATCAGAGCCAATCTCCCTAGCGGCGCTATTCGTTCAATAGTCTCTTTTGATCCCATTCTTGACGTTGACCCAATCAACTTCTACCGAAGATTTTATTTTTGCCAGCATTTCCGCAAGATTTTTTCTTTCTAAAGCAGATAACTGTTGAATCGCTACTTTATTTGAATAGTTATTTTCTCTTATGATTAATTGAACCGCCTGTTTTCCTTTGATGGTTGTGTATAAGTGTTTGATTTTTTTATTTTCTTTGTCTGACTCTTTTAGAATGAACCCATTTTCCTCTAACTTTTTTACTGCCCTGGACAAAGTCGTGCGATCAACTTTGATGAGTTCGGCTAATCGTTCAGGAATAATTCCTTCATTTTCAAATATACGAACTAAGTAAATGTATTGTCCTTTACTGAGTTGAACCTCTTTAAATTCAATATTAGCAATGGATTCCAACATTCTACTGATCGAACCTATCTCACGAAGTATATCCTCCACGAACTATCCCCTCCCTATCTAGCACTATAATAGCTCATTATTGTTGCATATGCAACAATAATGAGCTTGGTTTACTTTTTTACTCACTCTTAGAAAATGGGTGCATGGCATAAGCTTGTTGTTTCTGTTCTCAAAAAAAGCAGGAGAATACCGAGAAAAACTTCTCTGTACTCTCCTTTTACAATCATTCCAAGTAGAAATACTATCCGAATTTCTCCTAATTTCAAAATCAAATTCATAAAGACTGATTGCTTAGTACAACAGGGAATGAACCTACTTCGCTTTCATTTATTTTCCCAGAATCATATAATTCCTTCGCTTTTTGTTTGCTGAGTTTTTCTTCAGCCTTGTCTAACGTAGCTTGATTGGTTAAACCCAAATTGTTATCTAAAATCATGCAAAATCCCCTTAACTTTATGAAATAAATTTATGGAACGATCTCAAGCCTATTATACCGAGAGTTTACCCGCGTATCAAAAACTAAAAAGTTTCTGACCCCTTCCATTATGAATTAAATCAATTTCAAAATTCGCTGGTAATATCTCTTGCTACGGCTGATAGTAGAATTCAAAATTATTTTAGATATTTCTAAAGTCTTGAAAATTCTCTAGTTTTCTATCTTTTAACATGTATAGCTCATCGCAAATATTTGCTACGGAAGCGTCATGTGTCACCATTACAAAGCTCGTATTATTCCATTCAATTCTTTGAAAAATATCTAATACCATTAATTCTGTCTCTGAATCTAGTGAACCAGTTGGTTCATCTGCCAAAATAAGTTTTGGATCAGTAATCAGTGCTCGAGCAATTCCTACTCTTTGTTTTTCACCGCCAGATAAATAGCTAGGGTTCTCAGATAGTAAGTGTGAAATATCTAAGCGCTTTGACATAACATGAACTTTTTTCTCCACATTTTTTTTCTCCACACCTAAATATTTTAGTGGTAAAGCAATATTTTCAAAAACATTCTTACTTTCAATCATCGGATTATCTTGAAATATAAATCCAATATTCCTTAAACGATTGAAGCTTCGCTCATTCGCATTCATACTGCTTAAATTCTTTCCATCAAAAATGATAGCTCCTGTTTCTGCTTTAATCAATCCCGCAATTAGTTTTAACAATGTTGTTTTGCCACTGCCGCTTTTTCCCATGATTGCGACTTTTTGGCCTTCATTTAAAGTTAAGTTAAGATTTTCAAAAAGTTCTTTTTTATTCCGACCATCTTTTATTTGAAGTGCAACGTTTTGAATACTAATCATTTGTAATTCTCCATTTCTTAAGAATTATGGTTACTGAGAGATAAAATAATAAAAATAGTAATAACGCCAGGCATAGTAATGATATCAGAAAGCTACTGGTAACTACCCCTAAGTAATTGGTTATAATCACACTGATAATTACAACACTAGATAAAAGTAATATTTTTTCTCCAAGGAAGTACTGGCGAATTTCTTTTTTTGTAGCACCTAAAAACAAATGTAAATGGTAAACCTTTTTATCACGAAACATTTCTAAGTAAGAAAATACTATCGTTACCGCTATTAATACAACAATTGAAAAATAAGCAACTAGTTTTAGTAACCTATTGTTTTTAGTGATCGTATATAGAATAGAAGATAGATGAAATCCTGATTCTCCTATCAAATCAATTGTACCAACTTGGTAAGGCTGAGAAAGTTCATTCACGAATTTATACATTTGTTCTTGCGATAAAGAATCAGGCACCTGATAGTATCCATTAATTCCGTTTAAAAAATGTTTTTGAAAAAATGAAAAATCTTCTTTATTTAGTTGTTGGGGAGCCTTTTCGATGAAAGGAAGAATAATACGATCATCTAATACATAATCATCATACTCATTAAAAACAATTCTTTCCCCTTTTTCAACAAAACCGATTACTTTAGCTTCGAAATTCTTAAATAAATAAGAAATTTGAATTTTGTCTCCAACAGAAAAGTATTCTGAATAATTGTCTCCTAATATCACCGAAATTTTATTGTCATTGTATTGATAATCCTCTTGTGAGAACAAATTTCCTTGTGATAACCTAAGTTTAAAACGTTGAAGCACCTTATTGTTTATTTGCAGTGATTTATATGGAATTTCATCACTACTCATATTATCAATAACATTAACAATATGTTCATAGTTATCAATAAACTGAGTATCCAAATTGTTTTCCTCTAAATAGTTTATACCTTGGCTTCCAATCACTTGGTATTCTCCTATTGTGCTTCCCAATAATTCGTTATACATAGACGAGAGGTAATTTACACTCTGAAGATTTTTTAAAAAGTTCTCTTCGTCTTCTCCAATTAGATTATCAACTAACTTGAACGTTTTAGTATCTCCAGTGGAGATCCTTTTCTCTTCATTACTATTTTCTTGTGACATAACATTAGAAACTGAAAGTGTTAGAAATGAAAACAACAAAAACAAACTGTAGAAAAATAACAAATGTTTTTTTCGTTTAACAGATTCAAAAATCTCTGACAGATAATTACTAAATTTCATCAAGCTTCCTCCAATTTCTCAAGAAAAGAAGAATAAATAGGGTAGCTGCACTACATATGATAAGAAACTGAGAAGATATATAATTAGTTGTAAATGAATGTATCGAATCATAAATATATTTTTTAAAAGGAAAATATAGAATAGTTAAAACTAGAACACTCTCAACCAACCATACAGCTAATAACTGTTTTATCTCTTCTATAAGAACCGTATTTCTAGATATCCCTATAATTTTTTTTAAATAATTTGTAGATTGAGATAAAGTAAGATAGAAAAATATACAAATTCCTACCCCTAACAAGCAGAGTATTTGAAAAGAATAGCGCAACAAATTATTATTGCCTTCTGTATTTTTCGCATTATATATTTTGGTATCATCGGAATACGTAATGGCGGAAATATCATTGATCAAATGTTTTTTTACTTTTTCCATCGCTGATTCATTTGAGTTAATTTGATAAACACCTTGAGTTTGAGTTCCTTCCAGTGAATCAATGTTAATTAAAGCCGTTTTGTTTAAATTTTTTGAATAGGATCCGTCTAATACGCCAATGACTTCGTAATTTTTTCCTTCAATATTTACATTGTTTTTATTTTTAGAAGCCAATTCTTTTCCGACAATCGCTCTGTTCTTCCCATCATAGAAATCTTCTTTAACAAAGTTTCTCCCCTCAGAAAGTGGAAGATACCAGTCGTAGTTAGTATAGATTGCTTTATAGTAAAAATTACTTTCTAAATTTTTTACAACAAGCATTTTCTTTTGATCACCTAGCAAATTTCCCCATGTTTCGGAAGATAGATTATTATTAACAATAAGACGTACTGACTCTTTAGACGTAAAATTATTGGAAACAAAGTCTAAATTACTTTGATAAAAAAAATAAAAAAAGGAAAAAGCATTTATGAGTGTTGCAATCAGAAAAATTAGATTTGTTACGAAAAAAAGTGTTCTTTTCAAAAAATTCCCTCTTTTCTCTTTCCTAATGTTAGCATAACCTTTGGCGCTTATTGAATTAATCGGCCTAAATAAATATACCCAACTTCAAGAGTTGGGTATCCTAATTCGAACATTAGATTTTTTTAGCAATCAGCTTCCCCAGTAAGTATAAGTTACTAGATCTCGAACCCCTGTTGCTTCAGCATATGAATAAGCTTGCCCGTATTTTCTTCCCGAATCTACACGTACATCTTTAAGTATAGGGGCTTTTAGCTGCACACGAGAATAGTGGTAAACATTACGCCAGTAAGTCTCAGCCCATCCAGTTTTTTGTCGGGTAGTAACATTCTTGTTCCCACTATTATGATAGAAATCTTTTGCTCTTGCTGAAATTAAAGAGTTTGCATTTGTTGGTTTGTTTCCAAACTCCCCTTCTCCTTCTATCCAGCCACCAGAAAACTCAGACGTAGCTTCTGACGCTACAGCGGAATTGGGTTGATACGCAATAATACCTAATGATACAACACCAACTAAAAATAATCCTTTGATACTTTTTTTAGCAACACTAATCATTTCCATTATTTCCTCCTTGCACATTATATTTTATTCATTATTTCATAATAAAACGATATCATATAAAAACATTAAAAGTCAATAACAAAATACAAATAAGTTTATTCAATAAATTTATAAAACACACTATTTATGAAACGATTCGGTTTAAAAATAGCATTATATATAAATTCAGCTAAATTCTATAGTTTCTTTCAGTGCTTAACTTTATGATATGTCTAACAGCTGAAATTATGGTATCTTGAGCAAAAATTGTTTTCAGGGTTTCTATTTTTTTATCTGTCGTATTTGTAGACAAGACGATCATTTTTTCTAAAAAAGAAAAATTCCTTCTGTTTGCAATAGAAGGAATAAAGTAGTATTAGATTTCTTACCAAACTCTGTAACTCCATGTATAATAATAAGTGTCAAACCAAAGTCCTCTTTTGATACTGGTAGTAGTTCTCCCTGATTCTGAAACACCATTAGTGAACCAAATACTTCTCCAAGTTAGGACGGTTACCCCTCCCCAAACGTCCATTTTTTCTCTGCCCTTACATCAAGAAATCCCCATTCCTCACCCTTCCTCCTCCCAAGACAGCTCATCCAAGATCCTAATCAACTTCTGGACTTCTTGATTCAACATCGCACTCTTTAAATAGGCATATTGAATATAAAAGATTTCCTTATCTTCAGGGACCAATGGTATTTTCACTAAGCCTTCCATTTCTTGAAACACGGGAAATTCCGTCATCAAGGTAATGCCGATATTGGAACTGACCAGCTGGCCAATCGTCTGGACGTCTGAAAAATAAAAGGGGACTTCTGGCTTCTTCTTTGATTTCTCACTTAAATTCTGAAAGGCCCGCATATGGGTATAGCCTTTTTCCAATAGGATAAAGGGATATTCGGCAGCTTCTTCGAATGAGATTTCCTTTTTTTCTGCCAATGGGTTTTCTTTTGACACAAAGATAAAAAACTCTTGTTGATGCAGCAACTTCACCTGCAGATTCGGGTGGACGAGGGGATTGACACTGCCCAGCAAGCTAAAATCGATTTTTCCTGATAATAGTTTCGAAAGCAATTCATTGGATCCCCCAGATACTAAGTGGAAATTCGAAATAAAGCGGATGATCTCTTTTTCATCTAAGAGTTTTGAAAAGACTTTGGAACGAATGATTGGCGGCAAACCGATGTGGGTCCGATTGTTTTTAGCATGGTCGATGGCTCGGTCCAAGGTCACAAATTCATCTAAGATATATTGCGCATGAGCCTTCAAAATTTCCCCCTCTGTCGTCAATGAGATGGAGCGATGAGAGGCTTCTCGAGCGATCAAATCACAGCCATAATGCTCTTCCAAGCGTTTGATAGCGTAGCTGACGGTTGGTTGACTGACAGCAAATTTATGCGCCACTTGCGTAAAAGAAAGCATCTCTGCCAAAGCGTTAAAGTATTCTAAATCTCGTATGTTCATCGTCTGATTTCTCCCTTAGCCGATTCAAGCTCGCATCGGTTTTGTTATAAATAATTTTTATTATACCACCGATAGTTGACTATAATTCTGTCCGAGGATTAAAGTAGCTAATGGAAATGAACGAGTACTCAAAATATATCCATTGGAGGAACATAATGAAAGCACATGACATTTTAAATAACCCATTTTTAAACAAAGGAACCGCGTTTACGCAAGAAGAACGAAAAGAACTAGGGTTGATCGGTTTATTGCCCCCTCACGTGCAAACGATCGAAGAACAAGCAGAACAAGCCTATTTGCAATATGTCACCAAAGAATCCGACATTGAAAAACGTCACTTTTTAATGGAGATCTTTAATACCAATCGGACATTGTTCTACTATTTGTTCAACCAACATATCGTTGAATTCAATCCGATCGTCTACGATCCAACGATTGCTGATACCATTGAAAATTACAGCCGCCTATTCGTTGATCCTCAATATGCAGCATACTTAGATATCAATCATCCAGAAAACATCGAAGAAACGTTGAAAAACGCCGCTGGCGATCGGGACATTCGCTTGATCGTAGCCACAGATGCTGAAGGAATTCTTGGGATTGGTGACTGGGGTGTCCAAGGTGTCGATATTTCTGTCGGTAAATTGATGATTTATACAGCAGCTGCTGGGATCGACCCTGCTTCTGTTTTACCAATCGTGATCGATGCTGGGACCAACCGTAAAGAATTGTTAGAGGATCATTTGTATCTAGGCAATCGTCAAGAACGTGTCTACGGTGATGCTTACTACCAATTCATCGATCAATTTGTTCAAACGGCAGAATCATTGTTCCCTAAACTTTACTTGCATTGGGAAGACTTTGGCCGTTCAAATGCTGCAACGATTTTGGACAAATACAAACAATCGATTCCAACTTTCAATGATGATATCCAAGGAACGGGAATCGTTGTACTGGGCGGTATCTTCGGCGCATTAGATATTACAGGTGAAAAATTAACGGATCAAGTCTACTTATGTTATGGCGGTGGTTCCGCTGGTGCTGGGATTGCCAGTCGAGTCCATGCCGAAATGGTCAGCGAAGGTCTTTCAGAAGAAGAAGCCTACAATCATTTCTTTATGGTTGACAAACAAGGGCTTTTGTTCGATGATATGTCCGATTTGACTCCTGCACAAAAACCATTTGCCAAAAAACGGGCTGACTTTGCCAATGTTGGCGATATGACGCAATTGATCAATGTCATTAAAGTCGCAAAACCAACGATTTTGGTCGGTACTTCAACCAATGCCGGTGCCTTTACCAAAGAAGTTGTGGAAGCGATGTGTGAAAACACAGCTCGTCCAGTGATTTTCCCTATCTCTAATCCAACCAAAAAATTAGAAGCAACGGCTGAACAAGTAATCGAATGGTCTGATGGAAAAGCCTTTGTGGCAACCGGTGTCCCTTCAGGAACGATCCAATACAAAGGAGTCGACTACCAAATCGGTCAAGCAAACAACGCCTTGATCTATCCTGGTCTAGGGTTAGGTATGTTGGCTTCAGAAGCCTCTCTCTTGACCGACGAAATGATTGGTGCCGCTGCTCACTCATTAAGTGGTTTGGTTGATTTGAGCCAACCCGGTGCACCTGTTCTCCCACCATTTGAATACGTTGCGGACGTTTCTATCAAAGTGGCTGAAGCAGTTGCCAATAAAGCCAAAGAACAAGGACTAGCCCAAGCGCAAGAAACCGATATGGCAAAAGCTGTCCAAAATCTTAAATGGTATCCAACATACTAGGAAGGTCTGAAAAATGAATAAATTAAAAACGATGACGATTTCGGGAATTAGTCTTCCCTTGTATCTCTTTTTCATGGTTGTCATATTCAGTGCGATTGCCTTAGACAAGTTGCCATTAAATATGGTTGGGATCACCATTTTACTGGTTGCCTTAGGACACCTGCTGTATTTCATTGGGGAAAAACTCCCGATCATGAATTCTTATCTTGGCGGCGGGTCAGTTTTTACCCTGCTTGGTGCCACCCTTTTAGCCTCCTTCCATCTCGTACCCACGAAAGTCATTGACGCGGTCAGTGACTTCATGGGGGGCGGTTTTGGCTTTCTTGATTTCTATATTGCCGCTTTGATTTGCGGCTCGATTTTAGGGATGAACCGTAATTTGTTGGTGAAAGCTTCTACGAAATTCATTCCCGTTGCTTTGATCACTATGGTAGTAGGCTTTTTCTCCGTCGGCCTTGTCGGTATGCTGCTAGGCAATGGCTTTGCTGATTCGGTGATGTATGTATCTCTACCAATGATGTCTGGCGGGATGGGAGCGGGAATCACCCCACTTTCACAAATTTATGCCGATGGCTTGGCAAACGGCAATCAAGCTGCCATCTTTTCTCAATTAGCGCCAGCAGTTACTTTCGGGAATATTCTTGCCATTATTGGTGCTTTATTTATCGCCAAAGCTTTTGCTAAAACCAAATACAATGGCCATGGCACCTTGATTAATGCCACGAAAGAAGAATTAGAAAAACCAAAAATTACGCTTGATGCCCAACAAATCGGGGTCGGGATGCTCTTTTCCTTCTCACTGTTGGTCGTTGGTGCGATTTTAAGTGACTTTTTCCCTAAAATTCACGAGTATGCCTTTATGATCGTGATTGTCTTTATTCTGAAAGCCTTGAACATTGTCCCTAAGAAACTTGAAGATTCTGTGGTGATGTTCAACAATGTTGTGATGACGAATTTGACCCATGCGGTCTTGGCGGGGATTGGTTTGGCATTGATTGATCTGTCAACATTGGCATCTGCCTTTACTTGGCAATTTGTCGTGCTTTGCCTAACCAGTGTCGTATCTATGGGGGCTGCCAGCTGGTTCTTCGGGATGGTATTGGGGATGTACCCCGTTGAAACCGCAATTGGCGCCGGTATGATCAACAACTCCATGGGGGGAACAGGCAATATCGCTGTATTGTCTGCCTCTGATAGAATGGAAATGATTGCTTTTGCCCAAATGGCCAACCGTTTATGTGGTGCGATCGTGCTGATTTTAGGTGGGATCTTGATCCGTTTCTTCTATTCTTGATCTAAAACAAAAAAACAGGTGCTGCTGTGCATGACGCATAGCAGCACTTTTTTGCATTTATCAAACGAATTCGGCCAATTGGTTGCACGAATCAAACAAAGGTCCAATCATTTCCTCATAAAAGAGTCAAAAAGAGCAGTGCCTCCGCACTGCTCTTGCTTTACTGATTCATTCAAGGGTTACAGCTTCTTAAACAAGGTTGGTGCTTGATCAGGAGACCATGTTGTGTCCCCGTAATTTGAGTGGGTGTTGATCACGACATAGTTGCTGCCTTTATGGCTCACGTTTTCACCGCTTGTATACACTTCTGGTGAAGAGAAAGTACCTAGTTTCCACACACGGTATTCTGACTCCCCGCCTCCAGGTGTTTCCGTTTCTTCTTTGGTATTGGTTTTCACGCTCAGCTGGTTACTAAAGGCGGATTGTTCGCCCGTTTTGCTGATTGCTTTGATTTGGTAATTGTAGGTTGTATCCGCTGCTAGATTCGTGTCTTCATAGGTTGTTCCTGTGGCTGTAGCGATTTTGACGCCATTGCGGTAAACATCATATCCAGCGATCCCATTTGTATGAGTGGATGCTTGCCACATTAAGGACACGCTGCTGTCTGTCACACTCATTTGGTGTAGGTTTCCTGGTGTCGAAGGGGTTTCGACTTGATTGTCTGCTGAGGTAGTCACTTTCACTGCAGCACTTTTTTCTGAAACTAACGCCGTAAAGCCGACTGCTTCTACTTGATAGCTATAGGTCGTGTTGGCTTTTAATTGCGTGTCGGTAAAGGTTGGCTCAGTAGTCGTTGCCACTAAGGCACCATCACGATACACGTTGTATTCTTTCGCATCGGTTTGACCGTTCCATGCTAAAGCCACCGTGCTGCTAGTCACTCGTTCTGATCGGACATTTGCCGGTGCTGCTGGTTTTTCAGGAATGACTGTTGAACCAGAAACGTTAACGTCGATCACGTTATAAAAGGCATTTGGCGTATCGGCAACATCCCAGACCGCTAAAATGACATGGTAACCGAGACGATTTTCTGGAATGGTAATGGTATGGCTTGGGCTATTGCTGGCAGCCGATCCATCGTGATTCACAGTAGCGATCAATTCCAAGCTATCTCTTGAAAGTGGCGCGTTTTGATCCCATCCTGGTTTCGTGATATAGTAATGCCATTTTGTGGTCTTGTGAGGCGCTGTATAATGCCAGTTGACCCGCAATGGTCCTTGATTGATGTCTTGTTTGGTCCAACGATTGGTTCCTTGTTCATCAAGAACAAAGTCCCCGATTTGTCCGAGTCCACCATCTGCCGAAGCGATGCGACCATCTACTGGTCCTGCTTCTGGAAAGCCTTTTTTGGTTTCCAATGATTGTGGGTTTGAAATGACATTGCCATATTTTTCAAACGCAGCGCTCCACCCTAACGTATTGCGATCCAAAGACCCTTGATAGCCCCGACTGATCGGTGATTCCACATAACCATGAGCAAATACTTGTTTCCCCGTGAAGAACAAGGTCCCTCCAAGTAAGATTGCCACCCCGACCGACCATTTTACCAATGCGTTTTTCATACTCTGCCTCCTAAAATTTTTTATCATCGAATAAACCAAACTTATCAGTTTATTCCTTGATTCCGATTCAGTGAAAAGCAAACCCTCTATTTAAAAATAGTTTATTTATATATGTATGATAAACGACTAAATCATTATAAGATTATAATGACTAGTTTTCCGTCCTTTCAGTGAGAAATACAAAAAAACTTGAAACGATTCTCCTCCTAATCGCTTAAGAGGATTCGTTCCAAGTTTCTTTCTTTATATACGGTCTTTTTTAGGAAAAAACAGCCGCTTATTTCCCGTTTTCTTTCACATAGTCAGAGGATTGCGCGCCTGCTTGGCGACCAAAGACCATAATGTCGGCTACAGCATTGCCGCCGATTCGATTTTGTCCGTGGATACCGCCGGTCACTTCACCTGCTGCATACAAGCCAGTGATTGGTGTGCCATCTTCTTTCAATACTTGGGTCTTCGTATTGATTTTGACGCCGCCCATTGTGTGGTGGATCCCAGGTGCGATTTGAATCGTATAGAATGGCCCTTCCGTCAGATCATAGTCCATCGCCGTTTCACGACCGAAATCTTTGTCGGCTTTGTCTGCCACTGCTTGGTTCCATGTATCTAAGGTTTTCTTCAAGGTTGCTGGATCGACATCGATTTTTTCAGCTAAGGCTTCGATGGTGTCGGCTTCTACCACTACACCTTGTTCTTTGTAGTAATCGACTTGTTTGGCTCTGCCTGCTAACGCATTGTCAAAAATCAAGTAGGCATAGCTTTCTGGCAGATCTGTGATAGCAGCAGAAACATTGTCGCGGGTTTCTAATTCATTGTAGAAACGTTCTCCTTGTTGGTTCACCAAAATGGCGCCTTCTCCACGAACGGTTTCACTGATCAACATACCTGTATCTTGAACCACTGTTGGATGGACTTGGATTTGATCCATATCAACCGTTGCGCCGCCTAATTCTTCGATCATCTTGATGCCATCGCCTGTACTTCCTTCAGAAGTCGTGCTGACATAGCCTTTCAGATCTGGACGATATTTTTCGATCAGTTCTTTGTTGGAGCCAAAACCACCAGTAGTAACAACCACTGCATCACCAGCGATTTCTTTTTCTTCGCCATTGATTTTCACGTTGACGCCAGTGACTTTGCCGTCTGTTTCATTGATTTTTGTCACATCAGCATTTACAAATAAAGGAATTTCTTGCTCATGAATGTTTCTCAACAGGCCATCCACCAAATACGTACCGACTGCTGAACCGTCGTGAGGACGATGGATCCGTTTTACACTGGCACCGCCGCTGTAACTGATATTGTCTAAAGTGATCCCCATTGAATCCAACCAATCAATCGCTGAAGCAGAGTTGTCTACTAAATAATGCAGCAATTCTTGATCGTTGGTTCCTTTACCACCTTTAAGGGTATCTTCAAAAAATTGTTCATTCGAATCTTCAATGCCTTGGGCTTCTTGGAATTTGGTTTCTGATGCGTTCATTCCGCCAGAAGATTTCAAGGTATTTCCGCCTGCGATCGGCATTTTTTCTAAAATGACTGGATTCATTCCAGCATCTTTAGCCGACAAGGCTGCTGCCATCCCTGCACCGCCAGCACCAACGATGACGATATCATATTGATCTTTTAACTCTGCTGGATCGGTATACTCTTGTTGGGAAGCACCTGAAGTGACTTCACTTTCTGAAGAAGAGCTTGCCGCACTGCTGCTGGCTTTTGTACCGCCATCGGCACCACATGCACTAAGCAACAATAATGAGGCTGCCCCAATCACCCATTTTGACCATCCACTTTTTTTCATTTGTTTCCCTCCGTTTTTCTTGCTCTTTTCTCCTCACTGATCCCCGTCATATATGATAAGAAAAGAAGCATTTTTCTTGCGAACCCTGCTTAACTTGTTACTTTATTAACAATGGTAAACATCTTGCGATCGGACTATTTTTCTATTCGATAGCGATAAAAACATTGTTTAAGCAACGTTTCAACAGAGTTCTATTTTATTTAACCATTGTAACAAAAAAAGAAACTAAGTGTCTCGTAATAATTTGTGTATATTTTAACTATCCATTCTCATCTTTTTCTAATTTTATTGGAAAAAGATACTATATTTTCCTCGCTACTTTCTTCTATTCAAAGCTGCCACAAAGGTCCCGCTCATAGAATGACCGTTAAGTTCGCGGTCAAAAAGATATTGCCGCGATTGTTCTTTCACTGTTCTTTTCTCTTTGTCCTGCGCCTTCTTTTGTATAATAAAAGAAAAAGCAGAAATGGAGTGGCAAATGGAAAAATTGACCCGGATGTTCGAGCGAGTGATCAGTATCTGTATTGATAGCATGTTAGCGATCTTAGTCGTTGTCGTCTTGATTTTTATGGGAAAAGCGATTTTTATGATCAGCACGACGCTCTTTCCTTTAAGTGAAGCGCCCCACCTGTCCTTTTTGATTGAAGAAATTGCCACGTTATTCATTTTGTTAGAAATCATTTTGATGTTGCTGCGGTATATGAAGGACGGACACCATATTCCCGTCCGTTACTTGATTTTGATCAGTATTACTGCGATTTTGCGCGAGCTATTGTTGACGCAAGGCATGGCGAACGATGCCCTATTTTTTGCTCTAGCGATTTTTGTCTTGGTACTGGTCTTGCTAGTCCTGCAAAAAATCAATGCCTTCCAGCATGCCCAAGAAAAAGACCACTGAAACTAGCCCGTCGGATCAGTTGAGTTCAGTGGCTTTTTCGGGATCAGTTAGAGGAATACCAATATAAAAGGTGGTTCCTTTAGGCGTACTTGTAACATCGATCAACCAGTCGTTTTTTTCCACGATCGAAGAGACAGTAAAGAGTCCTAGACCAGTACCGCCAGTGGCACTCTTGGTCGTGAAGAAGCGGGTAAAGATTTTTTCTTGGATCGCTTCTGGTATGCCGGGACCGTTGTCGACGATTTCGATCAAAGCAAACTCCTGTTGTGCGGAGAAAGCTTGCTTACGAAACGGAAAGGTGGCGCTTTCTGTCGAAGTGCGACTCAATCGAATGCTGCAATCGGCATTTGCTTGGTACACATTCATCAACAAATTGTAAATAATGACTTGCAGATCGATCTTCTCGTAGACGGCATATCCTACTTCTTGGATATCATACGTAAGGGAAAAGGCTTTTGGCAACAGTGCGCGCATAGTATCGATGGCTTCTGTCAAGGTAGTAGTGATCGACTGCACAGTTTTATCGGCACTTTCGAGTTTCGAAAAACGTAGCACATTGCTGGATAACTCTTTGCCTTTTTCCGCCGCTTTGCAGACTTCTTGCAAGTCCTCCACTAAGACTTCATCGTGTTGGTTTTCCTCGATCAGCAATTGCAGATGACCAATCATTGGCGTCAAAAAGTTGTTAAGGTCATGGACGATTGAGGTCGTTAGCAAGCCAATGGTTTCCAGTTTTGATTCTTGCAAAATGTTTTTTTCGATTTCGTGCTTTTCTTTTAACAGCCGTTGTCGTTCTTTCAATGCTTGGTTTTCGACATAGGCTTGATTGCGTTTCATGTAGTTTTTGATCAGGACGGTCAATAAAATCATAATGACAAACAACAAACCCAGTAGGCCGATCAAAATCAAGTTGTCTTGTAAGAAGAGACCGCTTTGCTCCAAAAAATCGGCATTGCTAGCGACGATCAGCCGACTGTCGCCGATGGTGATCCATTGATAAGCAGCCAATTTCAGCACTTTTTGCAGTGTTTCTTCGTTCCACCAATAAGAATAATAGACGGAGGTGCCTTCTTCATTGTCGATTTGTTCTTGCTCCAAGCGCTCAAGATCGGTGAAATCCAGCTCTGGAAATTCTTTTTTGCGGCTCTCAACGATGGAAAAACCAATTTGTTCGTCCGATGGGTGCATAACGATCCGCATATCGGCGTTTTTGACCATCGTATAGCCGGAAACATTGCGATCGGTGGTAAATTCATGATGATACATGCGCTGCAGATTCAAAGGCATCACAAGAACCGCTTCTTTGTCGTCAAGGGTTAAGGACTGATACACATTTAAATAGGCCTGCTTGCCATCAAAATAGACTTGCCCATTTTGTACTTGTCGTCCTGCCAATACTTTGTCTAAGGATGGGTCTTTGAATAACAATTCTTGCACCGGCGGGTCTTCTGGTTTATTGACCGCCGTTACGGTATTTTGGGCGATGACCTGCCCCGTTTGGTCGATCAAAAACAATCCGACCATGGCATTGTTCGCGGAATTGATTACTGGTAACGTTAAGGGGCGCTGCAAATCAGCCAAGGCGGCGCCTTCGAGGTGGTCATCGGCATAATTGGTAAGAGCCATGTGGTACGATTCGATACTGCGACTAATCAGCTTGATCGCCGCTTGGTTGACCGTTTCCAACTGCCGCAACCCGACAGTTTCAGCTTGTCTTTGTGCGCTTTTATAACTTGTAAAGGTAAAAATAAGTCCAATCAATGTAATGAATAAGGTAGCGACCACACTTAAATACAGCCAAAACTTTGATGGCGGTTTCATTGTAAACCCCTTTCATATTTACTATAATACTATTGATACAGGAGGCGGATATTTTGCGAGATGAAAAAATTTTAATCGTTGATGATGACCCTGCCATTCGGCGGCTGATTTGGAAATCTTTACAGTCGACGGGTATTTTGATCTATCAGACCGATTCCGTTGAAAAAACGATTGCGATCAACTCTCGTGTCAGCTTTGATCTTTTTTTACTGGATATCAGTTTAGAGCATGAAAATGACGGCTATCATTTGGCACAACTGATTCGGGAAGAAAACCCCACGGTGCCGATCGTTTTTTTAAGCGGAAAAAGTGACGAAAAAGACATGATCAACGGCTATGAGATTGGCGCCGATCATTACATTACGAAGCCTTTTTCACCGGCACTCTTAAAAGCACAAATCGTTTCGATTCTTGATCGCCGCAACGTGCTGCGAGAAAAAGGGATCGCCAAACCGGAAGGCGATCTGTGCAGCGGCATGTTTCGTTTTGACCAAAAACGCTATCAGTTTTTCAAAAATGATCAGCCCATCAAGTTGTCTTCAAAAGAAATCATGCTGATGCGCTTTTTCATGGAAAATCCAGATCAAGTGTTCTCGAAAGAACAGATTTACAGCAATGTCTGGCAAGATGGCCAATTCGATGCCAATACCGTGATGGTTTTTATCAATCATCTGCGAAACAAAATTGAAGATGAGCCGAAGCACGCCCGCTTTTTAAAAACCGTTTGGGGGATCGGCTATACCTTTTTACCAGAAGGAGACGCCTTCTAGCTGCAAGAAATAAAGGGCCAAGGCTAAAAGATCCGCCGAGCCGCCGGGACTCAAATGGCGTGCGATCAATACTTGATCATAGATCGTTAATTCACGAAGCAAGTCTGTATCCGACAGATTGGCTTGGTGAATTTTTTGCATCTCCTGCTGCACGGTCTTCATCGCCTCGTAGCCGCCTCGGTGGACGAGGTTGCTGTCTTCGGTTTCACTCATTAGATAGACTAACCCGCGCAACAAGGAAACGGAGGTTTTTTGCGGTTGCTGCCGTAAGTACTCCAGCAGTTTTTTGACCGTTGGATACCCAGCAGCAGCTTCTCCACGAATCCCCATCGTGCCGTAGGTCAAATAATTTTTTTCTCCGTAAGACAATTGGTCTTTGTGGGTGATTTGCTGCAAGTCTTGCTTGACCAAATGCTGGCAGATATCAGCGGCAAGCTGCAGGATCTGATTGGTATCTTCAGCCGTCAGCTCCGCCTTGCCATTTTGTTGATAATAGACTCCTGTCGCCCCCAACAAAACTGCAAAGGAAAAATTTGCCCCTTTGTGGGTATTGATGCCTTTGGTTGCCTGAAACATCGCTTCTTCTGCTTCTTGACCGATGCCTCGTAACTGGTCAAATAGCTGGATCAGCGAGCCTGTATGGGCAAAGCCCGCTTGGCTATAGCGCTGAAAAAACGGCGCCAAACAAGTGCTACTGTTGATAAAGGTAAACACATTCATGTCCTGATGTGCACCAGATGAGCAAGGATCTACTAAACCAGGCTTGGGTGCTAACGCTACCTCATAAAGCAGCGCATTGACTGCATAGCTGCTGGCGGTAAAAAGACGGGAATCAGTCAATTTTTCTTCGCTCCATTTCAGCAAGAATAAATTGCAGGGAGTGATCCAAATGTTCATGGGTCAACAACGTGATCTGTTCCGTGTCATTGGTTCTCATGCCGCGATAAATCAGCCAATGTTCCGCCAATGCCGCATCCCTTCTTCTAGAAGAGCGAATCGCAATGTCACGAAAATACACGAGGTACGCTTGCAGATCTAGCACGATACTTTTTAACCGCAGCATTTGACTTTTTTCGTAAATAAACGCATTGAAGTCCGAAAAGTTTTTCAAGACCCCATCCACATCATCCTCACGATTCAGCTGTTCGCCATGTTCTAACAAGCAGCGCATCTCCTGGAAATCTTCCTCAGTCATCAAGTCCATCGCTTTGATAGTCGCCAACGTATCCAATGATTTACGGATATCGTAAATCTCATAAGCATCTTTAATACTGATCCCTTTTACGACGATGCCGATTTTTGGCACATGCTCCACCAGTTTTTCAGCCACGAGCTGAGTCATGGCGTAACGAATCGGAGTTCGGCTGATATTTAGCGTATCGGAAAATTCTTTCTCATTGATGCGAGAGCCTGCGGGAATATCTCCTAAAATGATGGTTTTTTTGAATGCTTCATAGATCAAATCTTTTAATGGTTTATTTTTGGTCAGATCCAGATTTTTATTTACTGCATCAATAATTGGATTCATGATTTACTCCTATCATACTAAAAACAAATGAGATTTTTGGGAAAAAATAAGTTTATCGATAAACAAGGAAAACTACCGAGCAAAATGGCAGCCTGCTCGATAGTTTCTGTATGAAATTACTGTGGAATATAAAACGGCATGTGACCTAATAGCACGATCGTAACGACGAAGATCACGAAAATCCCCAGTGCGTATTTCGCAGCTTCTTTTTGCCATTGCCCCATATCTAAGCCCGTCAAGCGCAACAGCAAGTAGATGAAGGCAACCAATGGACTTAGCAAGTGGAACGCTTGGCCCATTAAAGAGGCTAAGGCCATCTGCATATTGGTAAAACCATACGAACGACCTGCTTCTGCTAAGACTGGCAGGACCCCAAAGTAAAATCCGTCATTGGAAATAAAGAAGGTCCCAGGTGCAGAAATCAGGGCAATGACTAAGCCCCAGAAACCAGCCAATTGTTTAGGGATGATTTGCGTGAAGCTATTCGCCAAAGCCGTTGCCATCCCTGAGCCTTGGAACAAGCCCATGAAGACGCCTGCTGCAAAAACTAAAATTACGACTTGCACGGCGTCACCACCGTTGGCACCGATCCGTGACGACTGGTCTTTCAAGATTGGGTAGTTGACCATCAATGCGATACACGTACCTACTAGGAATAACAAGATTGGCGGTAAAGCGATACTAGAAATAAAGGAGCTTGCTACTAACCAGCCAATCAAGACGATCGTTAAGATACCGTTGAAGACAAAGTTTTTCGGACGGCGGATCGCTAATGTATCAGGATCAGTCACAGTTGTCATTTCTAAAATCTCATCATTCGTCAGCTCGGTAACTCCTAAACGTTTCCGTTCTTGGATCCCCATTCTGCGAGCTACGAAGAAAATCACATATAACAGAGACAAAATCATTCCTGGCAACAAATAAGAAAGAATATCCGCATCGACTTCCAGCACGGCCATTGCCCGAGCAGTTGGTCCGCCCCATGGCAACAAGTTCATGATGGTATTTTGCAAAATGATCAAGACACCAAGGTTCATCATTTTCATATTCAACTTCTTATAGATGGGAATAAACGCAGAACAGCAGATCAAGGTAGTGGTCGTTCCATCACCGTTCAAAGAGACTGCAGCGGCAACGACTGCCGTTGCCATCAAGACTTTCATGGGATCGCCTTTAGCAAAATAAATCATTTTTTTCGTGATTGGATCAAACAATCCCGCATCCAACATAATGGAAAAGTACAAAATCGCAAACAGCAACATGATCCCTGTGTTGGCTGTGGTGGAGATTCCCTCAAGGACAAAATCACCGATATTGCCTTTTTCTGAAACACCAGCAACCATCGCAACGAGGGTAAATAGTAATGGGATAATTACTAAGGATGTAAAGGGTGACATTTTTTTCTTCATGATGACGAACATGAAGACAATAATCATAGCATAGGATAAAATCGTTAAGAACATTTTCTTCTTCCTTTCATGCATCGAAATGTGTAAGCGTTATCAAAAAACATTTTAAAAAAATTACAGGCCCGTAATTTGTTAGCGACAAGCGTCACTAGTTTGTGAATCTTTTTCTTTTCTTAAAGGAAATAATGTTATTGAATGCTTTACACGTCTAAGAATAAACAATCAAGAAATAGAAAAAAAGACCCGTTTAAAAAAAGAACAGCAAAAAAACAATTTCTCTTTTCAAATCTTATTTTTCGTTTAAAAAGTTCTTAACAGAATATTAACGCAAGGAAAACATTGATAAATCAACGTTTATCGATGTTTTTTGCTCTTTTTTAAAAAAAGGAACACTGAAAAAACAATTTTTAGCCGAAATAAATCTCGCTGATTGAACGGGAGTTTCTATAATGAAAGGGAACGAATCATTGAGAAAGGAGAAACCCATGAATCTTATTAAAAGATTGTTCAAAAAAACGCATGATGAACCTGATGCGCCTGTCAGCTCCCCTTTGAAGCCACAGGAAATGATAACGGATCCACCCGCGTCTGATTGGCAAGAAGTGTCAAGCTATCAGCCAGCGCCTGCAGAAGATTATCCATTAGTCAGTCTGATAGCCGCCGCACTAGGGGCTGAATGTTACCCTGAAAGTCAGTTTGTCATTCGAAGAATTGAGAAACGCAATCCTGAATTTAAGCGAGTCGCCCTGATTGCTGCCAGTATTGCCGCAGGAGAGCTGCCTGATTCTCAGTTCACAATCAAAAAAATAGCCAAAAAAAAATGAAAACAAGTGAGGGAAAAACATGTTACGTAAATTTAAAATAGCGATCGATGGGCAAGAATACCTTGTCGAAATGGAAGAAATCGGTGCGCCGCAACCTACCGCTCCTGCCCCAGCAGTGCCAACACCGGCTCCTGCAGCGGTACCTGCTCAACCAGAGGCAGTCAGCACACCAGAACAAGAAGTAGCACCGCAGCCAGCGCCAGCTACGCTTCCTGCTGATGGCGAGCCGATTCATTCTCCGATGCCGGGAACGATTTTACGTCTCTTGGTCAATGTAGGTGATACTGTACAAGAAAATCAGTCGTTGATGATTTTAGAAGCCATGAAGATGGAAAATGAGATCGTGGCACCAAAAGCAGGAACCGTGGTTGCGATTGCAGTCAATGCGGGCGACATGGTCAACCCAGGAGAACTGCTGATTACGATCGGCTAATTTATTGAAAAGGAAGTGACGTAGTGGAAACGTTAATTGAAGGTGTAGTCGGGTTAGGATCGGAGCCGGGACGGATCGTTATGATGTTCATCGGTGGTCTATTAATGTATTTGGGGATCAAGAAAGAATATGAACCGACCTTATTAGTACCCATGGGATTGGGCACGTTGTTAGTGAACTTCCCGAACTCAGGTGTGTTAAGTGCTGGCGGAGAAGCTGGCCCGTTCCAAGTATTATTTGATATGGGGATCTCAACTGAATTGTTCCCCTTGCTTTTGTTTATCGGGATTGGCGCCATGATCGATTTTGGTCCCTTGCTGCAAAATCCATTTCTTTTGTTGTTTGGCGCTGCTGCGCAATTCGGGATCTTCTTTACGATCATCGTTGCCGTGTTGCTTGGTTTTGATTTAAACGACGCAGCTTCCATCGGGATCATCGGCGCTGCTGACGGTCCGACTTCGATTTTTGTCGCAAATACGCTGAACTCGAAATATATGGGTGCGATCATGGTAGCAGCTTACTCTTACATGGCGCTAGTACCGATCATTCAACCGGTTGCCATCAAAGCAGTGACGACCAAGCATGAACGAAAAATTCGTATGTCGTATCGTGCCGGCGAAGTTTCGCAAACGGCCAAAATTTTGTTCCCGATCGTGATCTCGATCGTAGCAGGGTTGATTGCGCCTGTTTCATTGCCATTGGTCGGATTTTTGATGTTCGGGAATCTCTTGCGGGAATGTGGTGTCTTGGATCGTTTGTCCATCACTGCTCAAAACGAACTAGTGAATATCATTAGTATCCTCCTAGGTTTATCAATTTCTGTGAAAATGCAATATGAAGAATTCTTACAAGTCGATACATTGATGGTTATTGGTTTAGGGCTGGTTGCCTTCATTATGGACTCCGTCGGCGGCGTGTTGTTTGCGAAAGTGCTGAACTTGTTCCGTAAAGAAAAAATCAATCCAATGATCGGTGCCGCTGGTATCTCTGCGTTTCCAATGTCTAGTCGGGTCATCCAAAAAATGGCGACAGATGAAGATCCGCAAAACTTTATTTTGATGCATGCAGCCGGTGCCAACGTTTCAGGACAGATTGCTTCGGTCATCGCCGGTGGCTTACTGCTGGCACTGATTGCTTAGGTCACTAGAAAGGAGAGGAAAACTATGAGTCAAGATTTACTGACTTCATTTGAATTGTTGTTATTCGGTTGGGGCGGCGTCTTTGTCGTGATCCTGATCATCTACTTCGCATCCTTGCTTTTGTCGAAGCTCTTCCCAGTAAAAAAATAAAGAAGGCATTGTATGTATACCCTAAAAAGAATCTGGCTGCAAAAAGATCCAGAAGTCTTTTTGCAATGGCAAAAATTGATCACCCTTGCTGGCTTAGCCGTCGGTGAAGAAGTAGCCTATACCGTTGGCATTTTTGACCAGCAAACCTTGATTGCTACTGCTTCTTGCTATGCCAATATCATCAAGTATGTGGTGGTCTGTGAAAAAAGACGCTCCGAACAGCTGTTGACGCAATTGATTTCACACCTTAGCGATCATATCAAAGACGAAGGCTTCACCAAGTCCTTCGTCTATACAGCACCGAAAAACCGCCTGTTTTTTGAATCCCTCGGGTTTCGTGAAGTGCTGGCAGCACAAGACATCTTGTTCATGGAACAAGGCGTTCCTTCTTTTGAAAGCTATGCCCAACAGCTGCAACGGCAGCGAATTGGACAAAACAACGGCGCGATCGTCATGAACGCTAATCCTTTTACTAAAGGACATTTGTACTTAGTCGAAACGGCTGCGAGTCAAAAAGAACAGGTTTATGTGTTCGTTTTATCAGAAGACCGCTCGCAATTTTCTGCCAGCGAACGGCTGCAGATGGTGACGGATGGTGTGGCTCATCTGCCAAATGTAACGGTGCTGACGACCAACAACTATCTCGTCTCTTCGGCGGTCTTTCCCAGTTATTTCTTGAAAGAGCAAGCACCTGAGGCGATCGCCAAAAAACAAGCCGCCTTTGATGCAACCCTCTTCAAAGAAAAAATTGCCCCGCTGTTGGCGATCACTACGCGTTTTGTAGGCTCAGAGCCTTACTCGCCCGTGACCCAACTCTACAACGAGGCAATGGCTGCCGTTTTTTCACCCGAGCTTGAACTGATCGTGATCGACCGTCTGAAGATCAACCAATCAACCGTTTCGGCTACAAACGTTCGGAAAGCGATTGCAGAAAAAGATTTACTTTCTTTGCAGCAATTTTTACCAGAAACAACGTTCTCATTTTTAATGCAGCATAACTATATTTAGAGGTGATAATAAGTGGAAATCAAAAAAAGTGCGGTTGCTGGCTCTGTTGAATCCAGTGATATCTTGATCGCGATCGAGCCTACCACAACCCAAACCATCGAGCTGACCCTCGATAGCAGTGTCGAAAAACAATTCGGCAAACAAATTCGCGCCGTCATCCTTGAGACGCTGAACCATCTAGGCGTGACACAGACCAAAATCACCGCCACCGATAAAGGCGCATTGGACTGTACCATCAAAGCCCGAACTCTGACCGCCGTTCATCGGGCCGCCGAACAAGAACAGTATGCTTGGAAGGAGATCGACACATGGAACGTTTAAGAAGAACGATGATGTTTGTACCAGGAGCCAATGCTGCCATGCTACGAGATGCACCATTGTATGGCGCCGATTCCGTTATGTTTGATTTAGAAGATGCGGTCTCCTTGAATGAAAAAGACTCCGCTCGGACACTGGTGCATTTTGCCTTAAAAACCTTTGACTATTCTGCCATCGAAACCGTCGTACGCATCAACGGCCTCGACACGGTGGGTGCCCTTGATATCGAAGCGATGGTCCTAGCGGGGGTCAACGTCATTCGTCTACCGAAAACCGAAACCGCCCAAGACATCATTGACGTTGCCGCTGTGATCACACAAGTAGAAGAAGAAAACGATCTGCCTGTAGGAACCACCAAAATGATGGCTGCCATCGAGTCTGCCGAAGGCGTTTTAAATGCCCGAGACATCGCTAAAGCTTCCGACCGTTTGATCGGGATCGCTTTAGGGGCAGAAGATTATGTCACCAATATGAAGACTCGTCGCTACCCAGATGGGCAAGAATTGTTGTTTGCCCGCAGTATGATTTTGCATGCAGCTAGAGCTGCAGGGATCGCCGCCATCGATACCGTCTTTTCTGATATCAATGACACCGATGGCTTTATTGCTGAAACGACTCGCATCAAGCAGCTTGGTTTTGACGGAAAATCAGTGATCAATCCACGGCAGATTCCCCTAGTCAATGGGATCTATGCGCCTTCAAAAGCCGAGATCCAACAGGCCAAAGAAGTGATCTGGGCCATTCGCGAAGCCGAAAGCAAAGGCTCTGGTGTGATCTCCTTGAATGGCAAAATGGTCGATAAGCCAATCGTTGAGCGAGCGGAACGCGTGATCGCCCTTGCCAAAGCAGCGAAATTGATTACCGAGGAGGAAGTGTAATTATGGTGTTAAACAAAGCAGGAAAAGACATCCCTGAATGCTATGCCAACCAATACGGGGTCTTTGAAAATGAAACGGCCAATATCCATGCCTACAAAGAAGCGAGTCGCAAGATCGAGCCAGTCCTGCCAGGCAAAAGTAAGGTCTTAGGCAGTATCCGTGAAGCCATTGAAAAAACAGGGCTAACGGACGGCATGACGATCTCCTTCCACCATCATTTTCGCGAAGGGGACTTTATCATGAATCTCGTTTTGGACGAGATCGCAAAAATGGGTATCAAGAATCTTGCGATTGCCCCTAGTTCCATCGCCAATGTCCATGAACCATTGATCGGACATATCAAATCTGGGGTCGTGACCAATATCACCTCCAGCGGTCTGCGGGACAAAGTCGGTGCCGCAATCTCCGAAGGCATTATGGATGCCCCAGTCATTATCCGTTCTCATGGCGGTCGGGCTCGTGCGATTGCCGCCGGCGATATCCACATCGATGTCGCTTTCTTAGGAGCGCCTAGCTCAGATGCGTATGGCAATGCCAATGGTACCGTCGGAAAAGCAACTTGCGGCTCATTGGGCTATGCGATGGTCGATGCAAAATACGCCGACCAAGTCGTGATCATCACCGACACCCTTGTGCCGTTTCCAAATACCCCAATCAGCATTCCCCAAACGGATGTCGATTATGTCGTGGAAGTCGATGCCATCGGTGATCCTGCAGGGATCGCAAAAGGTGCGACCCGCTTTACCAAAAATCCAAAAGAATTGCTGATTGCTGAGTATGCAGCCAAGGTCATTACCAGCTCGCCTTACTACCAACAAGGCTTCTCCTTCCAAACTGGAACTGGCGGTGCCGCATTAGCCGTTTCTCGTTTTTTACGCGAAGCAATGATCAAAGATGAGATCAAAGCCAGCTTTGCCCTCGGCGGCATTACCAATGCCATGGTGGAACTGTTAGAAGAAGGATTAGTGGAAAAACTGATCGATGTCCAAGACTTCGATCACCCTTCCGCACAATCGCTAGGAAAAAACGCCAATCATTACGAGATCGATGCCAATATGTATGCCTCACCATTAAGCAAAGGGGCGTTTATCAATCAATTGGATACCGCCATTCTTTCCGCACTGGAAGTTGATACGAATTTCAACATCAATGTCATCACCGGTTCTGACGGTGTGATCCGCGGTGCTTCTGGCGGCCACTCAGATACTAGTATGGCGTGCAAAATGAGTTTAGTGATCGCTCCTCTCGTGCGGGGACGGATCCCAACGATCGTCGATACCGTCAACACGATCGTCACGCCAGGCGCCAGCATTGATGTCGTCGTCACAGAAATCGGGATCGCCATCAATCCTGCTCGCGAAGACCTGATCAGCCATTTTGAAGCATTGGATATTCCCCAATACACCATTGAAGAATTAAAAGAAAAAGCCTACAGTATCGTGGGTCAACCCGAACCCATCAAGTACGGGGAAAAAACCGTCGCTTTGATCGAATACCGCGATGGCACGATCATTGATGTGGTCAAAAATGTCTGATGCCCTATTTTCAGGAACCCCTGTGACGCTAACCGACATGCTGCAGGCGCGAGAAAATAGAAGCTCCCTTCAACGGGAGCTTCTCGCTGCGGATGAAAAAGCGGCATTGCTTGTTGCCACCATGAATATTCCTGGTCCCGTGAAAAATTCTGCCTCATTGACCGCCGTTTTTGAAGAACTCATTACGGAAATCGAAGAGGTCGTCAAGGAACTGATTCCACTGGCAAACCTCTACCGCAGTTTGGAGACCGGACCAGAATATTATCTCGTACTGCCCACAGATCCTTATGAACTAAAACGAATGATGGTTCAAATTGAGACCAATCATCCTTACGGCCGGTTGGTGGATCTGGATGTCTTAACCAAAACTCAAGACCAGCTTTTACCTATCAGCCGCACCGAAATTGGACTGCCTGCAAGAAGCTGCTACGTCTGTGAACAAGACGCCAAAGTTTGTGGCCGTTCTAGAACTCATAGCGTGGCAGACATGCAGCGGCAGATCCGTAAAATCATTCAGGAAAGAGTGAAAGAATGAAAAAAATCCAATTTACCGAAACCGTCTTGCGGGACGGCCAACAAAGTCTGATCGCTACACGAATGCCTACCAGCGATATGCTGCCGATTTTAAAAACCATGGATCAAGCAGGCTATCATGCCCTTGAAATGTGGGGCGGCGCAACCTTCGATGCTTGTTTGCGTTTTTTAAATGAAGACCCATGGGAAAGATTGCGGGCGATCCGCAAAGAAGTGAAAAAGACCAAACTGCAAATGCTCTTACGGGGACAAAATCTCTTAGGCTACAAAAACTATGCCGATGACGTCGTTGCTGACTTTGTGACCAAATCGGTCGAAAACGGCATCGACATTCTTCGTTTGTTTGATGCCTTAAATGATGTCCGCAATTTGGAAACTGCCATCCGTGCCACAAAAGCAGCGGGTGGACACTGTCAAACGGCGATCTCTTATACTACTAGCCAGATCCATACCGTGGATTACTTCGTTGACCTTGCCAACAAAATGGCAGACCTCGGCGCAGATTCTATCTGTATCAAAGATATGGCAGGCGTTTTGACGCCGCAGACCGGCTACGAGTTGGTCAGCCGAATCAAAGACGCGGTCGATCTGCCGCTGGAAGTCCATACCCATGCCACCAGCGGCATTGCTGAGATGACTTACTTGAAAGTTGCGGAAGCTGGCGCAGACATCATTGATACTGCCATCTCCTCTTTTGCTGGCGGCACCAGTCAGCCAGCGACCGAATCTGTGGCGATCGCCTTAGAAGATTGCGGCTTTGCTACGGGACTTGATTTGCAGAAAGTCGCTGAGATTGCAGAACATTTCAATCCCGTTCGTGATCGCTTCCGTGAAGAAGGGCTGCTGAATCCGAAAGTCAAAGACATCGAACCCAAAACCTTGATCTATCAAGTACCTGGCGGCATGTTGTCGAACCTACTCAGCCAATTGACGGAACAAGGATTGCAAGACAAGTATGAAGAAGTCCTAGCAGAGGTACCAAAAGTCAGAGCGGACTTGGGTTATCCACCGCTAGTGACCCCATTGTCGCAAATGGTCGGCACTCAAGCCTTGATGAATGTAATTTCAGGAGAACGCTACAAACTTGTCCCAAGTGAGATCAAAGATTACGTCAAAGGACTTTATGGACAATCGCCAGCACCCATCAGCGACGAAATCAAAGAAACAATTATCGGAGATGCTGAAGTGATCACTGCCAGACCAGCTGATCTACTGGCACCGCAATTGCCAGCCTTCAAGGAAGAAATCGCTGAGTATGCCAAAAGCGAAGAAGACGTGCTGATGTACGCCCTCTTCCCTCAGCAAGCCCAAGACTTTTTAGGCCGACGAGAAGATCCCTTTTATGATGTCCCCGTACAGACCGTGTCTGTGAGGATTGCGGTGGATTAAGGTACCGTTCCAGCTTCCGACTGCCTTTAACTAAAAATCTAAAAAAGAGGAACAGCGAAAAACTGTTCCTCTTTTTTAGGCAATTAATGTTATTTTTTATTAATCCTATCTGCTTATCATTAACAAGCTTTGGCTGGTTGCTTTGTAGTGTGTGGCACCCTTTCCGCATACCTAACTTTTTTACTAGCGCTAGCTGCTTTGTTGGCTGCAATCGGATCGTCCTTTTTCAAAGAACCGCTTTGTTTAGTTACGGTTTTGTCTTTTCCACCAATCAAGGAAAACAATGATCAAAAAAATACTTGTGGCAAAGAGTGAAATTATCAATCCGACGGTATAGCCAGGAGCGTTGAAATTCCCAGTGATCGTTAGTGTGCTGTCTGCTGGCAAATTTGCCAATTGGATTAAACCGCCAAAAGCTGCTTGATAAGGATATGCTTCTCCATTTATCTTGAAGCTCCACCCTGCCTCATAAGGGATTGGTAAGACCAGATTGGTTCGCTCTCCTACATGAATTTCTCCTGTAAAACTTGTCTGATCGATCGTATCGATTCTCACCCCGTCATTGGTCTGCTGTTGCATCAGTGTCGTTAATTTTTCCTGATTGATCATCATAAAATACAGCGAAAAATCACGAACCACTTGATTCTCTTCCCACACCAAAACGAACTCATTGCTTTCTGGATCTATTTGATGCCACCCAGGCTCGACCTGACGGCTTTCTAAGTGAGTCACATAGCGTAAGTTATTGGCTAATTGATGAGGAAAATAGACATATAGCAACTCTTCCTTTGTTCCTTTCGGCACATCAAATGAAAAAGAGGCCGCATCAGCAATTTGGTTCACTTCATTTGCTTCAATTTTTACGCCAGCTGTTAGTTTGTGAGAAACCTTCTCATACCGAATATATTCAGCTGGATCCCCTCCAAGACTTGTAATAATTCGCTGCTGCAAATTCCGAGGAACCTCGGCTGTTACTTGCGCATCATCAAAAAAAAGACCCGTTGGATTCTCATATACAGTTTGAAATAATGTACTCTGATCCGCAAAAGCTATCGGCTGATAGTTTGCCGATACTTCAGACGTTTGGTCATTCTTGATCACTTGATATTGATTTCCTAGTATAATATCAGTAATCGCTGTTCCGCCGCCTCGCTTGGCTCGTACAGCACTCGTTGAATACCCTAACTCCGTTAGCATAAGCAAATATTGCTTATTATTCATTGAACTAAAACCTGATACAGAAGGAAAATGATAATACAAATTATCCGTATCAAACGTCATGTAATTAGAAACTACTTTTTTTAACGGCTGCCACTTTTCTCGATACGCAATAAATTCGGTTTCTGCCTGAGTAATTGTTTGATCATACAAAGTGAAAGGAGTTACCTGATCCATTTTTTTTACTGTCGTTAGCTGATGAACTGTAACTTCTGCAAACGTCAGAGCGACGAAAAGCAGGCCAATGAAGGTTCGCCATTTCTCCCCTTCAGTAAACAAGGCAATCAAAACAAGCAGGGTCAGCAATACTTGATTCCAAAACCACGATGTAAAGTTAATTTCTTGTATCACTAACAAAAATCCTAAAACCAAGGACCAAATCAGACAGCTAAATGTCACAGGTTTCACTCTCCATACTCCTTGTTCTAATGCTCTTGCAGTGAGATAAATACTTAGAAAACTAAAAAGAAACGCAAAACGATAAGGAAACCCCGTTGGATAAACGAATGCATGCCAGATATTTCCCACTATTGGTACGCAAAAACTGATAATGAGGAATAAGTAAAGGACACCATAAATCAATCGTTCTCGGCGAGAAATCTGTTTTGAAAAAAAGAGCGGCGTAATAACTAGCGTTAAGATTCCGCTGTAAATATGTGGATATACTGATTTTGATGTATTGACAAAGGAACGCTGATAATAGATTCCATTAAAAAGTTTTGCTAACAATTTAGTAAAAGAGAACTTTGATTCTGTTATATGTATTGTATTTCTGATCCCCTCGGTTAAATAAAACAAAGTCGGTAAGATGATTACTGCTGCCATCAGCAATGCCAAAAGTGCATAACCCGATAGCCGAAGCAGTAATTTGCCGAGCTTTGCCAGTCGTATTTTTCTACGAGAACCTTCAGCAAAAAAATAAAGCACTGAAAAGAGCGCAACCATATAAGCAATATAAAAATTTGCCAATAATAGAAGAAATACTAGTACAACAAATCGTTTCCGCAAAACATAGTTTCCGAGAAAAAAATGAATCTCTCCAATAATCAATGGCAAGAAAATAAACGCATCTAGCCAAATAATATTAAAGAAATAGCCTACGAGCATGCCCGAAAAAGTATAGTTCAGGGCTAGTAGCAACGCAATTTCTGGCTTGTTTTTAAATGTATGGATCAAAAAGTAATACATTGCAGTAGAAATGCTAGCAAATTTCAAAGCAATCACTAGAACGATCCCAAAATAAAAATAGCTGTCTGGAATAAAAAGAAACAGCAGATTATACAAACTTCCCATATAATAGGCAAAATTTCCCATCATATTACTCCCACCAAAAAAATCCCAGCTATATTGCAATGATTCATTTCCTAAAAAAACTTGTTTTGCATACATGATAAAGCCACGATATTGAGCGAATAAATCAGAAATATAAAGACTTTTTTCGCCAAAAGGATAAAAGCCCATCATCTGATACACGATCAACAAACTAAGTAATGGCAAAAGAAATGCAGCTAAAAATGCATAATTTTTTTTCAATGTCTTCTCCTTATGTACGTGATTTCAACAAAGAAAAAATCAGCTATCCTTCAGCTGATTTCTTCTTTGTTCCTCACTTATCTCCTTGGTTACTCACTTATTTCCATTTGAGCTTTATAGCTAATCCCAAAATAACAATACCTGCAATCGTTAGAACAGGTGTCAATCTTTCTCCAGTAGCTGGTAGCTTTTTAGCATCTGAGGAAGAATCCCTCGTTTGTGTCGTGTCTTTTGTCTCATTTTTTGAACTGCTTAATGCCGTATCTTCCGTCGTAGAACTACTAGATTCTGAAGTACTCGTTTCTGTTTCTGATGTACTAGGTTCTGTCGTGTTGGTTTCTGTCTCAGACGTACCGGTTTCTGTCGTGCTCGTTTCTGTTTCTGATGTGTTAGTTTCTGTCGTGCTCGTCTCTGTTTCAGACGTACTGGTTTCTGTCGGACGTTCACGGTAAACAACGGTAAATTCTAAATCTTCATCACCAAACCTGACAACCTGGTCCTGTAACACTTCTTCTGGAAGGTCTTTGACTTCCCAATTTGCAAGCTTAGGTAATGGATCATGCCCTAAACTAGCACTTTCTGGTTCATAACTAACAGCGCCCGTTACATCATCCACGATTTTTTTAAGCTCATCGCTATTGAGTACTGTCGCTGGTGCCAGTTCATTGCCTTCTTCATCAACATAGCGAACGATTTTTTTGACGCTATCCGTGGAAATAGTCTTATGATGCATATAAACTACCTTATAATGCAAGTCATCGTCTCCAAATTTGACTGTTTGTTCTTCAAAAACTTCTTGCGGTAATTCCTTTATTTCCCAATTAGGAATATCTGCTACTGGTACAGCTCCCAGCGTTCCCGTTTCAGGTTCATAGGTAATGGTGCCGGTTGGTCCATTTTCAATTTTCTTTAGCTCCCCACTGGATACCTCAGCTGGCGCAACTAATTCATTGCCCTCTTCATCGACAAAATGGACGATTTTCTTCACTTCATCCGTCGAAACAGTATCTTCAGCATCCGGAATCAATGACAAGTAATCAGAAGCTGTTGGCACATCTTTATTTTCCGTTCCATCAACCTGCGTTAAAATTTCAGAAATTGTTCCTTGTGCCGTATCAAAAATGTAATCGGCAGAAGTATAGCCACCCACAAGTCCCTTACCATCGACATAGGCTGTATTTTCAACCGTTTCTCCCACTGCACCATCGTTGATTGTTGTTTCGAAAGAAACAACAACAGAATCGCCGCCGACCAATCTCTTAGTAATCGGTACATTCAGTTCATGCGTCGATTGGTCATACACTTCTTCTACTGCCACATGCTCTACCGTGCCATCGCTATAGGTTAATTTGATATCAGTAGGGCTAGTGAGGTATTGATCCAATTGATCCGTCATTACACCTGACACCAGCATTGAACGTTCAACAGTGTTCGTCACTTTGATTTGATATTCTAAACGGTCTCCGACATAAAAACCCTTACCCGTCAAATTGGTCACTGACTTTTCGACAGACAACTCAGGCTCTGCTGATTTGATAAAGTACGAAGCATTTTGCTGCTCACTATCTACCAGTTCTGCATTGATGAAGCCTGTTGCGTCAACTGAGAAAGTGCCATCCTTAAAAGAATACGCATAGACCTCATAGTTATTGCTTAGAGAACTCACCCCACCCCGCCAATTGTCGATCCCGGTTGGTGAGATAATTTCGTATTTTTGAACGAGAGTGATCGTATCTCCAGGCAATAATTTAAAGTCACGCGCGTTATCATAGTTATTTTGATTGACCTCTTCTGATCCAGATAACGAAGTCAGCGTTTCCACCCCGATCTCTTTAACTGTTGGGACGCTACTTTGTTGACTTTTAGCACTTTCAATACTACTTCGCACATTGATCCCCATCACAGATGCAGAATGATTACTCATAGTGATCGTACGGACAATAATATCCCCTACAGCTGTATCCGCCAGATCGCCACTTGTTTCATTCGTAAATATCGAAGCGAAATCAAAGCCGATAGCATTGTCTTTCACGGATGAAGTGGTTTTACCATCACTCATATTGCTTGTGCTCGTTTTAGATTGCTTTTTCTCTATATGTATAGAATCGTGGGTTCCTTCTTCTGACGTCTGTACATTTTCCGACTCCGTAGAGACACTTGAATCCATCACAGACTGACTCGTTTCACTTTGAGAAGATTGCATCGTACTCAAAGTCTCATCACTTACCGATACTTCTTGTGCAAGAGCACTCTCGGAAAAAATCATCCCAGCAAATAAGCAACTCAATAATTTTACCCTTTTTTTCATTTTCTACTCCTCTTACTTTCCGTCTCTTTTTGGTTTAATGTCTGAGATTACTACCTCATTGCTCTTCTCATAAACTTTTTCTACATTTGGACTATCAGTATCTTCTGTATAACTGGTCACACCAAAGTAATTCACTAATGCGTAGCCCGTTCCAATTCCTAACATAAACAGGATCAATACCCCCGCAACCACACTACGAACGGAAATCTTTAGTTTTTTCTTCATGTTTTCCCTCCATTTCTCTCCCAAGTGGATCAACCATTTACTCGCCCTTTTTAACGTTCGTGAAATGATGCACAGGAATATTTTCTAGGACCTTTTAATGATTATTATTTATAACACTAGTACTCTAATTATAATTTATATTCAAAGGAGCAACACGACAGACTCGGTCGTTCTCCTTACTTCTTTTGTCGCCATCCTTCGATAAAAAAAGCGAAAAATTTCTGCCTTCTCCACTTCGTAAAGGAAGAATCTATCTTCAACTCCTCTTCAATCAAATGCGATTGATTGGTCCTTTAAGATTGAATCATTCTAGCTAAACCAAGTAATGAAACAGATACCCACAAACGAATATTGTAGGTATCTGATAAACAATATAAAACTTTTTACGAGGTACATTGCGAAGCGTTTAACGATGAGCGCTTATTTGTTTCTGAGAAGCCAGGATTGTGCTTCCGCTCCATCCATTCTATAATCAGCTATAAGAAGCGTTTTAAAGGAGGGTCTAGCCATGCAACGATATATCGCTTTATTAAGAGGCATCAATGTCGGTGGAAAAAATAAAATTTCTATGAAAGAATTGAAAGCCGGTTTTGAAGAACTGGGGTTTAGCAATGTGGTCACTTATTTGAATAGCGGCAATGTGATTTTTTCCAGTGAAGGGGATGATCCACAAGCCCTTGCCGAAATGATTAAAGCAATGATCAAACGGTACTTTTCCTTTGATATCGCTATTTATATCATTCGCCAAAGAGACCTGCAGGAACGCTTGACCCATATACCTGACTGGTCAGGAACGGAAGATAAAACCATCTATGACAACCTGATCTTTTTGATGCCTTCACTGACCTACGAGGTGTTATCTGAAAAACTCGGGGCTCCAAATGCCGACCTTGAACAGGTTTTCCCTTACAAAGACGTCGTTTTCTGGTCCTACATCCGCAAAGACTATCAAAAAACCAATTGGTGGAAAAAAACAGCCAGCACCAGCGTCGGCAAGCAGATTACGATCCGGACCATCAATACCGTAAGGAAGATTGCGGAGATGTGAGGAATAGCAAGCCTTCTAATAATTATAAAACCCGTCAGGCAGACTCTTCTGACGGGTTTCTTATAACATTCTAATGTCTCATTAGTTCTCGTTACTACTATTCGTGACGCGCTTTAACTGACGTTAAGTTTCTACGCAATCATCCCAACTAGAAGCAATAAACTACCGAGAAGAATAATAGATTTTCACATCGTGTATTTCTATACTGAATATCTATGATAAAACAAAACCCAAGCATTAAGAAGCAATTTGAGGCAACTAGACAATAGTATAGAACGAAAGAAAAAATTCTTATTTGCGACATTCGATTACGCAAAAAATATATATGAACATCTATTATTAGCCATCCTTTTTACTAGCTCTCATTTTAGTTAACCTTTTTATCTATCCTAACTGCTATAAAAACTCTCTCACACGTTCTTTAACATGCTGCTATTGTTCGAACTTCTTTATTGCTAAAGCTAAGCAGCCGATCAAACCTGCATCGTCAGCAAGCATTGGAGTTAGTAGGTATTCTTCAAGAGCAGGGATATCCACATAGGAACCCATTTTTTCTTTAAACGCTTGGCGAATCAACTCGAGTAGTTGCGGCTGTTTCATTACACCCCCACCTAAAATTATTACTTCCGGTGCATATAGTAAAGTTGTGTTATACACACACTGAGCAAGATAATCTGCCTCAATCGCCCAATAAGGATGATCAAATGAAATGGTCTGGGCTTTTCTTCCAAAGCGTTTTTCAATCGCGGGGCCTGAGGCTAACCCTTCCAAACAATCATGATGAAAAGGACAGATTCCTTCAAATTGATCTTCATTATGACGTTGTAAGAGCATATGTCCCATTTCAGGATGACTGAAACCTGTGACTATTTTTCCATCGACTACAGCACCACCACCAACACCAGTACCAACGGTGTAATAAAGAACACTATTTTTACCTTTTCCATACCCTGCCATATATTCTCCATAACAAGCAGCATTTACATCGGTAGTCCAATAGATGGGAACCGACAAGGCGTTTTCCAAAGCTCCTACAAAATGATAATTTTGCCAAGCTAACTTCGGGGTGTTGGTGATATATCCGTAAGTTCTTGATTCGATTTGAATATCAATAGGCCCAAATGATCCTACACCAATTGATGCGATATTTCCTTTGTACTTATCAAAGAAATCAAACACTTGCTTCATCGTTTCTTCTGGTGTTGTGGTAGGAAAACTTTTCCGTTCTATCACTTGTAATTGTTCGTTACCAATCCCACAGACAAACTTTGTTCCACCAGCTTCTATCCCGCCATATAACATTTTATCTACACCTTTCATTCACTCATTTTCAAAAAAAGAAACGTATTTGCACTAAGCAAAATCGTTTCTCACTAAAGGTTTCGTTGTGCCACCTTCGCCAAATTCAATCGGCAATACGGTACGTTTTTCTACTGTCTCTCCATTAATGACAGCAATTAATTTTGCCACTGCCACTTCCGCCATTTGCTTTGTAGGTTGGGCAATCGTTGAGACTAGATAAGGATCTCCTTCTGTCATCTTTTGACCATCAAATCCGATAACTTGGACATCCTCTGGTACGTTTTTCCCTATTTTTTCAAGCATATCAATGACAGCTAATGCCATTGGATCGTTGATCGTAAAAATACCATCGATATCGGGATTCTCTAACAAAAAATTTGTTACACGTTCTGAGAGATGGTCTAAAGGTTCTAACATATCTAACGCTTTATAGGAAATCCCCAATTGACGGCACTCAATCTCAAAATATTTTCGACGACTCTTCGTTTCATTCGGTGTTTCTTGGTACCCACCGATATATGCTACATTCTGACATCCTCGGCGATAAAGTTCATTTGCAGCCAAACGTCCACCGGCCGCATTGTCAGCGGTCACATAAATCACCTCTTCAGTGAAATAACGGTCAATACTAACAAAAGGCAGATTACTCGAAATGTATTCATCGATATCTGAATAAGTAATTCCAATGATGCCATCTACTTTATTTTGGCTGACCATCTGGATATATTCTTGTTCTTTTTCACTATTCCCACTGGAGTTACACAAATAAAGCTTGTAGTTTTGTCTTTCTAATGCTGTTTCTACATGGTAGGCAAATTCGCCAAAAAATGGATGCCATACAGTGGGTAGAATCAAAGCAACCGTGTTCGTATGCTTCATCTTTAACCCCCGGGCGTAAAAATCTGGTTGATAGTTTAACTCTGTCATTGCTGCTTCAACTTTTTCTCTAGTAGAAGCTTTAACAGAGCCGTTATTCAATACCCGGGAAACAGTTCCTACTCCGACACCTGCTAATTTTGCGACATCTTTCATTGTTGCTTTCATAGTTGATCCCTCACATTTCTGCACAAGTTTAGTATAATGAATTTTGTCATAAATTACTAATTTTTTCAAAATACTAATAGCAAAGCCATGGGAAATCTAGCTATCTGTTCTTTTCTAAAAATATTATCCTTCAAAACCTATTAAATAATTGATACACCGCCTAAGCAATCAAACATTTATTTCACACTCGCTGTTTCAAAAGCTTGAATACGACTTTCTCCAATCGAATGAAACAAGATATCTCGAGCTTTTTCCAGCTCATAAAAAGTAGCCGTCATAACTTCTAAACCATTAATAAAGACTTCAACTGATGAGGTATCTCTAAAAATCTCAAGAACGAGCTGATTATCAATCAAAGGTACTTCAACTTTTCGGACATTCAGAGATTCTTCTTCCGCCCCTGTAAGCTCTCTTCCTAGTTTCTGACGATCCAATTCAAAAACCTGTTTAGCAGTGTCATAAGTTAGTTTGAGACAATCCGTCTTAGACCGCAGTAATTCAATTGTAAAAACTTCTGCTTTCTCCAAATCTGCGACTAGATGTAAATATGAAGAATCCGACAGTGCGTTTCGAAATACGACTGATGTGTCAGTCACTGCGATATTTTCACTGCCTTGTTGATAAACTAAATGACTATATACAGTTGAGATGGGCTTTTGTACCAATCGATTTTTTTTCACTCTTAACTCTCGGGGCAAACTCATAGAGCCTGCCCAAAGATGGCCTAACTCATGTGTAGGCAATGTACGATCCCACATCTGCATCCAAGCAATCATCACCCGTCCACCATTAGGATCTGTTGTTGTTTGTGGTGCATAAAAATCCATTCCAAAATCCATTTCATGGAAATTATCAACTATCATCTGACCTGTTTCCCAGTTTACCTCACCAATACAAGCCATGGTAGAACTGATATTATGATATTCCAGTCCGTTCTTCTTGATTTGTATCGGAGACATGATTAAGACATCTCGTCCGTCTAAATGGAATAAATCAGGACATTCCCACATTATTCCTTGCTCTGAAGTCCCTTCTAGCAACACAGAGTAAAAGTGCCAAGTATACAAATCTGACGATTGAAACATCACTATTCTACCAGTAGACTGTGTAGATTTAGTAGCTACTACCATATAGTAAGCATCGTTGTGAACAATTACTTTAGGATCACGAAATTCTTGTATCAGCCCATTTTCACCTAGCTGTTTTTCTGCTACCACAGGATTACCACTGTATTTGCTAAAATGAATACCATCTTCAGAGACCGCCAAACATTGATGCTGATGGCTAATACCATCAATTTCTTGACAGCCTGTATAAAATAAATATAGTTTTCCGTCTCTTTCAATTGCACTTCCTGAGAAACACCCGCCGCTGTCATAAGGTTGATCTGGGGCTAACGCTACTGGTAGATCTTCCCAATGGACCAAATCACTACTGCGCGCATGCCCCCAATGCATGGGCCCCCATCGACTATCGTAAGGATAGTATTGATAGAAGAGATGGTAATGCCCTTTGTAATATATAAACCCATTGGGGTCATTTATCCACCCGATGGGTGCGGAAAAATGATAGTTTTGTCGATACTGAGGGTTAACTTTTCCTCGCATCATTTCAATAAATCGATTTGCTTTATCCAAAATCGCCGTTTCTTCTACTAACACTTATTGTGCTCCCTTCAAAAAATTATCATAGCCAGTTTGTTTTATTTGAATCCATTCTTCCAAACCTACACGTTCCAATTCAGCAAGGTATTCTTCCCATTCTTCATCGATTTTACCGCCGGTGATCCACTCTGCTCTTTTGCGATAGATGTAATCCCACATATCTGTTTCAATTTTTGCTAATCGATCTGTTTCTTCTTTTTCTAAAAAGACACGTGGATAGATATTGTCTTCTGTAATATATGGCAAATACGTGTCATGCATCAAATCTAAACGCCACTTCGCATCATCTGGCATAGTAGTGACTGTGCCGTAATAAGAATCAAGAACCGCTAATGGTCCTCCAGCTTCGGTTTTTTGTCTTAGTTCCCCCGGTGCTGTCCCCTCTAAAGGCAAATGTTTTAACATACCATCCTTTAATTCAAAAATATTCGCCTGTGCTTCATCACCGTAGGTTCCCCAGTTATTTTGGACAGACTGTAACGGTTCATACATTTTATCTATCCACCTAGCTGTAAGTTCCAAGTTTTTATTCGCACTAGTAATTACGAAACGATCTCTTGAGAAACCCATGCCATTCGTACGAGTAACGTGTTTCGTTCCATCTGGTCCCGCTAAGACTGGCAAGACGTCATAACTATCATCTGCACCCGTGATATTTGCTTTATCCCAAGTAAAGTACACGCCATACTTATGTTCTTTCCCTTTGGCAACATACGTATTCCAATCTTGTTCGAAAGCCTCTTTATCAATAAGACCTTTATTATTCATTTCGTTGAAATATTTGATGGCTTCTTTATACCCTTCTTTGTTAGCAGTAAATTGTACTTGGCCATCGTTATCAACGACTAAGTGGTCATCATTATCACCTAGACCGAATGCCCCCATTAAAAATTTTAAGTCTTCATTTCCTCCATTGTTAATAAAGCTAAAAGGAATTTCATCTGCTTCACCATTACCATTTGGATCTTGCGTCTTGAAAGCCTCCAACACAGTCATCAACTGATCAGTGGTTTGCGGCATTTCAAGACCCAAATTATCCAACCACTCCTTGTTGATCCAAGCCATCCCATTTACTGTATGAATCGACTCTTTTCCTTCGCCTAATTCTTCAATCCAAGGCATAGAGTAAATGTGACCATCAGGTGCAGTAGACATTTGTCGGTATTCGGGGTTTTCATCAAAAATTTTCTTCAGATTTGGCATATAATCTTCGATCAAATCTTCAATCGGTACAATAACGCCACTTTCCGCCCAGTTTAATAAATCATAGTCACCTGCAGCGGCGTTGAAGATGGCATCTGGTAAATCCCCACTAGCGATATCCAAATTTCTTTTTTCGGCAAAATCACTACTGTAGTTTGTCCAATCAATATGGAGATTGGTCTCTTCTTCTAACCGTTGGAAAATCAATTTGTCATTAGGATCATTGGGAGCCAAAGGGGCACTTTGAGACATCATTTTTAAAGATACTTTTTCTTTCAATGGAAAAGAGACATTTTCTAGTTCATAATCAGGGCTTGATGTACTCTTTTCTTTTGAGCCTCCACAAGCCCCCAAAATTAGTACGGAAGTAAAAACGATTGGCAGCATCCATTTTGCTTTCATCTTAAAATCTCCTTTATAATTTTTATTCATACAAATAGTGAACAATACTTATCCTTTAACAGAACCAACTAAAACACCTTTATCAAAATATTTTTGGAAGAAAGGATACATTATGATTAATGGCAGACTAGAAATGACAATCGTTGCGTATTTGATCAACTCAGCAATTTGTTTCATTTCTGCCATGGCTGTATTGGCTCCCACCATGTCTTGTGAGGGTTGGTTTTGGATCAAAATATTTCTTAATACGAGTTGCAACGGCTGTAAGTCGGGATCTTTGATATAGATCATGGCATCAAAATATGAGTTCCATTGCCCAACAAAGGCATATAAAAACAATACGAACATAATTGGTTTAGCTAATGGAAGCATGACTTTGAACAGTATTTGCAAGTCATTGGCGCCATCGATAGTAGCAGCTTCAGAAAGTTCTTTTGGCAAAGCACTAAAATAGGTACGCGCTAAGATAATATTCCACACATTTATAGCACCTGGTATGATAATCGCCCATACACTATCTAACATGCCCAAGTTCTTTACCAATAAATAGGTAGGTATCAAGCCGCCACCAACGAACATTGTAATGACAAAAAAAGTCATAATAATCTTTTTCCCAGCCAAGTTAGGTCGAGATAAAGGATACGCAGTGATCATCGTAATAAATACAGTCAATAAACTGAAGCTAAAAGAGTAAAACAACGAATTTACAAAACCGCGTAAAATGGAATCATCTGCAAATACCCGTTGATATCCTTGTATTGTCCAATCTTTCGGATTGAAGCTTATACCTTTATTGATCAAAGTAGCTGGGTCCATAAAAGAAGCTACCAGTACATAAATCAGCGGAACAATGGTGATGACGACTAAAAAAGTTACAATCACTCGATTCAACCATAAGATTTGACGGTCGATTTTTGATAAAGCACTATTCATAATTTTCTCCTTTCATTACAAGCCTTGACCATCGTTTAGCCGCTTGGTTATATTGTTGACAATCAGTAATAAAACGACATTAATAATCATATTGAACAGACCAACAGCAGCAGAGTAGGCATAATCACCTGATTGCAAGCCGACTTTGTATACATAAGTGGAAATGATTTCTGAGGCAGGGATGTTCATTGAAGTTTGCATCAAGTAGGCTTTTTCATATCCTACATTCATAATACCGCCGGCGGCCAAGATGAAGCTGATCACCATCACAGGCCTCAATGCAGGCAAATCGATATGCCAAATCTTTTGTAAAATATTTGCCCCATCGATATTTGCTGCCTCATATAAATCGGTACTGACTCCCGCCAGCGTCGCGGTGTAAAGAATGGATGACCAGCCGATTCCTTGCCAAATTCCCGATAAAATATAAATCGTTCTGAAATAAGCTGGATTAGACATGAACATAATTGGTTGCCCCGTAACCTTTTCTACTAACCCATTAATAGGTCCATTTGCGGATAGGAACAAAAACAGCATCCCCACGATAATAACTACTGAGATAAAATTCGGCGCATATAGAATCAACTGGATTTTCTGTTTTATTTTTTTATTGATAATTTGATTCAAGCTCAGTGCTAAAATAATTGGTGGAAAAAAACCTAACAATAAACCATAAATGCTAATTTTTAATGTGTTGCTCAGCAAAAGCGTAAAATTTGGTGAACTGATAAATTCCCTAAAGTGATCTAGTCCTACCCAAGGACTTTCCAAAATTCCTAGCATAGGATTATAGTCTTTAAATGCAATCACAGCACCGTACATTGGCACATACTTAAAGATAAACGTCATGATGATACCTGGTAAGAGCAACAAGTACATCCACTTATCACGCCGCAACTGTTTCTTTAATTTTTCCCACTTCGAGATATTTTTTTTATCCCGTTGTACCGCCCTTATCTCACCACCTGGTCCCAATGTCTTTTCCAATTCAATCTCCTCCCAATACATTTTAGAAACGTTTCCATTTTCGTTTAAAAAAATAAAAATTTAACGAAGATGCGTTTTGGAAACGTTCCCACTATTTTCGTTTATAGATTACCATAGCCATTTTTTTAAGTCAATATTTTTTTGTAATTATTCTTTCACCCACACTAAGCTTCCTTCAATTCATTTATGGTTTTCGAAAATTGTTAAAAAATATGGATCTCGATTATTTCATTAATCCTATTTTTCTCTACTTTTCTAGCATTCTTCTTTTATGAGTTTACTTATCACAACTCGCATCCTCTAATCTCTTTTCTACCAATCATTCACTATTTAACCGTTCCAATCGGAAGATTATCTGGTTAATTATTTAAAAATAGCTCGGATTCACATTTATTTTTTTGCTTTTTAACTAACTAAAAGCGAAAAGATAAGAGTTAGATATGTAAATGTATATAAGGTTAGGAGCTGTTAGATGAGCTTTTTAGGGGAATCTCGGAAAACTAAGGTCGCCAATCAGGATTAAAAAAAAATGCAGGAATTAGGAGTATTCACTTTTCATCCGTCAACTGAAAGAAATTAGCGAAAAAAGAGTAAACTCACAAAAATTGTGAATTTACTCCAAATCAATATACGGCTCTTCTTTTATGGAATCAAATTTTCTAACGATGAGCTAGTATTTTCTCGCATATAGCTTCTCCCTACTTCACCGATCCCAACATCCCAGCCACAAAGTACTTTTGCAGCGAGAAGAAGACCACCATTGTTGGCAGAGTTGCGATCACGATTGCTAACATCATTAAGCCATAATCTGGATTATTGGCGGCGCCGATGGCAGAAATCATCAAAGGAAAGGTTTGCTTTTCTGGTGATTGAAGGGTGATCAACGGCCACAGGTAGCTGTTCCAACTATTGATGAAGGTAATGATGGCAGCTGCCGCATAAGTTGTTTTCATGGTTGGCATGTATATTCGGAAAAACAAGCCTAGCTCCGAAAGGCCATCCATTCGCCCAGCTTCAAGCAGTGACTTGGAAAACATTTTTGTGTTTTGTCTGAAAAAGAAAATCAGAAATGCGGTCGATAATGTTGGCAAAATGACTGAAGCTACTGTATCGAGTCCAATAAAAGGAATCGTCGTTGAAAAGCTGCCGAACATTCGAAACAGCGGAATCATGGTGGCGGCAAAAGGCAACATCATCGACAAGAGCAACATATTAAAAAGCATATTTTTTAATCGGCTTTGATAGATCTCAAATCCGTAGCCTGCCAACGAAGCGATCGTCACAGATAATATCGTCTGTAGCAACGCAATCCTTGCACTATTAAAGAATACTTGTTTCAAGTCATAGGTTGCGACTAGGTTACGCCAGTTTTCTAGCAAATGGGTACTTGGCAATAGTTTGCCTTGCATGATATTTACGGTAGGATTGGTGATACTCACTAACATGAAATAAAAGGGAAAGGCAAACAGAATGGTAAAAACACCCAAAAATACATACGTGCCTACTTTTTTCATTTTTCCTCTCCTCCGATCTTAAATTGGATCATGGAAAAGAAGATGACCATGACGACAATGGCATAGGAAACTGCAGAGGCGTAGCCAAAATCTGGTGTATAGCGAAAAGAAAGATTATAAATATATTGGGAAATCGTCGATGTGGCGTTTCCTGGCCCCCCTTGGGTCAAGTTCATCGGTTCATCAAATAACTGTAGTGTCCCAATCGTTGACGTCACAGCTGAAAACAAAATGACTGGCTTCAGCAAAGGGACGGTGATTTTAAAAAATTGTTTGGTCGGAGAAGCGCCATCGATTCTAGCAGCTTCATAAATTGCTGGGTCAATGTTTTGCAAAGCCGATAGAAAGAAAATCATATTGTAGCCGGTCCAGCGCCAAGTGATGGCTAAAATGATAATGACTTTTGCCCAAAAGGGACTGGAGAAAAAGGCGATTGGCTCAGAGACAATCGACAGTCTCACTAAAAGGGCGTTCACCACGCCATTTGTTGCAAACAGTGATTTAAAGACCATGGAGTATGCGACTAATGAAGTCACTGCTGGCAAAAAAATGATCGTCCGAAACAGGCCTTTCAGCTTTAGGGTTTTCTGATTGAGCTGGACGGAAAAGAACATGGCCAACAAGACCATGACAGGCACTTGAAAGCCCAAAAAGATCAAGGTATTTTTCGTGGCTGTCAAAAAGGTTTGATCCGAAAACAGCCGCCGATAATTCGCTAGTCCGCTAAAGGTCAGCCCGGTGCCGCTTCCTGATTGTAAGGATAATAGAAATGCTTGGATCATTGGATAAAAAGAGAAAAAGAAGATTAAGAGTGTCGGGATAGCAATAAACAGCCACCCCGTGATCACTCCTTTTTTATAAAATAATTTATTTTTCATCGTACATGCCCCTCAGTCCGTGTTAATTCAATTGATTGTCAGCAATCATTTGCGTGTTTTTTAAGACTTCGTCCAAATCTGCTCCATTGACATAGTCCAAAAAGCCTTGATTCATGATGTCTTCCAACGCATAAGTGTTTTTCCCAAAGTTTACCGAAGGAATTTCATTTGCCCAGTTCATGAAATCTTGATAGATAGCCTGATCATCAAAGAAAGGATCTGGTGCATGATACGCATCTCCTTGTGAAGCAGGAACGTAAGAACCGATTGCTCCAACGGTTTGAATCAGCTCTTCGTAAAAGGCAATATTTTTGCCGAATACGTCAGCAATATAGCTCAGGGCTTCTTCTTTCCCATCAATGTCTAACACATAAATTGACGAGCCTCCGAGATTGGTCGCATTGACAGAACCTTCGATCGATTCTTGCTTGGGCACTGGAACGACTGCCCAATCGCCACTTTGGCTTTCTTCTGCTTTCACCGATGGCGTGATCCAGTTGCCTTGTAAAACGCCTGCTACTTCGCCGCTGTTAAAACCTGCCAGCATTTGGTCCCAGCCATTGTGCGTTGTCATTACTCCTGAATCAAGCAGCATTTTCAAATCTTCAAGCCCTTGTTTCAAAGAAGGATTGCCGTCAATAAACGGCGTTTCACCATCCTCTGCGGTATACCAATAACCACTGGAATGCATCATCATTCGCAAATGTCCTAGATCATTCATATCGATGGACAGCAATGGTTTGCCAGTTGCTTCTTTCACACGGATCCCCAATTCATTAAAGGTTTGCCAAGTGATATTGGTGAAATCTGACAGTTCCAAGCCCGCTTCTTCAATGATCGATTTTCGCAAGTAAACGCCCGCTACCCCTGAATCAAACGGCATCCCATACTGCTCGCCATCGATCGAAGACACCTCGATTTTGTAATCCATAAACTCGTCAACATTTATATACTCAGTCAATGGAACGAAATACTCTGGAAACACTTCTAAAAAATTACGAGCGCGAAAATCTTCAATCAAGACGATATTAGGCAATCCTTGGGTACTGCCTGAACTAAAGATGGTATTCATTTTTTGTACGCTGTCTTGTTGGGAAATCTCAGTGACATTGATTTTGAAATCAGGATTTTCTTCTTGATGATACGATTCCGCCAACTCAAAGGCTGCGATATTGAATTTTGGGTCCCACGCCCAAATGGTGATTTCCTCTGCGCCGTTTTGATCGCCCCCCTCACGCTCTGGCGTATCGCTGCCATTCCCACAAGCAGCTAAGCCTCCTAGTCCTATCATTGCCATACATAAAGCTATTTTTTTCATTGTTTTGCTCCTTCCACTTCTTTTTGATAGTTCATCTGAAAATCAAAGGCAAATGCCTGATTTTGCAATAAATACTTCGGTAAAATACCGGGACCGCAACTGGCACTTCCTAATCCTTGCACCCCATAGTCAATGTTGACGGCAACAGCGTCGCTGGTTTCTAATTGATTGGTATGGGTCGCTTGTTCCAAATTGTTCTGAGTGTAGTGATGCACACTAAAATTCAGCGATTTGCTGGAAATAGTCAGTCCACCTCCAGAAGGCTTAGACAAACGGAAGAATTTGGTCTTCATGTGGTTGCCATTTTCTTGCGGCCGCACATACGGCGTGTGCATCTCTGGAACGGTTCTTTCCCACCAATCGAAAAACCCGCTTTGGCAACTATCAGGATAGGTTTCATGCGGCCCAAGTCCCAGCCACTGCACGTTCTGATGTTCTTTGTTGATCATCAGCTGCACACCGATTCGCGGTAGAGTTTTCGGCCCATTGCCAAACGGGGTTCCTTTGACTGCTACACGGATGTCGCCTACCAATGAAAGACAATACGTAAAGGACAATTCAATTCCCCAGTCGAGGGAAATAGGCATGCTGTTGCGGCGAATCTCGACTTTTATTTCATCTGGGCGCTGTTCATAGGTAAACGCGAGCACACGCTCCTTTAAGTAGCGAATGCGAAACGCTTCCCATTCCTTGGCGATGCTTGCCGAACCAAACTCTTCACTGCCTAACAAGTCGTTGTCAGTCGGTGCCCGCCAAAAGTTCATTTCAAGCGGTTCAGTAAGCAATGCTTGCCCTTCGATGAGCCACTGGCTCAAGGTACCTGTTTTCTTATGAAAAATATAGGTCTGCTCAGCCAAAGTAATCCTCAGTTCATCGGCCGTTTCTGAACAGTGAAAGGCATCCGCTTTAGGTATTTGTACGCTTTTTATTGGTTGATCAATGACGGCTTGCTCCCAAGCAACTGCGTGTTCTAAAGAAAAATCTGGGGCACTTTCTTCAAAGAAAAACAGCGTGACCACTGCTTGTGCTCTTCCTGCTAAGCTCAGCGTAGCTTCTTCTGGCAGGGAAATGGTTGTTTCTTCCTGAGGCAGGAGATTGATTCTGGGCAGCTCTTGTAAGAAAATCACCTGATCGTCTTCCTTGATTTGCAGGACTGGCTGTAAAGACGCTAAATTTCGAAAGTCGAAACGGCTAGTGATACGACAGGTCTGTTCTGAGAGCTGGAAGGTGATTTTGACAGGCTGAATCACTTTCTTATACTCGAACAATGCTGGCGATGGCGTACGATCTGGAAATAGCAACCCATCAATCACAAAGTTGCCATCATGGATTTCTTCTGCGAAATCACCGCCATACTTGTAGTACGTTTCACCAGAAAAGCGGTCTATGCTCTTGATACCATGATCGATCCACTCCCAAATAAAGCCGCCTTGCAACCGAGGATAGCGATAAAACAATTCCAGATATTCGCTCAACCCGCCGGGGCCATTGCCCATCGCATGACCATATTCACATAAAATATGCGGTTGTGTTAGTGAACGTTCCCCCTGTTCTGTCATTTCGCCAACAGATGTATACATAGTCGAAATGACATCAGACGCTTGGCACGCTTGCCATTCTCCCAAGGATTTCAAGTGCCGTGCTTCTCCTTCATAATGAACCAGACGACTGGGATCTAATTCCTTGATCAGCTGCGCCATCTTCAAATGGTTTTCCCCATAGCCAGACTCATTTCCTAACGACCAGAAAATGATCGAAGGATGGTTTCTATTTTTTTCGACCATTCTTTTTGCTCGGTCTAAATACGTCGGCAACCATTCCTCACTACTGCTCAGTTCATTGATCCTTTGGGTGATATCCATCCCATGGGTTTCAATGTCTGCTTCGTCAATGACGTACAGCCCATAACGATCACACAGGTGATAAAACTTTGTGTCTGCTGGGTAATGAGAACACCGTACAGCATTGATATTGAATGCTTTCATCATCTGCACATCTTGTTCCATCATCTCAACCGTCAGACTTCTACCAGACTCACAATGCCACTCATGGCGATTGACACCCTTCAGAACCACCCGTTTTCCATTGATTTGGAAAATACCGTCAACTATGGAAATCTGTCTAAAGCCGACTTGGAACGGAATGACCTCCAACAGTTCCTCGCCTTGATACTGTTTCACCAACAGATGGTATAGATACGGTTCTTCTGCGTTCCAAGGAATTATCTCTTCAATGGTTGCGGAAATCGTCCAATCCGCTTTTGTTCCTCCTTGGCGTTTCTCAGTTTTCTTTAAAACGGTTACATTTTCTTGATCTAGCAATTCGATTTCTATCGTACGTCCTAACTGCTCTGGTATTGTAGGGTTAAAGAAAAGCGAAACTTCCAAGATGCCATCTTTGTATTGATTGCATAAATCTGCTTGGATCGTTACATTTTGGATCGACTGCGGCTTACGGGAAAACAAGTAGACTTCTCTAAAAATTCCGCCAAGCCACCACATATCTTGATCCTCGACATAGCTCATCGCGCTCCATTGCTTCACCTTTACACTAAGCACATTTTTGCCCTTTTGAAGATAGGGTGTGATATCAAACTCAGAGACCAAGCGACTGCCGGTGCTATAGCCGACATACTGATCATTGACATGCACTTCAAACACCGATTCCACACCTTCAAAGTGAAGCACATGCTCAAGATCAATGTCCTCCACAATAAATGCTTTTCGATAAAAGGCGGTTGGATTCTCCATCGCAACAAATGGCGGATCAATTGGAAAAGGATACTGGACATTTGTGTAGATTGGTTTTCCATGCCCTTGAAACTGCCAATGAGCAGGTACCTCAATTTTTTGTTCATACACAATTTGATTTTCTGCCTCACCCAAATAAAAATCCCACAGACCATTTAATGACTGATACCCAAAAGATGCCTGTGGATCCCCTTGCATAGCTGTTGCGACCGTTTCATAACTAAAAAAACTGGTTCGAGGCGACAAGCGGTTTTCATGTAGTATTGCTGGATTGAATATTTTTTCTTGAAACATAGCTTCCTCCTTAAAATATATAGATAATATCTTGTTGCATCTACGAAACTAAGACAATTTCTTTCTAATTGTGATTACTCTCCTCTCTTCTTATGATTTCTATTTGATAAAATACTTAAAATCTCTCTTACAATTTTTGCTAAAAGTATTTTTACTTTTAAAAATATAAATAAAAAAGCTGTCTATTGATTGCTTAATGAGTAACACAATGGAAAGTATTTTATTTTACGATACTTATATAAGCATCAATAAAAGGAGTGATTCTTGTGTATAAGGAAAAGGTATTAGTAATTCATATTCAGGAGCTTGTAAAAAAACATAATATTTCTTTAAGGGAGCTTTCAAGGCGAGCTGATATAGATATTGCACGGCTAAGTGAACTATCCAGCGGAAAACGGCAGCGTATCAATATTGAATATATCGAGCGAATAGCTGAGGCTTTAAATATAGATGACATTCGTGATATTTTGACGATTGAGGACAAATAAAATTTCATAAACACCTCAATATAATAATCGCTTTTTGAGTTAATCTATTTTGTTAGTAAATTATTAAATCCGATTATCTCAAACATGTAAAAACAATTGAATCTCAATTAGAATTGCTATCGATCTACTAAAAATAAATAATAAGCACCGAGTGATACTTATATAAGTATCACTCGGTGCTTATTATACTAGCTGTTACCTTCATAAGCAACAATTTTATAATTTTTTTTCTAAGCTATTACCGTCATTAATTACGTTTGATAAATCTTCGATAAATTCATCCCTTTGAGAATGATTAAAAAACTTCACTCCTGATAACTTTACATTCTCATCTTCTCCAATTATGGATATCCCTTCTCCAATTTGTATTTCTTCAAGTAAGTTTTGTTTCCATAAATCTGTTTGAACTAAATGTTTTCCTTTTGGTTCAATGTAAACTTGAAGAATATGTTCTTCATTTTGCAGATAAAGAACGAAATCTGGCATAAAGCCTCTTACACTATCAAATTCCCTAATTGTTAATCTTGTGCTTCTATCGTCATTTCTTATAAGAAATACTGTTGGATATTTTTCTTGGATTGTTGAATAAAGACTATCTATTAGCACTAGCAAGTCATATTCTAAGTGGTTCATAACTGCTTTATCATACACGTACCATTTGAAGTTAGTAGTAGATTTATCCACAATACGTTGACTAACCTCATTGTGAAAAAGATCTTTCTCAGTTGTTAAAATTGCATAGTCTTTGATTCGCTCTCTTATTGGGACAGGTTTGAAGGTTCTTAACCCATGAACCTTTTTATAATTTCTTCGCATTTTACTTTCTATATATAAAAGATATTTTTCAGTAATAACAAGCATATCTTTTCTTGTTAGTTCGTTGGGAGACATATGGCTAGGCAAAAAAACTCTAATGTTTCTATTACCTAAAAAATTCTCATCCTCCAAAAAATCCACTTTCCCTGTAAGAATAGGTGCGTATTCTTTTAAACGGTTGAAATGAAAAAACTTATTTCTTTGCATTGCTTTTCTGACTATCGTTTTATCTAATGGCATTAAATAGCTGATCCTATTGCTTAATAGTTGGTCAGTTTGATTGTTTAATAAATTTTTTTCAGCTACTCTTGAAATATAGTCTATTTCCCAAATACCATCTATACCATAAGCTGAAAGTGAAGAATAGTCTTCTGCTGTAGTTTCAGTTGTTTCATTTTCATATAGCTTCCCGAATTTAAAAACCTCATTTTTGACAAAGGATGTTTTTAATTTAGCTTCTAGCACCTTTTGAGTTCCATCAATATCACTATCTAAATTAATTGCATCTAATGACTGCTCCAAGTTTTTTAAATATGCAGATTCATTAGTTGTATGATAATGAAGTGTTTCCAAGATAGCTAATGAATTTGTTTGTTTATCAAATCGTCTTCTGTAGGATTTATCATTCTGATAAATGAACGGATAGTATCTGGCTCCACGTCCAATTAATTGGGCTTCACTATCAGTTGCACTTTTTGTAGATGCTGCCCCTTCACCTACTCGTACAATATCGTATAGGTTTAGAACATCCCAACCTTCATTTAGTTTAGCTACAGCGAAAATCACACGTACCGGGTTATTGGGTTCTTCTAAGGTATTTAATAATGTAGCGTTACTGACACTTAATAATTCCTTACCATTAGCATTCAAAATATTCAAATAGTGGAAATCTTCTTTTATTTCAACAATCAATTGATTAATTTCTTTATTTTCTTTTTCTAGATAATAGCTATACATAGTATATAAGATAGAATTACCTGAAACTGACAAAAGTCTTCTTTTTATATGCTCTAACAAATTATTTTTGGATAGATTTTCAACTAAAGCTTTAAATTCGGACTCCTTGTTATTGGATACTTTTATCGTATTAGATTTAAACATAACAATCGGTTTCAAATAAATGCCATTATCTTTCGCAATAAGCTTACGATACTGGCTCATAAGTAAAGCATCCATCATTTTAATATCATCTGTTTCTGTAGCTTGCAATCTCACCACGTTTTTTGAGTACTTATCTTGCATAAATTGTTTCAGATCATAAGAGAAAATTATTTTATCCAAATATTTTTCTTTAATAGTTGGATTACCCATATCAAGAGTTGCTGTAAATTCGAACAGTTTATTATTAACAAACTGTCCTCTATCGTTGCGTAGATAGAGAATATTCTCAATAGTTTTCTCCCATGATAAAGCTTTCACCTCATCTTTAGACAATTTTTTTTTCTTAGTATCAGCATTGAAATGGTGCGCTTCATCGCCTAACATAATTACTTTATTTTGTTTCAAACTATTATAAGTAATAGCATTCTCTCTAGGATTGTTTAATTCTTCGTGTAACCCTTGTATGGTCGTTAATTTCAAATATATTGTATTTTCACTAGGATTTATTGGAAAATCTCTAACTTGCTCTATCTCAATACTATTCCCATTAATCACAATGCCATCTCTTGAAAAAAGATACTTGGAGGATTTAGGATTTAAGAGATTTTCTTTTGTTTTAGAAACAATCGCATCTGTATTGACAAAAAATAAAAAGTTTTGATATTCGAATTCCTGATACATATATAGAATAATACTTGCCATTACCATGGTTTTACCTGAACCTGTTGCCATATTAAATAATAGTTGTTTGTTTTGGTAGCCTGAAGAGGTAATTACACTAGCATTTTCTTCATTTAACATAAACTCTAAAGATTCTAATGCTCTTTTTTGATAGGGTCTTAAAATATCGCTTAAATTACTTTGAATATAGGACGGTATTTCTTTCTTACTATAAAAAATATTATTCAACATTCCATCTGTAACTTGGTTTTTTTTATTCTTGTTTCCAGATAGCCATTCAAACAGTTTTTCTCTCGGCATCAACTAACACCATCCTCATAAAAACTAAAGTTAAATGCTTTATCTCTTATTGACACGTTATATTCTTGATCATCTATTTCAGAATAATTGACATATAATTGATTAATATCCATGAGATCTATTAATAATTTTTTTTGCTTTTCTAGGCCTAAGTCCTTAAAAGATAGTCTCTCCTTAGTATTTTCATCAATAATAATAGATTTATTTGATAACTTCTCTAATTCTAATAAATAATTTAAATTTGCATATTTTTTCACTGATTTTAGTACTTCAAATATTTCTGAAGTAGTTTCAGCTTTTTGAATATCTTTAATAAAGATATTATTTAAATCCATTAATTCAGTATAAATGAAACTTCCTCCACCTTGCCAGCCAACATTTTTTGAGATACCCCCACTCTCACCTTGCATTACTTTTATTAGGCGAGGAACAGATACTGTATTAATGTAATCCATTTGTTCAATTCCTATAAATTGTCTATTCATTTTCATTGCAACTGCTTGAGTAGTAGCTGATCCCATGAAGAAATCTAAAACCAAATCTTGTTCATTAGTAGAAACTTCTAAGATTTTTTCAATCAATATCTCTGGTTTAGCATAATTAAAACTATCTCTACTAAAGAGTGTGTCTATTTCCTCGTTACCTTTTTTGTTTTTAGCATTACTTAATAATGTTGTAATAAAATCTTTTATCAAAAAATCACTTATTACTGATGATGGTCTGTTTTTTTGTTCATCTTCATCTTTAAAAATACGTCTAAATGGAGTATTTCCACTCATGAAATCATAATCATCTGGAAAACCTATTCCTCCTTTTTCATACCATTCAGTAAAAGTTTCTTTAGACACTGCCCAACTTCTATTTGGATTCACAGGATATTCTTTGCCAGTTCTAGGATTAATCATTGTAAAGTCAGAGTTCGGACGTTCCTTTACGGTTGTTTGTTTTGTTAAATCTGCTTTTCTCCATGGTCTATTAGGGAAATCCCCAGTCTCAATATATTGTCTTTCCACAGAGCGACCTACAATAGTATCAGATTCAGTACCCTTTGTATATATAAGTATCCAGTCAAAATCTTGTGAAAAATTAAAAGGGACATCAGATTTACCATCTCGTATTTTTCTTGGAAGGGTACCCACAAATTTTTCTTTCCCGAAAATTTCATCTGCCATTACTTTTAGATAATGCATGCCATCTTCACTGATATTTATCCATATAGAACCTTTTTCAGATAATAATTCTTTTGCGACTTCTAATCTATTTTTTAAAAAAACTAACCAACTAGACATTCTAAAATTAGAATTATATTTAAATGAATCTTCTGATATTTTTTTCTTAAAATAATACGGGACATCAATATAGACAAGCTTTACTTTTCCTGCATATTTTTTCTTTAAAGAATGTAAAGCCAGTAAATTATTTCCTTTAATGATAAGGTTGTCAGTTGCTGTAATCTTTGATACTTCTTCTTCACCATCTTTTGTGTATTTTCTCGTGTTTGTGAAAACTTTTGGCGATAGTAAAGTATCAACCTCATCACGTGCTATAACTTTATTATAATAAACTTCTTTCTTGCCTAGATCTTCTTTAGTCATACCACCTTCTAAAATACAATCTTTGAAAGGAAAATCTAAAACAATATCTGAATCATAATCTAAATATTTCCCTTGAGCAGTTAAGCCAATTTTGTTTGAGAATTTAGTATAACTATCCTCCCAAAAATCTTTGTAGGTAAACAATTGAATAAATTCTTCAATTTTAAATATACTTGTTCCATTAATATTTATTTCAAATTGCTCTCTAATTTTTTTATTTGTTAATAATGCAGTAATTAAATCAGAATTGTAACTTCTTAGATCTTCCACTACTTTATTTTTTAACAGAACCTCATTATCCCAGTACTGATGAAATTTAGATAGTACTAGTTGAGTTTCTTTCAATAAGACTGTTTCAGGCATTTTATCCTCCTATTTTTATGATAAGTATTCTAATAAACTTTCCATACTTCTCATTTCATTTAATTTTTTCTGCGGAGCTTCACGTTCTTCTCCCTTGTACGATTTAAAACAATCAATATCATTCTTACCACACCAGCTAATAATCCCCATGTTATTGATTGTAGGTACTGTTATTCTAGGCTGGTTATACAGATCATACCAAAAATATACTTGAATATTTACATCAGTTAATTCATCCTTCGTAGTAGCTATTTTGAAATTGGTTAATATATCATCCGGTTTTTTCATTGCTGATATAGAAGATTTTACAGAACATTTAAGATTCCTGTTATCTTTGCTTTTTAAAATAATATCATATCCAGAGTCAGGCATACCTGAATCTTTCACTATTGCTGATTTAGCATATTTATCCTTTTTATTTAACCATTTGATTACGGAATATTCAGCAATCTCCCCTATTAGGATATTAATCAATCGATCTAAACTGTCTCTCTCATGCAAATTTTTTCTGTCTTTTATATTTTTCAGTATATGTTCTGAATTTGATAAAAGCTTAATAAACTCACTATCTGTAATTCCAATGTCGCTACTAAAAACAATATCATTTTTTAACAGCATTAAAAATCCCTCCAATTACCGTAAAATAATTATGTTTTATTTTATCGTAATTCTCCAAATAATTATTTTTATAATAAATTTTACACTAATTTTGTTCTGTCCCAATATTAATCAATTCATTTCCTATATCAAATGTTTGGGAAAGTCAGTACTATATCATATCATTTTCTTAATCATTTGTGGTCATATCGATGTTTTATCATTTTTGTATCGTTTTTAATACTAAGATTATAGATGTTTAATATTTATAAAGTCATTGTTATTAATGTAAATCATAATCAAGTATTTTATAACACGAGTTATTAATATAATTACTTACACTAATTTATTTCAAAATTCGTAATACTTTTGAATAAAAGCATAATAATAGAGAAAGCTATAATTGGAACTCTATAAAATTATTGATTTCAATCAGAACAATATATAATTTTCTCAACAAACCTCTTTATAATTTAATATATTATCTATATGCCTATTATCCATAATGAGTAATTTAGTCACAATTTATTAATTGTATTTCCATCACATTAATCTAAACAATGTAATACGTGAAGAAAGTTTTGCTCAGATATCTTTCATATCAAAAAACTTCTCAAATTAATTATGAATCTTCTTACGTAGATTTTAAAATTCTATCTGAAAGTTCTTATGTTTTTTTGTTCTCCCAGTTAATTTTGGACTCTTTTATATAGCAATCGTTATGATGATTAACCATAATATGGAAGATTTCTCACTTAGCAATGCCTATCTTTATAATGTAACAGTTGGGAGATTTCATCTACATTTAAAAACAACTAATGATAACTATCAAAAGGATTTGATAATCTACCATTATTATTAACGAAATCATCTAGCATAGAGTTATTATCAAAGTAAACTTGTTGAGCATAAAAGTAAAAGACAACCAGCTTTTGTGTGTATTCATCCTGAATACGTGTAGTTAAACCTATAGATTTAATCAAATATGCATATGCTTCGCTATAACAATCAGATTTAGTCCTATTTGATAATTTAAGTCTTGCTTTTTCCGCCGCATATTTACGCTTTTCAATTGTATTAAAAATGGTATTCATTTTTTCAACTTCCCTTTGAATCTGCAGTGAATATGATTGGAATGTCATACTATTCATTGTTTGAATCCTCCTTTTTATAGTATTGCATTTAGAATCATAGGTGTGCTTTTTTATGTGCATTTAGCTATACTAGTCCGCACTCCTTAATGATCATCTGAATTTAAATATACTTTTCAATAAAATATATTAACCAATTAAAACTTATGAAAAACAAAAGAGTAATATACAATTATTCATTCATCTCAAAAAAGACAATTACTCATCTTTTTTACATACATGTTTGTAATAACAATAAATAACGAGTTTTAATATATAGTTCAACTGTAAGTTTCGTTGCATAGTATCTGGTTTAAGTTCCCATTGCATTTTCTCTAAATTTTCAAGAATATCAGTACCAATTAAAAATCTTGGCGTGATGCTACCGACATCAAGAATCCCTTGTTTTTTAAGTTCTTCTTTTGCTGTTTTTTTTGCTTCTTCTGATATTTTTAACCAATCAGAAGGAGTCAATTTTAAAGACTTACTATAATGATAGGCAGCTTCAACAATACTTCCACTAGAAACAGAAATTAACAATGTAGGAGAATAATTTTTGAATTCCTCAGATGCTCTGAGTTTATCTTCATACTCTATAATCAACTTATCTTTATCCTTTTTTAGTTGTTCTTCATATTTTGAAATAATATCATTCAACCATTTTTTAGTTTCATATGCAATTCTTACAGATTTATATATTCTAGGCATTTTCCCTCTCCAGTCTAATAGTGTTTTATACTTATATTATAACATTTTATTGAAAGGCTATCAATATTATTTATGGATAACAATAATCTAGTATGCGAAACAAAAAATTTATAATGCTTATCCAATCTTTTTTCGTTTCGGTCACGTCACGTAATCCAAAAAAGCACCTTCCAAATACTTGGAAAGTGCTTTAAATCGTTGATATAATAACTATTAACGCTTTGAAAACTGTGAAAATTTACAAACTTTCTTAAGACCAGGATGGCTATTCCTGAATTTTATAGAGCTGAAAAACGCTTTAACAGCGGGATTTACAGCAAACTTTTAAGGAAAATAGTTTTACTAAATTCTATTGAATTTTAGATACTCGTTAACAATATTAATAACAAAAATAATTTAATTGCATATCAGAATATAGTACTCTTACTTACAACTATTACTTAAGTTTCCCAATCAACAGCATTTAGCTGTTCTAAATATAACGCACCCTTCTCTCTATCAACCATGTAAATATATTTAGCTTTCCCAAATAAATGGGCCTTATAATTTGAGCTTGCAATGTTTCCGGTCCTTTTCATATGAGAATTTAGCCCATACTTATTAATATAATAAATATCTCTTCTTAAATCTCGAATAATATTTTTAGGAACCGACAATTTTTCATTAATTACTATACCTGTAACTTGTTTTCTATCACCTTTTTTTAATAACTTAACTTTCTTTTCATTAACTAAAAATTTCTCATCAGTTACTATATTAATAAAAAACTGTTTGTATTTATAGACGGTTCTTCCACCAGATATAGTAATATCATCGGCATATCTAGTGTATTTTAAATTGTTTTTTTTACACAACCCCAAAAATCTACTATCCATTTTTCTACATACTAGATTGGCTATATACGGACTGCTAGGAGCTCCTTGAGGTAATTCATTTTTGTATATGCAAATATTACTTAAAGTATTAGATAAATCATTTGTATATCCAAAATGTTTGAACATTAAAAATACACGGATTTTACTAATCGACGGAAAAAAGTCTTGAATATCTAATTTCAATATATATTTCTGTCCGATGTGGGGTTTTGCATTATCAACAATAGATTTATTTGGCACAAATCCAGTAATTTCATTATTGCACTCTTGTGAGTATAAAATGTTATCCAAAATCCATCTCTGCATATATTTTAATTTTATGGATGGCAAAAAGAGTGTTCTCACTTCTCCTTGCTTTTTTTTAGGAATCTCTACTTCATGATATTGATATTCCAATTTAAATAAAATATTATAAAAATCTGTTTTTTCTAACCCAAGCAACCTTCTAAAATGTTCTGTATCAAATATCACAGGTACATTATTTCTTTTCAACATTGATGAATACTTCTTAATGTCTTCTGCTGACCATTCTTCTTTTAATGATAATGGATTTTTATCAGAACTCATATTTTCTCCTCAACTGAATTCGCTACTAGTTAACTAATATTTCTTGAGTTTTTCAAAACGGTAATTTATTATTGAGACCTTCGGAAATAATCAAATTACTGTCTGAGCTTTAGCGAAGCATGCTTGGACGCAATTTGTTCAAGCATGTTTTGCTATTTAGGAACTTAATTTCTTAGAAAAGCGACTCGCTTTTCAGACACTCTAACAAATTTTAAGAAGAAAAATAATCATCATCTAATGTCAACGCATCCTTAGATTTAGCAAAAGAATCCATTGGATCTTTGATTAAATCATTAAAAGATAAACTACTTAGGTTATTACTTTTAAGATACTGTATTGCTTTAGTCGACAATTTTTTTTCAATATTAATCCATCCATCTTGAATCAAATAATCATAATGTACCCGCAACTGTTTTCTATTATACATTAAAATATTTCTTAACTCAAAATTTTCCGAGGATGCTTTAAATTCATTCAAATAAACCAATGTTACAACAACTTTGATTTCATAATTCTTTATTTTCAAAACAGATAGATTATATTTAATATTCTTTAAGTCATTCTGATGTTTTAAGAAATCAAATTCTGCCTGTTTTCTTGGAAATAATGCAGACCAATAGCCTTCAAAATGACTCCAATAACTACTAATAGTATTATTGGGGCTATTTCTATAAAATGTGACTAGAGCTTCCGATTCATCATAACCTAAAGGGAAAGAGCTATTAACATCTTCTTTTTCAAAATTTCGAATTACTTCTCTTAACTCTAGAGAACCATTTAATATCTTCGTACTTTTGCAACTATATTTTAAATATAGTTTATTTGAACCTGCATTTTCTTTTACAAACCTTAATATATTCTGCTCTGCTTCTTCCATAATATGAATACAGTATATGACTATTTTCTTATCTTCCAAAAATGGCAACAACTTTCGGAAATAGGTAATTATAGTGTTTCCTGATCCTGAAAAATCGTCAATGAACACTATAGTTTCAACCTTTTCTATCATTTTTGATTTAGGTTTCGCAAGTAATTCTTGATATATATCAAGCCCTTTACTGTTGTCTAAAGAATTTACTTCTAGATACTTATTTAAAAAGAAATTTGAACTGTTATATTTTGTTAGTGCTTCTACATTTGAAATATTACAAAATATGGTCTTCTGAATATTAACTGCTCTAGATAAAAAGTCATGATGAAATTTTCGAAACATATGTTCTACAGTTTCTCTAGAGTAGTACCTATAGTTATTTATTCCATCTATTAAAAAATTACTTACATTAGTCTTATCACTTAGTTTCGTTTGCGATACAAAATAACCAAACTTTTTTTTAAAATTTCTTACATATTCTTCTTCACTATCACGAACATTATTGTTTACAAGAAAATTTTCTAATGCATCATCAAACTTTTTACCCATTTTCGCCTAGCCTCCTCTTTAAGCAAAAGAGATTACTCAATTTTAAATACATTTATATAGATACTATTAAAATAGAGCATATTAATTTTCATCATTAGCTATTTTTTGAGTGATGACTGTTATTCATGAAATTAACCTGTTACAAGATTTATATATTCGGCTGATTCCAAATTATTCAGCATACCCAAAAATAAAAACTTTCTTTTTTTTCAATTATTTAATCGCTATCTATCACACTTTTTCTTTTTCGTCCTATCCAACAAATAATCCACATTGACATCAAAATAGTCAGCTATCTTAATCAGTGTACTGGCCGTCCATTCAATTTTTCCAGTTTCATACTGAGAATAAGTATTTTGAGAAATATTTAATAATTCTGCCATTTGCTGTTGTGTCACATCATTATCTTCTCTTATTGAACGAATATTTTTGTATTTCATCTGCATCACCTATATTCATTATAGGTATCTGTAATAAAGATATTAATATTTATCTGTAATAAAGATATTATATATTGTTCAATAATTTAACTTGAATGACAAAAATGGAGATAGATACAGAAAAGCGAACAGAATTAATCATAACAAAAAGTCAGCCGATAAAAACAATCTCTTGTCAAGACCTATTTCTTTTAAGCAACACTTTCGATCAGATTCACTCGTGGGTAGAAATGCTGTATTTAATAAATAGTTTCTTTACCAATAGTAAAGCTCCTTTGAACAAGAAAAAAATTCTCATAGAATGTAGCAAACTCTTATCTCTTTGCTACATTCTATGAAGATTTTTTACTTTGCACAACTAAACTGATAAAACAGATTAAAGATTTAAAAACTAGACCAAAAGTTAGAATTTAGTTTTACTTTATCTGTACCAGACTGAAAGGATACGACTTATATATTTATACTGATCTACTCGTTTGTTACCGCAAACGGTAGGGATATACGTTGTAAAGCGTATATTCAATAAGAAAAGTCAACAGTGCCCCAAACTTTGTTGACTTTTTTTAGCGTTATTTAGTTACACATCTATTTCTATTCTTCAAACCAATCATAATAATCATCCACGGTCTTCTCTGCATAGAGTTTTAATAATTCCAGACTTAGGGATTGGAATACCTGTATTAATTCATCCCCACCAAAGAAAGTCGAAAAGCGTTTTCCCGTTAGTTCTTTAGACAAGCTAGAAATAAGCTCTTCTGTTTCATCTTCATCTGCAAGAATATTAATTAATTTCCCCACTAGATTGGTATCATCAAAGGACAGCTCTTTCTCTTTTAGCGTTCTTTCATAGCTCTCCTCTATCATAGAAAGAATTTTTTTCGTATCTCCATAGTCAAAATCTCTGGTTGATTCATAGTAAACCATTATTTCTGAACTAATAAAAATAACGGCATCTTCTCTCTGACCACCTTCTAAACCGGTATGCTCTGTAAGATAGCTTTATATCAACTCTTGAATGTGCACTCGTAACAACTTAACGCGGATTTCTGCATAACAATCATCAATGCCCCCTTCTATTGGATAGCCAAAATCAATTTCCCATCCCAGATTCTTAAAACTACCCGTTAAAAATTCTGGTTTTTTTAATGGTACATCGAGATAATCTTTTAATGGAGCGGCTTGTCCTCGCAATAGTAAATAATCTCAAATATAATCTTCTATTTCGCCAAAATAAAACCAGCCGACTGGTCTTCCACTAAGCTCTGAAACCTTCTCAACGACTTCTAACGGGGCTAAAGAATATCCTCGAACATAAGAATTGATGGTTGGCATAATTAATCCCAATCGATTGCCATTAGTCACTATACTCGTTACCAAATCAAAAAAAGACACTTTCCAAATGAATGAAAAGTGTCCTGAAACCCTTGATGTAACAACGATTAACGTTTTGAAAACTGTGAAGCTTTACGAGCTTTCTTAAGACCTGGTTTTTTACGTTCAACCATACGTGCGTCACGAGTAAGTAAGCCAGCACGTTTAAGAGCTAAACGGAAATCAGGATCAACTTGTAACAATGCACGTGCGATACCGTGACGGATTGCACCTGATTGTCCAGCGTATCCACCACCATTTACGTTTACAAAAACATCGTATGAACCTTTAGTTTCTGTAACGCCGAATGGTTGGTTGATTACTTCACGCAAGTCTGCGTGTGGGATGTATTCTTCAACATCTTTTTTGTTAACAGTAATTTTACCAGTACCTGGTACTAAACGTACGCGGGCTACTGCATTTTTACGACGGCCAGTGCCGATATATTGAGCTTGTGCCAATGAAATTCCCTCCTATTAGATTAAGTTTGTGATGTCCAATACTTCTGGTTGTTGTGCAGCATGTGGGTGTTCAGCGCCAGCATAAACATGAAGTTTCATTCCTTGTTTACGGCCTAAAGTGTTTTTAGGAAGCATGCCTTTTACAGAAGTTTCGATCAAACGACGAGAATTTTTAGCACGTAATTCTCCAGCAGAGACTGATTTCAATCCTCCTGGGAAGTTTGAGTGACGGTAATAAATTTTATCGCTTGCTTTGTTACCTGTTAATTTGATTTTTTCTGCATTAATGACGATTACGAAATCGCCTGTATCCACATGAGGTGTGAATGTTGGTTTATTTTTACCACGTAAGACAGATGCTACTACTGCTGAAAGACGACCCATAGGAACATCTGTTGCATCTACTACGTACCATTTACGTTCTACTTCGCCTGGTTTGGCCATATATGTTGTACGCACAATTTTTTCCTCCAATTCAATTTCACGAATGTTTGACATACACTTGAGTTTCCGGGGCTCTTGTGGGGCAAACAATACCATATAACATAATACCTTCTATAAAGCCTAATGTCAACGTAATTCCGCCTCTTTTTGAAAATTTTCTCCATTCGTTTTCTGCCATTTTCTCTGAAAAACGAAACTTGTTGTTGCAGGTTTCTAAAACTGAACACCATAATGAATATTATGTATAAACTTTCATTAGCAAAGTGAGCATCCACTTCTTTTCCTTAACCATCGATAATAGTATAAAAACCTGATAATCACCACTTTTATGTATAAATATTTAATTTTACCCTTGATTTATTATTTTTATTCTGATAAGATAGCTTCAATCACTTGAAAACATGCGGAAAAGGAGTTAATAAGTATGAAAGAAAAAGTAATATTGGCCTATTCTGGAGGATTAGATACCTCCGTTTCAATTAAATGGTTAACGGACCAAGGATATGATGTGGTGGCTTGCTGCCTAGATATCGGTGAAGGTCGCGACACCCAATCCATTAAAGACAAAGCTTTGGCAGTTGGCGCGATTGAATCTTATGCCATCGATGCCCGCGAAGAATTCGCCCAAGATTTTGCTTTGATCGCTTTACAAGGCAATACTTTTTATGAAAATTCTTATCCTCTTATTTCCGCTTTGTCTCGTCCATTGATTGCCAAGAAATTGGTGGAATTGGCATTAGCGACTGGCGCAACGACCGTCGCCCACGGCTGTACTGGTAAAGGCAACGACCAAGTTCGGTTTGAAGTAGCGATCGCTGCTTTAGCGCCTCACTTGAAAGTCATCGCACCGGTTCGGGAATGGAAATGGTCCCGGGAAGAAGAGATTGCCTATGCAGCTGAAAAAGGAGTACCGATTCCCGCTGATTTGGACAATCCGTATTCCATCGACCAAAACTTGTGGGGACGTGCCTGTGAGTGCGGCGTCTTAGAAGATCCTTGGGCAACACCGCCAAAAGGAGCCTACGCCATCACGCAAGAATTAGAAGATACTCCTGACGTACCAACGATCGTTGAGATCACTTTTGATCAAGGGGTACCGACCGCCATTGATGGCGAAACGATGAATCTAGCAGAATTGATCATGAAACTGAACCGGATGGCTGGCGAGCATGGCGTTGGTCGGATCGACCATATCGAAAATCGTCTGGTGGGGATCAAATCACGGGAAGTTTATGAATGTCCAGGAGCGATCGCTTTGATGACGGCTCATAAAGAATTGGAAGATTTGGTCTTTGTACGGGAATTGGCACATTTCAAACCAATCATTGAGCAGCAATTAGCGCAAGTCATCTATGACGGCCTATGGTTCAATCCATTGACGGAAGCCTTGATTACCTTCCTGAAAAGCACGCAAGTCTACGTCAACGGAATCGTGCGTTTGAAATTGTTCAAAGGCAACGTCATTTGTGAAGGACGTAAATCTGAAAACAGCTTGTACGATGAAAACTTAGCAACGTATACTTCTGCAGATACCTTCGATCAGCATGCGGCCATCGGCTTCATCAAATTATGGGGACTGCCAAGCAAAGTGCACGCTGAGATCCAAGCACAACAGCAACTAACAGAAACATTGATTTAAGTATGCACGGCTGAAGCTGCCGCTTCAGCCGTAATCTTTTTTTGAGGTGAGAATATGGCAAAATTATGGGGCGGACGTTTCGATGGGAAAAATGAAGCATGGATCGATGCTTTTGGGGCTTCCATCACGTTTGATCAAAAGTTAGCAAAGCAAGACATTCTTGGCAGTTTGGCCCATGTCAAAATGCTGGTCCATACGGGCATCATCAGTCAAACCGATGGCGAAGCGATCATTGGCGGCTTGACCACGATTCAGAAGCAATTGGCCGCTGGCGAATTGACCTTCACGATTGAAAATGAGGACATCCATTTAAACATCGAGACATTCTTGCATGAATTGATTGGACCCGTGGCAGGCAAATTGCATACTGCCCGTAGTCGTAATGACCAAGTGGCGACCGATATGCATTTGTATTTGAAAGAAGTCGTGCAAGAGGTGATCACTTTGATCGCTGAATTGCGAGAAGCGCTGGTTTTACAAGCCGAAGCCAACATCTACACCATCATGCCCGGTTATACCCATCTGCAGCATGCACAGCCGATTTCTTTTGCCCATCACCTCTTAGCCTATTACAGCATGCTGACGCGTGACCAAGAGCGTTTCAGTGAGAGTTTGAGCCGCATCGATGTGATGCCTCTAGGCAGTGCCGCTTTAGCAGGAACTACCTTCCCTATCGATCGTGCCTTCACCGCTCAAGAATTGGGGTTCAGCAATATTTACAGCAACAGCCTAGATGCGGTCAGCGATCGTGATTTTATCTTGGAATTTTTAAGCAACGCCTCTTTATTGATGATGCATCTGTCTCGTTTTTGTGAAGAGCTGATTCTTTGGTGCAGCCACGAATACCAATTCGTGGAACTGACCGATACCTTCTCCACCGGCAGCTCCATCATGCCTCAAAAGAAAAACCCTGACATGGCGGAGCTGATCCGTGGAAAAACAGGACGTGTCTATGGGAATCTCTTTGGTCTTTTGACGGTCATGAAGGGCTTGCCGCTGGCGTACAACAAAGATTTCCAAGAAGACAAAGAAGGCATGTTTGACAGTGCCGAAACCCTCACGAAAAGCTTGCAGATCATGACGGGCATGATCGCAACGATGAAGGTCAATCAAGCACGGATGCAAGAATCCACTGAAAAGGATTTTTCCAACGCAACAGAATTAGCAGATTACTTAGCTGGCAAAGGCGTGCCTTTCAGACAAGCACATGAGATTGTCGGCAAGCTCGTCAGCGAGTGCTTGACCAAAGGCATCTATCTGCAAGATGTTTCCTTGGAAGACTACCAAGCGATCCATCCTGCCATCGACAGCGATATTTTTGAAAAACTTGACTCCTATACCGCCGTCAAAAATCGTCATTCCTATGGCGGCACCGGTTTTAATCAAGTGGCACAGCAAATTGAAGCCGCCAAAGCATTATTGGTAGGCAAGTAAAAAAACCAGCGAAGAAAATTCTTCGCTGGTTTTTTGTTGATTAATGACGTACGCGAGATTTCGCTGGATCGATCAATGGCGCTTCGCCTAAGTGCGCTTGGATCATCCAAATACGTTTTTCGATGGCTGTTTTGAAGCCGATGAAGATATCTTGGGTTGGATCGTCGCCTTCTTCACCAGATACTTCGATCCCTTTTTGGTATAAGTCCGCTAAGTAACGGTAACCTTCCACCAATGTAGCTAAGCGTTCTGGAATCGTGCGGTCCCAGTTACCGACTTCATCAGGGATTTGAGTGTGTTCTGCCATTTCACGCAAAGTTGAATATGGTGAACCGTCTAATGTAATCAAGCGTTCAGAAACTTCATCCAATTGCTCATTTAAATCATCCATGAATTCGTCCATCATTGGATGCAATGTCAAAAAGCCAGGTCCACGCATGTACCAGTGTGTTTGGTGAACGACCATAGCCATTTGGCTTAAATCAGCAACAAGTTGGTTTAATACTTCTTTTGTTTGTTCAAATTTCATAACGATTCCTCCTCTAAATTATCTATTTTAAGGATAATACGAAACAAATAAAAAGTACAACAAAATCATCTATTTGAGAAAATTTCTCACTCTCTTACGTATTTCTTTATAAGGAGGATCGAAAAATGACGATTTTCGTGTTTTTTTTAGGCGCTTTACTCGGCTTCTTTTGGCTTTTGCTCTTGCAAACCCTGTTTTGGAATCCGCTAAAAAGTGATTCTCGTTCTCATTACCAGAAGGTGAACAAAGTTTCGGATAACCATTGGTTTTTTCTCCTTCCTACAAGATGGCTTTCACCCCTACTTTATTGGGCCTTCACCTGCTTGTGCTATGGCGGACTTTGTGGGGTTGCCTTTCATGATTCCGAAAGCTTCCTGGCTTTTGTCTGGCTGACCAGTGCCTTTTTACTCAGTTTGACCGACTTGATAGACTATAGCGTCTACCCGCAACTGCTGTACCCCGCCCACCTACTTCTCGCGCTAGCACAGCTTAGAAGCGGCGCTTCTTTTCAATGGCTGTCTTTAGGCTTGCTGGTTCCACTGGTCTTTTTTGTCTGGCAGGAAAAAATGGGCGGCGGCGATCTCTTAGTGCTGGCAGGTTGGAGCATTTGGCTAGCGCCAACGACCCTTTTGGCCCTCTTATTGGTAGCCAGTAGTCTTGGGCTCCTCGCTTTTCTTAGCTATCAAGGCATCTGGAAGAAACGATTGGCGCAGTTGCCCTTCGTCCCCTGCTTGAGTCTGGGTTTGCTGATTGTTCGCTTTCTAGCGTTTCATACTTTTGACGGTTTTTTTCTTTGAAGTGAAGAAAAACGGGACAGGAAAAAACGGGACAAGTTGGCCTCATCCCGCTTTCTCTTTCTGCTTTGTTGCTTCCCCTGCCTATGATAACGGCGTCCGTTTTTTGCGATCAAGGTAGATGCCTACTGCGATCACTACTAACAACAGTCCCAAGACGACCCAACCAGCGGTCGTAGTGTCATTGGTTTTCGGTAAGTTGTCAGTTCCCGGCTTCGGTGTTTTGCCTTCTTTGACATGGTTGTTGAATACCATCTCTGCCGTTTGTTCCGCTTCAGCTACTAATTTTCCTGCTTGTTCTTTGACGGTGACCGTTACTTGATAGGTGGTTTCATCATAGATGATCGTGGCGTCGTTGCCAGTTTTTTCACGAATCGTGTAACGATGTTCCCCAGCATCGTCATACGTCAATGCATCAAAGGTAATCGTTCCATTTGCGTCATTGCGTTGGGTTTGCAGAACCTTTCCAGCTTCATCCACTAATTCAAATGCGAATTCGTTGGCTTGCAAGTCTCTACCCGTCAAGACTTTCTCGGCACTTAGTACGACACTGCCTGCTTGTGGTTGGTAGCTGTTTTCAAAGACTTGATCGCCTTCGTATTCGGCAACTGCGGTCAACTGTCCATCTTCATCCGTCACGGTCACAACTACCGCCAGCTCTTTTGTATCGTAGGTGATGGTACCGTCAGTTCCTGTTTTCTCACGAATGGTGTAGTGATACTCACCTGCTTTGTCATATGCAAGAGCATCGAAACTGATTTGTCCGGTTGCGTCATTGGCTTTTGTTTGAAGTACGTTGCCTTCTTCATTGACTAGTTCAAAGGCGAATTCATTTGCTTGTAGTGTACGACCAGTTAAGACTTTCTCGGCATTCAATACGACACTACCAGCCTTTGGTTGATAGCTGTTTTCAAAGACTTGGTTGCCTTCGTATTCGGCAACTGCGGTCAACTGTCCATCTTCATCCGTCACGGTCACGACTACTGCAAGCTCTTTTGTATCGTACGTGATAGTGCCATCGCTGTCTATTTTCTCACGAATGGTGTAGTGGTACTTACCTGTTTCTTCGTAAGGGAGCGCGTCAAAGTAGATCTTGCCAGTGGCATCATTGGCTTTTGTTTGAAGTACAGTTCCGTCTTCATCGACTAGTTCAAAATCGAATTCATTTGCTTGTAACGTACGACCAGTTAAGACTTTCTCGGCACTTAGCACGACACTGCCAACTTGCGGTTGGTAGCTGTTTTCAAAGACTTGGTTGCCTTCATATTCGGCAACTGCGGTCAACTGTCCGTCTTCATCCGTCACAGTAACGACTACCGCTAGTTCTCTCGTATCGTAAGTGATGGTGCCATCGTTTCCTGCTTGCTCACGGATGGTATAGCGGTATTCGCCAGCTTCCTCATAGGCGAGAGCGTCAAAGTAGATTTGTCCGGTTGCATCATTGGCTTTTGTTTGAAGTACAGTTCCGTCTTCATCCACTAGTTCAAAGGCAAATTCGTCTGCTTGTAACGTGCGGCCGATCAAGACTTTTTCGGCACTCAGTACGACACTGCCAGCTTTTGGTTGGTAGCTGTTTTCAAAGACTTGGTTGCCTTCGTATTCCGCCACTGCGGTCAACTGTCCGTCTTCATCAGTGACGGTTACAACTACCGCCAGTTCTTTTGCATCGTAAGTGATGGTGCCGTCAGTTCCTGTTTTCTCACGAATGGTGTAGTGATACTCACCGGCTTCCTCGTAAGGGAGCGCGTCAAAGTAGATCTTGCCAGTTGCATCATTGGCTTTTGTTTGAAGAACAGTTCCTTCTTCATCTACCAGTTCAAAGGCAAATTCGTCTGCTTGTAACGTGCGGCCGGTCAATACTTTCTCGGCACTCAGTACGACACTACCAGCTTGTGGCGTATAGTCGTTTTCAAAGATCGCATTGCCATCATACGTTGCTTTTGCCACCAGTTGCCCGTCTTCATCGGTGACTTTCACGACAACGCCAATTTCTTTCATGTCATAGGTAATGGTACTATCTGCGTCAGCTTTTTCTCGAATCGTGTAGCGGTATTCGCCGATTTCGTCATACGTCAATTCATCGAAATAGATTTGGCCAGTTGCGTCATTGGTTTTCGTCTGTACTACATCGCCTGCTTCATCGACTAGTTCAAAGGCAAACTCGTTGGCTTTCAGTGTGCGGCCTGTCAATACTTTCTCAGCATTCAGCACCACACCGCCAGCTTTTGGCGTATAGTCATTTTCAAAGACTTGATTGCCTTCGTATTCCGCCACTGCAGTCAACTGTCCGTCTTCATCCGTCACGGTCACAACTACCGCAAGTTCTTTTGCATCGTAGGTGATGGTACCGTCAGTTCCTGCTTTCTCACGGATGGTGTAGCGGTATTCACCTGCTTTATCATATGCAAGAGCATCGAAACTGATTTGTCCGGTTGCATCATTGGCTTTTGTTTGAAGAACGTTCCCTTCTTCATCCACTAGTTCAAAATCGAATTCATTTGCTTGTAGCGTACGACCAGTTAAGACTTTCTCGGCACTTAGTACGACACTGCCAGCTTGTGGTTGGTAGCTGTTTTCAAAGACTTGATCGCCTTCGTATTCGGCAACTGCGGTCAACTGTCCGTCTTCATCCGTCACGGTCACAACTACTGCAAGTTCTTTTGTATCGTAGGTGATGGTGCTGTCAGTTCCTGCTTTCTCACGGATGGTGTAACGGTATTCACCTGCTTTATCGTAAGGAAGAGCGTCAAAGTAGATCTTGCCCGTGGCATCATTGGCTTTTGTCTGAAGCACAGTTCCTGCTTCATCAACTAGTTCAAAGTCAAATTCTTCTGCCTGCAAGCTTCGACCCGTCAAAATTTTCTCAGCATTCAAAACGACACTGCCAGCTTTTGGTGTATAGTCATTTTCAAAGACTTGATTGCCTTCATAGACTGCTGTCGCAATCAACTGGCTGTCTTCTTCCGTGACGGTCACAGTTACCTTTAGTTCTTTGTCAGTATAGGTGATGGTTGGATCATCGCCGGCTTTTTCCCGAATCGTGTAATGGTACTCGCCGGGCTCATTGTAAGTGATGTCGTCAAAGGTGACTTGTCCGTTACCGTCATTGGTTTGGGTTAGAATCACAGAGCCAGCTTCATCCACCAGGTAGAAAGTAAATTCGCCGTCTTTCAGCTCGCGTCCATGAAGCAGCTTCTGGACATTCAAAGCATGGGTCGTTTCTTTGATTTCTCGCTTGTTGGCTAGCTCAAAGACATAATTGACTTCTTTATCAGAGATAGTGAAGGTGTACTGAGTCGCATCTCGTTCGTATCCTTCTGGTGCGGTGATTTCTTGGATCATATAATCGCCGTAACGCAGATTGTCGATCCGATCAATGGCGTTGCCGTTTTCCATGATCTGATTGTTTTTGACCACCAGATTCGACAAGATGACTTCATAGGCATTTTGCGCATTTTTGCGGCTTAATTGGAAAACTGCTTCTTCATCGATCCCTCGTTCTTTGGTGCCATCGGCATCGTATTTCACGATCGTCAAGGAGCCGTTCGTCCCAGAAGAGGTTCCGCTGCCGTCTGTCGATTTGATGGTGATTTCTTTGGTCACTGTGTGAATCTCGATCTCACTACCCGTTAAATTGACACTATTGGCCACCCGTTCATTGTTCAAAATCCCAGGATCAAGCTGTGTTTGATAAACGATAAAGTACGGTTTATCAATCATTTCTTCAAAAGCGATCACTAACGATTGCGTACCTGCTACCACATCCGAGGTGATTTTCGGATTGTCTTCGTTGATGAAGGTGACTTTTTCCCCTTTTTCCCAAGTGCCATTGTTTAAGACCGCTTCATACACATCTACGATCACGTTATCGTTGGCATCGCGTAAAAAGGTGTGCTGATTGTAGTTGATGGTATCGGTGACCACCGCATTGTGGATTTTGCGACTGTCAGCGTTGATCATGATTTCCCAATCGATCAACCGATTGTTGTCGGCATTCTGGCTACCATTTTTCATCAACCAATCCGTTTTCGCAGACTTGTCGACTTGGCCATCGGCAGTCAACGTTGTGTCATTGTCCGTCAATGTAATAGTATTTTTGTAGGTAAATACTTCTTCCGCTGCTTCCGTTGCCAAGAAGACCGCCAGTGTTTCTGACGTTTCTTTCAGCAAGGTGATCGTAACTGTCTTCGAGTCAGGGTCATAAGTGTAACTGTAATCCTCGTTTAGCACCAATTGCTCTTTCAGCGCTCTGACTTGCGTCGTATACCCAGTTACTGTGACCGTATAAAGCGCCAAGTCTTTTAAGGTTTGGCCTTCTTGCAGCTGGTCCGTGATGGTTGCATCTTTGTTGATTTTTTCTTTGTACGTATTGAATAGCCCCATCCAATAGACTTGATCGCTAGAGGCGGTCTGCTCATCAAAAATAGTTCCTAAGTTCCGACCTAATACGGCAGTAATCGCTTTGGCGACATCTTCCCCTTCACCAATAAATAGGCCGTATTTCAAGGCATTTTTTAACCAGTTGGTATCCATCCAAGTATTGGATTCAGAGGCTTCCGTGAACGTATTGCCGGCTTCATCTTTATAATGGACAAACGCTGCATTACTAAAACGACTGCTAGAACTTCCTAATGCGATCTGCTGTGAAACATCGAAGCTAGTTTTGAAATTAACCGTGATCGTTGCCGAGGTCGTTTGGTACGCCCCTTGCAGCTTGATCCGAAAACCAGTCTCAAGTTCCTTCGTTGAGCCATCGGCTAGTGTTTTCGTTTCTGTGATTAGCTCTAGCGTATAATCGGTATTGAGCTCTAAAGGCACAGTCACGCCGCTGGCTGTCACTACTAGCGTATCCGCCAATAAAGCTAACGCACTACTGTTTGCGCCAGAGATCAATTGATAGCGGTCTTCTATAATCAGGTCGCTAACTTTTTGCTGATTGGTATTGGCATCAATTTTCCATGCGACAGTCTTCGTTTCATAGTCTTTGGTGCCAGCTGTCTTCACGACACCGATCGTTTTGGTTGGCGTCACTGTCCCACTGCCCGTCAATGAGGTATTTTGATTGTCGCGGATCGAAGCGTAGTTGTAAATACGAGTATCAGCTAGAACAGATTCATACAACTGGGTATCGTATTGGATCTTGTAGTAACCAGCTTTGGCAAACGTGATGCCAAAGCGGACGATTTCCCCCTCTTTATCCAGCTGGTACGTCCCATCAAAGGACCAATCTTCTGCTGGGATCGAGTTACCATCTTTGTCCGTGATCACCAAAGTCTCTGGAACAAAAAAGTGTAGGGCTTTTTCAGGATCCGTTCCTGAATAGGTCTGATCCAAAACTCTGGCTTGGTCTTTGTCCAATGTGACGGAAATTTCCCATGATGCTCGTTTCGTTTCTTGATCATAGCCTTTGAACCGTTTGTATTCCGATTGCTCATCGTAAGTAACCGTTGCTTCTGCAGTTTTTTCTGTAAAATCGCTACCGTTGATTGTTGCCGTGTTTTTGAAAGAAGAAGCCGTTGGATCGGTGACTGCACTATTGATCACGATTCGAACCGGTTGATTAACCGTTTGATTGAAGGTAAACGTGTTGTTAACACTGTTAAACGTATATAAGCCATCAGTACGAATCCATTCATCGGTGGATTCATCGTACAAGTAGCCTGTCGAGGTACTATAAGCTAATCCTTGTGGCATCTTATCGGTGATCACAACATCATGCAATTCACGACTGGCTTGGTTAAAAATAATTTCCCAAACCACTGAACCGCTGGAAGTCACGTTCCCCGTCTTAATGATATCGACCTCATAAATAGGTAATGTAATGATGATCTCATGGCCATCTTCATCGTAAATCCCGGTAGGAATGGTCACTTCCTCAGTAACGGTGCTTACACTTAATTCAGTGATCAGATCAATAGTCCCTGAGCGGTTGGAAAGTGTTTGTGCTGCCTCATTAAAAGTAACGGTCAATGTACCATCGAGTGCTAAGGTAAAGCTTCCGATCGATTGTCCGCCAGAACGAGTCAATTCACCACTGACGGTGTTATGAATGGCAAAATAATTCGGCAATTGATACGTATAATAATCACCAGCACGAATTTCTTCCGTATCTGCTAACGACCAGTCAAAATGAATTTTGATATTGTCATTATACATCGGTGGATTTTCGGCAGTGAAAGGCTGATCGTTTAAGTCAGTGATTCGGACATTGTCAAAAAGCTGCACGCCCCGTTCATTCAGGTTGGCACTAAGATTTTCAGCGGTAGCAGAAGCTTCCGTTTCCGTCTCAGCATCTGGTGCTCGGGGTTGAATGCTGTTTTGATTCAGTGTCGAAGATGCTTGGGTTGCTTGACTTTCACTAGGAACGGTTGCTTGTTCTTCTTCTGCTTGACTCGTTGCTGACTGAACTGCTCCCGCTGTCGATGAATCCGTAGGTGCTTTTTCCGTATCGATCGTTCCGGTCACAGGTTCGCTACTTTCTAACGTTTCGGTCGTTCTTTCGGTGCTTTCGGTTGCGTTGATTGCTTCTGCCAGTATGATCGTTGGTTCACAAAAAATGGAGCCAAGCAAGACTAGCAAACATATATAGATAGAAAATTGTTTTTTCATAATTGTTCATTCCTTTTTTATTTAAATTTTTTCAATTGATCTCGGAAACGCTCGACGAATAACATTGTTCAACAGTGAGCAAGATATCCCAACAAACAACTGCTTTTTGCCTCCTCCCCATGATTCAAAAATTTTGGTCTTTGCTACTTGTATCAAACGTATTACTACTATTCCACACTTCTATTTTCCCAAAATTTTGGGGTGGGATGTATTCAAAAAAAATACAACACGCAATTTTTTTGAATACATGTAAAAACGTGATACTATTTACTTAAAAGGGGGCTCAGGGGCAATCATGTTACGGAAATTGTTATCATCTACGACACAAAAGAAACTACAGCTGATTGAGTATTTATTAGACGATCAGGGAACGAGTCTTCACGATTTGGCAGTAAAATTTTCCATTTCAATGTCTGCAGCAAAAACCTATATCGCGGAAATCGACAATGAATTTTCGTTTCTGGACTTACAATTTGACGATTATTCAGCTGTTCGCCTCCACTTGCATCCCTTTGCTACTCGGCTAGACGTATACAGCCAGTTTTTGACACGCTCTTCTGCATTTCAATTATTGGAACTACTCTTCTCATCGAGTTTCACTAGTTATGACATGCTGGCACTAGAATTAAATTTAAGCAAGTCATCGATCATTCGTTTGATCAAGAGGATCAATTTGGTTCTGGCACCGTATGATTTCTTCATCGCAACCAAACCCATCCAGTTAAAAGGAAATGAAAACAATATTCGCCAATTTTTTCTGATTTTCTTCTTAGAGAAGTACCAGTATGAATTTGTGGATGCCAACATTAACCAAGAGCAGGATTTCTTGAAGATCGCCCGTATCATGGCGGCTGCGACACCCTTAAAACTTTATTTTTCCGACATCAAAAAAATTGCCTTTGTAATCTATATCAACACGAAGCGCGATCGCTTATACGCTTCCAATCCCAATGGGAACCACATCGAATATTTCTTAGAAAAAATCGATTTAAGCGAATTTACTGGCTACAGTCGTGCTTACGTCGAGAAAATGGTCGGCTATATCACAACCCATATCGGTCAAGACCCCGCTGTATTTCGCGAGACCAAACAAGAGTTTTATCAAATGACCAAGCGTATATTTAAAAAATACAACTATCATGAAGCCAATTTTGAAGAGAAGTTGGATGCCGTCGTCTTTTCCTATTTTCTTGGAATCAACTTGCAGGTTCCTTACTGCATCTTGGATGATCGCTTTGCTCGTTTTGTTGATAATTGTGATTTGGTCCAACAGGCAGTTAATCGAGACATCGTTCACCTTTTGACCCATTCAAATTTACCGATCATTCGACCAAGTACGATCAATTACCTGATTTATATTTTCCATATATCTTTCCCAAATTTCGCTAAAGAAATCATCGATGCCAATGCTGGCTTTCGCTTAGCTTTGTTTTATGATACGAATAGTTATCATACGGAATTTATCCAAACGAAAATCCAACAGTTTATTCCTTATCAGCTAACCATCACGATTTTAAATCCTCTGGACTCGTTTTCTCTGACCAGACTGGACGAGACTTATGATTTGATCATCGGCAATCTGACCCCCTCCTGCAAAAAAAATCTGTTTCATTATGCAGACATCAATCTGACTTCGAATGACTTGGCTTTTATTGCGCAGCAGATTCAGGAAAAAGGGATTCGGATGCTGCAAGAACGGCAAGAGGAAAACTAATAAACCAAAAAAATCACCTTCGAAAGAGTTGAATGACGTACGCCAAAGAACAATTTGAACGCATGTCGGGATTCATCATACTTTCGAAGGTGATTTCTTTTGCACATATGACCTAACAACATGAATTTCTATAATATAAACAAAAAAAGCTTGCCATTCCGAAGAATGACAAGCTTTTCCGTCACACTGAGTCAATCAGGTGCTGGGCATTGATTAGTTTTGGCTGTTCAATGCGTCTTCAGCAGCCATTTGTGCTTCGATGTCTGAGATGCTGTAGACATTTTCGCTGGCAACTGTTACTTCTTTTGGTTCCATTTCACGGTAACGAGGCATACCAGTACCAGCTGGGATGATCTTACCGATGATAACATTTTCTTTCAATCCAAGAAGTGGATCTTTCTTGCCGCGGATCGCTGCATCGGTCAACACACGAGTGGTTTCTTGGAAGGACGCAGCAGATAAGAAGCTGTTGGTTTCCAAGGATGCTTTCGTGATCCCTAATAGGACTGGACGGCTAGTTGCAGGAACGCCGCCGGCTACCAATGTGTCGTAGTTGCGGTCTTTAAAGTCGGCGATATCCAACAATGTTCCTGGCAAGATGCCTGAATCACCTGGATCCATGACGCGGACTTTACGCAGCATTTGACGAACCATTACTTCGATATGTTTGTCGCCGATTTCTACCCCTTGCATCCGGTAAACGCGTTGAACTTCCCGTAATAGGTAGTTTTCAACAGACAAGACATCGCGAACTTGTAACAGTTGTTTTGGATCGATCGATCCTTCCGTCAATGGCGCACCACGATGGATAAAGTCGCCTTCTGCTACTTTCATCCGGGCAGTATAAGGAACGGTATACGTACGCGTATCGGTTTCCCCTTTGATGGTCACTTCTTTGGTCCGAGTTGAAGGGTCTTCTGAGATATCGATGACTTCTCCGGTAACTTCGGTAATGACCGCTTGTCCTTTCGGATTACGGGCTTCAAAGATTTCTTGGACACGAGGGAGACCTTGCGTGATATCGTCTCCGGCAACCCCGCCGGTATGGAAGGTACGCATGGTCAACTGAGTACCAGGTTCACCGATTGATTGGGCAGCGATGGTACCGACTGCTTCCCCAACTTCAACTTCAGAACCAGTGGCTAAGTTGCGGCCATAACAATGTTTACATACACCATGTTTGGTGTTACATGTAAAGACAGAGCGAATGGATACTGTTTCGATACCAGCGTCCACGATGGCTTTAGCTAAATCTTCAGTGATCAATTCATTGACCCCTAGAAGGACTTCGCCAGTTTCAGGATGGATCACTGATTTACGTGTGTAACGTCCAATCAAACGTTCTTCTAAGGATTCGATGATCTCGTTTCCTTCGCGAATTGCTTGAATGTCTAAACCACGGTCAGTACCACAATCGTCTTCACGGATGATGACATCTTGGGCAACGTCAACTAAACGACGTGTCAAGTAACCGGAATCGGCTGTTTTCAAGGCGGTATCGGTCATCCCTTTACGGGCACCATGGGTCGAGATAAACATTTCCAAGACAGATAGACCTTCACGGAAGTTTGAGATGATCGGCAATTCCATGATTCGTCCGTTAGGCGCGGCCATCAATCCACGCATACCAGCAAGCTGAGTAAAGTTGGAGATGTTACCACGGGCACCGGAATCAGACATCATGAAGATTGGGTTTTTCGCTTCCAATGATTCCATCAGTTTTAACTGGATTTCATCTTTGGCTGCATTCCAAACACCAATAACTCGTTCATAACGCTCGTCATCGGTAATCAATCCACGACGGAATTGTTTCGTGATCGTTTCAACTTGTTTGTGGGCATTGTCGATGATTTCATGTTTTTCGTGCAAGTTCATGATATCAGCGATACCAACGGTGATACCTGCCATTGTTGAATGGCTGTATCCTAAGTCTTTCATGCGGTCAAGCATGCGTGACGTTTCAGTGATGCGGAAACGTTTGAAGACTTCTGAAATGATGTTTCCTAAGTTTTTCTTCTTGAATGGGCCAACAAGCTCTTGTTCTTTGATGAAGGCAGGCACATCTGTACCAGCTTCAATAAAGTACTTATCTGGTGTTTGAACCGTCAAGTTGTAGTCTGTCGGTTCGTTCAAGAATGGGAATTCTGGTGGCATGATCGAGTTAAAGATCACTTTACCCACCGTTGTTACCATCAAGCGTTGTTTTTGCTCAGACGTGAATGGTTTGTCCCCTAAAGTGTTTGGATTGATGGCGATCCGTGTGTGTAAATGCACGTAGCCATTGCGCCATGCCGTAACTGCTTCGTCCATGTCACGGAAGATCATGCCTTCCCCTTCACGGCCTTCTTCTTCCATCGTCAAGTAGTAGTTCCCTAGGACCATATCCTGAGATGGTGTTACAACTGGTTTTCCGTCTTTTGGATTCAAAATGTTTTGGGCTGCTAACATCAGCATACGTGCTTCTGCTTGCGCTTCTTCGTTCAATGGTACGTGAACGGCCATTTGGTCTCCATCGAAATCGGCATTGTAGGCTTCACAAACAAGTGGGTGCAAACGAATGGCACGGCCTTCAACTAAGACTGGTTCAAATGCTTGGATACCTAATCTGTGAAGCGTAGGTGCCCGGTTCAATAGCACTGGATGTTCTCTGATAACATCTTCTAAGACATCCCAAACTTCGTCTTCTTGACGTTCGATTTTGCGTTTGGCATTTTTGATGTTTGACGCGATTTCACGAGAAACAAGTTCCCGCATCACGAATGGTTTGAATAATTCGATCGCCATTTCTTTTGGCAGACCACATTGGTACATTTTAAGGAATGGACCAACGACGATAACTGAACGACCTGAGTAGTCGACCCGTTTTCCTAGCAAGTTTTGACGGAAACGACCTTGTTTCCCTTTCAACATGTGAGAAAGAGATTTCAATGGGCGGTTCCCTGGCCCTGCAACTGGACGGCCGCGACGACCGTTATCGATCAAGGCATCGACTGCTTCTTGCAGCATCCGTTTTTCATTTTGAACGATGATGTTTGGTGCATTCAAGTCTAACAAGCGTTTCAAACGGTTGTTACGGTTGATTACACGACGATACAAGTCGTTCAAGTCACTTGTGGCAAAACGTCCACCTTCTAATTGCACCATTGGACGCAAATCAGGCGGGATAACTGGGATAACGTCCATGACCATCCAGCTTGGTTTGTTTCCTGAAGCACGGAATGCTTCTAAGATGTCCAAACGGCGGATCGCACGGGTCCGTTTTTGACCAGTTGCGTTTTTCAATTCTTCTTTTAATTCAGCAACTTCGCCTTCAAGATCAACGCCATCTAATAATTGTTTGATGGCTTCGGCACCCATCGCTGCTGAAAATTCTTGACCGTATTGGTCACGTTTTTCACGGTATTCCCGTTCAGTCAATAGTTGTTTTTTCTCAAGGCTGGTGTTTCCTGGTTCAATCACTACGTAAGAAGCAAAGTAGATGATTTCTTCCAATGCACGTGGGCTCATGTCTAAAACAAGACCCATCCGTGAAGGAATGCCTTTGAAGTACCAAATGTGTGATACTGGTGCTGCTAGTTCAATGTGTCCCATGCGTTCACGACGCACTTTTGAACGTGTTACTTCCACGCCGCAACGGTCACAAACGATGCCTTTATAGCGGATCCGTTTGTATTTGCCGCAAGCACATTCCCAGTCTTTGGTTGGACCGAAAATACGCTCGTCAAACAACCCTTCGCGTTCAGGTTTTAACGTACGGTAGTTAATGGTTTCTGGTTTTTTTACTTCACCATAAGACCAGCTTCTGATTTTTTCAGGAGAAGCCAAACCGATTTGCATACTTTCGAATTTATTTACATCGATCAAAAAAGGTTCCCTCCATTTCATTTCATGGACATATCCGATAGAACGGGGGCTATTTCCGCTGGTGGCGGAAATAGCGAGGGCCGTCTATTATTGCAAGCGATCTTCTGCTGTCTCGATTTGTTGGTTCAACGCGTCGGCGGCATTTTTAGCTTCTGTTTGTGCTTTTTGTTCTAATTCACGGGCTGTTTGTTGCTCCGCAAATTTTGTTAAGGCATCAACGGTGATCAAATCATCATCGTCATCATCCATATCACGTAGTTCGATCTCTGCATCATCGATATCTAGGACACGCATGTCTAGACCCAGTGATTGCAATTCTTTTACTAATACGCGGAATGATTCTGGTACACCTGGTTTTGGAATTGGTTCCCCTTTGACGATCGCTTCGTATGTTTTCACACGACCAACCACGTCATCTGATTTGTAGGTCAAGATTTCTTGCAAGGTGTAAGCAGCACCGTATGCTTCCAGTGCCCAAACTTCCATCTCTCCGAAACGTTGTCCACCAAATTGGGCTTTTCCTCCCAATGGTTGTTGCGTAACCAATGAGTAAGGTCCAATGGAACGGGCATGCAATTTATCATCGACCATGTGGGCCAATTTGATCATGTACATGACACCAACGGAGATGCGGCCATCAAATGGTTCGCCGGTACGTCCGTCGTAAAGCACTGTTTTAGCATCGCTGGCCATCCCTGCTTCAGCAACCGTTGCCCAAACATCTTCATCGCTGGCACCATCAAAGACTGGTGTTGCCACGTGAATGCCTAATTGACGCGCAGCCATTCCTAAGTGTAACTCTAATACTTGTCCAATGTTCATCCGAGAAGGTACCCCTAATGGGTTCAGCATGATATCGACTGGTGTGCCATCTGGTAAGAAAGGCATGTCTTCTTCTGGCATAATGCGAGAAACGACCCCTTTGTTTCCGTGACGTCCGGCCATTTTATCCCCTTCATGGATTTTCCGTTTTTGAACGATATAAACGCGAACCAGCATGTTCACACCTGGTGACAATTCATCGCCAGCTTCGCGGGTAAAGATTTTGACATCGTGGACGATTCCGCCGCCGCCGTGAGGCACGCGTAGAGAAGTGTCACGCACTTCGCGGGCTTTTTCACCAAAGATTGCGTGCAACAAACGCTCTTCTGCTGAAAGTTCCGTTACCCCTTTTGGCGTGACTTTCCCAACAAGCAGATCGCCATCTTTGACTTCCGCACCAATGCGGATAATACCCATTTCGTCTAGGTCTTTCAACGCGTCTTCCCCAACGTTCGGGATTTCGCGAGTGATTTCTTCAGGTCCTAATTTTGTGTCGCGGGCTTCTGATTCATATTCTTCAATATGGACAGAAGTGTAAACATCATCTTTCACCAAACGACGGCTCATGATGATGGCATCTTCATAGTTGTACCCTTCCCAAGTCATGAATGCGACTAAGACGTTTTGTCCTAATGCCATTTCACCTTGTTCCATAGATGGGCCATCTGCTAAGATGTCGCCTTTTTCCACTTTTTCACCAAGTGCCACTAATGGACGTTGGTTGTAGCTGGTTCCTGAGTTTGAACGACGGAATTTGGTAACAGAATAAACGTCTAATGCGCCATTGTCACGACGAACGCGCACTTCGGCTGCATCCACGTATTCTACGATCCCATCATGTTTACATAACAAAGCAGCTCCTGAGTCATGTGCTGATTTGTATTCCATACCAGTACCAACCCAAGGTGCTTTCGGATTGATCAATGGTACAGCTTGCCGCTGCATGTTGGCACCCATCAAGGCACGGTTGGAGTCATCGTTTTCCAAGAAAGGAATACATGCGGTTGCGACTGCGACTACTTGTTTTGGTGATACGTCCATGTAGTCGACTTTATCGATCGATACTTCCAAGTTTTCAGAAGTAGCACGCGCCATAACAACGTCGTTTACGAAAGAGCCGTCTTCATTTAACAAGCTGTTTGCTTGGGCCACAACGTAGTGGTCTTCGGTATCGGCAGTCAAGTAATCGATCTTGTCTGTAACACGGCCTGTTTCACGATCAACTCGACGGTATGGGGTTTCAATGAAGCCATACTTGTTGACTTTGGCATAAGAGGCCAAGCTGTTGATCAACCCGATGTTTGGTCCCTCAGGCGTTTCGATCGGACACATACGGCCATAGTGGGAATAGTGAACGTCTCGGACTTCATAGCCGGCACGGTCACGGGTCAAACCACCAGGTCCTAAGGCAGATAGACGACGTTTATGGGTCAACTCACCCAATGGGTTTGTTTGGTCCATGAACTGTGACAACTGAGAAGAACCAAAGAATTCTTTGATACTTGCGACAACCGGACGAATATTGATCAATTGTTGTGGTGTCAAGGTTTCGGTGTCTTGGATCGACATCCGTTCACGAACGACACGTTCCATCCGAGCAAGCCCGATCCGGAATTGATTTTGCAATAATTCACCAACAGAACGAATCCGACGGTTTCCTAAGTGGTCGATGTCATCGACATTGCCGATGCCTTCCATCAAGTTGAAGAAGTAGCTCATTGAAGCAATGATGTCTGCTGGACGAACGGTACGTGTCGCAGTATCTGGATAGCCATTACCGATCACGTTGACTTCTTGTTCTGGATCTTTTGGTGAAAAGACTTTGATGACTTGGACCGTCATTGGTTCGGTAACGACCCCATCTTCTGATGGATAGTACGTTACACTGTTTAGGCCATTATCGATAAATGCGCCTAGTGTTTCCATGACTTGGTGAGTCAAAACAGTGCCTTTTTCAACAATGATCTCGCCTGTTTCAGGGTCAACCAAGGTTTCTGCTAAGGTCAAGTTCAATAGACGTGTTTTCAAGTCTAATTTTTTGTTTACTTTGTAGCGACCAACATTTGCTAAGTCGTAACGTTTTGGATCGAAGAAACGTGCGTTCAGCAAGCTGCGTGAGCTGTCTGCTGTTTTTGGCTCGCCTGGACGAAGACGTTCGTAAACATCTTTCAATCCTTCTTCGGTACGAGAATCGCTTGCGTTTTTATGCAAGTCTTTTTCGATCGTGTTACGCAATGATTCACTGTCGCCGAAAATTTCAAAGATCGTATCATCAGAACCAAACCCTAGGGCACGGACTAAGACCGTCAAAGGAATTTTACGGGTACGGTCAATCCGTACGTAAGAGATATCTTTGGCATCAGTTTCCATTTCTAACCACGCACCGCGGTTAGGGATAACAGTTGAACCAAAGCCTTCTTTTCCGTTTTTATCGACTTTGCCATGGAAATATACACCTGGAGAGCGGACCAACTGAGAAACGATAACCCGTTCTGCCCCGTTGATGATAAAGGTTCCTTGTTCAGTCATTAATGGGAAATCACCAAAGAATACTTCTTGGGATTTGATTTCCCCGGTTTCACGGTTCGTCAAACGCAAAGTAACATGTAATGGTGCCGAATAGTTTGCATCATGGGCACGTGCTTCTTCTACTGTATACTTTGGTTCTTTCAATTCATAATCCACAAATTCTAGGGACAAGTTACCGTTGAATCCTTCGATTGGCAAAATATCTTCAAACATTTCTCTTAGGCCCTCATCTAGGAACCATTGGTAAGAGTCGGTTTGAATTTCAATCAAATTCGGTAATTCTAATACTTCACTGATCCGTGCGAAACTTCTACGTTCGCGATGCTTTCCGTATTTTACTACGTGTCCAGCCAAGCTCTTCACCTCTTCATAAAGTCTTTCAAAAAGGCTATCCGATTATTTACAAAACTGTAACAAATATTAAATATAGGTTACAGAAAGCATTTTTTGCGGCTTTTAGGCAAAAAAAAACCAAAAATAGAACGGATGCATTGGGCATTTTCTACTTTTGTTTCCTTATTCCTAAGCCGAAACGGACAATATTTCGTTTCTGCTTTTTTCGTTCAGATAGTTTTTGCAACTCCTTATTATACAGATGAAGCACTTCTCTGTCAAGCTTTCATTGGAAGTTACAATGCTTTTCTGGCGCACCCATTTCCTAAGATTTTCTAAAGAAAAAAACAAGGCTGGTGTGGACGGTTTTTCGTAAGAAACTACTTTGCTTTTTGCCGATTTCTTGCTATGCTAACGAAAACGTTACACGTGAAACATTAGGAAGGATATCCTTATGACGACAAAAGAAAAAATACTGACCTTATTACAAAAAGAAGATACTGTGCTATCTGGAGAGAAACTGGCCCAAGCTTTGTCGATCTCTCGTACCGCAGTCTGGAAAGCCATTAAAGAACTCGAGAAAGAAGGCTATCATTTCGAACACTTGGCCAACGGCTATCGCTTTGTCTCGGATGATCGATACGATCAAGCAGCACTTGCGGCAGCCTTGCCGATGATTCCCACGATTCAAATCAAGGAAGCTGTTGAATCCACCATGAAAGAAGCCAAGATTGCCGCTTTGGATAGTGGACTGGCAACCCCCGCCCTTTTTTTGACCGAAACGCAAACAGGCGGTCATGGCCGCTTCGAACGACCGTTTTTCTCACCGAAAAAACAAGGGATCTATATGAGCTTGCTTTTAAAACCAAACCAAGCGTTTCAAGAATTGCCGCAATATACCGTTCTGGCGGCGGTAGCAGTTGCCGAAGCCATCGATGCCCTTCTAATGAAGGAAACGGCCATTAAGTGGGTCAACGATCTGTACTTAGATGGAAAAAAAATCTGCGGTATTTTGTCTGAAGCAACCAGTGACTTTGAAACAGGCCGCATTACTTCGGTTGTGATCGGTATCGGTATCAGTTTTTCAATTCCACAACAGCAGTTTCCAGCAGAGATTCGGGAAAAAGCGACTTCACTCTTTCCTGGTGAGGAGTATCCAACCTTTTCTCGAGCAGTATTGATTCAAGAAATTTGGCGGCGGTTCTTCCAATTATTGGCACAACTGCCTGACATGGATTATATGGCCCGCTATCGGCAAAAATCCTTCGTTTTGGGCCGCACCGTTCAATTTACACAACAAGGTGTGACCTATGAAGGGATTGCCAAAGACATTACCAACACCGGTGAATTGGTGGTGGAAACAGCGACGGAGCGCAAGGTGCTTTCTTCTGGAGAAATCAGTTTGGAGCGGTATTGAGGCTGCGAAAAAACCGCAAACCAGCTTGCTGATTCGCTGCTTTCGTAGGCAATCAGTTAAAGCAAGCGCAAGCACAAATGCTCCATAAGCTGACCTGCTTATTCCGAGGGTTTAAGCAAAAAGCAACCTAGGTAGCACCCCTTTCTATCGGGATTAGCCACCATCACCAACTTTATTGCTGCGATCAGGATCGCAGAGAAAGCAAGCCTCATCTTTTCATAATAAGCATTACGATCGTTATTTTATCAAATGATTTTTGAAGTTTTTTACGTTATTTTGGTCCTCAAAAAAAGATCGACCTGCTCTTTCAAGAGCGGGTCGATCTTTTTTTTTAAAGCAATTGCCACAACAGACAGAAAAGCAAGCCTAAGGCATAGCTGCTGTTGAATAAAATCATGTTCTTAATCGAATAGCCGAAACTACGTGGGTGGGGCAGGCTGGCTTGATGCTCTTTCAAATTTTGGTGGATTTTCGGCAGTGTCAGAAACACGAGCAAAATCGGCCATTGGAAGAGACCAAACAAGAGGCCCAATAAAATAGCGGCGTAGGAAGCTAGCATCATTCCTTGAAACAGACGGATACCTGCTTCGCGACCGATGTAGTACACCAGTGTGTAGCGGTGATTTTCGATATCGGCTTCCAGATCCCGTAAGTTATTGGCTAACATGATGTCAGCAATCGTGAAAATCAATGGCAAGGATGCCAACACGATGGCACACACGGCCCAGAGGTTCCCAACTAAACCAAAGGTCCCATTTGCAAAATCCAGTGCCAGATAAAACACTTTTTGATCAATAGTATTGATATAGATCGTGATGGCAAAAATCCCTAATCCCATCGTTACGCCGCTGAATACCTCGCCTAAAGGCATCCGCGATAACGGAATGGGACCAAAGGTATAAAAGACCCCGATGAAACAAACCACCAGCCCCATCACTAGCAGCAACCAGCCAGTGACAAACGACAAGTAAAGACCAATTAACAAGGTTCCTGCCAGCATCGCAAAAATCAGATTGCGAACAGTAGCATCTGAGATGTTTTCGCGCCCGATCACATTGTGCTGGTATTTGTAGGTTTCTGATTTGGCTTTTTTGAAATCCATATAATTGTTGATGGACGTCGTCGTCAAATCAAACAGCAACATCCCCAGAAAAAAGATTGCGGTATTCAAAGGATGAAATTCATGAAAATACACCAACGAGAACAACACACCCATAATGAAGGGGAAGACACTGGCCACTTTGGTACGGATCTCCACTACTTCTAAAAACACTGAAAGAGACATCTTTCACTCCTCCTATTCTAAATCAGCACGATCACCCATCGTGTAGCCTGATTCCTCTGAAAGTTCAAAGGTATCTTTGATACCGTCGGTTACATACACCTTATCTTCTTTTGTGATAAAGATCGCATCGGTCCCCTTTTCGGTATGCTGCTCGATATAAGCCAAGCCTTCTTTGACTCCTTTATCAAACGCCACCGTAGTCAACCCGTCACCATCGATGGATTTGTCAGTGATCACAGTCACACTTGCTACATCGCTATCGTAAGGATAGCCAGTCTCAGAATCAAAAATATGGTGATACGTTTTGCCGTCTACTTCTAAGTAGCGTTCGTAGATCCCTGAAGTAACTACTGTTTTATTGGTTTCTTTGATACTGCCGATAATCGAGCCGCGAGATTTGTTCGGGTCTTGGATTCCGACATTCCATGGCTCATCTGTGCCGCGGTTACTATGACCTAACACATAGACATTCCCGCCCAAATCGACGATCGCGGAAGTCACGCCATTGTCCTTCAACACTTTGACGACTTCGTCCGTGATATAGCCTTTAGCGATCGCCCCAAGGTCAAGAATCATGTCCTTGTCTTTTAAATAAACGGTTTGATCTTCATCGTTAAACTCGACTTGTTCATAATTGATATGTTTCAATGCTTCATCGATCTCAGATTGCTCTGGCTTGCGGGCATCATCAAAGCCGATCCGCCATAATTGAGTGATGGCACCGATGGCCATATTAAAGCCGCCTTCTGATTTCACACTGTAATCGTAAGCTTCTTTTAACAAATAATAGATGTCATCCGAAACCTTTACCGGCTTGATGCCAGCTTGCGCATTGATCTCATCGATCTCTGACCCTGCTTGGTTGATGGTGATTTTATCGCCTAACTCTCTGATGCGGTCAAAGGCCGGCTTCATGGCGTCCTCTTTGCCTTCATCATAAATGCGAATCCGAGTATAAGTACCTAATAAAAATTCTTCTTGAAAATATGGTTCTTCGCGCAGCGTCGTTGCTTCCTGATCACTGCCACAGGCTGCCAACATTGTGCCTAAAAAAACAAACATCAGAAAAAACGTTACTTTCTTTTTCATGATTTTCCTCTTTTCTATTGTCTTCAACCTTCATATAATAGCCTTTTTTTGGCAGAATGAAAAGGGGCATTCCGTGATTCCTCAACGTATTTTAGGAATCCTTAATCGAACCTTTTCTTCTTTGTAAAAAACCATTCTTTTTTAAAAAACCTTCCCACCAGATTGCTTCCTTTTGCACGAACTTGCTTTTTTGACCTTGTTGCCCACGAAAAAAAGACAGCACTCAAAACGAATGCTGTCCTCTTAATAGAAAGAAGTTGTGATTATTCAGTAACGAAGTTATCCACTTCGATTGTTGTTTGGTCGCCTTTTTCAGCGGCATTCAACAATTGTTGTGCATAGATAACAAAGCTGTGGAAGCTGTGGGTTGCCCCTGAAACAACATCCATGTCTGCCACAGAGCCGTCTTCGGCATTGACTGCAGAAACAAAGGCTTCATTGAAGTTTGGAATGAACTCTTCTGGACTTGTACCAGATTTTGCTTCCATGTTTTCGTTGTATGATGCATCATCTTTTTTCGACTCGCCTGCTTCGTTTAGGTAGTCGTAGTTTGATTCAGAGATTTTGCCGTCAGCTACAGTCATTGAGAAGACTACGCGGTAACCGTTTGAGTAGTTCTTTTCTTCTAATGTATAGGTTCCGTCTTTCAAGTCTGCACCATTGTCGATTTCAATGGTTTCCGTGTTGCCTGCTTGCGCCGCTTGAATCAATTGTTGTGCATAGTTTTGGAAGGAATCAAAGGAATGAGTCGCGCCAGAAACTACTTCGATTGAAGAAGGGCTTTGTGCGGCAACTAACTCTTCATTGAATTTAGGAATAAATTCTTCTGGGCTGATGCCTGCTTTTTCTTTCATTGTTTCATTGTATTCAGTGTTTTCTGTTTTTGATTCGCCATCCGCATTGACGTTGTCATATTTTGATTCAACGATTTTGCCGTCTTTGACTGTGATCTCAAATGTGACACGGTAGTCGTTTTTATAGTTCTTTTCTTCTAAACGATACGTACCATCTTGCATTGGCTCGCCTGCAACGACGGTTGCTTCTGAGCTTTCTGTAGTTGCAGAATCGCTTGCAGAAGTTTGTGATGTACTTTCACTAGTTGACGAAGAACCTGTATTGTTGTCGTCTGCTCCGCATCCCCCTAACAATAATGCTGCGAATGAAAATACCGCCATACCTACAATCAATTTCTTTGCTTTCATAATTATCCACCTTTTACTTGTTTATTTTCCCCACAAAAAAGTTTGTGATACATCTAACATTGTAAAGTAAATTTACGAGATGTCAACCGCTTCCTTTCCGCTTTTTCAATAAAAAATGACTTATTTTTTGATTTTCGCAAGTTTTCACGAATTTCAGGAAATATGCGTTTTTTTCATCAGAATCGTTAGACAAATGAACCATTTGTCTATATAATAGGAACGATTGTGTAATTATTATCATAGATTATTTTTATTAAGGAGAGATTTGCAATGGCAAAGAAAAACATTGTCGTTGTCGGTGCCGGTTATGCAGGCGTTTCTGCTACGAAGTACATGGCAAAGAAATTGAAAAAAGACAATGATGTTGAGATAACATTGATCGACCGTCACTCTTATCATACGATGATGACTGAACTGCATGAAGTCGCTGGAGGACGTGTAGAACCTACCGCAATTCAATATGACTTGCAGCGCTTGTTCTCACGCAAGAAAAATGTTCGTTTAGTAACCGATACAGTAACTGGGATCGATAAAGAAAATAAAACCGTCCAAACAAAATTAGGCAGCTATTCATTTGACTACTTGATCTTAGGGATGGGTGGCGAACCGAATGACTTCGGTACACCTGGTGTCAAAGAAAATGGCTTTACTCTATGGTCATTTGACGATGCTGTCCGCATTCGCGAACACATTGAAAAAACTGTCGCAAAAGCAGCGATCGAACCAGATGCAGCATTACGTAAAGCAATGTTGACGTTTGTCGTTTGTGGTTCTGGGTTTACTGGGATCGAAATGATCGGTGAACTGATCGATTGGAAAGATCGTTTAGCTTCCGATTATAAATTGGACCCAAGTGAAATCAGCTTGAAAGTCGTTGAAGCAATGCCAACGATCTTAAACATGCTTGATCGTAACGATGCAGCCAAAGCAGAACGTTACTTGAAGAAAAACAATGTTGATCTTGTCTTGAATGCACCAATCGTTGAAGTGGCACCTGACCACATCAAACTAAAAGATGGTTCAACGATCCCAACCCACACGTTGATCTGGACTGCCGGCGTCAAAGGAACTAGCGATGCTGCTGATTTCGGTTTAGAAACCGCGCGTGGTTTCCGTCTAGTTGCCAATGAGTACATGGAAGCAAAAGGCTACGAAGACAAAAACATCTATATTATTGGTGACTTGGTTTACTTCGAAGAATTCCCGAACACACCAACACCACAAATCGTGCAAGCAGCTGAACAAACTGGGCACACTGCAGCAACGAATATCGTTTCAGCCATCAAAGGCGGCGAAAAACATAAATTCAAAGGAAACTACCAAGGATTTATGGTTTCCATCGGTGCCAAATGGGGCGTGGCGAACTTATTCAATAAGATTCACCTGAGCGGTTTCTTAGCGATCATTATGAAACATATCGTTAACTTGAAATACTTCTTTGATATTCGTTCTGGTTACTACATGTTCCAATACTTGATGCATGAAATCTTCCACATCAAAGATGACCGGACAGTCGCTCGTGGTCATACGTCTCGTTACGGAAACGTCTTGTGGAGTGTTCCGCTTCGTATTTTCTATGGTCTTGTCTGGTTCGTTGAAGCTTTCAAGAAAATTTTGGGTACGAATGGGGAAGTCTTCAAACCTGGTACATGGTTCGGTGAAGGTTCTTGGTTCCAAGGCAACAGCGTTTTCCCTTGGACTTGGGAATATCAAACAGTCGCTGATGCAGCAAGTGGTGCTAGTGAAGCAGCCGATGCAGCAAGTGCCGCTAGTGGTGCCGGTGAAGCAGCCGATGCAGCGACACAAGCCGCACACTTCGGTTTGAGCTATGCCTACGGTGAGCAACCAATGATCGTGATTGAAAAATCACCTGACTGGTTCACAAAAGTTATGCAATTTATCATGCCAAACAACGACGTTGCAATGTTCTTCCAAAAATTCATGGTCTTCTTTGAAATTGCTTTAGCTCTTGCATTGATGGCTGGTCTCTTCACTTGGTTAGTAAACGCAACGACTATCGTTTTAGTGTTGACTTTCTGTATGTCTGGTATGTTCTACTGGGTAAACATCTGGTTCATTCCAGTTGCATTTGCCTTGATGAACGGTTCAGGACGCGCAGTCGGTTTAGACCGTTGGGTAATCCCATGGTTGCAACGTACCCTTGGAAAATGGTGGTACGGTACCCCTCGCTCCTTATATGGCAATAAATAAGCCAGCAAAATAGAATACCTGTACGACTTCATGAGACTAAGACATTCTGATTTTCAATCAGTGTCTTGGTCTCTTTCCAAGTACAGAACTTTTTCTTGATCGTCCTTGCACAGAAATCGGTGGATTATTGAGGATTCAGCTAGTAGAATCTTGTCTTCTTATGCTAGAATGAGACACATCACATGAAAGAACAGGAGTCTTTTTTGATGAAACTAAAAGAATTTATCCGCGATGCCCATTTAAAACCATGGGATGGCGTCATCATACTTGTTTTGATCCTCAGCTCTTTTTTACCGATTTTTATTTTTGGCCAAACGCAAACAGCGGACAAAGAAGCCGTCTTGCGGGTCGATGGGACAGAAATCAAGCGTTTTGACTTAGTTGAAGGTCAAAAAACGTACACCTATCTTTATGAAGATGAAGATGGCGATACCAATTTACTGGAGATCGAAGGGGATCGGATCCGAATCAAGGAAGCCGATTGCGGCGACCAGATTTGTGTCCGCCGTGGCTGGGCCAGTAAAAATGGGGAAACCATTGTCTGTCTGCCTCATAAATTGGTGATCGAAATCCAAACCGCAGATGGGAGTGAGACCGACGATCTAATCTATTGATCGTTTGCTTATGAGTCGATTACAACGAATAATTTTCATCTCACTGCTGGTCGCCCAAGGGGTCGTGATTGGTTTAGTTGAAAATATGATCCCTTATCCATTTGCCTTTGCGCCTGGTGCGAAACTAGGTTTGGCAAATTTAATTACCATTATTGCTTTGTTCACCATGCCAAAAAAAGACAGCTTTCTCTTGATTTGGCTAAGACTGATCTTAACTACGTTACTAGGAGGAACGGTTTCGACCTTCTTATATAGTATGAGCGGTTCCTTACTGAGCTACTTTGGGATGTCTTTGGTGAAACAGTTGGGGCCTAAGCGTGTCAGTATCATCGGCATTAGTTCGGCCGGCGGGTTCTTACACAACGTCGGACAGTTGATCACTGCCTCATGGATCGCTCAATCCTGGAGCGTGATGCTCTACTTGCCGGTCCTGTCTTTCTTTGGGATCTTGTCCGGGATCGCTATCGGGATCGCCGCCAACTACTTGCTGCGCCGTGTCGAAACACTGCGCCGTTTTCAAATTGATTATGAACGCCAGACCAAAGTCAAATGGCGCTCGGATTCAGAATAAAGGAGTTAATTATGAAACTTCATTCCATGTGGCAAGAGTATCCAGCACTGCAAGCTGACTTATCTGCCTCCTTGCAATTGATGGAAAAATCATTAAAACTAAAAAACAAAGAGGTCGAACAAGCGATCCTGTCCATGATCCATTCAGGTGGGAAACTGCTGCGTCCTGCTTATCAGCTGCTCTTTTCTGCTTATGGCAGCGACAAAGATCGCGAAAAAGCCGTCGCATTGGCGGCCTCGATCGAAATGCTCCACACTGCCTCGTTGATCCACGACGATATCGTCGATCATGCGGACACCCGCCGCAAGCTGCCGACCATTCGTTCCGAATTTGGCAACGATGTCGCTGTCTATGCTGGTGATTACCTCTTCGTCTGCTGCTTTAAATTGATGGCCGATTATGCTAGCTCCATGAAAAGCTTGCAGATGAATTCCCGTAGTATGGAAAAAATCCTGGCCGGTGAATTAGGACAAATGAGCAAACGATACGATTTGTCCGTCACTGTCGAGGATTACTTAGAAAACATTCGCGGCAAAACCGCTGAATTGTTTGCTTTAAGCTGCTTCATCGGAGCTTACGAAAGCGGCACCTCCTTGCGCTTTGCCAATCAAGCCCGTGAGATCGGTGAAGCCATTGGCCTTGCCTTTCAAATCATGGATGACGTCTTGGATTACAGCCAAGATGCGGCTGCTTTAGGAAAACCAGTATTGGAAGATGTTCGGCAAGGCGTCTATTCCCTACCGCTGTTGATGGCATTGAAAAGTGACCGCCAACAGCTGCTCCCATTGCTGGAAAAACAAGACGCCATGACGGACACCGACACCCACGAAGTCTATCGGATCGTCCAAGAAAGTGCTGGGATCGAGGAAGCCAAGAAACTCGCAGCCGACTATACGAAAAAAGCTTTGCAGGCGATCCAGAAATTACCTGAGACCAAAGATGAAACCAAAACGTATCTTTACCAGATCACTGCTCAGATCCTTGGGCGTCAGAACTGATCAAGGATCTAGCATAAACCCAGCAGCTGGAATCATCCTGAAATAAGTCCCCAAGGTTAGATTTCTGATCTACTTTTGGGGACTTTTTAGTTGATAGCTAGAATTTTATACGCAAAAAAGCCTCAACGGACAAATCATCTGTCCGTTGAGGCTTTTTTTCTTTTAACGCATCGTCACAAATTCTTCTGACCCTGTCGGATGAATGGCAACGGTTTGATCAAAGTCTGCTTTTGTAGCACCCATTTTGATGGCTACAGCGAAGCCTTGCAGCATTTCATCGACACCGATCCCGATGCCGTGCAGACCGATGATTTTTTCTTCTTCTCCTAAGCACACCAATTTCATCTCACATTTTTGGCGATACTCATTTAAAGCAAAGTACATCGGTGTAAAGCGCGAGCGATACACCTTTATCTGCTCTTGGCCGTATTTTGCCAAGGCTGCTTCTTCGGATAAACCAATCGTGGCAATCGGTGGATGAGTAAAGATGACCGTCGGCACTAAGTGATAATCCAAATACGCATCGCTTTGACCGTTGAACAAGCGTTCAGACAAGCGACGACCGGCGGCGATCGCAACCGGGGTTAAATCCAATTTTCCGATGACATCGCCCACCGCAAAAATCGAGTCAGCTGTGGTATTTTGATATTTGTCCACAATGATAAACCCTTTTTCATCCAATTGGACATCGGTGTTTTCCAGACCTAACTTATCCGTGTTGGGCACGCGACCACCAGCAAAAAGGACGCAATCGCCGGTCAAGGTTTCGCCATTTTCAAAGTGAACGATATACTCGTCACCTTCTTTAATGATACGAGAGGCCACGTAGCCTGCATAAGTTTCGATTCCTGATTCTTGGTACATCTCCACGAGATTATCCGCAAGCATCTTGTCAAAGGTTCGTAATGGTCGCTCTTTGCGGTACGCCCAAGCCACTTGGCTGCCCAGCTGTTGGCTGACCCCGCTGATTTCGGCTGCGATGTAGCCTGCCCCTAAGACGACCATACGCTTTGGTGCTTCTCGCAACGCAAAAAAACCATTCGAGTCAATGGCGTACTCACCGCCGGGAATATTCATCGCGCTAGGTTTTCCACCGGTGGCAATCAAAATGTTTGCTGCATGGTAGTTTTCCCCATTGACGGTAACCGTGTGGTTATCCACAAACTGTGCATAACCGTGGATAACTTCTACATTGTTACTGTCTAAGCCTTTTTGATAGGCTGTGTGTAAAAAATCAATGTATTTTTCACGGTTATCCACAAGCTCAGTAAAATTAAATTTATCCACATGTGGATAAATGCCGTAGCTAGTTGCGTCCCGCTTGATCATTTCTAACATCTCACTGGCTTGCCACATGACTTTTTTCGGCACACAGCCGACATTGACACAGGTGCCGCCTAATTCATTGCCTTCGATCAATAATACTTTGGCGCCGTGCATTCCTGCTCGATTGGCTGAGGCGATCCCGCCGCTGCCGCCACCAATTACTATGTAGTCGTATGTTTCCATATTTGTTGTTTCCTCCTTAAGATTGTCTATGTTCTCATCGATCCTTTTTGGCTGGATTGATTCAACAAAAAAAGCCGAGAGAAACTCTCGACCTTATTTTTTCTTCCGAATCATGTCTCCGACTTCCACCGGTTCTTTGACCGGCATCGTCAGCAGCATCATAGGATTTGGTGCACGATCGATGGATTCACCGTCTTCATTATACATGACTTCGACGGTTTGGTGAAAGTGATGGAATCCGGGACCGTAAAATTCGATTTCATCGCCGACGGAAAAGTGGTTCCGTTGCCGGATCGTAGCTGTTTTCGTTGCCGGATCATATGCCATGACTTCCCCAATAAACTTGTATTGTGGAATTTTCCGACGTGGACCAAACAACTGCTCATTTTCACTCGGGGTATCATAGTAAAAGCCTGACGCAAGCTCGCGCTGCGCAACTTTCCACAGTTCATCGATCCATTCTTGTTTGCAGACATAGTTCTCTGGATCGGCCATGTAACTGTCCACGGCTGCTTTATAAACGTTCGCCACGGTCGAAACATAGTGGATCGATTTCATGCGGCCTTCGATTTTGAAACTATCCACGCCGTTTTCAATCAAATCAGGGATATGTTCGATCATCGACATATCCACAGCACTCATGGAAAACTCTTCTTCCACTGTCCCGTTTTTAGTCAAACTGTTTCGTTCCGTTGCAAAGGGCATGTCAAACAGATCATATTTCCAGCGGCAAGATTGCGAACAGCCGCCGCGATTGGCGTCTCGCATCGACATATGATTGGACAAAGTACAACGGCCAGAATAAGAAATACACATGGCGCCATGAATAAAGGCTTCGATCTCCACGCTAGTATTTTTGCGGATCTCAGCGACTTCCTCCATGGACACTTCTCGGGCGAGAACGACCCGTTCTAGACCTTCTTCCCGCCAAAATTCCAATGTTTCATAGTTCGTGGCACTGGCTTGGGTGGACAAATGGATCGGTAGACCTGGCGCTTCTGTTGCGCAGATCTGGATCAAAGCGGGATCAGAAACGATCACGGCCGAAATACCGACATCTCGCAATTCCCGAAAGAATTCCCCTGCACCTTCTTGATTGCCCTCATGGGTCACCATGTTGGCTGCTACATAGACTTTTGCGTTGTGGGCTTTGGCAAAAGCCACCCCTTCCGCCATTTCTTCATAGGTAAAGTTTCCCGCGCGACTCCGTAGACCATAGGCATTGCCGCCGATATAGACAGCGTCAGCGCCATAGTGGATCGCTGTTTTTAATTTTTCTAACGTACCAGCTGGTGCTAACACTTCTGGTCGTTTCAATGCTTGTTTAACGGTCATTTGTTCTTGCTCCTTACTTGATATCGTCAGGATCGATGGCATAAAATCCAGTGTCTAACCCACGTTCTGCTGGATGAAGTTGGGCAACTTGTTCACTGAGCACAGCTGCTTGCTCTGCTTGCCACTCCCCACTTTCTACAAGGCTCTTGGCTTGGGCAAACAGTTTAGCAATAGACACAAAGGCAGCCCCTCGTGTATAGATTCCGTCCAGCTTCCAGGTTTGAAAGCCTGTTGCGGCTAATTCCGCCAGTTGCAGCAGCAGATTGATGTCGTTATTGGCAAAAATGTGCGTGCCGTGGCTATCTTCATAAATGGAATAGTGGGTTTCTTCTTTTTTTGGTTCGGATAAAAACAACCCACGGTCGTGGTTCTTTTCTTCCGATTGTTGGGTATAGTTATAATAATTTTGTAAAAGCGGACGCTTCGATTGGTGAATGCAGGTCGCACCATAAACCAATACTTCCACAGGAATATTTAGTTGCGGTGCCATGATTTTCATTTCCTCGAAAGGAACTTCTCGCGCTAAAACGGCTGCCTTTGCTCCTTTTTGTCCCCAAAAATTGATTTGACGAGCGCTCGTTACTAAGGTTTCCCCTGCATAGATAAATGGCAAGGCACATTCTGGATTTTGCTTCATGCGGTAAATGATCCCAGGATCTCCGAGAGCGATTTGATCGGCTTGATTGGTCTTCAGAAATGCTAGGTATTCTGGAATCCGCTTCATTTTTTCTGGATGCATGATGCCATTGACTGCGATCGTCACTTTCTTTCCAGCTTCGTGGGCCATGTCGATCAGTCTGATTTGCTCTTCACGAGAAAAAGAGGCCGGTAGGCGCAGCCCGAATGTCTCTTCTCCAAAAAACAATGTATCAACATAAGGGATGAGCTGCTGTGCTTGCTCGATCGATTCCACCGTGGCGATAATCTCAACCATAATACTCCTCCTTTTTTCAACTCATTCATAGTATCACACAGCAGGATTCTTTCCAAGAGGTCTCGTTACTCTTTTTTTCACGAATATCGCTTTTTCCGTTAATCAACCGTTGTCATAAAGCTATTTAAAAGGATATTTTTTTGTGAATCATCAATCATAATCAGTGGAGACTTCTTGATCACTACTAGACATAGCAAGACAAAAAAGCGACGTTTCTATGGATGCCGATTGCTCGACCATAGAAACGCCGCTGCCGTTATTGGCTCGACTTAAACTTGTTGCAAGACCCGTGCTTGTCCCTCTTTGACATTGAGGGTGATCGATCCTTTGGAAGCACCAATCGTCACTTTGTCACCTAAATGAATTTGTCCTGATAGGAGTGCTTCACTTAAACGGTCTTCGACTTCTTTTTGCAATGCTCGACGAATCGGCCGTGCCCCATATTCTGGATCAAAACCAGCTTTGCCGATCACATCGATGGCAGATGGCGTGATCTTCAATTGGATGTCTTGGTTGCTTAACCGTTTGATGATCGCTTTGCTCATGATCTTCACGATCTCGTGGATCTCCCCTTCACCTAAGGATTGGAAGACCACTGTTTCATCCACACGGTTCAAGAACTCTGGACGGAAGGCTTTTTTCAGCTCTTCTAAGATCCGTTTTTGCATCGCTTGGTGATCTTTCGTTAAATCAGTGACATTGAATCCAACGCTTTTTTCTTCGCGGATTTGTTGGGCACCGATATTAGAGGTCATGATCAAAATCGTGTTGCGGAAATCGACCTTTCGACCTTTGGCATCCGTCAAATGACCATCATCCAGCACTTGCAAGAGGATATTGAAGACATCGGGATGGGCTTTTTCCACCTCGTCCAATAAGATAACGGAGTAAGGTTTTGAACGGATTTTTTCCGTCAATTGCCCACCTTCATCATAGCCGACATAGCCTGGCGGTGAACCGATCAAACGGCTCGTGCTGTATTTTTCCATAAATTCGGACATATCGACACGAACCAAGGCATCTTCACTACCAAACATCGCTTCCGCTAAGGCTTTGGCAAGCTCGGTTTTCCCGACACCGGTCGGGCCTAAGAACATGAAGGAACCGATTGGGCGGTTGGGGTCTTTCAACCCACTGCGGGCGCGACGGATCGAACGAGCGACTGCTTTGACCGCTTCTTCTTGGCCAACTACCCGTTGATGCAAGATCTTTTCAAGATCCAACAAGCGTTCGCTTTCTTTTTTCTCCATCTGTTGCAAAGGTACACCAGTCCATTGGGAAACGACCGTAGCAACATCTTCTGCAGTAACACTATCGGCATAGCCTGACGCTTCTTTGACTTCCATAAACGCCACTTCCGTCAATTGTTGGGTCAATTTCTTTTCCTTGATTCGCAGACGAGCTGCTGCTTCAAAATCTTGCTGGCGAATGGCTGCTTCTTTTTCTTCAATCAAGTTAGCGATCTCGTTTTGTAGATCTGCCAATTCCGAACTTTCATCGGTTTTGTCTAGACGCACTTTGGCTGCTGATTCATCCATCAAATCGATGGCTTTATCTGGTAATTGGCGCGAATTGATGTAACGCACGGACAATTGCACAGCGGCGTGTAACGCATCATCAGAAATTTCCACCCCATGATGTTCTTCATAACGAGGACGCAAGCCGCGCAAAATTTCTTCCGCTTCTTCTGGTGTTGGTTCGTCGACTTGCACTCGGGCAAAACGGCGTTCTAACGCAGAATCTTTTTCAATGTATTTTTGGTACTCATCTAATGTCGTGGCACCGATGGTTTGCAATTCTCCACGGGCTAAGGCTGGTTTCAGAATATTCGAGGCATCAATCGCCCCTTCGGCTCCGCCGGCCCCAATCAGTGTATGCAATTCATCAATGAATAAGATGATTTGACCATCTTGATAGATCTCATCGATGATTTTTTTCATTCGGTCCTCAAATTCTCCACGGTATTTCGTTCCAGCAACTAAAGCCCCCATGTCCAGCATCATCAAACGTTTGTTTTGCATGTCTTCTGGGACTTCCCCATTGATGATTTTTTGGGCTAAGCCTTCGGCGATCGCGGTTTTCCCAACACCAGGTTCCCCAACGAGAACAGGGTTGTTTTTGGTCCGACGGCTAAGGATCTGGATCAGCCGTTTGACTTCTTTGGCACGACCGACAACAGGATCTAGCCGTTTTTCACGGGCTAATTTGGTCAAATCACGGGCTAAGGAATCCAAGGTTGGTGTTCCTTGCTGCGCTTTGGCTTGGGCTGGACGACGACGACCAGCACTTCCGTTGGTTTTGCTTTCATTGAAGCCCATTTTTTTCTTCAAAAGCTGACGCATTTTCGCGAGACTCAAGCCGAGATTCAGCATGATTCGTGAAGCCAAAATGTCTTCGTCTCTTAATAAGCCTAATAATAGATGTTCGGTACCGATCTGTGGTGCCCCTAAACGCTTGGCCTCATCCCCTGCATAAGCAAATGTATGTTTTGCTCGTGGTGAATACGCGAGATAGGCGTTTTCTGGGTATTGACGAACGGTGCCGTACCCTGTTAAATGCTCGATTTCTTCACGAATATCGTTTTCTGTGATATTCATTTCCCGTAACGTTTTGCCAGCGATCCCGTTTTGTTCAATGACCAGTGCCAATAGAATATGTTCAGAACCTACTGCTTGGTGCTTAAAGTATTTTGCTTCTTCTTGGGCGATAGCCAAAACGGCTTTCGCGCGTTGGGTGAATAATTCATCCATCTCTTTCACTTCCTGTCTTCGTAACTTAATCGTTCTAGAATTGCATGGAGCAAATCAGCTCGTGTTCTATTTTCATAAGGAGAACGTCCTAGAACTGCTTTCGCGATGACGGTCAACAATAAATTGCCTTCTCGCTTGGACAGGATTCCTTCCTCATAAAGTTTCTGGATTATTGCATATGCATCTTTTTCCGAGATGGTTTCATCGAATAATTGATTCATTTCTTTTAAGTAGTGGTGGCTATCAGTAATTTTGACTTTCTCGATCCGAATATAGCCGCCCCCGCCGCGTTTGCTTTCAACCGCATAGCCTCTTTGAACGGTAAAGCGGGTATTGATCACGTAATTTATTTGTGAGGGCACGCAGTTGAACAAATTTGCCATTTCTGCGCGACGAATCTCAATGGTTTCACTGTCTTCAAGAATTTTCTTCAAATATGCTTCAATCAAATCGGAAGTGTTGTGATGACTCAATTCATTCCCTCCCTTGACTAATTCTGACCTTCATTATACCCAATTTTTGAATCCTTGGAAAGATGTACGCTTGCACAAAAGGAAGGTCTAAAGGAAATTTTAAAGACACTTATCCCTCGCTTCAGCTTTTTAGCTACAAAAAGAAACAAGCAGCTCGTCGGGGAACAAAAAGAAAATTCTTTGGTCCCCGTAGGCTGCTTGTTCTTCTAACATAAACGTTCATCTTATTGCGTACTTTCTGAACTACTTTCACTCGTTGACGAGCTGCTGCTTGAGGAGGATGAGCTGCTTGACGAAGAAGAATCCTGTGGTCGAGGACCTCTGGAAACCGTCACGGTGACAGAACTTCCTACTGCTACAGAAGTACCTGCTCCCGGCGTAACGCGCACTACTTCTCCAGCAGGCACAGAGTCATTATAATCAGATTCTTGTTCTATCGTATACTGCAATCCTGCTTCATTCAAATCTGCTTCTGCATCGGCTTGGCTTTTGCCAACGATTCTTGGTACATTGACCATTTCTTGCCCGCTGCTGACAGTTAATGTAATGATGGTTCTGGAAGTCACAACGGACTCGCCACTCGCTGGTGCTTGACCAATGATCGTACCTTCCGGTTGGCTACTGGATTCGTAAGTGACATTGATTTGTGAAAGGCTTACCCCGCGAGAAGTTAATGCTGCTCGTGCATCTGCCTCTGTCATACCATAATAGTTGTCCATTGCGAAGCTATCTGGTCCGGAGCTGACCTTAAAGGTGATTTCGTCTTCTGCTGGGGAAACTTCCCGCCCTGCTGCTGGTGATTGACTGATAATATCCCCTTCGTCGACATCATCTGACGACTCTAACTCTTCTTTGATTCTGTCTTCATCAAAGCCCAAATCGATCAATTCTTTTTTGACATCATCGAAGGAACGACCTTCATAGTCATCAAGGGTGATTTTCTTCGTTCCGCTACTGATGTAGAGAGTGACGACGGAATTCTTTTTGACTTCATTGCCTTCTGGGGGATCGGTTTTGACGACATTGCCTGCTTCGACTTCATCGTCTTCGATTTCTTCCACCTCATCTGCTACTTTCAAGCCGGCGGCTTCTAGCTCGGCACGGGCAGCTGCTTCCGTCTGACCACTGACTTCAGGAATCGCCACATCTCCTCGACCACCGCCGAATAGGAAGTAACTGCCTATCCCTAACAGTGCGATCACCATAATGATGGGCAGCAACAGCCAGCGTTTGCGTTTTTTCTTTTTCGGTTGCGCTGGTTCTTCGGCTTGATCCGCAACCTCATCTTCTACGGGTTCCTCCACTGGCGGCGTTTCGACTTGGGCTGCTTCCACTGGAGTCAGCACTCTCGTTTCATCCATCAGGGCATGAGGTTCCCATCTCGGTTCATTGAGGCGGTCAGGAGACAACACGGTATCGAGATCTGCCCGCATTTCATCGGCGGTCTTGTAACGATCCGCCGGTTCTTTGGCGGTCGCCTTCAATACGACGTTTTCCAGCGATTGCGGAACATTTTTGTCATAGATCCGAATCGAAGGGATCTCATCTTGGAAGTGTTTCAAGGCGATCGTTACGGCTGATTCGCCATCAAAGGGTACTTTGCCGGTTAAAATTTCATAGAGGATAATTCCAATCGCATAAATATCTGATTGATTGGTGGCCATACTGCCTCGTGCTTGTTCTGGTGAAAGATAATGCACCGAGCCTAGCATCGAGTTGGTTTGGGTGATCGATGTTTCTGATAAGGCGATCGCGATCCCAAAATCGGTGATTTTCACCACGCCGTCTTCATTGATCAGCACATTTTGGGGCTTTAGGTCCCGGTGAATGATGCGGTGCTGATGGGCCAATGCCACCGCTGATAAGATTTGTTGGATGATATCAACGATCTGCAAATAAGGTACGGGATAGTGCGTTTGGATATAGCGCTTGAGATCCATCCCTTTGACATATTCCATCACCAAAAACTGCATGCCGTCTTCTTCGCCGACATCATAAACGGTTACGATGTTTGGATGAACCAGCTCAGTCGCCGCCAAGGCTTCTCGTTGAAAGCGCCGAATCGCACTTTGGTCGTTTTGGAAGTCAAAACGAAGCACTTTGATTGCCACTTCACGGTCTAAGATCAAGTCATGTGCCAAAAACACATTTGCCATTCCGCCGCTGCCGATATTGCCGATGATTTTGTATCGGCCGTTTATCTTCTTCCCAATTTCGATCATGGGCGCTCTCCTCCAACTTTAATCAATAATACCGTGATATTGTCGACACCACCGCGTTCGTTGGCTTGATCGATCAATGATTGCACTGCTTCTTCCAGCACAGGGTTTTCTTGGATCGTTGCTGTGATCTCTTCATCTGAGACCATGTTGGTCAATCCATCTGAACACAGCAGCAAATAATCCCCGTCTGCAATAAAGTGGATCGCCACATCGACTTCGACTTCGCTTGGCATACCGATCGAGCGGGTCAAAACGTTTTTGCGAGGATGATTCAAGGCCATTTCTGCCGTGATTTGTCCCGACTTCACCAATTCATTGACCAGTGAATGGTCCTCTGTGATTTGAGTCAGCACTTGATTGCGTAAAAGATAGGCACGGCTGTCCCCGACATTGGCGATCGTAAACTGGTCGCCTAATAAGGCCACAGCAATGATCGTGGTGCCCATGCCGCTAAGTTCTTCTTGTTCTTGTCCTTTTTGGAAAATCACTTGGCTTTCCGCTTGGATTTTTTGGATCAGCCATTGGGCAGTTTTTTCACTGTCTGTCAGCTCTGTCTGTTCCCAAGCGGTGCCGATCTCACTGACTGCTTGACGGCTAGCGACATCTCCGGCCCGGTGGCCCCCCATGCCATCGGCAAGCAAGGCCAATGTCACATTGGCTTTATTTACATAGGTTGCTGCAAAATCTTGGTTTGTGTTGCGACGTTTGCCGACATCTGTTTGAAAACGAATCTCCAATTTCTTTCACCTCGTTACTTTTTGCGTAGACAACTGATAAAAAAGCCATCTGTCATAAAATCTTGCGGATAGATCGTCAACATATCCTCTTGAACCGCTTCGGCTGCCAGCGGTCCTACCGCAAGAGGCATTTGCTCAAATTCAGGATGGTCAGCGAGAAACGCTGCCACGACTTGTTGATTTTCTTCCGCTAGAATCGTGCATGTGCTGTAGACCATTATACCCGATTTTTTCAGGGTTGGGGCGGCACTTTCCAAAATCTCTCGCTGAATCTGCGGCAAGCGTTGGAAATCGGCTTCCGTCTTGCTGTATTTGATGTCCGGTTTACGGCGCATCAACCCTAATCCAGAACAAGGGGCATCCACTAAGATGCGATCAAATTGTTCGGGTGCAAAGGTTTGAGCCGTCTCCCGCGCATCCATCACGCGGGTCTCCACAACGGCTTCGACGCCTAAACGTTGGGCATTTTGCTGAATCAGCTTAACCTTATGGGCATGGATATCCAGTGCTGTCACTTTGCCGCCCTCTGCGGCAGACAAGAAGGCAGCGATATGGGTCGTTTTGCCTCCTGGTGCGGCGCAGGCATCCAGTACTTGATGGTCTCGGGCTACTTGTAAAACGGGGGCAACCAGCATCGAACTTTCATCTTGGATCGTCAGTAAACCTTCTTTGTAGAGGGACGAGCCCGCCATAAAGCCTTTGTCAGCCACAACCCCATAGGGGGAAAGCTCACTTGGTCGTGCGTCGATGCCTTCTTCTTGTAGCCGTTCGATCGCTGCTGCTTGCGAGATGCGCTGCAGATCGATACGACCACTGGCATGATTGGGTTCAAATAGGGCATAACCCAGCTCACTGGTTTCTTCGATCCCAATTTGTTTGACTAGTTTCTTCGTTAGCCACAGGGGCAAACTGATTTCCGTTGCTAAACGTTCCATTGGGTCTTTGATCAATGCCAAGTCTGGCACTCCTTGTCGTTGGATCGTGCGCAGGACGCCATTGACGAATTTTCCAGTTCCCGGATTGCCTTTGGCTTTCGCAATATCCACGGCTTCATGAATGATGGCATGGGCGGGTACTTTATCGAGATACAGCATCTGATACAAGGAAAGCCGCAGCAGCGTTTTGACCCACGGGTCGACTTTGCGGGCATTTTTAATAAACCGATCCAAATAATAATCCAATAAAAGCTGACGACTGATGGTGCCGTACACCAATTCAGTCAGCAAGCGACCGTCTTTGTCATTTAAACGCCCTTGATTCATCAATTCCCGCAGCAGTAGATTGGAATAAGCGCCGCCTTTTTCGATTCGCAACAACGCTTCTAGTGCCACAAAACGCACTGTATATTGTATGTCTCCAAGATTACGCTTCATAGGTACCTACCTGATCCCCTTTTTGAATCTGTTGTCCACTGCCGTTTAAGAATGCGGCAATGTCTTGTCGGCCTTTTCCAGCTGGCTGCAATTCATCGATAGCCAATACCGTGCCTTCCCCACAAGCGATCAGCAACGTTTTTTTCGTCCGTTCAATGATCGTTCCTGGTTGGGCTGTCGTCGTTTGCTCCAGCGGTGTCACTTGCCAAAGTTTCCAGCGGTTGCCATTTTGTGTCGTAAAGGCGATCGGCCATGGTCGCATGCCTCGGACTTGGGCATCGATTTGCACCGCCGTTTTCTGCCAGTCGATGGCTTCTTGTTCACGGCTGATATTTGGTGAAAAGGTGACTTTTGCTTCTTCTTGCGGGACAGGCTGCAGCTCTCCTGACAAGATTTTCGGCACAGTTTCCAGCAGCAAGTCTTTGCCTAATAGGCTCAACTTATCAAACATCGTCCCCACATCATCTTGTGCCGTGATCGGCAAATGAGCTTGAGCAAAAATACCGCCAGCATCCATTTTTTTGATCATTTCCATGATGGTTACACCCGTTTCTTGCTCCCCTTCCATAATGGCATAATGCACAGGTGCTCCGCCACGGTATTTCGGCAGTAGGGACGCATGAACGTTGATAGCGCCATGCTTTGGTACTTCTAGTAACGCACTAGGTAAAAATTGGCCGAAAGCTGCCGTGATCAGCAGGTCAGGTGCTAAAGCTTGAATCTGCTCCATTTCTGGCGACCCACTGATTTTTTCTGGTTGTAAAACCAACAAGCCATGCTTCATCGCCGCTTCTTTAACGGGGGTCGGAGTGATGGTTTTTTTGCGACCGACGGGACGATCCGGCTGGGTCACGACTGCTGCCACTTCATAGCCAGCTTCAAGCAAGCCTTCTAAAATTGGGACGGAAAACGCCGGGGTACCCATAAAGACGATTTTAGTCATTTTCATGTTCCTCCATATACTTTTCTAAGTCTTCTTCAGGAATGCGTTCGACGAGCTTGTCGACAAACAGCACGCCATTTAAATGATCGATCTCATGCTGCATCGCACGCGCCAAGTAGCCGAATGCTTCCACTTCCATTTCCTCTCCTTCTCGGTCGAAATAGCGGACAGTGATCTCGTCTGCTCGTTTGACGGTCCCAAAGGTGTGGGGAATACTCAAGCAGCCTTCCACATCAAGGGATTCACCAGAAGAAGCGATGATCTCAGGGTTGATCATTTCAAAGCGGTCGTCTTCTTCGACTTCCACGATCGCCACTTGCAGGTTTTTGCCGACTTGCGGTGCGGCAATACCGATCCCGTCGTGGGCGACCATCGTTTCATAAAGGTCGTCTAGTAGCTGAACGAGCTCATCGGTAATAACTTTGACGGGTTTTGCTTGCCGACGAAGACGTTCATCGGGGGTGATAATAATAGGATAACGCATATTTTCTCCTCTAAATAAAATTCAACGGCTCTTGGTCAATCGACACGTACAATCCTTTGCGCTGATCGATTTGACTTTGATCCAACAGACGGGTCAACAAAGCAGGTAGCTGCGGTTCATTTTTGTATTTAATGATCAATTGGTAGTAATAACGGTTTTTCACCCGCAAAATCGCACTGGGTGCCGGACCCAACAAAATACTTTGCGGTGACAGCTCCTGCTGCAGATTCCGCGCGATCGCAAACATCTTCTGAGCTGCGACTTGCTCTTCGGGATGACTGCAGGTGATTTTGACGGTGAAATAATACGGTGGATAGCCGCTTTGGTGCCGCATCCACATTTCTTTTTGATAGAAATCTTCGTAGTCTTGCGACTGCGCCAATTGGATGGCGTAGTGCTCAGGGTTGAATGTTTGGATCACCACTTCGCCGGTTTTTTCTGCCCGACCTGCCCGACCACTGACCTGAGTCAACAGCTGGAACGTCCGTTCACTCGAACGAAAATCTGGCAAATTCAAGGCGGTATCGGCATTCAAGACCCCTACCAGTGTGATATCAGGGAAATCCAAGCCTTTGGCGATCATTTGAGTCCCTAACAAAATATTCGCTTTTTTCTCCCCAAACAAGGTCAAGATTTTTTCATGGGCGCCTTTTTTGCGGGTGGTATCGACATCCATCCGTAAAACCCGCGCTTCGGGAAACAGTTCCTTCAACTCTTCTTCCACTTTTTGCGTGCCCGTTCCGTAATAACGAATCTTGTCTGCATTGCAGTTGGGGCAACGATGGGGGATGTGTTCTTCATGTCCGCAATAATGACAGCGCATCGTTTTGGTATCCATATGCAGCGTCAAGGAGATGTCGCAATTTGGACAGGGCAAAACATACCCGCAATCGCGGCACATCACGAAGGAAGAGTAGCCGCGCCGATTCAGCAGCAAGACGATCTGTTCTTTGCGGGCCAAGCGGTCTGTAATTTTTTCCTGTAACGGACGAGAAAAGGTTTGATACTTTTTATTGGCAAATTCGGTACGCATATCCACGACTTCGATCTGCGGTAATTGCGCACTGGTTTTTGCCCGTTGATTCAATTTCAATAAGCGGTAGACTTCTTTTTGCGCCCGGGCACGAGATTCCAATGACGGCGTCGCACTGCCTAACACCACTGGACAGTGATGGTACTGGCTGCGCCAAATCGCTAAATCTCTCGCATGGTAACGAGGGGCTTCATCTTGCTTGTAGGAGGCTTCGTGCTCCTCATCGACGATGATGACCCCGATGTTTTTCAACGGAGCAAAAATCGCCGAGCGGGCGCCAACCACCACCTGCGCCTCCCCACGTTCGATCTTACGCCATTCATCGTATTTTTCACCTTGGGACAAGCCGCTGTGTAAAACAGCCACTGCGTCGCCTAGACGGCTTTTAAAGCGTTCGACCATTTGCGGAGTCAACGCGATCTCTGGCACGAGCATGATCGCGGTTTTGCCTTGTTTCAGCAATTGGGCGATCGCTTGCAGATAGACTTCTGTTTTTCCACTGCCGGTGATCCCTTCCAGTAAAAAAGTCTGTGCCTCTTGGTTATCCGCACAAGCAGTGATTTGCGCTACTGCAGCTGCCTGTTCTTCATTTAATTCAAGCGGGACCGTTTTTTGAAATTGACGGTCTTTGTAAGGATCACGGTAGGCTTCAACTTCCGTAAAGGTCAGCCAACCAGCTTCTTGCGCTTGGTTCAAAGCCGCGGTGGAAATCCCTTGTTCGGTAAAAAAGGAAACCGGCAAGCGGGCTTCCTCTGTCAAAATCTGTAAGATTTCCAGCTTGCGTTTGGCCCCTTTGCGCAGCTGTTGCTGGACGGCGGGGATTTCTGCTGGATCGATCTTGCGTTCAATGTAACGGGTCATTTTCGCTTTGTTTTTATTTTTCACGAGATACTGCAATTCAACTACTGCGGCTTCCCGCAAAGGCTTCAACTGCGGCAACAGCCCTGCACTTTCGGCGTCTTGCCAGCTGAGGATGCCGTTTTCGGGAAAATATTCTTTGATGGGATGATTTCCTTCCAGCAAAACGATCTGCTTTTGGTACTCGGCTTTCATCACACTAGGCAGCATCGTCTGCAAGCAAGTGATCTTAAAGGCAAAGGTCGTTTCCTTCATGTAGTCGGCTAATTGGAGAAGTTCTTCATTGACGACAGGCGACAAATCCAACAAACGAACGATTGGTTTTAAGGTCTGCTGCGGTTCGGCAACTTCTGAAAGGCCGACGACGAACCCTTGGATATGGCGGTCGCCCTTGCCAAATGGCACTTCGACCCGCATCCCTGTCTCAATGGCGGCTTGTAATTCTGATGGGATCAGATAGGTAAAAGGCTGATCGGTCTGCATCGTGGGAACATCCACGATCACTTCTGCTATGTACGCCATTTCTTCTCCTCCTTTTAGGTTCTATTTTACTAAATGGGTGGGGGTTTGTCTGTACCCCTTACAAAAATTTAACCATCATCATTCAAAAGAAAAAGCCAGAACACAGGCGTGCTCTAGCTTGCTTTTGTCTATAGCTTTTGTTCGTCGCGGATACGCGCTTCTAATTCTTTTTGTTCTTGGTCTTTTTGCGCTTTGCGCTCTTCTTGTTCCATTTTCAAGCGGGCACGCTTGATTTCTGGATGCGGATCATTAACGACTAATTCCGCTTCGATTTCTTCAAGTGCTTGACCCACGCTTTTCACTGAATCAAAGTTTTCTAGTGTTGCTTGCGCACCGGCATCAAGTTCATGCGCCCGTTTGCTTGCTAAGATCACTAATGAATATTTTGAATTGACACGATCCAACAAAGAATCGATTGAAGGTTTTAACATCATATTTCTTACAGCTCCTCTAACATTTTGATATAGGTTCCGATCACTCGGTCAACGCGAAAATGTTCACTCGAAATAATTTCGCGAATTCGTTGGACTGCCTTAGGTACTTCATCATTGACAACGGCATAATCATACAAAGCCATCATTTCGATTTCTTCACGGGCGACACGCATCCGTTCATCGATCACTTCGGCAGAGTCGGTTCCTCTTCCTGTAATACGAGAGCGTAATTCTGCCAGATCAGGTGGCGTCAGAAAAATAAACACACCATCGGGAACTTTGTCTTTTACTTGTTTTGCCCCTTGCACTTCGATCTCTAAAAACACATCTTTTCCTTGATCCAGTGTCTGTTGGACATAAGATAATGGGGTTCCATAATAATTGCCGACATATTCGGCGTATTCCAGCATTTCACCGGCTTCGATCAAGGCTTCAAATTCTTCACGCGTGCGGAAATAGTAATCGACCCCTTCCACTTCCCCCTCGCGTTTTTGACGAGTGGTCATTGAAACGGAATATTGAAAATCGTTGTCGTCACTCTCAAAAATTGCTTTGCGCACGGTCCCTTTCCCTACTCCGGAAGGTCCTGATAAAACTATAAGTAATCCTCGCTCTGACATAATGACGTCCTTTCACTGACATTTGCTTAACGTCTATTTTGCACTTTTTTTCAGCAACTTTCAAGAACTACTTTATTATAATGGGAATTTCATGAAATTGCTAGTCTACACTTTGGCCGCTTTCTTAAAAGCCCATGTTGCTTAAGGTATTGATGACCCCTGCCAATTCGTCTTTAGCGGTGATCGCTTTTTCAGTAGGATCCGTCACTTCTTGGCAATCGATACGTACGATGTACCGACGATTTAAAGAAACAGCTACGCCATCAACTAATAGATGGAGAAAATCTGGCTCGATGGCTACGCAAGCATCTTCCCACGCAGAGAAATTCTCTTTGTCAGAAGGAATACTGCGCTTGATGACATTTTTTCCGCTTAGTTCGTGAAAGGTGATATCGTAATATTTCATTGGTTCATTCCTCCTACTCGATGTTTTGAACTTGTTCTCTGATTTTTTCAATGATCGTCTTCATTTGGACGACACTGTTTTTGATTTGGATCGGACTTGATTTTGAGCCAATCGTATTGACTTCTCGGTTCATCTCTTGGATCAAGAAATCCAGCTCTCGACCTATCGGTGTCTCAGCTGCCAGCAGCTCCGTCATCGTCGTTAAATGGATACTTAAACGATCCAGTTCTTCGTGGATATCGCCGCGTTCTAATAAAATCGCTAACTCTGTCAGTAAACGATCGCGATCGACTTCTTCCCCTAAATAAGCAGTCAGTTTCTTTTCAAAGCGTTCTTGGTAGTCCGCCTCATAGAGGGCCACGAATTGTTTGAGTTCTGTCAGCTTTTCCTGCAGCTGTCGCTGGTTTTCTTGCAAGATCAGCAAAATACCTTGCCCTTCCACCCAGCGGCTTTGATCGATCGCTGCCAGCGCTTGATCTAATGCTTCCATCACGCCATCGGCCAAGGTGCTTTCTTCTGGCTCTTGATCCGAGATCGTTAGAAAGGCCTCATGGAGCAGGAATTGTTCTAGCAATGCTGCTTTTGGCAGCTCTGCTAGGTCAAAACGGTCTTTGGCTTCGGTATCGATTTCCTGCATGAAACGTTCCAGCAAGTCCCATTGGATCTCGATCTGTTTCGTATTTGCGGTTTTTTCTTTTAACGTCACATACAATTCGATTCGTCCTCGCTGGAGGGTCTGCTTGATCGACTGCCGTAAAGCACCTTCTAGAGGATTCAATTGTTTGGGCATTCGCAGCTGCAGGTCCAAAAAGCGCTGATTGACACTTTTGATCTCAATTTCGATCTGCACATCTGGCGTTTCTGCACTGCCTTTGCCAAAACCAGTCATACTTTTCATTTGATCACTCCTCACCGCTTTGCTTTCTTACATGGAAAGCAGGGCTTTTTTAAGTTCTGCAAATTCTTCATTGGATAAGGTCACGCCTTTGCCCATCTTCTCGTGCTCTGGGCCCCAATCTCTCAGATCAAATTTTGGCGGACGCCCATTCCAGCTCACCAAATTTAATTCTTTGCGCCAGCCTCTTTGATTTTCCGAAAGCACGGCGATCTCTTCAACGATTTCATACGAAAATTTATCCATTTTCTGCTCCTTTCAAAAGATAGTGACTATACGCTGCCATTAAAGCAGTCAGTGGGTAACGCCGACGAATCTGCTGAAGGGCGGGCAGATTCAATTGCTGCGTCCGATAAAAAAAGAAAAAGCGATTTTGCTCGGACAAGACAAAAAAACGGTCGCGATAATAGCTCAGCCACTCGGTGATCGACCAGGCATCGGCTTCTTCCACTGCCTTTAGCGCAATTTTTTCAGCTAAAGCCGTTAGAATCGTTTCCTGCTCATAAATCACTGTAGGCGCTAGATACAATACTTTCGCGGTACACTCTATCAGTATACGCCCCCACTGCTCAAATGGCACATCCTGTTGATAGAATTTACGCATTTTTTTCCAAAATTCTTTTTTCTTTAGTTCCTGATAAAGCAGCGGGTCTGTCTGGCGCAGCTCTTTCAAAAAGCCCCGCCATAACGGCTGAAAATCAACCGTCCTTTCAAAGGTATACCAATGGCCTTGGTATTTGCCGAACACTTTCAAGGTTTCCAAATAGCCTAAGGTCATATTATCCAGCGAACGCTGGGCATCAAAAACCAAAAAGCTGCCTAAGGACCAAGGAGACCCCAACGAAAGCTGCGCGGTTTCTTCCGTCACAACCGTCCTTTTATTGATGCCAGGTCCTTGGACATCCACGGTGATACATTCCGTTGCCCCTTGCTGGACAGCGACATCGATGGGCAGGTTGTTGCGATAGCCGCCATCGATGTAATAAGCGTCGTTAATTTTTTGCGCCTGCATCGCTGGATAAAATGAAGCGGATGCCAACAACCAATGCAGATTTTCCTCTACTGCGGATGGATCAAAGGCATAAACCGTCTCCTTGAAATCGGGCAGACGAGTCGTACAGATCAGCAAGCGACAAGCAGTTTGGCTGAATTTTTCTTGATCAAAGGTCTTTTGCAAAAGCTTTGCCAACGGTTCGGTACTGGCACCGTTGCTTTTGACCGCTTCGCGGACCAGCGAATTGGCTTGATTCATCAAATCTCGCAATGTTTGGGCACGTACCGAAGCAAGCGGATAGTGCAATACTTGCTCGTTAGAGATATTTGCCCATAAATCGACGGCCGCTTCCACATCGTTCATTAAAATCAAGGCGCCATTCAAGGCACCGACGGAAGTTCCCGTGATCCATTCAAAGGTGATGCCCCGTTCTTGCAGCGCTTGCCAAACACCAATTTGATACGCCCCGTGAGCACCGCCACCGCCTAAAACCAGCGCCGTCTGATAAGCTAGCGCTCTTTGATACCCTTGAGGGACCACCTGATACCCTTGCTGGATAAACCACTCAGCCAAGGGGGTTCGATGAGGAAGTTGCCACGAGACAGCTGCTACAAAACGACTGCGGGCAAAGCTTTCTGTCACGGCTAGCAGTTGTTTCCAAGTAAAATCGGCGGCTGCTTCCACCAGCAGATTGGTGATAGTCAGTGTCTTTTGGTCAAAATCAAACTGCCCAGCAAGGTAAAAACGTCCGTAACGGCTGTCGATCTGCCAGCCCTGCTGAGCTATATCGGCTAGAAAGGCTCGTCGCGCTTTTGAATGCGACTCAAAAAAGGAAAAGACGAGTCGGCTTTCTTGAAATCCTGCCCTTTGTGCAAGAAAATCGATCGAAGTCAGTTTTTTCACTTTCATCAAGACGCCTCCTCAAGCAAAAAAGAATAGACGAATGACACGCCAGCTGCCGTACCACTCGAGCTATTCTTTTGATTAAAATGTTCGTTGTGCCATGTTGAATGCCGCCAGCATCTCATCCGTTGCTTCGTCGACAGGCGTTACAGATTCCAGATCACCTTGGATCACACGACGGGTGACACCGCCCATTTCCCCACAGGTGATCAGCGTGATCATTTTACGGTCTTCCACTTCGTCAAGCAAATAGACATCGGTCGGGTCGACCCGCACAGAAGAAGTCGCGGTATACGTGTAAATATTTTCCAGATCGGTCACATAGATAGCCGCTCCGATGGCGACATCATCCAATGGCGTAAACAAAAGCTCTGGCGATTGAGCGCGATGGCTGGCTAGTGCGTAATTGCCTTCCCCCATTTTTTGGGTGGGACTTAACGTACCAGCACCATACAGCAAGGCCTCGTTGGCCAAGCCTTTAAAAATCGGCAGATTGATCCCCACACTAGGAACCGCCACGCCGCCGATCACTGGCAAGGCTTTGTTGCTCAGCTGCGCCCGTAAGACTGCTTCTGAACTCGCCGGCTCCACGGCATCAAAATCAAAGGTCGCTTCCGCTTCCATATTTTTTTCCACATCACTGCGATCAATGGTGCCGACTGCGTAAGCTTCACCCGTTTGTTTAATAAAATAATTTTTGATTTGATTATTAAAAATCAATGCTAAACCAATCAATAACAGCAAAAGCAAAAAGAGATTGCTCAGCCAATTCGAAAGTCTGCGTTTCTTTTTTCTCATAGGTTTTCGTCTCCATTAGTTTCTTCTTTTATCATACCAAAATCCTCATAAAGACGCCAATTTTGGCCATTTTTTTTACGAAAAGACAAGATTTGCCTTTTTTTGTCGAAAAAGGGAACTTAAAAATTGTTTTTTCTGTTATTTTGTAATATAACTTTAAACGAAAAGATACAAGCAATTTTCAGCGCTTTGTTGTAGAATGAACTTAGTATATAGGAGGGATCGATCGGCATGTCTAACACGATTTACGTACATATTGATACAACCAGCAATGCCGTCTTGACCCGCGGGCTTGCCCCCCAAGATTTTAACAAGAGCATCGTCCATCAGCCCAAGAATTTGCTCTTGCTTGATCCTTCCAGTGATTTCGGCGAATTCGACGGTCATACGGGCTTAAAAGTGATACGCGGAATGGAAGACGTCCAACTGTTTTTTCAGCAGATCAACAAAGGTCGTGTTGCCGAAGAAATGAAGTGGATCGATTTTAATGATTACGAGATGGTCAAAGAATTGACGCCTTTAGAGATCTCCGAGTTGTTATATTTTGGCCACATGAAGACACACCTCCACTCCCCTTTCTTTTACAAACTGCAAAATAACTTTGTTTTCTTTGACTTAAAAGATGCACGTTCCCGCGTTTATTATCGCTATTTAGATGAATATTATCGGATCTTGGCGGATCGGATCACCCGCATCGTCTTAGAAAAAATCAATGATCGCCTCTCCTTTTTTAAAAAAGCAACACCGGTGGAAAAGCTCGATTTTAATTTGCTGAAAGAATTGCGGGGAATCATGCAAGAAGGCATCGTCTTTTGTCTAACACAAGAACAATTGATCGACAGAACCTATACGATCCCGATCTATCTGTCAGAAGATGCTGGCTTAAAAAACACGCTGGTCAATCAAAAAGAGCTGGATCAAATCGCTGTTTTACGCTATTCAGCCAGCAAAAAAAGCTGGTCGTTGGAAATCGACCAAGAAGATCTAGCGTTTGGCTTTATCGACAAAAAAATGTCTTGATGCTTCTCTTTCTCAAAGAGCATCAAGACATTTTTTGATGGTTCCATTTCTAAAACTAAGCTTTCGGGACAAATAATTTCGGGGCTGCCTTGACTAAGAGACCTAGGACGACCCCTACATAAACGATATTGATAATGACCGATGATCCATTAAAGATCAAGGAATACAGATACGGACTTTGTCCTGGCGGTGCGTACATTCCCCAGACAAAGACCCCAGCCCAATAATGCCAAAACCAACGGCTGATCACCGCCACGATGCCCCCTAAGACGACATACCACGTAACGGTTTTGCTGTTTTGACGGATCGCTTGCTGGATTTTATTAGCAAACAAGCCGCCCATCCCGCCAAAAGCAAAGGCAAAGGGGTATTCAAAGATAATCTGTGGAACGGTGATAAAGTTACGCATGGCGCTACCAATCAAAATATTCAGCAAGCCCCACATAAATCCAGCCGTCATTCCCGGCAGCACCCCGCGACGATACGAATACAAGACCAAGGGCACGAGACCTAGAGACAAGTCGATACTGGAATTGGCTGTCTGGATCGGGATATACGACAAGACGACCCCAATCGCAGCGATCATCGTTCCTTCCGTCCAGACCTGCAGCGACATTTTTCGTTTCAAAAAAAACTCCTCCTTTAGAATCATCACAATTCACAAAGGAGAAGTGTTGGACACTTCAACTCGTCACAATTCCTACGTTCGCATGATCGAAACAGGTACGAAGGGTTTAGAGTACTCTCATTCTCAGCCTTTGCAGACTCCCCTTTGTGATTAGATTCTATTTTATTTTTTGCTTGCATTTCGCAAGTCACTTTCAAGAATACCATAAATTGGTGAAAAGAAACATGACTGCGATCGTTTTTTCTAAAAACATCCTGAAACTCCTCAGAAAAAAACAGCCAATGAGCGACTAAAGACCGACCATTGGCTGTTGTTCTCATGCTTATGAGACACGATTAAATTGATAATTTTGATTCAAACAGTGGACTGACTGGTTTGTTCTCATGGATTCGTTTGATCGCTTCGCCCATCAAGGCACCGACACTGATCTCATCGATTTTTTTCGACTTGCGGTCTTCTGGCAAGTGAATCGAATCTGTCACAACTAGATGCTCAATGGCAGAATCTTCGATCCGTTCCAAGGCAGGTCCTGACAAGACAGGGTGGGTACATGAGGCGTAAACACTTTTAGCACCTGCTTGTTTCAACGCATTCGCAGCCAATGTGATGGTACCAGCAGTATCAATCATATCGTCGATCAAGACACAAGTTTTGCCTTCAACATGACCAATGATATTCATGACTTCTGCTACGTTGGCTTTCGGACGACGTTTGTCGATGATCGCGATTGGTGACTTAAGAAACTCAGCTAATTTACGGGCACGAGTCACGCCCCCGTGGTCTGGTGAAACGACGACGACGTCATCGCCTTGAATGCCTCTTTCCAAGAAGTAGTTGGCGATCAATGGTGCACCCATCAAGTGGTCAACTGGGATATCAAAGAACCCTTGAATCTGTGAGGCATGCAAATCCAGTGTAACCATGCGGTTCGCACCGGCTTTTTCGATCATGTTTGCTACAAGTTTTGCGGTGATTGGTTCTCTTGATCGCGCTTTGCGGTCTTGTCTTGCATAACCATAATAAGGCATTACTACATTGATCGTCTTCGCACTGGCGCGCTTCAAAGCATCGATCATGATCAGCAATTCCATTAAGTTATCGTTTACAGGGCTGCTGGTTGATTGAATCACGTAGACGTGGGCACCACGAATACTTTCTTCAATATTCACTTGGATTTCACCATCGCTAAATTGTTTGACTGAACACTTACCTAATTCAACACCTACTGCAGCTGCGATTTTTTCCGCCAAAGGACGATTTGAGTTCAGAGAAAAAATCTTCAATCTTGGATCAAAATAATGATTTGACATGAGAACCTCCACTTTCTTTGCGTTCATCTAGAAAAAAATGACTCCTTTTACTAGAATCTTCTTCCTAATAAATAGTAGTCATTTTTCCTTAAGAAATCAAGTCATTTCGCTATTTCTAATTTAGATAAGGCAACTTTTTCGCGTAATCCGCTTTATTTTCCTGACGGGCGCGGGCAATCGCCATACTGTGTTTAGGAATATCTTTGGTGATCGTTGAGCCAGCAGCGATCATCGTTTCCTCTTCGATGGTCAATGGCGCAACTAGATTGGAGCCAGAGCCGATAAAGCAATTGTCGCCGACAGTCGTTTTGAATTTGCTCTTGCCGTCATAATTAACAAAGACTACGCCGCAACCGACATTGATGTTTTTGCCTAAGGTCGCATCGCCAACATAAGACAAGTGTCCGACTTTGGTGCCTTCACCAATCGTCGCATTTTTGACCTCCACAAAGTTCCCGATATGGGCATGGGCCAAAATTTCCGCATGGGGACGAAGATGGGCATTGGGACCGACATCGGCGCCATCATGAATGATGCTCTCCTCGATCGTCGATGCCTTGATCGTCACTTGGTTGCCGATCTTGCTGTCTTCTATTTCAGAAGCTGCCGTAATGACACAGTCTTCTCCGATCGTCGTCTTCCCTTTGATGGTGACACCGGCTTCGATCAGAGTATCTGAGCCGATCACAACACCTTCGTCGATATAAGTCGTTGCCGGATCGATCAAGGTCACGCCATTTTGCATGTGCTGACGATTGATCCGCTGACGCATCAAGCGATTAGCTTCGGCTAAGGCGATGCGGTCATTGACTCCTAATGATTCATGAAAATCTTCGGTTTGATAAGCAGCGATGATTTTGCCGTCTTCCTTTAAGATCTCGATGATATCAGTCAAGTAGTACTCCCCTTGGGCATTGTCCGTATCTAATTTTGCCAAGGCGTCAAATAACAATTCATTATCGAAGCAATACGTCCCTGTATTGATTTCTTGGATCAGCGCTTCTTCGATCGACGCATCTTTTTGCTCAACGATTTTCTCCACGATACCGACACGATCCCGCACGATTCGGCCATAGCCTGTTGGGTCTGCCGCTTGCGCCGTTAAGATCGTCGCCGACGCATTTTTCCCTTGGTGGTAATCGAACAAGTTATTCAAGGTTTCCGTCGTCAATAACGGTGTATCCCCACTGATCACTAAGGTCGTCCCTTTTTTGCCTTTTAAAAACGATTCGGCTTGAACGACGGCATGGCCAGTACCCAATTGTTCGGCTTGTAAGGCATAGTTGGTGCGATCCCCCAGCTGCTCTTTGACCATTTCTGCCCCGTGACCGACGATCGTCACGATCTCTTCAGGATTTGTTTCCACCACTCGATTCATGATGTGCTCCACCATTGGTTTGCCACAAACAGGATGTAACACTTTATATAACTTCGATTTCATGCGCGTGCCTTTTCCAGCCGCTAAAATTATTGCAAAACGTGTGTCCACGTATTCCACTCCTATCAATCTGAACGATTTTTGTTCATTGAATTTCCTATAAACAGTTTAGCCCAAGTACTTGTAAATTTCAACGATTTAAGGAATCCCCACCTAGACCAATCAAAAAAAAGACTGGCGGCCGCCGTTTAAAAAACAGCTGCTTGCGCCAGTCTAAGAGCCACAAAAAATCAGGCTTTTTTCTCAAAGTAATTTCCCGGTACTACCGAGATCGTTTTGGTCTGGGTATCGACATCTTCAACATACAGCAGAGAACTGTAATCGCTGATGGCCCGCTTGCCTTTGAATTTCGTTTCGGCAAAAACCGTAATACCGACTAATTCGGCTTCAAATTCTTCAATCAAGCTCTTCATCCCATTGACCGTGCCGCCGCCTTTCATAAAGTCATCGACCACCAATACTCTAGAGCCGCGCTTTAAGCTGCGCTTGGATAATTCCATTTTTTCGATGCGCTCTGAAGAACCAGAGACATAATTGACACTCACGGTCGAGCCTTCAGTGATCTTGGAATCACGACGCACGATCACGAAGGGAACATTCAAGTAGTAAGAGACTGCTTGAGCGATCGGCACTCCTTTAGTAGCAACGGTCATCACCGCATCGATTTGTTCGCCTAAATATTTGGAAGCGATGATGCGGCCGACTTGGCGCAGCAATTCCGGTTCGCCTAATAAGTCAGATAGATAGACATAGCCGCCAGGCAACAAACGGTCTTGCTCAGACAAGCGTTCTGCCAGCCCTTCGACGTACGCATACGCTTCTTCTTCAGAAATTTCAGGCACAAAAAAAACACCGCCAGCAGCGCCTGGCACGGTATCAAGAATGCCTGTTCCTCGTTCTTTAAAGGTCTTTTTGATAATAGATAAATCTTCGCTAATCGATGATTTTGCAGAGGCATATCGTTTAGAAAAGAAGGACAATGAAATCAATTCATGGGGATGATTCAACAAGTAATGTGTCATATCGATCAGTCGTTCACTTCGACGTATTTTCACACCGGACAACTCCTTTAGTTTATTCGCCTTATTATAAGGCTTTTTCGGGATAAAAGCGAGCATTATCTAAAATATTGCTTATATTGTTCGGTTTTGATTAGAGTTTAAAAAAAAGAAACGAAAATTCTTCGTTTCTTTTTCATAAAGCCCTTTATTTTAGGCGTTGTTTTCGTTGGACGAGGATCACGATGCGTTTGATCAAATTGATCACTAAGAAAAGAGCGATAAAAACCAGCGTGATCGTCGCTCCCGGTGGTGTGTCCAAATAAAAGGAACTGGTCAAACCAGACATCATCCCAATCATGCCGATCACGACACTGATCAAAATCACGGCATTGAAGCTCTTGCCTAAACGCATACTGATGGCAGCTGGTAAAACCATGATCGCAGAGATCAACAATGCACCCGCAATCGGGATCATCATGGCGATTGCCACCCCCGTCAAGACATTAAAGAGCATCGACATCACTCGCACAGGCAAGCCATCGACATGAGCGGTATCTTCATCAAAGGTCAAAATGTACATGGGCCGTTTGAATAAGAAGAATAAAGCAAAAACGACTAAAAACAAAAAGCCTAAGATCCAGACTTGTTCTTGTGTGATCGTAACGATCGACCCAAACAAATACGATTGGATACTCGTTGCGGAGTTCCCCCCGCTAAGGTTCATCAAGACGAGGGCTAACGCTAAGCCGCCAGACATCAAAATGGCGATCGAGATCTCTGAATAACTGCGGTACAGTGTTCGCAAGTATTCCAAAATGATTGCGGCAATGACTACGATCAATAGCGTCGTCAAACTCGGATTTAGATTTAGAAAGAAGCCCAGTGCCACCCCTGCTAAAGAGACATGGGACAGCGTATCAGCCATCAATGACTGTCGCCGAATCACTAGAAAGACCCCCAGCATCGGTGCGATACCAGCAATAAAAATCGCCGCAAGAAAAGCTCTTCTCATGAATTCATATGAAAGCAACGCCATGGTGAATCCTCCTTCCGCACTAAACGGATCTGACGGTCCGCGTATTCTTTGATATCTTCGTGATCATGGGTGATCATCAAAATCGACTTGCCGTGGTCATGAGCATTGTGCCGTAGCAGTTCATAAAACAGATTGCGGGATTGTTCATCCATCCCCGTAGTCGGTTCATCTAAAATAAATAAATCAGGGTCCGTGGCAAAGACCCGTGCCAAGCTGATCCGCTGCTTTTGGCCACCGGACAACTCGCCGATCCGTTTATGACGCACGTCCCACATCCCGACGGCATCTAATGCACGGCGGACATGTTCATGGTCTCGTTTCGTCAAGCGCTTGAACCAGCGATCTCTTGGGTAGCGGCCCGATTGGACCAATTCCAAAACGGTGCTGGGGAACCCGACGTTAAAGGAAGCAATCTGCTGAGGAATGTAGCCGATGCTTAATTTTTCACCAGCAGCATTTTTGGTCGCCAAGGTGACTGCTCCTTTAGAAGGTTTCAACAAACCAAGGGTTGCTTTGATCAAAGTAGATTTTGCCGCCCCATTTTCGCCAGTCAAAATCACGAATTCGCCGTCTTCGACAAAGTAGGAAATGTCTTCCAAGACGGGCTCATCATCATAATAAAAGGTCAAATCTTTTACATCGATATAACGCACGCCGGCGCCTCCTTAGTGAATACTTTTTTGTAATGCTGCCAAATTGTCTTCCATTACAGACAGGTATGTTTCGCCGTTATCCATCTGCTCTTGCGTCAAGCTTTCTAATGGATTCAAGACCGCCAGCTCCACTCCTGTTTCAGACGCTAAGGTCTCAGCCACCTTCGATGACGCGTTTTCTTCAAAATAGATAACTTTGACTTGTTTTTCTTCTACATATTCTTTCAGCTCAGCCAACCGACTTGGCGTTGGTTCTTGATCGGGTGAAATGCCCGAAATCGATTCTTCGACTAAATCATACTGCCGTGCCAAATAGCCAAAGGCTGCGTGCTGCGTAACGAAGGTTCGTTGGGTCGCATCCTTTAACGCCGCTTGGTAGGCTTCATCTAGAGCAGAAAGCTTTTCGATATAGGCAGCTGCATTTTCCGTGAAAGTTGCCTTTTGCTCAGGAAACTTCGCAATCAAGTCATCGCGGATCGTTTCTACTTCTTGGATCGCTAAGACTGGGTCGGTCCAAACATGAGGATCGTACGTATGATCATGGCCTTCATGGGTGTCTTCGCTTTCGTGATCGTGCGCGTCATGATCCTCTTCCTCTGTGCCTTCCACCAACTGAATGTTTTTGGCCGCTTCGATCACGGCTGTTTGCTCAGGATCGACGGAATCCGTCAAACTAGCGACCCAAGTTTCTAGCTCAGGACTATTGTAGACAAAGGCATCTGCATCCATGATTTTGGTCATATCTTTGGCACTTGGCTCATAGTCATGGGGTTCGGTTCCTGCAGGGATCAACAAGGAGACCTCTGCTGCGTCGCCTACGACTTCTTTCGTAAATTCGTACATTGGATAAAACGTCGTGACGATCGACAGCTTCTCTGTGTCACTCGATTGGCTTGTCGCTTCTTGCTGCCCACAAGCGCCAAGAAGCACGCCCCCTAAAAGGAGTGCTGTAGTAAGTAAGATTTTTTTCATCGGGATTTCCCTTCCATTTGCTGGCTCTTCTTTTTATTTTAAAACGGAACAACTCCGTTTTGTTAGCAAAAGTTACTCTATCAAATGATTTCCGGTTCGTCAAGACAAATCGTACGTTTTACGATTTAAAACTTTTATTTCGAGATAAATCGGAAAACATAGGAGAAAACGTTCATTTGAAGCGGATTCTTCACTCAGGAACTTAGCCATATTTTACACCATTCGCCATGCGCCCCTGCTGTAACAGCTTGAAAAATTAGAGAGTATGTAGGATAATAACCTAAAAGCATTTGGAGGAAACGAAGATGAACGAATTTGTAACTGTGCCGCCAACTGTAAACAACAGCGACTTGTTGACTCGAATCGTCTTACCAGAAGATCCTGCATCGCAGCAAACCGAAGAAATCCGCAAAACGATCGACAAACCATTGTATGAAGAAGACAAAAAGAAAAAATCCGCAAAGAAGCAGCACCAAAAAGAATAGCCTTTGCTTTACGTTAAGAATCAGACCCCGACGCCTTATTTGCGTCGGGGGTTTTTCTGTAGGGCAGCTTCTAAATTCTTCCTTCCCCACTTCAGCTGCCTTTTTCTTTACTATTGAACTGGTTTTTCATAGAAAAAAATGCAAAAAAACACAGGCACTTCCTGCCTGTGTCCTTGACTCATTCATTTCAATGTACGTACAAGATAAACCTCATCGCAGAATCCTTTTAAGGCATTATAGACCCGCTGTGCCCGCGAATATTTTTGACAAAGAGCAAAGACAGTCGGTCCGCTGCCGGTCATCAAGGCAACATCTGCGCCGTATTTCATCATGCGATCTTTGATCTGTTGGACGATCGGATACTTCGGGATCGTGATGGCTTCTAGGCTATTGCCCATGGCAGCGATCATTGCTGGATAATCTTCGGCTAAGACGGCGGCCGACAATGCTGCGATATCTGGATGGTGCAGTTGATCCAGCTCAACTTCTTGAAAGATTTTCCCCGTTGAAACACTCAGACGAGGTTTGACTAAGATGACCCAACATTGCGGCATCGGCCGCAGCGGCGTCACCAGCTCCCCTTTTCCTGCAATATGGGAAGTGGTCCCATACAGACAATAGGGAACATCAGTGCCAACTTCCATACCAATATCGATCAGCTCTGCCATGGAAAGGTCTAAATGCCAGAGGCGAACCATCCCCCGCAGCGCTGCCGCACAATCCGTACTGCCACCACCTAACCCAGCTGCCACCGGGATATTCTTGGTGATGCGGATACGGATGCCTTTTTTTATGCCGTAGCGTTTTTTTAAGATACTGGCGGCTTGATAGACATTATTGCGTTTGTCGATCGGCAAAAAGGCTTTGTTGGTTTCTATAATGATCTTATCTTCTGCTATCTCTTCCATTATCAGACGGTCGGCTAGATCAACACTAGACATCACCATTTCCAACTCATGGTAGCCGTCTGTTCTTTTCTCTAACACATCGAGACCGAGGTTGATCTTAGCTGGCGCTTTTTCAATAATCTCCATCTTCATTCATCCAATCATCTGATAGTTATTTAGTTCTATCATAGCAGATTCTTATAAGATAGTTGAGTGATTTCTCTTGTTTTTATGATTGTTGCCATTTTGGTTGCCCTTTGGCTTGGTTCCTCGTAAAATAGAAGTACCAACTCAATAGATAAAAGAAAGCGGGGGAACCACATGGCAAATTTGATTCCAAGAGATTTCGCAGGCGGCGAAGAACTATTAGGCAAATTAATGAACAGTTTTTGGCAAGAACGGCAAATGAATACGGACATTAAAGAGTACGAAGACAAGTATCTCGTTCAAGCAGATTTACCCGGCATCAAGAAAGAAAACATCCGCGTCAGTTACGTCAACAACACCCTGACGATTTCAGCGGCTCAAACAGAGACCACGGAAACCGAGGATGATTTCGGACATTATTTGCGCAAAGAACGCTCTAGCAGTGCCTATCAACGGACCTTCACCATCACAGACATTGATGACGAGTCCATTAAAGCAGTGTTTGAAGACGGCGTTTTGACCCTGACGTTACCAAAAGCCAGCTACAAAGATGCACCCGCAAAAAACATCCCGATCGAATAACCGAGATACCAAAAAGGCAGTCCCTTCAGAGAACGCTCTGAGAGGACTGCTTTTCTTATTTGCGTGCTTGTCGTCGATACGCCTGTCTTGAGGTCTGTGGTTCTTCTTCAGAAATCTCTTTTTTGACGTACAATTTCAAACTGTATGGTTCATGGTATTTCACATCATTTTTGATAAAATCACCGCCAGTGATAAATAAACCCACTGGCTCTAAAGGTTGTTTGCCTGTCCATTGGATCGTGCCGACTTTCGTCATCTCCGTGTAGCTAGTACCGATCTGCAATGCGTACTCATTTTCCCCTTGCTGTTTAACAAAATAGTAAGGATACAAGGTGTTTTTCGGGATCGTAAAGCCGTTGGATGACGGTTTGATCGCCAATTCTTCTTGAGCGATCAAGGTCTGCAAATGATTCGCCAATACCAGCTGATAGTCTTCTTCAAAATGGATCACCGCTTTTTCAGTCGTCAAACGATCAATGTCGGTGGTGCTGATGGTTTCTCCTTCAATATTGAAGACTTCGTCTGGTAAAACTTTGACAAAGGCCTGAGTGACATCGAACTTCATATTTTTGTTTAAGAAATAATAGAAGATATTCAGTACCCAGAAGTAGACTAAGACCAAAAAGCCGACCGTATAAAGGATCGCTTGAAAATAGTTTTGGTTCGCAAACATCCCGTAGACGATCCGCAAAATATACGCCGTTGGAATGATACTGAGGATGGTATAGGCACGGTTCAAATATTTAGGACTGATATCGAGATAGCCCAAAAATTTATGGATGCCGTTGATTAAATCTAAAATAAGCGTCATTTTCTCACCTACTCATTTCCTTGATTCTCATCCATGATCCCTTGTGGATCTGGCGTGGTCTCTTCACTTGAAGAAGGTGTTTCCTGATTGTTTTCCGATGGTGCTGGTGAAACATTGGCATCGCTTGATGGCGTCGTTTCTGCAGGCACCGAAGAAGACGGAGTCGTTGCTGGTGTTGCTGGTTCACTGCTGGATGACGGTGTTGTCTGCTGGTCATCGTTCGTCGGTTGTGAGTCCGTGCTAGCAGGTGTCTGATTTTGACTGTCTTCAGTCATCGAAGAGGGTGTGCTTTCACTTGGTGCTTGTTCGGTCGTTTCTGTCGTTTCCGTCGCACGACTTGGTTGGCGGTAGCTGCCTGAATTCACCACGCCGGTGGCAGTGGCAATGATCGTTGATATCGTTAAAAGTGCAATTGGTTTTAAAATAGGCGGGACTTTTCGCATGATTCTCATCCTTTTCTTACCCGATGTTGCCCATTGGCAACCTCGGTTCCTTCAGCCTCTTCTTACCTTTATAATCGTTTCTGACAAAAGGGTCAAGATTCCAGAGGCTTCTGTCGCAGGATTTAAAAAAATCTAAACATGTAACTGTTTTCACAAAAAACAACGACGGCAGTTGCCGCCGCTACACAAGGTATTCATAAAACTTTTCAAAGGTCAACCGCAACGTGCCATGGTAATCCCGTAAAAGGGTAGGCAAGGCGATCACTTCTTCATGTTGGATCGGGGCATCGATTTGGATCACCGCTTCTTCTTCATCCAGATAATAAGAACTAAACAGTTCATCATCAGCGACTTCTTCTAGCTGATTGGTCAGCTCCTCATAAAACTTTTCTACGATCGGTTCTGCCAACTCATCAAAGACCGGCTGCAAGGCTGCTTCTACAGCTGGAAACGGCTGCGCGAGTAATTGCTGTCCGCTGAGGGAATGGCAGGTATTCTCATAGGTCAAATAAAGCAGGTCGAAATAATCCTCTTCTTCCCCGATCGCTTCTAGCGTCAAAAGGGCTTTTTCTACCAATGAAACCAAGGCCGAGGATACCTCCTGATGCATCACCGCATCAACTTTTTCAAATAATTGCTGTTTCTCGATGACAAATCTTTCTTCCATAAAAGTGAATTCCGCTTTTTCAAAGCAAAGGGGGGTATCAGAGATAAATAGTTGGATCGTTGCCATGGCGTTGCCTTCTTTCTTTTTCAAGCTGCGGACAAACAGATGATTTGTCAACAGCGAAAATCTTCGTTAGCATAAATAATAGCAGGTGAACAAATTGTTCATCAAGTAATAAGGAGGAGATCGAATGAGTAAAGTTGCTGTTATTGTCACTGATCTAGTCGAAGATGTTGAGTTGACGTCACCAAAAGAAGCACTGGAAGCGGCTGGACACGAAGTAGTCGTTATTAGTAATGAAGGCGCCGAGACCGTCGAAGGCAAACAAGGTGGAACATTTACCGTCGATGCGACCATTGATACGATCGATCCTGCAAGTTTTGATGCTTTGTTGATCCCAGGCGGTTTCTCCCCTGACCAATTACGGACCGATGAGCGCTATGTGTCATTGACGAAAGACTTTTTGACATCTGATCGTCCCGTCTTTGCCATTTGCCACGGCCCACAACTGTTTATCCAAACAGGACTGACGAAAGATTTGACCTTGACGGCTTATGATTCTGTGCGACCAGATTTAGCCTACGCAGGGGCCACCGTCAAAGATGAGCCCGTCGTGATCGACGAAACCTATCGGTTGATCACCAGCCGAAACCCAGATGACCTAGATGCCTTCAATCAAGCCATTACCGAGGCATTGAACTAACCACGAATAAGACTTGGTTTCTTAGAGAAAAAAAGCCGCCAGTTGCAGCGTTCGATCCTTCGTATCGATCGAGCTGCAGCTGAGCGGTTTTTTCTTGCGTAGCTTTTCAGTTTTCAGTGAATGGCTCTTTCCCCGTTACTCGTCAGAGGGCAGCTCAAAACCATCGAAAGTCTCGCCATCATAGTAGCGCAATAATTCTTCCGTCGATAATAAGGAAGACGTCATTTCTTCCTGTGTCTCATTGGCCTCTCGAAGTTGGGCAAGGTAAGCCGCGTAGGCTTCTGCCAACTGCCGATAAACAGCTTGCCGCGAAGTTCCTTCTGCTTGGATCGTCGGCAATTCACGGATAAAGGCCCGATAGACGGGGCGGTTTTCCAGCCATTCGATCGGCAACTCAATTACTTGAAGCTGAGCTTCTTCAAACCATCGTTCCATCGCTCTCCCTCATTTCTTTTCTTATTATCGTCAAGTTAGCAACAAAGGTCAATCAGTGAGCAAAAAAATACAGAACAAGCGTTGAAAGAAATTGCCACATCCGCAAAAGCTCGCTTGTCGGGCTCGCTTTTACGGATGCGGCAATTTATCTGCTTGTTCTGTGTGTTACTCGTTTTTATGCGGCAACATACGCATATTTTTCAATGTTTTGTCGGATCGTTTCAATCATGTCTTCATCTTGTAAGCCAGTGATTTCTGCAATGACTTCCGGTAGTGATTTTTCATCCAAAAGTGCTTGCAATTGTTGGCTTTGCTCATCTTCCGGATCTTTGTAGTTGAAGATCATGCCGATCGTTTCATAGAGATGATCTGGCTGCATGTTGCGTTTTTCTAACTCAAGGACTGGTCGGATAAAGCGTTCTTCGGTCCCTAATTTGCGGACAGGTGTCCGTGCCACCCGAGTGATAGCATCGGAAATGTGCTTGTTTTTAAAGCGTTGGATGATTTTTTCGATATACCGTTCATGTTCTTCGGGATCAAAGGCCCACTTCTCAATTAAAAGCCGCCCAGTTTCTTCGAGAACGGATTTTAATTGGATCACCACTAAATGGTCCTGCATCGCTTCATCGATCGTCTGATAGCCTTGGAGGGCGCCTGTGTACGCTACCGTAGCATGACCCGTATTGACACTGAATAATTTCCGTTCAATATACGGTTCCAGGTCCGCCACATAATGGACCCCTTGCAGATGGATCGAGGATTTCACCCCTGACTCTTGGATCACCCATTCGCAAAAAGGTTCTACTTGAACGAATAAGGGATCTTCATGGTGTTGCAGCGGTACGATGCGGTCCACCGCTGCATCTGGAAAACCAACCGTCGCTTCTAACGCGGACCAATCCGCAACGTATTTTTGCACTTCGCTTTTTAAAAAGGTCGATCCGCCGATCATGTTCTCACAGGCGATCACATCAATGGCTGGCTTGTCTGGGTATTGTTGACGTGCTTCTAAGCCTTTGGCGATCAGCTCAGCGATATGCGGCAAAATGTTGGGACCAATGGCAGTCGTAAGGATGTCTGCCTCGGCGATCGCTTGGATCACCGCTTCTGGTTCTTTGGCATTGTTCAATCCCGTCACATGCTCGATGTGGATCTGTTCTTGGGTCTCATCGGCTAATTCGATGGTATACCCTTGTCTTGCTTTTAAGGCGTCAATGATCGTTTCATTGACATCAATAAATGTGATTTCAAAGTTGTTGGCAGCCAATATCTCGCCGATAAAGCCGCGACCAATATTACCTGCACCAAAGTGAACTGCCTTCATGTCTTGTCTCCTCCTTAAATCCTTATGCTACGGTCAAACTTTGGGCGATTTCTTCTTTATCTAAGGCATCCGCCAATTCGACAACGTTATCGATATCGCTGCAAAAGAGGGCGATTTGTTGGACCAATTGCAGGTGATCTTCCCCTTTGCCCGCGATGCCGAAAAGGACGGTGACGATTTTTTCTTCGTCCGCGGTACCGAAATTCACGCCATCAGGTACTTGCACGATACAGATACCAGATTTTTTGACGTATTTTTTGGCTTCATCCGTGCCGTGAGGAATCGCAATAAAGTTCCCCATATAGACTGAGAGCATCTCGTCACGCTCAAGCATGGCTTCGACGTATTCTTCTTCCACACAGCCTGCCGCCAGCAATTTTTCACCACAGTAACGAATGGCTTCTTCTTTGGTCGCAAATTGTTTGTTCAATTCAATCATGTCTTTTTCTAATACTTGCATTCGGCTCATCCTTTCTTAATTCGCTGCTTTGATCGATGCTACGATCCGTTGATAGTTCGTCGTTCCCATCAAATTATTGACAGATAGGTGGATCGCTTCTGGCGCTGACGTTTGCGCTTGCGGCGTTAGGGCTTCTTTTGTGATCACCAGTGAAGAGGCGTTGGCATGGAGATCATTGATATGGCTTTTTCTGATTGGCATCGTCAGAGCTTCTTTGGCTAAAAGATCTTGGAAAACTTTCTGAGCCATCGTTGCCGAACCTTTGCGATCATCGTGGGCCAAAATGATTTCACTGACTTGCTTAAGGTCATTGGCGGAAGGAACATCTATCTGGTTGCCTGCTTCAGACTTTTTTGCTGTCTCCCCCGCTGTCTTAGTCCCTGACAATGTGGCTACGATTTCATCGTACCGTGGAGAGTTCAGGAAATTTTCAACCGCGACAAAGGTCGCATTTGGCGCTTTTTGTTTGGCACGTTCTTGCAATTCTTCTTGAGTGACGATCAGCGTATTGGCATCGTCCGTCAAATTGTTGATGGCGGAATTCGAGACATTTTGTGGAAGACCCGCTTCTTTGACTTTTTTACGTAAGATCGATGCCCCCATAGCACTGGAGCCCATGCCTGCATCACATGCGAAGATGATACGATTGATGCCAGTCATTGGTTGAGCCGCCAAGCCTTTTGAGCTGAGTTTTGCTGCTTGCGTTTGTTGTACTTTTTCTTCAAAATTATCCACCGTATCCTTCGCATCCGCTTTCAAGATCGCGGCAGCGACGATAAAGGACACGCCTGCTCCTACGGCAATTCCGGCTAAGACAGAAACGACACTCATCACTGAGTTGAATGGCGTCATTGCTAAGATCGCAATGATCGAACCTGGTGAAGCAGGTGCCCGTAAGCCTGCACCTAGCAATTGGAAGGTAAAGCTTCCTGATACACCGCCGGCAATCACTGCTAAGAACATCAATGGTTTCATCATGACGTATGGGAAGTAGATCTCATGGATCCCACCGATAAAGTGAATGATGATCGCTCCAGGTGCCGAAGATTTCGCTGCTCCTTTTCCGAAGAAAGTGAAGGCTAGCAAGACTCCTAAACCAGGTCCAGGATTGGCTTCTAATAAGTAAAGGATCGATTTCCCAAATTCGCTGACTTGCTCAGTACCTAATGGTGTCAAAATTCCATGGTTGATAGCATTGTTTAAGAATAAGATTTTTGCTGGTTCAATAAAGATATTGGCTAATGGAATCAAGTGGGCATTGACGATTACTTCGACCCCTGCTGCCATTGCTTCTGTCAAGGTGTTAACAACTGGCCCGATTGCTACAAAGCCCAGTAATGCTAAAGCAAAACCGATCAAACCTGATGAAAAGTTGTTGACCAACATTTCAAAGCCAGCGCGAACTTTGTCTTGGAAGATCTCGTCAAATTTCTTGATGACCCAACCGCCTAAAGGACCCATGATCATTGCACCCAATAGCATTGGGATATCCGTTCCGACGATGACCCCCATCGTTGCGATCGCCCCAACCACGGCTCCGCGGTCACCAGCAATCACTTTCCCGCCAGTATACCCGATCAAGATTGGGATCAAATACGTTAGCATTGGACCGACCATCGTTGCAAAGGCTTCATTTGGTAAATACCCATCTGGAATAAATAATGCCGTTAATACACCCCATGCAATCAATGCGCCGATATTCGGCATCACCATACTCGACAACGTACTGCCTAATTTTTGAACTTTTGCTTTGACTGATGATTTGGCTGCTTTTTGTGTCTGTTCCATTTTTTTCTCTCCTCTCGTCTGCTTACACCCTTATTGTAGGCGCTTCCCAAAAAGCTCGAAAGTCGTACTTTGGCACAAAAAACTGTGCCAAAACTTGTAGCCAAACGGATAGAACAAAAAAAGGCGAGCAGCCCCTGCACTCGCTTATTTTTGTTATGTTTCACGTGAAGCATTTTTTTGGATTTTGCCAAAACGCAAAAAAAAAAAGTGTACCCGCTCCTTCTACACAAGGTAGAAAGAGCAAGTACACGGAGGCAGCTCATTCATTTATTTCGTTCGCTGCTCTTGTTGCAAGCCAGCCTGCTGCTGATCGCTTATTCTTCTGCCAGCAAAATCTGTTGGATCTCTTCAACCGATTCGGCATCACTAAGCACCCGAACATTCTGCATATCAGAACAAAAAAAGGCGATTTCTTGCAAAACAGCTAATTGCTGCTCTTTTAGGACGACTACGAAAAGGATCGTAGCGATTTTAGGCTGCTCCTTCGTGCCGAAGTCGACGCCATCAGGCACTTGGATCAAAAAGAGTCCTTCTTCCTTGATCCATTGCTGGGCTTCTTCTTCCGCATGGGGCAATGCCACAAAGTTACCGATGTAAACACCTGTTTTTTGATGGCGACGCAAAAGGCTTTTGACATAGGGCAAGGAAACGATCTCCTGGTTGACTAAGTACTCGCCAATTTTTGTCAGAGCCTCTGTGGCATCGGTAAAGTGTTGATCCAACAAAATCCGCTCCTGTGGAATATACATCGCTGATCCCTCCTATTGTTTTACTTCTTCAATCAAGAGCGAAGAGAGCAACTGATAAATAATCGAATCATTGCCCGAATTAAAAATCTCCGTATTTAGATCATTCATAATGATCGAACCACTGATTTTTCCTAACATCTGAGAGCTTGTTTCATTGATAGGATACGGCGCCAGCATGACTAATAAACGGGTAACAGCGATCTCTTTTTTATCCATCGCTAAAAGAGGCAAAGGTTGTTTCAAGTCGAAAATACGAAAAACTGGTTGCAAGATCGCCGAGCTCGCCGCGTGAAACAAGGCAAAGTGAGTGTCAGGAATGCCCACTGGCGCTTGGAAGTAGCGCCGTAAGAGACGATCAACGACTTTCTCACGATCCAAAACAACATGTTCATCAAAAGACGTCAGCACCAGCTGCAACGTTTCTTCCAAGTCCGCTGGGTTATCAATGGCTTGCACTTGAAACAGCGCCAATAGCTGGTTAATGGCTTCGATAAAAGCCAAGACCGCTTCATAGGATTCCTCTTTGACCAAAGCAGAGGGTGCTTTTTTTGCGGAACGTTTTTTCTGACTAATGGCTTGGAAGGCCTTCTTCAACTCTTGAATGTCTTCTTCTAGCAGGATCGGTGAAACGAGTTTGTACTCTCCTTGATACCCTGGCAGCAAGGAAGTCGAGATCACCAAGTCATAGGTCTCCTCGATATTTTCCCGTTTGACATCTCCCACTCGAAAGAAGGTGATTTGATTGATAAAGGGAAAATGTTTCCGCAGCTGCATCTCTAATAAACTGATGGAGGCTAATCCGCTAGGAGAGATCCCTGCAATATTGACTTCTAACACTTTCGGATTTTTTTCCAACGAATTGGCAAAATGCAGGACCATATAGGCGATTTCTTCTTCCGAGAACTGCTGCTGCGGAAAGACCTGCGGCAGATGATTGCGAATCCCGCTGGCGATCTCGACATACTGGTTCATGATTTTTTCTAGGATAGGGTTGTTCAAATGATCTTCTTCTAAAATCGCCCGCGTCATCACTCCTGAGATATGGGTCAGCAGCATTTTATACAAGTTCGTATCTTCATAAAACGCCACTTCCGTTTGCTCACTGACCAATTCGATCAAGCGTTTCACACGATAAGCCAAGTCAGTATCAAAATTGTCATCAAAAAAATCACGATCAAAGGAATTAGCAAAATCACCTAGTAACACGGCAAAAAAGACGATTTCGTTGATGGAATAAAGCAGTTTCGTCTTTTCGGCGATCTGAGCAAAAATCTTTTTCGCCACCTTCAGCAAGTCTTTGTTGATCTGACTCGGGTACGTCTCTTCTTCCACCGTGTAGCCCAAAGCTACCCGATCCATGGCTAGCGCCAGCATCAAGACGATAAACGCCAATTTGCGGTCACTAAGTTCCTTGAACTGCGGCTCGATGGTTTCTCGAATCAGCCGCTGGGCTAGCAATAGATGGTCACGGGACAGAAATTGAAAAATAAACGGGGCTTCATCATCGGTTTCCAGTAAATGGAAAAATTGGTACTCATTGATCTCCATCACTAGTGTATTGGCTGTGATCAACCGCCGATATTTTTCGGAGCCTTCGATCTCATACCCTTGATTGCGCACGATCCTTAACGGCAGCCGTGCGAGACTTTCTTCTAGCTGTTTGATATCTGAAAAAAACGTCGTATTGCTGATTTGGTAGCGATCCAAGAAGAAATGACTAGATACAGGCTTCGTGGCGGTAGTCAGTTGCAGCAAAATACGATGTTGTCGCTCACTAGCCGCGAATTCTTGATCGGTATCTGCCATAATGGCTTCTTGCAATTGGCGAATGCTCGTTTCTGATGCAAAAATTTGGAAATGACCACGACCGACCTTCTCTAAGGTAGCTCCTACTGTTTCCAGCGATTTTTCTAAATTAGCCAGTTCACGGTACACCGTTCGTTTACTGACTTTTAAGACTTGCATCATGCGATCTAAAGAAACTGGGCCGGTACTATTCATCAATTCCGTTAATAAAAGTGTTTCACGATTGGTCAAAAACATAGTCGACTCCTTCTGTCAGTAACTGACGATACGCATCTGTCGTCAATAAATCATCCACCACCAGCAAAGGAACATCTGGGATCGGGCACTTTTCTGCAAGTTCTTTCGGGAGGATATAGACTGCCGTAGGGTCAAGAGCTTGTCCTTCATACGCCATTTTTTTGATGGTCAAAGACAGCGCTTGTTGGCGGGCCATTTTGCTTAGTATCTCCACTGCCATCGTTTGTGAACCGCGTTTTTTTCCAGTATACAAAAAGATGATCGTTGAAAATCCTAACGAACTTGCTGCCTCGGTTTGCAGCGATTTTTGCGGATCCTGTTCTCTTCTTTGTAATTCTTTAATCAGCGGGGCATACTCATCAGCCGCCAAAAAATTATCTAACACATAATGCTGTGCGTGTGGTGTCTGCTTTTGGGCAATAGCTGCTAATTCCCGTTGGGTGATCACCAAAAGCGCGGGATCATCGATCACACGATAAATCGATTGATAGCGGACAGGAAACGTTAGCTGGGCTTCTTGTAACTGTTTTTTTAGTATGCTGGCACCAATCGCACTGGATCCCATCCCTGCGTCACAGGCCACGACGATCTCCGTGACTTTCTTCATTTTCGGCATCTTACGCTCCTCATTTTCTGTATTGGACTTCCGTTTTAACAGCACACTAGCGATCGCAAACGATACGACCGTACTGACGACAATCCCAGCTAAGACACCTAGGATCATAGACGGCGGTGTATTGAGTAAAATCGCTAAGATCGAGCCCGGAGACGCAGGCGCTCTTAAGCCTACCCCTAAAAATTGGAAGATCAGCGTGCCACTGAAACCACCAACGATCGGACCGAGCAACACCCAAGGATCGAGCAGAACAAACGGGAAATACACTTCATGAATCCCACCAATAGCCTGCACAAAAACGGATGCTGCGGCATTCGTTCGGTTTCGCTTTGAACCAAAAAAAAGATACGCCGCTAAGACCCCTAATCCTGGACCGGGGTTGGCCTCGATCAAAAATAAAACCGACTGACCATTGAGTGCCGCTGCTTCGATCCCTAGCGGTGTAAATAGACCATGGTTGACAATATTATTAAAAAACAAAACCTTCAATGGTTCTACAATGATATGGATAAAGGGCAAGACGTTTTGCTGAACAAAATAATCAACCAGCTGATAGCTGCCGAGACTGAACCAATTAAAAAGCGGCGCCAATAGGAAGTAACTGCCTAAAAAGAGGAGTCCGCCAAACGCACCTGCAATAAAATTGCGCACCAGCATCTCATAGCCACTTTTGACTTTGCTCACGATCGAATCACTGCGGTACAATAGCCAGCCCGCTAGCGGCCCCAGCAGCATCGCCCCAAAGACCTGGGGAATATCGGTTGCGAGAATAGCCCCTAAGACCGCCACTGCTCCTACGACCCCACCTCGTTCAGGCGCCACCATCTGCCCACCTGTATAGGCGATCATGAGGGGCAGCAGCACAGTCAAGACCCCTTGTTCCATTTGCTGGATCACTTGTTGATCGACTGAGAAAAAAGGCAGCAGGAATGAAATCAGCATCCACGCAATAAAAATACTTAAATTCGGCATCATCATGCGAGAAAGATAATTCGTATAAAACTTAACCGTTATCATTTTTTCTCTGGAAGACGAGGTCTTGTTCATTTTATCCGCTTCCTTTCTCTTCTCTATTATAAGATGTTCTGGCAAGACTGAAAACAAAAAAAGCATACGTTTTTTAAAACAGAAATCAAAAAAAGCTGACGTAAAACGCCAGCTTTTGAAATAGCTTCAATTGATTTAGTTTACGCGTACCGCGAAATCTGGTGAGTAATAAGAGTAACTGCTAACAGAAACATTTTGACCTGGTGTTGGTGCATGAACGTATTGTCCGTTACCCATAGCGATCGCCACGTGGTGTGTGCTTCCGCGGCTACCCCAGAATAACAAGTCACCAGCTTTTGCTTCATTGATCGAGATCACCGTACCAGAAAATTCTTGTGCGTAAGTTACCCGTGGTAATGAGATCCCAACTTTAGCAAATACATATTGTGTAAAGCCAGAACAGTCAAAGCCGTCTGGTGTCGTACCACCCCATACATAAGGAGTACCAATGTATTTCATTGCTTCTGCTACGATTGCTGAACCGTTGACCGTTTGTGCGGGTGCAGGAGTATTGCTTGCACCATTGCCGCTATTGTTCGATCCTTGGTTGTTATTGCTATTGTTATTGTTGGCAGGAGTCGATGGTGTCGTATTTGTTGAACCGCCACCTTGTGATGAACTGCCTTGCGTAGTATCAGTCGTCGTACTAGAATTTGTTGTTGAGTTTGATGTCGTTGAATTCGACGTTGAAGACTCGCTTGATGCTGCTTCCTGAGTAGCTGCTTCAGCTGCTGCCGCTTCTTGAGCCGCTGCTTCTTGTGCTGCTTGTTCACGAGCTGCTGCCGCCGCCGCTTCTTCTGCAGCGATGCGTGCTTGTTCTGCTTCGTATTCTTCTTTTTGTTTTTCTAAATCAGCTTTTTCATCTTCTTTAGATGCTTGTTGAACAGCCAATTCCGCTTGTAAAACATTTAAATCGGCTTGTTTGGCTTGTAGATCCCCTAATTGTGTTTCTAATTCAAATTGGTTCGCTGCGATTTCTGCCAATTTATCGTCGTTTTCCGCTTTTTTCGCTTCAACTGCTTCTTGGTCTGCCTTTTGTTGATCCACAAGATCTTTGTTAGCATTGACGATCGTCGTCATTGCTTGCACACGGCCAATAGCATCTGTTAAAGAGTCAGCTTCTAATACTGCATCAATAAAGTTCGTGCTTTGACCATTGACTTGAACGTCACGGGCTTGTTTTTGGATCGCTTCTTCACGCTTTTCGATTCTGACTTTCAAATCAGCAATTTCTTGCTTCAACTTTTCAGAATCCGCACGCAAATCACCTTGTTGTTGCAACAAAGTTTGGGCTTTTTCATTGATTGCAGCCACGTCGCTTTCAAGTGCTGCTACTTGTGACTGGATGCTCGCTTGCTGGTTTTGCAAGTCAGAGATCTCTTTATTTTTTTCTTCAATTTTATTGTCAAAATCTGATGCAAAGACAAGTGTCGGTGCTGCTGCAGAAGTAAGAACAATTGAACTTACTAACAATAAAGATAAAATTCGCTTTTTCACTCTTCATTCCTCCGGCTGTTGCTTCCCCTAATATGGTTTTTTTATGTATAAATGCTTAAGAATACCTAAAGTCCTTCACGATAGTGTGATTGTAACACAGCCGTATGTCAGAGAGATAAAAGGAATATTACAAAAACATTTCAATCGCTGTTATTTTTATACAGTCAAACGCAAAAAAAACGAAGCTATTCGTCTTTGAATAGCTTCATGAATGGAACGACTAAAAGGATAAACAAAATGATGTTCAATAAAAGCGTTGGTGCTAAAAAGCGGGAAACAAAGAATGACGTGCTAACTGATGCGATCTTAAATAGCAACTGGACGCCCAACGTCACAACTTCTAAGCTTGTAACAAAGATGATCATTCCGAAAAACATGGTAAATACATTTTGATAAAGCGTATTTTTCAAAATATACATGATCCATACGATCAAGGGAAACGCCACCGTGTAGATGCCGATCACACCGACATAATACACGTCATAGAGGCAGCCGATCACAAGCGCCGTGGTGATCAAAAAGTTTTTCGGCAAATACTTCGCGCCACATAAAAGGGCGATCAATAAAAGATGCGCACTGGCGATATAATTGTCTTGGGTCCATTTTTCTAAAAAACGCGTCAGTTGTCCATCTGCCAACATCATCAAAAAGAAGACGCCCGCTGCCAGGTATTTGATGTAGTCATGCTTTTTCATGGCTATTCCTCACCTGCCAAGCGTTTGATAATCGTTACTGTTTGAATATCATACATTTGGGCATACGGTTTTACAAACACTTGGGTATCAAGACCAAACTCATCTTTGGTGGTACGGATCACTGTTCCGATCGCTAAGTCGGCAGGCGAGTTTCCTCCTAATCCAGAGGTCTGCACGACATCGCCTTCCTTCAGCTCATTGTCCCCTGTCAACTGGGTAATGACCAAGGAACGTTCTTTTTGATCGTAACTACTTAGAATCCCAAAGTTTGACCCATCTTCGCCGCTGATCCGAACCGGATAGTGGTTAGAATTCTGGTTTTCAGAAGTCAAAAGTTCAATTTTAGAAGAAGCCGCATTGACCTCAATGACACGACCAATCAAGCCTTTTTGCGACATGACTGCCATGTTGACCTCAACGCCGTCTCTTGAGCCGCGGTCCACGATCAGCATATCTTGCCAAGTATCAGGTGACCGATTGATGACATTGGCGGAGATCCGTTCATAATTCGTCAAGGTCGCATTCAGCTCTAGCTCTTCTTTCAAGGCATCGATTTCTCTTTGCGCATTGTCCTTCGCTTGTTCCAGTTCATCAAAACTGTCCAATTTCTCTTTTAAACGTTCATTTTCTTCATACGTCACAAACAAGTTTTTGACTGAATTCGCCCCATTTTCGATCCAACGAAAAGGCGCCGTAATCACTTTATCGATAAAGCCAACGGAGTCATTGACCGTTGATTGCACAACATTGGTGGAGTTTCCCGCAGCTCGGCGGGCGATCGTCACGCTTAATACGGTGACAACTAAAATCACAATAATCAATGTGATGATAATATTTTTATTAGGATTAAACTTTTTCACAAAGACACCTCAAATAATTCCAAACTGTAGTTCCAATTTTACCATTAATACCCTGCAAACAAAAGCTAAGTTGACCGTCTTAATGTTTTTTTTGTAATTAAGTTTCTGAAATTTTCAACAAAAAAAAGAGACGTTCCGTCTCTTAATCACAACTTTGAATGACTGCTATCATCCCGCTGCTAAAGGAAAAACCTGCTGTTTGTGTCAGAAATTCATTGCTGGCATAAGAAGTTGGGTACGGCACTTGGACGTTTTCTAATAAATACTTGCTACCTGTCAACGTCAAATCTGTTACCGGCGTCAAACAGCAGTACGCCAAATACTGCATCTCGGGTTCTTTTTCCAATTGATAGGTGCCTGGTAAAAAGAACTGAACGACATTTTGACGATCTAAAAAACGCAGATTTGGGGCAAATGGACGAAACCGATCTTCTAAAGGCAGCCATAGATTGGCTAAAAGATGGTCGAGACGTCCTCCTGTTGCACCAATCAAGTCGATTTGCGCTTTTGGATAGCGACGCAACGTCTCCACCAATGCCAATTGGGTATCTGTATCATCTTTTTCAGCAGGAGCTTGGATCACTGTGTTGACTTGTTGTTTGACTGCTTGCAGTTCGCCTGCGGTCAAAGAGTCGAAATCACCAATCGCTAGATCGACTGGCCGTTGGTGCTGAAGCAAAAACAATGCCCCGCGATCAATCCCAATGTATTTGTCATAGGTCATCAGCGGTGGCCAATTTTCAGGGCGCCCCCCTGCTGCTAACAAAATCTTCATTTATTGCAAAGCTTCTTTCAAGGCTCTGATTTGTGCTGCAGGTTCATCGGCATCGTAAATATAGCTTCCTGCTACGAAGACATTTGCACCTGCTTCCAGGCAACGTTTGGCTGTCTCAGGAACGATCCCGCCATCTACCTCGATATCATAATGGTAGCCTTTTTCTTCTTTTAAAGCAGCCAGTACCGCAATTTTTTCTAGTGATTCTTCAATAAAGGATTGCCCACCAAACCCTGGATTGACCGTCATGACTAACACTTGATCACACATGGATAAAACATGTTCAATGGCTGATACTGGTGTGCCTGGGTTGATGACGATTTCTGCTTTGACATTTTCTGCCACGATCATTTGGATCGCACGATGGATATGAGGTGTTGCTTCCGCGTGGATCCCAATGATATCTGCCCCAGCTTCTGCGAAGGCATGGATATACTTTTCTGGTTCGGTGATCATTAGGTGAACATCCAACGGCAGTTTGGTAACTGGGCGAATCGCTTTAACGATGTTTGGGCCTAAGGTAATATTAGGGACGAAATGACCGTCCATCACGTCTACGTGAATATAATCTGCGCCATGGCGCTCTACCAGCTCAATGTCTCTTTGAAGATTTGCAAAATCGGCACTTAAAATAGATGGTGCTAGTTTTATCATGCTTTTCCCTCACTTTTTCTTCTTTTTATAAACCGGACGTCGGTTTTCAATCTCTTCTAAAAATTGCACGTAATTCTTATAACGAGTCTCGGCAATCTCATCTGCTGCAACCCCCTGCTTAACTGCACAATCAGGTTCATTAAGGTGCCTACATTCCCTAAAACGACAGTTGGCAGCTACCGCTAAAAAGTCAGGAAATAGTTTGGGTAACTCCACCGCTTCGATTTCCAAAAAGTCGATCGAACTAAATCCTGGTGTATCGGCAACCAATCCATCACAAATCGGCAAGAGCTCCACATGACGGGTCGTATGTTTCCCCCGCCCGAGAGATTCTGAGATCACTCCTGTTTCCAATGCCAATTCTGGGACGATCCGATTCAGCAATGTCGACTTTCCAGCACCGGATTGCCCCATAAAGACGGTGATCCGCTCAGGAAAGTACCGTTGAAGTTCCAATAGATCTTCGCCTTCTGCTTTTGACGTGATCACGTGGTAGCCAATTGCTTGATAGGTCTCCTCAATTGCTTTCATTGCGGCAAGATCTTTCACAAGATCCGCTTTTGTCAAAAAGATGATCGGTTCGATCCCCTCATACTCTAACGTCACTAAAAAGCGGTCCAATAGGTTATAGGAGAAGTTCGGCTCAACTAGACTTGTCACGACCACCCCTTGATCCACATTTGCGACTGGCGGTCGAACTAGCTCATTTTTTCGCGGCAAGATCTCTAAAAGATAACCGTCTGTTTGATTGCTGCTTTCAAAGATCACTTCATCCCCCACCAAAGGAGTGATTTTTCGATTCCGAAAATTTCCTCGAGCGCGGGTTTGAAAGATTTCATCTTCTGATGCCACATAATAAAATCCGCTTAGCGCTTTGATGATTTTTCCCTTCAAACAATTTCCTCCTCGTTTTTTACTATTGTATCATATTTTCAGGGCTTCTCACTGGCTGAAAACACAAAAAAAGCCTGAAGCGAATGC
>NZ_JBIOTA010000001.1:3717500-3752312 GCF_051715045.1 Enterococcus sp. AZ063
TTAGTCATTCGGTGGACAGGATTCTCACCTGTCTTTCGCTACTCATACCGGCATTCTCACTTCTAAGCGCTCCAGCAGTCCTCACGATCTGCCTTCAACGCCCTTAGAACGCTCTCCTACCAATGCACCTAATGGTGCACTCCACAGCTTCGGTAAACTATTTAGCCCCGGTACATTTTCGGCGCAGGGTCACTCGACTAGTGAGCTATTACGCACTCTTTAAATGGTGGCTGCTTCTAAGCCAACATCCTAGTTGTCTGTGCAACCCCACATCCTTTTCCACTTAATAGTTATTTGGGGACCTTAGCTGGTGGTCTGGGCTGTTTCCCTTTCGACTATGGATCTTATCACTCACAGTCTGACTCCCGGATATGAATGAATGGCATTCGGAGTTTATCTGAATTCGGTAACCCGAGATGGGCCCCTAGTCCAAACAGTGCTCTACCTCCATCATTCTCAATTCCGAGGCTAGCCCTAAAGCTATTTCGGAGAGAACCAGCTATCTCCAAGTTCGTTTGGAATTTCTCCGCTACCCACACCTCATCCCCGCACTTTTCAACGTACGTGGGTTCGGTCCTCCAGTGCGTTTTACCGCACCTTCAACCTGGACATGGGTAGATCACATGGTTTCGGGTCTACGACAACATACTCATTCGCCCTATTCAGACTCGCTTTCGCTACGGCTCCGTCTCTTCAACTTAACCTCGCATGCTATCGTAACTCGCCGGTTCATTCTACAAAAGGCACGCTATCACCCATTAACGGGCTCTAACTTGTTGTAGGCACACGGTTTCAGGATCTATTTCACTCCCCTTCCGGGGTGCTTTTCACCTTTCCCTCACGGTACTGGTTCACTATCGGTCACTAGGGAGTATTTAGCCTTGGGAGATGGTCCTCCCGGATTCCGACGGAATTCCTCGTGTTCCGCCGTACTCAGGATCCTCCTAGGTGTTATCCAAATTTCGCCTACGGGGTTTTTACCCTCTTTGACATACTTTTCCAAGTATTTCGACTATCTGAATAGACTACCATATCGGAGTCCTACAACCCCAACAAGCAAGCTTGTTGGTTTGGGCTTTTCCCGTTTCGCTCGCCGCTACTCAGGGAATCGAATTTTCTTTCTCTTCCTGCAGGTACTTAGATGTTTCAGTTCTCTGCGTCTACCTCGACTGCGCTATGTATTCACGCAGACGTAACATCCTATAAAAGATGCTGGGTTCCCCCATTCGGAAATCTCTGGATCATAGCTTACTTACAGCTCCCCAAAGCATATCGGTGTTAGTCCCGTCCTTCATCGGCTCCTAGTGCCAAGGCATCCACCGTGCGCCCTTATTCACTTAACCTTTGACCTTACGGTCGGTTTTGAGTACTTCTTCTAGCGATAGAAGGTTGCTCAAGAAAATAAGCGTTGAACTTATTAAAAAACTCTTTTAACATTTCAACTCGGTGTGTGTTACTTGTTTTGATTATTTCTTCGATATCCAGTTTTCAATGAACAAATTTTGTTTGAGAGTAAACCTCTCAAAACTGAACAAAGGCAAACGATGTGTAGTCTTCCGAAATATTCCTTAGAAAGGAGGTGATCCAGCCGCACCTTCCGATACGGCTACCTTGTTACGACTTCACCCCAATCATCTATCCCACCTTAGGCGGCTGGCTCCAAAAGGTTACCTCACCGACTTCGGGTGTTACAAACTCTCGTGGTGTGACGGGCGGTGTGTACAAGGCCCGGGAACGTATTCACCGCGGCGTGCTGATCCGCGATTACTAGCGATTCCGGCTTCATGTAGGCGAGTTGCAGCCTACAATCCGAACTGAGAGAAGCTTTAAGAGATTAGCTTAGCCTCGCGACTTCGCAACTCGTTGTACTTCCCATTGTAGCACGTGTGTAGCCCAGGTCATAAGGGGCATGATGATTTGACGTCATCCCCACCTTCCTCCGGTTTGTCACCGGCAGTCTCGCTAGAGTGCCCAACTAAATGATGGCAACTAACAATAAGGGTTGCGCTCGTTGCGGGACTTAACCCAACATCTCACGACACGAGCTGACGACAACCATGCACCACCTGTCACTTTGCCCCCGAAGGGGAAGCTCTATCTCTAGAGTGGTCAAAGGATGTCAAGACCTGGTAAGGTTCTTCGCGTTGCTTCGAATTAAACCACATGCTCCACCGCTTGTGCGGGCCCCCGTCAATTCCTTTGAGTTTCAACCTTGCGGTCGTACTCCCCAGGCGGAGTGCTTAATGCGTTTGCTGCAGCACTGAAGGGCGGAAACCCTCCAACACTTAGCACTCATCGTTTACGGCGTGGACTACCAGGGTATCTAATCCTGTTCGCTCCCCACGCTTTCGAGCCTCAGCGTCAGTTACAGACCAGAGAGCCGCCTTCGCCACTGGTGTTCCTCCATATATCTACGCATTTCACCGCTACACATGGAATTCCACTCTCCTCTTCTGCACTCAAGTCTCCCAGTTTCCAATGACCCTCCCCGGTTGAGCCGGGGGCTTTCACATCAGACTTAAGAAACCGCCTGCGCTCGCTTTACGCCCAATAAATCCGGACAACGCTTGCCACCTACGTATTACCGCGGCTGCTGGCACGTAGTTAGCCGTGGCTTTCTGGTTAGATACCGTCAAGGGATGAACATTTTACTCTCATCCTTGTTCTTCTCTAACAACAGAGTTTTACGATCCGAAAACCTTCTTCACTCACGCGGCGTTGCTCGGTCAGACTTTCGTCCATTGCCGAAGATTCCCTACTGCTGCCTCCCGTAGGAGTCTGGGCCGTGTCTCAGTCCCAGTGTGGCCGATCACCCTCTCAGGTCGGCTATGCATCGTTGCCTTGGTGAGCCGTTACCTCACCAACTAGCTAATGCACCGCGGGTCCATCCATCAGTGACGCAAAAGCGCCTTTCAACTTTCTTCCATGCGGAAAATAGTGTTATACGGTATTAGCACCTGTTTCCAAGTGTTATCCCCTTCTGATGGGCAGGTTACCCACGTGTTACTCACCCGTTCGCCACTCTTTTTCTTTCGGTGGAGCAAGCTCCGGTGAAAGAAAAAGCGTTCGACTTGCATGTATTAGGCACGCCGCCAGCGTTCGTCCTGAGCCAGGATCAAACTCTCATAATGATTTGTTTGAATGACCATACGGTCATTAAGCTCATAAAAATTAACTTTGCTAGCTATTGCTTGCATGTATTTGTTCCAATAAATTGAAACGTCCTACACATTGGTTCGTTTGCTTGCTTTGTTCAGTTTTCAAAGGTCTACCGCGCTGTGTTAGCAACTTTTATATCATATCAGAGTGACATTTGATTGTCAACTCTTTGTTAAAAAGTTTTTTTCGCTCGTTGTTTTTCAACTTCGTAGCGGCTGTCTCAGCGACTTAATTAGAATAACAAATGATTTGTTATTTGTCAACAACTTTTTTTAATTAATTTTGTTGATGTATCAACATTGATTAACTGTTTTAAAATTGCGACTTCGTTATAATATCATCTGTCGAGCTGTGCGTCAACTACTTTTTTCAATTCTTTTTAGGAATTCATTTAGTCATTTGGCACATGTAATAATATACCAAGACTTGTGCTATTCGTCAACCATAAAATGATTGATAGACCAACGTTTCTAGTTACTCCGTTTCCAAAGATGATTCATGATTTTTAGTCCGTGATTTCCGCCTTTTTTAAGGACTTTTTCCGTTATTATTAGACTATCGTTCGTCTTTTTCCTTTTTGTGTTTTCTTAATTCCTATCATTCTTATAAATTTAAGTATGATTTTATCTATTTTGTGGAATATTTGCTAAAATGGAGAAAAGAATATTGTTCCTAGGAGGACCCAGTATGAAAATACTTGTAGCAGATGATGACAAAGAGATCGTAGAACTATTAAGCATTTACTTACACAATGAAGGCTATGAATCGGTCAAAGCATATGATGGAAAAGAAGCACTGACCAAGATCCGCACCACTTCTGATATCGAGCTATTGATCTTAGATATCATGATGCCTGAAATGGACGGCATGCAAGTCGTCAAAGAATTGAGAAAAGAATCCCAAATCCCCATTATTATGTTGACCGCTAAAACAACCGATATGGATAAGATTCGTGGATTGGTCGCCGGTGCTGATGATTATGTCACCAAACCTTTCAATCCATTAGAAGTCATGGCTCGGGTAAAATCGTTATTGAGAAGAACCAAGATGCAGGCTGCTTCAAATCAACCAGAGATTCTGGAAGTAAGCTCCCTTATCATCAACCGCGATTCCCATGAAGTAAAAACGGTGGATGGCAATGAGATCCAATTGACCGCATTAGAATTTGGCATCCTCTACTTACTAGCATCGCATCCGAACCGTGTCTTTAGCGCCGATGAGATTTTTGAACGAGTTTGGAAACAAGAAAGTGTCGTTTCTGCCAAAACAGTGATGGTCCATGTCAGTCACTTACGAGATAAGATCGAAGAAGCCACGGATGGTGAAAAAGTCATCCAAACAGTATGGGGGGTCGGCTACAAAATAGATGCGAAGTAAACCAACTGAAAAAAAGCGCAACACACCAATCGAAAAAAAGAAACGAATCACGTTGACCTCAAAGGAAATCAGTGAGTTATTTGCCGAAGGAATTGTAACGATTGTTCTTTTACTTCTATTAAATGTCGCTATTTTGGTCATCTTGACCTCAATACGAGAAAACTCACCGGTTTTAGTCGAAGCGATCTATGAATCAAAGAATGCGTTCACGGCTGCCTTCAACACAGATATCTTCCGCAGTGGTCGTAACTTCATTCTACCGATGTTCTTCCTATTAGATGTGATCGTCTTATATTGGCGTTTGATTCGACGTTACCATCAAATGCAGCTACGCCACATTATCAGCGAGCTGCACTTTATCGCAGAAGGCAACTACGATCATCGCATCCCCTTCGAGTTACGGGGCGATTTAAGCCGGATCGTTTCTAATATCAACGGCTTAGTCGACAGTACGGTGGCGGCGATCGAAGATGAACGGCGGATCGAGCAATCCAAAGATGAGCTGATCACCAATGTCAGTCATGACATTCGAACACCATTGACTTCGATCATCGGCTATTTAGGTCTAATTGAAGACCGACAATACCATTCAGAAGAAGAATTGTTGAAATATACTCATACGGCGTATGTCAAAGCCAAACAAATGAAGTCCCTCGTCGATGATTTGTTTGAATACACGAAAGTGCGTCAGCCTAGCGTGCCCATTAATGTGATGGAATTCGATATGGCCCAGCTAGTTGAACAATTGGCGGCGGACTTTGAATTAGAAGCTAGCCGAAAAGGCATCAAGATCGAAACCTACACCCGTCCAGAGCATATCGAAATGGATGGCGATACCGAAAAACTGGTGCGAGTTTTCAATAATTTGCTGTCAAATGCCTTGAAATACGGCAAAGGCGCCGATAAGATCCGCATGGAAGTCGAGAAAGTCGGGACCGAAGCGATCTTAACCGTCAAAAACAATGGACAAATGATTCCTAAGCAAGCCCTTGATTCTCTATTCGACCGTTTCTACCGAGTGGAAGAATCCCGCTCTCAAGAAACAGGAGGAACTGGCTTAGGTCTAGCGATCGCTCAAAGCATCGTCGCCTTACATGGCGGCTATATCTATGCCAAATCAACGCCAGAATGGACGTCCTTTATTATTCATCTCCCGTTGAAGCGCAACAATTTGTCCAACACACAAACCTATGGTTGACGCCCCAACATTTTTTGGGTATGCTAAAGAAAATAATCAAGGCACAGAACCTAGTATATTTTTTTCATCTAGTAAAGAGAGCTGATGGTTGGTGAAAATCAGTGTTGGAAAAAATAGAATCCAGTTCTTTAACGTGTATTTTTCGAAAGAAAAATCGTTGGCTCACGATACGAGCAGCAAGGGCAGCGCAAGCTGAACTTGGGTGGCACCGCGAATGGTCATTTCGTCCCAAGCAACACGGGATCGGAATGGCCTTTTTTCTATGGAAAAATCAAAGGAGGATGTATCACTATGTTAGATGTAAAAATGATTCGCCAAAATTTTGCTGAAGTACAAAGCAAACTCGCAACACGAGGCGTGCAAAAAGAAGTATTGGACCGCTTTTTAACGCTTGACGAACGTCGCAGAGAACTCTTAGTCCAAACGGAAGAACGCAAGAAATTGCGCAACGATGTTTCTGGTGAGATCGCTGCCTTGAAACGGGCAAAAGAAGACGCGGCAGATAAAATTGCCCAAATGAAAGAAGTCGGCAGCCAAATCAAGCAATTGGATGAAGAGATTGCTCAAATTGATGAAGACATCAAAGAGATCGCCACGACATTGCCGAATTTGCCAAATGATTCTGTTCCAGTGGGCCAGGATGAAGACGACAATGTAGAAATCCGCCGCTGGGCAGAACCAAAAGCCTTTGCCTTTGAACCAAAACCGCATTGGGAGATCGCTGAAGAGTTGGGGATCCTCGACTTTGAGCGGGGCGCCAAAGTTTCTGGCAGCCGCTTTGTTTACTACAAAGGCTTAGGTGCTCGTTTGGAACGTGCCTTATACAACTTCATGCTGGATCAGCATGTCTATGAGCATGGCTATACCGAGATGATCACCCCTTATATCGTCAATAGCCAAGCAATGTTTGGCACGGGGCAATTTCCAAAGTTCAAAGAAGATGTTTTCCAATTGGCAGACACGGATTTGACTTTGATTCCAACTGCTGAAGTACCTTTGACCAATTACTATCAAGGGGAGATCTTAGAACAAGAACAGCTCCCTGCCTACTTCACTGCCTTGAGCCCATCATTTCGTTCAGAAGCTGGCAGCGCTGGTCGTGATACTCGCGGCTTGATTCGTCTGCACCAATTCAATAAAGTTGAAATGGTGAAATTCAGTGATGCTGACCATTCTTATGAAGAATTAGAAAAGATGACGGCTAATGCCGAAGATATTTTGCAAAAACTCAACTTACCTTACCGAGTGCTTAGCTTGTGTACAGGAGATATGGGCTTTTCTGCGGCGAAGACCTATGATTTAGAGGTATGGATCCCTGCTCAGGAAATGTACCGTGAGATCAGCTCTTGCTCAAACTGTGAAGATTTCCAAGCACGCCGTGCCATGATCCGTTACCGCGATCAAGAGGGCAAGATTCACTACATGCATACACTAAATGGCTCTGGTCTGGCTGTCGGTCGGACGGTAGCCGCAGTGCTTGAAAATTATCAAAACGAAGACGGCAGTGTAACGGTACCAGAAGTTCTGGTTCCTTACATGGGCGGACTGACAAAAATCGAAAAAGCCTAAGCCTTAGTACCCTTAATTGCACCCCCTTCGTAACAGTCACTCCACGTGATCTGTTACGAAGGGGTTTTCTAGTTCACCTAATAGATAGTGGTTGCAAAAGACCCCCTAACGCCCTTGATCATTTCTTGCAAGAGAAACAACGCAACAAGGTTGTAATTTTTAAATGAATAATTAGAAAAATCCCTTCATCTTTTTAAGTCTCTATCAGAAACCGGGCATGATCGTTGAAAGTACCTGTGACTTATGGTAACGTGGGCATAATTTAGGATGGAATGAAGGGAGCTTCACCAATGCCCGAACGAAAGACCTATGCCCGTCGGAGTGACTTGCACAAGAAACCAAACAATAATCAAAAACGAACAGCGTCAGCTGAAGAAAGACCGAAAGGACCACCCTCGAGAAAGAAGCCGTATCGAAAAGCAATTTTTTCCTTATTCGCCTTATTATTGATCGTTTTGATCGCGACGGCTGGCTCAGTCCTTTACACGTTACACCAGCAAGAAGTCGCAGCCCAAGAAAAATATGAGGCGGCTGCGGAGAAATTACTGGCATCAATCCAAGCAGAACAAAGTCAAAATGGGTTAAAAACAACGCCTGAAGTGCTCTCCAAAGGCGCAACCAAAGAATTGATCTACCGCCCGCAAGACCTTGATACGTTTCCCATCAAAGATATCAAAGAACGGTTGACACAAGCCGCTGATCACTTGCGTAAAAAACAAACGAATAAAGAAGTCGTCACCGTTGCCCGCATCCAAGCACAAGCAGCGGCTTCAAAGGTGTCTACTTATTCATTGAAAGCCGACAGCTATGTGTGGAATCGAGAAACCGGACGTTTTGAAGATGCGGACAGCCTAACGGATGCACCGATCTTCGTATCAGAGAAGACGCAAACCGAATTGTCTTTGAAAGAACTGGTTCCTGATGAAGGCAGCTTATTAGGTATTCAACAAGTCATTCAGCAGAAACTGCTGGATCAAGCCAAAGAACCCGCCAAAATCATCGACGCCGTCTTGGCCATGGAGCGGATCACCTTCGATTCGAAATTTACTTACGATCCAGAGAAGCTGACCATCGAATTGCCAAAAAATCAGACGGGAGCGACGGAAATCACCCTGTCTTACAGCGAGATCGCCCCATTCATTGATCCTGATCTCGTGGCTGCTGACCAACTCAACAATGCCTTGCCAAGTTTAGACCCCAATAAAAAATACGTGGCATTGACCTTTGATGATGGACCCAACAGTACCTCCACCATGGATCTGTTGAACATCTTACAAGAAAATGACGTTAAAGCGACCTTCTTTATGCTGGGACAAATGGTAGAGCAATATCCGCAAGCTGCTAAAAAAGTCCAAGAAGCTGGACACGAGATCGCCAGTCATTCTTACTCTCATCCGCAGCTGAATACTCTTTCAGCGGAAGATTTGCAGGCAGAAGTCACAAAAACCAACAAAGCCATTTATAATGCGACGGGTTTACTACCTAGAAATTTACGGCCCCCTTATGGCGCTATCGACAAACAAAGCGCACAAACCATTGGCATGCCGATCATTCAATGGGACATCGATTCTCAAGACTGGAAATTGAAGGATCCGAAGAAGATCAATGCCTTGGTGCAACAAAATGTCTTTAATGGTGCCATGATCTTGATCCATGATATTCACCCGAAATCTGTGAAAGCCGTACCGGGAGTCATTAAAATGCTCAAAAACGAAGGCTACGAATTCGTGACTGTCGATCAATTATTAGAAGCACGGCAAAAACCATTGCATCAATACTTTGGGATGAACGACGAGCGCCTCGTTGACTAAATAAAAAAAGGAACGCAGCAAATTGTCTCTTGCTGCGTTCCTTTTTGGTTATTGGATCGTTCCCTCTTTTTTTAGCCCTTCTTATCCTCATATACATTGGTCACAAAAATTTGGATCAACAGTTCAGCGACAGCTTTTGGCGGCATCGTTGAGAAATCTTTGAGCCAGCGTTCGATCAACCCGATAGACCCGCAGACAAAAAAGCTAAGACACAGTTCCAATTCTTCCTCGGAAGCATCTTGAAAGTATTGGGCAAACCGTTTCAAGGTCTCCGGTTTGATCTCTGACAATAAAAGATTCAGCAAATGGCTGTTGTTCAACAAAATCAAATGGGTCGTACTAGGATTCTCATACAAAATCGTCAACAGCTTTTCCAACCAAAGATCCAATGACAAATTTTCCTGCTGCAAGTTCGATGCGATCTGCTCAACAAGCTCCCCTTCGATTTCCTCCAACAACGCGGCCGTATCCTTATAATATTTATAAAATGTTCCTCGGTTGATATCGGCTCGTTCCGCAATCTCTTTGATCGTGATTTTGCGGTACTCTTTTTCCAACAATAACTCCTGAAAGGCGCGTCGGATCACTTTTTTCGAGTAGATCGTTCGACGATTCCCCACAGTCCCCACCATATCGTTTCCCCTTTTCTCTGTACATTTGATCAATATTTGTCTATTTAATGACAAATAGGTAAGCATTGAGGATTGCTCTTACTTTTCTTTCTTAGTATACTAACACCATGTGATTAAATCAACACGTGTTTAAAAAATGGAGGCTTTATTAATGAGTTATGTTGAAGTAAAGAATGAATATAAACGCTATCAGATGGGCGAAACCACCATCACTGCCAACAACGATCTTTCCTTTGCCATTGAAGAAGGCGAATTAGTGGTGATCCTTGGCCCCAGTGGTGCAGGAAAATCGACCGTTTTGAATATTTTAGGCGGGATGGATTCGCCAGATGAAGGACAAATCATTATCGACAATGTCGATATCGCGAAGTTTAACGACAAACAGCTGACGGAATACCGCCGCAAAGACGTCGGGTTCGTCTTCCAATTTTATAATTTGGTGCCGAACCTGACAGCGAAAGAAAACATTGAATTGGCAACAGAAGTCTCACCGAATGCACTCGATCCTGATGAAGTCTTAGCACAAGTCGGGTTAGAAAACCGTAAAAACAACTTTCCTTCGCAGCTCTCTGGTGGGGAACAGCAGCGGGTATCGATCGCTCGGGCGTTAGCCAAAAACCCGAAACTGCTATTATGCGATGAACCAACCGGTGCGCTGGATTTTGAAACAGGCAAACAAGTGTTGAAGCTTTTGCAAAACGCCAGTCGGAAAAACGGCAATACGGTGTTGATCATTACCCATAACAGCGCCATTGCCCCGATCGCCGATCGGGTGATCCATATCAACGATGCCACTGTCCGTTCCATTGAAGAGAATCCTCATCCAATCTCGATCGATGAAATCGTTTGGTAGGAGGATCTGATGAAAAATAAAACTTACCTTAAAGCAAGTTTGCGGGAGATTCGCCAGTCAAAAGGTCGCTTTATCGCAATCACCTTGATCATTTTTTTAGGAACGTTTCTCTTTGTCGGTGTCAAAGCGACGGGACCGATCCTGAACCATTCCGCGAGTGAATATGTCAACGGTCAGCATTTAGCAGATCTGCAAGTCACTTCCACGCTGGGATTGACGGAGGACGACATTGATGCGGCGGAAAAAAGCGGTGCGCACACAGAAGCCGCCTATCAATTTTATTACGCTGCCAATTCAGATGAAGTCGTGCAAGTGACCTCTTATGATCCCTCGCAGGAACTCAACCAGCTACTGGTGAAGGACGGCCGACTGCCAGAAAAAGCCGATGAAATCGTGCTGGACACCGAAGCAAAAAATTATGGCTGGCAAATAGGGGATACTTTTACGATCGATGATGCCGATAATCTGTCGGACAAAGACTATACGGTCGTTGGGTTCGCCACCTCTCCCATTTATATCAGTGCTGCCGAACGTGGCTATGCGAATGTCGGCAGCGGTGTCGTGACGTATTTTGCTTATGTACCGGAAGAACAGTTCAAGATGGAGGTCAAATCGATCCTTTATCTCGCCTTTGATGATGTCGCTGGCCTTGAAACATACTCCGATGCGTACACCGACAAGATGGCAGCCCATCAAGAAACGATTGAGGAACTGTTTGCAGATCGCCCTAAAGAACGCTTAGCAGAAATTCAGCAAGATGCTTTTGATGAATTAGCGCCTGCAGAAAAAGAAGTCCGCGATGGACAAAAACAGTTAGCTGATGGACAAGCCCAACTGGATCAGGCCAAAGCGGAACTAGAACAACAGCAAGCCGCCTTGGCACAGCTGCCGCCCGTACAACAAGCAGCCCTCGAAGGCCAATTGACCGCTGGGGAAGAAGAGTTGACACAGCAGCAAACCCAATTAGAGGAACAGCAACAAGAACTAACCGATGCCCAACAAACACTGGCAGAGAAACGTACAGAGATCGAAGACTTGGCAGAACCTACGTATCTTTACAACCAACGCAAAGACAACCCCGGTTTCCAAGAGTATGGCGGGCTGTCTGATCGCATCGCAGCGATCGCCAATGTGTTTCCTGTCTTCTTCTTCTTTATCGCTGCGTTGATCACCTTTACGACACTGACGCGGATGGTAGAAGAAAACCGCAAAGAGATCGGTACCTTAAAAGCGATGGGCTATGGCAAAGTCGAGATCTCCCTTAAATATTTGATTTATGCCCTCCTGTCTTCGGCCATTGGCATTATCAGTGGTGCCGTATTAGGGACGGAACTGTTGCCGCGTTTGATTTATTTTCTATCCAGCGAACGGTATCTTTTAGACGGGATTCGCGTCTATTATGTCTGGTCGCCAATTATTTTGGCCGCGATCGCCTTTTTACTGGCGACGCTCGGTGCTTGCCTCTTTGTTTTGATCAAAGAATTGCGGGAAAAACCTGCCCAGCTACTGCAAGTTCGGGCGCCAAAACCTGGGAAACGGATTTTATTAGAGGCCATTACACCCTTATGGTCACGCTTAAGCTTCAATCAAAAAGTCAGCTTCCGTAACATCTTCCGCTACAAATCGCGAATGATCATGGCAATCATTGGCATCGCCGGCTGTACGGGACTGATGGTGGCAGGCGTTGGGTTGAAAGATTCCTTAAGTGCTGTGACTGCGAAACAATTTGGGCCCATTACGGATTATCAAGCCGTCGTGACCTTAAATGATGCGAAGGAAGAAACCGTTGCTGCCGCTGAAACGGTTTTAACAGACGATCCTCTTGTGTCCCATTCGATGCTAGTCTACAATGAAACGATCGAGATTCGACCAGCTAACCAAGGAAAACAAAGTTTGACCTTGATGGTTCCGGCAGATCAAGAAGCTTTTACCGACTATGTCCATTTGAAAACGACGGAAGGGCAGAAGCTGCCATTAACAGAAGGCGCCGTACTGACTATGAAATACGCAGAATTGTATGATCTGCAGGTTGGGGATACATTGACCTTCTATACTAGCGATCAAGAAGCTTTTGAAGTACCTATCAGCGGCATCGCAGAAAACTATTTAGGCAATTCTCTGTATCTGTCACCGACTCTTTACGAAGAAATCACCGACAGTGCCTTTGAACCGAATGCGTTCTTAGTCAAAAGCAAGACGATGACGAAAAAACAAGAGGAATCTTTATCAACAGCCTTGTTAGATACCGACAAAGTCAAAAACACGACGTTCCTTTCCACTCAGATCAAAATGCAGGATGATTCGATGGGCAACTTGAACTCCATTGTCTTGATCTTAGTTGTACTATCAGGGGCATTAGCCTTTGTCGTCTTGTATAACTTGACCAACATCAATGTTTCCGAGCGGATTCGCGAGCTTTCTACTATTAAAGTATTAGGGTTTTACAATAAAGAAGTCACCATGTACATCGTACGGGAAAATATCGTCTTTACGTTATTTGGGATTCTCGCAGGATACGTGGTAGGTTACTTCTTGACTGACTTTATTTTGATCCAAGCTTCGATGGAAAACATGGTCTTTCCATTAGTGATCAATTGGCCGGCCTATGCTTTAGCCGGTGGCATGACGATTCTCTTTACGATCATCGTGATGTACGTCACCCATGTGAAACTGACTCATGTCAACATGATCGATGCGTTAAAATCAAACGAATAAGCCGCTGCTAAAGCGATTTGCTGATCATCAAGCAGCGATTTTAAAGAAAAGAACGCCACTCTTGCCTAGATAGCTGAGAGTGACGTTCTTTTTTGAACAAATAATCCCCTCTGTCCACTTTTGAACAGAGGGGGCGTTGGTTTTCACGTGAAACATTTTATGATTTTACAGAGTAGTTTGGTGCTTCTTTCGTGATTTGAACATCGTGGGGATGTGATTCTTTTAGTCCGTTGCCGCTCATTTGGATGAATTGTGCTTCATCACGTAATTGCTGTAGATTGCCAGCACCGACATAACCCATCCCTGATTTCAAGCCGCCGATCATTTGGAAGATGATATCAGAAACGCTGCCTTTATAAGCGACACGCCCTTCAATGCCTTCTGGAACCAATTTGTTGGCTTCGTTTACGCCCCCTTGGAAGTAACGGTCGCTGGAGCCTTTTTCCATTGCCCCCAATGAACCCATTCCGCGGTACGTTTTGAAGCGACGGCCTTGATAGATTTCGAATTCACCTGGTGATTCATCGGTTCCTGCCAACATGCTGCCGAGCATTACGGCATGTCCGCCAGCTGCTAAAGCTTTGACGATATCCCCAGAGTACTTGATCCCACCATCGGCAATGATTGCTTTGCCATATTGACGTGCCACAGAGGCTGCATCATAGATCGCGGTCAATTGAGGAACTCCGACACCGGCTACCACCCGAGTGGTACAGATCGAGCCTGGACCGATCCCGACTTTTACGACATCGACACCAGCATCATACAATGCTTTCGTGCCTTCGGCAGTAGCAACATTTCCAGCAATCAATGTCGCTTCTGGGAAATGCGCGCGAATTTCAGAGATTTTGCGTAAAACACCGGCACTGTGTCCGTGGGCAGTATCAATGACGATCGCGTCCACGCCTGCATCCAATAATGCTTGTGCTCGTTCAAAGGTATCGCTGGTAACACCGACTGCCGCTGCCACTAATAGACGTCCATGCGTGTCTTTGGCTGCATTCGGGAATTCGATCACTTTTTCAATATCTTTTATAGTGATCAACCCGCTTAAGATCCCTGCTTCATCAACGATCGGTAATTTTTCGATCTTGTGTTGTTGTAAGATTTTTTCCGCGTCTTTCAACGAAGTACCGACAGGTGCTGTGATCAATTGGTCTTTGGTCATCACATCATTGATCGGCATCGTATAATCCGTGACAAAACGCATGTCGCGGTTCGTGATGATACCGACTAATTTGCGGTTTTCCATCGTTTCTACGATCGGTACCCCACTGATGCGGTACTTGCTCATCAAATGTTCTGCATCAGCAACTAAGTGGGTTGGTGTTAAGAAAAACGGATCGATGATCACGCCGCTTTCAGAACGTTTTACTTTGCGCACTTCATCTGCTTGCGCTGCGATACTCATGTTTTTGTGAATTACGCCAAGTCCGCCTTGACGCGCCATTGAGATCGCCATTTTACTATCAGTTACGGTATCCATACTGGCACTTATGATTGGAATATTTAGTGTAATATTCGGGGCAAGCTGCACTTTCATATCCACGTCATTTGGCAAGACGTGACTTTCTGCCGGAATCAATAAGACATCATCAAACGTTAACCCTTTTTTTACAAATTTGGTTTCCCAGTTGGACATTTTTGTAACCACTCCTTAAAGTTTTTAGGTATTTTTAAAAAAATAGCAAAGATTTTTTCATAAGTCAACCATTCGGAAAGCTTTCTTAATAATCCTCTTCAAACCTTTGGTCAAATCTCATAATTCGCCATTTTTTCTAAAAAAACACGCTGATCGTGCGGTCTTTTTTAACAAAAGAAGGCGCACGATCAACGTGTAGCCATCAGCCTCTAGGAACAGACAGACTGCTGATGATATTGTATTTGCGTTTCAAGTAGTACTTCGCTGCTAATGCCACTGCCCCGATCAAGGCTTCGATCACAGGATCCACTTGTGGATTCAATGGTGGTTGGATCATCGCAGAAAGCGAGATCACAACGATCCATAGCATGAAGGCTGCGACTAAAATCAAAATGATCTTCCACATCTTCGGCCGTTTGCTCTTATCGGCACCTGGGCGTTCATATTGATACATGTATTTGTACATCAAGTAGAAGACCCAACCAGCAAGCATCGCCATCAAGAAGAGGGTCAATAAGCCATAAGGTTGTGCTTGTCCTCTAGTAAAGATTCCCATAACCCCTAACATCAACCCAAAAATCCCTAAAATCAGCAAGGTGTTATCCAACCACATCAAGAAGGGGCCGGATTCTTTTTGCTCAACGGGTTTGTTGATGATGGCTTCGGTACGTTCAGACACTGTACCAAATAATTGGCGGGCCGTTTTGCCGCCTTTTTGTTCTTTGACTAAGACCGGCAGCATCTCATGCAAGGCAATCGTTTTTTCTTCTTCAGAAAGGTTGGCTGCCTCTAGCGATTTTTTTAAATCAAATATATATTGTTGGTTTCGTTTTGTTAATTGTTGTTCTAATTCACGATTTTCGGAAACATAATTTCGCAGAGTTTCTGGTTCCATGAATTGATTCTCCCTTCTGCGTTTTCTTCACAATGGACATTTTACCACAAATTCACTGGGAAGAAAGCCCTTTATACGTTAAAACGGAACAACATCACGTCGCCATCTTGCACGACATAATCTTTTCCTTCCAAACGTACCCGACCGGCTTCTTTGGCCGCTTGCATCGTGCCGTATTGGTTCAGATCCTCAAAGGAAACAGTTTCCGCACGAATAAAGCCGCGCTCAAAGTCCGTATGGATGATCCCCGCTGCTTGCGGTGCTTTGATGCCTTTACGGAACGTCCACGCACGCACTTCTTGTTCACCAGCGGTAAAGTACGTTGCTAGACCCAGCAAATCATAGGCGGCACGAATCAATTGATCCAACCCCGATTCTTCAATTCCTAATGCTTCTAAAAACTCTGCTTTGTCTTCTTCTTCCAGCTCAGCGATCTCTTCTTCAGCACGAGCACTGATGACGATCACTTCCGCATTTTCGCTTGCTGCAAATTCTTTCACTTTGTTGACATAGACATTGGTTTCATAGTCTGCCACGTCTTCTTCTGCTACGTTGGCAACGTATAAGACTGGTTTGGTCGTTAGTAAAAACAAACTTTTGACGATGCGCTGTTCTTCATCTGTAAATTCGATCGAACGAGCAGAGATCCCTTCTTCTAAGACCGGTTTGATCTTATCAAGAACGGCCAGTTCCGCAACTGCATCTTTGTCTTTGGTTTTGGCAATTTTTGCGACCCGAGTATAGCGCTTGTTGACGGATTCTAAATCTGCTAAAACCAACTCCAAATTGATGGTGTCGATATCAGCTAATGGGTCCACGCGGCCTTCTACGTGGGTGATGTTGTCATCGTCGAAACAACGAACGACATGACAGATCGCATCCACTTGGCGGATATGGCTCAAAAATTGGTTTCCTAATCCTTCCCCTTTGCTGGCACCGCGGACGATTCCGGCAATATCCGTAAATTCAAAGGTGGTTGGGACCGTCTTTTTCGGACGGACTAATTCTGTTAAACGCTGTAAGCGCCAATCTGGCACTTCCACCATTCCTACATTCGGATCGATCGTCGCAAACGGGTAGTTTGCGGCTTCTGCTCCTGCTTTGGTTATTGCATTAAATAAAGTAGATTTGCCCACATTTGGCAATCCAACGATTCCGGCAGTTAACGCCATGCTTCACTTCACTCTTTCTCTTTTTTTTCTAGGATTTTCTTCATCTTTTTATCAAATTCTCGGCGCGTCATCATGACGATGTGGCCGCAATTCGTACACTTTATTTTGATGTCTGCCCCCATGCGGATGATTTCCCAACGATTGGCTTTGCAGGCATGCGGTTTTTTCATTTCGACAATATCCCCAAGATCATACATCTTTATCACCTCAAGCTTCATCAAATTGAATGTTCAATAAATCTAAAATACGGGTTAAATCTTTTTGTGACAGGTATTCGATCTCGATTTTTCCTTTGCCTTCTTTTTCGCGGATCTCGACATTCGTGCCAAATTTATCCATCAACCGTTCTTCGCTTTCTCGTAAATAGTACGGTTTTTCCCGAATCAGACGCGGAACTTTTTTCTTTTCGTTCTTCGTGTCGTTCATCTCAGCGACCATTTGTTCTAATTGGCGGACTGTCAGATTTTCTTTGACACACCGATTGGCTAATTTTAAGATCTGTTCTTTGTTTTTCAACCCTAATAACGTCCGGGCTTGCCCCATAGACAAACGGTCATCTTGAACCATTTCTTTGACGAGTTTCGGCAAGGACAGTAACCGCAAATAATTGGCGATATACGGGCGGCTCTTCCCTAAGCGTTCAGCAACTTGTGCTTGGGTCAATTTCAAGTTCTTCATCAGCATGTCATAGGCTTCTGCTTCTTCTAAAGGATTCAAATCTTCCCGCTGCAAGTTTTCTAAAACGGCGACTTGCATCATCTCTTCTTCATCAAAATTGCGGATGATGGCTGGGATCGTTTCCTTGCCAGCTAGTTTGGATGCTCGAAACCGGCGTTCACCCGCAATGATCTCATAGCCTTTGACGGATGATTGCCGCACGATGATCGGTTGAAAGACCCCTGAATGCTGGATCGAATTGGCCAGTTCTTGTAATGAAAGCTCATCAAAGGTTTTTCGCGGTTGATAAGGGTTGGGTCTTAATTCGTTTAAAGGCAGTTCAACGACTTTTTCTGTCTTGATATCGACTTCTTCTAACCCTTGCAGGTCTTGAAACAACGCATCGATCCCACGCCCTAATCCTTTCCCTTTATTCTTCACGGGCTAACACTTCCTTTGCTAACGTCTGATAGACTTCGGCTCCTTTTGAGCGTGGATCATAATCAATGATCGACAATCCATGACTAGGTGCTTCAGACAACCGGATATTCCGCGGAATAATGGTTTCATATACTTTTTCTTGGAAATAGCGGCGGACTTCTTCCACGACTTCCGCGCCTAAGTTCGTACGGGCATCATACATCGTCAGTAAGACCCCTTCGATCTCTAACTCAGGGTTAAAATGTTTTTGTACTAAACGCACGGTATTCAATAGTTGGCTCAGCCCTTCTAATGCATAGTACTCACATTGGACTGGGATCAAAATCGAATCACTGGCGGTAAAGGCATTGATCGTCAAATGACCTAAAGATGGCGGGCAATCGATAAAGATATAATCGTATTGTTCTTTGATCTCATTCAAAGCCGATTTCAATCGAGATTCCCGTGCCATCATGGAGGTCAATTCAATTTCCGCACCAGCTAATTGGATCGTCGCTGGAACGATATCCAAGTTTTCCCGACTGCTAGGTAAAATCGCTTCAACGATCGGTGTTTCATTGACTAATACATCATAGATGTCTTGTTCCACATCTGGTTTGCGAATGCCGACACCGCTTGTGGCGTTGCCTTGGGCATCAATATCTACGAGTAACACTTTTTTGCCGACAAATGCTAAGGACGCACCTAGGTTCACCGTTGTGGTGGTTTTGCCTACGCCGCCTTTTTGGTTTGCAACAGAAATAATACGGGCCATTGATTTTCCTCCTATTTGATTGGTTGTTTCGCTGGCATTCCCGGTTTGCGGGGGTATTTCTTTGGCGTTTCTTTTTTCTTTTGAATGATCAAAAGATGGCGTTCATCGCCGCTGACCGGTAAGGTAAAGCTTTTTTCTTCAATAAATTTGCCGCCTAAGAGTGAGATGGCTGGTTTGGCTTCAACCAGTTCTTCCTCGCTTTTGGCAGCTTTGAGCGCATAAAAATAGCCTGCTTTTTTCACCAATGGCACACAGAGTTCCGTTAACACATTCAAACGGGCAACCGCACGAGCGGTCACATAATCGAATTGCCCACGAAATTGCGGGTTTTGACCAAATGTTTCTGCACGGTCATGGTACAAGTGGACATTTTCCAATTGTAGATCCGTCACAAGGGTTTGTAAAAAGGTGATGCGCTTATTTAAAGAGTCGACGATCGTCACTTCTAATTCAGGAAACACGATTTTTAGTGGAATACTTGGAAAGCCAGCACCTGAACCGACATCACACAAATGACTTTGCGGGTCAAAGGCGGTTTCAAAAGCTAAGGAAACAGAATCGTAGAAATGCTTCAAATACACTTCTGATTTTTCCGTGATTGCGGTTAGATTCATCTTCTGATTCCATTCGACTAAACGCTCGAAATAGACAGCGAATTTTTCCATTTGTTCTTCGGTTAAAACGATCCCGTTTTTGCGTAATTCTTCATGAAATTCTTCAGGTAGCATAACGAATCCTTTCTATTTTGTGAAACAGAAAAATGTTTCACAGACTAGTTCCTACTTTAACGCAAAAAGCAATGTGATGCAATAGCCAGACATTGCTTTCTAGGAGAATTTACCATTTTTTAACTGGGGCTTTAAGGTTGGTTTAAGGCATAGGAATTATACTCATTTCAATCCAAAAAACTTTTTTCATTTTTCCTTGACCAGCGAGGCTGCCAACCCTCCTGGTCAGCTTTTTTCTCAAAGAAACAAGCATTGATCACAGGATCAATGCTTGTTTTTGTTTCATATGAAACTTTTTTATTTCACGCGAGGCTCGTTGTATTCTTCGATACGATCAGACGCGCGGGAAGCCGCATGTTTGGCTTTGTTGGTTTGACGTGAAGCAAAGTCGCCGGTTTTAGATGCAGCTGACGATACTTTGTCTTGAACCGTTTCTTGTTCCTCTTCGTATTCAGCGATCGTTTTTACATCTACAACATTGATGTTGACTTCGATCACTTCTAATTGGGTCATTGTCGTTACTTCTTTTTGGATGACTTCTTTGACTTGGTCAGCGATTTCTGGGATGTTGCGGTCATATTCAACCACGATATCTAAATCAACGGCTACTTGTTTTTTCCCTACTTCGGTATTGATACCCGCAGTCACATTGTCTGTATTGACTAATTTTTCCGCAATGTTAGAGAAGAAACCACCATCGACCGTCAACAGACCATCCACGTGTTCTAATGCGATCCCGATGATTTTTTGGATCACTTTGTCATCATAGGTCAATGAACCATGAACAGGTGCGTCGCCAGTTGGTCCTTCAAAATCGTTGTGGCCAGGTTTTGGCGGTGCTGGATGATGACCTGCTGGATTTGGATTTCCTGGTGCTGGATGATCCCCTGGTTTTGGTCCGTTTTGTTGTCCTGCTACTGCTTTTTCAGCATTTGGTACCACTGGATCTGGTGCTTCAGTCATGGGAATCGCATTTTCATTTGCTTGATGATTGGTGTTAGGAACCACTGGATCTGGATGTGCGCTGACTTTTTTATCATTGTTTAATTCGTTTTTATCGTTATTCATTAAAAATTCCTCCTATTAAAATGCGTTATTGTTGGTTAAAAAATTCGTCGATGATACCGGTACGTTGGAGATACAATCCTAACGCAAAACCCAAACCTGTTAGGAGTAGAATCAGCAATGTTTTGAAAAAACCGATCGTTACAAACAACACAGCCAGAACAAGGCCGATTGCTCCAAAAATCAATGGGATTTTGTATTGTTGTAGTTCGTTCATCATAGCCCTCCTATTCTACTCGCGGGTTTTCCGGAGTCTCATTTTGTTCAAAATTCGCGTAGTTGACTTCGACTTTGACTTTCTCACTTGAACCAAGCACTCGTTGGACATCTTGCTGGATTTCCGCCATTAAGTTTTCGGTTTTGCCGACTAAAGCAGACGTCCGTTTCAAGCGTCCTTTGATTTTAATCAAAATACGATTTTTGGTCGCCTTGACATGAACTTTTGGTCCTTCAACAAATTCTTTTTCATTTACTTTCGTACGTACAAGTCCTTCGATTGCTTTCTTATCGATCGTCAATGCGCCCTTATCCTCTTTCAAAACAAAGGTCGTTTTGGTTTTTGGATAAAAAAGCACGACTAAGATCACGATCAAGAATAAGGCGATCAAGACAACAGCTACCCAAAACATATATTGACGCATAAACAAGTTGTCAAAGAAATACGTGACGACATTGCCTCTGCTGTCCAAACCAAATGGCAGCTGCATATAAGGATTACTCATTAATACGATTGGTAATAAGACAGTGATAAAGATCAACGAAACGATGATTGATACGATTTTCCACCCTTTACTCATAGGACACCTCCTCCTTTTTCTCCAATTTTTGATAAGCTTACAAGTTGATGGCTTCTCCGCCGGTAACACCATAAATCTGTGCTGTCACATAGCTAGCTTTATTGGAAGCTAAAAAGACATAGACAGGTGCCAGCTCAGCTGGTTGTCCTGCCCGCTCAAGTAACGCTTGCTGACCAAATTCAGGCAGCTGGTCTTGCGGTTGGCCATGATCTAACTGTAATGGTGTCCAGATCGGTCCTGGGGCTACCCCATTGACGCGAATTCCTTTTTCAGCAAATTGTTTCGCCAAGCTGACTGTAAAACTAGCGATCGCCGATTTGGTTGCCGCATAATCCATTAAATGGGCACTTGGACTAAAGGCTTGGACAGAAGTCGTTGTCACGATCGCTCCCCCAGCCGGTAAGTGCGGCTCAGCAGCTTTGACTAATGCAAACATGGAGATAATGTTTACCATAAAGGTGTCTTTCACTTGTTCAATCGGTAATTCTGCAATCGATGGCCGCGTGATTTGCTGTGCTGCGTTCAATACTAATGTATCTAACCCACCTAATGCTGCCACCGCTTTGTCAACGATCTCTTGTGGTGCCGCTTCGTCTCGCAGGTCATAGGGTAGCAAGATCACTTTGCGCCCAGCTTCTTTGATGTACCCTGCAACTTCTTCGGCATCTTCTTCTTCTCCTGGGAAAAAGTGTAGGGCAATGTCTGCTCCTTCACGGGCGAAGGCAATCGCTGCTGCTCGTCCGATCCCAGAATCCCCACCGGTGATCAGTACACGCCGGTTTTCTAACTGCTGACTTCCCTCATAAGATTCTTCACCACAATCAGGTTTTGGTCGCATTTCTTCTTGTAAAGCAGGCGTATCTTGTTCCTGTTTGCTGTATTTACCCGTGTGATAAAGTTCCCGTGGATCAGTCAAAATAGGTTCACTCATTCTTACGTCCTCCTTTTCTCTATAATAAAATTCTAAACCATTCATTTTTTTTTGGGAAATATAACGCTTTGTTAACAAAAATAAATCTTCGTTTATTAGAAAATGAAAAAAGAAAGTGCCCTCATTTTTGACCAGAAATCAAATAATTTCCCTTTTTTATAGAAGGGGGTAAACTAATAAGTAGTAACTGGTAGTACCTGTAAAAGGGAACCCCTAAGAAAATGACCTTGGGTCAAGAAAAAGGAGGAAACAAACAATGCCTTGGAATGTCCGTGATTATCCTGCGTCAATGAAGAATCTAGACCCCTTAGTTCGTAAAAAAGCGATCGATATCGCCAATGCCCTGCTAGCCGATGGCTATTCCGATGATCGGGCGATCCCGATCGCCACGAGTCAAGCAGAAAAATGGTATGACAATGCAGATGAAGAGGAGAAGAAAGCTTTTCAGAAAGAAAAAAATCCGCAAAAAGACGATGCCCATCAAACCAATAAGAATGCGGAAAAATTAATGGATGCGGATGTAGAAGTTGTGTATGAAGACGACCAATGGCAAGTCCGTTCCAAAGGGGCGAAACGTGCCAGTGATCATTTCGACAAGAAAGCAGAGGCCATCGCCCGTGCCAAAGAAATCGCCGAAAACAAAGAATCCGTGGTGAACGTTTATAAGAAAGACGGCGACCATCAAAAGGATATTGATTTGAGAGAATAAAATTGGCTGCAAAAAAGCAGAAGGAGGACTTACGTTTGTCGTTTTATCGGCGCGAAACGTTGCCTACTCTTTCGCTTTTTTGTTTCCTTTCACAGCTAGGTTTGATTAAAACTAAAGCAACCGCTTCTTTGACGTTTCTTTTAAAAAGCTAAGGTTCGTTGTAATAAACCTAAAAAACGAAGACCTCTTGAATGAACCATCACTTTTAAAATTTCTCGACTTCCTAAAAAATAAACCTATGAAATGCTGATCTAGCAACAGTTGTGAACCATCCGTTACCTCTGTAAACTAGCTTGTGCTTTCTTTAACTAAATAAACCTTGTATACTTGAATTATTAAAAGTACAAGGAGTGGTGTTTGTGAAAAAATTATTTTTTGTGCCGTTTATTTTTATTTGTTTCCTCTTTGCTCTCCCAGCTGCCGCCCAGACAGTGGAAGAACCGGAACTCGTTTATGACTTAGCATCAGACAGTCCCTATGAGCAGCTGGTCACGGTAGATGAAGAAGGCAACGAGGTGATTTTGACCATTGAAAAATTGCCGTCATTCCGAGCAAATCTGGCAGCGGGAACGTATCGTGTGTCAAAAACATCCGCAGGTAATTAGACCGCTAGTTATAATGTAACGGTCAATAGCCGCAATCAATTTACAGGCACCTCGAATTTAAGTTTAGTTGCTCACAGAGGAAGTATCACTTCTAGTTCATTAACTCACACGTCCACCAAAGCCACCTGTACGTTTAAGCAAAAAGCAGGTATAATCACTACCAATGGGAGTGTCGTAACCACGATCTCAAATGGGAAGCTAGTTGTTAAATAGCAGATAGGAGCATACATTGGCTTTAGCAGAACAATTAAAAAGCTGTCGCGAGTCTTCAGGATTGTCGCAAACAGCAGTCGCAGAAAAATTACAGATTTCACGCCAGTCGATTTCAAAATGGGAAAATGGGCGCGGCTATCCAGATATTGAGAATTTGATTTTGTTGAGCGATCTCTACCAAGTCTCGATCGATGAGCTTTTACGTGAGAACGAAGCCTTAAAAGAGCGGATCGAAACCAACAATCAAGAAATCAACGACAAGAAAGAAAAATTGTCGTTACTCCAAAGAACGATGGCAGCAGATAAAGATGAAAGTCTGCTCTTGCTACTGTTAGCTGGAATCGGCTCCTTTCTTTTTCCTTTAGGACTGATCTTAGATGGCTTTGTTTTATGGCGTAACAAAAAAGCCAATAATTTTTATGTATTGATCTATATCGTCTGTGCCTTCTCGATTTTCTTGAATTTGTACGATGGCTATGTCCATCTCAGCAACATCATGAATTGGGGAACCACTACGATTGAAAAAGTGGAATAACTTTATTATTAAGACAAAAAGCCCGCTGCGAATTGTTTTCGCAGCGGGCTTTTGACACTCTATTTACCATTTATAAATTGGTTTTTCAAAGAAAATCATATAGTAATAGAAATTAATAAAGGTCTAGTCCATATATTTATCGTAAGTAAAACAAAACTTGATATACCCAAATCTATCTTCTGAGAATATAAAAAGATTATCTGTCAATATTTTTAGCTCCCTTTTTCTACTAGCGATATAATAAAACGTAGTTTATTCAAAATCTCTTTCAACCTTTGTTTCACTTTCCTTATCCTTTAGCAATTTTGAAAATATATCTTCCCCTTTAAATTGTAAAACAGTTTTGATAATAACAGACGCAAAAATAAAAATAAAAACCATTGCAGAAAATGCATTTGCTTTATTCTCTGGAAATATATATACCGAAGCCGCCCATATTGCATATAAACCTATTACAAAGTATCTAAATATCTTATATGCTCTAGTTGCTTCATCTGAAATAGTTTTATTCTCAAAGATTTTTGCATTAAAAAATATAGTAATGAAATTTTTGGGATCACTCACCCAAATTATTCCAGCATATGCTATGCTTACCACAATAAAATTATCCTTATTGGTGTTCAAAAAAGTAAATATTGCTACTCCAAAAACTAATAAAATAGCAATTTTAAACATGAGTCTTAAAAACTTTTTCATAAGAGGAACATCAACTTTTTGCAACGATTTTGGCATTATTACATTTAGCAACATGGAGATACCAATTACTTGGCTGAAAAATAGCATAATTTGACTAATTATTTGTATAGATTCAATTGAACTAATAATACTCTCTCCCAAATTCAATAACATAGGCTGATTTACCAATAACAAATGTTTATTAATCAAATTACTTATATTACCAAAGAAAATCGAAAGCCATGACAATATAAGTAATAGGAACGAGACCACAAGTGATGAAGATAAAAAACCTAGCATAAAACGTTTGTATTTAAAATACGAAATCATTTTTTTTATGTAATATCTGAAGAACAGACCGTTAACTACGATGAAGCATAACATTTTTAACAGTTTAGAAAAAGTGCTTGAAGATTTTTCTAGTATTAACACTTCAATTAGAGTAATTAACATAGGTAACATTATAATAACGCAGTAAAATAAAGCAATGTAATGTTCTGAATCTATACTTCCATCAGAAAGCTTTTTTTTTATTTTGTAAACAAATTTCTTCAATATATAACCACTCCTTCAAATTAAATAAAGAAGTATCGGCAATATAATACATACCAATACTTCTGTGATATTATCTGACTAAATATTCTTCGGGCAATTAGGATATTTAGTCACATGAATTTATCTAAAACCTTTGGTTATAAATTCTGAAAACTTTCTTTGAATATAAGTCATATCATCAACCGTGGCATCGATTTTCTCTAGCTTATTAAATAATTCTAATAGAGAATAGGTATTCTCGGAGACTTCTTTAGAGATCTTATTCAGTTCTTGTTTAGTATTTATACCTAATCCCTTAGTTCTGGCTCCGGATAATTTATCAAAAATAACACTCAACTGGTCTGAGTCTAATTTCTTAGCAAGTCTAGCTTCATCAATTCCACTTATTAAGTCTTTTGATAATTTTTCTAAATTATTAAAAACCTTCATACGATTTTTGACAGTATCTGCATTTAAATTATGCTTTACTTTAAGTACACTGTCTCCTATTGCTGTAGACCTAATTCCTTTTCTGTCTATAATAGTATAAACTAGTTCAAATAGAACTACACCTTCACGAATTTCACTATTTGAAACATTTATACCAATCTCTACTTGGTATTTTTTTCCTAACGGTATCGTATTTTTTAGTTTAACGCTCATAACCAAGCTTGAATCCGTAATAAAAGCCCTATCGATATATACAGGGTTTTTCATTCTCTTTGAATATTGATGCATAGCATTTAAAGATAAATATAGCACTATATTGTTATCATAATTTCTATATTTTGAAGATGTAAGAGCTCGCAAGTATACTTCTCCATCTTCCTTACCTTCAATAAACCTATACTGCTTTTTGATTTCCTCTGAATTTTCAAGAAGATATCTTATATTATCAATTAATAAATCTTTTTGGTCAGTTCGGAAACAGTATCCTGAAAATCTATCCAAACAAAACAAATCATCTAAGAATGCGCTACTAAAAGAGTATATTCCCGTTGCTGTATAAGCAATCTCTTCTGCATTGTCTATATCTGTAAATCCAAGAATTAATTGTTGTTTATCATTAAATCCTATTAATCTAACATTTCTAGTTGAGATATCTTTATCATACTTTTTATGTTTTATTTGTTTAAAAAGTTGTATTACTTCGTTTGAGCCCTCTACATTACACACTCTCTCGATGAAATCGATTTCAAATTTAACTGAACTAGATATTTCATCCGTTCCAAGTAAATTTAAAACTTGTGCTCTTGTGGCTTTACTCCCCGAGTCTTGGAGTGAATTAAAACTCCGAGTTTCTATAAATTTTGCCATTTAGCTCCTCTTTTCTTCAATATGGATTTAATCCAATTATTAAGAAAATAAGCAGGTATCAGGAACTACATACATATAGATAAATAATTTACGAACCTAAGTTCTCTCTTTTGTTTTTTTAATCGATATGGTAGTATAATCAACATATGATATTAATTATTAAGTCCTATGCTTGCCCGTATAGAACTGATACCCTAACAATGAATTTGCAGATTCATTGTTTTTTTTATTTTCTCAGGATATTATAACATATGAACTTTCATTCTACAAACTTAGAACCGAAAAGCATCTCTAAAATCGTTTTTAAGATGGTTTACTTAATCAGAAGCCTATTTAACATATAAAAATGATAACACGTGTTCAAACGCTTCTCATTAGCTTTTACAGTCTATCAACTTTTTAAAACAAATATTTTACTTTAAAAATAAAAAATGCGATAAATTTTAAACTTGTAAATGCGCCCTTTAGACGCAAAAAAGAGAAGTAGAAAACTCTACTTCTCTTCAACCTAATTAACCGAGTACTGCCTAGCAACCATCATCACACTTCCACATGTCTCATTACACCGAATTACTCATCCAGCTATCAATGTGTCTCAGTAGGTTGTTTTTTAATGAGTTCAAAAGATGTACCAGCATATGGACTACGAATTGCTTTGCTAAAATATTATTTCTACCTGTAAGATTGGAAAGGGTCTTAGGTACTCTCTATTCATCTGCAACCGCATGAGTTTCAATAAATGAATCAATCCTTCATCTATAGTTTGTCCGAATACAACTTCCTTACCTTCTCCAGAACTTACTTAACTTTGTGACTGATCATCTAACCATCTTTACCAGACATCGTCATAATTCCTTCGATCTTACTAAAATACTTACGTTAGCCCATTTTTCAACAGAAGCATAGCCGACGGAATCAAAATCAAGGTCAACTAATAGTATAAGTAGGAAATTTCTGCCATAGATCCTTTGCTAAAAATTGATTAAGCATGTACCTTTGCAATCTTCCCTTGTTCGATATACACCATCAAAATACTGATATCAGCTGGGTTTACTCCGCTGATACGGCTCGCTTGGGCGATGGTTTCGGGTTGGATTTTTTGCAGTTTTTGTTTGGCTTCTGTTGCCAAGCCATTGATAGCGGCATAGTCGATGTTTTCAGGAATGCGTTTGGCTTCCATCCGTTTGAGTTTCTCCACTTTTTCGAGGGCTTTTTTGATATAGCCTTCGTATTTGATTTGGATCTCGACTTGTTCGATCTCTTTTGGCTTCAATGCTTCATTGGCTTCGATAAATTGTAGCATTTCGGCATACGTCACTTCAGGCCGACGCAAGAATTCATTTGCTAAAACGCCATCTTTCAAGGTAGCCGTCCCTTTAGCAGTCAAATACGCTTGTACTTCTGGCGTTGGTTTGATGCGGATCTTAGATAAACGTTTAATTTCTGCTTCAACAGCTTCTTTTTTCGCTACATACGCTTCGTATTGTGCTTCTGGGACGAGCCCGATTTGATGTCCCACTTCGGTCAAACGCAGATCCGCATTATCATGACGCAGCAATAAGCGGTATTCGGCACGAGAGGTCAATAAGCGGTAAGGTTCATTGGTTCCTTTGGTCACCAAATCATCGATCATCACACCGATATAACCGTCGCTGCGTTTCATAATGAAGGGTTCTTTGCCTTGAATTTTCAAAGCGGCATTGATGCCTGCAATCAAGCCTTGACCGGCCGCTTCTTCATAGCCGCTGGTTCCGTTGGTTTGTCCTGCCGTAAAGAGGTTTTCGATGACTTTGGTTTCTAATGTTGGACGCAATTGATGAGGCACCACGACATCATATTCAATGGCGTAGCCCGTCCGCATCATTTCCGCTTTTTCTAAACCTACGATGGAATGCAGCATTTGGACTTGGACATCTTCTGGCATAGAAGTAGAAAGCCCTTGAACATACACTTCTTCGGTGTTCAACCCTTCTGGTTCCAAGAACAGTTGGTGACGAGATTTGTCTGCAAAACGCACGATTTTGTCTTCGATAGATGGGCAATAACGGGCACCTACTCCTTCGACGATCCCTGTAAACATCGGCGCCCGGTGTAAATTCTGGTTGATGATTTGGTGCGTCCCTTCGTTCGTATAGGTCAACCAGCAAGGTTCTTGGTTTTGATTGTAGGCTTCATCGGGTGTGCTGTAACTAAAGTGATTCGGTTGTTCATCGCCAGGCTGGATCTCCGTTACCTCATAGTTGATGGTGCTGGATTTGACTCGCGGTGGTGTACCGGTTTTAAAACGAGCGATCTCTAGACCAAGCTCTTTCAAATGATCGGCTAATCCAATCGATGGCTGGGAGTTGTTTGGACCAGAAGAATACTTCAACTCTCCAATGATGATCTCCCCTCGCAACGCTGTTCCTGCAGTGATCACTACAGCTTGGGCTTGGTAACGAGCGCCTGTAGAGGTCACGACGCCACGGCATTCGCCTTCTTCAACGATCAGCTTTTCAACGATCCCTTGGCGCAGTGTTAAATTGGCTTCTTTTTCGATCGTTCGTTTCATTTCAGCCGCATAGGCATGTTTATCGGCTTGCGCCCGCAAAGCCCGCACTGCGGGACCTTTTCCTGTATTGAGCATCCGCATTTGGATGTAGGTTTTATCGATATTTTTGCCCATTTCTCCGCCTAAAGCATCGATTTCGCGCACCACGACGCCTTTTGCTGGTCCGCCGACGGAGGGATTACAAGGCATGAATGCGACCATGTCTAAGTTGATGGTCAGTAAAAGGGTTTTTGCCCCCATTCGGCTGGCTGCTAAGGCAGCTTCTGATCCGGCATGGCCGGCACCAACAACGATCACGTCATAACTTTCTGCTTGATATTCTTGCATGGTGTTCTCCTTTTTACGCCAGTGGCGCATTCTTTATTTTCCTAAACAAAACTGACTGAACAATTGGGTGATCAACTCATCTTGGACACTGTCGCCGACAACTTCTCCTAGATAGTCCCAGCAGCGTGTCATATCGATTTGAACCAAGTCGACAGGCATTCCTGCTTCGATCCCTTGGATGACCTCAGACAACGACTGAACGGCATTTTCTAATAAGGCAATGTGGCGAGTGTTAGAAAGATAGGAAGCATCCTTATCGGTGGTTTTGCCCCCAAAGAATAGATCGGCAATGGCTTGTTCCAGTTGATCCAAGCCTTCACTCGTCAACACAGAGACAGAAAAAATCGGTTCATCTGCTGCGTACTGTGCTAGCTCAGCGGGTGCTAATTTTGGCTCAAGGTCGGTCTTATTCAATAAGATGATCCGACGGCTGCCAGCAGTCAGCTCCAGCAATTGTTTGTCTTCCTGGGTCAATCCTTCGCTTTGGTTGAGAACCAGCAAAATCAACTCCGCTTCTGCCAGTGCTTTGCGGCTGCGTTCGACCCCGATTTTCTCAACGACATCTTCTGTTTCGCGGATACCAGCCGTATCGATCAGTTTCAACGGTACCCCGCGAACATTGACATACTCTTCAATGACATCTCGAGTCGTACCAGCAATGTCTGTCACGATGGCTTTTTCTTCCCTTAATAAATGGTTCAATAAGCTGGATTTACCGACATTCGGCCGACCGATGATCGCAGTACTCAAACCTTCTCGCAAAATTTTTCCTTGTTGGGCAGTCGCTAATAAGGCTTGGATCTGCCCTTTGACCATCGTGGCTTTTTCTAGCAATAAGCGGGTCGTCAATTCTTCCACATCATCGTATTCAGGGTAATCTATATTCACTTCAACTTGCGCCAGCGTCTCTAAGATCTCTTGGCGTAAGGTCCGAATCAAGTGGGAAAGATTGCCATCCAGCTGATTGACTGCGAGATTCATCGCCTTATCGGTCTTGGCACGAATCAGGTCCATCACCGCCTCGGCTTGAGAAAGGTCAACCCGTCCGTTTAAAAAAGCCCGCTTCGTGAATTCTCCCGGCTCAGCCAACCGTGCGCCTTGTCGTAAAACCAGCTGCAAGAGTTGATTGACGACAACGATCCCGCCGTGGCAGTTGATCTCAACGACATCTTCTCGGGTAAAGGTCCGCGGCTTTTTCATCACTGATAGCATCACTTCATCCATCAAACGGTTTTCTTCTGGGTCCACGATATGACCATAATGGATCGTATGACTAGGGACTTGGGCGAGGGTTTTAGTGCCTGCTTGAAAAATCCGATCCGCAATTGCGATCGCTTCTTCCCCGCTTAATCGCACAATACTGATGGCCCCTTCGCCTGGCGGGGTGGAAATCGCGGCAATCGTATCAAATTCTTGCGTTATATTCGCCATGTTGCTTGCTCCTCCTATTTTTTCACATAAAAAAAGTGCCCACTCCACCCGTCAAATTGATTGAAAATCAATAAAAACGAGTAGACTTAGCACTTTGACTGCTTGTCAATTAAATTCTGGAAATAGATTAGCACATTTTTGCGTGAGTCGCAAGCTTCCTTCAAAAACTTTTAAATTTTGCATCTGTCCGCAAAAACCTTTAAAATAAAAGCAAAGAATAAGAAAAGAGGGATCTATTATGGAAACCATCAAATCATCAAACAGCGCTGCTCGCATTAAAGAAATCATTTTATCGACAGGAAACGTGAATCGGCCTTACGTCGTGCGGGATATCGTCTTTGCGGCAGACAAAATCGAAGTAGATCTATTTGATACATCTGTGAATTTGAACGATCTGTTGGCAGATGTGACCTATCGCTTAAAAGAAACCGCCCACAGCTACGGAGCGAATGCAGTGATCAACTGTCATTTTGAACATGACCGCATCGTCGAAGGCGACAAAACCTACCTTGAGATCTTTGCCTATGGTACAGTGGTTCAATTTACTCAATCAACCATCGGCGGCTAATTGCCTCTATCATCAAAAAAAATACAAAAAAGAGTCCGCGGCATACGGACTCTTTTTTGATACCAAAGGCTGACCTACGTAACGTATGTTGACTTTGATAAGAATGATTTCTAGTCAAGGATACTTGGTTTTAAATTTGTTGTCAATCGCTTTTTCCCATCAAAAAAGGGAAAGGCTTGTCAGACCGCCTTTCCCTTTTTTCATTAAATTCGTTTGTCCGCAGGTTCCACTACTAAGTAGCGATACGGTTCATCCCCTTCAGAATGAGTTTGAACATACGCATCTTTACTCAAAACTGAATGAATCTGCTTTCTTTCAAACGCCGGCATCGGTTCTAAAAAGACTGGGCGGCCTGTTCGTTTGACTTTTTCAGCAGTACGGCTAGCCAAACGTTCTAAGATCGCTTGACGTTTTTCACGGTAATCTCCGACATTCACTACAATCGACAATTTGTTTTTCGCGATGCGGTGAATATACACTTGCGCCAAATATTGCAGTGCATTCAAGGTTTTGCCGTGCTTCCCAATCAAAATGCCTTGTTTTTGCGTTTCTAAATGAAAGACGACCACGCCGTCTTGACGAGCGGTTTTTACTAAGGCGGGTGCATTCAATGCTTTTGAAATATTTGTCAGATAGAGTCCCAGCTGAGCCAGCGCTTCCTCATCTGAAAGATCCGTCAGCAAAACAGGTTCGCTCGCTGCTGCTTCCATCACACTGCTTGCATCCTCTGTCGTCACAGGATCTGGTTCTACCAGCGGTTTTGCTGGTACTTCTTCAACGGGTGCCGGTTCTTCAACGATTCGTTTTTCAATGGAGACCCGTGCTTGTTTTTTTCCTAGACCCAAGAAGCCTTTTTTTCCTTCATCCAGGACTTCGATTACTGCTTGATCTTTGGTGATACCAAGGACTTGCAATCCCTCTTGAATTGCTTCATCTACTGTCAGATTTTCATAAATCGGCATTGCAGTGCAACCTCCTCTTATTTTTTCCGTTTCTTTTTAGGACTCATTGCTTTTTTCAGCGCACGTTCACGCTCGCGTTCTTTGCGGGCAGCTTCTTCTCTTTCTTGGCGAATCTTGAATGGGTTATTTAAGATCATTGTTTGCACAACTTGGAATGCATTAGAAACAACCCAGTACAAGGAAAGACCGCTGGCAATGTTGATCCCCATTAGTAAGATCATCATCGGCATAGCGAAATTCATGATTTTCAGACTCGCATTTGATTCCACTTGGCTCATACTTGATAAGTAGGTACTTGCAAAAGTAAAGAGCGCCGCTAAAATCGGCAAGATGAAGTATGGGTCACGATCACCCAGCTGCAGCCATAAGAATTTTCCTTCTTGCAAAGCAGGAACCCGTGAGATCGATTGCCACAAGGCCATCAAAATCGGCATTTGTACCAATAATGGTAGACAGCCGGCATAGGGATTGACATTGTTTTCCGCATACAAACGTTGTGTTTCTTCTTTTAACTTACTTTGTGTTTCTGTATCTTTTGACGCATATTGCTGCTGCAGCGCTTTTAGCTTCGGTTGTAATTCTTGCGTTTTGCGCATGCTTTTGGTTTGGAAGTGCATCAACGGCATCAAAATGACCCGGATGATCAATGTAAAGAGAATGATCCCGATCCCGGCATTGCCGAAGGAGAGGGCTTTGATCGCCTCTGCAAAATAATAAACGATGTAACGGTCCCATAGACCAGTACTTTGTGCATTTACTTCACCTGTTGCACCGCAGGCAGATAAGACAACTACTAATGAGAGAACTCCCAAAAATAGTAAGACGCGTTTCCCTTTTTTCACGTAACTAATTCCTTTCCATTAATGAATAATTTTGGCAAGCTTTAAGACATGCTCTAAATTCGAGTAGATTTCCTTTGAGGAACAAGTGGCGATACTTGGACGGGCGATCACGATGAAATCGACCGCTGGTTCGATTCGCGGCTTCATTTCCGTTAAACTTGCACGGATCTTGCGCTTGATCTCATTTCGCTTCACTGCATTACCGACTTTTTTCCCTACAGATAAACCAACTCGAAAATGTGATTGCTCTTTAGGTAAGACATACACCACGAACTTCCGATTTGCAAAAGAATTTCCTGCCTGAAAAACTTTTTGAAAATCTTGCTCTGTTTTTACTCGATAGGATTTTCTCATCTTCGGTTCCTTCACTTCTTTCAATTAAGCTTCGCGAAACGGATTGAATCCGTAACCACTCACCTGTCAATAATACCATATTTGCCAAAAGTCAGACACTATATTCCGCAAAAACGGCATAAAAAAAAACCACTGGCATTCAGTGGCTTACGCAGAAATAACCTTTCTGCCTTTACGACGACGGCTAGCTAAAACACGACGTCCATTTTTTGTACTCATACGTTTACGGAATCCGTGAACTTTTTGACGTTTACGTTTATTTGGTTGATACGTTCTTTTCATTTATTTCCACCTCCATCAGGATAATGCTTATGCGCACAGACATACTTTGATAGTATAACGAGTCAAGTACTAGTTTGTCAATAAGAAGTTTGCTCAAAATCGGGCATTCTTTATCCACAATCCCTTTGATTTGTGTGGGTTTGCTGTTTATAGCCAATTTTTGTGGATAACTTTTTCCCCAGAGTTATTTTGGCTTTTTCCACAAACCAACAGCCTGTAGAAAAGTTTTCCACAATCACTTTTTTAGCTGTTGATAACTCCCCCGAAACCTAGTATTATCAAGGCATGATCTTCACATCGATCTGTGGATAAAGGAGATTTTATTATAGTTATTCACATTCTTTTTCTACCTGTGGATAGTCGAATTTCGAACATGTGCATTTCCATTTTTCTTTTATCCCGTTTTGTGGAAAAGTATTTTTTTCTAACCTTTTTTATCGTAATCTGTGGAAAACTTTTTCAATCCGTGCTATTTTAGTTATATCTATTCTTAGTTATAGGAGGACAATTT
>NZ_JBIOTA010000002.1:0-72240 GCF_051715045.1 Enterococcus sp. AZ063
AAGAAAACGATAAAAACACACCGACTGTTTATGAAGTGCTTAAAAAATGGCTTTTTATAAAAGAAACACCTTAAATCAAGGAGGAAAATCAAGTGAAAAAAATAATCAATGATCCGAAAAATATCGTGGAAGAAATGGTCTGTGGTTTAGTTGAGGCGTATCCAGATTATATCAAGCGGGTTCCAGATACCTTAGTTGTTGCTAGAAGCGACGATTATGATCAAGTTGCATTAATTAGCGGCGGTGGAAGCGGCCATGAGCCTTCCCATGCAGGCTTTGTAGGGGAAGGGATGTTGAGTGCGGCAGTTTGTGGTCAAGTCTTTACCTCACCAACACCAGATCAAATTCATGAAGCAATCAAGGCAACAGATAAAGGAAAAGGCACCTTGATGATCGTTAAGAATTATTCTGGCGACATCATTAATTTTGATATGGCAAAAGATTTGGCTGAAATGGATGATATTGAGATAGATTCTATCTTGGTTGATGATGATATCGCCGTTGAAGGCAGCACATATACTCAGGGACGTCGAGGCGTTGCTGGTACAGTCTTGGTTCATAAAATTATAGGCAGTATGGCACGTGAAGGAAAATCAGTATCCGAGCTAGCAAGTTACGGAAAAGCGCTTGTTAAAGACATAAAAACGATCGGAATTGCTTTATCTGGTGCAACTGTTCCAGAAGTTGGTAAACCAGGTTTCGTGCTAGAAAACGATGAAATGGAGTTCGGGGTAGGAATCCACGGTGAACCAGGCTACCGTCGGGAAAAAATCAAAGATTCCTATAATATTGCGAAGGAAATTATCAGCAAGCTAAAAGCAGAATTCAACTGGCAGACAGGCGACAGCTATGGATTATTTGTAAACGGAATGGGGGCTACACCATTGATGGAGTTATTTATCCTGTTCAATGATGCTAAGAAGATTCTTTCTGAAGAGGGGATTGAGCTTGCGTTTAACAAAGTCGGCAACTATATGACTTCTCTTGATATGACAGGCGCCTCTATTACCATGATCAAATTAGACGACGAACGCCTACGTTTGTTAAATGAACCCGTTCATACAATCGCTTGGTAAAGAATTGATTATACTGTCTGTCTAGCCGACTGATAAAGATTCAATAATATTGGCAAAAATGAACAAAGTAATTAGTACGAATTAGGAGGTTCATCATGTTTACACCAGAAAGTTTGCGTAAAACATTAGAATTATTCAATGAAAAGATTCAAATTAAAAAGGATTATTTGAGTGAACTAGACACACCAATCGGCGATGGCGATCATGGAAATAACATGGCTCGTGGGATGAACGCTGTAATGTCAGCAGATCTATCGGGAGAGCTGCCGGATATTTTCAAAGCAGCTGCCATGGCGTTGATCAGCAAAGTTGGTGGGGCATCAGGTCCTCTTTACGGCACAGCTATGATGGAAATGATGAAAACCAGCAAAGATACAAGTGATCCAGAGCTTTTACTTAAAGCGGCTATCGCCGGAATCGAAAAACGAGGAAATTCGACTGTTGGAGAAAAAACTATGTTAGATTTATGGGTCCCTGCAGTAGAAAATTTAAATAACGGTACATTGAACTCGGCAACAATTGAAATTTTAGTAGAGAAAACAAAAAATATCAAAGCAACAAAGGGCCGAGCATCTTATGTCGGTAAACGTTCGATTGGACACATTGATCCAGGTGCAATGTCTTCAGCCTATTTCTTCGAATCTATGATTGAGGCAGGTGTTTTCAGTGAGTAGAGGTGTTCTACTGGTTTCTCACACAAAAGAAATTCCTGAAGGGTTAAAACGTCTCATTGGAGAAGTAGCCAAAAACGTTCCTATAACAACTGCTGGCGGTCTAGAAGACGGCGGTATTGGAACTTCAATGGAACGAATTTCTCAAGCCATCGAGGAGAATCCAGCTGACCAATTATTAGCCTTTTACGATCTTGGTAGCGCAAAGATGAACTTAGAAATGGCGATCGAGATGTCGGATAAAAAAGTTGCTATCTTTGATACAGCTTTAGTCGAAAGCGCGTATACAGTATGTGCTTTATTAGCGGCAGATGTTGACGAGGAAGAAATAAAAAGACAATTGGCAAAATTAAAGATAAAATAAAATCCGGAGTACGCAGAGAAGTCAGTTTTCCCTGACTTCTCTTTTTATTCTTGACTTTAGTCAGTTTCGTACGATACGCGAACGAAACAAAAAAACGCGCAAGATGAAAACGTTCCCTATAGATTTTGATAGCCATTTCCCTTTATGCTCTTACGAAAATCTTGTAAAAAAATCCTTCAAAGAATACCGGCAGAATCTTTTGACAGTAATCAACCAGGATCAATTTAAACACCCCTAAAATTTGATTTGAGCTATTTTAGTTTTCTTTCGATAAAAAACTACCAAAATCCATTTAAGTACCTTAGATCGAAAAAATAAACAGGTTTCAGAACATGTTGCAGCTGTTTTTTTAATTTGAATCATTGCTTTAAAAAAACAAAGCTGTTATACTCAAAGTACGAAATGTGAAGATTTTGTACAAGAGAAACACAAAAGCCAATCCTATTGCGAGTAGGATTGGCTTTTTTTCGTTCGTTGCGACTTCGAACGTGTGAGTTAGAAAGCAACTTGCTCTTAGTTATCGTCTTTCTCGTCTAACCAATGAGAAACTAGTTCAATGACTAACCCAACAAAGATTGGTGCGATAACCAATGTGAAGATTTTATCTAACAAGAGAAACACCCCCTTACGGGGCAAGTTGCCAAGTTAGAGTATATCATATCCGCCTTTGGGTTGTTAGGGCTTGCCCTGACCGCCTGTAAGGCGCTTTGAAAGTAGAATAAGGGATTTTTTATACTAAAACTGTTTTAAAACGGCTTAAACGAACGCTGAGAGCCTCACACAGCCCTCTCTGAACAACGGGTTTTGGCAAAGGAGCCGAAGGCGACTGCGCAGTAGAATGTGAGAGCGAAGCGATCACACCTTTCGCATGTGCTTTAATATGCGTACTATCAATAAATACTTCCGAAGTATCTACGATACCTTCAGCGATACATTGTTCTAGAATTTCATAAAAAATTTTTTCAAAGAGATCTGTTCCTTTGAACCGTCGCGTATAGTTTTTACCAAATGTTGAAAAATGAGGAACAGGATCTTCTAAACTCAAACCTAAAAACCAGCGATAAGCGATATTCACTTCTATTTCTTTTATTGTTTGTCTCATACTTTTAATACCAAATAGATATTGAATCATTGGTAATTTAATTAGAAGAATAGGATCCAAGCTAGGACGTCCCTGGATTTCATCGTATTTCTCTTTAACCAATTCATAAATAAAGGAGAAATCAATACATTGATCTATTTGCCGCAATAAATGGTCCTGTGGGACCAAGTCTTCAAGAGAAAAGAAACCGATTTGTGCGCGTTTACTCATATCTTGTTTTGAGAGCATCTGGATACACCTCCAATTGATACTCTTATTTTAACGGATAAAAAAAGACAAAGCACTAAAAACTAGTACTTTGTCTACAGTCTGAAATCAGGAAAGTATACTTTCCTGATTTTATATTCTACTTTTATGAACATTGATAAAATACCTATAAAATAAATCTATTTAAAAGTAGAAAAGTATACTAGTATACTTTTCTACTTTTTGAGCATTTCTAACTGAGTGCTATACATTGCTTTAAATGCTTCTTGTTGTCTGGTTGATAACCTTGTATTGACGTAACTATCTATAACTAAATCAACTATTTCATTTATTGTTGCTTTAGGCATATTTTCTAATTCACCTAGGAATGGTTTAAGGGTGTTCATTTTTAAATTTACTGAAGGCGAAACTTTTTGTGTTAGAGTCGCTGAAAATCTTTTATCTTTTGCAATCGGTTTCGTGCCAGTTTTCTTCTCTTTGGTTACAGGTTTTGGATAATTTATAGGAGTGCTAGATGAAGTCCTGCCAAAATCTGTTTTTCCTTTTATTTCAACTTTTTTTGATTGTAAAGAAGATTTGTTTTTTTTATTATTTATAATTGGTTTGAAATTATCAGACATATTTAATCCTCCAGAGATTCTAATATTTCCTCATGTTGATCTAGCTCATTTAATACATCGATGAATACTTGATGAGCTTTGAGATCCCATCCATCGGGTTTACCAGTGTAAGAATACGAAACACGTATACCTTCAACATCGTAAACCTTCAATCTTTCTTGATACTTAACGATTGTCTCTAAAACATTGCCTCCGTATAACTCTTTTGCTTGATCAAGTACTTTAGTATCTACACGTCCACCGGGTCTTAGCATGCAAGGTATGATACCTAGTACTTGTAAATCATTATCGTACGTATCTGAGAGATACTGCATATAAGCAATATAGGTTTGAGCACCATCCAGAGATAATTCTTGAGTCTGTAAAACAATAATACAGTAATCAGCTGCAAGCATTGCATTATCACTATAGTCAGAAATTGTTGGTGGAACATCGATATAAATTGCGTCATATACTTCTTTTAGTGGGGCCAATAACTCTCTTAAGTACGTAATTTGGCTAATTTCGTCATTAGGAAAACGATTCATTAGTATTTTTGTTAAATTTCTAAAAGTAGTATTGGATGCAATTAAATCCAAGTTATTCATAATAGGTGTAATTTGTGTACTTAAATCACCTTGTTCAAATCCAACAGTTATATTTTTAGTAATTTCATCAAGCTCACCAGTTTTTGCTAAAATACTTGTAGCGTTGCCCTGTGGATCTAAGTCAACTACTAATGTTTTTTTCTCTTTAATAACTGCACTTTCATATGCAAGCATGGTTACAGATTTAGTTTTACCTACGCCACCTTTGAAATTTCCTACTACATAAACTTTTCCCATAAATATACCTCCAGGTGATTAATAATATATCATAAGTATACCAGTGATAAGTTTTTCTGTAAAGAAAATAATTGCAAAAGTAGAAATGTGTAAAAGTATACCAGTATACCATATAGTGGCAAAAGTATACTGGTATACCCTTAAAATTTAATACAAGAAACTATAGAGTATGTTTTTCTTTATCCGTGGAAGTTGGTACAACCTCATTAGAATCTCTCTTTTTAAAAAAGTATACCAGTATACTTATACACTTTATCAGGTGTATAAGTATACTGGTATACTGATTGATAATTTTGTAAGTATACTGATGCAAATCTTAGATAGAAATAGTACTTTACAAGTTGGATAATGTTTTGTAATCTTAAATAAAGATAAATATAAAAAAAAGAGACGGATAAAAAAGTGAATTGGACCTCACTTTTTTATCTGAATCACATACACGACTATGTGTTCTCGCTCGTCTCATGGAAATTATGTAAGTGGCTGGATACCACTTATGTGATTTGAATAAATCTGTTCGGACTACCAATCCGAACTTGTAGATTTATCTTACCATTTTTTGACGGGCAACTCAATAGAAAAACGCTTATTTGTCATGCTTTCTTAAGATTGTTTTGATATTTTAGCCATTGAGAGAACACAAATCGAAAGATACTTGTGTTCTCTTTTTGGTTAGAAAGGATCAGTAGGCATGACAGTGGCACTAGACGTAGTATATACAACCGTTTTACACGATGGAATTCGGAAATTCAAATACAAAAATAGCCGCCTTAAACCGTTCTCTTTTAGCGAACAGACGGGGAAAGGGGCTATTTTCGCATATCGTTCTAAAGAACATATGGTTGAGGGAATCGGAATAGTGATTACGTCTGAAGAGGGGATTATTGAGAATGATAATGCGTTTAGCCACTGGACCCCTAATGTTTTTCGCTATGGGACATATGCTGACGAAAATAGAATGTTTACGAAGGGGCATTCTGAAGACAATTTGAGCCAAATCAATACCTTTTTTGTTGATTTTGATACGTTAGATCCAAATTTTGATTACGGAGAAATCATTTTAGCCAGCCATGAGCTTGGCTTCATGCCTACAATGGTGTTACGTACAACTCACGGATACCAGGCATTTTATGTGTTAGATAAACCTGCCTATGTAACAAAAAAATCGAACTTCAAAGTGATCAATGTCGCAAAACTTATTTCAAATAACCTTCGAAATAAGTTAGCCAATGACTATCGTTTTCCGGTCGATGTGAATGCGAATCACTTTGGGATCACTCGTATGCCTACGGAAGAGAATATTTTATTCTTTGAGCCACAATATCGTTACAGCTTTGAAGAGTGGATCAGTTGGTCGATGCGAGTGGAGTCTGATAAAGCAGCTACTTATAAAAATGTTTTTGAATTGCCGTCAAATCAACATTTTCGTCAAGTTGATGAACCTTGGTTCCGTCTGTTGATGGGTAGCGAAAAAATCAAAGGAGAGAAGGGGAGATATGGCCGAAACAATGTCATTTTCACCTTGTCTTTGGCTTATTTTTCTTCTGGATACGAAATCGAAGCGTGCGAGTTGGCCATGTTAGAATTTAACGATCGTTTAGTTGATCCATTAGCTGATCGGGAGTTAAAACGGATTATTCGGTCTGCTTATTCAGGAAACTATCAAGCAGCACAAAGGGAAAAAATTATCCTTTTATGCCATGAGTGGGTCGATGGGAATCTCTCTGAGGAACAGCTTTTTAACAAGAAAAAAGGTTGGTGGAAGTTTAAAAAAGAACGGAAAGTACGTAAATATTCCCATAGCCATGAGTGGGCAGAAGACCTACTGGCTTATTTGAATGCGCAATCCTATACGTATAAACCCTATATTGTGTCTACAAAGAAAGAGTTGCGTGAAGAATTGAAAATTCCTGAGCGCTCTTTGGATAAAGTCTTGAAACAGCTGAAGGCTGAAAATAAAATTTATTATCGGATTCGTGCTGGCCGAAGTGGTGGAATCACTTTAGCGTCAGTACATGGGTTAATGCGCTCCATTATTCGTGTCAAAAAAGAGGTTAAAGAGGCTTATTATCAAGCGATTTCGGAAGCCTTTGGATTGGCACGTACATTTATCCAGTCAACGCTAGAACAGCTTATAGCACCTAAAAAAACTGCAATACAAGGCGATTTATTTGAGGTTGATACAGGATAAAATTAAAACCCGCAAATTGCCTATTACATTATATCTATGATACGTCCCTCTTATATAGCTTTTTTAGGTCTTCCCTTGCTTGCTATTTAAAAAGATTAGGATTATTATTGCGTATGTAATAATACTTAGGGAGGAGGTACCGCTGCTATGGCTATCAATACGTTTGTTTATCCGCATCCGATCAATGTTTTTATCATTGGGCAGTTAGGGATGAGTGTGGAGGAATTCTGTGAATTACATGACTATAAACAAGGGACAGTTGCAAGCTGGGTGACCCGTAATCGAACAGTTAAAACGATTCCCTGTGATTTTTTGTATTGTCTAAGCTTGTCTGCAGGTAAATCTATGGATCGTGTGTATGAGGAGTTATTGTTGTTGGAGGAGAATTTTTTGATGTCTTTGTCTCCGAAGAAACGAAAAGAACATATCGATTAAGTTTTTTAGCAAACAGATATGCAGAAACCGCACTTGGAAAAAAGTGCGGTTCAGGGAAAAATTTTATTGTGTTCTAAAAATAATTTTTGGTTTGCTTTTTTTCACTTTTTTTAGATCTTCAAAGGATTGTTCAAATGCTTTTATTGATGGGGACTCTGGATAAACGATTTTGGCTGCTTTTATAAATTTTTCCAGTTCGTGAAGAGTATCTGAAGCATTTGTTTCAAGATATTGCAATCTAAGGGTTAAGTATTGTACTAGGAACTGGTAGAAAAAGGAGTTAATTGTTATAGCTATTGTTTTTAAATTATTCAGTAACTGTTTTGCTTCTGAAAAGTAGTGATTGTCGATAAAGATATCTGCGACATTCCCTAAGCATTGAGGGATATACAACTTAAAAACTCTTGGTTTGATTAAAAATTCTTCTAAATTTGTAACAAGTAAACGTGGATATATTTTGAGTAACTGTTCAAGTGAGAATTCTGTTGTAAGGTCACCTAACAACAGATAATCGATAGACGTGAGTATTTCTGAAATATCTATTCTCCTAAACAGCGTGTCCATTTCTGCAGAAGTAATTTTAGGTATTTGGTTACTTTGGTCAGCATAATATTTTTTTAGCAACAAGTGTAACCTTAACAAATTACTATTTTGTAAATCCATGTTTGATAATCGAGTATAGAGCATTTCTATGTTTTTTATTGGTGTTGTTGCATCAGCTGTGAGTCTGTTAAATTCTTTTGAGAGTTTGTCGATTGTTGGATCAGAAAATAAATTTAAAGATTGTATATCTGCCCAGGAAGCATTAAGGCGACTTAGAAACTCGTAACTATCTTTGAGGTTAAGAGCTAAGTCGCCTTTTTTTATTTTGGAATATGTGGAAGGGTCCATAATCCCTTGGCACAAGTATTTTTGAGAAATTTTCCTAGCGATTCGTAATTTATCGATTGCTTCGAACAGATGGCTAACCTCTAATTGTATCATGAAATTATCACCTTGTGTTAAAAATGGAAAATTCTTCCATTTTGATTTTTTTTCTTTATTTTGAGAAATTTATCTGCTAAAGTTTATTTGTAAATATTTACGTTGCTTATCGCGATAGGTAAATAAACATACGGAGGGTCCACTATGGAATACGATTTAACTTTGTTAGAAGCTACAGTAAGAGATATCCAAGTGAACACACGTCATTAATAGACTTGTAAACAAATTCACGATGTGATACTGTTATTTATAACTAAATAATTTGTTCTGGTTTCGAGCCAAACAAATAGGAGCCATTGCCCCCTCTCGCTTTAAAAGGATTGCCGTCCTTCTAAAGGTCGTTGAGGGAACAATGTCAGACAGTATGTAGCTAGCCCCTACATATGCTGTTGCTCCTCTTTGTTACAGTGTTGCATATGCAACGTGCTCATTATATCAAATCTTTGTGAGAGTTAAAAGCCTTATATTTCAAGGGGTTATTGTATATTCTCGCAAACTAGTATAAATATCAGGCATTTATTTTGTCTTAGACGAAATCTTTGTTTGATTATTGCTTACTAGGGATAGGGAGACTTGTAATGCAAACTGTGACATAGAGGGAGTAAAAGTATGTGTAGCCACGTACTTTTACTCCCTTTTTTGTTTGGTTCCAAACTGGAACAAATGTGGAAGGAGAAGTTGATTTGAGAAACATTGCAGAACAAATACTTGAATATGGCTATCGATGTGTCTTATATCCTGAAAAGGAATCCAGAAAGATGCAAGCTAGAAATTATTTGATTGAGGGGGATAGACTTGTAGAAGTGAAATTATGTCATATAGGCAACAAAGCAACGTACGTAGCTGTTGGTAATCAAACAACGTTCAAGAAAGTGCAAAAAAAGATACGTTTGGTTTTTGATCAACAAGGCGTACTGATTGCACGGCGGGCAAGTCCAATAGCACCACTGAGATTGACTTGTAAAGGCATGGGGAAACTAGTTAGTAAAGAAATTATGGCATGAGGTGATTGATGTGGATTTGAAACAAGTAGCACGAAGAGAACTGTTTCGAATAACGGATGAAGAACTCAATCCTGGTTGGTATAAAGATCCTAAATTACTTGAGCGAAGAGATAAATTGTTGAATTTACTGGGCATGCCAAATGAGCAGCGACGTCTAGATGAATCGCTAGAAGATTATCAAGAACGGATGGCTATTCTCTTTTTTAGTATACGGCCAGGGTTAGAAGATAAAGTAATAGCTTTATTGAAAGATGGAAAACCGATGAAGCAAATTGAAGCAGAATTGGGTGTACCGATGAAAAATATTCGATTTTTACGAAAAAAATATTTGTAAGATAAGTAATGCCTGTTTTCTAGATGAAAAATCAACATTTTGTATTTGCCTGAAAATCCTCTGAGGGTTGTTAAAGCGGTAAAGGATTTGTTGGAAAATTTGATGTATTGGAAGTGGTACTCGATGTGGTCCAACATAGATTGAGTCGATCTTCAGGAAGAGGTATCTTTCAAATGGTCTCCGTCAAAAGTTCCAACAAAGAAATGCAGCGGTTGAATAAAACAGTCGTGTAACAACATTTATCCTTAACAATTTCGAAGAGCAAATATGTTCCAGGAGTTATCAGCGTAGCTTATAGGGCTTCTGGGCTTCACAGTCGTTCTTGTAACAAAGAACAAAGGACTGTCTGCTACATACATGTAGATACTTGCCATGACCTTATGGTTATCTATGTAATCATAAGTGAGCATTTACCGTTTTCTACTAGGGTTAGAGTTTTCGGACGCCATAAAACTCGCGAATGTATTTTTTGGTAAATACAAAATGTTGATTTATCGCAATGTAACTTCCAAAAAAATAAATAGAAGAGAGGAGAGGCGTGTTCAATTGAAAGCAAAGTATAGTCGCAGCTTTTTGGATGGGTTTGATTATTCCACTGACCTAATGGATGAGCTTGAAAAAATCAGACAGTATGAAGCAGATAAACTACGAAAAATCAAGCGTAGCAAAGAAAAACAAGTGTCTGTAAGTAAATATACAGCTAACTTCACACTAGAAGAGAAACGCAGCTTTTTAGGATTACTCAAGCGATTTGAACGTGTGAAAATCATGTGTCGCCGAGAAGAAGGTGCAGTTTATCGCTATTTGATTGCGGCGTAAAGCAAAACTAGATCAGTTAGCGGAAGAAATTATCAACTAGGAGGAGAGAATGCTCAAGTTAATCACGTTAGAGAAAATAGGGTTTAACAACTCTATAAAATTAAATGATCTTTTTGATTATGAAGAGGACTCGTGGATAGTACGAGCTATTTCTGGCAACCGCATTAAAGGTCGATATATTAATACTGGTGGTATTAAAGGATTTCAGCATGACCTAATCGAAGTAACTGTAGTAGCGCAAAAAATCGGTACGTTTGATAAAAATAACAGAGTTTCCAGTGAAACAGAAATCATAAGCACAGCTAAAATGGCTTCGATTAATTCTCTTTCGTCTCACGAAAAACGGCGCACTGTAAGGGTCGGGGATGTGTGCGAATTGGGAGACAATGAATTTTATATCGCAAGAGAAGTAACAGAAATCAAGTACAGATTTGTTGATGTAGTGACCAAGTTAAAAGGTTATAGCGTGACTGAATTAACACCGCTAGAAATTAAAAAACTTAAAAATCAAAGACGATTAAACGAATTGGGTTGGTCAGTCTGTTAGTGACAGAAATAGCGGGATAGGGGGGAAGAGTGATGGACGACATCTTATCAATCATTATCAATATGAAAACTCTTGAGTATATGGCTACTTATAAAGGAGAAGCGGATCAAGGATCTGGGCAGGGACTTCTTGGATTGCTGCAAGATCTGCATGATGCTCTCAAAAGTGACATTGACCTGAAAGAAAAAATATTCGGTAACTGTAGCCCGAAGAAGCAATATGTTTTGTGTGACTCAATTGCAGATCTTGAACTAAAAGCTGGTGGGTGCATATGTGACAAATGTGTCCAAATTCGAGGTGAGTTATCTGAATATGAGGAGGAAGAGTGATGTCTGAAAAATTATATCGAGTGATTTTGCCGATTAAATTCAGCGATTTTAAGTATGACTATCTAGATATGTACGGAAGACACTGCAAATCAAATTTTCTGGCGTTGGTACCAAAGTTAACAGAAAGACAAATAAGACGAATTGATCCAAAATTGATGGCATTAGCCGTGGAGGCAGAGGGATGAAACTTTTTGTTTGGTACGGCGATGATGTATTAGAAAGTTGGACGAGTGGGCAAATCGTTTGCATAGCGAAGGACTTGGAAACAGCTTTAAAAGTGATTGATGAAACAGACGAATCCACGTTCGAAAATTTTCCAAGTGAGGAACCAACGGAGGTTATCGAACTAGGTGATTTACAAATCGAGCCAAAAGCATGGATAACTTGGGGCGGCGATTAATTCCGCAATCGTCAGCAACCCAGTGTTCAGTAATGCTAAAAAGAGCAGAATCGCCAGTAGCTAGAACATTGATTGTGAGATTGGAAGGGGAAAACGAGTGAATAAAAGACAAAAAAAGAAATTTATCAAGAAGTGGTTGATTAAATCAGGGTTTAGCACTGATGGATATTTGTATTGTGTGAATTGTGGGAAGAAATTGGACCTTATTGACAAATGGCAGATGGGGTATCAAGCGTGTGACGACTACTGCTACGGGAAAGCTGTGGGTGTTTACTAGGTACCAAAATAGGTGGTTTTTACAACCGAAAGGAGAATAAATTATGGATGCAACAGAAGTGATGAACGAAATTAAATCTTTAAAAGAGGATTTTGGCGACAATGAGGTAATGATAAAAGTTAAAAGTCCGAACGATGGATTCTTTAAGAAAATCACAGGAATTGATATCCAACAAGGCATGATAGACGACGAAGGTGATTTTGTAGATGAAATAGTTATCCTAGTGACTTGCGAGTGAAAAAATACTCTGTCACCATGTGCAATGTTAACACTTTGCCTTTTTTCGAAAAAAATGTCAACAGGGGGGCAGGTTTGATGAAACAAATTCTATTAATGCCAGATAAATCTATCAATAGATGCTTCCCAGTAGAGATAGTTATTGAAGCAAAACCAGATATAGATGCTATTGATTTGACAATCGAATATGAGGGTATGTCAGAAAGTCTTAATTTATGTTTATCGAAACGAGAAGCAGAGGAGTTATTTTATGCTTTGAAAGAAGAACTGAAAGCGAGGAATGAATGTGAGTAATAAACAAGAACTAAAAAACTACGTCATTAATAGTATTGCACACAAAGCGTTTGATCCGAACGAATTACTAAGGCTAATAAATCTTTTGCCAGACGAACCGCAACTCAATGATAATCAGCAGATTGTGCTAGAGTGGCTTAAAGAGAGTTATAGACAAGGTTGGGGGGCTACTACTATCAGAGCAATCTATTTATTGCATAAAGAAAATACAATTGAGAAACATGAAAGTAGTTATATACGAAAAGCTTATAGAAAACTAAACACATTTGAAGAGGCTATCGTAGTTAAACTGTTTGCCGAATGGGTTTTGGAACAGGAGGCAGAGTGATGAATGATTCGCTATTAACTGAAGAATTGGAATGGGAAATTGAAGAATTCATAAACGACTGTATTAGTTGGGAAAAAACAATTTATCAAGCTTTACAACTAGAAGACGCATACTGTTGGTTTTCTCTGCATTTCGCGATGCAAGAAGATGATGATATTACCCAGATAGTGATTCAAAGGTATTTTGAACGATTAGAGAAGGAGCGCACGTTGAGATTTTACGAACTCGCACAGAACAGAAAAATAAGTTGAAATATTTCCGCAATCGTTAGCGGTAGTTGAGGTTTAGAGAGGTGATAAAAATCTTAGCTACTGACTATATAGATTCTCATAAGGATAAGAAAGAATCTACTCTAGAACGCCTGCAAAAAGATATTAAACGTATAGAATGTCAAAGAGAAGAATGGGGAACTAATGAATATCCTTTTATGTATCAAATAATGACGTATATAAGAGAATAACAGTTATTTTATAACTCTGAAAATAAAAAAAGAAGAAGGCCTAAAAGCTTAGACTATCTTCTTACTTAGAGTTTCTAATTATTTTTTTATCAAGAAACGGTTTTTGTTTTTTGGGGCATTTGTTATAATTTTATTGAGTAATCGACAGTTAATTTTGTCGGTATGCAAAATAATGACTGCCTTTTTTTGCCAATCCAAAAGTGTCGCCTACTTGTAACGTATTAGGTGTGTACTTTACATTTGGTAGTGCAAACTCATTATTTACTTTATCTACGATTGTGAGGCTCAGATTGATCGAATCATGAGATTCGGGTTCTAGAGTCGCAACGTTTTTGTTCAGATAGACAACAGAGGAGATTTGTGTACGTCCTAAATCTTCAATTTGAGGACCTTCAAGCTCAACTAATTTGTCAAATGTTGGAAATGTTATGTTCACTACTTCACTTGTTGTGGCAGTTGGACTTTTCGATGTTTCTGTTTCAGAAGACCCAGAAAAAGCAATAAAGAGTACAAAAATAAGTACCACAGATCCTAGCAAAGAGATGAGAAATGTTTTTTCATACTTTTTGATCCGCCTATATTGTTTTTTCGTGAGAAGCAGAAACGACTTATTGTTGTTTCTGCTTTTTCGCTTGTAGCTGTTTGGCATACGCTTCAACTTCACTTCTCAAATATAATCGTACAAGTGATGTAGGAGGATTGCCATCAAATTCTAGAAAAGGTGTTAAAACTTTTCTATTAATTGCTTGAGAGATTCCAGCATAGCTTTGACCAGTTATATTAGCGGCTTCTCTTCTGGTAACAAGATTTTCTTGAGCCCAAATTTGAAAAGATTTTATAGATTTTTCATCCAAGTTAATCACCTCTTTTATTAATGATCATAAGTTTATTATACATAAAAGAGGAAATTTTTCAAAAAGGTATTCACAAATGATTATAAGTTTAGTATCATAAGTTTATAGTCATTGATATAAAAATTTTAATTAAGAAAGAAGGAATTAAATTATGAAATTAAGTGTATTAAGAGTGCTAGCTATCGGAGCAACATTTGGGGGATTTGCGTTAGCAATGAATACTGAAAAAGCAGAAGCAGCAGAATGGACACCTCGTACAGTCGAACAAATCAAAGCAGACGTTTCAAAATCAAATGGCAATTATACTATTGTTGAAGGTGACCATTTGTGGGGAATCAGCCAAGCAACAAATATCACTGTCCAAAAATTAGCGGACATGAACAAGATTGCCAACGTAGACTTGATCTACGCAGGCAATAAACTTGTTTTTGATGGTAATGTGGCAACTGTTCAAAATAACAAAGGAGAAACAGTAGCACAATCAGTGATCAAACCACAAGACAAGGTAGATCCGAGTCAACCAGTAGGACAAGGAACGACTTCAAATACACAAACGACACCAAATACAACGACGCCAACAACACCAGCAGGCGATCAAACAGGAACAACTGGTGGCACAACAACGCCAAGTACACCAGAAAGCAACAATGGTGGTTCTACTGAAGGAAATAACGGAGAACAAACGACACCATCAACGCCAGAAAATAATGGTGGAACAAATACACCTTCACAACCAAGTCAACCAGGTAATGGTGATAATCAAGGTGGTACAACAACACCTAGCGAGCCAGAAAAACCACAAGAGCCGACAATTGTGAGTGGCTATATCGGTAATAGTGGAAAGCTGTTTGATACTGCATTAGAAGCTAATACATGGGCTGAAGACGTGGTATTGGAAAGCGAAGAATATACTGGATATTATTTGATTACTATTTTCTATAGTGATGGTTCGGAGAAATTCTCTATTGATTTCTATTAATCAATAATTTGATTCATTCGTTAATGAAGAAGCAATGACAAAATTGTTATTGCTTCTTTTTTTGTATTCATTTTTAGGGGGTGGTTCATGTGTGATTGGTTATTTAAGCATTAGAAATAAGTAAAAAATATATGGAGGGATCAAAACATTATGAAATTCAAAGGTTTTAAGAAAGCGAAGAAAAGAATGGCTTCACTCATGCTTTTCTTGAGTTTGAGCGGGGTAATCAGCCAACCGATTGGTGCATTGGCAGAGACAGAGGTGTTCAATCAAGCAGAAAGTAATGAAGTGGTAAAAACAGAACCACAAAAAGAACTATCGGAAACACCAGAAACAAGTGCCTCAACGCAAGAAGAAACACCAGTAGTTGAAGAGCCACAAAAAGTGGAAGAAGAAAATGTTGTTTCCTCAGAACAGGTTCGAGAACAAAAAGTGACTGAACCAACAGAAGTGTCACAGGAACAAGCATTAGTTCCCGCACCTGCAAAAACTTCAGAACAATTGGATCAAGAAATCAAAGAATTTTTTGAACAAAATGGATACGAAGTAATTGGGGATGGGAATATTCATAGTACAACAGGCACGTCTTATCGTTCTAATTTGTTAGATGTCTTGAGTAAAGCAGAAGCGATGAAGGCGCAGAATCAAGCACAAATGGAAGCAAATTTATTTAGTGAGTTTTCTCTTTTACCTAAAGGAGCCAACGTTGTTTATGTTGACACCAATTACGGAGACGCTTCTTTCCAATGGAAACAAACAGGCTTAGCTCAAGAAACAGGTTACTATGCAAAACGTGATGCAAATGGAAATCCGTTATGGTGTGTAGAACCTGGTGCACCTTTAAATTGGGGCGCAAACCCAGGTTTTACTACTTCTCAAGTTACAAAGGAACAATATGTAAAAGCTTCTTTGGCTGTATATTGGGGATGGGAAAAACAACAATCAATTGTAAATTCTTTCTATACTGAAAAATTGGTACAAGAAATTGTAACTGGTAAAAAAGTAGAAAGCATATCTGATTTAAGCGGTCAGGGAAGAGTGAGTTTATCAGGCTATGAAGCGTTCAAAAAAGCAACTCTAGCAAAAGTAGATACGTTCTACAAGAAACCGTCATTTGATGGAAAAACATATACTGTACAAGCAGGCGAAACAGTGACATTAACTGATACAAATAAAGTATTAAGTTATTATGAGTTGAAAAATAATAGCGCGAATGTGACAACTTCTATCAGTGGCAATACAATGAAAATTACGCCAAAAACAGATAGTAAAGATTCAGGGACTCTGAAATTCTTCTATAAGATTGATAAATCTTATGAAGGAGCAACAATTTTGTATCAAGCGCCATGGTTACAAGATGTAATCAAAGCTAGAGTAGGAGACCCTGCGGAGTCTACAGTTAACGTGAAAGTCCAAAAAGAGGGCGAGTTCCAAATCAAGAAAGTAGACAAAGAAACTGGAAAACCTGTCCCTGGTACAAAATTCAAGCTAGAATATAGCAAAATTCCAGCAGGTATGACAGCGCCTAAAGTGACTGAAGTAACAACAGACGAAAATGGTTTATCACCAAAAATCAAAGCGCCACATGGTACACACGTGAAAGCAACAGAAATCTCTGTACCGAATCCTTATGTATTAGGTTCAGCAGTTGGTGATTCTGACGTGGTAGAAGGTGACGTTGTATCTAACGAATTGATCGTATTGACCCAACGTAACCAACAAGCAAAAGGTCAAATTATTGTTGAAAAATCAGGTGTAGAATCTGGTAAAGAGATGTGGAATGAAAATTACACGTTAAAAGGAAACGTATTTGAAATCCGCAAAAATACAGTTGACGGTGAAGTAGTCAAAACGATTACAACGGATGATAAAGGTCATGCGGAAACACCAAAAGATTTAGCAGTAGGAAAATATTGGGTAGTTGAAAAAACAGCTTCTACTGGTTTTGCGAATACGTTCAAACCAGTAGAAGTAGAAATCAAATATGCGAACCAAACAACTGCGGTTATTGTGAAAAATACGGAAGGTACAAACCAAGAAGTAACTGGTTCAACCTTGTTAACGAAAGAAGACGCTGAAACAGGTGCAGAAACACAAGGTCAAGCAACATTCAACGGTGCGCAATACGGGTTATTCCATGAAGATGGAACACCAGTAAAATGGTCTGAAACATTCAAACCAGAATATGTAGAAGGTAAGAAATTAGAAGGTGATGAAATCGTCTTTGAAATGACCAATGAATTGCCAAAAGCAAGTGTTAAACATTTGGCTTTAGGAAAATACTACTGGAAAGGTGCGACACGTTTCTCTATAAGTGTTTAACACGAAAGGAGAAGGTTTATCTATAAATTAGATACAATCATAACTGATTATTCGACAATTGGAATGAAAGCTGTCATGTTAGCTGAAACAATTGGTCTAATACTCCTACATGCGTTTATATGTAACAGAATATAAAGGTATGAAGCTAGGTGAAGTCGGCAGAATGATACCTAAGTGAGTTCATTCATATGGTAGAAGATATGTCGGGACGCTAAAAATTATCTATGGTGAGAATGTTCAAAATGAACTGACGAACTCGCGAATGTACAAGTCTAAAAGTAGACGTATTCGAAAGAATATAAGGTTGCAATTGCAACGAACGTCACCGAAAAGTAAAATTCTTATCCTATGAAATTCGGTATAGAAGACAATGATTCTATAGGAACGTTCAGGCTTATAGTGAGCACCTAAGGATAAATGTAAAAGCTAGAATAATTGGAACGTGGAAAGCGAGAACTATTTATTAACGACTGTTATCGGAATAGTGGATATAAGGCAAATAGCCGAAATTCCTTGATTCTCGTGAGAGTAGGGGCACAGTACCAAAGAAACCTCTAATAAAGGTGGAGGGATAGCCCTAAGTCTTTCAAAAATAAAACACCTCGTTTGACCGAGGTGCTTCTATTCTAAGAATCTGCTATAAAGGCAAAAATTAAAATGCCTATTACAAGGGTTGCTAGGATAAAATTGATATAGGTACAGAGTGTAATTATTCCAACAATCCCACTCAGTAAGCCAATACCACTTCCTGCAATCGACCAACTAGACATATAATTAGCTATTCTAGGAATACAATTTTTCAGAAGTAGGAAAGCGATCAAAAGCAAAATGATACTAATTACCAATGCTTTTGATCCAACTGTTCCTTTTTCTAAAATATCCATAGAAGCAAATTCACTAGGTGTAGGAAGCATTATTTTCACCTCCTTACATCAAGATATTTTTATTATAAAGTATTCCGAAATAGAAGCCAAAAATTGAAAGATAGAGCGCCGTATGAAGCGAAAGTTTCACGTACGGTGTGGAGCAGGGGAAAAGTTGGAGAATGACATGCTTATTATTTGCAAAAATAAGCAACTTTCAAAGACTTACCTATTGCTATAAACAAAAGCACCAGAAGGCTACCAAATTGACAATACAAAACGTGAATTTGAGATCACATACAAAGACCAAGATACGAAAGTGATTGCGACAGAATCGGTTTCTAAAGAAAATGTCGTGAAATTTTCTTTAGATGGCTTCAAGTACGTAGAATCAAAATCAGGTGGCACAAAAACTGGTTACAATGGTATTGAGTTCAAGTTAACACCAATCAATGGTACAAAAGGTGAAACAATCAGCACAGAAACAGTAACGGATAAAAATGGTTATGACGGCTATTTTGCATTTGAAGGTGTTCCTTACGGTGACTATGATTTGGAAGAAGTCAAAGCACCAGAAGGCTATCAAATCATTAAACCATTAACGATTACTTCTGATTTTGACGCAGAAAAACGGGAATATACGTTCACAGTGACGGAAAAAGGGCAAAAAGAACCTCTAAAAGTCTTGACTGTTTCTGAAGAAGAAATCAACAATGGTTCAAATGTGATCCAATTAAGCAAATTGTTTATCACAAACAACTTAGTCAAAGTACCAACAATCCGTACTTTAGCGACTGTAGACGGCGAAAAAACATTCACACCAGCAAAAGATACACCAATGCACGATGACATTTTCTTAGGCGACTTGATTAAAGACGACAAATACAATTTAAAAATCAAGCTTTGGAGAATCCAAAACGGAAACTACGAAAAAGCACAAGTTGTGTTTGAGACAGACAAAGATTTTATCGCTCAAGCAGAAAATGAAAAACAAGTGATCGATACATTGGTAGATACGTCGAAAGACGATGAAAACACAAGCTATGTGTGGACAGAAGAGCTTTACGACGAAACTGGTAAGAAAGTGGCAGAACACAATGATTTGACAAACAAAGATCAAACAGTGACGCCAAAAATCGAGAAAAAAGAAGTTGTCCCAACAACTCCTGAAAAACAAACGCCAACTTCTACAACAAAACAACCACAAGCAAAACAAACACAAAGCCTACCTAAAACAGGTGAGTTTGTGAATCCTGCATTGGTTGTATTAGGATTGGTTCTATTTGTAAGTGCGTTGATTGTCTTGGCTTATCGAGGCTTAAAAGAACAAAATTAAGTATTTGACAAGAGGTAACTTTCGTTGCCTCTTGTTTCTTTTTGGTGAAAGCTCACTACTTGGAAGAAAATGTCAATGTATCGATAAGGGAATGGGAGAGTAACTCTTCGTTAAAAAAGGAGGTTTCTCATGGAAATAGTACAATGTGAATATTATAGAGAGCAGTCATCCAATCATCTATACAAAGCAATTGGCAACCAGCCATTGCCTGATGAATACAGGGATAAGGAAAAGGAAAAACAAATTAGAAATCGATTCAAAAATATTCATGAAAATTGTTATTTGGACATTAACAAAATGAAGGAGAATTCTATAAACCATGTTGATCAATCAAAGAAAATAAAAAAAAGTGATTGTTTCATACAAGAAGATGATTTAAACGCTCTTATTATACCTGAAACAAGAAATCAAAAATGTGGAATGTGGTGAATGAAAATAGGTCGAAGGAGAAATTGTAAAGAAAAATCATCAAATTCTGTTCATAATGTTTTAGATGCAAAAACTAAACGAGTAACTATGGGGATTAGTAGTTTATTGTTAAGTAAACAATTAAAAGAAGAATTAAAGAATAGAAAAGTTATTATTCTTGATTCAAAAATAGATAGTGAGTCTGTATAGAAAGATTCTATGCAGACACTAAAAAAGAATGTAAAATATAAAAACTTTTTGAAAAAATATGAAATCTATTTATTATCGAGAGATTTTGACTAAAATGTAAGGAGAAAAATATGAAAAATAGGATATACAAATTAGGTTGTTTATATGGTTTTACGTATAATCCACTTATCCAGCAGCCCTATTGGGTTGATTTACTATCTGTAAATTCGATTAAAAGATCAACGGAGTACTTGATTGTATGTTTTCCAATTAAAAATGGTTTCGTAGTTGGTGAGTTCTTAGATAATCAAAGCGGAGAGTTGTTATCTGATAAAATAAACGAATTATACTTAAATACATTTTCTTACGGGGCAATGTTTCCATTAAGAGAGGATTATCCTATGGCTTACAATTTTCAAACAATATTTGATAGAGATAAGATAAAAAATTTTTTTAGTGATTTGTCAATTTCATGTGATATGTGGACATATACAAAAAAATTTTTATAACTGGTTAGACCGATAATGAATTTTCTAATGTATTCACTATTATATGAAGGAGGAGAAGGGCAGAGTGAAGAACAACTATGTTAATCAAGTTTCTCCTAACTTGCAAGAAGGAGTTTGGCAAGTAGAAGATCATACGTTGTGTGAAGAATGTTCAGAAGAACTATTTTTTAAAATGAAGGATAACTACCATGAGTTTTCTTTAAGTCTTTCCGTTGTTTTAAACTGCTTGTTTATTGCAGAAAAAGAAGGGTATGTTCCTCAATTGCCAGACGCATGGTGGGTTCAAATTCGTCAAAAGATTACTGCAGAAAATATATATGATGAAGGAAAGGAAGAAGTGTAGATGAAAAAAACGAGTAAATTATTGTCTGCTTTATTGTTATTAGGACAAGTTATTGGCTATACACCAGCGGTTTTAGCAGACGAAGAACAATCAACTGTAGCGACAGAACAATCAACGACAGTGAATGCTGACAATTCTACAACAGCTAGTACAGATCCAATTAAGGAAGAAGCTACAACGGATTCTTCCCTTGAACAACCTGAACAAAAGCCAAGTGAATCAACAGATCAAATTACCGATTCTACAACAGATAGTTCACAGACAACTACTCCTGGTACGACAGACTCTAGTCAACCAGAAAATAATACGCAAGATACTACTAAGCCTTCAGAAATGAAGCCTGTGGAAGTCACGCCTTCACAATCAATTGAGAAACAGCCTTCAACCACTGGACAAAATGCGCAGCCAGAAGAAAAAGTTGTGCAAAAAGAGTCAAAAGCTTATCATCAAGCACCGACTGCACCAATCCAGGAATTAGTTCCTTCTAGTAAACAGGATAACGAAGGAAACATTCATTTTGAAAAAGATGAGTCTGTAGAAAGCTTTATTCGTAAAATTGGTGAATCTGCTCGTAAAATTGGACAAGAAAATGACTTATATGCTTCAGTCATGATTGCACAAGCGATTTTAGAGTCGGCTAGTGGTCAGAGTCAATTAGCTCAAGCACCGAATTATAACTTGTTTGGAATCAAAGGGACACATAATGGAAAAGGCGTCTCTTTTGCGACACAAGAGGATTTAGGGGACGGCACACTCTATACGACTCAAGCCACGTTTAGACAGTATGAGAGCTACGAGGACAGCTTAAACGATTATGCACAGCTGTTAAAAGAAGGATTGACAGGAAATAGTCGTTTTTACGATGGCGTATGGAAAACGAATGCCAAAACTTACCAGGAAGCAACGAAATTTTTGACAGGACGTTATGCGACTGATACGAAGTACGATCAGAAATTAAATGGCTTGATTGAAACCTATGATTTGACGACGTATGACAAAGAAGTCGTTGGTCCACAATTAAGCAAAGAAGGGTATATTGAACCAGTCAAAAACTATACGATATCAAGTACATTTGGTATTCGTGGAGACGAATTTCATCGAGGAATTGACTTAGCAGCTGCACAAGGTGAGCCAATCTACGCCAGCAAGGCAGGAACGGTCATTAAAGCAGAGTTTCACCCTTCATGGGGGAATGTTGTAGCCATCGAGCATGAAGACGGTACAACAGCGTTATATGCCCACCAACAAGAGTATCAAGTCAAAGTAGGCGATAAGGTGGAGCAAGGTCAAATCATTGGTTATGTTGGTTCGACTGGAAATAGCACAGGCCCACATTTGCATTTTGAGCTTTGTTTAAACAACACATTATCTCAATCACAGCTGATTGATCCAGAAACAGTCTTATTCTAAGGAATAGGGCTGTTTTTGTTTTCAATTATTTTTTTAGGGAGGAAAAAATAATGGTAAAAATCATTTTACTTGTCAGTTTGATAGTATTATTTTGTTTTATCATTTTGACTATTTACGCTTGCTGCGCAGTTGCAGGACGAGCAGATCAACTAATGGGTTGGGACTCAAAATCACAATTCGAAATTAAAGATATGGAGGATCATTCATGAAAGAAAATATTCACAATGGTGTAGATATTTTGCACCTGTCATTGGGACTAGATGTTTTATTAATTTATAACGAAGAAGGAACCAAGATACAGAGTGTTCAGTTATCAAAGAGTCGTCTAGGAGAACTGATTCGCAACAATACGGTCACTCGTACAAGTATTTTGCATGTGAAAAAGCTAGGCTTGATCATTGGTAGTAATAGCAATTTAGTCATCAATGTTGACGATATGATTGGCTTCAAAGATGGAGAGCCTGTGTTGTTGAACATTGACGACAAACAAACAGAACAAAACTATGAAGGTAAAGACATTTTCCAAATGTCTCACTTTGAGTTTATCGTATCTGAAGAACAAGATCTTCGTCCGTCGAAAATCAAGGAACTCTATCATATCAATAAGAAGTATCTAACGTATTTACAAACGCAAGAAACAGCTAAGAAAGCAAAAAAACGTGTGTATGCAATTCGAAAAAGTGCGCATGAACACAAGAAATAAAAGAAAATTCGGAGGAAAAGTTATGCGATATTTATTAGGAATTTTAGGAAGTATCTTATTTATTGGTTTAGCATTTGGAAGTATTTATTTTTCGGTAATAGATCCGAATATGAATCTTTTACTACTAGGGATTGTAGTTTCTGTAGTACTGCTCATTGTATTTTTAACATTAAAAAAAAGACAAAATCGATTTTGAGGTGATTACAAATGGCGGGATTTACATTAGAACTTACTGTAGCCAAAAAGAAAGAAATCCAGAAAACTGTGAAGGAACTAATGAAGAAACAAGGTTTGGACTACGATGATTGGTTGGCCCAACAGGAATTAAATTATTTGCTAGACAATATTGCTGAATCAGTAACAACAAGCTCAAATCATACAAATGCAAAGGAGAATACGCATGCTTAAAACGAAATTTTATATTATTGCAGCCACTTCGAATCCTGGAGAACTGGGAAAAAAAATTCTAGATGATGTAAAAAGCTGGTTACTTTTAGCAGCTGCTGGCTTTGCTACCGTACAATTTATCTTGGCAATGTTTGCTTATATGTCTAAAAATCCACAAAAACACGCTGAAGGGCAAGAACACGCTTTTAGGGCATGTCTAGGTTTAGTTGGATGTTTCTGCGCTGGAACGATTATCGCTTATCTACAGGGACAAGCAGCGAGTTGGGGAGCCTCACCAGCGATTGTTGAAGCCCTATTGCTTAAGAGTTAAATCAATGATCGTTGATTTACTAATCTTTAGATATCGAATGAGTAGGTGATATCGATGATTAAAATTAAATTCGAAAAGAAATACGGTTTTCAAAGAAAACCGTATCCTTTCGTTGAAGGACTAGAGATTTTAGCAGTTCTTGATTCGGAATTTGAAAAGAAGAATCAAACTGCAATTATCTTTTTAGAACTGTTCAATCCAAAGGACAAGAACTTTGGCTATAAAGGATACTTTGAATTAGGAGCCGGAAATGGCGACTTCTTTTTAGAGTGGCTAGAAAAGACACTAATTGATGAGTTTCCGGAAAATCGAAATGAAGTCAAAGAAATGATTGGAATTTTAGAAGAAGAAATTGCACAGCAAGCGGTAGCTATTAAAGAGATTCCAGAAAAATCAAATAAGCCCAAAAAACGGTTATCCATATTTATAAGTGGGATGATCGTTTTTTTATTACTGCTAGGCGGAGCAGGGACCTATCTTCTTGTAAGCAACCAAACGAATTCTAGTGCAAACGCAGTAACAGCTGATTCATTTGTAGACGATCTTAAATTGTTAGATCCGAATCAATTGGGAGAAAAATATCCTGATCGCTTAGTGGAAATTGCTGAGTATTATAAGGAACAACAAAATTGGGAAAAGTTAAAATTGTTTCAAACGTTTTATCCTACACCTGAGGCAGCATTTGATTTAGCTTTCTATGAACAAGATTGGGACTCTGTCATTCAAACAGATGTGACCACATTGACGGAAGAAAGAAAAATCATGCTTTGTTATGCGTATATTGAGAAAAATATGCTTTCTGAAGCAGAACTTCTGGCAACTAAACTGGATTCGAAACAGTTAGAACAGGAACTTGATTATGCTTACTTACGCCAAGTGGGGGCGTTAATCAAAGAGAAAAATATTTCTGAAGCTGAAGAAATTGGGAAAAAGATAAAATCAATAGACCTTCAGAAAGAGTACCTAGATGCGGTAGATAGTGCGTCTCTGATGAAAGAAATGATTGCACTTTATCAAAAACAAAAAGATACAAAAAATCAGGAAATATGGGAAAGACGATTAAATGAACTAGGACACGTACTGGAAGAGAGGAGACTTGAGAAATGAAACAGGACGACAAGCAAAGCAGATGTAGCCATTTAGGGACAAAAAAACTAAATCGAACTATCTTGATAGGGACAGCAACAGCGTTGTTAATAGGTGGTTCTGCTTTAGGTTTGACCAAGCTGAATCAAGAAGAAAGTAAAACATCGTTACAGCAAACAGAGCCTACAAGCTCGACAAAGCAAGGCAATTCTACTTCAAAAGACAAAACAACTATTTTAAGCCCTGAAGAATCGAAAAGTTCGGAAAGCTCGAAACTCAAGAAAGATAAAACATTGGCTATTCTTGAGCATTTTGGTATCTTGCAGTCAGAAATGACTGAAGAAATGAATCTAATGACAGCAACACAGCTTAAGCCAGAAGAATTATCCGTTATTGCAACCACATTGAAACAATCAATCGGAGTCAATGAACAAAGTGCTGCACCTAGCGTGGAGTTAATGGATCAAACTATTTCTGACGATACATTGGTACCACCGATCATTGTTGAAAAACCAACGGAACCAGAGCCGCCAGTGGTTGAAGATCCAACACCTGTATGGGTTGGACCGAAAATTTATCCACTCATTCAATCACCGGTTATTCAACAAAATGGGTTGTTTCAGGCCAGCGACTATTTTTATGTCACTGCTGGATCTGATTTAGAGCCGACTATAACTATGTCAACAATTGATACAAGTATTGTTGGAACGCAAATGTTAACAATCAATGTTATGGATAGTCAAGGGTATTCTGACACATTGACGATTCCAATTTATGTAAATAGTCGGCCAACACTGCTGGTTACTACAGAAGAATTAACGATTCCGATTGATTCAACGGTAGATCTTACCTCTTTTGTGACAGCAGAAGATTTAGAAGATGGTCCCCTCTCGGAAAAAGTTACTTACACGACCGATTTAGATTCTTCTGTTGAAGGTGTATATACGGTCAATTACAGAGTAGAAGATAAGTATGGGGCTGCGACAACAGCATCAATGAAGGTATGCGTTGAGAATGAAGCTCCGTCTATCTCAAATGTTGATATGACTATCCCAGTCTTGTCTACGTTTACCCCAGAAGAATATTTGAGTCAGGTGGTGGTTAAAGATAGAGAAGATGGTCATGCAACATTAACGTTCAATGAAGAAGAAATGGCCGCGGTAGATCCTATGACTCCTGGTATTTATGAAGTGACTTTAACAGCTACAGACTCTCATGGAAAGAGTACCACTGTTGCAGGAAGAATTATTGTAGAAAATTCAGCACCGGAACTACTTGGAGTTTCCGATAGAACAATCTATGTAGGGGAAGTGTTTAATCCTTTAGACGGAATCAGTGTCCTGGATAAAGAAGAAACGTTGGATATATCTCAAGTAGTTGTGAGTGGTGAATATGATATATCCACCCCAGGAGAGTACACAATTGTCCTATCGGTTTCTGATTCTTTTATAGAGACTAATGTATCTTTTGTTTTAACGGTACTTCCGTCTGCAGAAGACTCAGATCCCGATAAATCAGAAGAGGATGAAACTCCTTCAAATCAAAACTCAACGGAAGAAGCGATCGAAGAAGAAAGCATTCCAGAGGAATCCAAAGAAGAAACGCAGGCTTTTGAAGATTCTGTCGTGGGAGAAAGACAAACCACCACTCAAATTTCGCAGGAAGTGCAGACAAAGTAATTGCTGATAACTAAAGAGAGAAATTTTCTCTCTTTTTTTATTGGAGGTGTATCACTTTGTCATACAAAACAATAGGAAAGAGGAAAATCAATTGAATCAATTTTTGTCGCAGTTGAAGTCAGATTTATTCATGAAAGGCTTTTGGATTATTCAACTGCTAAATGTATCAAAGATCCTTAAATTTTTTGCTAGATCTTATGTCAAGGCTGTCTGTTGGATAGCGGTGCTGAGTTTCTTTTTTTCAGTAGTCCAGTTACCAAACAATAGCAAAGAGGAAGTTGTGAATTTTGTTTTAGTATTATGGTTTTCCGTGGTTTCCACATTATTTTTCGTTTTTTTTGCAACACTATATGGTAGTTCTAATTTGAAAACGAAATTTGGTAAACAGCTGCTTTCTACAGGAGGTACCTTATTAATTTATGTGATTTTAGGGGGCGGCAGCTTGGAAACCTTTCTAGGCTTGGAATTGCAAAGAACAGAGGCCTTGAGTCCTTTTCTAGAAAATTATTTACCAGGCTTTATAGCGGCGTTTGTTCTTTCTTTGTTTGTCAAAGCTATAGTCAACTTTGGCTTAGAAAAAAGTGTGACACCTATCTTACTGGAAAATCATTCAATATCGTGGCAAGCAACTGAATGGCTCAATCCTTACCTGGTTCCCAATAAAACGATTTATGAACACCAACTTGACGGGATTGATCTAATTAAAGTAGAGTTTCGTCTTCGTTACTCTGCGTATACATTCTCGACTGTTGCGGTTGCTTCCCTTCCTTTGGAATGAAGGAGGGAAGATATGGCTATTGCACCAGGAAATAAACGAAAAGCAGCTACACTAGATCCAAAACGGCAACAGCGACTTGAAGAAATTCTTTCCGACTCCAACAATAAGTCATTTACTGATTTTGTTCGAAAGTGGATTGATCAAGAGTATGTATTGATCACGCAATGGAATAAGAAAATCAAGTAAAGGAGGAAAGATAAGAATGTTAGGGAAGATCCGAGACTATCGAATCCAACGAAAAGCCCCAAAGAGACACAGACTATTCAATCAGAAAAGACTGAAGACTTACCTTATGACTATAAATTCCGATTTTATGATAAGAATCCACTTAGTTTTACAATAGGCCAGGCACGACATCCGAAGAAAGGAGATTGATAGATGAAGTTATTAGTTTTTTTAATTCTTTTGTATGTTCTATTTCATGCAATGTGTCTAGTAGTACGGATTGATCTAAAACGGTTGATTTCATTGCCATCGGAAAAGTACTTGAAAGAAACGATTTTTGATTTTGAATTCCACAAAAATATATTCAAAAATATTATCTATATATACGGATTGTTACTTGGTATATGGCTATCCGTGGCTATTATCTGAAAAATAATTTTATACTTAAGTTAAAAGGCCGGGAGGGAAAGAATGGTAGTAAAGGAAAAACTGCGAATATGTATTAATGTACTATGAAAAAGTTTCAGCCAACAAACAGAATCTATAAATTCTTTTTATCAAATGGGAAATAAACTGGATTATCATTATTTGTGTAATCAACGGGCATTTAAGCCCTCCTTTCTCTTTTTTAATAGCATATTAAAAAATTAATAACGGAGGAAATATTTTATGGAAATTGTTCAACTCATTGCAGTAGAAGGAACTATTTTGACGTTTGAAGATAATCAAGGGAGAAAAATCGTTTTTCCTGTTGATTCAGAATTAGCCGAAGAGTATGAAAAAGTTTTAAACGATCAGACTGAAGCTTATGAGCCGTTACTGTTTGAACGTTCACAAATGGAAGCATTGCGGAGGTAATCAAAATGGCATATCAAAAGAAACAGTACAAAAAACGTAGCACCAAAGAAATTCAAGAAGAAGTCAACCAGTTAATGGCGAAAGGAATGGAAGCAATCAAACAATATAGTGTTGATCCAAAAGATCAATTGGAGCTTCTTCAATTTATGAGCCGATTCCACAAATACTCGATGCGAAATCAATCTTTGATTCTTGCTCAGTTTCCTGGGGCATATGCAGTCGGCGGGTATATGACTTTCAAAAATATGGGGTTTCCACCGATCGAGAAATCGAAAATTCGTATTTTACGGCCAAACTTCTTCAAATTATTCAAAGATGCAAAAGGTGAAAATCGTCTTGTCTCAAGTGCGACACCAGAGGAAAAAAAGCTAATAACTTCAGGAAAATTAGATAGTTGGGAAGTTAAACATTATAAGCCTGAAAGTGTTTTTGATATTTCTCAAACTGCCGCATGTCCGGAAGACTATCCGAAATTGTTTCCAAATCGAAGAGTGGAATTTTCAGTACAAAACGATTCATTACTTGATCAATTAGAAGCAGCGTTGTATGCGCTTGGTGACGATATGGGTGTTCCAATTAATGATGAATATACATCTATCTTTGGCACTTGTGAATTAGGTACGGTGAAGGGACATTTTGCTAGTGATCTTTTGGGACATAAGGAAATAGTATTGAATTCAAGAAATACGAAGAGTGAACGAATTGCTGTATTAATTCATGAATTGGCTCATGCAGCACTTCATGATCAAAGCAATCAGGAAAGTTCATATTGGACAACTCAGAATCTAAAACCGGAAGATGTTTCGCTAAAAGAACTTCAAGCTGAATTAGTATCATATGTAGTTAGTTATGAATTTGGAATGGATACTTCAGAAGAAGCAATCCCTTATATGGCGAGTTGGACAAGACACTTAGATAGTTTAGAAGAGGTTGAACCGAACGCGCAATTTCACTTACTGGAGGACGTTCAAAAGGTTAGTCACTCGTTTATTCAATTTGTTGATACACACTTAGAGCAAGTGCGTACCCTTGAGTATGAACGAGAAGTAACAGAAGAACAAATTCAAGAATTTTGTCAGCTTTATCATATTCAAGAAAATGAAGTGTTTACTAAGGAAACGCTGGAGTCCTTTATACGGGAACAGTCACAAATGACTGAGAACCAAATGTTTGCGGCGCTTCATTCTCATGAGAACGATACGTTAGTTGAGTGGGCATATGATAATCAGAAGCCACCTGAGACTATTACCAATTATCAAGAAGAACAGCAATTAAATTTACGCAAAAAAGTTTATGATGGACACGCTTTTTATCAAGTGGATGAGACAATGGAATTATTGTTAGAAAAGCAACATGAGCAAAAACAATATGAGTTGATTTTATTGACTGAAGTTGGTGATTGCACCACTTATAGTTTCCCTTCAGAACAAGAAGTATTCTCAAAGCTCAAGTCGTTGCTAGCGTATCCAATCAACTCTTTAAGTGATCGGAAAGTCGATTTACTGACCACCTATAAAGAGCGTAAGTATCAGCAAGCTTTGATTCATAATCAAGTCATGCGAGAAACCTATTTAGAAGAAACAGGGCGTGAAATGGGATGAAAGAATTTAGGGAAGAAAAAAACACCATATTTTTAACCAAGTTGAAACGCTGGTTTGAAAAGGTAGATAAGAAAGAGCTGCGCTGGAAAGTAGCGATTATTGTTTTTTTAGTTACTACTTTGATTGCTAATATATTCAGCTCGCTCTTGCACAACCTAGCGAATAATTTATTAAATGGAAATCCATTGTCAAATCCAGTCGGATTCCATTTTTTTCAATATCCGTTGCTTTATTTAGTAGTTTATCTCTTTGGGATAGGCTTTTTTTATTACCTTTTTTTCAAAATCAAAATTAATTATGAGTCTTTAGAAGAAGGGGATCAGGCAACAGGTCGTTTCACTACTCTAGAGGAATTGATCCAACAATATAAACAAGTACCACTTAAAGGTCAAACACCTGAAGAAACTTATCCAGGAGATAGTGGAACAATTGTAGCTAGATGGATGAATCGTTTATTTATCGATACAGATCCAGCTCACAATTTTATTCTTGGACGTTCAAGATCTGCAAAAGGACAAACAAAAGTGATTCCGGATATGGACGTTTATTCTCGTTCTGAAGAGAAACCGCACTTAGTTTATGCTTCTGGGAAGTATGAATTGGCTGTGGCAGCGATCGCAAAAGGAACCTTTGCAAGACGGGGATACGAAACACATATTCTTAATCTTGTTGATTTGACAAGGTCCTTCCAGTACAATCCGCTGGATCTTGTCAAAGATGCGTACATGAAAGGGAATATCGACGAAGCGATTGAACTGTGCAAAACCTTTAGCTATCCACTTTATCATAATGAAGAAGCACGAGAACCTGTCTGGGAAGAAACAGCAATGGCGCTTGTAAATGCGGTTATTCTTGCATTATGTCATGAATTCATTACGAAAAGTGACGATCCGAAGAAAACGGAAAAATACATTTCTCTTTATGCTGTTTCTAATATGTTGGTTGAACTAGGGGATGTCGATGAAAATGGCGACACGCTACTTGATAAATATTTTGCGAATCTCCCTGCCGGAAATCCTGCGAAACTTGAATATTCGACTGTCTTATACGCAAAAGGTCAGATGCGTGCGTCTATTTTTGCTTCAACGCAAGCAAAATTACGACAATTTACTGCACCTCAAGTAGCCAAATTGATGGCACGATCAACGTTTGATTTTCGTAAGTTGACCAAAGATGAATCGCCGATCGATATGACCAAACAAATTGTTGTTCGTGGATACGTTGATACTCAAACAGAAGGAGAATACACGTTAACGTATGAAATCACCAATGATTTTAACGAAAAAATTCAAGTCGAACGGTTGATTAAAGTTGCTAAAGGGCTTGTTTATCAATCATTGCCTAATGAAGATCCGTATTTTTCTGGTGTGGAGCATATTGAAATGCCTCCAGGCGCGACTTTCGATCCGCGAGCAGGTGTGACGTGTATCTACCGATACAAGCCACAAGCGATTTTCTTGGTTCTGCCAGATTACATCCAAACCAATTACATTATCGCTAGTACATGGATCTCGCAAATGTATCACGTAGCAAGTGATTTTGCGTCCTCTTTGGATTCAGGAAAATTATTGAAACGAATTCGTGTTCCTTTAGATGAATTTGGAAATTTACCAGGGTTCTCTAATATCGGATCCATGCTATCAGTTGGAGCTGGACGTGGAATCTTATTTGATTTTTACGTGCAACACCCGAATCAGCTAGAGACTCGTTACAGTGAGAAAGTTGGTGAATTTATTCAAGATGAGGCAATGAACAAATATTACCTTTTGAGCGGTTCTAAGCAAGCCAGAGAGGACTTTTCTGCGCTCTTAGGTGATCAAGAGGTAACGGTAAAAAGTCGCTCAGGCGGCGTTTTTGACCTTAATAAGCAGTTTACAGAGAGCGTGCAGACAAGGCCATTGATTTCTCCAAGCGAATTAGGACGTCTTAATGAGGGGGAGGTTGTTGTTGAACGATCGATTCATCGACAGGATCTACAAGGAAACAAAGTTCGGCCATATCCAATCTTCAATAAAGGGGAGGATGGGTCGTTGCTGTATGCTCATACGTATTTGAATGATCAATTTGATCCTAGCTGTAGCATTGATCGATTAGACCTACCGTTTGTACCTGATTTACCTTTAGAAACATATTCAAAAGAATTTGTCACACGTATTAAGAACCCACTTGCTCAACAAGAGCAAATGAGCAATACAGAAAGAAAAGAAGAGGAGTTGAAACAGCTAATGGCTAAACCAGAAGCAATATTAGATAACGAATATAAGGATGTTGAGAAGGCTGGAGTAGCAGCAAATCTGAATGAAATTCAAGGAGTTTACGTAGAAGGAGAACGCAAGACGTTAATTGATGTATATGGACCAGAGAATACGAAGATTATCTATGACCATTTGATCTATTCTTATCCAGAATTGAAAGAAGAAATCGATCAGTTTGAATATTACGAAGACTATGAAGCTTTTCTTTACAAAAAAGAGCATAAAGAATGCTTATTGCGTATTCGAGGATTTGGATTTTTCAAGAATGAAGAAGCTGAATAGAGGGATTCTATGGAAACAATTGATTATTTACTGGAATACGAGAGATATCTGCATATTTCTGGTTTTCTCTGGAATATTTTACGCTGGATAGGGTGGGGGATCATCCTTGTACTAAAGAGTCTGTTAGAGGGGCTTGAGAAAATCTCTTCTAGTGTATTTAAACTCGTTGATTTTTTCTCATATTCTGCCGTAAAGCAGTTTATCCAAGACAATCTCTTTTTGACCTATGCGATTGCAACGGTTTTTCTAGTTGTTTTCTTTTTACGATATATGAGTAATAGAAATTCCTCTATGAAGAGTCTACTTAATAATTTGTTACTTTTCGTAGGGGTCATTCTCATGTGTATTAGCGTGACTACTACGATTACAAGTAAAGTATTTGGCGTTGCTAAGGCAATCAATCAAGAGGACACTACTGTGGCCGCGACGATCATTAATGAGAATATCTATGATATTACCTCAATCGATGCAAATGATTGGAATGGTGCAGACAAAGTACGACATGTTTCTTATGATTCGTCACAATACACCTTTTTCAATATTACAAAAACGATTGATCCAGGCAAGTATGAATTTTCTTCAGATAAATCAAAGGAGATATTATCCAACCGTGTGGACTTAAACAGTCAAGGAGAATACGAACTCGTAAAGCTGGATTCTGGTATGTTCACAATTGATAAAGAATACTATTATCGTTATTCATGGAGTTTTTGGACGATTTTCTTTACCTTGCTAATGACAATTTTTGTCACCCTCTTTACCGCGTTTAAGTACTTGCAATCGCTATACAATATTGGATATAACGGTGTGATTATGCCGTTTTTTGCGGGTACTGATTTTGTTGGGGGAAACAAAATCAAAAAAATCATGCTGAGTACCATGAATATATGGGTAAACGTAATTCTATTTGCTGTTTCTTTAAAAGTTTATCGATTGTTTGTCGGCTATCTTTCGGAAGCGGATATCAATAGTGTGTCAAAGTTAGTGTTCCAATTGCTACTGACTGTTTTTTTGTTTGAAGGACCATGGATCATACAAGAATTAACAGGTATCGACGGGGGACTGAAATCTTCTGTGGGACAAGCAATGGCATTAGGTGGTGCTATGTTCTATGGAGGAAAAGGAGCTAAAGCCTTAGCTGGTAAGGCAAAAGACTTGGGAGGAAAAGTAAAACATGCCTCTAAATTTATGGCCGGATTAGCAGATGGAGCGATTGATCTGGATAGTTTGAAGAAGAAAATACAGCTAAAAGATACGAAACCTTCTGAAAATCAAATGAAACCCGATATTCCAACGCTTTCTGAAGAAGAAAAAGAGGCTTTTGCCAAAGAAATTAAAGAAAACCAGGAAGAGAATACAAATTCAACCGAACCTTCTAGAGGGGAAGAGGCTGCGAGTCCTGGAAAGGAAAGTGGAGTCAATCTGGAATCTGGTGAATCAATGGAGCAAGAAAGAAGAGCTGATTTAAATAAAGAGGCAAATTCAAAAGAGAATCCAGAAAAAGTTGTTGCTGACAGCCTAACAAAAGGAGAAACCGAAAATCCGGATAATTTAAAATCACACATTGCACAAAAACCAATTGATGCTCACAGAGATAAAGAAATTGGAGGTGCTAGTCCTTCACTGAAAGAGCATGTTCAAGACACGAAAAATGCAAATGAATCTTATGCAGATGTATTAAAACAAGGTTCTCATAGCAAGTTAAGCTCCAAACCGATGCCTAACCGTCCTATTCCGTCGCTTATGGAAAGAATGTCTACAAATCCTACTCGAATAAATCCTAATCAGTCGAAAAGATTTTCTTCTATCACTTTGCCGAATTCTGTTCTTCAAGCTAAAAATCACATGCGTATGAATCAACAGGCAGCGAATGTCCTTTCTCAGATGCCGCTAAAAGAGGTATTACCGTCTTCTCCTTTAAATGCTAGATCTTCTATAGGGAAACAAGCAAACTCGGCTCTCACAGCGAATTATGGGCGAATTCCACTTAAAGCAACACCACCGCAAATGATTGCGGCTAAACAAACATTAAGTAAAGCGGCCATGACTGGTTCTGTATTGCAAAGACCGTCTGTTAGTCGTCAAGTGATTGCTGGACATATCTTAGGTTCAAAACATAGCGCATCTCCGGTTGTTCAGGTACCAGCATCTATTTCCCAAAGTAGTGCTGTACAGACGTTAAAACAAGATATTGAGAGAAATAATGCGCCACTAACAGATAAGACGGTTTTTGATGTGGTTGTTGATCGACAAATCAATAAAGCAGAGAAGAAGTGGAAGAAGGAAAAGCCTTATGCTGTAACAAAGGAGATAGGGAAAAATACTGGTGAAGCATTGCGAAGTAAAGTAGAAAGCAATTCACTAAGACGCTTTTTTAGTTCTTCTAAACAGAATAAAGAGTAGGTGAGAAAATGAGAGAGTTAAGAAATGTTGAGAGCATTCGTCCAAAAAAGGAGCTTATCTTCAGTTACTCTGTCGTTGATTTGCTGTTTATTTTTTTTATAACAGGGATGGCATACCTGCTCAGAGGGATCGTTTACGATCCCTTTGAGTATATTTTTGTAGGTTTTACAGTTGCAAATTGTATTTTTTTATTTAAAGAACCAAAGTCAAATCCAAAAAAGAAACATGTCAATGTTATGTTTTTAAGTATTTTGAGGGTATTTAAAAAATTGAATGCGCCTATTCGATCGATTGATCTATATGAATATGGAAAGAGGAGAGACGAATGAAATTTGATACCACGGAATTAAAAACAAAAAAGAAGCAAACTCAGAAATCAAAAAGAGCAGGAACTACTTTTCAAATTCAATTTCCACGAAAGAAAAAGGAGTCTACTAGGGAAAGTTTGCAACAAGAAAAGAGTCACGAGAATCTTAAAGATATTGGAAAGCGAAAAAAAATGCTGCGTAAAATGACAGAAATCCACCCTATACGAGGGTGGGGGTCAAATCCAGATGAAGGGTTTATTCGCTATACAAGAGGATATTTTGAAGTTATTAAAATGAAAGGCCACAACCTCTTTGGTATGAAAGAGGAACAATTTCTAAAAATTATGGATTCTTACGCTGCGCTGTCGAGTCTATATGAGCCTCCGTTTAAATTGATATCGATTCACTCACCGGTGGATACTTCTTTACAGCAGGGGTATTTCCGACGCACGTTTCAAAGAGCGGCCGAAAATGTTCAAAAAGATATTCTGCAAACAAAGTATGAAGAGCTTGCTTCCATTGCTAAATATCGGCAAATGGAAGACTACTTTATTTTTGTTTTTGGCTATGACGAAAAGGCGTTACGTGAAAACTTGGAGGATTTCTATAAATGTGCAGGTGTTCTTCAGCTGGAAAAACTAAATCGTGAAGAAAAAATTCAACTGCTATTTCGAATGAATAATCCTACAAAAAAATTAGCTCCAGAGCCAATCAATAATTATGAAATTACGGACAAGCGAGTAATAGAAGCAGGTATTGATCCGGAACTCTTATATAGGATTCAACCATTAGCGAATCCCAAGTTCACCGAAACAGCAATGCGAACGGATCAGTGTTGGCAAGCTTGCTTACATGCGTTTAAGCTACAACCGGAACCAGATTATCTTTGGATGACTCCTCTAACGAAAATCAAAGACAAAATTTTAATGGTTGATATTGCCACTCAGTCGGATGATTCGACAAGACAAGATATTCAAAAGACCCTTGTACATTTAAAAGGGTCATATCAAACGTCAAAGGACGATACTGAAAAGGAAATGATTCAAGAAGAATATACGCGTCTAATTAGCCTTTCCAAAGATATACGGAAGAAAAGGGAAATCATGAAATATGTATCTATTCGCTTGTATTTGTACGCGGATACTCAAAATGAGCTTGAGAAAAGGATCAAAGAGACACAGAAAAAACTTGAAAAAGAGGAGTTCGGCTTTGCATGTTTTACTTTGGAACAAGAGTATGAATGGCAAGCACTCTTTTTGGATTATTATTCTCAAACTATGTTGCCTAATCGTCGTTCTGGCCTAGATATAGCAACCAATGAGCTTGGGGCCAGTTATCCAGCGAATCAAGTTTATCTGTCTGATCCTAGAGGTCAGTATATCGGTATCTCAAACACAGGTGGACACATGTTTCTTGATGTTTGGGAGTATTTGATGGACCAGAATCGAACCTTCTACAATATTCTAATCACAGGGCTTATGGGAAATGGTAAAACAACCCTCATGAAAAAAATAATGGATGATACTATTGGTCGAGGGTATCTAGTTCGAGGATTCGATAAATCAGGAGAATTCACACGCTTGATCAAAAAGCGTAAAGGAGAGATTATCCGGCTGGATGGCCAAGATGGCCGAATCAACATCCTAGAAGTAATCGCATTGGCGGTGAATGATGAAACATTGGAAGTAAGTGAACAGTCCTCATTTATGATGCACCTATCTAAGTTGGGGACATGGTATTCAATTCTAAAACCAAGCGCACCAATCGAAGAGTTGGATATGTTTGATTCAATCATTATCGAACTATACAAGAAGGTCGGACTATCCGACAAGGATGGCCACGTAACCCAAATTACAGGATTGCCTGCTGAGCGATACCCTATTCTTTCAGATGTGATTGGCGTAATTGACGATCGATATCATCAATCTAAGTATGAACAGGAGAGAAATCATCTTTACAATATCCAATCGACACTCACAACGCTCTTACAAAAGACAAATACATTGTTTGACGGACCGACAACGATTCCGGATATTTCCAATCAGCAAGTTCTCTTTTTCAACATAGATGGATTATCAAATTTTGAACAACGTTTCGTAAATGCTCAATTGTTTAATGCTTTTAATCTATTTAGTGCGACACTTTTCAATAATGGACGCAGAGAACACAGAAAATACCAACAAGAAGCGATTTCCTTTGAAGAGATCCGAAGAGGTATGTTTTTTATGGCCGAATCACATAACCTGATCAATCAAAATAATCCTAGAATGGTTTCATATTTTAATACCTATGCCAGAGAAGCAAGAAAACGATATGCTGGTTTATGTTTGGATACACAAAGTGTGCGTTCACTTGTATCCACTACAAGAGATAGTAAAGGCAGCAATGATGATGAAGCCAAAGATATCTATGATTTCATGAATTATCGCTTCTTCTTCCAGCCTGGAGAAGGCGAAAGCGATAATTTAAGTGTAGAGAATGGTGGTGTCTTAACAGCTGAACAAGCCGAAAGATTAAATAAATTTATTCCTGGACAAGCCTTACTTCGAATTGGGAAATCTGAGGCGTATGAGTTGTTTGTTTATGCTTCAGATGAAGAGTTGGATCTCTATGACGGAGGTGGACGCAAAAGCGGGGAGGTATGATTTCAAAAAAAATCAAGAAGCGAATAATCAAATGGGTACTTGTTTTTCTTGCTTCAAACTTTTTGCTTATCGGCGCATTCATTCTCATATCGGCTTTCCTTATTGGTGTTGTTTCCTCGGTAAATGATAGTCAATCTGATTGTATTTCAACATCCGTTGACATAACTGAAGGGAATGATTCAGAAATTCCAAGCTCTATTGACGAGTTCGTTAGAAGTCATGCAGAAGCGTATAAGCTTTCATGGAAAGCTGGAGGATTTTTACCGTCAGCTAGTATCGCTCAAACAATGGTTGAGAATGGATTTAATTTTACAAATCCTTCCGGAACATCATTTTGGAAAGCACATAACATGGGGGGCGTGAAAACGTCAAAATTAAGTGACTTCCCTATCACTTTGGCCACATTTGGTGAGGACGCAGTAGATATCACAGGTACAAAACCAGGAACAAACGTAGGGGACAACACAGGGGGCGCATACACATGGTTTAAAAATTATGACGCTGGTATCGTCGGTAAGGCAGAGTTTATGGCGCATCAAACATTGTATACGAAAGCAATCAATAACACGGATGGACTTAGCACCTTAACTGCTATATACAATGGTGGATGGGCAACGGATCCGTCTTACTTAATAAAACTGCACAGTGCCTATAAAAACTTAGGAACTAAATTTCAGTGGCTCGATCAAGAAGCAATCAGCGAATATGGGCCTGCGCCTTATAAGAAGGTGGATCTTTCGTCAGGACTGGATTTTGATTTTTCAAAAGATGAATCGTCAGATTCAGATGATGGCTGTTCGGTGTCTTCCGCAGATACGAGTGATCAGATTGTTGGTGATAACTCAGCACCTATTTTAGAAGTTCCAGCGGAGTACCAAGGGAAGTTATCTTTGCCAAATCCTGACAACCATAATTACTCAGGAAACAATTATCCGTTTGGGCAATGCACATGGGGAGCGTATAACCGAATGGCACAAATCGGAAATCCAATTGAATGGTTTTCTGGAGACGGTGGTAACGGTGGATCATGGGCCGCTTCTGCAAAAGCGAAGGGATACACTGTTGTTAAAGGAAAACCTCAAGTAGGTTGGGCCGTTAGTTTTCCTGGTGGTGTTGCAGGATCAACGCCACCATATGGACATATCGCCGTCGTTGAATATGTCAATGATGACGGTAGTATTTTAATAAGCGAAACGAACGTCGTTAATCCTGGATCGGGTACACGATCGTGGCGTGTGATTGGCAAAGAAACAGTTGCTCAAGTTGAATTTATTCAAGGAGGAAAGCATAGATAAAATGAAAGACAACCGAATCAAAATAATTGGAGGCATGGCTCTCATTTTGTTAATGAGCACGTGTCTTTTTTTGTGGTTTCAAAATATCAGTTTGAAATCCAAAGTTGAAGAGTATCAGGCCAATATTCAAACATTGCAGCAAAGTGAGAACAACTTAAAACAAGATGTTGAGGCTCTTACTAATGAATATGACAAGCTCTATAAAGAAAAAAATGGAACGGCACAAGAGGAATTAATTATGGCGGTTAAAGTCCTGTTTGCTTCCATTTTTGATTACGATACATCCAAAGCAGATGGAAATATTATTGTACGTAAAGACAAGGCAAAAGAGGCTGCAACGGATAAAGTTATTGAGTATTTGTTTCCAGAAGAATCTTCGAAGACACCTACTACAGTAGACTCAGTATCTCGGCAAACGAAGGATCCAGAGGTCTATCTGATGTCTTCAGACAGTCGGCAACTGCAAGCGCTCGTCGTTGTTAATTACGAGGTTTCTATTGCTGGAAGTGAAAGCATAGCAGGTAACTATATGTACAAAATTACGTATAACAATGAAATACAAAAAATCAATTCTATTGAGAATGTTGGCGAATTCCAGTAAGCAAAGTTGGAAAGGAAATCGATTATGAAAACAAAATTTCTTCTCTCACTTTCATTACTTTTTATGGTGCTAGGAGCTTTGTTTTATATCAATATGAAGGCGACTGAAACACGTAAACAAGTTGTTGAAATATCAGAAAATGAATCAAGAGTGATTGTGTTTTATCGAGATGACTGTGCTGATTGCCGACAAATTTTTCCGTATCTGTATGCTAGAAAATTGATTTATGATGATCTAATTTTAGTGAATATGAATCACGAAAAAAATCAAAAGTATATCGATCAATACTCACTAAAATCGGTTCCTACATTTGTCACTGGAAACAAATCATATAGTGGAACGAAGTTAGAGAAAATCCACAATTTCATTCAACTGGCAACAAGAAAAAAGGAGGAACTATGGAACAAAAAAAAAGCCGATTAGATCTCTTGCGTGATCGAGTAGAGGACTTTTCTATTGTTGCAAGAAGGTACCAATCCTTGATTTATTTTGTGTGGTTTATCATCGTTGTACTCAGTTATAGTCTAATGATCGGTCTCAATATTTTTCTTTCAGATGATGTTGGAATCGTATCTACAAAGTTAAACTCAGAATTAGAATTCGGCAACACAACTTATGTTTTAGTTGATCGTCAGGTAAATAAAGCGCAACGAAGTGCTACGTTCTTACTAGGAAGTAAAGAACTGGATTCTGTTTATGACGATCGTACCTGGCATGTGTCTGTCGAGTATCAAAATGGTTCTGATGATAGCAAAATTCAAACAGAAATATACTCAGGTGAAGATGGTTTTACTTATGTTCAGGTGGAAGGTTTGGCTTCTGAGTGGTCAGGAATTCGTATTAGTCTTTCGATGCAATCTGATGCTCAAGTAGATGAACAACAAGATTATATCGTTGTTGGTGAGGAGGCAGTTCAATCCAATCAAATTACTTTTCAATCTAAAAAAGATGTTCAACTTTTGTCTATTGACTATGCGATTGAGCAAAGAGAAAAGCAAATTGATAAGGACGAAAAATTGATCGCAGATAATGAGAAGCTGATTGAAAAAAATAAAGTAAAAATACAATCGCTTGAAGCAGATATGGTGTATCAGACCGAAACACAACAGGCCGAAACACAGACTGCAATCAACCAATTGGAAGAACAAAATCGTCAATTTGATGCGACGAATTTTTCGATAGGAAAGCAAAATGAAGAACTGCAAAAGCAGATTCAAAAGCTTGAAGAAAAAGCAAAATCAATCGAAAATGATGAGATTTTTAGGTAACGCAAAAGTAACGTTTTATAACGCAAAAGTAACGTTAGGGTAACGTTAAACGTGCGTTAAGGTAACGCAAAAGTAGCGTTATTTGCCCTTTTCGTGTACCCATTGAAATCCCCCCGCACTGCGGGGTCCAGACGAAGTCTGGGTACAGATTTCCCTTATGCTCTTTTCTAAATTCCCTCTCTTCGACGCTTCGCGTCTGTCGAGAGGCGATTTAGAAAACACCCTCACTCACATTCGAAAGGAGGTCGAACGAATGGGAAAACCGATTTCCGACTTTGACGAGATCAAAATTCGCGGCATTGATGTGGATAAGAAAGCACGTTTGATCCAAATGGCCACCGCTCAGAACAAGTCACTAAATCAGTTTTTGCTCGACTATGTGACGCGTCTTGCTGAACGCCAGGAAGTGATGGAAATGGAAACAAAATACTCCGAGGTCATTGGAATGATGGCAACAGTAATTGAAAAAAATACGCAAATACTGAATGAAGTGAGTCTGTTTATTCAGGTAATGACAGGAGGCGAATCGGATGATCAATAATAAAAATATGGCTCGACTAAACACATATATCACGCATGAGGCAAAAGACAAACTAGACCAACGAATGAAAGAGCTAGGATGCAGAAGTTACGGTGCAGTAATTGAAAAAATTTTACATCAGCTAGAAACTGCGGACGCCAATAAATTGCTCGGAGAGATCCTTTCGGAAGAGATAGCCACTCGAGTTATAAAAGAGTTGAAAGAACCAATTGATATCCTCCGGCGACGTACAGGCTACTCAGATCGACAAACAAAAGTACTCACTGAAGTATTGAATCACATGGTCAATGCTTTGCAGATCGATCGTATTGACGATCAAGTTGCGCTAACGAATAAGGCAAAAACAAATGTACTCAGTGCTGCCGAGAAACGAATCAAAGAACAGCTAGATCATTTCGCCCAGCAAGCTGCAACGAAAAGAGAACAACGGCAAGTGCCCACTTCTGGAGCTGAAAATCAATGACTTATAAAGCTGGAATCGTCACGAAGTCCAAATTTATTTCTTCTACAGACAAACGCTACAGAAAGGCTATTGATTACATTTCAAGAGACGCTGCACAACGCAAACAAGTGATTGAAAGCTTCCACGCGTTTGCGGATGATAGCATGTTGAATATCAAAAATGGGGAAGGACGTTTGACGCCGTTATTTACTCAAAATAAAACCTATCTTGATACTCAAGAGAAGGATCAGCTGAAGCGAGGTTTTGAGGAAGCCAAACAAAATGGTTCTCCAATGTGGCAGACAGTCTTTTCTTTTGATAATGAATATCTAAAAGAAATTGGTTTGTATTCTGAAGGAGAAAACGGCTTCTTGAACGAGGAAGCTTTGCGAAATGCTGCGCGGGTCGCTATGAATAAAATGATTGACGACATGAAGCTTGGCGACACTGTTGAGTGGGCTGGAGCGATCCACTTTAATACAGATAATATTCACATTCATACCATGATGGTTGTAAAGCAGCCGGAGGATGTACTCAAGAAAATGGTTTACAAAAATAAAACCGTTTATCGAGGGAAGATTCCGCCTGCTACACAACGTGGGATGAAATCTTCTTTTGCCAATACCCTCGAAAATAGAGAACCTGCTCTAATTCGAATCAGTCAATTGCTAAGAAAAGAACTTAAAGCAGGGATCTATGATAAGCAATGGGCAAATGACGCGGCACTCTTGTATCAGCTGAATCAATTGAAAAATGAATTGCCTGCCAATACACGAGTATGGCAATATAAGCGATCTGAAATGGCAAAACTTCGACCTAAAATTGATCTGATCACACAAAAAATCCTCACTGAATATCATGGACCGGCGCTAAATGAATTTGAACGCCTCCTTAAGGAACAGTCGGATTTTTACAAGCGTGTGTATGGTGAAAATGCTAAGAAAGGAAATCTAGGTAAGACATATGAAGATAACAAGAAGAAAGAATTAAGGGAGGCTGTTGGGAATGCGTTACTTAATGAATTGAGAGAAGAGGCGGCTCAATTTGAAGTAATTGAAAGAAAGGACCGCTGGATCGAGCAACGGGCTAAAGAGAGGAATCATTGGCGGATTGAACGAAAGGCTTTATCAAAAATCAAAACCTTTATCGGGGAAAGCTACCAAGATTTTCTTAATCGAGTTAGTTACGAACGGGACCAGCGGGAAAAAGAATGGAAACAAAAAATCACGCAAGAAAGAGACGTCTACTAGTCTCTTTTTTTGTTTGTCTAAAGGAGAATCACAATGGAAAAAGAAAGAAAAAGAATTCGGACGTTTACCAAAGAAGAAATCAAAAAAGCCGCACAGACGGATATTATCGATTTTATCAATAGCCATGGAAAAGGGAACTTGAGTGGTGGGGGACGCTATCCCAAATATCATATCAACGGACATGATTCACTTGTGATTGATCGCAAGCATAATTATTTTTACCATAATGGTCAAAATAAAGGAGATAATGTAATCCGCTTGCTGACAGACTACGAAGGCTACTCATTTCCGCAAGCAGTGGCGTTGTTACTTGGCGAAGATCTTGAGCAGCACACGCCGTATATTGAGACGGAAGAAGAACAAGAATTCACGTATTCATATATTAAAGATCCGTCAACAACGCAAGCAGCTAATTATTTGATTAAAGAACGTGGAATTGATCAGGAAATTGTATCATATCTCATAGAAAATGGTTATTTGATCCAGGATAAGCAATACAAAAATGCAGTATTGAATTGGAAAAAGCTTGGTCTTCCTGATGGAGAAATCGTTGGTGCTACGAGTATCGTGACTAAAAAAAATAAATCAGAATCACCAGGTAAATATATTGCAAAAAATTCAGAAAGACACTATGGGTTTAATATTACGTTAGGACAGCCAAAAGCTGTCTATTTTTTTGAAGCAGGAATTGATTTATTGAGCTATTGGTCGCTACACAAGGATTTATCTGACTGCCGCTTGGTTTGTCTAGAAGGACGGAAGGACAAAACAATCACGAAAATGATTCAAGAAGCCTATCAGCATTTTGACTTGTTACCAAGTGAAGGAATCTATTATGGTGTTGATAATGATCCAGCAGGCCACTCTTTTTTTAGTAAGTGTGATAAGAACATAAACTTCCGGAAAGAAGTGAGTAAGGAAGAAATCACACCTAACCAGCCATTGATTCCATATGATAATCAGATCCAAAAAGACATATATGAGCTGACACTACAAGTTGCTAACGATCATGGGGTAGACCCCAATTTATTATTGACGATCCAAAAAATCGAAAATAATTTAACGACAACTAACAAGGTCTCAAATGCCTGGAATGTATACGGATTTTTTGCTCGTTCACCAAAAGATCATGCTAAAGCAGAAGAAATTCAGTTGAGTGAAGCACTAGTTGGCGCTTGCCAAGCGATCACTGAGAAACAAATCACGATCGACACAATTCCAGTATTGTATCAGCAAAATGAACTTACCCCTTTAGATGAAAAATTATTTAGAGATCGTGCAAACGAACTTTATGCAATGTATAGTGAAAATAGAATGGAGATTGTTTACGGTGTCAGCAAAGATTGGAATGATTATCTGAAGGAACAGCGATCAGAAGGACTTGTTACAGAGAAGCAACCATTGAATATCAGGGACCAGTCTAGTGATCGGATACGGACGATCGTTCCCAAAAAATTCACCTATTACCTACAGGATGCACCAAATACAAATAAAGTAAAAGCAGCTTTGGTCGAAAAATATCAAGCAGATCCGGTAATTGTGAGTGCACTACTGAAAAAGCGTCTGATTCGGCAGGATGATAACCAGCGAATCGTTTATCTTTGGAAGGATGGAAATGGGGTATCTGGCGGTCAAGTGACGGGTACGATCGAAGACAAGTCGCATGGCCGCGGAAAAATTGAACAAAAAATTTTAGATGCTTCTCGTCCTGGATATGGCTTCAATGTGACACTTGGTACACCTAAGGAAATTTATTTTTTCCAAAGTCCTGAAGATCTCTTAAGCTATTGGACGCTGCACAAAAATACGATTGATCAATCACTACTATTTGCGCTATCCGATGACTCTCCGACGTCTATGATCAGTCTTTTGAATGAGAAGCTGGAGCAAGGCATTTCTTTCTTGCGGGTAAATATTTGTATCAATCGTGATAAATCAGGATTGGCATTAATTGATGAAATTACAAAGCTAGAGGCGTTTAATAGACAAGATAGGACATTGAAAACAGATCAGGGGAAGACGATTCCTATCCGCTCTGTGCGGCCGATAATGGGCATTAATTGGCAAGATGAGGTCCGACTGAAGAAAGAGCGAATGAGAGAACTCAGCCATTTTAGAGAAGGTCCTGTCATGGAACAACAGGAGCAGCAGCAATTGAGTATGAGTCGGTGAGAATGAACACAAATGTGTTTACACACATTTGTGTTCATGGTATGATTTGATTAAGAAAAGAAGGAGGCGTTTAGTGATGGCAACCATTACCGTTCGTGTATCTGACGATGAAAAGAAATTTCTTGATCATATGGCAGCTTTTGAAGGAAAAAGCTTATCTGATTTACTTAAAACAAAAACACTAGAATCTATAGAAGATGCTTATGATGCTTCGATTGGTGATTTAGCGTATGAAGAGTACTTAAAAGACAAAAAATCTAATCCATTTTCAAAGTTAATGGAAGAATATGGATTAACTGAATGAATAGGAAGTACTCTTTAGAAACGACGTCTCGATTTGATAAGCAGCTAAAGAAACTAGATCGATTTGAAGCAATAACCATTTTGAAATGGTTATCAAAGAATATCGATGGTACAAGTGATCCGAGGAAAACTGGCAAAGCATTAGTAGGAAATCATTCGGGAAAATGGCGTTATAGGATTGGCAATTATCGAGTGATTGTCATGATTGACGATAATGAGTTGATCATATTAGCACTTGAAGTGGGACACCGAAGAGGGATCTATACGAAATAAAAAGCTGTAATCATTTTGATCAGTCGAGTATAATAAATTTTCTTTATCCTCTTATCGAAGCAAGGACTGAGACACTAATTATCCTCGGTTTGCTGATGATTTGCCCTTCTAGCGTATCTCAAACGATTGTGGTATACTTAAAACGAAAAGAGGAGTTGCTTCAACAACTCCTCTTAGGGATAGCACCGTTTAAGTCGGTAGCATAGTTGAATCAGTTACAAAGAATAACCGTTAAACTGGCCAAAGTTTATGATACGGTTATTTTTTGTCGTTTTTGTTGTTGCTGATTGCAAGTACTAAGGTTGCGAAAGCTAACGCAAACATTAGTGCTTCATAAACAGACAAGCTTATTCCTTTCTAGGGATAAAGCCGAAAAACAACATAGGCGTCACCCCATTTCTTTTGGGATTAGCCACCGCATAAACTTTACTATCAGCTAGTATTGTAACATACAAATAAGACCAAATCCTTTGAAAGTAAGGATTTGGTCTTCTATTTTTTTTGCTTAAGTGAGACACTTTTGATCAACCATTCATTGAGAACTTTCCTTTTTCCTTTAAATACTTCTCGAACTCTATCACTTCGTTTCGCTTTTTCTTTAGAATAGAGTCTTGCATAGATTTTGGAAAAAAACCTTCCCGTTCATAAATTAAATTTTCCAGTACATAAATTTTTTTAATCAATACCTGGTATTTATCGTTATCATTGGCCCGAAAAGCTTTATCTTTTGCTTTGCGGGCGATTTTCAAAAGGTAATAAAGACTTACTGTCTTTTCCTGAAGAAAGTCGATCGTGGTTTTTCCAAGGACTTCATTTTCGTCTTCCAGCATGGGGATTTCTTCCGGAATTTGCGATTGACGAAGGTGGTTTTGACAGACGTCAGAAAGAGAAAAACCAATCTGACAAAAATCACAAGATAGGTGTTCGGTTAGAGGGGTCCCGCAGTATTTGCATGTGTAGTTTGTAGTCATAATTTTTCTCCTTTGTAATCGATGTCTGCTTTCAGTACACTCGTTTTTTTTAGTATAACTTAGTGTTCGTATAGATTAAAGATGTTTTTAGAGAAGAAATGAAAGGGCGTATACCAGGTTGAATAAACTTCATTAGAAAGTGAATCTTTCACCTGGCAGATGGCGCTAATACCCAATATTGACAGCTGCACGTATGTCATTAACAAACAGTTCTCGTCTAGATCTTCGCAATGAACGACAAGTTGTGTTTGGTAATTAAAGCCTTTTCCTTTCATAGCTGAAGCTAACCCGATGATCATGCTTCCGGAACCACAACAGGGTTCATAGTAATTCATTCGGCCGTTTTCTGAGATTTCGGATTGTCCGGAGACAAAGGTTAGTTCAGCCATAAGTCTAGCGACATGATTCGGTGTAAAGCATTGGCCCATTGATTTGTTAGCTAAGTTTAGCTCCATGTAGATCTCACCCAACCAGTCAATAGAGTCCTCTTCAAGTGCGCTTGTAGGCAGTGCAAAACACTCGCAAAAAGTAATAGCTTGGTCCCTGGAGTATTTTTTGATGATGCTGAGATACAACGCTTCACGCTCTTCGAATTGAAGGTGATCCATTGTATTCGAGTAAGCATAGGCCATAAGATGGATCCAATCGTTAAATACCCCACCTAGTGAATACTTGCCTGTGGTCGATTGCAGCTTATTGATGATTTCATTCTTTTTGTTCATAAATTGACCTCCTTCAGAAAGGTTTTTGCCTTTCATTGATTTGATGTATTTTTCTTTGATACAGAAGATGGATCATACCTGGAATGAGCGACAAGGGCTTACAGATGGACCAGCTTCAGCTGGATCCAACTGTTGTGTATTTACCCTTGTCGGTTGAATGGAAGGTATGATATAAGGCGGTGGAACCGCCGTTCTTCTCAAAGAAAAATTGAATCGATGAAAGGTGGAGACCTGGAAGGTCGGTGCGCGACGCAGGAGCGCTAAAGCGAAGGCGATAGCCTGAGAGGCCGTTGGAAACGGCCGGAAAGTGTGCGCAGCACACGCCAGGGGGACCCGACGATCGTCGATCGGTGGGGGAAAAGCGGGCGTCGCCCGCGTTCCTCTTAAATAAATGGGAGCTGTGGGAACAGTTTCCTGGATTTGTCCATATAGCAAAGCGTCAAAGGAAGAGAGCGTAGTCAAGGACGGTACGAAGCGAATGGCTGTATATGGACAAATTCATAGCAAGTTGTGTGCAACTTGTATCAAAAAATGGTTTTAGTTTAACACGATAAAGGGGGATGAGTGTTTGAGTGTTCATAAATATGATTTAATGAGTGCTGAACTAATGACAGCTCCAGAGGCTTCAAGAAAATGGGGTTATGAGGAAAGCTATGTTCGCCAAATGATTAAGAAGTATCCGGAAAGAATTCCTGCAGGCGAGGTACGCAAGTTCGGAAAAACCCTGGTGATAACGTCAGAAGGTATGGAAAAATTGACTGGACGATCTCTAAAGGAATATTGGTACTTTTACATTGAAAAGCAACAAATGATCTTCAAGGAAGTGAAATATGAATCTTATGAAGACGCCTTAGAAAGACTCGTGAATGAAATGAAGGGTCAAGGAAGCTTAACGGATGTCCCTGAAGCAATGGATGATCATAGTGAGCGTATAGGAATTAAATTGGAAAATGGATCCATATTATTTATTACAAAGAAACGACAGGAGATGAACTAAGGAATGGCTGAAGAGAGAAAATGTTACGGTGGTCAATGGAAAATACCAATAACGCCATACAATCGGCGCTTATACTGGCCGCCTAAGTGGGTTGAATGTGATTGCGGTGAACTCGCACAGCAAGTTTATGAAAGAAAGTTTGAGTTTATGTACCCGACTGAATACTATCAATGTAAAACTTGCCAACGCAGCTATAAACTGATCACTGGCACCAATCGATTTGTTTTAGTAGATGCTGATGAAAAGAAATTGTGAGGTGAATTTTCTTGGCTTCAAAGAGTGAGCTAAAAAGAATTTACTTCTACAATGACTGTGCGCTTATCGTTGATAAATCAGCAAAAGAGTATTGTTGTGTATCGGATCGATTGGGAATTTTGAAAGTAAAAGACATGATTGGTTTCTTCATATGCCACGAGGATCTTACTGAAAAAGAATCTCAATTGAAGAGTCAAGATTATAAAAAAGTCGATTCGATGATCGATCGGTATCCTAAATTATGAATGATAGGAGTATGATCTATGACAGATTATGAAACATTAGGAAGGCTTCTGAATGATAAATTTAGTGAGATTAATTTATCAAAGACCCGACTATTGTAAGATAATGTCTGCATTGGTTGATATAACTGAAGAATGGATTGAAAATGACTATTTATCCTGTAATTTAGAAATAATTGCAAGGATTACAAATAGAGTAGGCTGAATGCGGAGATCATTGTGGAAGATTTTTTAAAGACTTAGAGTTACAATAATGTAAGAAGATTATTTGCACAACCATGATACAATAACAGTGTATTAAAACACTATTGTTATATCAGGAGTGATGAATCAATGGAAATAAATCTAAGTAAATACTTATTAACAATTGTTGCTGTAGGGTCTTTTTTAGTAGTTTCTACTTCTGTGGCAGTAGCTGCAGAAAGTCAAAATGTTGTTGAAGAAGAAAGTTTATTCGCTACAGATGCTGGAATTCCAGATGATTTTGAGAATATGGAAAATATTGATCAAGTAATCTCAGAAATTGATTCCTTTTATATGCGAAACGAGAATCCATTTTTACGGGCAGCTGCGGGAACGAAGTGGGCTGAAGGACAAAAAGTATGGGATGGCGAAGTAGGTTATTGGGTTACTAGTTATTTTTGGGTTAAAGGAAGCGATATGTCCCCTTATTTTGTTGTTGGTCAAGCTCAGAGAAAAGCTGTGATTGCCAAATACGGAAGTGTTAACAACAAAACTTCCTACAAAATGAAAACGAAGCAGCATATTACACTAAAAGGTAAATGGAGCTACAAGACTGTTTCAGCTAGTGCCGTTTGTTACGGTCGATAAAGAAAGTAGGGAAAATCATGAAAGATATCATAGTAATTTTAGTTGCGCTTATTTCGATTGGTTTTGCAGCATGGGGAACAGTTGTTGAAGGTAATTGGATGAAAGATCAAATAAAAAAGAATAAAGACAATAAGCGTTAAAGGCTGTCTTTCTTAAAAAAAGACACATTAATCTGTGTCTTTTATTTTCTCTATTTCTTTTGACAATTCTAGAAATAGAATTAGTTTCTATCGGAAGTATTGTTTTATTCTTGAACAATTTTCTTAAAGAAGTTAGACTGAGTTTATCCTAACATTTAGAACCTTTCGCTCTAACTCTCTGAGCTCGATCATTCATGATTGGGCTTTTTTTTATGCTATAATCAACTTCAATAAATTTGGGAAGAATTTTTAGGAGAGACGATGATATGATTAGAGTTTATTATCTTTCTAATACTAATTCGGGTCGTACGGCAATGAAGTGGTTAGAGAATCACAATCTGCAATATGTCGATCGAAAGATTACTAAAAAAAACCGCTTGATGTACACGAAATTAAAAAAATTTTGGCTCTTGCTGAAAATGGATTTGATGACTTGATCAATTCTAGGACAAAAAAATTCCAGGCTCTAGAAATTGATGAAAATGAGTGTTCTACAGAATATTTAATCGAAATACTTATCAAGAATCCTTCGATGATTAAGTTGCCTATTATAATCGATGAAAAAAAGATAGTGTTTGGATTTAACGAGAGAGAAATAAGTTGTTTTCTATCGAAGGAATATAGACGTACGCAATTATTGGATAGTGGTGGTTATTATCTAGAAGAATAATTGTAAGAAAAACTTTTTTATAGTGTTCAGAAAATGACTAATTACTGAACACTCTTTTTAGATACTATAATTGATATGTATTATTCTATTTTTGTATCCACAAACTCATAAATTATTCACTGTTCAATTAAAAATTAAGTTTATGATGATAATTACATATCTTGAATGGTGTCAGAAACTTAAAAGTTTCTGACCTCATATTTATAACCGCATGCTCAAAACCACATTTGAAAATCGGAATTTACAGAAATACTGTGGGGAAATAGTTAGAGAATCATAACTTGCCATTTAGTGAGAGAAGAATAAACAACAAGATAAAAGTGATAAAACGAGTAGCCTACGGCTATCGAAATTCCCACAACTTTCGAGCAAGAATTTATCTCATTCAAGGCTTGATCTTCCAAGTAAAATAAAAACCAGTTAAGCACTCTGCCTAACTGATTATGACTAAATTTTCAGTTGTATCTTTCTCTACCAACACTAAATGTCGAAGAACCATTTTTATTTTATAAGGAAACTTAAAAGTCCAAAAGAATCATATACGAAATGACAAATCCAGCTAATCCATACACTATTAGATTTCTTCCAAATATAATTTAGAGCAAGTCTTGCAGGCATCAAAGTCATTACTAATTGTAGTGGATGAAAACCATATGAAGTGATGTGCCACATAGAAAATAGGAAGCTACAAATAATTGTAGACCAGAAAAAAGATATTCCTCTTTTTTGAAGAGATAAAAGAATATTTGTACTTACCAATTCTTCCCCCAAAAGCATAAAGGGTATTTGTAAAAAATACATTGTCCATGAGATGGTTCCATAAATAGAATTAGATGTGGTTTGACCGAAAAAATGAACATACATCCAAGAAAAGAAGAAGCCAGAAATCAGAACTAATGGTATTCCCCAAAGTAAAACTTTGATACTGAAATGTTTAAACTGAGATAAAAACTCAGTCTTCAATAAGAAATACCCCGCTAAAGCTGATAACAAGAAATTCCAAACAGTTCCGAATACAGATAAAACGTTAGTGTTTAAACCAGTATAAGAAAGAAACAAGTAAGAGATAGCAATAATTATGGTTAAAAAAAATAGAATAACAGATGAATTTTTCTTCAATATCAGCACTCCTTTTTATTTGATAAAACCAAGATAAGTATAGAGATAAAAATAAAAAACAATAAAAATATTAATTTTTTTGGTTATATATAAGCAAGTTACTCAGCAATCCGATGGAATAAACAAGCCAGCCCTAATTAGGCTGGCCAGTATGAATATTAGCCAAAGAAAAAAGCTACAATGATAGCAGTGAAATCAAAAATTAAATGAACTGCATAACTAGTTATTAAAGAATTACTTTTAATAGCAGCTTGATTAAAGAGAATTCTCGCTGTTCCTTGTAACAAAAGGATATGCCCCAAAGTATGAATGATATTGCCATTATCATAAGTGGAATAATGTATTAATGCAAATAGTATTGCTGAAAGTAAGCTAGCAAGTGGAAGACGGAATTTATTAGAAAAGATGGACAAAAAGAAAATAGAAAAGAGTTCTTCCCCCATAATCATTATAGGCAGAACAATAAATAGTAAGGGTTGAAAAGCTTCTGTAGCAGAATTTCCTTCTAGGTTCCATTGCAATACTTTTTGTAGAATAAAAGATATAACAAAACTCAAAACAATATTTAAAAAGAAGTACAGAAGGAAGTTTTTAATTGGTGCAGTGGGTTTAGAAAAAAGGGACTTTATACTACCCGGCCCATAAACATAGCGAAAAGCAATAAAACCTGTGACTGTCAGTGCAAGAATACTGACTATTGATGGTCCCCATAATAGTCCGACTATTCCAAGTATTACGATGAAGGTCCCAATGAAAATTTTTTTTGTCTCTAAATCTCTGTGTAATAATCTGTTCATATGATTCAGCTCCTAATGTGGTATAAAATAGAATTCGTTTTTTGTAAAAATATTAAGTGAGGAAAATTAATCGGATCAGTTTAAGACAATTTAATATGAAATAACTGTTGTAAGTATAAACTATTATCATTTCAAAATATAATTTAAAGCTTGGTCGGCATAAATCATATCAAACGAACACGTTCAATCTTACTTTTAACCAGCTTCTATATAATAGAGTATAAAACTGCAATGCATGTAGGCATTAACAACTCTTGGTTGTATTGACTAGCCTTTTCCAAAGGATTGATTCTCTTATTCTTATATTTATACAAGTGTATCTTACGTCATTTCAGTTAACAAAAGAAATAAAGTCGTATATTTAAGACTTTTTTTCTATATTCATTAAATCAAACTATAATGAAGTGGAATTTTAAATTCTAATAAAAGCTGTGAGGAGCAAATAAATGAAATGGATAGTTATGATCATTACTTTAATATTACTTAGTTTCGTGTAAATACGAGTTTTTAACGATCAATTTAATGGAGGAAAACAAAATGAAAAAACTTTTTATTGGATTAACAGCAGTTGCAATTAGCAGTATAGGGGTTGTAGTACCTGTTTCGGCAGATACAATAAACGGGTATCACGTCACAGTAAAAGATGAATACCATGCAATTGATGATGATGGAACCATGTGGTCAAATGATGGTGGCACATGGTTTAATAGCCTTACCGGTGAAAAGGGCATTCTTCTTTTCAAAGAAGAACCAGAGGGAACGAAAGAAACAGAACCAAAACCAGAAGAAACAACTCCCGTAATTCCAATCCCTACACAAGAACCAGAAGGAACGAAAGAAACAGAGCCAAAACCGGAAGAAACAACTCCCGTAACTCCAATCCCTACACAAGAACCAGAGGAAACGAAAGAAACAGAGCCAAAACCGGAAGAAACAACTCCCGTAACTCCAATCCCTACACAAGAACCAGAGGGAACGAAAGAAACAGAACCAAAACCAGAAGAAACAACTCCCGTAGTTCCAATCCCTACACAAGAACCAGAGGAAACGAAAGAAACAGAGCCAAAACCGGAAGAAACAACTCCCGTAATTCCAACTCCTACACAAGAACCAGAGGAAACGAAAGAAACAGAGCCAAAACCGGAAGAAACAACTCCCGTAATTCCAACTCCTACACAAGAACTAGAAGGAACGAAAGAAACAGAACCAAAACCAGAAGAAACGAACCTCTCTATTAAGACAGCAAAAAACACATCAGAGGTTATTGGTCAAGGAGACAATAAGGAAGCAACATCTGTGACGAAAACGGCTAGTTCTGTTAAAAAAGGAGAAACTAAAGTTCTAGAAGATAAAGTAAATATCAATGCTAATAGTTTTCCTAAAACAGGAGAAAATAGCAGTATTTCAACTATTTTAAGTCTTATTGGTTTTATATTTGTATCTATAGTGGGGTTCTTTGTATTCAAAACGAAAGAGGCAAAACTGTGAAATTCAAGACGATAGAAATTTTTCACTAAATTAATTTAAAGATCATGAATTTAAATTGGATATATAATTTAAATAGCAATTAAAACTGAAAATCAACTGATTCTATTCAGAAGATGGTTTATTGAAGGTTATGTAAAAGAGGGGGTACTATTTATGTACGGTGAGACGATCAGAAAAATTCGTTTAAAGAAAGGATTTAGTCAAAAAGAAGTTTATGGAGATATCATATCTAAGTCCTATGCTATTGAATTTGAAAAAGGAAAACATCAAATAGCTTCCAATATACTTATTCAAATCTTAGATAAGCTTTCAATGGATATTGATGAATTCTTATTTATTGCAAATGATTATCAATTGAACGAAAAAAATAATTACAATCATATTTATCAAAGATTGGCAAATAAACAAGATATTTCTGGTCTAAATCTCTTGTTAGAAGATTTGAAAAAAAAAACAGGAAAATTGAACAATATTAGAATTGCAGAAGTAAGATCACGTATAAGAATTTTAACGCATTTTAAAAAGTTTGGAACTTATCATGCTGGAGTAGTTCTGGAATGTGATCGTCAGCTTATTGCTTCTTATCTGGTAGATGTTGAAAGTTGGACGCTACATGAAATCTTACTTTTTGCTAATACGATAGACTTTTTAGGGGATGAATTCATCTTTATTTTTTTCAAAAGAGTTTCCAGTCTATTAGAATATTATGTTCTGCTTGATAATGGTCGAGAAATTTATTGTACTTTATTAATAAATTTATTAGAGTACACCTTTAAGAAAGAACAATATCAGTATACAGAAGTTTTACTTGCACAATTAGATCTGTTATCAACCGATTATAGAGAATTTTTCCACAGAACAGTTTATAAATTCTTTGAAGGGCTCTTACTCATGAAACGAGGAGAAGAAGAAAAAGGAAGAAGAATTGCGGAGCGCATGCTTGAAACTATGCGTTACTTAGATCAAGAACCGTTAGCGAAGATGTTTTCTCACTTGGTGTAACCATAGTATAAAATGATTTTAAGCAACAGAAAAAAATGAAAAATGCATTAATTAAAATATACTAGTAATGGTTCATTTCCGAGTGTGTACCTAATTTTAAAATAAAGTAGATGAGGGATAAAATAATGACGGAATTAATAACAAAAGAAGAATATATGGAATATTTTCAACAATCGCTTAAAAAACAAGGAAAAGAGAGAAAAGCTTTGAGCCATTATATGGAGGAGCAGTTCGAAAAATTTAATCAATTAATTGATGGTGTTTCCAAAGATTCATTTTGGGATGTTTTTCCTAAAATATTAGGTATTGATGCTAAGCTAACTTTATTGATCGAGTTGGTATCATTCGAGAATTTTTCCAATAAGGATATCATTCGAATAGTTCAGAATGATTATAAGAATTATTTTAAGGAGTTATGTGGGTATGACCTGAAAATGAAATCCAAACCTTCTATGATTTTTAATGTGTCATAAATTCAAATTATTGTGATGTAAAAACTAAGTCTATTCAGAAAATGACTAATTGCTGGATGCTCTTTTTGTTTTCGTAAACTTGTCATCAAAAGATTATTTATTAAAAAAATAGTTTTATGAGTATTTGGACAAACCCTTAATGGTGTCAGAAACTTAAAAGTTTTTGACCCCTTTATTTTTTCTTGATATACTTGACTTTGAGAGGTGTCAGAAACTTATGTCCAGAAAGTGTGAGAGAAAATGACGATTTATGGTTATTCTAGAGTAAGTACCAGCAATCAAGATTACAAAACGCAAATTTTGAAATTAGAAGATGCTGGTGCTGAAAAAATCTTTAGTGAAAAATATACTGGTACAAAAAAAGAAGGTAGAAAAGAATTAGAAGAACTACTTTCAATAGTAGAAGAAGGTGATCTCGTCTTAGTAACAAAGATTGATCGATTAGCAAGGAGTATCGTTGACTTAAATTCGATTATTTCTACTTTAAATGAATCAGGCGTGACAGTTACTTTTTTAGACAATGCTTTGACGTTTGAACCGAATAAAAAAGATTCTATGCAAACGTTGATGATGAACATGCTTGGTAGCTTTGCGCAATTTGAACGAGATTTGATCGTGACCAGAACACAAGAGGGCAAACAATGGCATAAAGCCAATAAGAAGAACTATAAAGAAGGACGGCCAAAAAGAGTACTAAACGATCGATACAAGCACGCTTTGGATCTAATGGAAACAAACAGTATGAGAGAAGTTGAAAAGAAAACAAATATATCAATATCAACTTTGAAAAGGATTAAAAAGCAGCAGAAAGAAGAACAAATGGAAAATCTAAATTGATAAAAATAATTATAAATCTAGTAATAAGGAGTATGATATGGAATTAATGATTCCGAGCTATAAGGAACTTTTTGAAATAACTAGACGTAGATTGATTAGACTAAAAAAATAGCAATCAAAAAAAATGGAATGCTTAATGGTTGTGATCAGCTTATGTTTTTAATAGTAGGAAATATTAATTTACGCTTTAACACTATATGCTTATTAATAGAGAATAATAATTTGGATGGCATTTTTGCTTTGCAAAGAACAATATTTGAATTACAGATAGCTTTTGAAGCTTATACGAATTCAGAGGACAAAAACAAATTTGTTGAACAATATTCAAAAAAGGAAAAATTTGAGACTTCATATAAATGGAAGAGGTTAATTGATGTAAATAATAGTAGTGAAACTCCACTGTTTGCTGAAGAAGTTGGAATCATGATTGAAAATTGGCACTCTTATATAGCTCAGAACTTAAAGAAATCTACAAAAAGAAGACTCACAAGTACGTGGTATGAACTAGCAGCAAATAAATCCACTAGAGACTTAAGTTATGAATTTATGTCGGAACTAGATTACTTTACTAGCTATGATGAACCTTCAAATTGGGTTCACCCTCAGAGACTAGAACAAAATATGGATATAGATTTTAATCAAAGACTAGAGAAGCATAATACCTCTTTATTATTAACAATACTTACCAGAGATGTTGGGTGGCTTATAGATGATATTAATAGAATTCGAAAATATTTAAAAATTGAAGGGAATGTCAAGTTTAAGGAATACTTTGAAAAAATGATTCTATTTAATAATCAATTACAATCTATTCATAGTAAAATGCTAGATGAGTGACGAATGCCTTGAACTTCTATTGTGCGTTATTGAATATTCAAGCCCTCAAGCAGAACGCTTTCTAGCACCACGTCTTCGTTGATTTACGTACCATTGCATGTTAAAATATAGTTGCAAATGAATTATTGGACATGAAAACACCACGAAACCCCAGAGAGGTCGGATTCTCTGGGGTTTCATTTTGTGGGCTGATGTCGCCTTAATTGCTTTACTTCTTGCCTCGATTATTCAGCCAGTACTCGAAGATGGCTACTAATAAGCCAACAAGAAGGGGGCAAATGAAGAATTGAATCATGAAAACACCTCCCTTCAGTCGCAAGACTGTCGGATAGGCGACTATTAATTTTAACATACTAAAAATAATTGCACTAGATTTCTAGTATGCAACGACACAAATTAGTTTTGGAATATTAAATAATTCCAATGCCCTACATTTGGTCACACTATGAACGTGGATTGTAATATGATAAACTATTTTTAGATCTGCATAAATTAGACTTGCGTTGCGCGTTGTTGAAGTTTCACGCAACGCTCTTTTTTGGGGAGTGATTAAACATGGATGAACAAACTAATTTTGAGAAACGTTGGCAATTAGCTTCCAGTGAACAAAGAGCGAGATACAATAATCTGATCACCTCCTACCCCACTATTGACTGGACCTATAAGGAAAAGAAATATCTACTTTGGTTGTGCCAGCTAGATATAGATACCTTTGAAACATTTGTAGTAATCTTAGATAAAATTAAACAGAATTGATTATAAACAAGCGAATCCTTCACTCGATTCGCTTATTTTGCTATTTATTGAGTATATGAATGTTTCAGTGATTCCATAATTCGAATAAAATCAAACATAGCAATCAATAGAGCGATTTTTTTAGTATCTAATCCATAATATAGATCTTCAAAATAGTGATACGTTTCAAAATTAATTTTAATAACTATAAAAAGCGTATTGATTTTTTAATACAGTATCTTTATACTATAAACTATAGAATGGTAAGCGATTTCTTTTTTGTGAGGTGTAATATTAAGTTTACGAGGAGTGTTTTGTATGGAATTTTTATCTTGGATTTTGTTACCACGAACAATTTTTTTCTTTATGCTAGTTTTTTCTTTACTTTATTTAATACCTGATTCTTTAGTTCCAAAGGAAAAAATGAAGAAGTGTGCAATCACTGTTTCTCTCATTTATATTTTATTGGATGGTTTGTTACCACTTCTTGCATTTAATATAAGTTAGGAGGTAATTATATGAAAAGAGTTAGTTTTTTGTTGGGGTTTGCTTCAATCAGTTTGTTTGCTTTTGGTTTATGCGGTACACCTGAAGTCTCTGCTTCAGAGACAGGTACAAATTTTCTTGAGTTTAGTGTTATGAGTGATGATCCAGAGAATGGTACCGATCAACTTAGGTTAGTCGATGAAGAAGTACGTTCTCCAGATGAATTTGTACAAACTTATTTAAACGAAGATGGCTATCTTATTGAATATTCAATTGATACTTCAGAAGCCAATTTTTACGATGCTGATGGCAATGAATTAGAAGAAAAACCAGAATTTATCGATAGTCCAAAAATTTCAACAAGAGCTGTTTCTGGAGGATCATGGCAAACTGGAAGCGGATATTCAGTTTGTACTGGTATGAAAGTAACGGCCTCTATATTTAACGCTTATAAATCTTCTTTCAAAGTAAACTTTGAGTTGAATCAATCTTCTAGACAAGGAAAAATAAATAAAGTTTATGGAACAGAAATTCAAACATATGGATATTATGACTATTCATGGACTACTTACACTAAAATATTCAGAGCACAGTCTTCAGCTAATGCACGGGCCTATGCTGGCCATCAGATTAAATTGAGTAACACTGGTAAAGGTGGTGGATCTTCACAAGTTAATAATTTCTTCCAAATCAAAGGGTTAAACTACAGTCAAACTGGCAGTTAATATTGCACTATATATTTTCTGTCTAATGGCTGTACAACAAAGGAAGTGAGTTAAATTAACTCACTTCTTTTTTACATTTAATTGTTTTTTATAGGTGTTTAGAGAGTAATTCTAAGATTTCAATTCTATTATTTCTACTTTAAACGAATCAGGTGTGACAGTTGCTTTTTTAGACAATGCTTTGACGTTTGAACAGGATAAAAAAGACTCGATGTAATCATTGATGATGATCATACTTGGTAGCTTTGCGCAGTTTGACCGAGATTTAATCAATACCAGAATTCAAGAAGGAAAGCAGTGGCATAGAACAAATAAGAAAAATTATAAAGAAGGTCGGCCAAAAATAAAAAATTCAGTTGAAACATTAGAAGGGATTTTTGAAAAGATAAGTCATGTAAAATAAAACACGACAAGTGATTTGTAGTAGTTCAGCTAGGTTAACTATTGATAGAAAAACTTTGCTATAATGAATAAGGCAACTTGCCCGGAAACGGGGGTGTTTTTTCTTGATTGAACAAATTATCGCATTGATTATCGCGCCAATCTTCGTCGGATTGGTTCTAGAGTTGATTTCTCGTCTACTAGACGAGAAAGACGATAATCGAAAGTAAGTTGCTTCTAGTACACACGCTAGCCGTCGCAACTAGCGCAAAAATAAGGGCAGACCTATTCGCCGTAGGTCTGCCCTTTGTGTTTTTTCTTGAGCAAAATTATCGCATTTCGCAAGTATATTATAGCATAAATATCGGAAAATACAAACTAGTGGTCTACACAGGGCGATTCTGAGCCCTTTTCGCAGTCAAAAGCTGAAGGAGTTACTCAGAATCGTCGTCTAAAAACGGTTGGAAGAACTCATTTGTTATTGCTACGACTTCAGATGACTCTTGATATATAATCATGGAAGGCTTATTGTCAAAGTAATCTATTGTAGACCATTTTTCGAATGCTTTGATTTTTATGTGTCGAACGTCTGGCCAAAATATTTGCCGATCGCTTATTACAAAATAATCCTCATAGGCTTCTCCTAGAAAATATCCTTCAACAGGCTCTAAAAAGCGGCCAAACTCGTCTTTTGAATTGAGCTGAATAGAGACTGGCTTATGATACAGAAACGATTCTGAAAGGATCACATCGATTTCTTCTCGGTTCATTAATTCAAGAGCTGCAATTTCCTTTGTTGCCCAAGCTTCGTTTTCTTTCACACCTTTCATTAATTCGTCCATGGCAAATGCGGTACTCCACTTTAAGCCAAACGGCCGATCTCTGTATTCGTTATAATCTAAAAAGCTTTTCTTAGTTCGCTTGACCATGAGAACCGTCCTCGATTCCAGCCATGCCGCCTGCGTGACCACCGACCAAAGAGCTTCGAGCGATCGCACGTCCTCCTTTCAGGAGACTATTTGCGTGAACGATCGATTTGAATCCGTATTTTTTTCGAATAGTATCAACGACAAAGTCTATTTTTAGCTCTTTCACTTGAGTGTCTGGATCTTCAAATAGATCTAACTGCAAGGCGTTCGAGTATACAAGTTTTGAGCAATTTACCCCAACGTTCCTAATATCTTGATACTTGTAATGTCGATCAAATATCTGGAGTAGATAGCTAGCGAGTTGTTTACTGCTATTCGTAGGCGGGACTTTCATTTGTTGACTGAAACCACGATTGCCTGCGCGATCAACGTACCCAAGTGAATACCCTATCCAAAGTGACACCACTTCCGCTTTTGCGCCAGCTCGCCGTAATCTTGTTGCTACTTGGTCTGCCATTTCCTTTATGACGACTTCAATTTCTTTTCTTCTTGTGTAATCCCGATTCAGTACTTGGCTATTGCCAATCGATTTTGATTTTGGTGAGTATTTTTGCCCAAGAAACGATCGATCGATGCCCCAGGCATTTGCGTACAGCTGTGTACCTAACACACCAAACTTTCTTTTTAAATCATAGTAATTGGCATGAGCAAGGTCTCTCATGGTAAAGATATTCATGCGGTATAGTTTGATAGCTGTTTTTCGTCCGATCCCCCAAACGTCTGTCAGGTTTTTCACGGACCACAGCTTCGTTTTCACGTCTTCATAACGCCATTCTGCTTTCATATCAGGATTCTTTTTGCTCTCTAGGTCTAAAGCAAACTTGGCCAATAAAGGATTGTCACCTATTCCGATGGTTGTATAGATTCCTGTGCGTTTGTACACGTCCGTTTGGATCATTCTAGCTAATTCTCTTGCACTATCAACACCAAACAACCTTAGAGAGTCTGTGACGTCCAGAAAGCTTTCGTCGATACTATAAACAGCATGATTCTGTTCGTCTGCATACTCTTTATAGATATTATTGATCTCCATATTCTTTCGCATGTACAAAGACATTCGTGGTGGTGCGATAATCAAATCTTCCGGATACGGAAATGGTAGATCCCTAGCCCTGCTTACGTTTGAGATATTGTAGGCTTTCTTTGCAGCTGGCGTTGCAGCTAGAATCAGTCCACTTCCCCGTAAATTCGGATCATCCGACGGATAGGACATGACGACTAGTTTAGCTTGTAATGGATTAAGACCACGTTCCACGCATTCCACAGAGCCATAAAAGCTTTTGCAATCGATACAAAGTATATCTCTAGCTGGCTCTTTGTTGTAATCAAATGTTGGATTTACACCGAATTCCATAACCATGATAAAGCCCCTTTTCTACAAAAATGCTACGTTTTATATACTCATTTGAACATATGTTCGTATTTTTAGTCAAGGGAATTACTTGGCTTTTTTATTTATAGTGTTATTGAATATATATGTTTTAGTATAATGGTGGGAATATTTTTATGTAGATATATTTAAAAACGAACACTACGAAAAGTAGAAAAGTATACCGGTATACTTTTCTACTTATGAAATTGTTTTGTTTTTTTTCTTTAGTATTTTGACTAATTTCGCCTGAGATTAGTAATTCCCAGTTTGAAATGTATCGTTATTTGTTATAATATATGCATAATAATTAGTAATTTTTTAAACGGTGAAGTAAATGAATAAGTGTAATAATATCTATGATTCTAAAGAGTGCTTAAAGCAGATTAGTAATTTGACTCATGTAGGAACTGCCCATAAAATCAGCTTCATGCGAAAGTACATTGATGCTTGGTACCATGCAGTTTTAAATTATGGATATAGTGGTGTTGTTTTTATTGATTGTATGTCAAATTGTGGAGCATATAATGATAAAGGACATGCAGTTAATGGTACTTCGCAGGAAGCTATGAGATCATTTCTGAGTCAAAATAATGATAGTTATAGTTATAAGGCGAAAAGCTTCGGTATTTATGTAAATGATGTAGATCCTGAAAGAATTATTTGTCAGCAGTGTATCTGGAAAAAAACTGTTGATGAATTTGGCGAAAAACAGAATGTCAGTTTCTGTTCTACGAATCAGGATGTGTCATATTTCTTGAGGGAAGAAGCACTTTCTATTTTAAGTGATGCTGAAAGAACGAACAAACATATTTTACTATTCTATGATCCTTATCAAGCAAAAATTGATTGGGAAGGCTTAAAGCCTTTTTTGATATCTGGCGATGTGGATGTGATACTAACTCACTTTACATCAGACGTCATTCGTGGGATTAAGAATGCAACAAGCAACAAAGCTAAACAGAAATATGAAGAGACTTATGACATGCCTTTCGAAGAAATAAAAAGGCAGATAACGGATCCTAATGTAAGGTCTTTAAGTTTTTTAAGAAATAGAATAATAGATAAAGTATCTGAATTATCTAAAAAAAAATTAGTATCTTATGGTCCGATCTTTAATTCTAGGGATGTAGTTGTTTATGATATTGTTTTGATTTCTAAAGCACCTAAAACTAAAAGATTGTTGAAAAGTTTTCTTTATAATGAATATAAGAAAAATAAGCAAAATAAAAATAAGCAATTACCGGAAGAAAAACAGGTATTTCAGCTGGCCCTATTTTCATTTACAGATGATTGTGCGGATGATTACGATAGCCAACGCTCGAGTGGTGTAAGCGAGAAAGATTATTTTTACAGTCCGGAACAATTTGCTAAGATAATATATAAGCAGTTTCAGGGAAAAATAGTATCTAATACAGCATATAAAGCATTTATAGAGGGACACAGTTTTATACCTCCTAATGCAAATCAACAGATTGACCCTATTTTAAAAAATGTGTATCAAGTTCTGATAAAACATAAAAGTGCCAAAAAAAATATTAAAGAAAAATACTATGATTTCAGAGAAGTTGGTGAGCGTAATGAATAATACAAAAATAGAATGGACAGATTCAACTTGGAATCCAGTTACTGGCTGTTCTAAAGTATCGCCCGGTTGTGATCATTGTTACGCAGAAAGAATGGCTAGAAGATTGACAGCTATGAAAAATCCGAGGTATTCAAATGGATTTAATGTAACAATGCATGAAGATCTTATACTACAACCTCTGAAAAAGAAAAAACCACACATGATTTTTGTTTGTTCAATGTCAGACTTATTTCATAAAGATGTGTCAGATGAGTTCATTATGACTGTTTTTCAGACAATGAATAGAGCTAATTGGCACACTTTTCAAGTTCTTACTAAACGACCAGAACGGCTAAAAAAACTAAGTCCCAAGCTGAATTTTTCTAATAATATTTGGATTGGAACAACTGTTGAAAATGATAAGTATTTAAAACGTATAGATTTAATCCGTAACATTCCTGCGAAAATTAAATTCCTATCCTGTGAACCGTTGCTGGGATCACTGAAAAATATGAATTTGGAAAATATTCAATGGGTGGTAGTTGGAGGAGAATCTGGTCCCGGTGCTAGGCCTATGGAAATAGAATGGGTCAGAGAGATTCGTGATTTATGTAGAATTAATGATTCTAAATTTTTCTTTAAACAATGGGGAGGATGGAATAAGAAGAAAAATGGAAGAGAACTAGACGGTCAAATTTACGAGGAAATGCCTGAATTATAAGAGGTGTTAAAAATTTTAATCGTTATGCTAGAAATTTGAATTTGTTTATATATGTGTATTAAGTTATTAGGAAATATCCTTATTTATGTATAGAATAACTCTATACATACTTGGTGTGGTCTATTTGATTATTATCGTAAGTATAATTACGTCAGTTTATGTATTGAGAAATCAGGAAAGTATACTTTCCTGATTTCAGACTGTAGACAAACCTTATACAAATATGAGGTTTGTCTTTTTTCTATGTAATATTCTATGAATAATCGATAGATTAGGCAGTTTTCCTTTTGGAAAACGCCTCTTTTGCGCTCTGATCCTTTTTATTTTTGCTAGCTTTTTCATATTAAGACACGCAAAAGTAAGCCCAATTTTCATGTGCATTTTTTCAATTCCTATTTGATTGGTATAACGTAATCCATGAAATTCTTTTGCTGTCCCAAAAATTCGTTCAATGGTTTCTTTTCTCTTTTTATAAAGTTCTTTGAACCAACTTTGATGGCGTATCTCTTCACAGGTTTCTAAAGCTTCAGCCCAAATATGTCTAGTGATTACTTGGGTATGATTTTTTGAGTTGGTACACTTAGATAAGAAAGGACAATTTTTGCAATCCTTTGGATTGCTTTTGTATTCGATATATCCTTTACGATTGGTAGTGGTATAAGAGAGTATTTTATTATTGGGACAGATATAACAATTATAGTAATCGTCATAAACATATTCATGTTTCTTGAAATAGCCTTTTTAGTCATCGGACGTTTATATGGGAAAATTGGGGTCAATTTATGTTCGAGTAGTAATTGTGCAATTGCTGGTGTCTTATACCCAGCATCCATAATCAATTTTTCTAGGGGAAAAGCTCCTTTGAGCTTGTTAAACAAAGAAACAAACGTACGACTGTCATGAAAGTTCCCTGGGTGTGTAGTATAACCTAGTATCCATCCATGTTTATCACATGCCACTTGTGAGCTATAGGCAAAAACTTCTTTGTGTTCACCTTTGTGAAACCAACCACTTTCAGGATCAGTCGTACTTCTTTTTTTCAAGGAGGTTTTACTTTCTGCGTTTGTTTCTTTTAAGGGCTTTTTTAAATGTTTTTCTCGATTCTTGGTGATTTCTTTTGTCAGCTTATCTGTATAAAAAACAGCTTGTTCCATTACTTCGACAGATTCTTTTTTGTTACGATTCGCATGTGCTTTAATATGCGTACTATCAATAAATACTTCCGAAGTATCTACGATACCTTCAGCGATACATTGTTCTAGAATTTCATAAAAAATTTTTTCAAAGAGATCTGTTCCTTTGAACCGTCGCGTATAGTTTTTACCAAATGTTGAAAAATGAGGAACAGGATCTTCTAAACTCAAACCTAAAAACCAGCGATAAGCGATATTCACTTCTATTTCTTTTATTGTTTGTCTCATACTTTTAATACCAAATAGATATTGAATCATTGGTAATTTAATTAGAAGAATAGGATCCAAGCTAGGACGTCCCTGGATTTCATCGTATTTCTCTTTAACCAATTCATAAATAAAGGAGAAATCAATACATTGATCTATTTGCCGCAATAAATGGTCCTGTGGGACCAAGTCTTCAAGAGAAAAGAAACCGATTTGTGCGCGTTTACTCATATCTTGTTTTGAGAGCATCTGGATACACCTCCAATTGATACTCTTATTTTAACGGATAAAAAAGACAAAGCACTAAAAACTAGTACTTTGTCTACAGTCTGACACACTAAAATGATTAGTGTGCTTTTTACTACGTTCTTTTACTCTAAAATAGTTACTTTATGTCCATATTTTGTAGCATGAGCATTGGCTTTGGTTACGACAGAATCAGAAAAAAAATGTTTGTGACTTACATGATTAGTTTCTAAACATTTCCAATAGTAACCAGAATTACTGAAACTGAGCATTTCCCAACCTAAAAATAATAAGCTTATTCCTAAAATAACGCTAACAATACTAAAAATATGTCTTTTTTTAATGTTTTTATGCATTGTAAACCGTCACCTTATGTCCATATTTAGCAGCATGAGCATTAGCTTTAGTTACTGCTGTACTAGAAATCCAGTGTAATTCACTAGTGTACCCACAAGTATAGCAACGCCATTTGTAACCAAAAATCCGCGTATTAGGATTAACTTCTTCGTGAGATTCTTGAAGATTTAATAAACTATCATTTTTTAATAATTGCGTCGTTTCATGAGTATGATTTTCTCCCACACTTTGAGCGGACACAGAGGATTCCCTGCCTAACATAGCAACACTTAACCCTAATATACTTAAACTTAAAATTAATTTGCTTTTCATGGTAACTTCCTTCCAGAAAAATAATTATTTATTATGTGATAATTTTAACAAGACGAAAAAACGCTGTCAAATGCTTTAATTTCATAAAAATGGCATATTATTTAAATGTTTTTTACCGGTAAAATTTTGAAAACCACATAATTATCAATTTTTCGTCAGAAAGTGATATCACGATAGAACCAAACCACACTGCGGTTTCTATCCATTTTGATATCAGGTTCCCCTTATGCTCTTACACAAAATTTGTGAAAAAAATCCCTCAAAAAGCCTAAAACACTGGCAAAAGATTTTGCCAGCAATTAACCAGGATCGATTTAAACGCCCGTAAAATCCGATTTGAGCAGTTTTAATTTTCTTTTGATGTTTTTATAAATACCAAAACGTTTTAAAACGTTTTAGATCGAAAAATAAATAGGTTTTAAGGGGTGCTGTAGCTGTTTTTAAAATTTGAATCATTGCTTTTTAAAAATAAAGCTGGTATACTCAAGGTGCGAAATGCGATAATTTTGCTCAAGAAAAAACACAAAGGGCAGACCTACGGCGAATAGGTCTGCCCTTATTTTTGCGCTAGTTGCGACGGCTAGCGTGTGTACTAGAAGCAACTTACTTTCGATTATCGTCTTTCTCGTCTAACCAATGAGAAACTAGTTCAATGACTAACCCAACAAAGATTGGTGCGATAACCAATGTGAAGATTTTATCTAACAAGAGAAACACCCCCTTACGGGGCAAGTTGCCAAGTTAGAGTATATCATATCCGCCTTTGGGTTGTTAGGGCTTGCCCTGACCGCCTGTAAGGCGCTTTGAAAGTAGAATAAGGGATTTTTTATACTAAAACTGTTTTAAAACGGCTTAAACGAACGCTGAGAGTCTCACACAGCCCTCTCTGATCGTTTTTCTTTTTATTCGGTTTTCCGACCAACATACAACAAAAAGAAAAACGATTTCATCCATTTCTTTCAGCCTTTTGTTAGAACGTTTATAAAAATGGCTCTATAATTTATGGGACTGATGAATCAGAATTGATTCTTCAGCCCCATTTTCATTTTAGGTATTAAAAAACATATCGTTCTCTAGTATGATTAAATCACCACAAAATAAACAACTGAGAGGACGATATGCTATATGAATGATTCTATCAAAAAAATGCTGAGAATAATAGAGAAAGATTTGATGATTACAGAGGTCTCTTACGAGACCCTTCAGAAGAAAAAGACGTTGGTCGTCGATGCTGTTCTCTCGCCTACTCCTCGTGCTTGTAGAAGTTGTGGTTCTACTGTGGTAGATGGAAGCGGGAAAGCAATTATAGTGAAAAATGGAAAAAAGGAAACGATTGTCCGTTTTGAACAATACAATCAGATGCCTTTGGTTATGCGCCTAAAAAAGCAACGCTATACCTGTAAAAACTGTCGCACCCATTGGACGGCTCAAAGTTATTTTGTCCAACCCAGACATTCAATCGCAAATCATGTTAGATATAAAATTGCTTCTTTACTGACTGAAAAAGTATCTTTATCTTTTATTGCGAAAAGCTGTCAGGTATCTTTGACCACCGTTATTCGTACGTTGAAAGAGTTTAAAAGCTATTTGCCAAAGCAATCTAAGAAGATTCTCCCCAGAGTATTGATGGTTGATGAATTTCGTTCGCACGCTTCCATAGAAGATAAAATGAGCTTTATTTGTGCAGATGGCGAAACAGGAAAATTAATTGATGTTTTGCCTACGCGTAAATTACCCCGATTAACAAGCTATTTCTTAGGGTGTACCAATCCAGAAGAAGTAGAATTCTTGGTTACAGACATGAACGCTGCCTACTTCCAGCTCACCAAACGTGTTCTGCCAAATGCGAAAATAGTGATTGATCGGTTTCATATTGTCAAACACATGAATCAAGCGTTCAATGAGTTGCGTATCCGTGAAATGAATGAACTTCGTAAAGCAGGACAGAAAAGCCAGGCAGAAAAACTGAAAAAGAACTGGCGCTTTTTGCTAAAAAATCGTGCAAGCATCAACCATTATGAGTACAAAACATGGAAAAGTTTCCGAGCACCAAAATACCCATTTCTCACTGAAGCAATGATGATTGATCGATTGCTTGAGTTTTCTGCGCCCCTAAAGGAGGCGTATCCCTTTTTTCATGAATTAGTCGAAGCCTTTCGAGACAAAGACCCTGACTTATTTTTCTCCTTATTGGCAGAACTTCCTGAAACGTTAGATGACGGCTTTCGGGAGAAGCTTCAAAACCTTCTCACCTATGAAGAAGGCATCACCAACGCAATGATCTATCCTTATTCCAATGGAAAAATTGAAGCGAAGAATACCCACATAAAGACAATGAAACGAGTATCCTACGGATTTAAATCATTCGAGAACATGAGAATTAGAATCTTTTTGATCAATCAATTAATCAATGTAAGATAACAAAAAATCTGAGCCAGAATGTGGTTCATTCTGACCCAGATTTGATTTTACGCAACTCATCAGTCCTTATTGACAAAGAGCCATAAAAATAAGAAAAACAAAAACGCACACGCTAGTGAGCAACGTGTGCGCTTCGTACTTTCTATACAAATTAGGAAGCCCTCTCACGCCCTGATCTCATAGAAAGATTTTTTTGGTGATAGTTAGTACACTGAAAGCAAGTGCCTTTTCTAGAGTATAGCACCCCTTCTCTAAAATGCATGTTTTCTTTTGTTGGCTTTCTGGGAGAAAACGCACACAAAAGAAAAAAAGCGCACTTGCAGAAACGCTCTTCCCTCCGTATACTAAAAGCAATCAATCAGTTCACACATCTGAGCAGTCCTTTCTTAAGGAATACTTTGCTAGCCAACAGTAGCCGACTGCCGTTGGTCTGTTTTTTACTCAGTGAAGAAAAGGGCACGTTCCTGGGTTGTATCCCATAAAAAATAACATGCTATTACTTTCTCTAAGTCATGAGTTTCACAAACAAGCAGTCGTCATAAAGTGCAGGAACGTCCCTTTTTTCTCAATCATTGAACCTAGACCAATTAAAAATCACAAACAAAGCCTCTGTATCCCTTGATACAGAGGCTACTTTGTCTAGTGTACATTATGTTAACTAGATGATTAAATAACACTTGTACCTATTGACCTGGATCGATTTTTTACTTTATTCTAAAGATAGAAGGAAGGCGCTTTCTATTTTAATCCTTAGGAGGGATCTATTCATGAAAAAGAACGTATTTTTAGGTGTAGGTGCTTTAGGACTGTGTTTAGGATTAATCGGCAACGCTGTTATAGCCTCTGCAAATAATATTGAAAAAGATACTAGTCACTCTCAAGAAGTAATAAAGGATCCTTATCTCCAAAATGATCTAACAGGTCTGAATATTAATGAGTCCAATACTATTGATTCTGAACAAGCAACTGAACGTGGCTTGGGATATTACTGGAAGTGTTATACATGTGGTTATCACAGTGAATGGCATATGTTTGCGGGAACAGCTGTGGCAAACGCAAATAAACATGCGCATAAATATGGTCATATAACCACCGTATATCCTAATTAAAAAATGAGAACAACCGAAGACCGCTAGTGTGCAAGACTAGCGGTCTTTTTTACGATCTATTATTTCTCTAGATTAACAGGTAGTTCAGCTATTTCCAAAAAATAGAAATCAAATAGTGCACTAACATTATCCCGATAAAAAGACCTAACATCAATAACACATATAACCAATTTTTCTTACTATAATTTCCGTTGTAAGGTCTTTTACTAGCAACCCATTTCCATAAATCAAAATTATTCATCCAAATCACCATCCAGTTGTGTAATGTCCGATATATTGTCCTCCTCCAACATATGTTACTCTTTCTAAATACCCTAGGTAAGCCAATGTTTGCCATGTTTTTGGCGGATACATGCCTACAGGAAATAAAATACTAAATTTAAATACTTGGACTCTAGGAGAAACCATATGAAAAGTATCTGTCAGCATTTTGGGCTCAGTGATAGTTCTATCATATTGAACGATTGTGTCTTCAGATGTATCGTTAGCAGCATACGCAGAACTCACACCAACTAAAGAAAACATTCCCATAGAAACAGCTAAAAATCCTAAGACAACTTTTTTCATACATATCCCTCCAATATCTTTCTTATTTACGTAAATATTATATAATATTTACGCTTAAAATGTAACCGCTTTCTAAAAGATTTTCAACTACGTATTTTTAAGAAAAATTAGTAAAATAAATTTTAAAAGCTTGATATAACAATGTTTCTTAGTTTCAAAAAGTTATATAAAAAAAATTCAAATTTAGAAGATTCCGAAGAAAAACGAAAAAACAGTTAAAACAAAAAGAGGGGATTCAAAGTAAAGTTCATTTTGTGCATTATGTTAACTACGGACTTAAATATTATATTATAAAAAAATACTCTTGAAAACAAAATAAGAGATTTAATATAATAATTCTGTAGTCGATTACAAAAAACAAAAAATAATTTATATGGAGATGAATTTATGGTCACGAGTATATCAACGCAAATAATCGGTGAAATTATAGGAACAATGATTTTAGTTTTATTGGGTAATGGTGTCGTGGCTGGTGTAATTTTACGTAAAACAAAATCTGAAGGTGCAGGATGGATTGCAATCACTCTAGGCTGGGGGGGCGCAGTTACAATAAGTGCTTATGCGGCTGGCTATTTGTCCTTTGCACATTTGAATCCTGCAGTAACGATTGGAATGGCCATTGCTGGAAAAATTGGCTGGGAAATGGTTGTTCCTTATATCTTAGGTCAACTGATCGGTGCAATTATCGGAGCAGTATTAGTATACATTCATTACTACCCACACTGGAAAGAAACGAAAGATCAAGCGACTATTTTAGGTGTATTCTCAACTGGACCATCCATTCGTAATTTAGGAGCCAACTTAATTAGCGAAATTATCGGAACCTTTATATTGGTATTTGCCTTGCTAGCTTTTGGCATGAGCAAATTTGGCGATGGGTTGAATCCAATCGCTGTTGGTATTTTGATTTTGGCCATTGGACTTTCTCTAGGTGGAACAACTGGATATGCTATCAATCCAGCTCGAGACTTAGGTCCACGGATTGTGCATGCCTTTCTGCCAATTCCAAATAAAGGCGAATCGGATTGGGGCTACTCTTGGGTTCCTGTTGTTGGTCCGATTATAGGTGGTATTTTAGCTGCATTATTGTTTATGATTTTACCAATGTAATTTTTTAAGGGTAATAGGTTTTTTTCTATTTTCTATTACCCTAACATATTTATTTTTTGAACAATTTTTCATGAAAAGGACA
>NZ_JBIOTA010000003.1:0-4312 GCF_051715045.1 Enterococcus sp. AZ063
ATGGCAAATGAAATCGTGAAATATCATCATGAATTAAATACAATTCCGTTACGAAAATTTACCCCCGTTGAAATGAATTTATTTTTCTCTATTGTGTCAAGAATGCGTGAGAAAGGGGATAAAACGGTGCGATTTACGTTTGACCAACTAAAAGATTTAAGCAATTACAAAGCAACTGCAAACGTGCGATTTGTAGAAGATTTAAAAGCAACTTATGAAAAAATCTTATCTTTACGCTTTGGTCGTAGAAGTGAGTCTGGACTTTCTTACGATATGTTTGTGATGTTTACAGAATTTAAAATTAACGGGGACGTAGAAAATCCTTACGTAGATATACGAATTTACGAAAAAGCCCTGCCTTTATTAAATAATTTAGACGAGTGGGTACGCTATTCTTTACAACAATTTAACGAGCTACAAAGTAGCTATGCAAAAACTATGTTTCGGCTGTTAAAACAATACAGAACCAAAGGTTTCGCCTATTTTTCTAAAGAGGACTTTCATGAATTGCTTGATATTCCTAAAAGTTATAGAGAAAGTAATATCGATCAATATGTTATAAAACCTATTCGTCAAGAGTTAACTGCCATTTTTAAGGGGTTAACAATCAAAAAGAAATACGGAAAGGGACGGGGGAAACCTGTCATTGGCTATCAATTTACATTTAAGCCTGAAATTAAAAAAGCAGACGACTTTTACAAACATGCCCCCACCAAAGAAGAACAAGCGAAAGCCTTAGCTTTAGCAAATAAACAAGCAGAATATGAAGAACCAACGACAAGTATTAGCGAAAAAATCAAACAAAAGAAACGGGAATTAGAATTACTTGAACAAATCAAACAACTGGAAAAAGAGAAAGAAGCTTTAGAACAACAAAACAAAGGAGCAGTATCACAAGAAGAACAAAAGAGTCTGTTGGATGACTTGAATCATTTGTTTGATTAGGAGGAACCATGGCGGAGAAAACAATCAAAGAACTTGCGGAAGAATTTCAAGTATCAAAACAAGCAATTAGAAAAAGATTATCTGCTGATTTCAGAGCAAACTATGTGCAAACTGTTACTAGGAACGGGGTGCAAACCCTAGTTGTCAGTGAAAGCGGGTATATCCTTTTAAAACAAGACTTCTTAGGTGGTAACCACGATGCAAACCCAGCGCAACCCGTTACCAGTAACACCGCAAACCAAGAAATTTCTTTTTCTATCTTATGTGAACAGTTGAAAGAAAAAGACGAGCAATTAAAACAAATGCAAAAACTGCTCGATCAACAACAACAACTCACGCTCCAAGCCAACAAACAAATCGAGAAACTGCAAGAACAGCTGCAACTGACTTATGAAGAAACGGTTGAAAATGAAGTCGAACCTGTTCATGAAGAGAACGAATCAAGCAACGAACGATCGACAGAAAAAAAATGGTGGCAAATTTGGAAACAGTAAAAAAAGCTGGCACCTAATCGGTGAAAAGCGTCACCCTTTAGAATATTCGTGTCACCTATTTTGTGATTTCGCCCCCTAAAGGGTGAAAACGACCAATTTCATGACACACGCAAAAAGCCCGACACTGTCGGGTTGGGGACGATTTCGTCCCCCTTTTTGTCTTATGCTCTTGCATTAACTTTACTGATCTTCGCTTGGAACAAATAAAACATGAGCGAAGTGAATTTTTCACACGCTTGACGACCCTGGTGAAAAATGAGCTATGCAAATCTAATTACAGTAATTAGATTTGCATTTTTCTTTCTTGAGCTTTATGTTTCTCTCAGGGAGCACTGGAACTGTACACGAGCTAATTACAGTAATTAGATAATGCTTTTTTGAAAATGCAAAAAACGGGGATTGGGGGGTCTCCCAAAATAAAAAAATTCGCAAGTGTGTCCCCACTTGCCATGCTTGCAAAAAATTCAATGCGGCGCTCAAAAAAATCGCGCCACTCGTTGAATTTATTTTGGGAGATCCCCAATCCCCTTCGTTTCAAAAATGCCAGAAACAAGCAAACGGCAGTTTTTAGAAAAGAGCATAAGGGAAATCTGTACCCAGACTTCGTCTGTTCCCTGCAGTGCAAGGTGATTTTTATGGGTACAACACAAAGGCAAATAACGTTACTTTTCCGTTAACTTAACGTTACCATAACGTTGCTTTTGCGTCAGAAAACGTTACTTTAACGTTAAAGATTTTTTGATTTTCCTGGCAAAACTGTTCCTCTTTGTTATAATTACAGTAATTAGATTTTCAAAGGAGAGAACGAATGAAAACAAAACAATCGCAACGAGCAGCTGTTGCGAACTACCAAGAAAATCTATATACCTATTGGGGGTTTGAAACAGAAGAAGAGCATGAGAAAAAACGGATGGTTCGAGAAAGAAGAAGAGGCCAAGTCTATCGCTCCAATGGAAAAACATGGGCGAAAAAATATGCCAGCCATGAAGAATTGGCTCGCTATATCGACGAACTAAAACAAATTGAACAAAAACGCTTTGACCAGGTATACATAGATGAAACATAGAACCAAATAGATAAAACAAAAAAGGGCGGCTAGTTTGAACCGTCCTTTCAAATAAGAGAAGAGAAATGATCTTCATGACTTTTCGTTACTTTTCAAAAGTAATTCTCAAAAAAAAGAGCATAAAAGAGTATAAAAAATCCACCTAAAAATAACAATACTGGAAAAATCAGGTCTTAAAAATTCACAAACAAGCAGAAAAGGAAACAGCGGAAAATCAACTTTTTCTTGGTGCCTTTCAGGTAGACCAATCACAAATCACAAAAAGCGCCCCTGTATCGACTGGTACAGGGGCTACTTGGGTTACTGTACATTATGTCAACTTTGGTAAAAATAACACGTTGCCTAATTATGTTGAACATATTTTTCGCATTTCTTTTTTTCAAAAATTCTTATCACATTCACAATAATAACCGATGGTATGGTGAAATAAGAAAAAAAATCCGACGGTGACAAAATAAAATATAAGCAAATACCCAATATTATTGCAATAAACAAAGAAATTTTTGTTAATGGCATACAATCACCCCCAAGACTATTTTATTACATAGTTATGATTTGTACTATAAGTGTCGGTTGAGATATTACTAAAGTGAGCAATATAGGTTAATTGTACACCTTTGCCCCTCTTTGCAGCATTTACAAAGACTTGATTTGCATCAACCGCAGAACCAAAAACTAACGAAACTATTCCAGGAGTTAATCCAGTTAATCCAATAAAATTAGTAATTGCACTAATAGTATTCAATTTTTTAGTTTGAGAGCTTAACGATTTACATTTAGCAGGAGTAACATAATAACTCATTTTATAACAAGTATACGAAGTATGATTATGCTTATATCTTGTACTTGCAGCTTCTGCTGTAACGTCGTTAAAAGGAAAAACTCTAAGAGGGACACTAGAACCAACCAAAATGCTAATTAAAAATAATCCTGTAACAACTTTCAAAAGCTTTGCTTTCATCATAATCACTCCTTAAAATAACGTTTTCTTATCATGTGATTATTTTAACAAGAATATGAAAGCGTTGTCAACGGTCGATTTTAGTTTTTTTATTTTATAATTCCCGTTATTTTTAAAGCGATTTTCAGCCATTCTTGAATATGGGGTCACTGGAACAAGGTTAAATCTCCGAAAGCTTACAGAAAAAGCATAATAAGCTTCAGAATCGCTGTAAAGGGGTGTAGAATTCGATTTAAGGCGTTTTATATTGTTTTTTGGCAATTTGTATTACCCAGAGAGTAAAATGTCTCAGATCGGCTATTATAGGTGTCTAAGAAGTTTTAGGGTTGTTAGGGCTTGCCCTGACCGCCTGTAAGGCGCTTTTGAAACAAGATAAGGGATTTTATCCAAGATTGTCTTAGAACGGATTAGACGAGCGCTCAGAGCCTTATAAAGCCCTCTTTGTTCAACGGGTTTGGCAAAGGAGCGAAGGCGACTGCGCAGGTAAAATGTGAGAGCGTAGCGATCACACCTTTTCAGCGAACGTAGGGAGCTGTTTTCCCAGTTTAGGAAAATTCGCGAACCTGTTTGGAGAAAAAAGGAGTGAATTTTAGGCGGGAAATTTTGGCCCCCTCTTTTTATATCTCTTTTTAAACCTCTTTTTAAACCTCTTTACCGTCGTCTGTAGCCTTACTCTCCCAAAGGGTACAGACGTTTATAGGCATGGTTTTGTCTGTTTATAGGCATGGTTTTGTCTGTTTATAGGCATGGTTTTGTCTGTTTATAGGCATGGTTTTGTCTGTTTTGACATGCTTTTATAGGTATAATATACTTATAAAAGCATGTCTATAAAAGGAGAGCATTGAT